>CAXXNV010000002.1:0-27709 GCA_963664545.2 Vicinamibacterales bacterium | reverse complement strand
GCGCGTGTCGCCGGTCCCGGGCACGTGCGTGTCGCTCCGCAGAACGATCTCGACCTCGGGCGGCGAGAGCCGGCAGTCGCCCAGATCGAACGTGGCTTCCCAGCGCCCATCAATGGTCTCGTCGAACAGCGTGCATCCGTCGACCGCGACGCGGAGCTGCTTGGGCGGGCCGGTCATCAGCACGTCGATCGCGATCTCCGCAGGGCGGGAATCGAGCGGCATCAGCAGCCGCGCGTCTCCGCGGGTCCAGCGGAACGGCCGCGCGCCCGCCCACTCCATGCCGTAGAAGCCGGACGCCTGCGCCCCGAGCATCTGAAGCTCCGCGTCCAGGACGAGGTTGGGCCACTCACCGCCGGGACCGGAGCCGGCCGCGGCCGCCAGAGCGATGGGGCCGCCGGCGGGCCCGCCGAGAATCTCGAACACCTCCAGCGCGTTGACGCCGGGCTCGAGCCGCGCCGGATCGACGATCGCCTCCCAGGCGGCCCGGCGACCGAGGACCGGAAACGAGTACGGCCGGGTGATCGCCGCGACCACCCCGTTGAGAGCGACCGCGAGCATCGGGGCCGGCGCATCGTCCGGCAGGTCCGGCACCGCACCGGTTAGGTGGACGGGGAGGAACTCCGCTTCCGGATCGACGTCCTGCAGCAGCCGGGAGGTGTCGACGACCACCCGAAGGTCGGAGGGCCGCGCCGCACGCAGCGGGTCGGCCGGCCGGCCGATCAACTCGCCGTAGCGGCCGTGAAAGGCGCGAATATCGAGCGGGTCGCCGGTCGCGAACCACTCGAACTTGCGGGCGGCGCTCTCCGCCACCTCGGCGAGGATGTCGCGCGGCCCCTCGACGCGGCTTCTCGCGCCGCCGAAGAACATCAGCTTGGCGGGCCGCGGCACGAGCGCCGGATCGAGCATGTCCGCGCCGTCGGCGGCCCACGGCAACTCGACGCCGAGCTCGGCCGCCAGCGTCGGCAGGATGTCGATCACCTCGACGTTGGCGTCGACCGCCCCGCCCTCCCGCTGCCCCGGCCGCTTCACGAAGAGCGGCACCGCCCCGACGTCCGCGAACGAAGTTCGCGTCGGTTGCCGGAACGACGCGCCGGGCCGCAGGCTGGCGCCGTGGTCCGCGGTGACGACGATCAGCGCGTCGTCGTAGACGTCCACCTCCCGCAGGCGCGCCACCAGACGGCCGAGCAGCGCGTCGACGTATCCCAACTGAAGCAGGTACCGCTGGTGGTTGACCGCGGCGGCCCACCCATCGTCGACCCACCTGCCGCCCTGAAGGCCGACGTTCTGCCGCAGGGCCGTGTACTGCTGCCCCGTGGGCAGGTACAGCCACGGCTCGTGCGGGAGCAGCACATGCATGAAGTGCAGCGTCGGACCGGCGCCGGTGATCGAGTCGATGAAGCGCGTGACCGTCTGCCGCCGGTCGTCGACCCGCGCCGCCCGCCAGCGGTTCTGGAACGTGTCGTTCGCCAGGAAGTCGTTCCAGTTCTGATCCACCGGCGGCAACCAGACGGTCAGTTCGTCCGGCAGCACGACGGTCAGAAACACGACGGCGAGGTCGCTCACGACGCCCGCGAGCCAGGCGCCCATCGCACGTTCGGCCGGGCACAGCGATTCCGGGCAGAGCTCTGAGAGCGGCTCTTCGACGTGCAGCCGGTACCGGCCGCCCAGCAGCGTGAACAGGTTCCCCGGATGGTCGGCGGACACCGGCAGGAGGTCGGGCGAGGGATACCTGCCCGTCAGAATCGCGGGCAGCGCGTACTGGGTCATCTCGCCGACCGCGGTCGCGTTGCGAAACCACGTGGCGTCGTCGGCCAGCGCCGCGAAGTGCGGGAAGTTGGCGCGGTCGATGCTCCCCTCCCGGTCCAGCAACGCCGCAAGCTGGAACTGGTCGAAGACCACCACCACCACCGGCGGCGTGGCGCCGAACGTCACGCCGTCGAGCGCGCCGACGTCCTCGGCCGGCACGAGCAGGCGGCCGACGCCGGGGCTGAACAGGAACATCGCCGGCACGACCACGAGGGCCGGCGTCAGAAACGTGGCGAACAACCGGACGGGCGGGAAACGGCGGTACCCATGCGCCGCGCCGGCGCCGGCGGCGACGGCCAGCGCGACCGCGAAGGCACCGGGCGAAGCGCCGAGGGACTTGAGCGCGGCCAGCGCCACGACGCCGGCGAGCCCCCCGATGACCGCGGCGGCGACCCGTCGCCGCCACCGCGCCCCCCCCGCGAGGCCGGCCGCCCCGACGGCGAGCAGACAGCCGGCCGGACCGCCGAGGCAGACCACCGCGACCAGCAGCAGCAGGCCGCCCGGCCACATGTCGTGGGCGACCAGGAACTCGGGGCTGCGCCCCACCAGATCGAAGACCGGCTGCGCGACGGCGAGGCCCCACAGGCCGGCGACGTGCAACGCCGCGAGCCGGTCGTCGTCGGCCGACTCCGGGGACGGCGAGGGCGGTCGCGACCACCCATGACGGAGCCCCTCCCATACGCGCCGATGCAGCGGACGGGCGCGTACCAGACAGTGGCGCAGCCCGCAGACGACGAGCAGGCCGAGCAACGCCCGCCAGGGCGTGGACATGGAGAACAGCCCACCGATGCGGATCGGGCCGAAGGCGCTCGCGAGGAGCACGGCGGCGGCGAGCGTCAGCGCGACGCCGTCGGCGACGCGCGCCCACGCCGGCAACCGGGGTTCGGAGCGGTCTGGACCGTTCATCCGCTTCAGGGCCGACAGTGGTACAGCGTGCGGGTGCCGGACGCCAGCGTCTCGTGACGGACGTCGCCGAAACACCGCCCGAGCGCGGCGGCGACCGCGGCCTCGGAATAGTCGAATTCCTGATCCCGCCGATTGCGGAGCAACCGCTCGACCATCGGATCGTCGCGGCCGACGAACTCCAGGATCACCTCGGCGCCGAACTGCGCGAGCCAGTCCACGAACGCGTCCAGCGGGATGTTCCGGCCGAGCACGAGATGATGCACCAGCGCCAGGCACAGAATGAGCGCCGGTGCGCCGCGGTCCTCGAGCCGCCGTCGTTCGCGCCCGCGCCACCCCAGGCCGGGGGACGGATCGGCTAGGTCGGCCAGGAGCGGCAGCACGTTCGCGGGTCCGTGAGCGCCGACCGCCCGATACAGCCGCTCGACGACGACGTGGTCGGCGTCGAGGGCCAGCACATGGTCCGCGTGTTTCGCAGCCAGACGGGAATAGTTGCCGGTGTTGCACCCCAGATCCCAGACGAGCGGCCAGCGCCGCCGGGCCAGGACCGCCTCCACGAAACCGGCCTTGCGCCGCAGGTCGGCGTCTTCGTAGGAGTGTTCCCGCTGGTATTCCGACCAGGTCGACCGCCCCGGCTCCCAGCGCAGCCGCTCCACCGTCCTCCGCAGGCGGTCGATGTTGTGCTTGATGAACGCCGCGCCGAAGCCGGCGGCGCGCAGCTCCTGTCGAACGTCCCGCGGCGCGTCGTCGTAGCGCGCCTGCGCCTTCGCCTGGAGGTAGACGTGCGCGAGCACGCCGCGCCGCAGGAGGTGGCGGCCGGACAGCAGCGCGCGGCAGTGCTCGGCCGGGATCCCCTCCAGGCTCCCCCGCAGCCAGGGATGGAACGGCACGTTGCGGTACGCCTGCAGCAGGAGCGGGTAGAGGAACGTCTCGCAGAACTGCCGGTAGCCGGCCCAGGGTTCCCCCGCGACGTACGGCGTGAACGATCCGATGTCGATGAACGTGGGACGCGCGCCGCGCCACTGGACGTTGAAGGCGGTCGCGTCCTTGAGGGTCATCTCCTCGTCGAGCGCCGCGCGCGTCACGTCGAGCTGGAGCAGCGCGGCGTCCTTGAGCATCCCGAACGACCACTCGTACGGGTACGACACGACGGGCAGCGACTCGTGCTCGAGAACCGCCACCCAGCGGGGATCGAGGCGCGGCAACGACGCGGTGTCGGTCAACAGACGCGTCGGTATCAGGCGGCGATCGGCCATGAACCGGGCGTGGAAGCGGGTCGCCGCCAGCCGCTGCCAGTCGTCGAGGGCCCGGGCCGTCAGGCAGCGGAAGGCCGCGCCGTCGTGGTGGAAAACGCGGGAGTCCGGGTCGCGGAAAGAACCGGTGTCGAACCGTATGGATGGCTCTTGAGCAATCATCGGCCACTGAACGAGCCGCGGTGGGCCGCCGGCATCCGTCGTGCCGGTATGCCGGCTCGTGGCGTTCAGCGTTTGGTACGCTGAGTCCTCATCCTCTCGAAGACCGCCGCCACGCGGCGCCAGTAGAGCCGCCCGACGACACCGATGGCCGCGACCCCCCCGAGAAGCGCCTGCAACAGCATGCTGCCGGTCCCGGGGTCGAGATAGGCGCCGGCCGGCCTCTCGATAGCGAGCAGGAGGACGAAGACCAGAAGGACAGAGCGGATCATCCCGGCCAGTATAACCGATCGACGACCGATCAGCGAATCGCCGTGCCGTCCCCGCGAGCCGGGCGCCCGGGAGCCGAGCCCCGCTCCCGGGCGGGGAACCGCGGGTGCGGCGGCCCCGGCGCGGGTATCGCTTCAAGGAAGTGAGACCCCGCCGAGATCCGCGAGGCGACCGCCGGACCGACGGACCCGGGGGCGGTGATCTCACGAATCTGTCGCGCCCCGGCCGCGCGCGGGTTGCGCGGCCGGGGCGCCGTGGGGTATGTTGAGAGTATCGTTCCCTGTGGACCTCCCCGTCGGGGGCGGTTCCGCGCCGGAGCGACGGCCCCCGATCCCCTGCGTGCCGAGGTAGCTCAGTCGGTAGAGCACATGACTGAAAATCATGGTGTCGCCAGTTCGATTCTGGCCCTCGGCACCATCCTCCCCTGAGCGCGGGGCGGCGGCCCGTACCGCTGCAGCCGATTATCGTCCGCGACCGAAACTCCACACAGCGGCGGCCGCGACCATGCACCGGCGCAAGCCTCGAGATCGCCTCGGTCCGGGCCGGCGCGTGGAAGGAGATCGGACCGAATCATGATGAAGAACAACGAGATCCGCCTGTCGATCGTATTCTGCGGCGCTTTGCTGGCGGCGGCGTGCCAGGACGCCAGCCCCACCGCGCCGACGGAGCCCGACCCCCCGGCCGACCCGGTCCTCACGGGAAGCTGGCTGGGCACGTTCACCGGCGCGCTCATCGCCTCGGATCAGGTCACCGCGACGCTCACCGAGACCGGCGGCGCGGTGACCGGCGACTGGTCGACCCCGATGCCCGTCATCCTGGTCGGGTTCGGAGCGCCCGCCGACATCAACCTGGCCGGCCCCGTGACGGGCACGGCGACGGGCACGGCGGCGGACCTGTCTTTCGGGTTCCGCGACGACGTCGAGGTCTTCCGGCAGTACTTCGCCCCCGGCTGCGCCCTCGCGGTGACGGTGACGTCGTTCACCGCGACGACGATGGAGGGAACGTGGACGACCAACACGTCGTGCGTACCGCCGGTCACCGACAGCGGCACCTTGACCCTCACCCGCCAGTAGCCGGCGGGCGGCCCGCGGCGCCGACGCCGGCCTGCCACCACCGCGCCGGCAACCGTCGCCTCCGGCGCCGACCGCGGCCCGGCCGGCGGAACCGCGTCCGCGCCCGCGCCGGCACCTATTCGGCCAGGGGGTCCGGCCGGATCTGGAACCGGACGATCTCGCTCGTCATCCCCTTGCCGCCCTCCAGGTGGAAGGTCGAGCCGGTGTTGAAGCTGGCCCACACGCCGCGGCCTTTCCAGCCCGCCTCGGGGTCGTCGATGCGGCCGTCCAGGCCGCGGCTGTAGAACCCCAGGGGATAGGGCACCCGCATGGTGACCCACTCCCCCGTCTCGGGCAGCAGGGCCAGCAGCGCGTCGGACGTCGTGCCGGTGGTGATGGGCACGTTGGCCCCCAGGCCGAGGGTGTCGAACTGATCGACCCAGTGGTAGTAGTGGTAGTCGGCGTTGGCCGACCCCTCGGTCCCCTTCATCCGCGGCCCGGGCGTCTGGTACAGGGTCCACCCCTCGGCGCAGTGCTGGCCGGTCGCCTCGGGGCCGGCGAGCACGCGGCACTTGCCGCGGTCGAAGCTGGCGACGTGGCCGCTGCCGCCGAGCGCCGTCCACACGAGCCCGTTGCGGTCGACGTCGATGCCGCGGGGGCCGTAGCCCCACAGATCGGGGTCGCCCTCGGGATCGTAGGGCGGCTCGTAGACCTCGGCCTTGCAGGTTTCCGGCGGGTTGTCGCCCCGCTCGATCCGGATGAGCTGCCCCGGCACCGGGAACCGCCGGGTGATCCACACCGAGCCGTCCGGGTGCGGGATGATGCCGTAGGCGCGCCGGAACTTGTCGAGGCTGCCGATGCGAGTGTCCCTCGCCGGGTCGATCTCGACTTCGCCTCCCCAGTCCGGCTCGTTCCACGGCTTGGTGATGACACCGTCGCCGTTGGTGTCGATGACGGTCGGGCACCAACCCTGGGCGGCCCGCTCGTCGCCGGTCTCGTCGTAGAGCCGGGTGTTCAGCCAGCCCACCGCCTCGGTCGAGCCGCTCAGCCAGAGGGTGTCGTCGGCGTCGTCGGCGAACTGCAGATGATGGGTGAAGTAGCAGGTGTCGATGAGCTCGAACTCGCCGGTCTCGGGGTCGTAGTACGAGACCTGCCGCGACTCGTCCCGGTGCTGAATCGGGTAGTACCGCGCGAACGGGTGGTCCGACCCCTCCAGGCACCAGCCGGGCACGTCGTTCGGCCGGACCGCCTGGGTGATCCAGAGCCGGCCCCGGTCGTCCATCATGGGGTTGTGGGCGCTGCGGCTGACCAGCCCCGCCGGCTCGTCGCCCCAGTACAGCGACGGTATCCGCGTCGACGAGCCCTCGTACGAGGTGGCGCGCCGGGGCCGCTCGATGCGGGTCGGCAGGTCCATGCGCACCGACTGGTGGGCGCCGATGTCGGTGATGACAAGGCCCGCCCCCCCGACGCCGTAGATCGGCCCGTCGGGATAGAGGGTGGGGTCGCGCTTGTCGGTCGAGACGTTGTCGTGCACCATCCCCCGGGGGTGGCCCCAGCCCCACGACGTGAGGACCACGTTGCGCTCGACGCCCTGCGGCCGCGGCGGCGCCGGCGGCACCTCCCCCGCCCGGATGCGGTCCGTCCACTCGGCGTAGAGCTGGATGGCGCGAGGCCGGCCGATGCGGTTGATCTCGGCCGCCATCGCCGGTCCCGCGCCGCCCGCCTGGATGCGGTGGTTCCAGGCGTCGGCGGTCGAGTCGAAGTCGTCGAGGTCCAGCATGGGCATCTCGCGCGTGGCGTAGTTGCCGAGCTGGTGGCAGAGCTGGCAGCCGTCCTTCATCCGGTCGATCCAGTCGGCCTGGGTGCGCATCGCGGTGCCGATGCCGTTGCCGCGGGGGCCGGTGCCGGGAAAGTCGCCCGCCGGGGGCACCTCGAGCAGCGAGTACCAGTAGTTCGCGGGATAGATCTCGGCCGCCTCGCGCGGGCTGGCGGCGGCGCGCACCGTCAGCTCGACCTGGTCGCCGGGCCGAGCGGCGGTCTTCTCCGAGTCGACCAGCCCGTAGCCGCGCACCCAGACCTCGTAGGCCGCCGCCGGCAGGTCGGGCACGAGGAAGCGCCCGTCGTCGCCGGTCACCACCGTCTTGCGGAACGACGTGTCGAAGTCGCCGGTCTCGGCGATCACCCACACGCCGGCCTCCGGGCCGGCCGCGCTCGTCACCGTCCCCGCGATGTCGTCGCCGGCGGCCAGCACCGCCGGGGCCGGGCCGCCCCCCGCCAGCAGCGCCGCCATCGCCGCAAGGCCCAGTCCGGAAAGACACGCCGTGCATCCTCTAACGCTCATGTCGTCCCTCCCTTTGTGTATGCACTAGTCGAGCGCCGGGGTCGTGGCCGGCGGCTCCCGCCGGTGGGTGCCCTGCTCATAAGCGTAACCGAGGCGCAGCAGCGTCGCCTCGGCGAACGGCGCGCCGAGCAGCTCGAGGCCGACCGGCAGCCCGTCGTCGGTCAGGCCCGCGGGCACGGTCAGGGCCGGGAAGCCGGTCACCGGGCTCAGGTACCGGTTGTTCCCCCGCGCATAGGAGTCCTCGGTGTCGGGGTTGGTCAGCACGTCGGGCGCGATGACCGTCGTCTGGTGGTCGAAGGTCGCGTAGACCAGCGCGTCGAGGTCGTGGTCGGCCATCGCCCCGAGGACGGCGCGCCGCAGGCGCTCCCGGGCCCGGAGGACCGGCAGGTACTCCGGCTCGGAGGTTGACCGGCCCACCACGTTCATCAACCCCTTGGCCCGCCACGGGACGACCCGCCCCGACAGGAGGATCTCGCGCAACGAGCCGACCGGGGCCTCGGGCAGCCCGGCGAGGTAGGCGTCGGTCGCCTCCTCGGTCTCGAAGCTGTTCCGGACGTAGGCCGCCTGCGCCTTGTCGACGCCCGGCACCTCGATCGGGTCGACCAGCTCGGCCCCGAGCCGACCCAGGTCGGCGACGGCCCGGTCCACGACCCGGCGCACCTGCCGGTAGTCGTCCGACTCGGGGTCGGTCTGGGCGTCCATGGGCTCGCGAATCACCCCGATGCGCGCCCCGCGCAGGCCGTCGGCGTCGAGGCCGTCGACGTACGAGTCGGGCGTGCGGCCGGCGGCGTAGGCGGTCACCGGGTCGTTCGGGTCGTAACCCGCGATCGCGTCGAGCAGGATCGCGGCGTCCCGGACCGTGCGGGTCATCGGCCCCAGCGTGTCGCTCGAGGGGTTGGCGGGCATCATCCCGTGGCGGCTGACCAGGGGCACCGTGGGCCGCAGGCCGACGAGGCTGTGCACCGCGGCCGGACCGCGAATCGACCCCCCGGTGTCCTCGCCGATGGCGACGAGGCCGAAGTTGGCGGCGGCGCCGGCCCCGCTGCCCCCCGACGACCCGCTCGGGTTGCGGGTCGGGTCGTAGGGGTTCCGGATGATGCCGAAGCCGGACCCGACGTAACGCGAGGCGAACTCCCCCATGGTCGTCTTGGCGAGGATGATCGCCCCCGCCTCGCGCATGCGGGTAACGATGGTCGCGTCGCGCCCCGACATGAACCCGTCGAAGAGCGCCGAGCCGTAGGTCGTGGGCATGTCGCGCGTCTCGACCTGGTCCTTGAGCAGCACCGGGACGCAGTGGAGGGGACCGGTCGGGCCGGACGCCGCGAACGCGGCGTCGAGGGCCTCCGCCTCCTCCGCCGCTCGCGGATTGATGTACTCGATGGCGTTCAACGCGGGCCCGGCCTGGTCGTAGGCCTCGATGCGGGCGAGGTAGCCCTCGACCAGCCCGCGGCAGGTCAGCCGCCCCGCCGCGAAAGCGGCGTGGACGTCGTCGATCGTCGTCTCCACCAGGCGGAAATCCTGGGCGCCGGACATGCCGGCCAGCGACAGCGACAGCGCCAGGGCGGCCGCGGCCGGCCGGCCGACCCGCCCGGACCCGGTACCGCGATACCGGGTCCGGAGGTCGATCCGCGGCCGTCCTCCGCGGGGGGGCTCGGGGTTGCGGCGCCCGGCGGACGCCGCCGTGTGGATTCGTATCACCGGTTCTCCTTTGAGGATGCGTGGAAGCCGGATTATAGCCCCCGCCCGGCGCGGCCCGCCCCGCGGCGGCACGGCGGCTTGTGGCGTCCCTTCCCGGCGCCTCCGCGTCGCCCGTGGCGCGGCCCGCGGATCCGCGGCGACCCCGTTCGCGCGCGCGAATCGGCGGCGAACGTGCGGGCGGGCGCGAAGGCCAGGGCGGAGCCGGGCGCACGGCGTCAGACGCGGGCCGCGAACGTGCGGGCGCGAGGGCGAGGGCGGCACCGGGCGCACGGCGTCACCCCCCGCGTGCGCGGATTCGGCGGCGAACGTGCTACGCTGGCCCTCTCCAACCGGGGCGGCGGCGCGGCCGCCGGGCCGGATGCTCGGAGATCAAGCGGATCGAAACGCCGTGGAAGCAACTCCGCGGCCCGGGCGGCCCGCCGCCCGCCCGGCCGCCTCATGCCGCCATGTCCAACGAAATCGTCCTCGTCGCCGTCGTCGTCGCGGCCATCGTCGTCATCTACCTGCTCCGGCACGTCATCGCCCTCGCGTTCCGGCTGATCATCCTGGCCGCCCTCGTCCTGGCGGGCTACTGGGTCTGGCAGAACCGCGCCGACCTGATCGACGCGGCCGAGCCCTACCTCGGGGGCGTCGGCGACCGTCTCAGAGGGCTGGACCTGCCGGGACTCTCGGGGAACGGGAACGAGCCGGAGGACGGCGCGCTCGACGTCCTCGGCGTCGTCGAGGAGTTCGCGCCGACGGAGATCCGCCCGGCGTTCGACGGGTCCGACGACCCGGATCGCCCCGGCGATCCCGCCGACCCGGGGCAGGGACGGTGAGCGACGCCGGGGAACGGGCTTCGCGCCGGCCGGGCCGGCCTGTTCACGTCGATCGCCCACGCGGGCCGCGGCGGCGGTCGCGGGCCGGGCGACGCGGGCACAACCGCCACGATGAGGGAGAACCCATGTCAGAACGGCAACTGGACCGACGGACGCTTCTGAAGACGATGGCCGCGGCGGCAGCCGCGGCGCCGCTCGCGGGCGGGGCGGCGCGGGCCCGCGCGGGCGGACCCGGCGCGAGCGCGGCCGCCCGCGCAGGGGCGCCGGGCGGGACGTCGGCGGCGCAGGCCGACATCGCGCCCTTCACCGTCGAGGTCGGCGACGAGGCGCTGGAAGACCTCCGGCGCCGTCTCGCGGCCACCCGCTGGCCGCCCGACTCGCCGGGCGAACCCTGGTCCTACGGCACCGACCGCGCGTACCTCGAGGAGCTGATCGCCTACTGGCGCGACGAGTACGACTGGCGCGCGCACGAGGCGGCCCTGAACGCGTTCGACCACTACACGACGGAGATCGAGGGCCAGGAGCTCCACTTCGTCCACCAGCGGAGCCCCCGTGCGGGGGCCCTGCCCCTGCTGATGACCCACGGCTGGCCCGGCACCGTGTGGGAGATGCTGCCCTCGGTCCGCCCCCTCGCCGACCCCGCCGCCCACGGCGGCGACGCCGCCGACGGGTTCCACGTCGTCGCGCCGTCCATCCCCGGCTTCGGCTTCTCGGGCGAGCCCCTGGAGGGCACCGACATCGCCCGCACCGCCGAGCTGTGGGTGGCCCTGATGGACCGCCTCGGCTACGAGCGCTTCGGCGCCTACGGCAGCGACTGGGGCGCCGGCGTCACCCGCGCCCTCGGCGCCGCCTACCCGGACCGCGTGGTCGGCATCCACACCCCCGGCCAGCCGCCGCGCGCGCAGCGCCCGCCCCAGACCGACGAGGAACGCGACTACCTCGCCCGCGCCGAGGCGTGGTCGACCGACGAGACCGGCTACCAGCGCATCCAGGGCACCAAGCCCCAGACCCTCGCCTTCGGGCTCACCGACTCTCCGGCGGGCGTCGCGGCGTGGGTCACCGAGAAGCTGCGGTCGTGGAGCGACTGCGACGGCGACGTGGAGAACCGCTTCAGCAAGGACCAGATCCTCACCCTCGTCTCCATCTACTGGCACACCCGCACCATCGGCACCAGCGTGCGCTACTACTACGCCAACGGCCTCGGCAGCTCGCGCCCCCGGCGGGCGCTGTCGCGGGGACCGGTGCAGGTGCCGCAGGGCTTCGCCCAGTTCGTGGGCATCCCGTCCCGGACCGGGCCGCCCCGCTCCTACGTCGAGGACGTGCCCGACAACGTCACCCACTGGTCGGTCTTCGACACCGGCGGGCACTTCCCCGCCATCGAGGAGCCGGACCTGCTGGTCGGCGACCTGCGCCGGTTCTTCCGTACCCTGCGCTGAGCGTCGGGTGGGGGAACTCAACGCCGTAACGCGGTCATCGGCAGGATGGCGGCGGCACGACTCGCCGGGACGAGGGCGGCGACCAGCGCGCATCCCGCGAGCGAGGCGGCGGCGACGGCGAGGGAGAAGGGGTCCCACGACGACACGCCGTGGAGCTGCGCCGCCATCAGCCGGGCGGCGCCGACGGCGAGAGGCAGGCCGACGACGAGCCCGACGGCCACGCGCTGAAACGCCTGGCGCAACACCAGTCCGATGACCCTGACGCGATCCGCGCCCAGCGCCATCCGGATGCCGATCTCGTTCGTCCGCTGCGCGACCATGTAGGCGATGACGCCGTACACGCCGACCGCCGCCAGCACGAGCGACACCATTCCGAACAGTCCCGCGAGACTCGCGACCGCCCGCTCCCGGGCGAAGGAGCGGTCGATCTGCTGCCGCAGGGTCCTGACGCTCGTGACCGCGAGGTTGGGGTCGGCATCCGCCAGCGTCCTCCTCACCATGGGCTCGAGGCCGGCGAGCGCCGAGTCACTGACCACCAGGATGCCCTGGACGAGGTGGGACAACCGTTCGACCATTCTCCGGTAGTCGGTGCCGTAATCGACGCGCTGGGCGAGCGGAACGAAGAACATCGGACCCACCGCGACGTTCGGCCCCGAGCCGGCGAACCTCGCGTCCCGCGCCACGCCCACGATGCGGAAGGTATCGGCGTTCTCGAGCCGCTCGACGCCGAAGTGCTGCTCCAGCGGATCTTCCCCGTCCGGGAAGAAGCGCCTCGCGAACGCCTCGTTCACGACGGCAACCGGCGCGTTCCTCTCGTCGTCCGCGGCCGTGAACCATCGTCCACTTGCGAGCGCGACGCCCAGGTCCTGAAGATAGCCGGCGCTGACGCGGTTCCACGACGCCCCCGATTCACTGGCCGCGTTCGGCGGGCGGCCGGCGACGAAGACCGACTCGCCCCAGTTGCCCGCGAGCGGGTTGTACAGCGCCAGTCCGGCCCCGCGCACGCCGGGGAGACCCGCGAGCCGTTGCTCGATGTCGCGATACAGGATGGACAGTTGCTGCGGCGTGTAGGTGGACGGCAGGCGCTTCAAGCCAATCAGCACGCGGTCCTGCACGTCGTAGCCGAGGTCCTGGCGCTGGAGGTTCGCGAGACTCCGCGCGAGCATCGTGGAGCCGGCGACGACCGCGACGGCCAGCGACGCCTGCACGATCAGCAGCGTCGTGCGCGCGCGGAAGGAACCGCCGACGCTGCGCCCCGAGCCGCGCAGGGCATCGATGGGATTCGTCCGCGCGGCGAGCCACGCGGGCGCGACACCCGAGAGGACGCCCGCCACGAGCGACAGCCCCGCCGCGAACGACAACGTGACGGGCGACGGCGTCGCCGCGATCGGCGCGAGCGTCGAGTCCTGGAGGGCCAGCGCGACCAGCAGACGCGTGGCGCCGACGGCAACCAGCAGCCCGACCGCCCCGCCGGCTGCCGTCAGCAGCACGCTCTCGGCAAGGGCTTCCACGACGATCTGCCGGCGGGTCGCGCCGACCGCGAGCCGCATGGCCGTCTGCCCGCGGCGAGCGACGGCGCGGGCGAGCAGGAGATTCGCCACGTTGGCACACGCAATGACCAGCACGAGCCCGCAGATGGCGAACAGTATCCAAAGGCTCGGTCCGTATCGTTCCTTCAGTGAGATGCCCGCGAGGCCGATGCCCGAGCCGGCCGGGACGACCTGGATCGTCTGGTTGGGAAGCTCCCGGACGATGTCCGGCATCAGGTTGGCCGGGTAGTCGGCCTCGAACCGGATCCACTGGCGCAGGACTCCCGTCAGCCGGGGCGCCATTCCCGCGATCGAGGCGTCTTCCCGGAGACGGCCGATCACGAACAGCCACGGCGACGTCGACTGCCGGAGCAGCGAACCCTCCCCGGCAATCGTAGGCTCGTGCTGCAGGGGGATCCAGAGGTCGGGCGGAAACGCGCGAACGGTCTCGCCGAAGAACCCCGGCGCGGCCACGCCGATCACCGTGAACGGGCGGCCCTCCACCGCGAACGTCGAGCCGACTACCGACGGGTCCGCCCCGTAGGCTCCCTGCCACGTACGATGGCTCAGCACGACGGCCGGCGGCGCCGAGGACCGGTCGTCGTCCGGCGCGAACACCCGGCCGTGGAAGGCGCCGACACCGAGCGTGGAGAAGTACGTTCCCGTGACGTAGCCCGCGCGCAAGGCCCGGGTCGCCGCGTCTTCCGCGCCCTGCCTGCGGACGCTCAACAGCGAGCCGCCCCAGTCGAACGCGGTGATGTCCTCGAACTCCCCGGCCCCCGCCTGCAGCCGCTCGTACAGCGGAAACGAGAACACGCCCCAGCGGCCGTGGCGGCCCGTGACGGTCGTGTCGTCCCCGTCCCCGATCCGGTACAGGCGTCCCGGGTCCGACACGGGCAGCGGCCGGAGCATGACGCTGTCCATGAGGGTGACGATCGCGGTCGTCCCGCCCATGCCGAGCGCGAGCGTGGCCACTGCCGCGGCGGTGAACCCGCGCGATCCCCGGAGCTTGCGGCTGCCGTACAGCACGTGGCGACGGAAACCGTCGCCAGCGGAGAAACCCACGTCCGGATTGTAGCCTTAGTCGTAGCATCACCGCTGCCTGCGGTGCGCGGCGCGGGCGCACAGTCCGCCGGCGAGGAGGCCGAACAGGTGGGCCTCCCAGGAGACCCCGGAGTCGCGCGGTAGGATGCCCGCGAACATGCCGCCGTAGAAGACCGCCACCACGGTCGCGACGACTACCGACTGCAGGCTGCGCTCGTAGTATCCGCGGCCGACGAGCAGGCCGAAGTAGCCGAAGATCAGACCGCTCGCGCCGATGTGTGCCGCGCTGCGTCCGAAGACCCACAGGCCCAGGCCCCCGAGCACGACGATGGCCAGCGTTGCCGTCACGTAGTAGGCGACGCCGCGGATGGCGACCATGCCGCCGAGAATCAGCAGGGGGACCGTGTTGGCGGCCAAATGCGCGAACGAGCCGTGCACGAGGGGCGCGCCGAGAACGCCGGAGAGGCCGTCGAACCGGCGCGGAACGACGGCGAGGGCGTAGACGACACTCTCGTCGACGAGCAGGCCGTAGAGCGAGACCGCCCACACCAAGGCGGCAACTGCGCCCAGCACGGCGGCACGCGGCTTCCAGGCGGACAGGTCGATCACGAATCGCACCTTTCGTCACGAACGAGCGCGGCCTGCCGTCAGGTCGCCTCGAAGAACGCCGCGTCGGCGACACCCATCACCGGGACGACCAGCGCGCGGTCGAGGTAGTCGTTGCGCATCTCGCAGGAGGTCTCCGCCACCCGCGCGCAGCCGTGGCAAGCCGCGCCGTGCAACCACCGCTCTTCCAGACTGCGGCCCGAATCGTGCCACGCGCATACCGGATCGTTGGAGCAGAGGGCGGCGGCCCCGAGCGCCTGCCCAAGATGCTCCTCGATCGACCGGGCCTGCTGTACCAGACCGCCCAGCGTGCCTTCGGTGTCGGCGCTCGCCGTGTAGAGCAACAGGCCGAACCGCCCCGTGTCGGCGTCGACGTAGATGCGCTCGCGAATCGACGCGGCCGGATAGCCGCAGCGAACCGCGAGCGACTGAATCAGCAAGTGCGCCAGCGTGTGCAGGAGCACGTACGGCCCCCCCGGGAACGGGCGCGCGTGCGGACCCCGGCTCTGCGCCCGGCGCCGATCGTCCCAGCGTCGATGGCCGACGGCGAGGGCGTCGATCCGCGCCGCCACCCCCGGCCGCGCGAGCCAGCGCTCCACGGCGGCGGCGGCGAGCTGCAGGAAGATCCCCTCGCCGAGGTTCTCCACGGCCGGGAACCACGACGGATCCAGCGCGATCTCGGCGCGTTCGACGTCGGTGTCGTACTCCCCGTTGATGTCCGGCATCACCGCTTCGAAGCGGGTGAACCCGGCCAGGGCGGCAACCTCGCGCAACCGGTGGAGCTGAACGACCGCCGCGATGCCGTCCGCGACCGAGTCCGCCGCCCGGCGCCAGGCGCTGTCCGGCAGCCGCCGCGCGTGAAAGTCGGCGTCGACGGGCAGGTCGCCGACCAGCCCCACCGGCGCGGCGAGCAGCGCGTCGAGCTCGACCTGCTTGACGGGCCGTTCCGCCGAAACACCGTGGCCGGTGGCGTACTCCGGCGTCGCGGCGTAGTGGAGGTCGGCGACTCGTTCGTCCCAATCGTCCGCGCCGCTGCCGCGCGCGCCGCGAAGATCGGGGCGCGCCAAGGAAGGGCCGGTCGCTCCGCACCTCGATCTCGGCCTGGAACGCCAGCGTCTGGTCGGTCTCGTCTCCCTCGGGCGGCAACGCCCGACGGTTCACCAGAAAGATCGAGACGGCCCGCGCGTCCGAGGGAATCTGCGACGCGACGCCGGCCGCTCGAAGGGAACGAACGATGACGTGGACCTGCAGGCCGTCCGATCCAGGCACGTCGTACACCGGCACATCCGGGGCGCGAGATGCGTCCGCACCCGCCACGATGCCCGCGGGCAGCGGCACGGTGATTTGACCGTCCCGCGGCGTCCGAGCCCAGATGCGCTCGGTCTTCCCTGACGCATCCTCGAACTCCGCCTGCGCGTAGTCCCCCCAGCGCACCATGACCTGCAGCCGCTCCGCTTCCGCCGGCGCGAGGAAGCTGATGGCCATCGACGAGGGGAAGTAGCCGCGCTTCGCGGCCCGCCGATCTTCCCCGGACTCCTCGGCGAGCCCCGCGTCCCCGGGCACCTCCGTGTCGAAGTCGTCGTCCTCGTCGGCGTCCGCGCACCGCTCCGGCGGCATGCCCGAGGGCACCAGGAAGCCGGTGAGATACCAGTTCGACGGGCGGACCCATCCAGGCAGGCGTTCCGACGCGAGCGGATGACCAACGGTCGGGCCGACGAGGTCGATCCGCAGGGCGTCGACGATGCGGTCTCGGACCGCGGGCGAATCGGGGGGAGGGCTCGCCACCGCGGCCCCGAACGCGGGGGAATCGGCGGCGGCCGGGGTGTCGGTCATGTACGTGGCTCCGCGGCGGTCGACGCGAATCTCGCTCCGTGGAGGTCAGGCTCCGCGACGGCGCCGGCGATCGTAACACCCGGCCTTGATTCGCCGGTTGGCCGCGCCGGGCCAGAGGTCCGGCCCGGGATCGTTGGCTCTCCGAACCAACCGACGGAACCGCTGCTATGATGAGTGCACTACCCAGAGGTGATCGAGTCATGAGCGACGAGCGAACCAATCGGGTCATCCTTGGCGAACGGCTCGAGGAGGAACGTGAGTACCGGGGATTCTCGCAGGACGAGGTCGCCCGCTATCGTCGTATGCCGCCGGCGGCGCTCTCGCAGATCGAGAGCGGCTCGCGAGACATCAGCCCCGAGGATCTGCGCCGATTGGCCAAGCTCTTCCGGATCAGGCTCGAGAGTCTCACCGTCGAGTCTCACGATGGAGTCGACGCCGAGTCGTTCCCGCTGTCGCCACGCGCTGCCGCCACGCTTTCGCCGACCGATCGTGACGAGGTGCGGCGGTTCGCGCGGTACCTGCGAACGACGGAAGGCCCTCCGGAAGACGGAAGCGCGGGCGCCGGATAGAGCGGACAACGCGTATATTCGTCGTCTCGGATACGTCGTCGGCTGAACGCTCTCGCAAGCGATCCATCTCCGCTGCACATGTTCCACCGGTGGCACGCTCGCAATGGCACGGGCGCGTTCCACACGTCACCATCCATCGGAATGCTCGGTTCCCGTGATGGGACGGGCCACGTGCGTCCCGTTCGACAACGCGGGCAGGCGAACATCCGGATCCCTCGCATCCTCCCAGTCCGCGTAGCCGTTGTTCGCCAACACCGCTATGACCGCCAGCGGCGATACGCCGAATCGTTCCGCCGCGCCCACCCGCGCGTCGTCCGAGAAATCGTCCGCCAGTACATCGAGCAGGCTCCCGACGGGACAGAGCAACTCGGCCGCGAACGCGCGCTGCATCTTCTGTCTGTACGTCGCAGCCCCGGTCGCCGGTCGGAGGCGATCATCCGTTCCGACCAGCAGGCAGTCCGCGAGCAGCCGCGCACCCTCGAATCGCCGTCCGGTTCGCCAGCGCGACCGCAAGACGATGCGGCTTCCGGCATCCCGATCGTCAAGTGCGAAGGCCACGTCACCACCGCCCTTCCCGGCCTGGAACGCGCTTACGTCGACGGCGCAGAGGTCCGCGAGCGTCTGATCCGACACCGGACCGTCGCCGAGTCCTTCCCGACGCCGCAGCGCGCACGCCGCGTCAACGCCCACCTCCCATGCCGCCCTGTGACCCTGAGCCTCCCAGGCATCCGCGGGCAGCGTCACGCGATTGCCCGCGTCGGCATCGAAGCCCATCCCTTGCGCCGCGTCTCGCAACTCCCCGGCGGTCAGAAACCGGTCGGCCGCGATCTCCAACATGGCCGCGCTGCCCATCGTCCGCCCGTCCACGATCACGCGCTCGACCCGCGCGGGGTCGGCCTCGTCGACATCACAGCCCAGACACGCCTCGATTCGCCGGTATCGAGCCAGCTCCGGATCCCCGCGCTCCGCGGCCAGTTCCCGCCATGCCGCGCCGAGGTCCGTCTTCGAGAGCGACCACTCTTCCAGCCGCGCCAGCACGCGCCTCACGAAATCGTCCACCCCCGCCTCGAACGCCACCGCCGAAACCACGACCCGCCGTCCCGCGACGTAGCGCAACGGCTCCGTCCCCGCCTCCCGCGACGGTCTCGCGTCCAGCACCACCCGGAGACCGTCACTCGTGATCGTGACGTTCGGCCACAACCACCCGCCGCCGACACCCGCCAGATCGTGAGCCCGCCGCCAACCGATGCAGCGATCCCTGCGCGTGTTGTGCTGACCCGGCTCCCAACGCAAACGCCACCAGTTCCACGTCAGCCATTCCGCCAACTGATGGCCCGACAATGTTGCGCCGGTCCGCGCCTGCCCGGTCCGAGTATCCAGAGCCCAAGTCAGAGGCACGCCTCCGACGGCCAGGACAATCTCCCCCAAGGTGGCCTCGTCCTGCACCGTCTCCGGCATCTCCGCGAGATCCTCGCCGGCTGTCCGACACCAGACCGCCCCGATCTCCACTGTCATGTCCCGCGCCTCTTCCACTCTTCTCCGATGAAGCCGGCGAAACTGTCGTCCTGTTTCATCGGATACCCGTGGTACTCGCCGGTCTCCAGATTGCCGAGCTGCGCCTCGTACACTATCCCTCCATCGTCCACCGCCCACACGTTCTGCGGCCACCTCCCACGCCGCCGCTCGCTCACCATGCCTCGCCGAAACCCCGACCTGAGCAGATCGATCGCCTCCCGCCCTCCTCCGCTCCCCGGCCCGTCACAGATCGTCTTGTCCGGCCGAGGCACAGCAACCGTCCCAGATTCCTGACCCAAGGGACTCGACTTGTGGTACGGGCTCGGACGGTACGTGGCCATCCTCTCCATTCTTGCCAACTCGCCTCGATCGACCGACCCCGCCCCGGCCAATGCCGCCCTTCGCTTCGGCTTGCTGCGCTTCTGCGGCCGCTTCATCCCACTACTCTCCTACCGTCTTCATCCCGCTCGACTCCCGCTGCTTCCCGATTATCTCAAGTACCTCCGCTTCCCGTCACCTTCCCACTGACATTCCGCCCCCTCTCCTCATTACAACAACGCCACCCCAAAATGCCGCCGCCCTCGCGCGCCTGCGGGGAGACGGTACCGCCCCGCCCCGTCCCGAGGCGATCCTCGATCTGAAGGTGTGCGACCCGGCCGCGCGCCGCAGCGCGAGAAGGCGTTGCTCGCTCAGCAGCAGCCGAAGGGCGGCGCATAGCGGGCGGCCGGCCGTCGCCAGCATGGCCGCAACCGGGAAGTCCATCCACCCCGCACTCTCGAGAACCGCCCCGGCCCTTGCCAGGGCCGTCGCCGAGACGACCAGGCCCCGCCGGCTGGATGAACCCCAGCCACTCCAGGTGCGCGGCGACGTGCGGGTCGGTCTTGGCCATGCGCTGCCAGGGTGCCGCGTCAGTTCGACGCCGGCCAGAGGTAGACGACGCCGACGGGCTCGACGCGTGTCGCCTGCACCGCGTAGAACGCCCGGACGCGCGCCGGCTCCTGCTCGATTTCGCGGTCGAACTCGTCGAGGCGCCTGCCGCCAGGCGGCATGTTCGACGCAAGCTGCCGCCTCTCCTCGGTGCTGAAGCCGAACGAGAGTTGGTCGGGCTCTCGCTCGTGCTTCTCGAGCGCCGCCGCGACCCGCGCCCGCTGCGTCGCGAGCACATCGCGCAGTTCCCTCGATTCGCGCTCGCCGCGCTCGACCAGCCGCCGCGCCGCAAGCGCGGCCATCTCCCGCGCACGCGCTTGGAGCTGCGGCCGAAGCTCATCCACGTCGCGGGCGGCGGCCGAGAGCAGCTTCTCCTGGACCACCCCGCCGGGGGTGCCGGCGGCGCCGCGGCCGAGCGCGCGATCCAGCGGGTCCATCGTCCGCACCTCGGCCGCGCGTGCGTACGCGGCCAGCGGCGCGGTGCGTACGGCGGGCTCGGTCCACCGCGCGGTCACGGGAACCACCTCTTCGTGCAGCCGCTCGGCGCCGCGGCCCGTAGAGCGACAGCCGGCCGAGCAGGACCACGCGCGGTTCGGCCTGGAGATCCGCCCTGCGCGACCGCGACGATTCCAGCTCCTCCCTCCGTCACGCGCCGCCGGCCCGCGTCGAGGTCCGCGTGCTCGATGCCGCGGGCCAGGCGGTCAACCTCGCGGTGAAGGATGCCGGCGGCCAGACGCCGCTCCACGTCGTCGTCGATCACTTTGAGGCACCTGACCATCACGTGGTCGAGCGCCCTTCTCGTCACCTTGACCCCGCGGGTGAAGCGCGACGGGTCGAGCAGTGCCACCAGCGTCGAGAAGCTGTTCGAGTGACCGTTGTGCGGCGTGGCCGACAGGAACAGCCGGTGCTCGAAGCGGCCGGCGAGGTCGCGCACGGCCCGCGTGAACTTCGTCTCGATGCCCGTAGCGCCCGCCGCTCGACGGCGCCGCGTGGTGCGCTTCGTCGAGGATCAGGAGGCTGCCCGGCCGGGTCGACCCGAGCCACTCGCGCAGGGGGTCGGCGTAGGTCGAATCGATCAGCAGGTTGTGCGAGACCAGGAAACGGCTGTGCGTGCGCCACGGGTTGACGCCGAAGCCCCGCTCGCGCCGCATCCTCGCCAGATACGCGCGGTCGACGATGGCGAACAGGAGACCGAACCGCTCCTCCATCTCGGCCTTCCATTGCTCCAGAACCGAGGGCGGCGCGGCGACGACTATGGTCTTGGCCTTCTTGCGCAGCAAGAGGCTCGCGCGCGATCAGGCCCGCCTCGATGGTCTTGCCGAGCCCGGTGTCGTCCGCGATGAAGAGATTGACGCGCGGCAGCCGAAGGGCCTTGCGCAACGGTTCCATCTGGTAGGCGTCGATCCTGATCCCGGCCCGGAACGGCGACTGGAAGAGATTCGGGTAAAGTGGCGGTCACCGAGTTCCAGCGCAGCGTGTGCAGGAACGCCGCGAATTGTCGCGGCGGGTCGAAACCGCGGGCGGCGAGGTCGGCCCACCCCTCGCGCTCCAGGATGCAGCGGTCGATCTCGCAGTTCCAGAAGACCTCGATCGTCCGCCCCTGCGCGTCGTCGTCGGCGCAGGCCAGCCTCACCCGCGCCGACTGGTCCGGCACCGGCGGCGGAGCCACCTCTTCCACCAGCCAATGGCGCGAGCGCACCCGGACCAGCTCGCCCGGCTCGGGGAGACGCTCGGGAAGAAACCGCGGGGAGGACGTCGCGTTCATGCGCGTCTGACGACGAACGCCGCCAGCAGGGGGGGTACCGCCACCGAACGAGTCAGGGGTCCACGCCGTTGCACGCCGCCGCCCGCCGGGCCGAAAAACTGCTCCGCATTAGTGGATGCCGGGAGGATCGATGGGTCACTTGGCCGCGGCCATTGAATCGACCTGGATCGTGTTGGTCGTGGAGTCCAGCGTGCCGACGACTGCTACTTTCTTTCCGGCAAACTCTCTTGATTTTTCCTGGTCGCTCAACAGATAGGTTGCTTTGCCGTCAAACAAAACGACGGGACGGTGTGGTCATCGACGCAAGCGATGGCGCAGGCAGCGTCGGTCGACCCATCCGCATTCCGGAATGATCGGCTATGGGGCACTCGTCATCGGTGATCGTGCCTGAGAACGTTGTCTGCTCTGGCTGCAAACATCGTGGCGGAGGCAAGAAGAGCGGACGCAAGAAGACATGTCAGTAGATATTTCATAGAGCTCACCCAAAGCGATGTCATTCGCAACCTGCGGGAAATCAGGGGAAGGTGTCTCACACCTCCCCCTGATTCGTGGTCGAAAACCCCGAGGCCGAGAACTCTCTGCCGGTTATCGGCCCGGCAACATGACGTGGGCTTCCGGCGTGCCCTCAAACATCAGCCAGGCGCCGCCCGCGTCGCGGTTGTTCGGCAGTCCGATGTCTTCCGCCATGAAGTTCGGCATGCCGATAAACGTGTGCCAGATCGCGGTGTCCTGGCTGTCGCCCCGGAGGTTGTACCAGATGGACCCGACTTCGGGCAGCTCACGCGTTCCGTCTTTCCCGGCGGCCACAACCAGATCCCTAATCCCTCCGGTGCCGCTGCTCGACAAGACAGGCCTGCCGGCCCGCGTGCCATCTGCCAGCAGTGGCTGGGCCTTGGCCCCCATCTCCGCGAACGCTCGATTCTGCGCGATGCGCGCCATGTTGGCATCGCTGCTGACGCACTCCACCGACCACGGCCGCTCTCCAGGCAGCCGGTCAGGTCGTAGCAGACCATACGGCCGGGGCCGGGCCTCAAGACTTCAAACGTAAAGTCGGCAGCCGTGACGTCGTCCTCCGGACTCTTCTCCGGATTCCGAATCCACTTGACGACCGTGGCGTTCCTGGCCATGGCCGCGTTCGGAGCGGCGAGCAACGGCTTTTCGATGGGGTCATTCGTATCGACCCGGCGCTCCTCGTAGACCTGCGCCTGCGCCGGCGCGCTCATCCGCAACCGCCATTACGGCGAGTACACACAGGGAAATCCGTTTCATGTGAGTCCTCCAATCGTCTGGGTGTCCGAAAGCCGTTAGTAGTTCGCCACGACGGCGCGTACTCTGTCTATCGAATTCGTCCGCCGACGGGCAGGCCGCTCGGTACGCGCTCCGGAATCGTCCGGTCGAACGAGTCATCGCTCAGAGCGATCAAAAACTCGATCAGATCCACGTCTTCTTCGTCCACGTTCTGCAACTCGCGAAGCCGCGGATCGAGCTCCTCGTAGCTGACGTTCGGGTTCCGGGACTCGCCGGCGATGGTGGATTCATAGAACCCCACGACGGCGTTCAGCGTCCTGAACATGCCATTGTGCCCGTATGGGAAGGTCAATTCGAGGTTTCGCAGCGACGGCGTGCGAAACGCATAGCTGTCGCACGCTGCTCGGGACGCTGCAGTACGCGGCTCCTCAGGAGCTGCCGGGCAAGGAGGGTTCTGCGCGCCTCCGTCGGAGGCGGGCGTTGTGGCACCTGATGCAAGAGCGGGGTTGTCGGGCACGCCCATGACATGCAGCTTGTAATCGGAGAACATGGGCCCGTTGTGGCACCTGATGCACCCGATCTCCTCGAAGCGCTGCATTCCTCTGACCTGTTCCGCCGTCATGGCGCTGCGGTCGCCGCGCATGTAGCGGTCGAACGGCGAGTTGTTGGCCAGCAGCGACCGCATGAACGCCGCTACCGCCCGGCCCAGGTTTTCCCGCGGTGACCGGCTGTTCACCGCCGAAGGCCCCGGCGAACAGGCTCTGGTACTCGGCGTTGGCCTGGAGCTTCGCCACCACTCTCGCGACAGCCTCATCCGCCGGGTAGGTGTCCCCTCGCATTTCCTCGAACGACTTGAGCGGTTCGAGCGCCTGCGATTCGAGGCTCCTGATGCGATTGTCCCAGAACGCCGGCGCACTCGCCGGGTCGTAGCGGCCTGATTCATCAATGCCGTTGAAAGCAACGTTCAGAACCGTCGGACTATTGCGTTTGACGAGATGCCCGCCACGCCGGAAGCGGCCCAGGCCGATGCCCCGTCACGCCGAGCGACAGGTCGCGGGCCTCCGCATAGGCGCTTTGGGGATGATGGCACGTCGCGCAGGCTACGTCTCCGGGTCCCGACATAATTGGGTCCCAGAACAGCAGTCTTCCCAGCTCAACTTTTTCTGGGGTCGTCGGGTTATATCCGGCGCCTGCTGAGTCTCTGGCAGCGCCGACACACTGTGTTCTTGTCCAACGGCACCAACTTCTTGTCCAATGGCACCAACTTGCATGAAGAGGAGTACGGCGACCGTAGCTGCTGCGACCAGCAGTCCGGTAAGGTGTTTCGCTCCGAACAAAAACTCACGGAATTGGCTTTTCGTCATTGCTGCCTCCGCCCACAGGCGCTTGTAGTCGTGGGTCATGGTGCCGCAGCGACCCGGCTTCATCGGCAGGCCCGGCTGGCGTGCGGTCCGGGGCCTGAATCTGGCTCTTCTCATCCACGCACAGCACCACGGCCTGGCCCGGCGGGTCCAGCGTGCTCCTGTCTTCGGCGTCGAGCGGCAGCGGTGCGGCGGGGTGGTTCATGCCCATCCGCATACTACTCAAGGCGCGGCTAACCGTCAAGCAGTTTTTGGGGACGAAGCAGCGCTGCTGCCGCCCAACGAACGCTCCAGGGGTCCACGCCGTTCCACGGCGCAGACCCCTGAATTGGCCGCTACCCGTCGGTCGACCGCGACAGCTCCGACAGCTCGGTGAGCCGCTCGCCAGTGCTGTCGCCGAACGAGTCGATGGGCACGCCCAACGTGTTCAGCAGCGTGAGCTGCAGATTCGTCAGGCGCTGGGTCTCGTTCCGGGTACTTCACGTGGCGGCCGCTCAAGATGCGCCCGCCGCCGCCGCCCGCGAGCAGGAGCGGCAGGTTGCGGACGTCGTGCGAGTTGCCCTCGCTGATGGCGCTGCCGTAGAGGGTGACGACGTTGTCGAGCACGGTGCCGTCGTCGCCGTCGGGCATCGACGCCAGCCGCTCGAGGAAGTACGCGAAGAGCGACACGTGATAGGCGTTGATCTTGGCGAGGCTCTCGATCTTGTTCCGGTCCCCGCCGTGGTGCGAGATCGGGTGGTGCGAGTCGGAGACGCCGATCTGGGGATAGGTCGCCCCGCTCTGCTCGCGGCCGATCTGGAACGTGATGACCCGGGTGGTGTCGGTCTGGAACGCGAGGGCCTGCATGTCGAACATCAGCCGCGCGTGCTCGTCGTAGCTGACGGGGATGCCGGCCGGCGACTCGACCACGGGCAGCGCGCGCCCCTGCGACTCGGCGTTCTGGATGCGCCGCTCGATCTCGCGCACCGACTGCAGGTACTCGTCGAGCTTCGCCCGGTCGCGGGTGCCGAGGCCGCCCTGCAGGCGGTCGACCTTCTCGAGCACCGAGTCGAGGATGCTGCCCTGCCGGCGCAGCCGCGCCGCCCGGACCGCGGGGTCGGTGCTGTCGACGTTGCCGAAGAGGCGGTCGAACACCACCCGCGGGTTGGTCTCGACCGGCAGCGGGGTCGACGGGCCGGCCCACGCGAGCCGGTTCTGGTAGGCGCAACTGAACCCGACGTCGCACGTGCCGACGCCGTTGACGGTGTCGGCCCCCTCGAGGCCGAGCTCGAGCGACGGCAGCGGCGTGTCCTGGCCGACCTCGTCGGCGAGGATCTGGTCCATCGAGATGCCGAGCTGCAGGCTCGAGCTGCCGGTGTGGGCAGCGGCTCGATGCCGGTGAGGAACGCGCCGGCGGGCTTGGCGTGGGCGCCCGACGCGCCCGAGCGCGACCGCGCCCCGGTGTTGTCGAGCCCGCTCACCACCAGCAGGCGGTCGCGGGAACGGCTCGAGGGCCTTCAGGCTCGGCGGGAACTCGAACGCCGGGCCCTCGGCGAGCGGCGTCCACCGCTCCATGATGATGCCGTTCGGCACGTACACGGTGCCGAACCGGAGGGGAGACTTCGCCGCGGTCTTCGCCAGCGCGGTCGCCGCCGGCACCATGCCGTCGAGCAGCGGCAGCGCCAGGGTGGCGCCGACGCCCCGCAGAACCGTCCGGCGAGGAATGGCCTTCTTGGTGATGATCATGACTCCGCTCTCCGCATCAGGAAGGGGGTGCTCTTGACGATGCCCGAAACCAGGGACGACCACGTGATCTCGTCCGCCGCCGCCTCGCGGCTGATCTGCCGGACCACCGGCATGTCGTGGTGCTCGAGGGTGCGCCCGAGGGCGTAGGTCAGCATCTTCTCGGCGACGGTCTCGACGAACTGCTCCTCGCGGTCGAGGATGACGTCGCGGAGCCCGGCCAGCCCGTGCACCTCGGTGCCGTCGACGAGGGTGCCCGAGGCGTCGATGGGCACCCCGGTGTCGTACGGCGTCCCCCCCCTCGTTGGTGGCCCGCCAACGCCCGATGGCGTCGAACGACTCGAGGGCGAACCCGAGGGGATCGATGACGTTGTGGCAGGTCGCGCACACCGCGTTCGCCCGGTGCTGCTCGAGCCGCTCGCGCACCGACCGCGGCGCCCCGTCCTCGCCCGCGGTGGGCAGGCTCGGCACGTCGGGCGGGGGCGGCGAGGGCGGCGTGCCGAGGAAGTTCTCGAGCAGCCACACGCCGCGCACCACCGGCGAGGTGCGGTTCGCGTACGAGGTGATGGTCAGGATGCTGGCGTGGCCGAGCAGGCCCCCGCGGCTCTCGTCGGGATAGTCCACCCGGCGGAAGTGGACGCCGTGGACGTCGGGGATGCCGTAGTGCCGGGCGAGCCGCTCGTTGACGAAGGTGTGGTCGGCCCGCAGCATGTCGAGCAGGGGCCGGTCGTCGCGGAGCTGGCCCTCGAGGAAGAGCTCGGTCTCCTGCCACATCGCCTCGCGCAGGTTCTCGTCGAAGGCGGTGTAGGTGGCGGTGTCCGGCGCCGCGTTCCGCAGCTTTCGGAGCTGCAGCCACTGGCCCGCGAAGTTCTCGACGAGGGCCCGCGACCGCGGGGTCGGCGAGCATGCGCCGCACCTGGCTGTCGAGGACGCCGGGGTCGCTCAGCTCGCCGCGCTCGGCGAGGTCGAGCAGCTCGTCGTCGGGGGATGCTGCTCCACAGGAAGAACGACAGCCGCGACGCCAGCTCGAGGTCGCTGACGCGGTAGGCGGTCCCGGGCGCCGCCCCCGCCGGGTCGGCCTCGATGCGGAACAGGAACTCGGGGTCGACGAGCAGGCGCTCGATGGCGGCCTGGATGCCGCTCTGGAAGCCGCCCTCGGCCCGGCCCATCTCGTAGAAGTCGAGCAGCGTGTCGACGTCGGCCCCGGTGGCGGGCCGCCGGAACGCGCGGCGGGCCAGGCCCGAGAGGATCGTCTCGGCGCAGGCCCGCCCGGCCGCGGCGCCGGCGCCGGCCGGGTCGCACGTGAACAGGGCGTCGCGGGTCGCCAGGTCCGCCGTCCCGTCGGGGTCGTAGGGCCCGATGATCTGCACCACCGACACCGCGGGGTTGCCGTCCTGCATCTCGTCCTGGCCGTGCGAGTAGGTCGACCGGTCGGCGGGCAGCGGCAGCAGCCCCTCGGGCAGGGCCGACTGGCGCTCGAACGCCACCCCCACCCGGTGGCGGCCGCCGCTCACCGGGACGCGAACGTCGAGCCCCCTGTCGGCGTTGAGGGCGTACAGCTCCCACTCGGGGAACGACCGCGAGTCGTAGACCTGGTCGAACTTGCCGGCGTAGCCCATCGGGGGCAACTGGCCGTCCTCCCACGCGCGACCCACGGTGAACGTGCCGACGCGGGCGCCGTCGAGCCGCACGTCCATCAGGTGCGGCTGCCCCATGCCCCGCACGTAGCCGTACTCCTGCTTCCGCAGGCTCACCCGGATGACGTACTCTCCGGCGACCGGGAAGTGGTGCTCGACGGCGACGCCGCCGCGCGACCCGAGCGGCAGTTCGAGGCTCACCGCCCCGTCCTGGTTC
>CAXXNV010000001.1:0-16734 GCA_963664545.2 Vicinamibacterales bacterium | reverse complement strand
CGTCGAACTCGATCATCGCGACTCCCAGCAGAAGGCCGAGCACCAGGGTCGAACGGAGGACCCGGAACACCGAACGGCAGGACCGTAGCGCTGAAAGCATCGTGTACCCCCTTTCCATCGGACCCCGCACCTCGCGGACCCGCGGCGAGACCCTCCGTCTCGGCGGCATGCGAGCGGATGTTACCGCAATTCGGCTGTCGCTGGATCCGCCGGGTGGGGTATGCTCGCCTGCAGAAGCCCTTGGGCGGGAGGTCGTCGAATGGTGTCCATCGCATCGCTGTGGCTGCCGGTGTTGCTGTCGGCAGTCCTCGTCTTCGTCGCGAGCTCCGTCATCCACATGCTGTTGACGTATCACGTCGCCGACGCCGGGCCGGTGCCCGATTCAGGAGAAGGCGGCCGACGCGTTTGCGGGGGTTGGAGATTCCGCCGGGCGACTACGCCATCCCGCGGGCGTCGAGCATGAAGGAGATGAACACCCCGGAGTTCGCGGAGCAACTTAAGCGCGGCCCCGTCGTGTTCCTGACGGTGCTCCCCAACGGGCTGCTGAACGTCGGCAAGAGCCTGGGGCAGTGGTTCGTCTACTGCGTGATGGTCGGCGCCGTGGCCGGCTACACGGCCGGCATCACGCTCGCGCCGGGCGCCGACTACGGCCTCGTCTTCCGCGTCGTCGGCACCGTGGCCTTCGCCGGCTACGCCCTGGCGATACCGCAGAGCACCATCTGGTGGCACCGCTCGTGGCGCTTCACCCTGACGACGATGTTCGACGGGGGGGTGAATCTACGCGCTGCTGACGGCCGGCGCGTTCGGCTGGCTCTGGCCGGCGTAGGAGAAGCGAACCATGGAACGTCTGACGCGCGTCGTCGCCGCCGCGGGCTTGGCACTGTCCCTCGGGGTCTGGCTCCGCCCCCGCCCAGTCGCGGCTGACCATGCAGTGGGAGGCGATGGCCGAGCGCCTGGTGGCGCAGCTCGCGCCCGAGCCGGGCGAGCGCATCCTGCTCGTGGCGCGGCCGGGGCAGTTCGACGAGCTGATTCCGCCGTTGCGGTACGCCCTGCTGCGGGCCGGGGCCGTCGACCTCGGGGTGATCGACGTCATCGAGGAACCCCACCCAGAGGACTGGGACGCCGACCTCCTGGCGGAGGGCGCGGCGGCCGCGCGAGCCGTCTACCGCGAGATGCTGCGCGACTTCGACGGCGCCATCATGCTGCCGGGGGCGCGGCCCGACCACGCGGTGTACGCGGCGCTGCAGGACCTGCTGCACGAGGGCGTCGGCCGCACCATCCACTTCCACTGGACCCAGAACGGCAGCGCGTTCCCGCTGCCGGGGCAGCCCATGCCGCCGCAGGCGGCCATCGACGCCGCCTACCAGCACGCGCTGCTCGAGACCGACTACGCGGGGCTGGCGGCGGCGCAGCGGCGCTTCGTCGACGCGATGCGCGGGGCCGAGGTGCGGGTCACGACGCCCCTCGGCACGGACATCCGGTTCCGCATCGGCGACCGGCCGGTGAACTTCGGGGACGGCGACGCCTCGAAGGCGCGCACCGACCAGGGCGTCATCCTCATCGACCGCGAGATCGAGCTGCCGTCGGGGGCGATCCGCGTGGCCCCGGTCGAGGAGACCGTCGACGGCGTCATCGTCTTCCCGCCGTCGCAGTGGGACGGGCGGCCGGTCACCGGCCTGCGCGTGGAGATCGACGCCGGGCGGGTCACCGGGATGACCGCCGAGTCGGGGCAGGAGGCGGCCGAGGCGGAGCTCGCCGGCGTGCCCGAGCAGGCGCGGGCCTTCCGTGAGTTCGCCCTCGGCTTCAACCCCCTGCTCGCGGTGCCCGAGCGCGGCCCGTGGATTCCCTACTACGGCTACGGCGCCGGCATCGTCCGGCTCTCGCTCGGCGACAACTCCGAACTCGGCGGGACCGTCACCGGCGGCTATGTCCGCTGGAACTTCTTCACCGACACCACGGTCACGGTCGGCGGCGAGGTCTGGGTGCAGGACGGCCGCCTCGTGCGCTGATCCGCTACCGCATGTTGACGAACCGCTGCACCCGCTTGCCCTCCAGCGTCTCGCCGACGTAGATGTTGCCGCTCGAGTCGACGGCGAGGCTGTGGGCGGCGGTGAACCCGCCGGCCATGTGGCCGCCGAAGCCGAACGAGCCGAGGATCTCGAGGCTCGACCGGTCGATCAGCCACACCTTCTGGTTCATGCCGTCGATGTTGTAGAGCACGCTCTGGTCGCTGTCGGGCGAGAAGTCGACGTCGAACGCCGACCCGAACCCGCGGGTGCGGCCCGCGATGACCACCTCGTTCAGGAACGTGCCGTCCCGCTCGAACACCTGGATGCGGTCGTTGACCCGGTCGCAGACGTAGACGAGCCCGTCGTCGGACAGGGTCGCGCAGTGGACCGGGCGCCCGAACTGCTGCGAGGGCGGCGCGTCGGGGTCGTAGCTGTAGGGCTCGTCGGTGGGCCGGTTGCCGTAGGCGCCCCAGTGGCGCTTGTACTCGCCGGTGTCGGCGTCGAAGACCGCGACCCGCCGGTTCCCGTAGCCGTCGGCGATGTACACCTCGTTGGTCTCGGGGTCGACGTCGATCTCGGCCGGCTGGCCGAAGTTCGCGAGGTCGTTGCTGCCCTCGCCCCGGCCGTGCCGGCCGATCTGCAGCAGGAACTCGCCGTCGCGGGTGAACTTCAGGATGTGGGCGTCGTCGCCGCCGCTGCCCCCGAGCCAGACGTTGTCGAGGTGGTCGATGAAGATGCCGTGCTCCGAGTCGGGCCACTCGTAGCCCTCGCCGGGCCCGCCCCACGCGTTCACCACGTTGCCGGCTTGGTCGAACTCGATGACCGGCGGGGCGGGGCGGCAGCACTCGGCGAGCGGCGGGTCCGCGTCGGCGCCCCGCTCCTGCACGTTCAGGCTGCCCGGACGTTGTACGATCCAGATGTGGTCGCGGGCGTCCACCGCGACCCCCACCACGTTGCCCAGCGTCCAGTTGTCGGGCAGCGGCTTCGGCCACGTGGCGTCGAACTGGAACGCCGCCGCGTCCGACCCGTCCTGGGCGCCGCCGGTCAGCGCGGCCAGCCGCGGCAGGCCGGCGACCAGGGTCGCGGCGACCGTCAGCACGAGGGCGACGATTATCGAAGAACGACGCCGTGTCATCGGTGCCTCCTGACTGCCTGTCCTTCGTCCAAGCTTTCCGAACCGGGCGCAAGGAGCGCCGCGGTCCTCACGGGTTCTCCGGCGAAGCGCCCCGTGCCCGTCCGCGATGTTCCCGCCAGTGCGGGTAGGGGTCAGGGTCCAGCTCCCTGCGCAGGAACTTCCACAGCGCCACCGCGACCGGTATCAGGAGGCCTCCCCAGGTCAGCCAGTTGTCCATGGCGGCTCTCCGCGCCGGGCCGCGGTCAGGGCTCGATGGTGAAATCGGCCGCCCAGACGTGCTGGCCCCAGACGATCACGAGTCGTCCCGCATCGCCGCCCGCCGGCACCAGGGACACCCCGAGGGGCCGGTCCTCGTAGGGGCCGCCGTGGGTGTGGTCGATGTCGACCTCGTGCGCGTCGAACGCGGGGTCGTGCTGGGTCCCCCACGAGTCCGGCTCGTTGTTGAAGACCAGCGTCCAGCCCGGGCCGGACGTCCGCAGCCAGAGGCCGTACGAGCCGGGGAAGTCGGGGGCGAGGTTGTCGGTGGGGATGAGGGTGTCGCCGAACCGCAGGGGGACCTCGCTGCGGAGCCGGATGACCGCGCCCTCGGTGAGTTCGACGAGGTCGCCGTCGCCGATCGACTCCAGTGCCGCGAAGTCGACGCCGTCGGTGCCGAGCTCCTGCTCGAAGAGCACCTGGATGCGGGCGCCGTCCGGCGTCCGGAGAGCGGTCTCGTTGCGTGACCCGAGCGCGGCCGCCCGGTAACGCGCATCGAGGTCGGAGTCGCGCGTCAAGCTGGTGCCCGGGCTGACGTTGGACGTGCGCGGGGGGCGGGGCGGCCGCGGCAGTTCGACGAACTCGAAGTTGGCCGTCCACTGGTTGCGGCCCCAGACCAGCTCCAGGGTTCCCGCCTCGTCGGCGGCGGGCAGCAGCCGCACGGCCAGCGTCTCGGCTTCGTCCGCGAGCGGCCGGTGGGCGAGAGGGATGCGGCCGGGCCGCGGAGCAGGGGGCGTGCTCTCGGCTTCGGCGTCCGCGTCCTCGGCGTCCGCATTCTCGCCCTCGGCGTCCGCTTGCCGGGCCTCGACGTCCGCGTTCGGCCCGGCGTTCTCGGCGTCCGCCTCTGCGCCTGGCGCATCCGCATCCGCGTTGTCGGCGTCCGTCTCGGCGTCAGCCGCTTCCACATCCTCGGCATCCGCCTCCGCGCTTGCGGCATCCGCGTCCGCGCTGTCGGCGTCGGCCGCGGCACTTTCGGCGTCGGCCTCGGCGCCCTCGCTCTCAGCGTCCGCGTCCTCCGCACCGGCGTTGGGCGGTTCCGTGGCGGTCTCGGCGGCGTCCGGATCCGCGGCCTCGTCGGCGTCGTCGGCCGCGTCCCCGGTGCTCTCGCCCTCGGCGGCATCGGCCGGCTCCTCGACCGGCCGGGCGTCGAGCACCCACCCCGCGCCGGTGCGCATCAGCCAGAGATCATGGTCCGGGGCAGGGCCGCGCGGCTCGTCCGGGTCGGGGGCCAGCGACCCGATGGCCAGCGAGCGGTGGCCCTCGATGCGCCCCAGCCGCACCGCCGCCTGCGTCGAGCCGGCCCGCAGCACCAGCAGCGAGCGGTGGTCCGACGGCAGGGCGGGGTCGTAGTCCACGCTGATCGACCGTCCGTTCAGGACCAGCCCGGTGCGGACGAGGCCCTCGGTGTCTCCCTCGGCCTGTCCCGCGTGGGCCGGGGTGGCGGTCTGCGTCAGGGCGTACAGGACGACGGCGCACGCGGCGAGGCGGAATGGCAGTGCAGGCATGGCGTATCCAACCGGGGCGGGAGAGAACCGGGAGACCCGCGCCCGAAGCGGGGCGGGTCTCCCGGGCGGAAGGGTCTTGCTAGTCGTCGTCGGTGGTGTTCGCCGGCTCGTCGAGTTCGACGGCGTAGCCGATGAAGCCCAGCGTCATCTCGTCGTCGGTCCGGGGACCGTGGCCGGGCGAGTCGGTCGAGCGGAAGTCGTAGCGCGCCGCCCGCTCCGGCGAGTTGTCATACCAGAAGCTGACGTCGATGCGCGTGCCCTCGGGCAGCAGCTTCGGCTCCTTGTACTTGTAGGTCTCCTGCCACCCCTGGTCGTAGTGGGGCACGTCGAGCAGCAGCTCTTCGCTCCCGTCGGGGTAGATGGCGGTGTAGCGCGACGCGGTGCCGCGCAGGTGGGCGTGCGGCCAGTACGTCAGCACCTGGATGTCCTTGTCGAGGGTGCGGGACGTGCCGATCCGGTAGTTGGGGTGGCCCGGCGGAATCTCGAACCCGGTGTTGCCGATCGAGTCGTTGATCACCTGGTAGCGCACCGGCCGGTCCTCGACGAAGAAGGCGATCTCGGGCTGCGTCCAGATGCCCGTGCCCTCGCCCGGCTCCTTGTGGTAGTGCATGTTGTAGGTCAGCGTCGACCCCGCCTCGAGCCGAAGGCCGTAGCCGTCGGGCAGCATGACTGCCTCGGCGCCCTCGGCGATGCACGTCAGGAGCTGGCCCGAGCCGGCCGCGCCCTCGTCGGCCGCGGCCTCCTCGACCGGCCGCTCGCCGGGGGCGGGGCCGCGCACGAAGCCGCACATGTGGTGGCCGACCTTGCCGGCGTCGGTCTTGAACTCCCAGCCGCGCACCCAGACGTCCTCGGGCAGCTCGGCCTCGGTCAGGGTCTTGAAGAAGCTGATGTTCAGGTCGTAGACGTCGTCCTCGACGTGGTAGGGCTCGTCGAGCTTGAACACGAAGTCGGGGGTGCCCAGCGACCAGCCGCCGCTCGCGTTCTCGACGAACTGCCGCGGCTCGGGGGCGTCGGCCCGGTCGCCGGCGGGGGCGCCCGCCTCGACCCAGCTCAGCACGGTCTCGATCTCGGCGTCGGTCAGCAGGCGCTCGTTCGAGAAGACGCCCTGCGGCGCCGAGGCGTACCAGGGGGGCATCTCGCGCGCCTCGACCTTGTGGGCGATGGCGCGGGCCCACGGGCGGGTCTCCTGGTAGTTCATGAACGACATCGGGGCCACGACGCCGCCGAGGTTCTGGCCCTCGGGCTGGTGGCAGCTCTGGCAGTTGTCCTGGATGATCGGCAGGACGTCGCGGTAGTAGGTGACGTCGCCCTCGTTCGCCTGGCTAGGGGCGGCGGCGAGCGCCAGGGCCCCGACCGCCATGACGACCGCGACGGTGCGCGCGTGGATTCTCATGAATGGACTCCTTCGACGGTACGCGGATACGGCGAGTAATGGGCGATTATGCCATCAACCCCGCCCGCGGGCAAACCCGTTGGATCCCCCGCGGGCAAACCCGTTGGATCCGTGGGCCGGGGCGAATCGGGTTGCCAACGGGCGCGGCTGGCACTACAGTAGCGGAGGCGGCGACCGGCGTCGGCGGATCGACTCAGGGGGGGCAGCCGCCGGGCCGCCTTCTGGACGAAGTAGAGGCACATGATGCTGTCGAGGGCGAAGCGCGCCATCCGCGGGACGGCGGTGCGGATCATCGGGCTGGCCGTTCTGGCCCCCGTGTCGGTGTCGGCGCAGGGCTCGGCGACGGCACCGTACGACGCCGATTCGGCCCAGGCATTGCTGCAGCGCTACTGCCTCGCGTGCCACACCGCGGCACGGGAGGCGCGCGGGCTCGTGCCGGTGGCGTTCGAGGGGCTCGACGCCGGCGACGTCGGGGCCGACGCTGCCGTCTGGGAGCGCATCGTCCGCAAGTTGCGGCTCGGCATGATGCCGCCGGCCGGCCGGCCGCGCCCCGCCGCCGACGTCCACGAGAGGTTCCTCGGCTGGCTCGAGGACGGGCTCGACGCCGCCTCGGCCGCGCGCCCCGACCCCGGCCGGCCCGCCGTGCGCCGCCTGACCACCCCCGAGTACCGCAACGCGGTGCGCAGTCTGCTCGACCTCGAGGTCGACGACGGCTGGCTGCTGTTCCCGCCCGACGACGTGAGCCTCGAAGGGTTCAGCACCGACGCCGAGGCCCTCTCGGTGTCGCCGGCCCTGTTCGACCGCTATCTCTCGGCCGCCAACCGCATCAGCCGGCTCGCGGTCGGGGACCCCGCCGTCGGCCCCGGGTTCGCCGCCGCCACCTACTCGACGCCGCGGCTGCTCTACCAGGACGACCGCATGAGCGAGGACCTGCCGTTCGGGTCCCGCGGGGGATTGGCGGTCCGCCACTACTTCCCGCTCGACGGCGATTACCGCGTGAAGCTGCGGCTGCGCCGGATGATCTACGACTACATCGTGGGCATGGGGACCGCCCAGCACCTCGAGGTCCGCCTCGACGGGCGCCTGGTGCGGCGGTTCACCGTCGGCGACGCCGACCGCTTCGGCTATCCGTCCGCCTACACCTTCTTCGGGACCATCCGCGGCGACCCGGCGTGGGAGCAGTACGTGTCGATCGACGCCGACGCGGACCTCGAGGTCATGGTGCCGGCCACCGCCGGCGAGCATGTCGTCGGGGTGTCGTTCGTGGCCGCGCGCACCGAGCCGACGGGGATTCTCGAGCGCCGGCTCTCCGGGTTCTCGCTGAGCGGGCTCGGCTTCTACCACGGCCACGCGGCGATCGACCGGGTGGAGATCGCCGGTCCCTACGACCCCGCGGGTCCGGGCGACACCGCGAGCCGGCGGCGGATCTTCGTCTGCCGGCCCGGCGCCGGCGCGGGCGCCGCGGGTGCGGGCGTCATCGCCGCCGTTGGCGCGTCGTCCGGGGCGCCCGTGCCGTCGCACTCGGATGCGGTGGAGGATGCTTCCGCCGTAGAGCGCGCGGCGTCGGACTCCTCCGCCGCGGCGGGCGCTACGGCCGGGGCGCCCGCGCCGTTGAGTTCCGCTGCCGTGGCGGAAGCCGCAGGGGACGAAGACCGTTGCGCGGCCGAGATTCTCTCGTCGCTGGGACGGCGCGCCTACCGCCGGCCGCTGAACGATGACGACCTGGACACCCTGCTCGCGTTCTACGAGCAGGGCCGCGCCGCGGGCGGCTTCGAGGCGGGCATCCGGAAGGCCATCGAGCGCCTGCTCGTGGCCCCGGAGTTCCTGTTCCGTATCGAGCGCGATCCGCCCAGCACGCCGCCGGGAACCGCGTACCGGCTGAGCGATCTGGAGTTGGCGTCGCGCCTCTCCCTGTTTCTGTGGAGCGACATCCCCGACGAGCCGCTGCTCGCGGCGGCCGAGGCCGGCCGCCTCTCCGAGCCGGACGAGCTCGACCGGCAGGTCGCGCGCATGCTCGCCGATCCCCGGGCCCGCGCCCTCGTCGACAACTTCGCCAGCCAGTGGCTGCAGCTCGGCCGGGTGCGGGGGGTCATTCCCGACGCCGACGTGTTCTGGGAGTTCGACGAGAACCTCCGCGCCGACATGGAGCGCGAGACGGCGCTGTTCCTCGAGAGCCAGATTCTCGGCGACCGCGGCGTCATGGAGCTGTTCGACGCCGACTACACGTTCGCGAACGAGCGGCTCGCCCGGCACTACGGGCGGCACGGCGTCTACGGCGAGCGGTTCCGGCGCGTGCCCGTCGAGGGCGCGCGGGCGGGGCTGCTGGGCCACGCGAGCCTGCTCACGGTGACCGCCTATCCCACCCGGACGTCGCCGGTGCTGCGGGGCAAGTGGCTGCTCGACAATGTCCTCGGCATGCCGCCGGCCGAGCCCCCGGCGGACGTCCCCGCCCTCGAGGAGAACCACGCGGGTGCGCCGCCCCGCACCATGCGCGAGCGGATGGAGCGGCACCGGGCCAACCCCGCCTGCGCCGCCTGCCACCGCATGATGGACCCGCCGGGGTTCGCCCTCGAGCACTTCGACGCCATCGGGCGGTGGCGGGCCGCCGACGAGTACGGGGCGCCGGTCGACGCGGCGGGGGCCCTCGCCGACGGCACCGCGGTGGACGGCCCCGCCGCCCTGCGCCACGCGGTCCTCGCCCACGAGACGAGCGTCGTCCGGACCGTGACAGAGAAGCTGCTGACCTACGCCGTGGGGCGGGGGATGGAGTCGTTCGACCAGCCCGCCATCCGGCGCATCGTGCGCGACGCCGAGGCCGGCGGGTACCGCTGGTCGTCGATCATTCGAGGCATCGTCGAGAGCGTGCCGTTTCAACTGAGGAGATCGGAATCATGACGTTCATCACCAAGCGGACGATTCCGCGTCGCGCGGTGCTGCGGGGGCTGGGGGCGAGCGTGGCCCTGCCGTTTCTCGACGGCATGGTGCCGGGCCTGAGCGCGCGGGCGGCGGCGGGGCCGGTGCGGTTCGGCGCGGTCTACGTGCCCAACGGCATGGTGATGCAGAACTGGACGCCCGCGGCCACCGGGCGCGGCTTCGAGCTGACGCCGATTCTTGAGCCGCTGGCCCCGTTCCGCGACGAGCTGCTGGTGCTGTCGGGGCTCAACTGCACGCCTCCGCCGGGCACCCGCGGCGGCAGCCACTCGCGCGCCGCGACCCGCTTCCTCACCGACGTGCATCCCGGCGCGTGGAACCCCGAGGCGGTCTCGATGGACCAGATCGCGGCCCGCGAGCTCGGGCGCCACACGCCGCTGGCGTCGCTCGAGCTGGGGCTGGAGGGCGCGAACTTCGCCGGCTCGTGCGACAGCGGCGGGTTCAGTTGCGCCTTCTCGTACACCATCGCCTGGCGCGACTCGCAGACCCCGCTCCCGATGGAGCACAACCCGCGGGCGGTGTTCGAGCGGCTCTTCGGCGACAACGAGACCACCGACCCCGCCGCCCGCGAGGCGCGCCGCCGCGAGCAGCGCAGCATCCTCGACTCGGTGCGGGCCGACGTGGTCCGGCTGCGGAGCAGCCTCGGGGCCGGCGACCGCCTGAAGCTCGGTGCCTATCTCGACGCGGTGCGCGACGTCGAGCGGCGCATCGAGGTGGCCGAGGTCCAGGGCGAGCGGGAGGTGCCGCTGATGGCGCGGCCGATGGGCGCCCCGGCCGACTTCGCCGAGCACACCGGGCTGATGTACGACCTGCAGTTGCTGGCCCACCAGACCGACCGCACCCGGGTCACCACGTTCATGAGCGGGCACGAGCTGAGCGGCCGCACCTATCCGCAGATCGAGGTGCCCGACGCCCACCACCCGCTGTCGCACCACCGCGGGGTGGGCGAGTCGCTGCGCAAGCTGACCAAGATCAACCGCTATCACGTCAGCCTGTTCGCCGGCTTCGTCGAGAAGCTGCGGTCGACGCCGGACGGCGACGGCTCGCTGCTCGACCACATGATCCTGATGTACGGCGCGGGCATGAGCGACAGCAACGCCCACTCGCCCTACAACCTGCCCATCGTGCTGCTCGGCGGCGCGTCGGGGCGGCTCGCGGGCGGGCGGCACGTCGCCTATCCCGAGCGCGACCGCACGCCGCTGGCCAACCTCCACGTCTCGCTCCTCGACAAGCTGGGGGCGCCGGTGGAGCGCATCGGCGACAGCACGGGGCCGCTGCCGAGGCTCCTGGCCGGGCCGGGGCCGGATCGGCTGACGGGGATCTGACGGGGAACGTCGACGCCATGCCTGTACCGAGTGCACCTTCGCGGCGGGTCGGTTGGAGGGCTCGTGGTGAAGCCGCGTGCTTCACCAGGCGACTGTGGCGGGGAGTCCGCCGCGGGCTCCTTTTGGCCGTCGGGCTCGCTGTCACGGTCACGGCGGCGTCGGCGCAGACTCCGGATCTGCGCCTGGTCGACGCGGTCAAGGGGCAGGACGCGCCGGCCATCGCCGCCCTCCTCGACGCTGCGGGCGGGCCGGGCGGTATCTACGTCAACGCGACCCAGCTCGACGGTGCGACCGCCCTGCACTGGGCCGCCTACCACGACGACCTCGAGACGGCGCGCCGGCTGGCCGACGCCGGTGCCGACGCCGCGGCCGCCAACGATCTGGGCGTGACCCCGCTGGCCCTCGCCTGCGACAACGGCAGCCCCGGCATGGTCAAGCTGCTGCTCGCGGCCGGCGCCGACCCCGGCGCGGCGGTCGAGACCGGCGAGACCGTCCTCATGACCTGCGCCCGCACCGGCGACGCCGAGGCGGTGGGGCACCTCCTCGACGCGGGCGCCGACCCCAACGCCCGCGAGTCGCTCGAGCGGCAGACGGCGCTGATGTGGGCGGCCGCGCAGGGCCACGCCGACGTCGTGCAGGCCCTGCTCGACGCTGGCGCGGACGTGGGGGCGCGCTCGCGCTCGCGACGGTTCGTCATCAGCCGGCGGCTGCAGTCCGAGCTGCGCTACGGCGAGCTCGGGCGCAGCTACGGCACCGACGCCGAGGAGACGCAGATCGGCGGGTTCACGCCGCTGCTCTTCGCGGCGCGCAACGGCGACGCGGCGGTGGCGCGGCGGCTGCTCGACGCCGGGGCCGACGCCAACGACGCCGCCCCCGACGGGGCGGGTGCCTTGGTGGTGGCGGCGCACAGTGGCCACCGCGAGCTCGTGTTCACGTTGCTCGATCGCGGCGCGAACCCGAACGCCTCCGGTGCCGGCTATACGGCCCTGCACGCCGCCGTCCTGACCGGCGACCTCGCGGTAGTGGATGCCCTGCTCGCGCGCGGCGCGAGCGCAAACGCCCAGGTGACGCTGGCCACGAAGGTCACCCGCAACGGCCAGGTGCTGATGATCGGCGAGCACCTGCTGGGGGCGACCCCCCTCGCGCTGGCCGCGAAGTTCGCCGAGACCGACCTCATGCGGCCCCTCGCCGAGGCCGGGGGCGATGTGCGGCTGCCGCTGAAGAACGGGTGGACGCCGCTGATGCTCGCGGCCGGCGCGGGCTGGCGCTACGCGGTGTGGGACCGGCGCGAGCGGACGCTGCACAAGACGCCGGCGTTCCAGGCCCAGATGGTCGACGAGGCCGGCACCCTCGACGCGGTACGGTTCCTCCTCGAGCGGGGGGCGCACGTCAACGCGGTGGACGAGGACGGGAACACCGCCCTCCACTACGTGGTCGACAAGGGCTTCGACGGTGTCGTCGAGCTTCTGGTCGAGCACGGCGCCGACCTCGACATCGCCAACCGGCGGGGGCAGACCCCCTACGCCATCGTGGCCCGCGGCCGCACCGGCAACGTCGAGGCCGCGCCGGCGACGGTCCGGTTGCTCGAGTCGCTCGCAGTGCGCTAGCGCGTCGGCACCACGTTCTCTTGCCGGCGGCGGGTTCCGGCCACGATTGGACCGTCCGCGTTCGCGGAAACGTCGCGCGAGGGAGCTCCCCGCAGGGGACACCGGCTGCTCGCCTTCGACGGGCCGCGTTCGGGTTTTGTCCGGTTGCGCTCACGGAGTCGCGGAAGCCGGTGGGGCGACGCGCCAATCCGTCGGCCGGATCCTCGGTCAATACAGGCAAACGGGTAGAATTGGCAGTCCGGCGTCGGCCGGGCGTTCACGACCACAGGAACGAGGCGGGCGAAGACGATGCGAGTGCTGATGACGGCGACGACGGTGGCGGCGATGGCGGCGGGGTCCCTGACGGTGGCGGTCGGCCAGGAGCCCGACGTCGAGACCACCGTCAAGGACGGGGTGTACACCACGGCGCAGGCCGCCCGCGGGCGCGAGCGCTACGACGCGAGTTGCCAGCGCTGCCACGGGGCCGACCTCACCGGGGGCGCGGGCCGGTCCCTCACCGGGGTCGTGTTCCTGCGCGACTGGACCGGGTTGACCCTCGACGGCCTCTACGAGCGCATGCAGTCGATGCCCCCCGACGGGTCGGAGAACCTGTCCGACGACGCGTACGTCGACATCATCAGCTACGTCCTCGAGCGCAACGGCTTCCCCTCGGGCGACGCGGAGCTTTCGGCCGGCCTCCTCGGCGACGTCCGGGTGGAGGGCGAAGACGGCCCGGGCGTCGTCCCCAACTTCGCCCTCGTGCGGGTGGTCGGCTGTCTCGTCGGCGACGGCCACGCCGGCTGGCAGTTGTCTTCGGCGAGCCCCGAGGTCCGCGCCTCCGACCCCGCCCCGTCGGCCGGCGACGCGCTGACCGAAGCGCAGGCCATCCCCCTCGGCGACCGCGCCTTCAAGCTGCTGTACGTCTTCCCGAGCCCCGAGGCCTACCTGGGCCACAAGGTCGAGACGAAGGGCCTGCTTATCCGCGACGAGAGCGGCGCCGCCGACGCCGTCGACAGCATCAACGTCACCTCCGTCCAGGGGCTCGCCGAGGTCTGCGAGTAGTCGGCGCTTTCCGCCGGGCGGGATTCAGCACGTGACGATGGCGGCGCGTGTGCCGGCGGTCGTCACGAGGCGCTGGATGTCGTCGGGGTCGCTGGTGAGTCGACGCCCGCTTGGCCGCGGGCCTCTTCGCCGAGGCCGGCCGGCGACCGCCCACCAAGCCAATCCGGATGCCCCTCGAACGCTTCATCGGCTCACCATTTGCCCCTCCTTGTCGGGTCCCCGGCCCGGGCAGTCCGTTCGAGGTCCGGTTCTAGTCCACGGCGATTCCCCCGTGGTGGAACCGCGGCGGTGCGGGACGGGGGCGGCGGGGGCCGAACGCGCCGAGGGCGATCTCGGAGTACGTGGCGCCGCGCCGCTGCGTGTACGCGAAGGCGCCGTGGTGCTGCTCCAGGGGCGAGAAGACCGCGCTCTGGTTCCCGAGCGCGCTCGGGTGCATGATGTCGGCGGCGTTGGGCGTATGGTAGAAGCCGAGCGCGTGGCCGACCTCGTGCATGATGAGCGACGGGGTCAGGCACGACCGCGAATGCGTGTTCAGGATGATGCATCCGCGCGCGCTGCCGATGTACGCCTTCCCGCAGACATACGACTCGGTCCCGATGTTCCGGCAGGCCGAAGAGGTCGGGGTCTCCTGCGGCACGACGCCTTCGATGACGATCCAGTTGTCCCCGGGCGGACCCCGCCCATCCTGCGGGGCGGTCTCGATGCGGCCGGTGTAGGGGACCCCCGTCAACTGCGGAATGGCGCGGGGAATCGTCTCCCGGATGACATCGACGAGATTCGGGATCGCGAGGCTGTCCTCCAGCAGGAAGAAGTTGGGCGACGGGGTCGGCAGCCGCCACAGCACGCGTTGAGCGAGGGGGTCACACGTCTCCTCGGGCCGGCTGCACTCGTAGTCGTTGAACGCGAACTGTCTCCAGAACGTCTCGTCGGGTCCCGGCGGCCGGATCTCGACGGTGGCGGTGGCGCTGAAGCCCTCGGCCCTTGCGGTGATGGTGACCACCCCGGCGGCGCGGGCCTCGAGGGTGCCGTCCGCGTCGATGGAAGCCAGCGCGGGGGCGCTAGAGGTCCACTCGGCCGTCACGATCCGGTAGGCGCCGTTGCTGTAGGTGAGGCGCGCCTGCAGCTCGGCCTCGTAGCCGACGACGAGGCCGCCCGGCGGGGCGCCGACGATGTCGAGGCTCTGGGCCACCGGGGCCGACGGGGTCGTGGGCGTCGGGGCGGTCGGCGTGCGGACGTCGTCGCCCCCGCAGCCGGCGTTCAGGAACGCCAGGGCGAGCGCGACCAGCGTCCGGCGCTCTCTCGCGAGTCCGTCGCGGGTCTCGGTGAGACGGCCCGGAACGTGGGGCATGACGGTACAATAGCACCCGCGGAGCGAACGGTCCGGGTCGCCTCGAGCGTCAGGGTTGGCCATCGGGCTTGAAGGCGAGCCCGCGCCGCAGATTGGATTGCAGGATGATGACGATGCACAGGATCTCGATGTTCCATCCAGCTGGCGATCCGGTCCGTCGCACCGCGGACCGGCGCCCCCTCGCTCTCGCCTTGGCCGCCGTCGTTCTTGCGGTTCCCGCCGGGTCGGCCGCGCAGGGCCGCTGGGTGGGCACGTTGGCGACGGGGCCCGTCACGGTCGAGCCGCCGCCGTCCGAGGTGCGGGCGCAGGAGGTGCCGATGCCGGCCCCGCGCACGACGGTGCGGCTGCGGAACCAGACGATCCGGCAGGTGGTGGTCCGGACGAGCATCGGCGGGTCGCAGGTGCGCGCCACACCCCGCACCCCTTGGGGCGCGCCGGACTTGGGCGGGGTCTGGGACTTCCGGACCCTGACGCCGCTGGAGCGGCCGGCCGCACTCGGCGAGAAGGCGGTCCTCACCCCGGAGGAGGCGGCCGAATTCCGGGCCACCGCCCTCGAGAGCCGCAACGCCGACCGGCGCGACGGCGGTGCCCGGCGCGACGTCGAGCGCGCCTACAACGACTTCTGGTGGGACTACGGCGACAGCCTGACCGCCGACCTGCGCACGTCGCTCATCGTCGACCCGCCCGACGGCCGCATCCCGCCGCGCGTCGAAGGCATCGACGAGGCCGACGACGCGCGCCGCGCGGCCCGGCGCCGGCCCGTCCGCGAGCGGGTCGTCATCGGCTCGCCCGCGCACGGGCCGGAAGACTTGGGCCTGTCCGAGCGGTGCATGCTCGGCTTCAACGCCGGCCCGCCGATGCTGCCGAGCGCCTACAACAACAACATCCACATCCTCCAGACGCCCGACCACGTGGTCATCTTCAACGAGATGGTCCACGACGCGCGCATCGTGCCGCTGGGCGACGTACCGCACCTGCCCGGCACGGTCCGCCAGTGGCTCGGCGACTCGCGCGGACGCTGGGAGGGCGACACCCTCGTCGTCGAGTCGACCAACTTCACGCACAAGACCGGCAGCTTCTACACCATCGCCCGCTCCTACGGGTCGGGCGAGACGGCGCGGCTCGTCGAGCGCTTCACCCGCGAAGACGACGACCGCCTGCGCTACGAGTTCACGGTCGACGACCCCGCGACGTTCACGCAGCCGTTCACCGCGATGATCCCGATGACGCGCACCGACGCGCCGCTGTTCGAGTACGCCTGCCACGAGGGCAACTACGGCATGACCAACCTGCTCGCGGGCGCCCGCGTGCAGGAGAACGAGGCCGCCGCTGCGGGGCGTTGACGCGGGGGTGGAAGTCTGCGTCGCGGAATCGCGGGAGCTCAGACCCCGCAGTCCGGCGCCTGACGAGGAACTGCACGGAGCATTGGCCGGGCGGCAATTGCGGCCCGCCGAGCCGAGTCAACGGGCCACCAAAGGAGCCATTCGATGCGTAGATTCACCAACAGCCGATACCTCGTCATCGCGGCCCTCGCCGCCGCCGGCCTGCTCGCGGGCGCGGCCGGGGCGAGCGCGCAGCTCGAGCGCGTCGTCGACCCCGACTGGACGCTGCCCCGCACCCCCGACGGCCAGCCCGACCTGCAGGGCATGTGGGGCAACAAGACCCTGACCCCCATCGAGCGGCCCGCCAACCTCGACGGGCGCGCGTTCCTGACCGACGAGGAGATCGCGGCCATCAACCACCAGCGCATCGTCGACGAGCGGGCCCGCGACGAGGCCCCGGCGCGGCGCTACGAGGCGGGCCAGAACGTCGGCGGCTACGGCAGCTACTGGCTCGACGCGGGCGACACGGTGCTGTCGACGGGGCAGACCTCGCTCATCGTCGACCCGCCCGATGGGCGCGCGCGCATCCGCCAGTGGGCCCTCGACGCCAAGCAGTACAACCTCGACCACAACGGCGACGACTACATCCACATGAGCGTGTGGGACCGCTGCATCTCGCGCGGCGTCCCCGGCTCGATGCTCCCGGCCGGCTACAACAACGCCTACCGCATCGTGCAGACGCCCGACCACTTCGTCATCCAGCACGAGATGATCCACGACGTCCGCATCATCCCGATCTCGGACCAGCCGCACGTCGACGCGAACATCCGCATGTGGATGGGCGACTCCCGTGGCCGCTGGGA
>OY761475.2:0-1462500 GCA_963664545.2 Vicinamibacterales bacterium | reverse complement strand
GCGAGCCCGCTGAGCGTGAAGGAGTTGCAGTTAAGAGGCCCAGGCGACTGTTTACTAAAAACACAGGACTCTGCCAAGTCGAAAACGACGTATAGGGTCTGACGCCTGCCCGGTGCCGGAAGGTTAAAGGGAGGGGTTAGCCGCAAGGCGAAGCTCTGAACTGAAGCCCCGGTAAACGGCGGCCGTAACTATAACGGTCCTAAGGTAGCGAAATTCCTTGTCGGGTAAGTTCCGACCTGCACGAATGGCGCAACGATCTGGGCGCTGTCTCTACGAGGGGCACTGCGAATTTGTGGTACCGGTGAAGACGCCGGTTGCCCGTGGCTAGACGGAAAGACCCCGTGCACCTTTACTACAACTTAGTAGTGAGTGCTGGCGTGTTATGCGCAGGATAGGTGGGAGACGTCGAACCGGGCCTTTTGGGGTCCGGGGAGTCAACGGTGAGATACCACCCTTAGCACTCTGGCGCCCTAACCTCGCCCTGTTATCCAGGGCAGGGACATTGCTAGGCGGGTAGTTTGACTGGGGCGGTCGCCTCCCAAAATGTAACGGAGGCGCGCGAAGGTTCGCTCAGGCTGTTTGGAAATCAGCCGGAGAGTGCAAAGGCAGAAGCGAGCTTGACTGCGAGACCTACAAGTCGAGCAGGTGGGAAACCAGGCCTTAGTGATCCGGTGGTTCCGCATGGAAGGGCCATCGCTCAACGGATAAAAGGTACGCCGGGGATAACAGGCTTATCTTGGCCAAGAGTTCACATCGACGCCAAGGTTTGGCACCTCGATGTCGGCTCATCGCATCCTGGAGCTGTAGCAGGTTCCAAGGGTTCGGCTGTTCGCCGATTAAAGCGGTACGTGAGCTGGGTTTAGAACGTCGCGAGACAGTTCGGTCCCTATCTGCCACGGGCGCAGGAGATTTGAGGGGGGCTGTCCCTAGTACGAGAGGACCGGGATGGACGGACCTCTGGTGTACCAGTTGTCGCGCCAGCGGCAGCGCTGGGTAGCTACGTTCGGAAGGGAGAAACGCTGAAAGCATCTAAGCGTGAAACCCTCCCCAAGATGAGATCTCCCCGAGCTTCGGCTCCTGAAGGCTCCTGGAAGATGACCAGGTGATAGGCCAGGTGTGTAAGGTCCGCGAGGGCTTGAGCTGACTGGTACTAATCAGCCGTGAGGCTTGACCTTTTCCCTCACTTCACGCCACGTGTCGGGTCGGAGGAGCTACCGTTTGCAGGATATTCAGTTGTTGCTGGACGCCCGGCGGATGTCCGGGGTCCGGCGCCTTCGGCTCTTTGACAGACGGGACGGGTTGCCAACCCGTCCCCTGCGTTTCCCGGTGGCGATAGGAGAGGGGTCACACCCGTTCCCATGCCGAACACGGCCGTTAAGCCCTCTACCGCCGATGGTACTGCACGGGAAACCGTGTGGGAGAGTAGGTCACTGCCGGGATTTTTCCCCGACGCCCGGGATCTCATGGAGATTCCGGGCGTCGGCTTGTACGGGGGCGTCGGCGGGCGGCGCGCGCTCGGCGGTGGTTGGGACTCGCGTCGGCGGGGCGGGCCGTCGGCGGGGCGGGGCGGAGGCCGCGTCGGCGGGGAATCCGCGGGACGGACGTGACGACACGAACCACGCGGGGCGTCGAGGGGATCGGCATTCCGGTCGAACTGGCGGGCGAGCGGAAGATCCGTCACCGGAACAAGGTCTACTATCGGTTCAACCACTGGCCGATTTGGGTTTTCGTCTTCTTCATCCTGCCGGGGCCGCTCACGCTGGACCTGTTCGACCGGGGATTCGACGGGCGGATGGCGGTGTGGCTCGGGACGGTGGTGCTGGGGACGGGCATCGCGGGTTTGCGCGGGCGGCTCCCGGGGTGCGAGCCGCGGCCGTACATCATTCGATTCACCGAAGATCGGCCGAACCCGGCGTACAGGCGGGTCTGCTACACGTGCGCGTGGAGCGCGGTGGTGTCCTTCGGGGCCCTCAACCTCGCGGGCCTGGTGACGGCGGTGGTCACGGGCGCATGGAGCGTGCGGCAGATGTACGACGCGGCGTACTTCCCGCTGGCGGGGGCGGTGTGGGTGCTGGGGGCGTTGGGACGGCTGCCGCGGGTCAAGCGGTCGACGAAGGGCGAGGGGCACGAGCGGCGGTACTTCTACGGATCGGTGTGGGCGATGTGCATCGCGCAGCCGGTACTGTGGGGCCTGTGGCGGGGGTTGCCGCCGGGGCGGGCCGGCGATGTCGTCAAGCTCTGCGCGTTCGTCGGCATTCTCGCGTTGGTGGGCTGGCTGTCGTATCGCGGAAAGCTGCCGCGGACACGTCCGATAGTGCCGGGCGAGCTCGCGGTCTCGGACTGAAGCAAAGGGGCGGGGAGCTTGCGAGGAGGTCGGCGGGGCGGGAGCGGTTCAGGCTCGTGAGTTGAGCAGGTGCCAAGCGTAGCGCAGGGTCACAACGGCGATCGGCACGCCGACCAGCACCCATGCCCACCATGCCCACGGGTAGTCCTCGGATCGCGAGTACCCGTAAGCGATCAGGGCGAGCAGCAACAGGTTGAGGCAGATCCCGATCACGGTGTGCTTGTCGGCGACGGGGCGGCGGTCGGACGGGGGCGGCGTGCTCATGCGGGGGGCTCGTTCGTGACGCGGCGTCGGGTTGCGGGTCTGGACGGCGGGAGCCCGGCGGTGGGGCCGGCGGCACCGGGCCCCAGTACCCCAACCATCCTACAGGAAATCACCGCGATTCTGCGTTGCGAACTTCCGAGGGCTTCCGGCCGCGACCGCCGTGGCGGCGGGAAGGGGCGGCGGGGTCCGCAGGGACGGCGACGGCCCTCCGGGGGCGGTTGCCGCGGTTCGTTGGGGACGGGCGCGGCCGCGCGGTCCCGCCGGCGGGCCGATTTCGTTAGAATGGCGGGATGATGCGCATGCGTACCTGGCTCGTGGCGGGAGTCGTCCTCGCGGCCGTGTCGGCCCGCGGCGACATCGCGATCGGACAGCAGTCGGGGTTCGACGACTGGTTCCTGGACAAGACCATGCGGGTGGACTACGTCCACTCCGGGGGACTGGGGCAGGAGATCTTCGCCCTGGACCAGGTCGTCTCCGACGGACCGTGGGCGGGCAGCCGCACGCGGCTCCTCGACGACCTCAACCTCGGCAAGTACCGGTTCGAGGTGATCGACCGCGGCACGAACCGGACCCTGTACTCGCGCGGCTTTGCGTCCATCTACGGGGAGTGGGAGACGACGCCGGAGTACCGCGACGCGCACCGCAGCTTCCACGAGTCGCTTCGCTTCCCCTGGCCGCGGGAGCCGGTGCAGGTGGTGCTCAAGGTCCGGGAGGCGGACAACAGCTTCCGCGAACGCTGGTCCACCGTCATCGACCCCGCGTCGCGGTTCGTGAATCCCGCCGACCGCGCGCCGGCCGGCGAGGTCTGGCGGCTGTTCGAGAGTGGCCCGCCGTCGGAGAAGGTCGACCTGCTCGTGATCGGCGAGGGGTACACGGCGGCGGAGATGCCGAAGTTCCGCGCCGACGCGGCCCGCCTCGTGAACGCCCTGTTCGAGGAGGAGCCGTTCCGCAGCCGCCGGAGCGACTTCAACGTGTGGGGCCTCGACCTGCCGTCGGCGGAGTCCGGGATCACCCGCCCGCGCGCCGGCCAGTTCCGGCGCACCCCCCTGTCCACCCAGTACAACATCTTCGATTCCGAGCGCTACGTCCTCACCTACGACAACCGCGCCCTGCGGGACGCCGCCTCGGCCGCGCCCTACGAGTTCATCGAGATCCTCGTCAACGAGGAGCAGTACGGCGGAGGCGGCATCTTCAACTTCCAGGCCACGGCGGCCGCCGACACCGGCTTCGCCGAGTACGTGTTCATCCACGAGTTCGGACACCACTTCGCGGGACTCGCCGACGAGTACTACACCTCGGACGTCGCCTACGAAACGGGGGCGGCCGTCCACCCCGAGCCGTGGGAGCCCAACGTCACCGCGCTGCACGACCCCCAACGGGTCAAGTGGGGCGACCTCATCGAGCCGGACACCCCCGTGCCGACGCCGTGGGACAAGGCGGCGTTCGAGGCGGGCAGCGTCGAGGCCCAGCGGCGGCGCGGCGCGCTACGGGCCGAGGGCGCGGCCGAGACGGTGATGGACGGACTGTTCACCGACCAGCAGCAACGCGAGACGGCGCTGCTCGGGGGCATGCGCTATGCGGGGCGGGTCGGGGCGTTCGAGGGGGCGTCCTACGAGCCGACGGGGCTGTACCGCCCCGAGGTCGACTGCATCATGTTCACCCGGAATCCGGTCGGCTTCTGCCGGGTCTGCAGCCGGGCGATCGAGAACGTCATCGATCAGTACGCGCGGCCGTGACCCGCGGGCGGCCGAGGGGGGCCGTTTTCCCATGCCTGTGAATGCGCAGTTCTTCGCCGAGCTCGAGCGGATCGTCGGATCGGAGCGGGTCGTCCGGGACGAGGGCGAGCTGTCAACCTACGAGTCGGACGGGCTGGTCTCGCACCGCTCGCGGCCCAAGGCGGCGGTGCTGCCGGATACGGCGGAGGAGGTGCAGGGGGTGGTGCGGCTCTGCCACCGCAACCGCGTCCCGTTCGTGGCGCGGGGCCAGGGCACCGGGCTCTCGGCCGGCGCGCTCCCGCATCCCGACGGCGTGCTCATCGTCATGACGCGCATGAACCGGGTGCTCGACGTCGACCTCCCGAACCAGCGGATCACGGTGGAGCCGGGCATCATGAACCTCGAGGTCACCCGCCGGGTGGCCGCCGACGGCTACTATTACGCCCCCGATCCGTCGAGCCAGGTCATCTGCTCGATCGGCGGCAACGTGGCGGAGAACTCCGGGGGCGCGCACTGCCTGAAGTACGGCTTCACGGTGCACCACGTGGTCGGAGTCGAGGCGGTGCTGCCGGACGGTGAGATGGTGCATCTCGGGGGGTCGGCCCTGGACGGCCCCGGCCTCGACTTGCTCGGGGTGCTGGTGGGGTCCGAGGGGACGCTGGCGGTGGTGACGAAGGTGACCCTGCGGCTGCTGCGCCGCCCCGAATCGGTCCGCACCCTGCTGGCCGCGTTCGATTCGACGGACGCGGCGGGGAACGCGGTCTCCGACGTCATCGCCGCGGGCATCATCCCCGCCGCCATCGAGATGATGGACCGCACGACGATCCGCGCGGCGGAGGCGGCGGTCAGCCCCGGGTTCCCCGACGCCGAGGCGGTGCTGATCGTCGAGCTCGACGGGCCGGCGGCGGAGGTCGCGGCGCAGTTCGAGCAGATCGAGGCGATCTGCGACCGCAACCGGGGCTGGGGGGTGCAGGTCGCGCGCGACGAGGCGCAGCGGGCCCGCATCTGGCGGGGCCGGAAGGCGGCGTTCGCGGCGATGGGGCGCGTCGCCCCCAGCTACTACGTGCAGGACGGGGTGATCCCCCGCAGCACGCTTCCGTATGTCCTCCGCCGCATCCGGGATCTGGAGAAGCGGTCCGGGCTCACCATCGGCAACGTGTTCCACGCCGGCGACGGCAACCTGCATCCCTTGGTCTGCTACGACGACGCGGTCGAAGGGCAGGCGGAGCTCGCCGAGGAGGTCGCGACCGAGATCCTCTCCTACTGCCTCGACGCCGGCGGGTCGCTGACCGGCGAGCACGGCATCGGGGCCGACAAGGCGTGCCACATGCCGAAGATGTTCGACGAGGCGGATCTGGAGACGATGCGGCTGCTGCGCCGGGCGTTCGATCCGGAGGGGCTCTGCAACCCCGACAAGCTGCTGCCGACTCCGCGGCTCTGCGGCGAGGTGCCGGGACCGTATCGTGCCCACCCGGCGGAGGCGGCGGGGCTGGCCCAGCGGCTGTAGCGCCCCGCGGGGCGAACGCGCGTCGGTCCACGGCGCGGTGCTGGCGGGCAGATAGAGCCGTCGGCGCCCGACGGGGCGCGGTTCCCGTTCGGTGGTTCTCGTTCAGAGGTGTCATGACCGAGGTCGTGGGGTTGCGCGATGCGTTGATCGGTCAGATCGACGGCCGCGCCGGCGCGGCGGTGGCCCGGCCGGGGACGGACGGCGACGCCGTCGACGGCGTCGTGCCGGCGGTCGTCGCCGAGCCGGCGTCGCCCGAGGCGGCGGCCGGGGTCCTGGGGTGGGCCTCGGAGCACGGGCGTTCGGTCGTCGTCCGCGGGGGCGGGACGAAGCTGGGCTGGGGTGCTCCACCGGGCGCGATCGACGTGCTGCTCTCCACCCGCCGCCTCGACGCGTTGGAGGCCCACCGTCACGGCGACCTGACCGCCACGGTGCAGGCCGGCGCGGCGCTGGCCGACGTCAACGCCGCGTTGGCCGCGCACCGCCAGTGGCTGCCCCTGGATCCGCCGCGCGCCGACCGCGCCACCATCGGCGGCATCGTCGCCGCGAACGACAGCGGGCCGCGGCGGCAGCGCCACGGCGCGCCGCGGGACCTCATCATCGGCATGACCCTCGCCCGGGCGGACGGGACCCTCGCGAAGAGCGGCGGCATCGTGGTGAAGAACGTCGCGGGATACGACCTCGCCCGGCTGCTCACCGGGTCGTTCGGCGGCCTCGGCGTCATCCTCGCCGCCACCTTCAAGCTCGCCCCGATGGCCGAGGCGTCGCGCACGGTGCGGGTCACCCTGGCCGGAACCGGCCAGATCGGGCGCGTCGCCGCCGCGCTGCTCGCCCAGGGCTCGACCCCGACCGCGCTGGAGCTGGCGTGGCCGCCGGCCGCGATGCTCGTCCGGTTCGAGTCGATCGCGGCGGTGGCCGAGCGGCAGGCCGAGCAGGCGGCGGCCCTCGTGCGGGACGGCGGCGGCGCCGCGGAGGTGCTGGCGGCGGCGGACGAGGTCGAGGCGTGGCGCCGTCACGAGGCCCGGGTGTTCGGCGGAGAAGAGACCGTCGTCAAGCTCGTCGTCCTCCCCGGCGACCTCGCCGTCACCCTGACCTGGCTGGACGAAGCGTCCCGCCGGCATGCGCTCGACTGCGCGGTGATCGGCCGGGCGGGTCTCGGGGTGCTGTACCTGCGCCTCGCCGGCCCGGTGGCCGCGCAGGCGTCGCTCGTGCGCGCGTTGCGCGAGCGCCTCGACGCCGGCCGCGGCAGCGCGGTCGTCCGGCGGGCCGGGAGGGAGCTGCGCAGCCAGGTCGATGTCTGGGGATCCCTCGGCGACGCCTTCTCGCTGATGCGGCGGGTCAAGCGTCAGTTCGACCCCCGCGGCATCCTCAATCCCGGCCGCGGCCCCGGCGGGTTGTGAGAGCGGTACGGCCCCCGTGCCGAACCGGAACCCCGCGAACCGTGTCCAACCGGTATCCGTCGCCCACGTTCGTCGCGCAGGTGTGAGGGCCCGGCCGGTACGGCGGCCGGCCCATCCTCCAGGAATTCGCGCCCGCTACGGCGCTGACTCCGACTCGGCTTCGAGTCGGTGGGCCATGGGAACGAAGATGATGCCGTTCACGGTGCGTTCCGGTCCGGTCTGCCGGAACCCCAGCCGCTCGTAGGCGGGGACGCCGTAGCGGGAGGAGTTGACGGTCACCCGCTCGAGGCCGGGCTTGGCGGGGCGGGCGACGGCCAAGGCGCGCGCCAGCAGCTCGCGCGCGATGCCGTACCGCTGATGCGCGGCGTCGACGAACAGCAGCGACACGTGGTCGTTGTCGCGCAGCTCGATGACCCCCGCGGGCCGCTCCCCCGCCATCGCCACCAGCACGAGGTGGTTCGCCCGCGTCCGCTCGACCAGCGCGGCCGGCTCCACGTAGCGCAGGAACTCGGCCCGGCCCTCCTCGGTGTACTCCGGCCCGATGAACTCGGTGAACGACTCGACGATCAACCGCGAGACCGCCGCGGCGTCGGCGGGCTCCATCGGACGGTAGGCGATCGGGCTGGACATGGCGTCGAGCGGCGGCTCGCCGGCCGCGGCCCCGAGCGGGCCGGAGCGCGGAACCGCTCACCGGCGGTCGGTGAGCGTCCTCAGGTAGTTGACGACGTGCCAGATGTCCTCGTCGTCGAGCCGGTCCGCGTAGGGCTGCATGTCGGCCGTCACCCCCTCCTTGATGACGAGGAAGATCTCCCCGTCGCTGGAGCCGTGCAGCCAGACGTCGTCGGTGAAGTCCGGGATGTCTCCGCCCGCGTGGGCCATGTCCCCGTCGCCGAGACCGGTGTTGCCGTGACACTCGCGGCACATGAACACGTACCACTGCCGGCCGGTGGCGACGGAGGCGGCGGTCGCCGGCACCGGGTTCTCCAGCACCCCCCCGTCGGCGGGGCGCTGGGGCTCGGGCGGGTGGAGCGGCTGCGCGGACACGGACGCGGCGAGGGCCGCGGCGGCCAGCGCCGACAGCCGCCACGGGCGTACGGATCTGATCATGACTGTTTCTCCCGCCGACGGGCGCCGGCCCGCCGGCCCTGCTCGTTCCCGGGCCCGCGGCAAAGCCCCGCCGCCCCCCAGTGGACTGGCGCGGAGCCGGCTGGCCGTGCCGGCGACCCGCGCCGGCCAATGCCGCCCAAGACGCTCGACGGCATGGGCCGCACTTCTGCCCGACCGCCCGCTGGCACCGCAGTCGCGGCCCGCCCTGTGCGCCGGGGGCGGCCGGGTCGGCGATCATTCCTCCGGCGCGGCGAAGTTCGTCCAGAGGTACTCCGGGCGGTGCTCCTGGAGATACAGGAAGACCTCGTGGACGAGGTTGACGACCCGGTTCACGCCGTAGTCGTGAAAGTTGCGCGTCGCGACCAGCTCGAGGGAAACCGCCTTCCGGGCGGCGACGCAACGGGCGCGGGCGCGGCGCGGGTCGATCCGCCGGTGGTCGGGCAGCCGGGTCGACGCCCGACCCGCCACGAACGCTTCCAGGTCCGAATACAGGGCCGACCGGGCCGGGACGTTGGGCAGCAGCGCCCGGAAGACGAACGTCCCGCTCGCCGGCGTGTAGTCGAGCGTCAGCGGCTCCGTCCCCAGCCACGAGAAGCGGAACCGGTGCCGCCCCGCCACCGGCCGGCCCTCGCTGAACCCGCTGAAGACCCGCCGGTCGGCGTAGGCCTGGAGCCGCTGCCGCACCAAGGCCAGCGACTGCTCCGGCGAGCGGCGGACCCGCGGCGGCCGGCGGACCCGCCGCCCGCCCCCGCCCGCGTCGGACGAATCGGATTCCACCGCTCTCGGCCAGCAGCCCTTGGCAGAAATCCCCGCTGCATTCGAGCGGAGCATCCCGCCTGACTGCGTTGTTCGTCGGTTGCGTATGCCCAATATGCGCCCTCCTCACGCCTTGTCAGGCGGGCGCCTCGGCCGCTCGCTGGCGCCCTTCGGGCGCGGTGCAACGCGGGGTTCCACCACGGGCCGCTAGTGGTAGTACGACATCACCCCCGGCTCGATCTTGCCAAGGAAGCCCGGCGCGTACTGGTCGCGCAGCCAGAACTCCTTCTTCGCCTGCACGTTGACCACCGACGGGCGGCTCTCGTCCAGGGCCACCTGATAGGCCCGCTCCAGGGCGGGGCGGAACTCCGACGGCCGGGTGACGTACTCGCCGTGCGCGCCGAGGGCCTCGCCCATCTTGTCGTAGCGCAGGTTCTCCTGGAACAGGTGGACCGGCAGCCCCACCCGGTTGTTGCGCTGCCCCTGCCACGTGCCCCAGGCGTTGTTGTTGTAGACGACGATGACCGCCGGCATCCGGTACTTGGACAGCGTCTCCATCTCCATGCCCGTATAGCCGAAGCCCGCGTCCCCGGTGACCGCGATGACCGGATGCCCCTGGTAGTCGGCCTGGGGGCCGGTCCCCTGCCGGACCGCGGCGGCGACGCCGACGGTGTAGCCCACGTCGGGGCCGATGGCGCCGTACTGGTACGCGCCGTTCATAATCTGCCCGGGGCGGAACGCCCGCAGGTACCGCCGCGTGTAGCGGGCGATGCCGTAGCCCCCCTGCACGAGGGTGGTGCGGTCCGGAGGCAGCGCGCCGGCGTGGACGAAATCGGCCAGCTCCTTCCCGATGACGGCGGGATGCACCGCGTCGTCGTAGCCCTTGCCCGTCTGGTAGTACTCGTCGTTCTGCGCCTCGAACACGGCCCGCGCCTCCGCCACCTCCGCCACCCACGCGTCGTGCCGCATGCGGGGGATCCCGTCGGCGAGGGCCTCGAGGGCGGCCCGCTCGTCGCTGACGATGCCCAGATCGATGGGCAGGTTGCGGCCGATGTCCTCGGCGCAGGGGTCGATGCGGATGTAGCGCGTATCCGGTCCGAAGGCGAACTCGCCCAGCGTCGGCATGCAGTACTGGCCGACGAGCAGGACGAGGTCGGCGCTCGCGAGCGCCCCGGGCGCGGTGTCGGCCGACAGCTCGTGGTCGGTGGGGAACTGCCCCTTGGTGGCGCCCGATTCGACCACGGGAATGTGCGCCCGCTCGGCGAGCCGCCGCAGCGCCGCCCACGCGCGGCTGTGGAAGACGCCGTTGCTCGAGACGATGATCGGGCGCTCGGCCTCGCCGAGCATGGCGACGGCGCGGTCGATGGCGCGGGGGTCGGGATGCGGCCGGGTCTCCGTGCGGTACTTCGCCTTGTCGAAGTAGTACTCGATCTCGATCGGGTCGCGGAAGCGCGCGTTGGCGATCTCGGCCGGGAAGTCAAGGTGGACGGGCTTGGGCACGCCGCTGCGGAGCTGCCGGAACGCGTAGCCGGCGTACTCGTGGATGCGGGCCGGCGTGATCATGCGCTTGCCGTACTTGCGCATGCCCTCGGTCGTCGGCTGCTGGTAGGCGTCCTGGATGCCGCGCTCGGTGTCCTCCGCGAAGATCGTCTTGTTGCTCGCGAGCACCAGAATCGGCGACCGCGCCGCGTTGGCGGCGGCGACGCCGCAGATCATGTCGGTGAAGCCGGGGCCCTCGGTCCCCGACGTCGCCGCAATCTCCCCGGTGACGCGCGTGAACGCGTCGGCGGCGTGGCACATCGCCCCCTCGTGCCGGCCCCCGTAGGTGGGGATGCCGGTGTCGGACATGGAATGCACCACCGAGTAGTTGCCGGGGCAGCAGAACAGCGCCGCCACGCCCTCCGCCTTGCAGGCGCGGGCGAACACCTGGGCGCCGGTCATGGGGAAGTCGATCTCGGGCAGCGCCGCGTGCTTCGCCGCCTCGAACTCGGCCGGCACGGTGATCGGGCCCGCGTCCTCCTCGGCCGCCGCGGCGATGGCCGTCGTGCCGGCCCCCACCGTGGCCGCCCCGGCACCCAGCACCGCCTGCTTCATGAACCGCCGCCTTGAGCTTCCCTGGCCAGCACGTTTCATCGTTCGCTCCTGGTTGAGTTCCACGGACGCCGGGTCCCCAGAGAATCGCACGCCGGCCGTCGGCGGCGCAAGGCCCGCGGACCGAAGCCGGGTCCCGCGGGCACCGACGCGGACGGCTACTCCGCCGCAACCGCGCCCACTCGGCGCGCGCACCGGAACCCGACGTTGCTGGTCTGGCCGGTCTGCGCGAAGGGCAGACGGACCGACGTCCGGAGGGCGGACGGGAAGTTCAGCCACGATCCGCCGCGGGCGACGCGCGCATAGCCGTCCGCCGCCCCCGGCGGGTCGACGAGGGGCGACGTCGCGTAGTAGTCGTCGTCGAGCCAGCCGTCCACCCACTCCCAGACGTTGCCGGCCATGTCGAAGAGGCCGAAGTCGTTCGGGGGGAACGACCCCACCGGCGCCGTGTTCACCCAGGCGTCGGCCCCGCCGGCGGCCCCCGTGCAGCACTGATCGGCGCCGTAGTTCGCGTGGTCGCGCGCGATCTCGTCGCCCCACCCGTAGATCAGACCGGGCCGGCCCGCCCGCGCCGCGTACTCCCACTCGGCCTCGGTGGGCAGCCGGGCCCCGGCCCAGGTGCAGAAGGCGGACGCGTCGTCCCAGCTCACGAGGACCACCGGATGGTCCCCCGTCTGCGCGAAGCCCGGCGCGGCCGGGGCGCGATGCCCGGCGTCGCGCACGAACCGGAAGTACTGCGCGACCGTCACCTCGGTCGCCATCATCTCGAAGGGCACGGGAAAGCGGACGGAATGACGGGGCCGCTCCATGTCGAGGCAGCCGGGGTCGGACTCGACGCACCCCATCTCGAAGGTGCCCGCGGGGATGCGGACCCAGCCGAGGTCGGGCGGGGCCTGGCCTCCCGCCTCCGCGGCCGGCCCGAGAACCGGCAGGAGGATCAGCGCCGCGGCGAAGCCCAGCCCAAGCCGCCGGCGGCGGCAATCCCCACCACGTTCCGTGCAACGCGGGAATCCACCACGGGCACCCAGGCGAGAGACTCGCCGCGGCCGTGGGGCGGCACTCCATCCCGCTTCGTGCATGCGCTGCCGCCGCCTGCGGACGCGTACCGCCGCGGCGGCCCGAGAGCGGCCCGAGAGCGGGCTTCCCGGCTGTTGCCGTCGATCGGCGGCCCCCACGTCCTCAGCTCCTCACCGCGATGCCCATCACCTCGAAGCGCGCGCCGCGCAGCAGGGTGCCGCTGCCGAGGAACGCCCGCGCCGGCGGGTCGGCGGTGAAGTAGGTGCGGTAGACGGCGTTGAAGTCGTCGTACAGGGCGACGTCCGAGCAGAACACCTGCACGCTGACCAGGTCGTCCATGGTCATGCCGGCCTCCGCGAGGACCGCGGCGATCTGGTCGAGCACGATCCGCGCCTCGTCGCCGGGATCGGCGGGGGGCGCCCCGGTCTCGGGGTCGAGGCCGAGTCGGCCGGCCAGGTACAGGGTGTCTCCGACCTGGATGGCGTCGCTGAACAGCGGGTTCGGCGCCGTCCGGCCGGGGAGGTTCACCGCCCGCCGCCCGTCGTCGGGCTGGGCCGTCACCGTGACGAGCGCCCCGACCAGGAAGCCGCCGACCACGACGCCCGCCGCGAAGATGCGCACTGCTTTCGTCATCACTCTCCCTCCATGACCAGGACCGTCGATCCCGTCGTCTCCCGCGCCTCCAGCCGGCGGTGCGCCTCGGCCGCGTCCTCGAGCGGCAGGGCGAGGCTCACGCCGACCCGGACGGCGCCGCTGCCGACCACCTCGAACAGCTCGCGGGTGGTCTCCTCGAGCTCCGCCCTCGTCCCGATGTAGCTGGCCAGCGTCGGCCGGGTCAGGAACAGCGAACCCTTCGCGGCGAGCAACCCCGGACTGAACGGCTCCACCGCCCCCGAGGCGTTGCCGTAGCTGACCATGAGCCCCCGCGGCCGCAGGCAGTCGAGGGACGCCGCGAAGGTGTCCTTCCCCACCGAGTCGAAGACCACCGGCACCCCCGCCCCGCCCGTCAGCTCCCGGACCCGCTCGACGATGTCCTCGCGGGTGTACACGATGGGGTGGTCGCAGCCGTGCGCGCGCGCCAGCTCCGCCTTGGCGTCGCTGCCGACGGTGCCGATAACCGTCGCCCCCAGGTGCTTCGCCCACTGGCAGGCGATGAGCCCGACCCCCCCGGCCGCCGCGTGCAGCAGGATCGTGTCGCCCGGCTTCACGGGGTGGATGCGCCGCACCAGGTACTGCACGGTGCACCCCTTCAGCATCATCGCCGCCGCCTGCCGGTCGCCGATGGCGTCGGGCAGCCGGACGAGGCGCGCCGCGTCGATGACCCGGCGCTCGGCGTAGGCGCCGAGGCTCATGCAGTACGCGACGCGGTCGCCGGCCGCGACCTCCGTGACCCCGTCGCCGACCGCCTCCACCACGCCCGCCGCCTCGTTGCCGATGACCGCCGGCCACCCCGGCACCGGGTACAGGCCGGTGCGGTGGTAGACGTCGATGAAGTTCAGCCCGGCCGCCGTCTGGCGGACGAGGGCCTGACCGGGCCCGGGAGAACCGGGGTCGGTCTCCTCCCACCGCAGCACGTCGGGACCCCCGTGCTCGTGAATCCGAATCGCTCTTGTCATCATCTGCTCTCGTGTGCGTCCGCTCCCGCCCCCATCGCCGTCGCCGGCGACTTCCCCGGGGAGCCCGTGGTGAAGTTCCCCCCGCGCCGGGAGCGGCGATGGCAGTCCGCGGTCGCCGCGCAGCCCGCCAGGCAGGCTCCTCGCGTCATGTCCGGCGCGGTCGCGGCCAACCGCCGGTGCCTCGCTGCCCGCCGAGCAGCGCGGAGTTCGCCACGGGCGACTCGCCGCGCGCGCGGCGCGGCTCGGGAATCATACAGCGGACGGGCCGTTTCCGAACCCGCGCGGCACCGCGGCCGCCCGGTCGACGGCGGCGGCGGCCCGCGCGGCTTGGTCCCCGGACCCGTGCTGGCCTTGGCGCCGCGGGGCGGGGTACGATGCGGTTGCCCGTACCGCGCCGGCGACGCCCGCCGGCCCGCAACACGAGAGGGCCTCGACTGGTGACCACTGCACCGGCGTTCGGAACCGCCGCCTCGACCCGACCTCCATCCGCCTTCGACGCCCAGGCCCCGCCCGACCCGGCCCTGGTCGCCGACTGCGTGCACTGCGGGTTCTGCCTGCCGACCTGCCCGACCTACATGCTCTGGGGCCGCGAGACCGATTCGCCGAGGGGCCGCATCGTCCTCATCAAAGGGGGTCTCGAGGGCGGGACCGCGGTCAACGACCGCTTCGCCCGCCATTTCGACACCTGCCTGGGGTGCATGGCCTGCCTCACCGCCTGCCCCTCCGGCGTCCAGTACGACAAGCTGCTCGAGGCGACGCGCCCGCAGATCGAACGCAAGATCGCGCGGTCTGGGCGGACCGGCTGTTCAGGCGCCTGATCTTCTCGCTGTTCCCCTACCCCGGACGCATGCGCCTGGGGATCGGCAAGCTGTGGGCCTATCAGCGGTCGGGGCTGCAGCGGCTGGTCCGGGCGAGCGGCGTGCTGAACCTGCTGCCGGCCCGCCTGCGCGCGATGGAGGCGCTGCTGCCGCGGGTGTCGCTGAGCAGCGGGTGGACGCGGCCGCCGGCGCGGGTGCCCGCGGCGGGGACGCCGCGCCGGCGGGTGGGCCTGCTGCTGGGGTGCGTGCAGCGGGTCTTCTTCGAAGAGGTCAACCGCGCGACCATCCGGGTGCTGGCGGCGGAGGGGTGCGAGGTCGTCGTCCCGCGCGCCCAGGGCTGCTGCGGCGCCCTGATGCTCCACGCGGGCCTCGACGGGGACGCCGCGGACATGGCGCGGCGCTTCATCGACGCCTTCGAGGCGGAGGCGGCGGACATCGACACCCTCGTCGTCAACGCCGCCGGGTGCGGGTCGACGGTGAAGGAGTACGGCCACCTGCTGCGCGACGACCCGGTCTACGCGGATCGCGCCCGCGCGCTGGCGGACAAGTGCAAGGACATCTCCGAGCTGCTCGACGAGCTCGAGCCCCGGGCGCCGCGCCACCCGCTGCCGCTGCGCATCGCCTACCACGACGCCTGCCACCTGCAGCACGCGCAGGGGGTCAGCCGGGAGCCGAGGCGCGTGCTCGGCGCGATTCCCGAACTCACCGTGTGCGAGGTCCCCGAGGCCGCCATCTGCTGCGGGTCGGCCGGCATCTACAACCTCGTCGAGCCCGAGGCGGCGCGCGAGCTGGGAGACCGCAAGGCGCGGAACATCCGGAGCACCGGGGCGGAGGCCGTCGTGTCGAGCAACCCCGGCTGTCTGCTGCAGATTGCCGAACGCCTCGAGTCGTCGGGCCGGCGGCCGTCCATCCATCACCTCGTCGAGCTGGTGGACGCCTCCATCCGCGGCGCGCGGCCGACGGCCCAGGCCTAGGAGTCTGCACCGTAGAACGGTGCAGACTCCTAGCAGGGTTGCCGTGAAATTCTCCCGCGGCCTGGACGCACGACTCCCGACGCGACGGGAAGGGCGTCACGGGGCCTGGGGCGTTGGACACGGGCGCGGCGGTGGCGGGGTTGGGTTCGGCGGACGGGGCTGCCCCAAGTGGCCTCTACGACGAAACCGTGCCGCCACCGTCGCGCCCGTGAGGGCTGTGTGTCAGGGCGTCGGGGCGGTGCTCCTGTTGGGCCAGTGGACAGCGTAGGTGCCGTCCTGGTTGTGGACGAGAATGTCGAACTGGCGCAGCTGTCGCAGCCAACGCGGGGCGTTGCGGTGGACGAGCAGCGCCTCGTAGTCGGTGGCCGGGTCGCGATAGGGCGAGCGGTCACGGAGTATCGCGAAGACGCATCGCAGCAGCTTGTGGGCGGTGGCGACGATGGCGCGCTTGTAGCCGCGGCGCTTGGTCAAGGCTCGGTGGAAGCCCTGGAACTGGCAGTTGTTGGTGCGGGCGGCGGCGTGGGCGCACTCGACGAGCACGGCGCGCAGGGTCTGGTTGCCGCGGCGGGCGCGCCCGTTGCGGCGTTTGCCGGCGCTCTCGTTGTTGCCGGGACACAGGCCGGCCCAGGCGGCGAGGCGGTTGGCGTTGCCGAACACCTTGTGGGGGTCGGCTCCGATCTCGCTGAGGATGGCGCAGGCCGCGGCGCGCTCGACGCCGGGGAGGGTCTCCAGCAGGCGGCGCTGCTCGGTGTAGGGGGCGAGGGCCTCGTCGATGTGGCGGTCGAAGTCGCCGATGCGCCGGCTGATGGCGTCGTGTTCGGTCAGCAGGTCGTCGAGCAACCGGCGCTCGGTCTCCCGCAGGGTCAGGTTCAGCGCGTCGCCGAGTCGGTCGAGCTTGCTGCGGACGTGCCAACTGAGCGAGGCCAGGATGTCCTTGGGGTCGAGTCGGTTGACGAGGCCGTCGAGGACCCGCCGGCCGTTGCGGCCGAAGATGTCGCTGAGCACGGCCCCGACGCGGACGCCGGCACGGTCGATGACCTTCTGGGCCTGATTGCGGACTTGGCTGCGTCGGGCGACGAGCTTTCGGCGGTGGCGGCTCAAGGAGCGCAGGTCGCGGAACTGCCGGTCGGGGACGAAGCTGGGCCGCCCCAACCCGAACTGGCACACGCGTGCGAGCCAGCGGCTGTCCTCGACGTCGGTCTTTCGTCCGCGGAGCTGCTTGACGTGCTGGGCGTGGAGCAGTTGCGCCTCGATGCCTGCGTCGGTGAGGGCCTGCCAGGGGGTGTGCCAGTAGACGCCGGTGGCCTCCATGGCGGCGGCTCCGACCCGGTGGCCGGTCAACCAGGCGACGAGGGCCTTCAAGCCGCTCGCCAGCGCGTTGAATCCGCGGGTCTCGGCCCGCGGCTCGGCGGCGGTCGGGCCGGCCAGCCGGACGGTGGCGGTGATGTGTCCCTTGTGCACGTCGAGTCCCGCGGCGCGGGGATGGACAACGCACAACTCATCGTTCATCATCGGTTTGCCTCCTGTTGAGGGGGGTTAGGCGGAGGCAGGACAGGCCGGTCGGACAGAGAAACTCGCGCCCTGCTCGGGCACGGTGCGCTTTGCCGCGCGTCCACGGCTCGAAGGCCGGGCACAATTCGGGGCTCGATGGCCGAACCGGCCGGGTCAGTTTGGTTTCGGGGATTGAGACCCACCACTAACCATGACGACCACGGGTCCTGTCTCCGCCGCTATTGTGCACCGCTTCAGCCGCCGCAACGGCCTGCCTCCGGCGAATTTCATGCCGTCGGGGCGGCCGCGCGAAGCGCGGCCGTGAGCGTTTGCCGTGAAATTCTCCCGCGGCCTGGACGCACGACTCCCGACGCGACGGGAAGGGCGTCACGGGGCCTGGGGCGTTGGACACGGGCGCGGCGGTGGCGGGGTTGGGTTCGGCGGACGGGGCTGCCCCAAGTGGCCTCTACGACGAAACCGTGCCGCCACCGTCGCGCCCGTGAGGGCTGTGTGTCAGGGCGTCGGGGCGGTGCTCCTGTTGGGCCAGTGGACAGCGTAGGTGCCGTCCTGGTTGTGGACGAGAATGTCGAACTGGCGCAGCTGTCGCAGCCAACGCGGGGCGTTGCGGTGGACGAGCAGCGCCTCGTAGTCGGTGGCCGGGTCGCGATAGGGCGAGCGGTCACGGAGTATCGCGAAGACGCATCGCAGCAGCTTGTGGGCGGTGGCGACGATGGCGCGCTTGTAGCCGCGGCGCTTGGTCAAGGCTCGGTGGAAGCCCTGGAACTGGCAGTTGTTGGTGCGGGCGGCGGCGTGGGCGCACTCGACGAGCACGGCGCGCAGGGTCTGGTTGCCGCGGCGGGCGCGCCCGTTGCGGCGTTTGCCGGCGCTCTCGTTGTTGCCGGGACACAGGCCGGCCCAGGCGGCGAGGCGGTTGGCGTTGCCGAACACCTTGTGGGGGTCGGCTCCGATCTCGCTGAGGATGGCGCAGGCCGCGGCGCGCTCGACGCCGGGGAGGGTCTCCAGCAGGCGGCGCTGCTCGGTGTAGGGGGCGAGGGCCTCGTCGATGTGGCGGTCGAAGTCGCCGATGCGCCGGCTGATGGCGTCGTGTTCGGTCAGCAGGTCGTCGAGCAACCGGCGCTCGGTCTCCCGCAGGGTCAGGTTCAGCGCGTCGCCGAGTCGGTCGAGCTTGCTGCGGACGTGCCAACTGAGCGAGGCCAGGATGTCCTTGGGGTCGAGTCGGTTGACGAGGCCGTCGAGGACCCGCCGGCCGTTGCGGCCGAAGATGTCGCTGAGCACGGCCCCGACGCGGACGCCGGCACGGTCGATGACCTTCTGGGCCTGATTGCGGACTTGGCTGCGTCGGGCGACGAGCTTTCGGCGGTGGCGGCTCAAGGAGCGCAGGTCGCGGAACTGCCGGTCGGGGACGAAGCTGGGCCGCCCCAACCCGAACTGGCACACGCGTGCGAGCCAGCGGCTGTCCTCGACGTCGGTCTTTCGTCCGCGGAGCTGCTTGACGTGCTGGGCGTGGAGCAGTTGCGCCTCGATGCCTGCGTCGGTGAGGGCCTGCCAGGGGGTGTGCCAGTAGACGCCGGTGGCCTCCATGGCGGCGGCTCCGACCCGGTGGCCGGTCAACCAGGCGACGAGGGCCTTCAAGCCGCTCGCCAGCGCGTTGAATCCGCGGGTCTCGGCCCGCGGCTCGGCGGCGGTCGGGCCGGCCAGCCGGACGGTGGCGGTGATGTGTCCCTTGTGCACGTCGAGTCCCGCGGCGCGGGGATGGACAACGCACAACTCATCGTTCATCATCGGTTTGCCTCCTGTTGAGGGGGGTTAGGCGGAGGCAGGACAGGCCGGTCGGACAGAGAAACTCGCGCCCTGCTCGGGCACGGTGCGCTTTGCCGCGCGTCCACGGCTCGAAGGCCGGGCACAATTCGGGGCTCGATGGCCGAACCGGCCGGGTCAGTTTGGTTTCGGGGATTGAGACCCACCACTAACCATGACGACCACGGGTCCTGTCTCCGCCGCTATTGTGCACCGCTTCAGCCGCCGCAACGGCCTGCCTCCGGCGAATTTCATGCCGTCGGGGCGGCCGCGCGAAGCGCGGCCGTGAGCGTTTGGTTGGGCGCCCAGCGGAGCCGAAGGCGACGATGGGCGGGCGAGGAGTCGCCGTAGAACGGTGCAGACTCCTACCAGCAGGGCCGGTCAGGCGGCGAGCGGAGCCGTAGACGACGCTCTCGGGGCCGGCGCTGGCCCGCGCGACGAAGCCCCGCGTGGCGCGCGCGGGTGCGCGGGACGGGCGCCGAGGCCGCGTCACTCCACGCGCAGGGCCTGCATGGGGTCGATGCGGGTCGCGCGGCGGCCCGGCAGCCAGCAGGCGAAGAAACCCGCCGCGACGAGCACGAGGGGGGCCGCGGCGAACGTCAGGCCGTCGCTCGTGGCGATGCCGAACAGGAAACGCTCGAGGACGCGCGCCGACGCGGCGGCCGCGAGGAGTCCGACGGCGGCGCCGGCGGCGACGAGCCCGCCCCCCTGCCGGACGACGAGGGCCAGGATGTCCCGGCGCCGCGCGCCGAGGGCCATGCGCACGCCGATCTCCCGGCGCCGTTGCGAGACGGTGTAGCTGAGCAGGCCGTAGACGCCGAACGCGGCGAGGAAGAGGGCGAGGGCCGCGAACGACCCGGCGAAGACGGCGTAGAAGCGCGGCTGCGCCACCGCGGCGGACAGGCGGTCGGCCATCGTCATCACCCCGCCGAGCGCGGCGCGCGGATGCGCCTCGGTCGCCGCCTCGGCGAGGAAGGGCACGACGGCCAGGGGGTCGCCGGCGGTCCTGACCGCGATCATCGGAAGGACGAGGGAGCCGACCATCCCCGCCGCCTCGGCCTGATCGAGGGGAATGAACGCGTCGGCCCGCGACTCCTCGATGACGAGCCCCCGGTACTGGACGTCGCCGACGACGCCCACGACCTCGGCCGGCCCGGCGGCCCGGCCGAACAGCACCCGCCCGCCCAAGGCCGGCCCGGCGCCGAAGAGCTGCCGCGCGAGGGTCTCGTTGAGGACGACGACGGGCGGGCTGTCGGCGCGGTCGAGGCGCGTCAGGAGGCGGCCGTCGCGCAGGCGCAGGCGCATCGCCTCGAGATACCCGGGGCTGACCACCTGCACCGACGCCTGGGGGATGTCGGCGGCGTTGCCCGCCACCGGACGGCCGGCCACCCGGAACTGCGAACGCACCTGCGCCGCGTCGGTGACCGCGAGGGGGACGCGCGAGGTCACCCCCACCGCCTCCACGTCCGGCAGACGTTCCAGCCGCGTCACCGCCTCGACGAGCGCGTCCTGGAAGCGCCGGTTCGCGGCCTGGGCCTCGGCCGTCTCCGCGGGGGTCATCCCCGCCCGCCGCGGGCGGAAGTCGGGGTTGCGCGTGACGGCGGTGATCACGTTGGCGGCGTCGTAGCCGCGGTCGGCGGTGACGAGCCCCGCGAAGCTGCGCAGGAGCAAGCCCGCCCCCACCAGCAGCACGAGCGCGAGCGCCACCTGCCCCGTCGCCAGCGCCGCCCGGATGCGGTTCGAGCGCAGCAGCCGGAAGCCGCCGGCCGCCTGCCCGCCGCCCTCGTTGAGGGCGCGGACGAGGTGGACCCGCGACCACTGCAGGGCGGGGGCGGCGCCGAACAGCAGGCCGACCGCGACCGACAGCCCGAGGTTGAACGCCAGCGCGACGCCGTCTACGCCCACCTGATCGAGCCGCGCGACGTTGCCGGGCACGAGGGCGGGAACCGCGCGCAGGACGGCGGCCGACGCGGCCAGCCCGAGCCCGCCGCCGAGCAGGCCGAGCACCACGCTCTCGGTGAGGAGCTGCCGGACGAGCCGGCCGCGGCCGGCGCCGAGGGCCGCGCTCACGGCCAGCGCGCGCTGGCGCGTCACGCCGCGCGCGAGCATCAGGCCGGCGACGTTGCTGCACGCGATGAGCAGGACGAGCACGGTGGCCCCGGTCAACGCGAGCAGGGCGGGCCGGTACGCGCCGACCATCTGCTCGAGCAGCGGCACCACCCGGGCCTCGACGGCGGGCGCGATGGCGGCCGGCGGGTTCGGAGCGGCGCCCCGCATGGCGAAGAACCCGTCGTCGTCCCGCCGCAGGATGGCGCCCGCCTCGGTGGCCGCCCGCTCGGGCGACACCCCCGGGCGCAGCCGGCCGAGGGCGCTGAAGGCGACCACCGAGGCCGTGAACCGCCCCGACGGCTCCAGGACCGGCGGAGTGAACGGGGGCACGACGAACGGCATCCAGAACTCGCCGTCGGGGTTCGGGAAGTAGAACCCCTCGGCGAGCACGCCGACCACGGTGTAGGGGTCGCCACCGAGGTCGACGGCGGCGCCCACGATGTCCGGGTCCGCCCCGAAGCGGTTGATCCAGGCACCGTGGCTGAGCAGCACCACCCGGTCGGCCCCGGCCCGCCCCTCCTCCTCGGTGAAGAGGCGGCCCATATGGGGCGCCGCCCGCAGCAGCGGGAAGAGCGACGGCGACACCCGCGCGCCGCGCAGCGTGACCGCGCCGTCGGGGCCCGCCCAGTCGACCGCGGCGGCCCGGTAGGCGGCGACGTGCTCGAACGACTCGGCGTCGTCCTCGAGCAGGGCCATCGACCGGTTCGAGAGGAACGCGCCCTGGCCGCGTCCGCCGAACGACTCGCCGATGCGCACGATCGCCCCGGCGTCCGGATACGGCAGCGGCCGCAGCAGGATGCCGTAGACGATGCCGAACATCGCGGTGTTGGCGCCGATGCCCAGCGCGAGGGTCGCGACCGCGGTGAGGGTGAACGCGCGCTGGCGCGCGAGCTGGCGGACGGCGTGGCGGAGGTCGCGAAGGAGCGTGTCCATGGCGTCCCTGCCTCCTCGTTGTGGCGCGGCAATCCGGCGGGCCGGCGGTCAGTCGCCGCCCTCGGCCTCGAGCGCGAGCACGAGGTCCTGCAGCCGCTCGATCTCCAGTTGCGCGGCGTGCAGGATGGCCCGGCGTTCCTGCAGGGTCGGGGAAGACCAGCCCTCGCCGTCGAGCTCGACCCGTCCGTCGTGGTCGTAGTCCACGAGCACCGCGTCCATCGTCTCGATGTAGAGGCGCATTCCTCGGTCGCTCCCCGCCGGCGCCCCGGGCTCTTCCCGAGCCGCAGGGCGAGATCGCTGCGAATCGCCAGGTCGGGAGCATATCACCGTGACGCGGCCCACCGCGGCTCCCGGGCGCGGTTCGGATATAAGATGGGGCGTGGGGTGAATAAGCCATGAACTTCTGTCGACGGCTCGGCGCGGCGGGGCTCCTCTGCCTGCTCTCGCACCCGGGCGGCGCCCAACCGTCCGGCGCCGGCGCGGCGGCCGGCTACGAACCGCTCGTCGAGGCGCTGGAGGCGGCGGTGCTGTCGGGCGACCCCGACGCCTACGTCGCCCTGGCGTCGCCCGACGCCGACCGCGGCGCGGCCGCGCGGTTCGCGAACGCGCAGGTGCGGCCCGGCGTCGACCGGGTCACCGCGACGCCCCGTTTCGAGACCGCGCTCGACGGCCATCCCGAGGGCGACGGCTACCGGGCGACGGTCGAGCTGTTCATCGAGTCGGGCCCGCGCGGCCGGCTGGAGACGTGGCGGCTCGACGTGGTCCGCGGGGACTCGGGTGGGGCGTGGCGCATCCTCGATCAGGACGCCGTCGACTCGATCGACAACCTGCGGCATCTGCGCATCACCCCCACGACCCAGTACGCCGCCGACGACCTGGTCGTCACCGGTGAAGACCTGACCCTGACGCTGACCGAGGGGTCGGTGTTCGTGGCCGAGACCGAGAACGGGGTCACCGGCCTCGTGCTGCTCGGCGACGGCGTCATGCGGTTCTCGCCGCAGCCCGAGGCGGAGCGCGGGCAGGTTCGTATCTTCAGCGGCCGCGAGGCGCTGGAGGCGGAGTTCGAAACGGCGTTCGTCCGGCTGCACCCGGACGCATACCGGGCCCGCGTGTCGACCGGGGCGCTGCGGGCGCGCGGGGTGGACGCGGGCGCCCTACGCGACGCCGAGGAGGTGCTCGAGGACTTCGTCGCGCTGTCGTTCACCCTGGACCTGTCGGACGTCAGCGACCGGGTCTGGTCGCTGCCGCCGGGGCGCGGCGACTTCCTCGCCGAGGTCCGCACCGAGCGACGCGGCACCCTGACCTACGCGCAGTCGGTCCGGCAGCCCGAGGACATCTCGCTGTTCGACCGCGAGACGAACCGCATCATCTCGCTGTACGCGTCGGCCCCGAAGCGCGCGACGAGGGGACGCTACTTCGGGGACGACGACGCGGTGTCGCTCGACGTGCTCGACTACGAGATCACCGCGTCGTTCGAGCCCCTGGGCTTCACCCAGCAACGGCCCCGCGCCGCCCGCGAGTTCGTCGAGTGCCGCATCGCCGGCGAGACCCGGATCGCGGCGCGGGTGAAGGGGCTGCCGATCACGTCGTTCAGCCTGCGTCTGGCCGAAGAGCTCGCGGTGCGGTCGGTCACCTCCAACGAGTTCGGCCCCCTGCTCTTCTTCCGGATGAACGGGCAGGACAACCTCGTCGTCAACCTGCCCGAGGAGATCCCCGGCGGCACCGAGTTCACGGTGACGGTGACCTACGAGGGCGACCTCGCCGCGCAGGAGCTCGACGAGAACTGGATCGGGAGGCAGCGCGTGCTGCTCGAGCTCGAGCCGTTGTTCGGCCTCGGAGAGCCCCGCTACATCTACAGCAACCGCAGCTACTGGTACCCGCAGTCGCTCGTGACCGACTACGCCACCGCGACCCTGGACCTCTCGGTCCCTCCCGGATGGGGCGTGGTCGCGAGCGGCGCGCCGGCCCGCACGAACCCCCCGGTGGCGATGACCGAAGACGGGGAGCCGCGCGAGTTCTCGTTCACCGCCCTCCAGCCCGCCCGCTACCTGTCGGCGGTGATCTCGCGGTTCGACGCCCACCCCTCGCCGGTCCGGCAGGTCCGGCTCGACGCGCCCGCGCCCCCCCCGCCGGCCGGGGCGCGGGGCGCCGGCGGCGTGTTCTACGGCACCCTCGCGATAGACGCCTACGGCACGCCCCGGAGCACGGGCGAGATCGACGAGACGGCCGAGCGCGCGGCGGACATCGCCGCCTTCTATGGGTCGCTGGTGGGCGACATCCCGTACCCGTCGATGACCCTGGCCCTCACCGACAGCCGCCTCCCCGGCGGGCACAGCCCCGCCTACTTCGCCCTGATGAACCACGAGCTGCCCCGGCCGCCGGGCACCGTCGTCACCTGGCAGACCGACCCGGCGGTCTTCAGCGGCTTCCCGTCGTTCTTCCTCGCCCACGAGATCGCCCACCAGTGGTGGGGCCAGGCCGTCGGCTGGAAGAACTACCACGAGCAGTGGCTGAGCGAAGGGCTCGCGCAGTACTTCGCGGCCCTCTACGCGGAGCACGACGAGGGGCCGGACGTCTTCCAGGACATCATCGAGCGGATGCGGCGATGGGCGATGCGGCACTCCGACGAGGGGCCGGTCTATCTCGGCTACCGCCTGGGACATCTCAAGCGCGAGCCGCGGGTCTTCCGCGCCCTCGTCTACAACAAGGGCGCGATGGTGCTGCACATGCTGCGCCGGCTGGTGGGCGACGACGCGTTCTTCGCGGGGCTGCGCCGCTTCTACCACGAGCAGCGGTTCCGGAAGGCGGGCACCGACGCCCTGCAGCTCGCGTTCGAGATCGAGGCGGGGCGGTCGCTGGCCCGGTTCTTCGACCGGTGGATCCACGAGTCGGCCCTGCCGGAGGTGCGGTTCTCCTGGCGCACGGAGACGACCCGGGCGGGGCCCGAGGTCCTGCTGCGCTTCGAGCAGTTGAGCGAGCGGCTCTTCGATCTCCCGGTCACGGTGACGGTCCAGTACCGATCCGGCGGGGAGGACACGGTCGTGGTGCCCGTGAGCGAGCGGGTCACCGAACACCGCCTGCCGGCGCGGGGACGCGTGCGCCGCGTCTCGGTGAACCGCGACCGCATGGCGCTGGCGAATATCGACCGGTAGCGGTCTGCCCGCGGCCCCGGCACCGCCTCGAACAACGAGGCGCAGACGCCGGGAACCGCCGACGCAAGGCTGCGGCGAGGCGGGTTTCGCGCCGGTCACCGACGGGGCGGACGGTGACGGGTCCGGCGGGGAGACCGTCGAGGGCGATATGATGATGGTGCGCCTTGGGGCGCATGGAGGCAATCGTGAGTTCGACAACTTCGTTCCGCGGCTGGAAAAGGCCCGTCCTGACGCTGATTTTCTCCGGCTGGGCGGCCGCCGGCCTCGCCCAGCCGCCGACCGTGCTGATCGACCCGGCCAACGAGACCGACGCGGTCCACGCGGGCACGACGGCGCGGGTGGGCCTCGACGTCGTCCTCGACCCCGGCTACCACGTCAATTCCGAGGCACCGCTCGACGATCTCCTGATTCCGACCGTGTTGCGGCTCGACCCGCCCGAGGGGTTCACCCTCGAGGGGGTGGCCTTCCCCGAAGCCATCCTGCTCGAGCAGGTCGGCGTGGACGAGCCGCTCGCGGTGTTCGAGGAGGAGTTCACGATCGGGGCGGCCCTGCGCGTCGACGCGTCGCTGGCCCCCGGCGACTACACGGTCCCCGGCACCCTGCGCTACCAGGCGTGCAACGACCGGATGTGCTTCAACCCGACGAACGCCCCCGTGGAGTTCGCGCTGACGGTGGCGCCCGACAGCCAGCCGGTGGCGACGGTGAGGGCGGACCTGTTCGCCGGCCTGGAGATGGCCGACCCCGGCGGGGACGCCCCGGCCCCGGCCGCGCCAACCGCCGCGCCCGCCCCGGTCCTCGACGACCTGTCGGTGATGGCCGCCCTAGAGGACTTCGAGGTGCTCGGCAGCACCGGGGGGTACCTCGGCACCGAGGCGTTCCTCGACTTCATGGCCGCCTCGGAGTCGGGCGAGGGCGGGGGCGGCTGGTTCGAAGGCCGCGGACCGCTGGCGATCCTGCTCCTCATCCTGGTCGGCGGCCTCGCCCTGAACCTGACCCCGTGCGTGCTGCCGATGATCCCCATCAACCTCGCGATCATCGGCGCCGGCGCCAAGGCCGGGTCGCGCCTGCGGGGCTTCGCCCTCGGCGGGGCCTACGGCGCGGCGATGGCCCTCGTCTACGGGGGCCTCGGGCTCGTGGTCATCCTGACCGCGGGCTCGTTCGGCACCATCAACGCGTCGCCATGGTTCAACGTGGGCATCGCGGGCCTCTTCGTCGTCCTCGGGCTCGCGATGTTCGACGTCCTCGCCATCGACTTCTCGCGGCTGCAGTCCCGGTTCGCGGGCGGAGGCGGCCGGGCCGGGTCGTTCCTCGTCGCGTTCGGCATGGGGGCGGTGGCCGCGCTGCTCGCGGGGGCGTGCGTGGCCCCGGTGGTCATCCAGGTCATCGTGTTCTCCAGCAACCTCTACGGCACCGGCACGACGATCGCCCTCGCGCTGCCGTTCGTCCTCGGCATCGGGATGGCCCTGCCGTGGCCCGTCGCGGGGGCGGGGCTGTCGTGGATGCCGAAGCCGGGGGCGTGGATGGTCCACGTCAAGCACGCCTTCGGCGTGTTCATCCTCGGCACCGCGGTGTACTACGGCTACATCGGCTACGGGCTGTTCGCGCAGCGCTGGGTCGATCCGGACGAGGTCGCGAGCAGCGCGCAGGCGCTGCTGGAGGAGGGCTGGCACGCGTCGCTCGGCCAGGGGCTGGCGGCGGCGGAGGCCGAGAACAAGCTGGTCCTCGTCGACATGTGGGCCACGTGGTGCAAGAACTGCCTCACCATGGACCGCACCACCTTGAAGGCCCCCGAGGTCGAAGCCGGGCTCGAGGACTACGTGAAGGTGAAGTTCCAGGCGGAGGACCTCGATGCTTCTCCGGCCCGCGACGTGTTGAAGCACCTGGACGGCATCGGGCTGCCGACGTACGCCATCCTGCGGCCGCGGTCGGACGCGGGAGCCGTCGGCGCCGGCGGCTGAATGGCCCCCCGCGCCTGAAGCCGTCCACGCCGCCGCCCCGGCCGGTGCCGGGGGCCCGCGGGCGGCCGGACGGGGGGCTCTCCAGGGGGACGACCGGGGCGGCCGGGGCGGCCGGGCGGCGGCCGGAAGGGAAAGAGTGTGGTGACTGAGCGTTTCCGGAGCCTGATGCCGGCGGCGATCGCTTTGCTGACGGCGTGCGCCGTGCAGCCGGGCGAGGTCAACCTCGTCAGCTCGTTCAGCGAGCGGATCGCGGCGGTCGAAGGTGTGACCGGCTTCGAGCGCGACGGCGGCGAGCTGACGTTCATGGGCCCCGACGGCCGGGACGGCACCGCCTCGTGGAGGGTGACGATCGAGTCGACCGAGCTGGTGGCCGACGGCGGCCGCCCGCTCGAGGGCCACGTGGTCTCGTCGTGGTACCGCGACGGGGAGCCGGTCGAGCCGCTCGGCTCGATGTCCATGCTGCCGAACATGTTCCTGGACGCCGGCATCGCCCAAGTGTGCTACGCGCTCTGGGACGAGGCCGAGACCCGCTGGGACTGGTAGCCGGCGGCGGCGCAACGCGGCGGATCGTCCCCCGGCCGCCGACGGCCGGATCCGGGAGCTTTGCGGCGGCGGTCAGCGCGGCGCGGCGCGCGGCCCCGGAACCCGGACCCGCAGCGCCTTCGGGACGACCGCCGCGGACAGCGAGCGCCCCCCCTGCGCCACTTCCCCGTCGACGTGGAACTGGAGCGGCAGGTCGGCGGAGATGGTCACCCCGGCGACCCGCGAGCAGTGCACATAGGGGTGGCGGTCGATGGTACCGTTGAACAGCCGCCAGAGGCCCAACGCGGCCCTCGCGGGGCCGATGGCGTCCACCGACACGAGGTCGAGGAGGCCGTCGTCGAGGCGGGCGCGGGGCGCGATGACCGCCCCGTTGCCGTACTGCCGGCCGTTGGCCACCTCGACGAGGAGGGCCGGCCGCTCGACCGTGCGCTCCCCCGTCACGAGCGTGTACCGCCGGCCGCGATAGCCGATCAGCCGGCGCGCGGTCGCCAGCACGTAGCCGGGCAGTCCGCGGCCCAGCAGGGTTGGTTGGGCGGCGGGCGGAGCCGCTGGCGACGTTCTCCGGGCTCGGCGGGCGAACAGATCGGCCACCGACGCGGGCAACCCCACCCCCGCCAAGTTGACGAAGGGCCGGCCCGCCAGCACGCCCATGTCGATAACGCGGTCGCGGCCGTGCACCGCGGCGTCGAGCGCCGCCCGGGGCCCGAGGTCGAGCCCGAGTTCGCGCGCCAAGCCGTTCCCCGACCCCGCGGGCACGATGCCGAGCACCGCGTCGCGGTGCATCAGCGCCGAGGCCACCTCGTTGACCGTGCCGTCCCCGCCCCAGGCGACGACGGCCGAGAACCCCCGGTCGGCGAAGGCCGCCGCCAGCTCCCGGCCGTGGCCGGAGCGTTGCGTGAAGGCCACCTCGTGGGCGACGCCGGCCGCCGCGCAGCGTTGCCGGGCCGTATCGACGAGACCGCCGAGCCCCGCCCCGCGGGCCGCCGAACCGGCGGCCGGATTGATGACGAACGCAAGCCGGGACCGCACCGTCACGAGCCTCCTCCGCGCCGGCACCGGACCGGCCCGCGGGGCGGCGGGGGCCGCCGCCCGCACCGGGCGGCGATCGGCGGACGGTACCGGAACCGGCGGTGGTATAGTAGCTTCCCAATCATGGCCAGCCGCTGGGTTCGTACCGTCGTCGTCATCGTAGCACTCGCGACGCTGGGCTTCGCGGGGAATCAGGTCCGGCTCTCGGACGCCGCGCGCGCCGACGAGCAGGGCGGGGAACGGGTCTTCACCGATCTCGGCTGGACCCTCAAGCTCGCCCTCGCCGAGCTGAGGAGCGGCCAGCAGGCGTACGTCGCGGACGGCCAGGACCGGGATTACTGGACCGCCCAGGTCGACGGGCGTTTCGAGTCGGTCCTCGGCAGCCTCGACAACCTCAAGCAGCAGGTCGCGAACGCCGACACGCTGGCGGCCCTCGACGATGCCGTCGCGGCGGTCGGCGACATCCGCGAGCTGGACGAGGACGCCCGCGAGTTCATCGGCTCCGATCAGCCGCTGCAGGCGTCGGACCTCATCTTCGGAGACGGCATCAACCTCGTCGATCGCGCCACCGCGCACGTCCAGGCGGCCCTGCAGGCCCAGCGCGCGGCGCGTCTCGACGTGATGAGGGCCGCCCGCGCGACCCAGTCGAGGATGTTGTTGACGGCCGCGGTCGTCGTCGTGTTGTCGATGCTGGTGCTCGCGCCCGCGGGCGGCGCCGCGCAACGCGACCCGTCGCCGGCCGAAGAGGAGTACGACGTTCCCGAATCGAACGGGATGTCGCTGCTGGCGCTGGACCACGATTCGGCCGACGAGCCTCTCGACCTTCCGCCGGCCGCCCGCGCGCGCGCGGGCGGCGCCCCGGGGGCGACCAGTGCCGACGGGGACGCGGTTCGGGAAACGCCCCGCGCGCGGGCCACGCCGGACCTCGGCGCGACCGCCGAGCTGTGCACGGCCTTCAGCAATCTGACGACCAGGGGCCAGCTCCCCGGCCTGCTGGCGCGAACCGCGGCGCTGATGAACGCCAGCGGCCTGATCGTATGGGTGAACAACGAGAACGCGCGGACGCTGCAACCCGTGCTGGGGCACGGATACGCGCCGGGAACGCTGGAGCGGATCGGCTCGATCCCCTTGGAGGGGGCGAACCCCACGTCCACCGCGTTCGCCACCGGACGCATCCAGACCGTCGCGGCCGAGGGTTCCGGCAACGGTGCCCTCGCCGCACCGCTGATGGCGGCGGAACGCTGCATCGGGGTGCTCTCGGCCGAGGTGCGCGAGGGTTGGGAGTCGAGCGACGCGGTGCGCGCGACCGCCTCGATCGTGGCGGCGCAGTTGGCCCCGTTGCTCCCCGCCGAGGTCCCCGCGGCGGCCGCGCCGCCCGCCTCCGCCACCGGCACGCACGACAGGACCGGCTCCGCCCCCGGGACCGGGAGCGCCAAGCCGCCGTCGTCCTGACGGCGCCCCGCCGATGGAGCCGTTGAGCCTGCCCCTCGACTACACCGCCATCGAGCGGATCCTTCCCCACCGCTATCCGTTCCTCCTCGTCGACCGCATCACGGAGTTCGAGGTCGACAAGCGCATCGTCGGCGTCAAGAACGTCTCGCTGAACGAACGCTACCTCGCGCGGCGGCCCGGAGAACGTCCGGTGCTGCCGCCGACCATCCTGACCGAGGCGGTCGCCCAGGTCGGCGCGATCCTGATCCTCTCCAAGCCGGAGAACCGCGAGAAGCTCATCTACATCGTGGGCATCGAGCGGGTGCGCTACCGCCGGCCCGCCCGGCCCGGCGACGTCGTGCGCATCGAGGTCAACGTGAAGCGGCTGCGCAGCCGCATGGGCCAGTTGCACGGCGTCGCGAGGACCGCCGACGGCCGGACGGCGCTCGACGGCCGCATGACCTTCGCCCTCGGCCCCGCGCAGTAGAACGGAGCGGCCGTTTCGTCGCGACGGCGGGCCTCCCACGGAGCCCGCGACGCCGGAGAGCCTGCCCGGCGGGGGTTCGCGGAAGCGGGACGCCCAACGCCGCGCGGGCTGCGGGCGCGCCGTGACGGAAGGACGGGCGCTCTCTGATAGAATGCGTCCATGGCTTCCAAGCAACGTCGCAAGCAACCCAAGCAGACCCCTCCGGCGCCCCCCCCGGCCGCGCCCCGCTCCAGCGGCGGGCGGTGGGCGCTGATCGCCGTGGCCGCCGTCGCGGTCGCCGGCGGCGGAGCCTTCTTCCTCCTGGGAAGCGACCGGGCCGGCGTGGCCCCCGGGCAGGGCGGCGAAACGCCGTCGGCCCCCGCGTCCTCCACGGCGGCGGCCCGGACCCCCGAGGGCGCCTCCGAGCCGGAGTCGCCGGCTCCGCAGTTCACGAGCGAGGACCTCGAGGGGCTGCCGATGCCGCCGCTGCCGTACGTGCCGCAGACCGCCGGGCCGGCCGACCTCATGCGGCAGGCCTACGTGTTCGCGGCCCGGAATCCGGACGTGCTCGACTACGTGCCCTGCTACTGCGGCTGCGGCCAGACCGACGGGCATGTGGGGAACACGGACTGTTTCGTCGAATCGCGGGCGCCGAACGGGGCGGTCACCGAGTGGGACGTCCACGGCATGACCTGATCGCACTGCCTAGCTGTCGCGCGTGACGCGATGCAGATGCATGCCCTCGGCGCCTCGCCCTCGGATATCCAGGGCGCGGTGATGAACAAGTACGCCTCCCAGTCCGCCTACGCCACGCCGACGCCGCCCGCGCCGCGCGGCAACTGACATCCGCGGCCCGCGGCGGAACGCCGCGATCGCGGCGTGGCTTCCGCCGCGGGCCGCCAAGCCCGCCCGGGTAACGGCCGCCGTCCGAGCGGCGGCCGGCCAGAGCCCCCGCCATCATCCCGCATGGGCCCGCAGAGTGCCTCCCGGCCGCCGGCGGAGCTGCTCGCGGGGCTGTACGAGTCCGTCTCCGAGGGGATCTACCTCGGCGCCCTCGACGCCGAGGCCGTCGAGACGCTGAGCGCCAACCCCCACCTGAAGCTCATGTTCGGGTTCGACCCGCACGAACCCGACGCCCGGGTGCGGCCGTTCGCCGCCGACCGCTTCCTCGACGAACGGGCCCGCGCCGACTTCATCGCGCGGCTGCGCCGCGACGGGGCCGTCGCCAACTACCTGGTCCGCCTGCGGCGGGTCGACGACAGCCCGATGTGGGTCGAGGTCACCGCCGCCCTGCATGCGGCCGACGACGCCCGTCCGCGGCGGCTCGACGCCCTCGTGCGCGACGTCAGCGAGCGGCGGAAGCTCGAGGCGATGGGGCGCGACCCGGCCCGCGAGCTGGTGCAGTCGGAGAAGATGGCGGCCCTGGGCCAGACCATCTCGGGCGTGGCCCACGAGCTGAACAACCCGCTGGCGACCATCCTGACGTGCGCCGAACGGCTGGCCGCGCGCCCGGCGGCGCCGGAGACGAAGCGCGGGGTCGAGACGATCCTCGGCGAGGCGGAGCGGGCGGCCAGGATCGTGCGGAACCTGCTGACCTTCGCCCGGAAGGGCAACACCACCCGCGCGCTCGTCGACCTGAACGACATCGTGCGCGATTCCCTGACCTCGCGCGCCTACGAGCAGGGGATGTCGAACGTCACGACCCTCGACGCCCTCGCCGGCGGCTTGCCCCACATCTTCTCCGACCCCCACCAGGTGAGGCAGGTGCTGCTGAACCTGATCATCAACGCCGAGCACGCGATGCTCGCCGCCAACGGCCGCGGGTCGCTCGTCGTCCGGAGCTGGTACGACGACGCCCTGGACATGGTCACCCTGGAGATCAACGACGACGGCCCGGGCGTCCCGGAGGACATCCGCACCCGGATCTTCGATCCGTTCTTCACCACCAAGGCGATCGGCAAGGGCACCGGACTCGGGTTGACCCAGGTCTACGCCATCGTTCAGGAGCACGGCGGGCGGATCCGCGTCGAGTCGAGGCCCGGCGCCGGCACCTCGTTCTTCGTGTCGTTCCCGGTCGGGGCGGGGGCGCCGCGCGCGGCCCCCGCGCCCGCCTTCCACCCGGCGCCCGCCGGCGGCGCCGGCGTCCTCGTCGTGGAAGACGAGCGGGCCCTCGCGGCGGCGGTGGCCGACTCGCTGGCGGACGCGGGATACCACGTGGAGCGGGCCGCCGACGGCGAAGAGGCGCTCGAGCGGGTCGACGCCCGGGCTTTCGACCTCGTCATCTGCGACCTGAAGATGCCGCGGCTCGACGGGCGCGCGCTCTACCGCCGGTTGTGCGAGACGAAGCCGTCGCTCGCCCGCCGCATGATCTTCGTCACCGGCGACGTCGCGGGAACGGATGCGGAGCGCTTCCTGGTGGAGAGCGGATGCCGGTGGCTGGCCAAGCCCTTCCGGCTACGCGACCTGCTCCGGCTGGCCCACGAGGTGACGCGGCAGCGGCCTGCGCGCTAGGAGTCTGCGCCGTAGAACGGTGCAGACTCCTAGCAGGGTTGCCGTGAAATTCTCCCGCGGCCTGGACGCACGACTCCCGACGCGACGGGAAGGGCGTCACGGGGCCTGGGGCGTTGGACACGGGCGCGGCGGTGGCGGGGTTGGGTTCGGCGGACGGGGCTGCCCCAAGTGGCCTCTACGACGAAACCGTGCCGCCACCGTCGCGCCCGTGAGGGCTGTGTGTCAGGGCGTCGGGGCGGTGCTCCTGTTGGGCCAGTGGACAGCGTAGGTGCCGTCCTGGTTGTGGACGAGAATGTCGAACTGGCGCAGCTGTCGCAGCCAACGCGGGGCGTTGCGGTGGACGAGCAGCGCCTCGTAGTCGGTGGCCGGGTCGCGATAGGGCGAGCGGTCACGGAGTATCGCGAAGACGCATCGCAGCAGCTTGTGGGCGGTGGCGACGATGGCGCGCTTGTAGCCGCGGCGCTTGGTCAAGGCTCGGTGGAAGCCCTGGAACTGGCAGTTGTTGGTGCGGGCGGCGGCGTGGGCGCACTCGACGAGCACGGCGCGCAGGGTCTGGTTGCCGCGGCGGGCGCGCCCGTTGCGGCGTTTGCCGGCGCTCTCGTTGTTGCCGGGACACAGGCCGGCCCAGGCGGCGAGGCGGTTGGCGTTGCCGAACACCTTGTGGGGGTCGGCTCCGATCTCGCTGAGGATGGCGCAGGCCGCGGCGCGCTCGACGCCGGGGAGGGTCTCCAGCAGGCGGCGCTGCTCGGTGTAGGGGGCGAGGGCCTCGTCGATGTGGCGGTCGAAGTCGCCGATGCGCCGGCTGATGGCGTCGTGTTCGGTCAGCAGGTCGTCGAGCAACCGGCGCTCGGTCTCCCGCAGGGTCAGGTTCAGCGCGTCGCCGAGTCGGTCGAGCTTGCTGCGGACGTGCCAACTGAGCGAGGCCAGGATGTCCTTGGGGTCGAGTCGGTTGACGAGGCCGTCGAGGACCCGCCGGCCGTTGCGGCCGAAGATGTCGCTGAGCACGGCCCCGACGCGGACGCCGGCACGGTCGATGACCTTCTGGGCCTGATTGCGGACTTGGCTGCGTCGGGCGACGAGCTTTCGGCGGTGGCGGCTCAAGGAGCGCAGGTCGCGGAACTGCCGGTCGGGGACGAAGCTGGGCCGCCCCAACCCGAACTGGCACACGCGTGCGAGCCAGCGGCTGTCCTCGACGTCGGTCTTTCGTCCGCGGAGCTGCTTGACGTGCTGGGCGTGGAGCAGTTGCGCCTCGATGCCTGCGTCGGTGAGGGCCTGCCAGGGGGTGTGCCAGTAGACGCCGGTGGCCTCCATGGCGGCGGCTCCGACCCGGTGGCCGGTCAACCAGGCGACGAGGGCCTTCAAGCCGCTCGCCAGCGCGTTGAATCCGCGGGTCTCGGCCCGCGGCTCGGCGGCGGTCGGGCCGGCCAGCCGGACGGTGGCGGTGATGTGTCCCTTGTGCACGTCGAGTCCCGCGGCGCGGGGATGGACAACGCACAACTCATCGTTCATCATCGGTTTGCCTCCTGTTGAGGGGGGTTAGGCGGAGGCAGGACAGGCCGGTCGGACAGAGAAACTCGCGCCCTGCTCGGGCACGGTGCGCTTTGCCGCGCGTCCACGGCTCGAAGGCCGGGCACAATTCGGGGCTCGATGGCCGAACCGGCCGGGTCAGTTTGGTTTCGGGGATTGAGACCCACCACTAACCATGACGACCACGGGTCCTGTCTCCGCCGCTATTGTGCACCGCTTCAGCCGCCGCAACGGCCTGCCTCCGGCGAATTTCATGCCGTCGGGGCGGCCGCGCGAAGCGCGGCCGTGAGCGTTTGGTTGGGCGCCCAGCGGAGCCGAAGGCGACGATGGGCGGGCGAGGAGTCGCCGTAGAACGGTGCAGACTCCTAGCAGGGTTGGTTGGGCGCCCAGCGGAACCGAAGGCGACGATGGGCGGGCGAGGAGTCGCCGTAGAACGGTGCAGACTCCCAGCGGGTTGGCCCGGGCCGCGCGGCCCCCGCGTCAGGCGGCGTTCGACTTGCGGGCGGCGGGGACGGGCACGCGGGCCTTGGCCATGTTCAGGCGCCGCCGGCCGCGCGCCGCCGGCTTCCCGTTCGCCGCCGGTTTCCCGTTCATGGTCGCGGCGATCGCCCCGGGGTCCAGGTCGGGACCGAGCTGCTTGCGCAGCCGCTGCACCGCGCGCGCGTGGAGCTGCGAGACGCGTGACTCGTTCACCCCGATCTCGCTGCCGATCTCCTTCATCGTCACGTCGCCGTAGTAGTACAGGCCGATGACCCTCCGCTCGCGGGCCGGCAGGGCCTTGATGGCCTGGCGCACCCGCCTCGCGACGTCGCCCTGCTCGCAGACCCGGTCGGGCCCCGGCCGCTCCGGCGGCATCATGACCGGCGGCAGACTGGCGCCGTGCTGCACCGCGTCGCCCGAGGCGAGGGGCGAGGTCGACTCGATCGCCTTGATCCGCACGATGGTGCGGCTCAGGGTCGCCTCGTCCGAGCCCATGTGCTCGGCGAGGTCCGCGAGGGACGGCTCGGTGCCGAGCTCGTGACGCAGCTTCTCGCGGGCCGCCTCGAGCTCCCGCCGGACCCTGCGGACGCCGCGGGGCCAGGCGTCGCGGCGCAGGGCGTCGATCATCGCCCCGCGGACCCGCCGCTCGGCGAAGGTCTCGAACTTGATGCCGCGCCCCTCGTCGAACCGGTGGGCCGCGTCGATCAGTCCGATCACGCCGTCCTGCACGAGGTCACCGAGGTCGATCGAGTGCGGCATGGACGCGGCCATGCGGCGGGCCATCGCTTCGACGAACGGCAAGCCGGCGGTGATGCGGTCCTGGTCCTTGTGGTCGGATACCTGCGCCTTCATGATGGTCGCCTCCGAAACATCGGTTCGGCATCGCGCCGACGGAACGGTCTTGCCGTGCGCCAGCACTCTCCGCCAACAAGTATGAGCAAGGCTTGTGCCATGTCTTCGAAGACGCCCTACGGAAACCCGTCACGGACGTCTTTCTGTCGTACAAGTGCTTTCAAACAAGCCGTTTAGGTGAATGTAGGCGGTTGCCGGTCCGGCGCCGGAGAAATCGGGCGGGAGGATCAAACCGTCATTCCGTTGACGTGTCCGCTCCCGTCCGTCATCATGTTGACGAAATGGGCCGGCCGGCGAACGCCCGGGTGGCGGGTAAAGAAGCGGGGACGCGGCCGGCGGGGAAACGGTGACGAGAGGTCGGCCGAACCCTGGTCTACGTCAGGACGGCGCGGCGGACGTGACGCCGGCGCCGGGGCGGATGGGGGCGATACTCAGTCGCGGCAGTGTTCCTGGATGTAGCGGGCGGCGCTGATCGCTTCGACGACGCTCGTCACGATCTGCGAGGCACGCGCCCGCGTCGCGTCGTCCGGGAGCTGCGCGTCGAGGAGCTCGGCGTTCGCCAGGATGATGCCGAGCTGGTTGTTCAACTGATGGAAGAGGGCGCCGAGGTCCGTCGGCTGGTCCATCTGGGAAGTACCCGTCCTGTCCATGGGGAACGGAATCACGCGGCGCCGCCCGCGGACCGGCCGTCAGTCCGCCCTTGGCGCCTCGGGCCGGCCCTCGCCGCGGGGATCGCGCCACAGCGTATCGGCGAATATGCGCACCGAACCGCCGGCCGTCCGCACGTACTCGACCTTGCCGCCGGAGATCCAGTTGTAGATGGTGCGGCGGCTGACGCCCACCAGCTCGCACGCCTTGGTGATCGAGAGGGTCTTCCTATCGACATTCATGACAGACGCTCGCGTTTCGCCCGCTCCGCTCTCTCGGTCGTCTCCGCGCCCGGACAGCCTCAAGCAGGGTATCGGCACCTGCCGGCCTGTCCATTAGCCGACCCGCCCCGGGGACGACGCGGGGAGCCGGCGCCGCGCGGCGTAGTACGCGTCGAGGGCCGCCCATTAACCGACCCGCCCGGGCACCGCGGCGGGGGAACCGCCCTGCCCCCGCGCGATCCGCGGGCGGCGCCGCAACCGGGGGGCGGCCCGCGGCGTCCGGCCCCGCCCTCCCGTCCGGACGGAAGGCGGGGCGCGGCGGAAAAGGCGGGCGACCGTGCCTGAGCGCGAAATCCCGGTGCTGCTGGTCGAGGACGAGGCCTCGCTGCGGGAGATCACCGCCCGGCGGCTGGCCGACGAGGGCTACCGGGTGGTCCAGGCCGACAGCGGCGAGGCGGCGGTCGAGCGCCTCGCGGAGTGCGCCTTCGACGTCGTGCTGACGGACCTGCGGCTGCCGGGCATCGACGGCACCGCGGTGCTCGACGCCGCCCTCGAGCGCTATCCCGACATCGTCTGCATCGTCGTCACCGGGTTCGGCACCGTGACCGACGCGGTGGCCGCGATCAAGCGGGGGGCGGCCGACTTCATCACCAAGCCGTTCCAGTTCGGCCAGTTGCTGCACGTCGTGCGGTCCGCGCTCGAGCAGCGGCGTCTGCGGTCGGAGAACGCCTACCTGCGCTCGCAGATCCAGGAGCGCTACCGGTTCGAGGGCTTGGTGGGCCGCAGCCCCCGCATGCGCGAGCTGTTCGACTTGCTGGAGACGGTGGCCGCGAGCCCGAGCACCGTCCTCATCACGGGGGAGACCGGCACCGGCAAGGAGCTCGCGGCCAAGGCGATACACCACAACAGCCCCCGCCGCGGCCGCCGCTTCGTGGCCCTTAACTGCAGCGCGCTGCCCGAGACCCTGCTCGAGGCGGAGCTGTTCGGGCACGTGCGCGGCGCGTTCACGGGCGCCGTCGCGAACCGGCCGGGCCGGCTGGAGTCGGCCGACAAGGGGACGCTCTTCCTCGACGAGGTCGGCACCATGAGCGCCCCCCTCCAGGCCAAGCTGCTGCGGGTGCTGCAGGAGCGCGAGCTCGAGCGCATCGGCGACAACCGGCCGATCCGCATCGACGTCCGCATCATCGCCGCCACCAACGCCGACCTCGCGCAACTGGTCCGCGACGGCGCCTTCCGGGAAGACCTGTACTACCGCCTCAACGTCATCCCCATCTTCCTGCCCCCGCTGCGCGAACGCCGCGAAGACATCCCCCTGCTCGTCCGCCACTTCCTCGAGGCCCTCGGCCGCCAGCCGGGCCGGGCGCGCGAGGCGGCGGTGACGCAGGCGGCGATGCGCCGCATGATGGCCTACGACTGGCCGGGGAACATCCGCCAGCTCGAGAACGCGATGGAGCGCGCGCTGACCCTGAGCCGCAACCGCGCCTGGATCGACGTCGCCGACCTGCCCCCGGAGCTGCAGCAGGCATCGCTGTCCGAGACGCCGCCCCTGCCCGCCATCCCCGAGGACGGCTTCGACATGGCCGCCTACGTCGCCGGCATCGAGCGCCAGTTGATCGAGCGCGCCCTCGACGACACCGGCGGCAACCGCCAGCAGGCGGCCCGCCGCCTCGGCCTCAAGCGGACCACCCTCGTCGAGAAGCTGAGGCGGCTGCAGGGATGAAAAATCATGTGAAACAATAGGTGTCGGGCTCCGAAACACGCTGTCGGGCCTCCGAGAATCTCCACCCGCCCGGAGCTGCGTGGGCCTCCGCCCCCGGCCGGCGATTGGGTGGTGCGCCCTGACCAGTCGCCGATCGCCGACCTGAGCCGCCGATGCCGTCACTCCAGTTCAAGGGCCGGGCGTTCGTGGAGAACTTCCACCTGGGAATCCCCTTCCACGAGCTCACGCCCGTCCGGTCCCGGGGATCGAGCCGCAAGGCGAGCCTGCACGACAACCTCATCGTCGAGGGCGACAACCTCCTCGCGCTCAAGGCCCTCCTGCCGACGTACCACCGCAAGGTGAAGTGCATCTACATCGACCCCCCCTACAACACCGGCAACGAGGGCTGGGCCTACAACGACCGCGTGAACTCTCCGATGATGCGGGAGTGGCTCGACCGGGTGGTGGACCGCGACGACCTGACCCGCCACGACAAGTGGTGCTGCATGATGCTGCCGCGGCTGAAGCTGCTGCGCGAGTTGCTGACCGACGACGGCGCGATCTTCGTCTCCATCGACGACAACGAGGTACACCGTCTGCGCTGCCTGATGGACGAGGTGTTCGGGGAAGAGAACTTCGTGGCCACGGTGATCTGGCAGAAGATCTTCTCGCCAAAGAACACCGCCAAACACTTCTCGCAAGATCACGATTTCATCCTTGCGTACGCGCGCGATCTGGAAACATGGAAGCCGAACTTGGTGCAGCGTGGCGAAAGCGCCGTTGAACGCTATAAGAATCCCGACGCGGACCCGCGTGGCGACTGGTCTTCGAGCGATCTGACAGCGCGCAACTACTACAGCCTCGGGACGTACGAAGTGACAAGCCCGTCCGGCAGGAAGTTCAAGCCGTCTGTCGGCAACTACTTCCGTGTTTCCAGGGAACGGTTCGATGAACTGGATGAAGACGGCCGAGTCTGGTGGGGACCGAAGGGTGACAGCATGCCGAGGCTCAAGCGGTACTTGTCCGAGGTCAAGGAAGGGGTCGTCCCGCAAACTCTTTGGCTCCAGTCGGAGGTAGGCCATACGCAGGAGGCCAAGAAGGAGCTCGTCGGCATCCTGGATTTCGAGAAGTCGGAGGACGTCTTCAACACTGTCAAGCCGACACGGCTCGTCCAGCAGATCCTCCGGATCGCCACCGACAAGGACTCCGTCATCCTCGATTCCTTCGCCGGCTCGGGCACGACCGCCCACGCCGTGCTCGCCCTCAACCGGGAGGACGGGGGCAACCGGCGCTTCGTGCTGGTCGAGTGCGAGGACTACGTGGACTCGATCACCGCCGAGCGCGTCCGGCGGGTCGCTGCCGGTGTGCCCTCGGCCAGGAACGAGACGCTGAGAAGCGGGCTCGGCGGCGCGTTCAGCTACCTGAAACTCGGAGCACCGCTGCGCAGGGAGTCGCTGCTCGACCCGTCGAAGCTGCCGGGCTACGAGGAGCTGGCCGGTTACGTCTTCTTCACCGCGACGGGCGAGGAGTTCGACCCCGCGAAAGTGCGGCGCGACCGGTGGTTCATCGGCCGCAGCCGCGTCCACGACGTTTTCCTCATCTACACGGACGACATGGAGGAGTTGAAGAACCTGGCCCTCACGCAGACCATCGCCGGGAAGATCGCTGGCGGCAAGCGCGCGAAGCTGGTCTTCGCGCCCACGAAATACATCGATCAGGAGTCGCTGGACCTGTACGGCATCCGGTTCCAGCAGTTGCCGTTCGATATCTACGAGTCGATCGGGACGCTCGAGCGATGATCCTCAAGGAGTATCAGAAGCGGGCGCTCGAGCGCGTCGGCGAGTTCGTCGAACAGCTTGCGATATGGCGCGAGAAAGCCGCGAAGGCGCGCGAGATCGACCCCGAGCTGACCTTCGACTGGGCGGCGAGGGCGTGGGAGGCCACGGCACCGAGCCGGCCCTACCTGGCGCGCAGGAACGGTCTGGGGGCACCGCTACCGTCGTTCTGCCTCAAGATTCCCACCGGCGGCGGCAAGACCTTGCTCGCCACCAAGGTGATCGACTGCGTGCACACACGGTACCGGCGGCGGCTGACCGGTCTCGTGCTGTGGATCGTGCCCACCACACAGATCTACGGCCAGACCCGGCGGGCGCTGAAGGACCGCGGCCATCCGTACCGCCAGCAGCTCGACGTAGCGTCGGCGGGCCGGACCCTAGTGCTGGAGAAGACCAACGGTTTCAGCCCGCAGGACGTCGACGAACGCCTGTGCGTGCTGCTGTTGATGCTGCCGTCGGCGAACCGCGTGACCAAGGCGCAGTTGCGGCTGTTCCGCGACGCGGGCGGTTTCGACCGCTTTTTCCCCGCGGACGACGACGCGGACGGGCACCGCGCCCTGCGCGCGCGCGTGCCGAACCTCGACACCTTCAAGGAGGTCGGGGGCTTCTGGGGCGGGCAGATCAAGACGTCCTTGGGTAACGTGCTGCGTCTCCTGCAGCCGTTGATCATCCTCGACGAGGGCCACAAGGCGTACAGCCCGAACGCCCGCGCGACGCTCGAGGGCTTCAACCCGTGCATGATCGTCGAGCTGACGGCCACGCCGCCGCCGGGTGCCAACGTGCTGGTGGAGATCTCCGGCCGCGAGCTGAACGCCGAGGAGATGATCAAGCTCGATCTGCACATCGTCAACAAGGCGAAGGCGAGCTGGCAGGATACGCTGCTCGCCTCGATCGAGCGCCGCGAGGCGCTGGAGACGGCGGCGCAACGGCACGGGGCGGACACCGGCGTCTACATCCGGCCCATCTGCCTCATTCAGGTGGAGCGCACCGGCCGCGATCAGCGGCGGGCGGGGGTGATTCACGCCGAGGACGTGCGCGACTACCTGCTGCGCCATCCGCGCATCAAGGCCGACCATATCGCGGTGAAGACGAGTGGGCGGGACGAGTTGAAGGCGGCGGAGGACGCCGGCGGCCTGCTCTCGCGCGACTGTCCCATTCGTTTCATCATCACTAAGCAGGCGCTGCAAGAAGGCTGGGACTGCTCGTTCGCCTACGTCCTGACGATCCTGACGAATCCGGGATCCAGGACCGCGTTGACGCAACTCGTGGGCCGGATTCTGCGCCAGCCGTACGCCGCCAAAACCCGGATCGCCGATCTCGACGAGAGCTACGTGTTCTGCTTCCAGCGACGCGGCGGAGAGCTGCTGAAGGAGGTGCGGAGGGGATTCAGCCACGAGGGATTGCAGGATCTGGAAGGCCGGATCGCATCCGATGAGGGCGACGCGCGGCCCGGCGCGACGCTGGTCGCCCGACAGCGCGAACGGTACCGCCGGGCCGCCGCCGAGCTCGTGCTGCCCGCGTTCATGATCAGGGACGGCCGGCGGTGGCGGCTCGTGCACTACGAGACCGACATCCTGTCGCGGGTACCTTGGGACGACGCTGACCTGTCGCCCATCTTCCACGTAGAACTACGTGCCGGCAGCCGCGACATCGAGCTGCGCGCGGGACTCGACGCGCGCCCGCTCGGCTTGGCGCCCGCCGCGACCGCTGGCGACAGGGCGGCGGCAGGGGCTGGGGGCGGCCCCGCCCGGCAAGCGGAAGCAGATCCATCCGCTGCAGGGAGCGCGGCGGCGGAGCCCAACGGCCAAGGCGGCATCGACTACTACTTCGCGGCCGGCCACCTGCTCGACGCCATGCCCAATCCGTGGCGGGGCGCCGAAGCAGCCCGGCGCGTGTTCAGTGCCCTGCTGGACAAGCACCCCCGCGATCGGGTGGCCGCCAACTACCTGTTCGTGCTGGAAGAGCTGCGCCGACACCTCGAGCGGGAACGGGACCGACTGTCCCGGCAAGTGTTCGCCACATTGCTCGAATCAGGGGCGATGCGGTTCATAGTGGTCGCCGACGACCTCGAGTTCAATCGGCTGCCCCGACGCATTGAGACGCCCAAGACCCGGCGCGCCAACCGTGAGGACGGCGCGCCGTTCGAACGCAACCTCTTCGACCTGATCACCGAGGGAGAGCTTAACGGCCTGGAAAACAAGGTCGCCACCTATCTCGACACGCAGGCGCGCCTGTTCTTCTGGTACCGCAACCGCTCGCGGAAGGACTACTACGTCCAGGGCTGGAAGCCGCGTCGCATCTACGCCGACTTCATCCTGACGCTGCAGCCCGACGAACCCGGCACCGACGACGAATTCCACCGCGTCTTCGTGGTCGAGACGAAGGGCGTCCACCTCGGGCAGTTCGAGGACACCGAGTACAAGCGATCGGTTTTCGACGTGTGCTCGGAACACGCCCGCACGGCGGACTGGGCGGAGTTCGTGCCCGCCATGCGCAACAAGGTGATGCGCTTCGAGGTCGTGGACGAGGAGGAGTGGGAGAACCGCCTGAACGCACTGCTCGCGGGGTGATCTTCGCCGCCTGACGCAACCGGTCTGCCGATCTCCGTCCGCGACCCCTCGCGACTTCCGCCAGCCGCCCCGCGGCTTCGCGGTCCTGCGCCGGCTCGATCGCCTCGCCCAGATACGTCCTGTTCACGCCGCACTTGCTCCTGACCACTGCGTTGCGATGGCCGCCAGCCGCCGAGGCGGGCCGGCCACGTCTCAAGCCTCTCGCAGCACGGTCGAGATCGGCAGGCGATCGCCGGCGGCAAGCCGATGGCCAATCCCAGCCCACCCGCGATCCCGAGAGCGAACGCGGCGTCGATCCAACTCATCTGGAAGCGGCCGACGACGCGCGCGAGCTGTGCGTTCAGCGGCGCATCGAGAGCGAGGCCGAGCGCGACCCCGGCGACGGCACCTACGAGGCAGAGCGTCAGCGCCTCGACGAGCACCACGGCCGCGACGGTGCCGTCCTTGAACCCAAGGGTCTTCATGACGGCCAGCTCCGGCACGCGCTCGCGGAACGCGAGCGCGGCGACGTTCGCGGTCAGCATGAGCATCGTGAAGAAGACGGCGGCGAGGATCAGGGTCGCGATAAGGCCGATGTCTCCAAGCCGGTCCGCGAACTGCCGGCTCCATTCATCTTCGGACAGCGAACGTGTCGGGTCGGACGAGTTCGTCGTCCGCAATCGCCAGCTCGGGAAAGACCCGGAAGTACCGCGTGTGGTCGACCGGGGCTTTGGCGAAGGCGTGCGCCGGATCCTGGTAGTAGCCGCCGAACCAGCTCATCTGCGTTGCTTCGGCCACACCGGCTGTCTCCCGCACGGTCCGCACCGCGGCGAGCGGCAGGTTGTCGGTCATCGCGTACTTGGCATCGACGAGCAGCCGCTGTACGCCCGGAACGCTGACGCCGCCCGCGAACGCGGCACCGTCGATGCCGGCGTAGAGAAGGTGCAGGTTCATCGCTGGGAATCTGCACCGTTCTACGGCGCAGGCTGCTACGCGAACAGCCGCATCGGCTCGAACGCGCCCTTGAGAATCGACGCGCTGTCGTCGAAGCCGAGCCACCCCTCGATCATCGACGCGTAGACGCGCCGGAAGTCGGTGGTCATCTTCAGGTTGCCGTCGTCGAGGTCCGTCAGGCTGGGGTGCCGGCCGTGGAGGCCGCCGGCGACGCCGGAGCCGATGACGAACATCGGGGTGGCGGTGCCGTGGTCGGTGCCGAGGCTGGCGTTCTCCTCGACGCGGCGGCCGAACTCCGTGAACACCATCATCGCCACGTCGCCGGCGCGGCCGATGCGCTTCACGTCGTCCATGAACCCGCGGATCGCGTCGGCGGTGTACGCGAGCAGGCGCGAGTGCGGGTCGGCCTGGTGCACGTGGGTGTCGAACGAGTTGCCCTGGTAGGCGACGTAGTAGAGCCGCGTCGGCATGCCCGCGTCGATCAGCGCCGCCACCTGCCGGAGCTGCGGCGAGAGGCCGCCGATGCCGTAGTCGACGGGGGTGCGGTACGCGGCCGACGCCTCGCGGACGAACTGCGAGCTCTCGACCGCGTTGGCCGCCGTCGACGCCAGGAACTCGAGGGCGGGATTGTCCGCCGCCTTCGGCCGCAGCCGCTCGATCGCCTGCTTCTCCGTCTCGGTGCCCACCCGGCGGAAGCTGCGGGGATTGTTGAAGACGAGGGGCTGGTGGTGCCGCGCCTGCACCGCCAGCGACTGGCGGGTGCCGATGTTGACGATCATGTTGCCCTGGGCGTCGTGGTCGTAGACGCCGTCGGCGAGGCGGCCCAGCCACCCGAGGGGTTCGCCGCCGTTGGGCACCCCGGTGTGCCAGAAGCCCATCGACGAGAAGTGCGACAGGCTCGGGTTGTCGTAGCCGCATCCGTGCACGACGCCGAGCATGCCCTCCTTGTACAGGCGCTCGAAGCCGGTCATCGACGGGTGCAGCCCGTAGCCGTCGGCGAGGGGGATGACCTCGCCGGGCCGGACCCCGAGGTTCGGCCGCACGCGGTAGTACTCGTCGTCGCCGTAGGGGACGACGGTGTTCAGGCCGTCGTTGCCGCCGGACAGCTCGACGACGACCAGGATGCGCTCGGGGCGGCTCTCGGCGCTCGTGCCCTCGAGGGCCTGCGCGGTCAGCGCGGCCGAGGTCCGGTCGAGCAGCACCGGGAGGCCGGCGGTGACCCCGATGCCGTAGAGGCCCTTCCGCAGGAAGTCGCGCCGCGAGCAGCCACAGCCGTTGAGATGGCGGATAGTCATCGTTCCTCTCTCCAATCTTGACCGGAAATCGCCGTCCTGCGGCTCCGCGAAACTGCCGACGCGTCGGGGACCTTCGGCACCCCCCCGCGTTGGACGCCCCGGCCGCGAATCGTCGCCCGCCGCGGCGCGGACGCCTACGCGAGCTGGTACTCCGGCGCGCTCAGCACGAGATAGAGCAGCGAGCGCAGCGCCCCCTCGACCCGCGGCCCCGGCGGCGGCAGGCGGTCGCCTCCAAGGTCCTCGCGCAGCCGCTCGACGAGCACCGCGCGGGCCGCGGCCTCGACGGGAACGCGCAGGAAGCGCCGCTCGAAGTGGTCGACGACGTCCTCGGCCGTCGTGGCCCCGGACGCCGTCACCATGGCGAACAGGTCGAGGTCGGCGGTGGCCCTCGGAATGGGGATCAGCCGCTCGAAGGCCATGACGTAGCCCATGTAGCCGCCGTAGCGGGTGTTGTACTCCTCGTCGCGGTCGACGAGCCGGCTCGACTCGGCGTCGCCGCCCTCCTGGGTGGCGGCGGTGATGTTCATCCCCTGCTCGATGCGCCGGCCCACGCGCGCGTAGATGCCGGGGACGTTGCGGTCGGGGGCCCAGAACCCGTCGCGGTCGGGGAAGAGGACGCCGCGGAACAGGTTGCCCCGCTCAAGCAGCAGGGCCGGGGTGATCCACGTCCGGCCGGCCGCCCAGCCCGCCACGTTGGGCGGGTTGAACAGCGTCTGCCCCAAGCCCGCCGTCAGCCGGTTGAAGTCGGGGATGGTGGGCAGCTCGGTCAGGCCGAGCTTCCGGTAGGTCGAGACCACGAGCTGCACGGGGCTCTTGACCTGCGTCGCCACCGAGGCCCGGCTGTAGAAGTCCCTCGACAGGAAGATCCGCCGGAGCAGGGGCCGCAGCTCGTAGCCGGCCTCGCGGAACGTGTCGCCGAGCGCGGCCCGGGTCGCGGGGTCGAGCTCCTCGCGCACGAGGAACCGGTAGAGCTTGCCGGCGATGAACTCGGCCGTCACCGGCGTCTCGAGGATGATGTCGATGATGTCTTCGCCGTCGAAGGGGCCGGTGCGCCCGAGGAACGTCTTCCCGCCGAAGTCGTGGTTGTCGGCGTCGAAGCGGAAGTCGAGGGCGTCGTTGGTCCACCCCGTGAACGCGCGGGCGGCCTCGCGGATGTCCCGCTCGGTGTAGTTGCCCACCCCCATCGTGAACAGCTCGAGCAGCTCGCGCCCGAAGTTCTCGTTCGGGTGGTCCTTGCGGTTCTCGCCGTTGTCGAGATAGACGAGCATCGCGGGGTCGGTGAGGATGCCCAGGAGCAGGTCACGGAAGTTGCCGGCCGCGTTCGCCCGCAGCATCTCGTTCTGGCGGTGCATCATGCGGGCGTCGCGCACCTTGCCGGCGCCGGTGGCGAAGTGCCCGTGCCAGAACAGGGTGAGCTTCTCCTCGAGGGGGCGGCGGCTCGTCAGCATGCGCCCGCCCCACCACGTGGCGAGCCGCTGCGTCTCGACCGCGTTGGCCCGCAGGCCGTAGAAGAACGTGTTCACGACGGGCTGCAGCCGGCGCGACTCGCCCTCGGGCAGCACCGCCACCCCCATCGACGAGCCCGTCTCGCGCGCGATGCGCACCGCCTCGGCCCGGCTCTTGGGGAAGGGGTCCATCCCCGGGTCCCAGATCGGCGAGGGCTCGAACGCGGAGGCGGCGTCGACGACGGCCGCGAACTCGACGAGGGCGTCGACGGCGGCCGCGGGGGTCATCGCGGCGAGCCGCTCGATCTCCGCCGGGGTCGCCCCGAACCCCGCCCGCTCGACGAGGTGGGCGGCGCGGTCGTAACTCCAGTCGGCGGCGGTGATGGGTGTCAGGTCGTTCGCCCACTCGTCGGGGCCCGGCTCGGCGGCGAGGGCCGCGGCGGCGCCGAGCGCGGTCAGCAGGGCGGCGGCGATCAGCCAGGCGAGGGGCCGGAGCCTTGCGAGGGGCCGGAGCATCGCCATGCACCAGCAGTCCGGTGCCGCGACATCCGTATCGTAGTCGTTTCGCAACTTCGTCATGACCGACCTCCGAAACGGGCACGCCAAGACGCGCCGCCGAGAGGGGGTGCGAACCGCCGCGGCCTTCGTCCCCCCTGCTGGCCGACCGGGCGACCTCGCCCCCAGACAGGGGCGACCTGTGCATGATACGTCAATCTGCCGTGTGGCGGCATGGGTGGCACGGGAGGCGCGCGGCGTCCACCCTCCCCATCGCGCGACCTCGGCGATCGCCGCCGCATGCCGCGAACGGAGGCGCGTCAACCCTCGACTCCCGACGCGCCCGCCAACGGCCGCTCAGGCCGGGTCGCGGTGGACGGTGGCGGGGGCGAAGGCCGGCATGCAGACCGCCACGTACTCCGCGCCCCCAGCCTCGGGGCTCGAGTAGCGGATCCACTCCCCGGGCTCGGCGACGATCGCCTGGCCGGCCCGCACGTCAACGGCACCCGCCTCGTGCTCGACCCGCAGCATGCCGCGCAGCACCACCGTGAACTCGCGGAACTCGGGCCGTTGCCCCGGCTCGATCCATCCCTCGGGAGAGACCATCCGGGCGACACTGAGGTCCTCGTGGCCGGTGTTCACCCGCCCCGCATACTCCTCAATGCGCTTCGGCAGGTTGCCGGCCGGCTCGACGACGGTGGGGCTCTCGATCAGTTTCGGCATCGGGCACCGTCTCTTGACCGGTACGCCGGCCTGGATCAGTTCACCGACCCGCTGGAGCCCGGGTCGACCGGATCCATCTCCCACTTTCCCTTGGGAGACCTGTGAACAGCAACCATCTGAGTCCTGAACCAGGAACCCGGCTTTGCCTTTCGCGTCAAGAACCGCGTGTTGCAAGGCTTGAGGTCACTGATTCGGAAGACGCTCAGAACGTCCCGAACGATTCTGCCAAACCCAAGAACATCCGGCACTAACCCTCCAGATCGAAGATACTGACGTCGCCCTCGGTTGTGCTATGCCTGACCGCAACGAACCACCAGTCGCCCACTCTGAACGGGTACGGACGATGGAGCTCCATGTTCGCCTCGGTGCACTCGACACCGCCTTTTTCGGTCGGCGCGAACACAGGCGGCTTGGCTTGAACAGGTTGTTCCGGGAACCTCAAGGCCCGTGAACTGACTGCTCCAGCTTGTTGAGCCGGATACGACATCAATCCATCAGAGCCGATCTCGACAGCGCCACCGAATGTAGTCATTTGGGGTCTTCCTTGCCTACGTGCTGAGAAAGCACCTGCTGCAACTGAACCGCAACCGGCATGGACAGTACCACCCGGGTAACGTCCTGAACCTCAAGCCCCGTTTCGCTCAGACGAACAGCATGATCATGCTGTTCTTGAGGCGTGCCGGCCATCAGGACCGGCGAAACCTGACCGAAGGTCAATGAAACGAGCGTATCCCGGATTTCGACCACGAATTGATTCGAGTACCGCAAGGTCGGAGGCGGATTCGGCCACGTAAAGGGAATCGTGACGGCTTTCGGTTCATCCATCCGGTCACCTGTTCTCAAGATCATGCATGTGCAGGCTCGCTTGATCGCGCTCGTCCATCATCGATCCTCTTCTCCGCGACGGAGCGGTTTCGCTGGCGGATTTCGCCATCGTCTTGCCCTCGCTCCCCACTCCAAGCATACTACCAGACATGCCCATGTTCGGTGCCGACGGCGGCTCGTCGAGGTCGAAGAAGTCGCGGATGACGCCGCGCAGGGCGTCGAGCGACGGGGCGGCGTTGATGGCCATGCGCAGGTGCGACCCGCGGTCGATGCCCTTCGTGTACCACGAGCCGAGGGCGCGCAGCTTGTTGACGATCCACCGCTCGCGGCTGGCCGGGCTGCGGCGCTTGGGGCCGACGCGGCGGTCGAGGCCGGCGGTGTGCCGGAAGCCCTCGCGTTCGATCTCCGTCGCCTCGCTCAGCAGCAGGTCGATGTAGGCGAGGAGGAACGTCCCCCGTTCCTGCGGCGACACCGGCGGGGGGTCGCCGCCCCCCCACGCGGCCCGCGCCTGATCGAAGATCCACGGGTTGCGGAGCGCGCCCCGGCCCACGAGGATGCCCGCCACCGCGGTTCCGCGCATCCGCTCGACGAGGTCGTCCGGCGTCACGCAGTCGCCGCTGCCGAGCACCGGAATCGACACCCCGCGCGCCACCTCGTCGATCAGCGACCAGTCCGAGCGCCCCGTGTACGACTGCGCCGCGGTGCGGCCGTGCACCGCCACCGCGGCGGCGCCGACCTGCTCGACCCGCTTCGCCATGTCCGGCGCGTTGATGTGCTCGCCGTCCCAGCCGGCCCGCATCTTGACGGTGACGGGGATGGACACCGCCCGCGTCATCGCCCCGACGACCTCGGCCGCGTGCTCCGGCGTCCGCATGAGGCTGCACCCGGCGTGGTGCTTGGCGATCTTGGGCACCGGGCAGCCCATGTTCACGTCGACGATGTCGGCGCCCATGCCCTCGACGATCTCGGCCGCCGCCGCCATTTTGCCGGGGTCGCCGCCGAATATCTGGATCGAGACGGGCCGCTCCTCCTCCGTGTACTCGGCGTACTCGAGGGTGCGGTCGATGCCGCGCACGAGCCCCTCGGAGCTGACCATCTCGGTCACCACGAGCCCGCAGCCGCCGCCCCGCTTGACGAGGCGGCGGAACGCGGTGTCCGTCATCCCCGCCATCGGGGCGAGGGCGAACGGCGAGTCGAGGGCGACGGAGCCGATAGCGACGGGTGGACGCGGCTCCGCGTCCGGCGACGGCTGGGCCATGTCGGTTTCATCCCGGCCGCGACGGGGTCGCGGCCCTAGCCCGCAACGAAAGTCCCCGCTGCATTCCATGCGCCCCCGGGGTTTCGCCGCGGGCGGCCGAGGTTCGGAGGTCGGGGGGCGGTCAGAAACCCGGCGGGGGGGTCCGCGGGCGGGTCAGACGGTCGTCGTAGAGCGCCTTCAGCCCCTCGTCGTTCCACTCGATGATCGCGTCGTTCCGGAGCGTAGTGAGATAGCGGTCGAGGGCTTCGAGCCGCCGCTCGTTGAACACGCTGTTGACGATCCCGTCGCGGACCTCTTCGAACGGCGTCGGCGCGGCGGCGGTCGCCGACTCCAGCTTCAGGATCTGGTAGCCGGCCGGCGTCCGGGCGACCTCGCCCACCCCGCCCACCTCGAGCGCCTCGATCCGCGTGCGGACCTCCTCCGCGAGGGCGGCCAGGGCGATGGGGCCGATGAGTCCGCCGTTCGCGCGCGACACGCCGTCGGACACCTCGTCGACGACGGTCTCGAACGCCGCGCCGCCGCGCACCCGCGCCAGGGCCGCCTCGGCGCGGGCCCGCGCCAAGTTGTCGCGCGCGACGTTGAACGCCCCGCCCTCGGCCGCCACCGTGATCAGGATCTCGCGCAGCATGACGGTGGCGGGTTGGGTGTACTGCTCCAAATTCGCCTCGTAATACTCTCGGGCCTCGACGTCGGTCATCGAGACCCGCCGCAGCACCTGGTCCTGCTGCACCTGGCCGACCAGCATCTGCTCCTCCATGACGACGCGCAGGTCGGCGAGGTTCATGCCCTGCTCCTGCTGCAGGGCCACGACGAGCTCCTCGTCCGTCATGTTGTTGTCGATCTTGATGCCGTCGAGGAGCTCCTCGAACTGCTCGTCGCCGAGTGAGTAGCCCATCTCGCGCCCGCGCTGCACGAGCAGCATCTGGTCGACGGTGTTGACGAGCACCTCCGGCGTGATCTCCCGCAGCGCCCGCTGCAGGTCGGCGTCGGTCTGCGGCGGCACCGGGCGCGCCCGCAGGGCGTTGATCTGCGCCTGCTCCAGGTCGGTCTGGGTGATGAGGTCGCCGTTGACCTTCACGAGGATGCGCTCGAACACCACCGCGCCCGGCACCCCGGACGTCAGACTCTGGGCGGCGGCGGGAGCGGCGCCCGCGCCGAGCGCCGCAACGAAACAAAGCCGGATCACGGTCCGCGACAGCCTCTTTCCCATGGTCGTCACCGTTCTCTTTCGCAGGATCGTCACCACCGGCGGCCACCGCACCGCGCCCACGGCTCGGACCGCCGCGCGGCCGACCGTCCCGGAAGGCCGCGCGGGCCTCCGGGCGCGGACGGCCGCTTCTCACGATTCTACCGCCTGGAGCCCGCGCAACTCCACCAGCAGGCTCCCGACCCGGTCCAGGAGCGGGGCCGGGCCCTCCCGGTCGCGCCGCGCCCGCTGGAACTCGGCCCGCGAAAACCCCGCCTCGACCTCGCCGCTGCGCGCGCGGGCGGTCCACCACGACGGGGAGTCGCGCGGCCCCCGGGCGGCGCCGCGGGCCCGAAGGTCTGCGGTGAGCATGGCCGGCGGCTTCAGCTCCAGATCGCGCCGCCGTTCGACGAAGCGCATGAGCCGCACCGGATCCACCGGGGTCGTGGTCCTGAACTTGAGGACGAGCCGGGCGTCGTTCCGGTCGAGCGACTCGAGGCCCAGCTCGTCGGCGAGCAGCCGGATGCGCCCGTACTCGACGAGCACCCCGATCGAGGCGGGGACCGGCCCGTAGCGGTCGCGCAGCTCGTCGGCGAGGGCCGACAGCTCGGCCTCGCCGCGCGCCGACGCCACGCGGCGGTACACGGTCAGGCGCTGGTTGGTCTCGGGGATGTAGTCCTCGTCGATCTTCAGGTCGACGTCGAGGTTGACGGCGGCGCGGGCGGCCTCCTCGACCTCCTCGCCCTTCAGCTCGCGGACGGTCTGGTCGAGCAGCTTGACGTACATGTCGAACCCGACCGACTCGATGTGCCCGCTCTGCTCGCCGCCGAGGAGGTTCCCGGCCCCGCGGATCTCGAGGTCGAGGGCCGCGACCCGGAACCCGCTGCCGAGGTCGCTGAACTCGCGGATGGCGGCCAGCCGCCGGCGCGCCACCGGCGATAGCGTCCCCTCGGGCGGCACGAGCAGGTAGGCGTAGGCGCGCCGGTCGGAGCGCCCGACCCGCCCGCGCAACTGATAGAGCTGGGCGAGGCCGAACCGCTCCGCGTGGTTCACGATGATGGTGTTCGCGTTGGGGATGTCGAGGCCGTTCTCGATGATAGTGGTGGCCAGCAGCACGTCGTACTCGTGCCGCACGAAGTCGACCATGCACCGCTCGAGCGCCCCCTCCTCCAGTTGCCCGTGCGCCACCGCGATGCGCGCCTCCGGGAGGAGGCGGGTCAGCAGTTCGCCCATGGCGTAGATGGACGTCACGCGGCTGTGCAGGAAGTAGACCTGCCCCCCCCGCTCGAGCTCGGTGCGGATGGCGCGGGCGATCAACTGCTGGTCGAAGCGCACGACGTTGGTCTGGATCGACTGGCGGTCCTTGGGCGGGGTCTCGATGACCGACATGTCGCGGATGCCCGCGAGCGACATGTTCAGGGTGCGGGGAATCGGGGTCGCGGTCATCGTGAGCACGTCGACCCGCCGTCGAAGCTGCTTGATGCGCTCCTTGTGGGCCACCCCGAACCGCTGCTCCTCGTCGACCACGAGGAGCCCGAGGTCGCTGAACCGCACGTCCTTCGAGAGCAGCCGGTGGGTGCCCACGATGATGTCCACCCGGCCCGCCTCGAGGTCGGTCAGCGTCTGCTTCTGCTCCGCGCGGGTGCGGAACCGGCTGACGAGGTCGATGCGGACGGGGAACGCCGCGAACCGGTCGCTCAGGGTCTTGTGGTGCTGGAACGCGAGGACCGTGGTGGGGGCGAGGAAGCCGACCTGCTTGCCGTCCATCACCGCCTTGAACGCGGCGCGCATCGCCACTTCCGTCTTCCCGTACCCGACGTCGCCGCAGAGCAGCCGGTCCATCGACACCGGCGACTCCATGTCCCGGCGGATGTCCTCGATGGCCGACTGCTGGTCGGTCGTGAGCTGGTACTCGAAGGCGTCGTCGAACTCGCGGTGCCAGTGCGAGTCGGAGCTGAAGGCATGACCGGGCATCGCCTTGCGGGCCGCGTACAGCTTCAGCAGCTCCTCGGCCATGTCGCGCATGGCGCGGCGCACGCGGGTCTTCGTCTTCGCCCACGACGTGCCGCCGAGGCGGTCGAGATTCTTCCCGGTCCCCGAGTACTTCTGCAGCAGGTCGATCTGCTGCACCGGCACGAACAGCTTGTCCTCGGCCGCGTAGCGCAGCTCCATGAACTCGTGGTGCTCGAGCCCCACGGGAATCTGCTTCAGCCCCACGAAGACGCCGACCCCGTGGTCGACGTGGACCACGCGGTCCCCCGCCTTCAGGTCGCGGAAATCGGAGAGGAACGACCGGGCGGGGCCGGCCCGGCGCTCGCGCACCCGGCGCTCCTCGTCGAAGACGTCGGGCTCGGCGAAGATCTGCAGGCCGGCGTCGGGCAGGCGGAACCCGCGGGTGAGCTGCCCGGTCGCCACGAGCAGGGCGGCGCCGTGGGTCTCGTCGGCGTGGTCGATGGAGAGGGCGGTGAGGTCGTAGTCGGCGAGCAGCTCGATGACCCGCTCGGCCCGGCCGGGGGTGCCCGCGACGAGCAGCGTCGTGTCGCCCCGCTCGCGGCACCGGGCGATCTCGGCCGCCCAGTCGCCGATGCGCCCGTGCATCTCGACCACCGGCTGACAGGCCACGTGGTGCGCGGCCGGCGCGGTGTCCTGGTCCTCCCAGAGCTGCTCGAGGCGCGGGACCGACGCCAGCCAGTCGTCGAGCACGGGCCCCTCGACGAGCAGCTCCTCGGGCGGGAGCATCGCCTCGCCCTGCGCCTCCGCCTCGGCGAAGCTGCCCGCGGCCTGCTCCAGCCGCGACGCGGCGGCCGACCGCGAGGCCTCGCTCTCGGACAGGTAGACGCGGACGCCGGGCACGCGCCGCAGGTAGTCGCGCAGCCAAGCGGACCGGTCCGGCTCGTCGTCCGGGGCCGCGTCGCCCGGTGACGGCTCGAAGAGCTCCCGCAGCGGGAAGATCTCCACTTGGTCGAGCGTCTCCGTCGAGCGCTGCGTGGCCGGGTCGAAGCGCCGCAGCGACTCGAGGCTGTCGCCCGCGAACTCCGCCCGGATCGGGTGCTCGTCGCCGGCCGGGAAGAAGTCGACGACGCCGCCGCGCACGCAGAACTGGCCGTGCCCGTCCACCGGATCCTCGGGGACGAACCCCGCGTCGGCGAGGCGGTCGCCGAGGTCGGGGGGCTCGAGGAACGCGCCCTCGACGAGCCGCGTCCCGGCCGCGAGGAGCCGGTCGGGCGCGCTGACGCGCGGCAGGAGGGCCGCCGCCGCCGCCACCACCACGCGGACCGAGCCCGACGCCAGCCCGTGGAGGGCGCGCCCCCGCGCCGCCGCGACGTCGAAGTGGGGGGCGAGCCCGCGGTACGGATCGACCTCATGCGACGGGAACGCCAGGACGTGGTGGCGGAGCTCGTGCTCCGAGGCGGCGGTCAGGCTGCCGAGGAAGAAGCGGGTGTCGGCCACGAGCTGCTCGACGTCGCCCCCCCCGGGGACGATGACGACCACCGGCGCCTCGGCCGCCGCGGCGGCCGCCGCGAGCCCCTTGGCCGACGCCGACAGCCCGGCGAGGGACCGCGCGGCGCCCCCGAGGCCGACGCGGGCCGCCGCGGATCTCAACGCCGCCTGGAGCGTGAGCGACGTGCCGGTCACCGGGGTCATGGCTCGGGCGTCTTGAAGCGGATGTTGCCGCTGAACCGCCACGCGTGGCGGGGGCGGTAGATGCCGACGTCCCGGGCGGTCGACTTCACCCGGAAGGTGTAGAGCAGACGATGATAGTCGTAGGAGAAGCCGTCCCGCTTGTGCACGGCGACGTCGAGCTTGTAGGTGCCCGCCACGAGGTCGAGCCGGTCGATGACGAAGGCGACCTCCCCGGCACCATCGATCCCCTTGGGCTCCAGCTCCTCGATGTGGGTGTTAGTGCCGTAGCAGCACACGCCGTCGGTGCTGAAAATGCTGACACCGAACGCGAAGTCGGCGACGGGGCGGTCGGCGACCACCCGCATGCGGATGGTCATCGGCTCACCGCTATGGAACACGCGCGCGGCCCCCTGCGGGCCCTCCAGCGCGACATGCTCAATCCGCACCGTCCCCGATCCCCATCGGCCTTCGCCGGCCTTGAACATGTCGGGCGGCGGCTCGTCGCCGGGCGGGGCGGCGGCGTCGGCCGGGGTTTCATCATCGCCGGGCGGGGCGGCGGCGTCGGCCGGGGTTTCATCATCGCCGGCCGCCTCCGCGGCCGGTGACGCCTCCGGTGCCAACGGCGTTTCCGTAGACGGTTGCGCCACTGCGGGCGGCGCGCCTCCCGACGCGGGCTCCGACGGCGGCGGGCCGTCCCCAGCCGACGTCTCCGCGACGGACGGCGCGCCCGTCGACGGCGACGTCTCCGCCACGCGCGGATCTTCCGCGGGCGCCGGCCCGGGGGGTGCCGCCGCCGCGGGGGGCGCGCCCCGGGCGGCCGCCGTGCCCTGCTGGGCCCTGGCGTCCTCGGCCGCGAGGTGCGCGTCCTCGGCCCCCTCGACGTCCGCGAGGTACATCTGCACGACCCGCCGGGGGTCGCCGACGAGGCGCTTCCGGCCGGCGTCGAGCCACACCGCCTCGTCGCAGAAGCGCTCGACCATCGACAGCGCGTGGGTGACGAGCAGGATCGTCTTCCCCCGGCGCTTGAACTCGGCGAACTTGTCGAGGCACTTCAGGCTGAAGCCCTCGTCGCCCACCGCCAGCACCTCGTCCACGAGCAGGATGTCGGGGTCGACGTGCACCGCGACCGCGAACCCGAGCCGCATGTACATGCCCGAGGAGTAGGTCTTCACCGGCGCGTCGATGAAGTCCTCGAGCTCCGCGAAGTCGACGATTTCGTCGAAGCGCCGGTCGATTTCGCGCCGCGACAGCCCCAGCATGACGCCGTTGATGAACACGTTCTCGCGGCCGCTGATCTCGGGATGGAAGCCCGCGCCCAGCTCGATCAGGGCCGACACGCGGCCGTCCACCCGCACCTCGCCGCCGGTCGGCCGGGTGATGCCCGCGACCAGCTTCAGCAGGGTGCTCTTGCCCGACCCGTTCCGGCCGATGACCCCGCACGCGGCGCCCCGCGCGACCGTCAACGACACGTCGTCGAGGGCCCGGAACGACTCGTCCGGCCGAAGGTGCCGGACCAGGCTGCCCGTCAGCAGCGCGCTCTTCAGGGTCGCGAACCGCCGCCGCCCGCCGTACCGCCGGTACGCCTTCGACACGCGGTCGAGCGCGATCGCGGACAAGGCTCTACACCTCCTCCACGAACGAGTCGCGCAGCCGGTCGAAGAACCAATAGCCGAGCAGGAACAGCCCCGCCCCGCCCGCGGCCACCGCGAGCAGCCCCTCGCCGTGGGCGAACGGCCTCTCGTGGAAGAAAATCTCCTGGTACGAGACCGCGAGGTGCGCGAACGGGTTCAGGTCCATGACCGCCCGCGCGCCCTCGGGCACCGCGGACAGCTCGTAGAGGATCGGGGAGGAGAAGAACCAGAGGGTCAGCCCGTTCGCCAGGAGGTCCTTGACGTCGCGGAAGTGCACCGTCAACGCGGCGAGCACCATCGCCAGCCCGAGGGTCAGGCAGAGCTGAACCGCCACCACCGCCGGGAACCACACCAGGTCGGCGGGACGCAGGGGAATGCCGTGCCAGGCGAGGAAGCCGAGCAGGATCGGCAACCCGAAGACGAAGTGGCACAGGTTCGACACGACCGTCACCACCGGGAGGATCTCGACCGGGAACACGACCTTCTTGATCAGGTCGCCGTTGACGATGAGCACGCCGGCGCTCTCGTTCAGCGACGAGGAGAACCACGTCCAAGGCAGGAGGCCGCAGAACAGGAAGACCGCGTAAGGCTCGAGGGGCGCGAGGGCGCCCCGGTCGATGATGTTGGTGAAGACGAACGAGTAGACGAGCAGCAGCAGGAGCGGGTTGACGAACGACCACAGGAACCCGAGCGCCGACCCGCGGTAGCGGGCCTTGAGCTCCCGCGCCACCAGGATCCGGATGAGGCCCCGGTAGCGGAACAGCCGAAGGAGGTTAGCGAGCATCGGACTCGATCACCACGGCGGTCGCGTTGTCGGGTCCTCCTCCATCGTTGGCCTCGTCGATGAGGGCGCCGCACAGGTCGTCGAGGCCGGCGTCGCGCCCCACGATCTCGCCGATCCGTTCGTCGGCGAGCACCGAGAACACGCCGTCCGTGCACAGCAGGATGCGGTCGCGGGGCTCAAGCCGCAGCGCCTGTATCTCGACGTCGAGGTCCCCCGACCCCGCCAGCGCCCGCGTCACCACGTTCCGCCACGGGTGCCGGCGCGCGGCCGCCTCGGTCAACGTGCCCGCCTGAATCTGCTCCTCCACCCAGGAGTGGTCCCGGGTGAGCCGCGTCAGCTCTCCTCGGCGCAGCCGATAGGCGCGGCTGTCGCCGACATGGGCCAGGGTGCCGGCGTCGCCGTCGACGAGCAGCGCCACCGCGGTGGTCGCCATGCCGCGCAGCGCCCGCGACGAGGCGATCCGCGCCGCCAGCCGTTGGTTCGCCATGTGGAACCCCGCCCGCAGGCGGTTGGCGTCGACGCTCTCCCGGGCGTCGAACGGCACCGGCCACGTCTGGTCGGGCGACACGGTGACGGTGGCCTCGACGAACGCCCCGATCCCGTCGACCGCCACCTGGGACGCGACCTCGCCGGCCGCGTGGCCGCCCATGCCGTCGGCGACGACGAAGAGCCCCAAGTCGCCGCGGACCAGCAGGTTGTCTTCGTTCGTCGACCGCCGCAGGCCGGTGTCGGTGGCTGACCCGGAAGAGACGGGCATGAGGTTCTACGGCACCGACTCCTAGGTGCCGCGGCCTCTTCTCGCGGCCACCTGAAGCCGGACGAGCGATTTCAGCAGGGACAGCCGGGCCCGCTCGTAGTCCAGTTCCGCCGCCGGCCGATCGAGCCGCTCGCGCGCCCGCTTCACGGCGGCCTCGGCCCGCGTCACGTCGATCTCGTCGCTCGCCTCGGCGATCTGCGCGAGGACGGTGACACGGTCCGGCAGAACCTCGGCGAACCCGAACGACACCGCGACGTACGACGTCTCGCCGCCCCGGCGGTACTCGATCTCGCCGACCGAGAGGGAGGCCAGCAGCGGCGTGTGGCCGGGCAGGACGCCGAACGAGCCGTCGGCGCCCGGCACCACCACCTCGTCGACCTCCCCGTGGGCGATCGATCGCTCCGGGGTGACGATCTCCAGCGTCAGGTGATCGGGAATGGCCACTATGCCGCCTCGCTCTTCATGCGCTCCGCCTTCTCGACGGCCTCTTCGATGCTGCCGACGAGCAGGAACGCCTGCTCGGGCAGCTCGTCGTGCTTGCCCTCGACGATCTCCTTGAAGCCGCGGATGGTGTCGGCGATGGGCACGTACTTGCCCTCGAGGCCGGTGAACTGCGAGGCGACGAAGAACGGCTGCGACAGGAACCGCTCGATGCGCCGCGCCCGCGCCACCGCCAGCTTGTCCTCCTCCGACAGTTCGTCGATGCCGAGGATGGCGATGATGTCCTGCAAGTCCTTGTAGCGCTGCAGCACCTGCTTGACGTCGCGGGCCACGTTGTAGTGCTCGTCGCCGATGATGTTGGGGTCGAGGATGCGCGACGTGGACGCCAGGGGGTCGACGGCGGGATAGATGCCCTTCTCGACGATGGCCCGCGACAGGTTCGTGGTCGCGTCGAGGTGCGCGAACGTGGTGGCCGGCGCCGGGTCGGTGTAGTCGTCGGCGGGCACGTAGATCGCCTGCACCGAGGTAATCGACCCCTGGGTGGTCGACGTGATGCGCTCCTGCAGCGCCCCCATCTCCGTCGCGAGGGTCGGCTGGTAGCCGACGGCGGAGGGCATGCGGCCGAGCAGGGCGGACACCTCGGATCCCGCCTGCGTGAACCGGAAGATGTTGTCGATGAAGAGGAGCACGTCCTTTCCCTCGGCGTCGCGGAAGTACTCGGCGACCGTCAGCGCCGACAGCCCGACGCGCTGGCGCGCGCCCGGCGGCTCCGTCATCTGCCCGTAGATCAGCGCCGCCCGCGACTTCTCGCGGTCCTCGATGTTGACGACGCCGCTCTCCTGCATCTCCAGCCAGAGGTCGTTGCCCTCGCGGGTGCGCTCGCCGACCCCGCCGAACACCGACACCCCGCCGTGCTTGAGGGCGATGTTGTTGATGAGCTCCATGATGATGACGGTCTTGCCGACCCCGGCACCCCCGAACAGGCCGATCTTGCCGCCGCGCAGGTACGGCTCGAGGAGGTCGATGACCTTGATGCCGGTCTCGAACATCTGCAGCTCGGTCGACTGGTCGTTCAGCTTCGGCGCCGGCCGGTGGATGGGCCAGCGCTCCTTCGTCTCGACGGGGCGGTCGGGGAAGTCGACCGGCTCGCCGAGCACGTTGAGCACCCGGCCCAGGGCCTCGGGCCCCACCGGCACGGAGATCGCCTGGCCGAGGTCGACCGCCTCCATGCCGCGCTGCATGCCGTCGGTCGGCTTCATCGCGACCGCCCGCACCCGGTTCTCCCCGAGGTGCTGGGCGACCTCGGCGATGACGTCGATGTCCACTCCGCCCGCGCTCGACTTGACCTGCAGCGCGTTGTAGATCGCGGGCAGCCGGCCCGCGAACTCGACGTCGATGACCGGTCCGATGATCTGCACGACCTTGCCGATGTTCTGTGCCGCCGCTGTCTCGTTCGCCATGTCTGGAAACGCCCCTCCGACGTTCTGCTCCGTCCGTTTTCGGCTCTCCGGCTCCGGGGTCTTCGACCGCCGCGATCCTCGCTCGACCCGCGTGAACCCGATTCGCGGCGACGCCGGTCCGCCTCGGCCGCGGCGGGAGCCCCTCGAACGCGGACCCCGAACGCCGGGCCGCGCGACGGCCGCCGATTCGCCCCGGTCCCCCCGGCGGGTCGGCGGGCTCCGGCGGAAGGCGGACGCCGGCGCCCTAGAGCGCCTCCGCGCCCGACACCACCTCGATGATCTCCCGGGTGATCGAGGCCTGCCGCACCTTGTTCATGTAGAGCGTCAGGTCCTCGATCATCTCCGTCGCGTTGTTGCTCGCCGCGTCCATCGCCGTCAGCCGGGCCGCGTGCTCCGCCGCCGCCGACTCGAGCAGCGCCCGCCAGAACTGGACCTCGACGTGCCGGGGAATCAGCGTGTCGAAGATCTCCCGCGGATCCGGCTCGTAGAGGTAGTCGGGCAGGACCTCGCCCCCGCCGGCCTCGATCTCCTGCCGCGGTATCGGCAGCACCTGGTCGACCACCACCCGCTGCTGCAGCACGCTCTTGAACTCGTTGTAGACGAGCTTGACGCTGTCGACTTCGCCTCCGGTGTAGGCCGCGACCGCCTCGCGGGCGACGGCCTGCGCGTGTCCGTACTCGAGCTGCGAGAAGAGGTTGACGAGCTCGAAACGCACGTCGAAGCCGCGCCGCGCGAAGAAGTCGCGGCCCTTGCGGCCGACCAGCCCCAACGAGACGCCGGCCCCCGAGGTCCGGCCGATGACGCCGCCGGCCTCCTTGATGATGTTGGTGTTGAACCCCCCGCACAGCCCCTTGTCCGCCGTCACCACCACGAGCAGCGTGGGACGCGGCGGGGCGTCCGGCCCGCGCCGGGCGAGCAGGGGGTGCGCGCCGGTGTCGACATGGGCGGCGAGGCCGCCGAGCACGCGCTGCATCTGGACCGCGAACGGCCGGGCGCCGAGGATGCGGTCCTGCGCCCGGCGGAGCCGCGAGGCGGCGATCGCCTTCATGGCCTTGGTGATCTGCTGCGTCGACTTGACGGCGCGGATGCGTCTGCGGAGGTCGAGAAGGGAAGGCACTGGATGGCTGCTCTCGTGCTGGGGGTTGCCGGGGGCGCCCGATGACCGTCGTCAGGCCGCCGCGGCCTTGCGGGCGGCGACGAACTGCTCGGTGAACTCCTTGAGGGCGGCGACGATGCGCGCCTTGAGGTCGTCGTCGATTACCGCCCGCTCTGCGAGGTCGGTGAAGAGCGCGGGCTCGCGCGCCTCGACGAACTGGTACAGCTCGGTCTCGTACTGGCGGACGTCGCCCTCCGCGACCGCGTCGAGATGGCCGTTGGTGCCGGCGTACACGATGAGGACCTGCCGCTCGACCGGCAGCGGCGCGTACTGGCCCTGCTTGAGGACCTCGACCAGCCGCCGGCCGCGGTTGAGCTGGTCCTGCGTCGACTTGTCGAGGTCGCTGGCGAACTGCGCGAACGCGGCGAGCTCGCGGAACTGCGCGAGGTCGAGCCGCAGGGTGCCCGCCACCTGCCGCATCGCCTTGACCTGCGCCGACCCGCCGACGCGGGACACCGAGTTGCCGACGTTGATGGCGGGGCGCACGCCCTGGTGGAACAGGTCCGACTCGAGGAAGATCTGCCCGTCGGTGATCGAGATGACGTTCGTCGGGATGTACGCGGACAGGTCGCCGGCCTGGGTCTCGATGACGGGGAGCGCGGTCAGCGAGCCCGCCCCGAGCTCGTCCCGCATCATCGCCGCCCGCTCCAGCAGGCGCGAGTGCAGGTAGAAGACGTCGCCCGGATACGCCTCGCGCCCCGGCGGCCGGCGCAGCAGGAGCGAGATCTCGCGGTAGGCCTGGGCGTGCTTCGACAGGTCGTCGTAGATGCAGAGCGCGTGTTTGCCGTTGTCGCGGAAATGCTCGCCCATGGCGCAGGCGGAGTACGGGCTGAGGAAGAGCAGCGGGGCGGGGTCGGCGGCGGCCGCCGCGACCACGATGGTGAACTCCATCGCGCCGGCGTCCTCGAGCGTCTTCACGACCTGGGCGATCGTCGACTGCTTCTGGCCGATGGCGTTGTAGATGCACACGACATCCTGGCCGCGCTGGTTCAGGATGGTGTCGACGGCGACCGCGGTCTTGCCGGTCTGCCGGTCGCCGATGATGAGCTCCCGCTGCCCGCGCCCGATCGGCACCATCGTGTCGATGGCCTTGAGACCGGTCTGGAGGGGCCGTTTCACCGGCTGCCGGTCGACCACGCCCGGGGCGATCCGCTCGACCGGGGAGGTGCCCGTGGCCGCGATGGGGCCCTTTCCGTCGACCGGCTCGCCGAGGGCGTTCACCACCCGGCCGAGCATGGCCTCGCCGACCGGCACGGAGATGATGCGGCCCGTGCGTTTGACGGCGTCGCCCTCCTTGATTTCGGTGGTCTCGCCGAGCAGAACCGCGCCGACGCCCTGCTCCTCGAGGTTGAGGGCCATGCCGAAGATCCCGTGGGGGAACTCGAGCATCTCGGTGGCCATGACCCGCTCGATGCCGTCGATCTGGGCGATGCCGTCGCCGACCGACACCACCGTGCCGACCTCGGCCACGTCGACGTCGATGTCGTAGCTCCCGATCTGCTCGCGAATGATCTTCGTAATCTCGTCCGCCTTGATGCTCATCGCAGAAACTCTCGTCCTGTGTGGTCCGGTTCCTTCACCTGCGGGTGGCCGTGTGCTCCGGGAGGGGTTTCCCGATCCGCGCCGCCTGCTTCATCGATCGAGGAAGGTCTGCCGCATCCGTTCGAGGTGCCGGGCGACGCTGCCGTCGTACACCGTCGAGCCGATCCGCGTGACCACCCCGCCCAGGATGCCGGGATCGACGACCGTCGTCAGCCGCACGTCGACGGCGCCCGCGCCGGCGAGCCGCTGCCGCACCGCCGCGTCCTGCTCGGCGCTGAGGGGCTGCGCGGTGGTGACCTCGGCATCGACGACCCCGAGGTGCTCGAACACGCGCGCCCGGTAGAACCGCACGATGTCCGGCAGCAGGACCAGCCGCCCGCGGTCGGCGAGCACCGTCAGCAGCCGGCTGACGGTCGGCGAGACGCTTCGCAAACGATTTCGCAAATCGTTTATGATGGCCCGCTTCTTCGGCGGCGGCACCGCCGCCGCGAAGAGCACCCGCCGCAGCGTCTCGTTCTCGTCGACGAGGCGGGCGAAGGCCACCAGATCCGACTCGGCGGTCCGGAGATCGCCGCTTTCGAGACTGACGTCGAAGAGTGCGCGGGCGTAACGCACTGCCGCGGTACGATTCGTCATGGTGATTCGGATGCTTCGCCTGAACCTGGAATCCGCCGATCTTCGCCGGGACGATCCGACCGGCCGCGACCCCCGGGATGCGACCCACGGCATCGCGGACACGCTGTCAGAGCACGGCTCTGAACGCACAAACGACCTATTCTACCATCCCCGCCCGCCACGGCCAAGAACGAGTCTCTTTCAACGGCCGACCGGCGTGGAGCCCCCCGGTCACGAGTCGGAGAGGCGTTCGAAGAGGCGCTGCAGCTCGTCCTCCGACCCGAAGTCGATCTCGATCCGGCCCTTCCGCCCCTTCCTGACGATGCGGACGCGCGTGCCGAGGGCGACGCGCAGCCGGTCCTGCGCCGCCTGCGTATGGACGTCGACGGCCGCCGGTTTCGGCCCCGAGGGTACCGGCGGGGCCGCCAGCTTCTTGACGAGGGCCTCGGTCTCGCGCACGGAGAGGCCGCCGGCCACGACGTCGCGGGCGGCGCGGCGCTGCGCGTCCGCTTCGGCCAAACCGAGCAGCGCGCGGGCGTGACCCATGGCCAGCGCGCCCGCCGCGACCTCCGTCCGCACCTCGGGCGGCAGCACCAGCAGCCGGGCGTAGTTGGCGACGGTGGCGCGGTCCTTGCCGACGGCGGCGGCGACATCCTCCTGGGTCATCCCGCGCTCGTCGATGAGGCGCCGGTAGGCCTCGCCCTCCTCGATCGGGTTGAGGTCCTCCCGCTGGACGTTCTCGATGAGGGCCATCTCCAGCAGCTTCTCGTCCGGCACCTCGCGCACCACGATCGGCACCCGCAGCAGGCCGGCCCTCTGCGCCGCCCGCCACCGCCGCTCGCCGGCGACGATCTCGAAACGGTCCCCGTCGATGCGCCGGACCACGATCGGCTGCAGGACGCCGCTGGCGCGGATCGACCGGGCGAGCTCCTCGAGCTTCGGCTCGTCGACGACCGTGCGGGGCTGCGCGCGGTTGGGCGTCAGCCGATCCAGGTCCGCCTCGGTCGGCTGCTCCGCGGGCGGCGGCGCCGTCTCGGGAATGAGGGCGCTCAGTCCGCGCCCGAGCGCCCGTCGCGTCTTCGCCATCCGGAACTCCTGCCCGGCGCGCCGGCCGGGATGGTGGACGTCAGTCGTGTCACGCCTCTTTCTATCGGCCACCGGGCGCTCGATCACGGCGAGCCGTCCGCCCAGGGGACCGACCTGCCGGGGCCGATTATCGGCTTCATCGCCCTGCGGCGAGCCGTCCGCCCAGGGGACCGACCCGGCGGGGACCTCATCTCGATGTCGCGGTGACCCGCCGCTGGCCGGTGGCGCGCCGCGCGGGCCCCAGGATCTCGCGCGCCAGGGCGAGATACGCCTCGGCCCCCGTCGACCGCACGTCGTAGAGAATCGCCGGCAGGCCGTGGCTCGGCGCCTCTCCCAGCCGCACGTTGCGGGGAATCACCGTCCGGTACACCTTCTCACGGAAATACGCGCGGACATCGCCCGCCACCTGCTGGCCCAACTTGGTCCTCGAGTCCGACATGGTCAGCAACACGCCCTCGATCACGAGCTCGGGATTGAGTCCGGCCTGAACGCGCCCCATCGTCGCCATCAGCTCGGTCAGGCCCTCGAGGGCGAAGTACTCGCAGTTGAGGGGTATCAGCACCGAATGCGCGGCGACGAGGGCGTTGAGGGTCAGCAGCCCCAGCGACGGCGGCGTGTCGATGAAGATGTAGTCGTAGCGGTCGCCGGCCGCCCGCAGCAGGGGCCGCAGCCGGCTCTCGCGACTGGGCATCCCGACCAGTTCGACCTCGGCACCGCTCAGGTCGTGGTCGGTCGGAATCAGCTTCAGGCCGGTGACCGGGGTGTCGAGCGCCAGCTCATCGAGGGCGGCGGCCTCCGACGTCAACGCTTGGTAAACGTTGCGCCGGTCCGGGGCTCCGTCCCTCAGCCCGAGCCCGCTCGTCAGGTTCGCCTGCGGGTCGAGGTCGACCAAGAGCACCCGCTGATCGCCCATCGCGAGAGAGGCGGCGAGGTTGATGGCCGTGGTCGTCTTGCCGACGCCGCCCTTCTGATTGGCGATCGCGATGATCCTGCCCATTGGCAACCGGCGGTGCGATCTGTCGAAGGCCTTGAGTCGAGTTCCGGCGGGTACGCCCCCTGATGGTACCGCGATGCGGGTGTCGCGGCAAGCCGACGGATCCGTGATTCGTCGTCGCCGAGACCGCAGCGTTCCACGTGGAACATCGGCGCCCGTCGCGGAGGCGACAGAATCGAAGGCGGCGAATGAGATATCGGCCTAGCCCGCCCATCGTCGCCTGCGGCTCCGCTGGCCGCCCAACCCACCCTGCCGGCGGTCAGTCGGGCGAGAGAGAGAGCGCTTCGTCGATCTCGTCGATGATCGCCTGGGCGGCGCCCGCGCGGTCGGCGGCGTTCAGGATGGGGCGTCCCACGACGAGGTAGTCCGATCCCCAACGGATCGCCTGGGACGGCGTCGTGGAGCGCTTGTGATCGTCGCGCGCCCCCCCCGCCGGGCGGATGCCCGGGCTGACGATCGACACGCCGGTCCCGTGCGGCCAGACTTCCCGGCAGAGGCGGATGACCCCGCCGGAGGCGATCACGCCGTCGCAGCCATGATCGAGCGCGTCGCGGGTTCTGGCGACGATCCACTCATCGAGCGTGACCCCGCGCGCCGCCTCGGCCGGGGCGATACGGGAGAAGTCCTCCGCGTCGAGGCTGGAGACGTAGGGCACCGCGAGCAGCCCCGGCCACCGGCTCCCGGCCTTCGCGTCCCGCGCCATCGCGATGTCCCGGAGCGTCATGTTCTGATGGAGGGTCAAGAACAGGATGCTCGGGTCGCCGCTCAGGTCGCGGACGACGTCGGCCACCGTGTTGCCGATGTCCGGCACTTTCAGGTCGACGAAGATCCCCTTGCCCTCGGCGGCGATCCGCTCCCACAGGTCCGCAAGCCCCCGCGCCCGCAATCCGGCCATGAGCAACCGCCAACCGATCTTGTAGGCCCGGACGTTCGACAGGTCCTCCACGACGGCGTGCGCGGCCTCGACGCTAGCGACATCCAGAGCAACAATCAGGCGGTCCCTGCCGGTCAAGTCCTCTTCCTTTCGATGGTCCCCTCGGGAGCAGACGGTCGGGGTCGCCATGCGCGGACCGGCCAATAATCTACACGACGCGCGCACGCCGCCGCAGCCGGGCAGCCGCATGCCGCCGCTCCACCGCACGGCGCGACCGGTGTTCCACGTGGAACACGCGGCGGCACCGCCATCGCCGGCCGCCCGGGGCCGCCGCGTTCACGCGCTTCGGTGTACAACCGCGGAGCCCCCTTTCGCGCTCAGCCGCGGCCGGCCGCGGTTACGGCGCGGACCGGTGTTCCACGTGGAACACGTGGCGGCACCGCCATCGCGGGCCCCCATTAGGGGCCGGTGCCGACCATCGCCGCACCGGGTGAATCGCACGCGACCGGCAGGCCGCAGTGCCCGTAGCCCCGCGCAGGTTCCCTCAGAGGCGGGCGTGCCTCAGGACCACCAGGCGGCGGTCCGGGCCGGGCAGCGGGTAGGCGGCGTCGACCCGCCATGGCGACGGCGGACGAGCGTCGAGATCATCGCTCGCGCCCCGGAAGAGCAGCACGGCGCCGCCCGGGCTGACCAGATGTCGAATCTGCCGCAACAGTCGGGCCTCGACCCGAACCGCCCGCACGGTCACGACGTCGGACTTCCCGAGCAACTCTTCGCGAGCGACCAAGTCCTCGAATCTGCAGGCTTCCACGACGGTTCCGTCCAACCCGAGACGCCGCACGGCCTCGCGGAGGAAGGCGGCCTTCCTCGTTCTCGACTCCACCATACGGAGACGCACCGCGGGTGCGGCCAGCTTCATCGGCACGGCGGGAGACCCGCCGCCCGACCCCATGTCGGTGACGGCGGCGTCAGGCTTCGGCAGATGGCACGCGGCGGCGAGCGGCTCGACGATCAGCCGGTCGATGCCGCGGTCGTCATCGGTCAGCGCGGTCAGATTGATGCGGCGGTTCCAGCGCATCAGCAGGTCGACGTACGCGGCCAGGGCGCGCCGAAGAGCGGGGTGGACCTCCAGCCCCGCGCGGGCCGCGCGCCGGGCGATGCGCGCCGCCAAGCGCCGCTGCTCGGGCTCGCGCGGCGTCATCGGGCCGCCGCCGAGTAGCGCCGCTCGTCTCCGGCGGCCGGCGGCGGCGGTCCTGTCGGCTCCGGGCGCTTCCGGTCCCCGGCGTCCCCGCCGGCGGGCGCCCGGCCCCGCCAGCGCTTGACGTAGGCCCCGAGCACGGCGACGGCGGCGGGGGTCACGCCCGGAATGCGGCCGGCCTGCCCGAGGGTGACGGGCTGGATCGAGCCTAGCCTCGACGCCACCTCCGTCGACAGACCCGGGACGTCGTCGTACGGGAAGCCGGCCGGGATGCGCCGCCCCTCCTCCTTCGCGGAGCGCGCGATGGTCGCCTCCTGCCGCCGCAGGTATCCTTCGTACTTCACCGCCGTCTCCACGCTCGACCGCTCGGCGCCGGCCGAATCGACGCCGATCTCGAGCTTCACGACCCCCCGCTCGCCCATCAAGGCCAGCGTGACGCCCGGCCGCCGAAGCACCTGGGCGGCGGGGACGGTGCGCGCGCCCTCCCGCACGCGCGCCGCCCGCACGCCGGCCAAGTTCCGTTCGAACCTCGCGCGCCGGGCGCGGAAACGGTCCCAGCGCTCGTCGCCGACGAGGCCGACCTCCCGGCCGCGCGGGGTCAGGCGCAGGTCGGCGTTGTCGATGCGCAGCAGCAGGCGGTGCTCGGCGCGGGACGTGAACATGCGGTAGGGCTCCAGGCAGCCGCGGGTCGTGAGGTCGTCGACCATCACGCCGATGTAGGACTCGCTACGGCTCAGCACCCAATCGCCCTCCCCGCGGGCGCGCCGGGCCGCGTTCACCCCCGCCACCAGGCCCTGCCCCGCCGCCTCCTCGTAGCCCGAGGTGCCGTTGATCTGCCCGGCGAGGTAGAGTCCCGCGATCTTCCGGGTCTCCAGGGTCGGCGCCAGCTCCGTAGGCTGGATGAAGTCGTACTCGACCGCGTAGCCCGGGCGCAGCATGACCGCGTCCTCCAGCCCCGGGAGCGCCGCGATGACCTCCTGTTGCACGTCGCGCGGCAGACACATCGAACAGCCGCTGACGTAGATCTCGGGCACGTCCAGCCCTTCCGGCTCCAGGAAGACCTGATGCCGCTCGCGGTCGGGGAACCGCATCACCTTGTCTTCGAGCGACGGGCAGTAGCGGGGCCCGATGCCGGTGATGCGCCCGTTGTAGAGCGGCGACCGGTCCCGGTTCCGGCGGACCAGCTCGTGCACGGCGGGCGTCGTGTGGACGACGTGGCAGCAGATCTGCGGGCGGTCGATGAGGCCGCTCATGAACGAGAACGGCACCGGGGGACGGTCGCCCGGCTCCTCCTCGAAGCGGCCGAAGTCGATGCTCGCGCGGTCGAGCCGGGGCGGGGTTCCGGTCTTCAGCCGCCCCCCCGCGAGGCCCAGGCGCTTCAGCGACTCGCCGAGGACGCGCGACGCCGGCTCGCCGGCCCGCCCCGCCGACCGCTGTTCGGGGCCGACGTGGATCAACCCGTTCAGGAACGTGCCGGTGGTCACGACCACCGCCCGGGCGCCGGCGCGGGTGCCGTCCTCCAGATCGACGCCGACGGCCCGCCCGCCCTCGACCACGACCGAGCCGGCCCGTCCGACGATCCAGTCGATGCCGGGCTCGCGCTCCAGACGGGACCGCATCCACGCGCCGTACCGCCGCTTGTCCGCCTGCGCCCGCGGCGACTGCACGGCCGGCCCGCGGCTGCGGTTGAGCAGCTTGAACTGGATCGCGGTGGCGTCGATCGCCTCGCCCATCAACCCGCCGAGGGCGTCGATCTCGCGGACCAGGTGCCCCTTGGCGGTGCCCCCCACGGCGGGGTTGCAGGGCATCTGCCCCACCGTCTCCCGCGAGAGCGTGCACAGCCCCACCGTGCAGCCCAGGCGGGCGGCGGCGTGCGCGGCCTCGATGCCGGCGTGCCCCGCCCCGATGACGATGACGTCGTGGTCCGTTCCCATGGCTCCGTCTCCGGCGGCCTCCCCGATGCGGAACCGGTCAAGACGTGTCCGTGCGCGTCGCCCGGCGCCCGTCCCCGGCCAGCTCCAACACCCGGCACGCGCGGCATTGCGCCCGTCTCCGGCTACTTCCCGATGCAGAACCGGTCGAAGATGTGCTTGAGCACATCGTCGGGCGTCCGTTTCCCGGTCAGCTCCTCCAACGCGCCCCGCGCGCGCTGCAGATCCTGCAGCACGAATTCCTCGGCCGCCCCCTGCTCCGCCGCCGCGGACGCCGCCGCGAGCGCCGACCCCGCCCGCTCGAGCAGCTCGATGTGCCGGAGGTTGGTCACCATCGGGGTCTCGCGCGCCGCGGTCCCGCCCATCAACACCAGCCGCAGCTCGCCCCGCAGACGGTCGAACCCCTGTCCGGTACGCGCCGAGACCTCCACGTGGGGCGCGTCGTCGCCGACCGGCAACAGGGCGGACGGCCCGGCCGCGGGGAGGTCGACCTTGTTGACGACCACCACGCGCGGCGAGCCGGCCGTCTCCGCGAGCACGGCGCGGTCATCGGCGTCGAGGGGCTCCGACCGGTCGACGACCACGAGGCAGGCGGCGGCCGAGCCGAACGCCCGCCGGGCGCGCGACACGCCCTCGGCCTCGACCGGATCGCCGGTCGGGCGCAGGCCGGCGGAATCGACCAGGCTGACCGCGAGCCCGGCGAGGTCGACGGTCTCGGTCACCAGATCGCGGGTCGTGCCGGCGACGGGGGTGACGATGGCGCGCGACGAGCCCAGCAGCCGGTTGAAGACGCTCGACTTGCCCACGTTCGGACGGCCGAGCACGACCACCCGGCAACCCTCGCGGATGAGACGGCCGGCGGCGGCACCCGCCAACAGCGACTTCACCCGGTCGTGCAGTTCCCCGATGCCCCCCGCCACCGCCGGCGCGTCGATGAAGTGGTAGCCCTCGTCGGGGAAGTCGAGCGACGCCTCGAGGCGGGCGGTCAGGTCGAGCAGCCGGCGGTCGACGTCGGCGATGCGCCCCGTCACCGTGCCGTCGAGCTGGTCGAAGGCCGCGCGGGCCTGGAGCGGTGTGACGGCGTCGACGAGGTCGGCCACCGCTTCCGCCTGCACGAGGTCCACGCGGCCGTGCAGGAAGGCGCGGAGCGTGAACTCCCCCGGGTTCGCGAGCCGGGCACCCGCCCGGCGGGCGAGGGCGACCATCTCCTCGAGCAGCAGCGGACTGCCGTGGGCGCAGATTTCCACGACGTCCTCACCGGTGTACGACGCCGGACCGGGGAACGACGTCGCCACTACCCGATCGAGCGCGGTCACGTCGTCCCCGTCACGGGAGACGAGGCGCGCCAACGTCGCGCGGCGCCGCGGGAGCGGGCGCGAACGGTCGAGCAACGCCCCCGCGACCTCCGCCGCCCGCGGCCCGCTGATGCGCACCACCCCCAGCGCCCCGCGGCCGGGCGCCGTGGCGATGGCGACGATGGTGTCGTCGGGCGCGAACATCGGCTAAGCCCCCCGGAGGCACCGGGGCGCGACGGCGGTCCGGTGCCGCGTCCGCCACACGAATCCCGGGATGACGACGGGGCGAGGGCCGGACGGAGATCCGCGGCGCACCGGAAACGCGGACGCGGGCGGAGCCGCCGGGCATCGACGGTGGGAGGCGCCGGGAGGCCGGCTCACGGGCGGCGCGTCGGATCCGCGGGCGAGATCAGCACCGTCTTGAGGAACGCGTCGCCGATGCTTTCCGACGAGACGCTCGGGTCGTCGGCGATCGCCAGGTGCACGATCCGCCGCGCGTACGGGTTCAAAGGCCCGATCTCCTGGGTCTCCCCGGTCCGGAGGGCCCGCTCGCCGAGCAGCACCGCCGTCTGCCGGAGCTCCTCGTCCTTGCCCCTTCGATAGTCCAGGCAGTCGACGACGATGCGCCCCTTCCCGTGCTCGCCGCGGAACGCGGCGTTGACGACGTGCTGCAGCGCTTCGAGGCCTTCGCCCTTGCGGCGAAGGAGCAGCTCGCCGCCCTCCCCGTTCAGGGTGATGCGGGTCCCGTCCTCCAACGGGGCGCACTCCGCGTCGAGCGACAGGCCGAGCGCGCCCGTCACCGCCTCCACGAACGCCGCCATCCGAGCTTCGATATCCTCGGCCACGCCAACCTCCCGGCCGCTCCCCGCGGTCACCGCGCCGACCGGGGCTCCGGCCCGGCCCGGCCGGCCGCCGCGGACGCTATCGATTCTTCCCGCGCGACCGGCGCGGTCCCCGGCCCGCCCGCGCCGCCTTCGATCCCGGCCGGTTCCTGGCCTGGCGTTCCCCGCCGCCGTTCCGCGGCGCATTCCTCGCTTGGCGTTCCCCGCCGTTCCGCGGCGGCTCCGCCCCGGCGGTCTCCGCCTCGGCCTTCTTGACCTGCCTCTCCGCCGGCGGGCGCACCTGCCTCACCCGCGGCGGGCCGGCGATGCGGTTCGTCACCACCGTCTGCCCGATGCCCAGGACGTTGCTCGTCAGCCAGTAGATGACCAGCCCGCTCGGCGCCCACAGGAACATCACGGTGAAGATCACCGGCATGAGCGTCATGATCCGCTGCTGCTCCGGGCTCGCCGCGCCGGCCGGCTGCAGCCGCTGCTGGTACACCATGGACGCGCCCATGATGAGCGGCGTCACGTAGAACGGATCCTGCACCGACAGATCGTCGATCCACCCCAGGAACGGCGCGCCCCGCAGTTCGACGGCCATCGACAGCAGCCGGTAGAAGGCGATCAGGATCGGCATCGTCAGCAGCATCGGCAGGCACCCGCTCGCGGGGTTCGCGCCGTGGCGGCGATACAGCTCCATCACCTCCTGGTTCATCTTCTGCCGGGCCGGATCCGTCGCCTTGAGGCCGGCGTAGCGCGCCTGGATGGCCTTCATCTCCGGCTGCAGCTCCTGCATCTTCCGCATCGAGACGACGCTCTTGTGGCGCAGCGGGAAGATCACGATGTTGATCAACACCGTGAGCAGGATGATCGACCACCCGTAGTTGCCCACGAACCCGTGGATCCACTTCAGGGTCCGATGGAGGGGGACGACGATGACCGACAGGAACCCGAAGTCGATGGCCCGCACGAGGTCCGGGTGCACCGCCGCGAGGAGGTCGAAGTCCTTGGGACCGATGAAGAAAGGAAGCTCGCCGCCGCCCGGCGCCACGGTGACCTCGAACTCGACCAGGTCGTGCTCCACCCCGGCCGCCGAGAGAGGACGGTAGTCGACGCGGCTCGCCTGCGGGCCCGGCAGGGCGGCGGCCAGAAAGTAGTGGTTCTCGATGCCGGCGAAGTCGAGCTGTCCCTCGTACGCGGGCTCCTCCGGAACATTGGCCGGCAGGGCGCGGTACACGTCGACCTCCCGCGCGAGCCCGTCCTCCACGGGCCGGCCATACAACACCGCGCCCGGAAGCTGCTGGAACACGAACCATGACGCGTCGGCGCGCACTCCGCCGAGACCCGGGCCCCATGCCGTCGTCGTGGGCTGGACGCCGGCCCCGGTCGTGACCGCAGCCTCGAAGCCGACCACGTACGGCTGTTCCGGCGAAGGCTGGAAGCGGAACGTCTTCCGGACGCGCAGGCCCGAGCTGTCCTCGTACTCGAAGGCGAGCGCGCCCGGGTCGCCGGCCAGGCGCAGGCCGTCGACCGACGGTCTGAACAGGGCGGCGTCGAGACGCGCCGTCAGGGCGGCGTCTCCCGGCACGAGCAGCGAGAACGGCCGCGGCCGGCCCGCGGGCGCTTCGGGCAGCGTCAGATCGACGGGCTCGCCGTCTTCATCGGCGTAGTGCTTGAGCTTCCAACTGACGAGCTCGGCCCCGCGATTATCGAACTCCGCCAGCACGAAGTCGCTCTCGACGAAGATGGATCGCTGCCGGTCGTCGGCCACGACGGGGACGATCGGCGACGTCTCCGGCCCGGAGGCGACCCGCGGCGCGGGGACGGAGGCGGCGCCCGGCGGCGGAGCCTGATCCGGCGCGCCGCCTTCCCGCAGCCCAGGCGCGGAGCCGGCGGTCCCGCGGGCAACGGCGTCCCCCGCGGCGCCGGCATCCGGCACCCCTTCCACGCCGGGGGGCGGACCGATCCACTGCTGGTACAGCACCAGCACCAGGAAGGACAGCGTGACCGCGAGAAGGACTCGACGCTCCATGGCAGATCAGAGGTCCGGCGGTTCCGGCGCAGGCGGCACCGCCGACGGGGCGGACCCGCCGGCCGGCGGCACCGGGTCGATTCCCCCGGCGTGGAAAGGATGACAACGGCACAAGCGCGCGAGCGTGAGCCAAGCGCCGCGAACGCTTCCATGACGCCTGATCGCCTCCTCCGCGTAGTGCGAGCAGGACGGCTCGAATCGACAGGCCCCGACGAACAGCGGGCCGAGAACGGCTCGATAAGCGTTCAACAGCACCGCCGACAGGCCAATCAGCCAACGGTCCGCCAGCCGCCAGCCGGCGCAGAGGAGTCTCACGCCACCCTCATCGCGGCGTCCGCCCGCGGAGATGTCGGAGCAGCGTTCGGCGATAATCGCTCCGCAACGAATCGAACGGCACACCGGGGAATTCCCGGAAGGGCAGCACCACGAGGTCGGTCACCGAGGTCGGCTTCTCGTGGCGGAACAGCTCGCGTACGCGGCGCTTGATGAGATTGCGGCGCGCGGCGTTCCCCAGGCGGCGGGGTACGACGATGCCCAGTCGGCTGCAGCCCCGCTCGCCGGGGAGCCCGATCAGCGTCATGTAGCGTCCCCGGGTCCGCGTGCCGCGCCGTTGAATCCGAAGGAAGTCCCGCCGGCGGCGAATCCGCTCGCGGCGCGCCAGCGTCCGGGTCGCAGCCGTCACCGGCCCCGCGCCTCAACCCGCCAAGCCCCGTCCCGGCTAGTCGGAGACCGTCAAGCGATGGCGTCCCTTCGCGCGGCGGCGGCTGAGCACGCGCCGGCCCGCCGGCGTGCTCATCCGAGCGCGGAATCCGTGGGTCTTCCTGCGATGACGGCGGTTGGGCTGAAAGGTGCGCTTCATCGAACCGGGCTCCTCCGTTCCTGCGGCAACCCTTTACGCTACGTGGTCCCCCGCGCGTTGTCAAATCCCGCCCGCTTCGCCCGAGTCCGACCGGTGTTGAAATCTCCCCGTTCCGGCCCCGCGGCCGGCTCCGATACTCCGTTGCCGCACCACGCGGCGACGCCGATGACGGACCGGATCCCGTTCCCCGCGGCGGTTTTCCACATGTGTGGAAAACTGTATGGAAAACCGGTATTTCAAGCAGGTTTCCCCGCCATCCCGCGATCGACGACACATCAAGTCATTTATTTTCAAGTAGTTACATGGCCAGCCAGCAACTTTAGCGGAACGCCGTTCCCAGGCGCGATCTCCACCGCGACGACGCCTCCGACCCCCGCGCCGCGCCGCGAACGCCGCGCCCCGCCCCGATCCGCACGCGCCAGCCGAGGAAGTTCCGACATGGGGCGGGGTTGTGGTATGGTGTCGCCCCCATCGCACGCCGCGCCTCCCAGGCCGACGACCGGTGTCATGTCCGCACGGAGGCGCCCGATGGGCTCAACCACAACGCTCCAGCGAACCGTCCACGGTCGTCCGCTGGCCGATCGGGCGGCGTACCGACACGAGTGGCGCCGATGCCGAGCAACCTCTGGGACGAGATTCTGGCGCGTGTCGAGAACAAGGTCAGCGGGTACATCTTCCACACCTGGTTCCAGCCCACGAAGTTCCTCGACAACGAGGGCGACACCATCACGGTCCTCGTTCCCAACGACGTCTTCAAGCAGTGGCTGACCCGCAACTACGCCGGGGTCATCAAGGAGGCGGCCGACGAGCTGGGCCGGCCGGGGGCGACCATCGCGCTGGTGACCAACGGCACCGCGCGGACCGACGCGGCGCCCGCGCACGACGTGCGCGAACCCGCCCCGCAGCCCCCGCCGGAGCGCCAGCAGCGCTACACCTTCGAGGACTTCGTCGTCGGGCCATCGAACCAGTTCGCCCACGCCGCCGCCCGCGCCGTCGCCGAGGCCCCCGCGCGGTCCTACAACCCGCTGTTCCTCTACGGCGGCGTCGGTCTGGGCAAGACCCACCTGATGCACGCCATCGGCGAGTACCTCGACGTCCACTCGCCGCAGTCCACGCGCACCTACATCTCGTCCGACCGCTTCATGAACGAGATGATCAACGCCATCCGCTTCGACCGGACCATCGAGTTCCGGGCGCGGTACCGCGGCACCGACGTGCTGCTGGTGGACGACATCCAGTTCCTGGCCAGCCGCGAGGGCACGCAGATCGAGTTCTTCCACACGTTCAACTCGCTCTACGACGCGCAGAAGCAGATCGTCATCAGCAGCGACTGCCCGCCCCACGAGCTCCAGTTCCTCGAGGAGCGGCTCCGATCCCGCTTCGAATGGGGCCTGACCGTCGACATCCAGCCCCCGGATCTGGAGACCCGGGTCGCCATCCTCAAGAAGAAGGCCGAGCACCTGGCCCCCGACATCCCCATCGGCGACGACGTCGCGCTCTACATCGCCGAGCGAATCAAGTCGAACATCCGCGAGCTCGAGGGCTCGCTGACCACCCTGATTGCCCGCGCGTCGCTGTGGCGGCAGCCGATCACCCTGGCCCTGGCCCGCAAGGTGCTGCCCAACCTCGGCGAGCGCGACAAGCCCGTCGTCACCATCGAGATCATCCAGCGGCACGTGGCCGCCCACTACTCGCTCAAGCTGAGCGACCTGAAGTCGCGGAACAACACGCAGACGATCGTGCTGCCGCGCCAGATCGCGATGTACCTGGCCCGGACCCTCACCCGCGCCTCGTATCCGGAAATCGCCAGGAAGTTCGGCAAACACTACTCTACGGTCATCTACGCGTGCGACAAGATCGACGCCGAACGGGGGAAGAACGCCGACTTCAACACCCTCATCGACGGCTTCGTCAAGTCGGTCAGGCAGTCGATGGACTAGCGGTGGGCCCCCGCGCCGCACCGGGCCCCGGAGCGGGGGCCGCGTTTTCCCCAACAACCCCTCCACAGCGGATCCGCCCGGCGGGGCCCCGCCGGGACCGAGGCCGACCCCGTGGAGAACGGCGCGTCCGGCCCACAGGAAATCCCGAGGGTCATGCACAACGTAAATGCCTACGGAAAAATGACTTATCCCCAATCTGAGCGAGTTCCGCACACGACTTGTTGCTATAATTGGAGGATCACTACTCGATCTGCTGGAGTCAACACTCAACGGCACCAACCCCGAAGGCCTCTTCCTCGATGGAACTCACTGTCCGCCAGACCGAACTCCTCAAAGAGCTGCAGCTCCTCCAAGGCATCGTCGAGCGCAAGAACACGATCCCCATCCTCGCCAACGTCCTGATCGAGGCGGAGGACGGCGCGTCCGAGATCCGCCTCGCCGCGACGGATCTCGAGGTGGGGCTGCGCAGCCGTTGCGCCGCCGCGGTCGCCAAGGGGGGCTCGCTGACCCTGCCGGCGCGGAAGCTCTACGAGATCGCCCGCGCGCTGCCCGACACCGACATCCGGATCGTCCAGCCGGAGGCGGGAACCGTGAAGGTGACGGCCGACCGGTTCAGTTCGCGCATCCAGACCCTGCCGCGGGAGGATTTTCCGGCGATGCCGGAGTCGGGCGGCGCCGCGAGCGCGCATCTCGCGGCGGGGCTGCTGGCCGAGATGGTGGGCAAGACGCAGTTCGCGATCACCAGCGAGGACACCCGGTTCTTCCTGAACGGCGCCCTGTTCCTGCTGTCGCCGTCCTTGATGACCCTCGTCGCCACGGACGGCCATCGGCTGGCCCTCGCCTCGGCGGCGTGCAAGGCGGAGGGAGGAGGCGGCTCCGGCCCCGACTCCGGCGGCGAGGAGCCGGCCCGGGTCATCCTGCCGAGGAAGACGCTGACGGAGCTGGCCCGGCTCCTCGGCGAGGAGGGCGCGCAGGAGGTGGCCTACGAGCGGGGCGAGAACCACCTGTTCTTCGATGTGGGCGCGCGGCAACTGATCTCGCGGACCATCGACGCGCAGTTCCCCGCTCACGAGCGGGTCCTGCCCAAGGGCAACGACAAGCGCATCGAGTTCGACCGCGACCGGCTGGCGAGCACCCTCAAGCGCGTAGCCCTGCTGTCGAACGAGCGGTCGCGGGCGGTGAGGTTCAAGATCGAGGACGGCGGCGTGGAGGTTTCGTCGAGCAGCCCGGACGTCGGCGAGGCGTCCGAGGTGCTGGCCGTCGAGTACGGGGGGGCGGTGACGGAGATCTGCTTCAACGCCGAGTACGTCCTGGATTTCCTGGGGGCCGTCGATTGCGACAGCGTGGCGCTGGAGTTCAAGGACGAGGTGAGCCAGGCGGTGCTGTCGCCCTCGTCGACCGAGGGATGCGAGTACACGTACGTGATCATGCCGATGCGGGTGTAACCCCGCGCGGCGGCCGCCGGGAGCGGCCCCGACGGCCCCCCGGAACGGGGTGACGAGGACAGGGAATGGCGCAGTTGGAGGGGCAGCGGGCGACGGCCGGTTTGGCGCCGTCGCCGCTCGGCGAGGGGGAGGCCGCCGCGGCCGCGGCGGCGCCGGCGATCACGTCGGCCGATCTCGCGGAGTACGGCGCGGACAAGATCAAGGTGCTCGAGGGGCTTGAGGCGGTTCGGAAGCGGCCCGCGATGTACATCGGGTCTACCGGCGCCCAGGGCTTGCACCACCTGGTGTACGAGGTGGTGGACAACGCCATCGACGAGGCCCTGGCCGGCTTCTGCGACACCATCAAGGTCACCGTCCACATCGACAACTCGATCACGGTGGTCGACAACGGCCGCGGAATACCCGTCGATACGCACGCCAGCGGCCGGCCGGCGGCCGAGGTGGTGCTGACCGTCCTGCACGCCGGCGGCAAGTTCGACAACGAGAGCTACAAGGTGTCGGGCGGGCTGCACGGGGTGGGCGTGTCGGTCGTCAACGCCCTGTCCGGGTCGCTGAGCCTCGAGATCTACCGGAACGGGCGCGTGTACCAGCAGAGCTACACCCAGGGCGTGCCCGACGCCGACCTGGAGGTCACGGGCACGACCCGGCGCCGCGGCACCAAGCTGACGTTCAAGGCCGACGCCGGGGTCTTCGAGACGGTGGAGTACAGCTTCGACACCCTGGCCCACCGCCTCCGCGAGCTCGCGTTCCTCAACGCCGGGGTCCGCATCACCCTCGACGACGAGCGGGAGGACGGCAAGCACCGCGACTTCCGCTACGAGGGCGGCATCAACTCGTTCGTGCGGTACCTCAACGAGAACCGGGTGGCGGTGAACGCCGATCCGATCTACATGCGCGGCGAGCGCGACGGCATCGACGCGGAGATATCGCTGCAGTGGAACGACGGCTACTCCGACACCCTGCACGCCTTCGCCAACAACATCAACACGCAGGAGGGCGGCACCCACGTCTCGGGCCTCCGGGCGGCCCTGACGCGGACCCTGAACAGCTACGCCGCCCGCCAGAACCTCGCGAAGGACCTCAAGGAGAGCATCGGCGGCGACGACATCCGCGAGGGGCTGACCGCGGTCATCAGCGTCAAGATCCCCCACCCCCAGTTCGAGGGCCAGACGAAGACGAAGCTCGGCAACACCGAGGTGAAGGGCATCGTCGAGGCGATCGTGAACGACCGCCTCGGGGCGTTCCTGGAAGAGAACCCGGCCGTGGCCAAGCGCATCGTCAACAAGACCATCGACGCGGCGCGGGCCCGCGAGGCGGCCCGGAAGGCGCGCGACCTCGTGCGCCGCAAGGGCGCGCTCGACAACAGCAGCCTGCCGGGGAAGCTCGCCGACTGCCAGGAGCGGGACCCCGGCAAGGCCGAGCTGTACATCGTCGAGGGCGAGTCGGCCGGCGGGTCCGCCAAACAGGGCCGCGACCGGCGGTTCCAGGCGGTGCTGCCCATCAAGGGGAAAATCCTCAACGTCGAGAAGGCGCGCTTCGACAAGATGCTCGGCAGCGACGAGATCCGCGCGATGATCGCGGCCCTCGGCTGCGGCATCGGAAAGGACGACTTCCAGCCCGACAAGCTCCGCTACCACCGCGTCATCATCATGACCGACGCGGACGTCGACGGCTCGCACATCCGCACCCTGCTGCTGACGTTCTTCTACCGCCAGATGCGCGAGCTGATCGAGCGCGGGCACATCCACATCGCGCAGCCGCCCCTCTACCGGGTCAAGCGGGGCCGCAGCGAGACCTACGTCAAGGACGACCGCGACCTCGAGTCGTGGCTCTTCCGCCGGGCGGCGGAGACGCGGGTGCTGAAGCTTCCCGACGGCGAGCTGACGGCGGAACACCTGGAGGAGCTGCTGCACCGCCTGGTCGCCTTCCAGCGCTACCGGGCCATCGTCGACCGGCGCGGACCGGCCGCGGACATCGTCGAGGCCCTGCTCGCCGCGGGCGCCGTCGACAAGGGGTTCTTCGAGCCGCGGACCGGCCTGGAGACGCTGGCGGCGGAGCTGACCACCCCGTCGCGCACCGTCCGGGTGGACATCGACGAGGAGCACAACGCCCACGCGCTGGTGGTCGAGGACCGGAGCGGCGGGTTCGCCCGGCGGCAGTCGGTCGGCGTCGAGTTCATCGAGTCGGCGGAGTACCGCGCCCTGTCGGCCAGCTTCGAGGCGATCCGGAACGTCCGCGGGCCGATGCTCGTGAGCACGGTGGTCCGCGGCGGCGGCGCGGACGGCGAAGAATCGGGCGAGTCGGCGGCACCGCCGCGGGAGGTGCCCATCGACGGCGTCGACGCCCTGCTCGACCACTTTCTGGCCGCGGGGAAGCGGGGCGTGGCCATCAACCGGTACAAGGGCCTCGGCGAGATGAACCCGGATCAGCTCTGGTCCACCACGATGAATCCGGAGAACCGGACGCTCCTCGAGGTCAGCGCGGAGGACGACACCGAGGCGGACGTGATGTTCACGACCCTGATGGGCGACCAGGTCGAGCCCCGGCGCAAGTTCATCGAGGACAACGCCCTCGACGTCAAGAATCTGGACGTATAGCGCCCCCGCCGCGTCCGCCGCTTTCGCCCGCGCGGGCCGCGGCGACGCCGATTCCCCAGACACGACTCCACCATGGCCGACGTTTCAGACACCAGATCGCCCGTCAACATCGAAGACGAGATGCGGCGCTCGTACATGGACTACGCCATGAGCGTCATCATCGGGCGCGCCCTGCCCGATGTGCGCGACGGGCTGAAGCCGGCCCACCGGCGGGTCGTGTACGGCATGCGGCTGATGGGGCTGGCGTCGAACCGGACCTACCGGAAGTGCGCCAAGATCGTCGGCGAGGTCATGGGGAACTTCCATCCCCACGGCGACGCGTCCATCTACGACACCCTGGTGCGGCTCGCCCAGGAGTTCAACATGCGCTACCCCCTGGTGGACGGCCAGGGGAACTTCGGCTCCGTGGACGGCGATCCGCCGGCCGCGATGCGGTACACCGAGGCCCGGCTTCAGCCGATCTCGGACGACCTGATGGCCGATCTCGACAAGGAGACGGTCGACTTCGTCCCGAACTACGACGAGACCACCGAGGAGCCCACCGTCCTTCCGACCCCGTACCCGAACCTCCTCGTGAACGGCTCGGCGGGCATCGCGGTGGGCATGGCCACCAACATCCCGCCCCACAATCTGCGGGAGGTCATCGACGGCATCGTGTGGACCATCGAGCACCGCGGGGACGACGCGGCCGAGAAGCGCCGCGGCCTGCGGGCGTGCATCAGCGGGCCGGACTTCCCCACCGGGGGGTTCATCGTCGGGCACGCGGGCATCGACGCCGCCTACCAGACCGGGCGCGGGTCGCTCACGGTGCGGGGGCGGACCACGATCGAGGACATCGGGAAGGGCGAGCGGCAGGCGATCATCATCACCGAGATCCCCTACCAGCTCAACAAGACCCGCCTGATCGAGAAGATCGCTGAGCTGGTGCGCGGCAAGGCCATCGAGGGCATCAGCGACCTCCGCGACGAGTCGGACCGCCACGGCATGCGGATCGTCATCGAGCTGAAGCGCGGCGAGGTTCCGGAAGTCGTCCTGAACAACCTGTACAAGCACACGCCGCTGCAGACCACGTTCGGCGTGATCATGCTGGCGATCGTCGACGGACGGCCCCGCGTCCTCGGCCTGCTCGATCTCGTCGAACGGTTCATCGCGTTCCGGCACGACGTCGTGCGCCGGCGCACCGAGCACGAGCTGCGGAAGGCGGAGGCCCGCGCCCACATCCTTGAGGGGCTGAAGGTCGCCCTCGACCACCTCGACGCCGTGATCGCCCTCATCCGCGGCGCCGGCAACCCCGCCGAGGCCCGCGAGGGGCTCATCGAGCGGTTCGAGCTGAGCCGCATCCAGGCCCAGGCGATCCTCGACATGCAGCTCCAGCGCCTGACCGGTCTCGAGCGGCAGAAGGTGCTCGACGAGCTGGCCGAGCTGCAGAAAGTCATCCGGCGCCTGCGCGAGATCCTCGGCAGCGAGGCGCTGCTGATGGGCATCGTGGTCGACGAGCTGCGGGAGGTGCAGGGCAAGTACGGCGACGAGCGGCGCACCGAGATCGTGGACGACCCGGGCGAGCTGCGCATCGAGGACCTGATCGCGGAAGAGGACATGGCCATCACCGTGAGCAACACCGGCTATGTCAAGCGGACCGCGATCACCGAGTACCGGGCGCAACGGCGGGGCGGCAAGGGCCGCCTCGGCATGCGCACGCGCGACGGCGACTTCCTGACCCACCTCTTCGTGGCGTCGACCCACGCGTACATCCTCATCTTCTCGGACCGGGGGCGGGTGTACTGGCTGAAGGTGCACACGATTCCCGACGTCGGCCCGAGCGGGCGCGGGAAGTCCATCGCCAACCTCGTCTCGATGGAGCCGGACGAGAAGATCGCGGCCCTGCTGGCCGTCCGCGACTGGCCCGAAGCCGAGGGGGAGCAGTGCGTCTTCACCGGAACCCGGCGGGGCATGATCAAGAAGACGGACCTCCGCGCCTTCCGCAACCCGCGCCAGAAGGGCATCGTGGCGGCCGGCGTCGACGAAGACGACGCGGTGATCTCGGCCGAGATCAGCGACGGGCGCGGCGAGGTATTCCTGGGCACGCGGCAGGGCAAGGCCATCCGTTTCCCGGAGCAGGACGTGCGGTCGATGGGCCGGACCGCGCGCGGCGTCCGGGGCATCCGCCTGCGCGAGGACGACGAGGTGGTCGCGATGGCCGTCGTCCGGCCCGGGGGCTCGCTGCTGACGGTCACCGGGAACGGTTTCGGCAAGCGGACCGGGATTGAGGAATACCGCGTGCAATCCCGCGGGGGACTCGGTATCATTAGCATCCAAACGACGGCCCGGAACGGACCGGTCGTGGGCATCGCCTCCGTGGAGGACGCCGACGAGCTCATGCTCATCACCCAGCAGGGGAAGGTGCTCCGCATGAACACGAAGGACATCCGGCCCATCGGCCGGGCGACCCAGGGGGTGCGGCTGATCGGGATCGACGACGACGATCAGGTCGTCTCGCTGGCGAGGCTGGGCGATGTGAGCGCGGACGAGGCCGGTGACGTCAGCGCGGACGGGGCCAGTGGCGGCGGCGGCGGGACGCCGCCGGACGCGGACGGGAGTTGAGGACGGCGGCGGGCCGGAACGTTCGGGTGAAGGGGACGCAGTCGTAGAGGACAACGCAGTCAGCATGAGCGCACGGCCGCCAGCCGGCCGTTCGCCGGGGCTGCCAGTGCAAGGAGGCGGTGAGATGGCTCGATCGAGGATGAAAGTGCCGGTGCTCGCGCTGTGCATGGGGATGTTGTTCGGCGCCTGCGGCGGCGGGGGAGAGGAGGAGACGCTCATCCGGTCGTACTTCCAGGCCGCGCGGTTCGGCGACCGGGACTCGCTGAACAACATCGCGATGTACGCCTGGGACACCCAGGAGCGCGGCGTGGTGTCCAGACCCAGCGTCGAGAATGTGGCCGAGGAGCAGAGCCGCCCGCTCCGGATGGTGGAGCTGAGCCAGGCCCTGGCCGAGGCGGAGGAGGCCGAGGAGGTCTTCACGCAGGAGAAGATCGTCTACCAGGACGAGAACTTCGACGCGATCAACCGCGTCCTCGAGGCGGAGCGCGAGGGCAACAACCTGCGGCGCCGCGCCGACCGGGAGGTCCAGGAGGCGTGGACGGACTGGCGCGACCGCACCATCGAGCACTCGCGGACGGTGGCGGCGGCGCGGGACGAGCTGAACGCGGAGCGGAACGAAGCCCAGCTCAGCATGTTCGATCCGAACAACCCCATCGACGTCACGCAGTACGAGGGCGAACTGGTGACGAAGGACGTGGAGGTCTCCGTGCGGATCGAGCACGAGGAGAACGAGACGGAGGAGATGCTGACCGTCACCCTCCAGCGGACGATCCTGACGGGCGCCGACGGCCTGCCGATGGAGGGCCGCTGGGTGATTCGGAACATCAGCTAGCTAGCGCAAGCCCAGCAGCGACCCCGCTGCACGGGTTTGCGTTGCGGGCGCCTCGGGCTCCGCGCCCCATGGGGCCGGTACCGGCGCGTCCGCGCTTCGGGAGATAGGAACGGCTCGACGCTGTGCCGCGGATGCGGCATGGGTGTCGAGCCGTTTGTCTTCCCGGTGCCCACCACCCGCTCGGCACCGACCACCGGTTCAGCACGACTTCACGCCAGGGTGAGCTTGGCGAACTTGGCGCGCAGCGTCTTGCGCCCGACGTCGCGGAAACTGACGGTGAGCTTCATGTCGTCGGTCAGCGGCTCCACCGACAGGACCGTGCCCACGCCGAACCGCGGGTGGCGGACGCGGGCGCCCGGGACGACGCTGATCACCGATTGGTCCTCGTCCTCGTAGGCGTAGCCGTAGTCGGGCTGGATGTGGTCGTCGGCGAACTCCCGGCGCCGACCGCGGTAGGCCCCCCGCCCGTAGGCGGCGGCGGTCCGCACCGGCGTTGAGAAGACCGGCTCCACCACGTCGATCAGCTCGGGGGGAACCTCGTCGAGGAAGCGCGAGGGCTCGCAATCCTTGTACTCGCCGAAGACGCGGCGGCGGGCGGCGCTGGTGAGCACGAGCCGGGTCTGCGCCCGCGTCATCCCCACGTAGCAGAGCCGGCGCTCCTCCTCGAGGCCGTCGGGGTCGTCGCGCGTACGCATGTGGGGGAAGAGCCCCTCCTCGAGGCCGACGATGAACACCACCGGGAACTCCAGCCCCTTCGCCGCGTGCAGGGTCATGAGCTGGATGCCGGCGTCCTCGGCCCCCTCCGCCTCGTCGGTCTCCGACAGCAGCGACAGCCGGTCCACGAAACCGGTGAGCGACGCGTCGGGCTCGCGGACCTCGTAGTCGCGGGCGGCCGAGACGAGCTCCATCAGGTTGTCGAGCCGGCCCTCCGCCTCCTCGGTGTGCTGGTCGCGGAGGTGCTGCAGGTAGCCGCTGCGGTCGAGCAGCTTCCCGAGCACGTCGGAGACCGGCTCGCGCGCCGCCGCGTCGGCGAGGCCCGCGAGGATGTCGCGGAACCGCCGCAGGGCGGTGGCCGCGCGGGTGGGGACCGAGCGCTCGTCGACCGCCCGGTTCAGGCGCCGCCAGAGCGAGTCGGGCGGGGCGGGGCCGGCCTCGGCCCCGGCGAACAGGGGCCCCGCCTCGGGCGGGGGGTCCATCGTCTCGAGGGCGGTCATGACCCCCTTGCCGACGCCCCGCGGCGGCGTGTTGACGACCCGGCGCAGGCTCACGTCGTCGTCGGGGTTGATGAGCAGCCGCAGATACGCCAGCGCGTCCTTGACCTCCTTGCGCTCGTAGAACCTGACGTTGCCCACGATGCGGTAGGCGAGCCCCGCGCGGGCCAGCGCGTCCTCTAGGGCGCGCGACTGGGCGTTCGTGCGGTACAACACGCCGGCCGGGGTCTCGCCGTCGGCCAGCGCCTCGCGCAGGCGCGCGATGACGAAGTCGGCCTCCTCCAGATCGTCGCCGCCCCGGAAGGAGCGCACCAGAGCGCCCCCGGCGCGCTCGGTCCACAGCTTTTTCTCGAGGCGGTCGCGGTTGCGCCGGATGACCGCGTCGGCGGCGTCGAGGATGACCTGGGTCGAGCGGTAGTTCTGCTCGAGGCGCACCACCGTCGCGTCGGGGTAGTCGCGCTCGAAGTCGAGGATGTTGCGCAGGTCGGCGCCGCGCCACTTGTAGATCGACTGGTCGGGGTCGCCGACGACGCACAGGTTGCGGTGCTCGGTCAGGAGTCGGACGAGCCGGTACTGCGGCGGGTTGGTGTCCTGGTACTCGTCGACCATGACGAACCGGAAGCGCTCGCCGTAGCGGCGCCGGAGCCCCTCGTCGGTCTCGAAGCGCTTCTTCGTCTCGAGCAGGAGGTCGTCGAAGTCGAGGGCGTCGGCCTCGGCTAGCGCGCGCCGGTACCGCTCGTAGACCTTGGCCGCGAGCTCGCCCCGCGCGCTCCAGCTTTCGCCCCGCAAGCTCTCGGGCGACTGCATCCGGTTCTTCGCCCGGCTGATGTCGCCGAGGGCCTGCCGCGCCGTCAGCAGCTTGTCGTCGGCGTCGAGTTCGGCGAGGATGCGGCGGACCACCGCCAACTGGTCGGCGGTGTCGTAGATGACGAAGTCGCGGGACCGCTCGGCCCCGCCCTCGCGGCGCAGGACGCGCGCGCAGAAGGCGTGGAAGGTGGAGATCCAGAGGCGGCGGCCCCCGGTGTCGACCAGCTTCCCGACCCGCCCCCGCATCTCCTCGGCCGCCTTGTTCGTGAACGTGACGGCGAGGATCTCGTCCGGCTCGGCTCGGCCGTCCGCGATCAGCCGAGCGGTGCGGTACGCGATGACCCGGGTCTTCCCCGACCCCGCCCCCGCGACGATCAGGAGGGGGCCGTCCGTGTGCAGCACCGCCCGCTTCTGCTCGGGGTTCAGTTGGGACAGGAAGTCCATCGAATCGGGTCACTCCACCGTCACGCTCTTGGCGAGGTTGCGCGGCTGGTCGACGTCGCAGCCGCGGCGGACGGCGATGTGGTACGCGAGCAACTGCAGCGGCACCGCCATGACGATGGGGGTGATCAAGGGGGGCGCCGCCGGCACCGTGATCAGCGCGTCCACGGCCGGGTCGATCAGGCCGTCGCGGTCCGGCTGCCCGTCGTCGGCCACCGCGATGATCGGGCCGCCGCGCGCCTTCACCTGCTGCAGGTTCGACGCCATCTTCTCGTAGACCGACCCGTTCGGGAGCAGCGTCACCACCGGCACCTGCTCGTCGACGAGGGCGATGGGGCCGTGCTTCATCTCGCCGGCCGGGTACCCCTCGGCGTGGATGTAGGAGATCTCCTTCAGCTTCAGGGCCCCCTCGAGGGCGATGGGGTAGTTGATGCCGCGGCCCAGGTAGAGGAAGCTCCGGTGGTGGTGGAACCGCTGCGCCACCGCCTTGACGGCGTCCTCGCACCGCAGGGCCTCCTCGAGCCGGCGCGGAAGCTGGTCGAGGTCTTCCAGGTGGCGTCGCGCCGCCTCGGGCGCGAGCGTCCCGCGGACCTGCGCCAGGTAGAGGGCCAGAAGGTGCAGGGCCACGAGCTGTGACGTGAACGCCTTGGTCGAGGCGACCCCGATCTCGGGGCCGGCGTGGGTGTACACGGTGAAGTCGGCCTCGCGGGTCGCCATGCTCCCGACGACGTTGCATACCGCGATGGTCGCCGCCCCGCGGCCCCGCGCCTCGCGCAGCGCGGCCAGGGTGTCGGCGGTCTCGCCCGACTGGGTGATGACCACCGCGAGGGTCGTCGGGGTCACGATGGGGTCGCGGTAGCGGTACTCCGAGCCGTAGTCCACCTCGACCGGCACCCCCGCGAGCCCCTCGATCAGGAACTTGCCGACGAGGGCGGCGTGCCAGGACGTGCCGCACGCGAGGACCACTACGCGGTCGACGGCCCGCAGGCGCTCGACGGGGATGTCCAGCTCGCCGAGGAACACCCGGCCCGACTCGATCGAGGTGCGCCCGAGCACCGTCTCGCGGGCCGCCCACGGCTGCTCGAAGATCTCCTTCAGCATGAAGTGGCGGTAGCCGGCCTTCTCCGCCATCACCGGATCCCAGTTGATGCGCTGGGCGGCGGGGGCGGCCGGCGCGCCGTCGAAATCGGTGTAGGTCACGCCGTCGCGGGTGACGACGGCCATCTCGCCGTTGCCGAGAAACACGATGTCGCGGTTGTGGCTGAGAATGGCGGGGACGTCCGACGCGACGAGATAGCCCCCGTCGCCCTCGGTCACCAGGATCGGCGGGCCCTGCCGGGCCGCCACCAGCTTCCCGGGGTCGTCGGTCGCCAGCAGCAGCAGGGCGAACAGCCCGCGCACCTTGGCGAGGGCGCGCCGGACCGCCGCCTCGAGCCCGTCCCCCCGCCATTCGCGCTCGACGAGATGGGCGATGACCTCGGTGTCGGTCTCCGTCGCGAAGCAGTGACCCTCGCCCTCGAGCTCGCGCTTCAGGGCCAGGTAGTTCTCGATGATGCCGTTGTGCACGACGACGATGCGCCCGGTGCCGTCGCGGTGGGGGTGGGCGTTCTCCTCGGTCGGCCGGCCGTGCGTCGCCCACCGCGTGTGGCCGAGACCGTAGTCCCCGTCGACCGGATCGGCCTTGATGGCCTCGACGAGCCGGTCCAGCTTGCCGGCGCTGCGCCGCAGCTCGACGCGGTCCCCGCGCACCAGGGCCACCCCCGCGGAGTCGTAGCCGCGGTATTCCAGCCGCCGGAGCCCCTCGACGAGGACCGGCACCGCCGGCTTCGGTCCGATATAGCCGATGATTCCGCACATGATTGCCGCCCGACGGCCGGCCCGCGTCAGGAACCGGACGGTTCGCCGCCCCGCCCGTCCCGCCGCCGGCCGCTCCAGCCGTCCTTGACGACCTGCCGGCCGCGGGCCACGGCGAGCGCGCCCGCGGGCACGTCGTCGGTGACGCACGAGCCGGCCCCGACGTAGGCGTCGTCGCCGAGGGTCACCGGGGCCACGAGCTGCGCGCCGCTGCCGATGAACACGCGGTCGCCGACCGTCGTCGGGTGCTTCCGCTCGCCGTCGTAGTTGCACGTGATCGTCCCCGCCCCGACGTTCACCCCGTCGCCGATGGTGGCGTCGCCGAGGTACGACAGGTGGTTCGCCTTCGACCCCCGGCCCAGCGACGACTTCTTCATCTCCACGAAATTCCCGACCTTCGCCCCCTCCCCGACCGCCGCCCCCGGCCGCAGGTGGGCGAACGGGCCGACCCGCGCGCCGTCGGCCAGCGCCGCGCCCTGGACGAGGCAGTGGTCGAGCACCGTGACGTCGTCGCCGAGGGTGGAATCGACGATCCGCACGCCCGCGTGCAGCTCGCAGCGCGCCCCCACGCGGGTGCGCCCCTGCAGGAAGACGCCGGGGTGGATGACCGTGTCCGGCCCGACCGCCACGTCCATGTCCACGTAGGTCGTCGCGGGGTCCTCGATGGTGACGCCGGCCGCCATCAGCTCTTCGTTCCTCGTCTGCCTCACGATTCGCTTGACCTCCGCCAGCTCCGTCTGACTGTTGATGCCGCGCACCTCGTCGGGGTCCGCCACCGCGACGGTCTCGACGGGCAGCCCGCGCCCCCGGTAGATGCGCACGAGGTCGGGCAGGTAGATCTCGTTCGTGGCGCCGGCGGGGGGGATCTCCCGGATGGCGTCGAAGAGCGGGGGCAGATCGAGGGCGTAGACGCCGCCGTTGATCTCCTTCAGCTTCCGCTGCGAGGCCGAGGCGTCGCGTTCCTCGACGATGCGGGCGAGGCGCCCGTCCGCGCGGACGATGCGCCCGTAGCCGTAGGGCCGGGGCACCGCCGCGGTGAGCACGGTGAGGGCGGCGCCCGCCGCCTCGTGGGTGCGGACGAGCCGCGCCAGGGTGTCGGGGCGGATCAGCGGCACGTCGCCGGACAGCACGACGAGGGTCCCCGCGAGGCCCTCGAACAGCGGCGCGGCCTGCTGCAGCGCATGGCCCGTGCCGCGCTGCTCGTCCTGGCGGGCGTAGGCGAGCCCCGCCCGGTGGGCGAGGGCGGCCTCGACGCGCGCCGCCCCGTGGCCGACCACGAGGCCGGTCCGCGCCGGGCGCAGGCCGTCGGCGGCGCGGACGACATGCTCGATCAGGGGCAGGCCGGCGAGGGGGTGCAGCACCTTGAGCCGGTCCGACCGCATGCGCGTGCCGCGGCCGGCGGCGAGGATGATGACGTGGTTCGGCACCGCGCTCCCAGTGTAATCGAACCGCGGGCGTCTGCGGGTTCGACGCGAGAAACCGCCGACGGCGGCCGGGGATGGCGGCTCGGCCGAAGGGCGGGTGTCGGCGCGCCTCCGCGGCGGGCGTTCCTCCGTCCGGACCGGCTAGCGGTCGTGCCTGGCTGCTTCGATCGCCTGGTACATCGCGCGGGCGCTGAGGCCGTACTTGCCGGCCAGCGCCTTCACCGCGTCGCGCCGCGAGTCCAACTCTCCCCGCATCTTGTCGAGTTCGTCGAGCAGCGCTGGTCCGTCCGGTGTCTGCGGGACATCGGCGGCGATGGGCTCGGCGGGCCAGACCACGCATGTGTACTCGCCCCGCGGCGACCCCACGGACTGGAGCAGCGACGACACGGACCCGACGAGGATGGTCTCGTGCAGCTTGGTCAGCTCGCGGCACAGCGCGACCGTCCGATCGCCGAGACGGCCTTCGAGCAGCCCGAGGGTGGTGACGAGGCGGTGAGGGGCCTCGAAGAACACGACCGTCCGCGGCTCGCGGGCCAGCCCGCCGCACCACCGCTTCCTGTCGTTCAACCCGCGGGGCGGGAAGCCGAGGAAGGTGAAGCTCGCGACCGGGGCACCGCAGGAGACGAGGGCGGTGGTGACCGCCGAGGGGCCGGGGACCGCGGTAACGCGGACCCCGGCGTCAAGGGATTGACGCACCAGCTCGAACCCGGGGTCCGAGACCAGCGGGGTCCCCGCGTCCGACAGCAGGGCGATCGAGTCGCCCGCGAGCAGGCGTTCCACGAGGCCGGGCGTCCGTCGGCGTTCGTTGTGGTCGTGGAGGCTCGTCGCGGGCGTCGGGACGCCGTAGCGGCGCAGCAGGCCCGCCGTCCGGCGCGTGTCCTCGGCCGCGATCAGCCGCACCTCCTTCAGGGTGCGCACCGCCCGGAAGGTGATGTCCTCGAGGTTGCCGATCGGCGTGGCGACGAGGTAGAGGGTGCCGGCCATGCGGAAACCGTCTCTGCCGCCGGTGAAGGCGATGGCCCCGCCGTCACCCGGCGGAGGGTCCGACCAAGGCGGCGTTCGTCAGGCACCCCCCCGCCAGGCCGCCGTCAGCTCGCGGTAGAGCGCCCGCGTCCGGTCGGCGCTGGGGAAATTGAGGATGACGAACGCGTCCACGGTGCGGACGACGATGTACGGTGGAGAGTCGGCGGTCGTGTAGAGCCAGCCGTCGCCGAGCTCCGCGACCGTGAAACGGCCGCGCCGCCAGCCGCTCTCCGAGGCGCTCGTGCGGTGGCCGCGCCGAACCCGCGGCATCGTCGGCTCCAGCGAGATATCGGTGATCTCTCGTAGCGGGACGCGGAAGTTCCTTCCCGCCCTGGCCTCCACCGTCAGGAGCCACTCCGTCACCGCGACCTCGATCTCCCACCGGGCGGGGCATGCCGCGGGGCTCAGCAGGAGGAAGACGAGCACGACGGCGGGCGCGTAGAGGAGCAGGAGGCCGTCCGACGCGCCGCCGTAGGATTCCGGCTCCGGGCCGGCCGGCCGCCCGATGTCGAGACTCGTCACGTCGCGCCTGCGCGGTTGAGGATGGAGGGAACCGGCCCGCATGCCGCCGCCGGCCCCGGCGTCCGGCCGGTGGGCGGTACGCGACCGCGGGGAACGCCGCGCTATGCGGAATCGTGCGGTATTGTAACATTCAAGGGTCCGCCGTCCCGCCGGCGTGAGTCCGGCGGCGCGCGTCAGTCCGGCGGTACCGTCCGGCCACGCAAGACTCGCGCCGAACACCCATGCACACCTCGGAACCGCTGTCGCACTTCGTCGACGAGTATCGGGAGTTCCTCTACGAGAACGCGCCCACCGCCGCGTCCGGCGACGGCGTGCACGGCCACGACGACCGCCTCGAGGACGTATCGCGCGCCGCCATCGACGCCCAGGCGCGCGAGCTCGGCGGTTTCGCGCGCCGCCTCGACCGCATCACCACCCGCAGCCTGACGGCCGAGGAGCAGCTCGAGCGGCGCATGCTCGCCGACCACATCCGGGGCCGGCTGTACGAGCTCGAGGAGGTCAGGCCGTGGGAGCGCGACCCCCGGCACTACGCCGACCTGCTGTCCGCGGCGCTGGCGGGGCAGGCCCTGCTCGATTACGCCCCGGTCGAGGAGCGGGCGCGCCGCGTGGTGTCGAAGCTGCGGCAGACGCCGCGCTTCCTCGAGGCGGCGTCGGCCAACGTGGAGGATCCGCCCGGCATCTTCATCAAGACCGGGGCGGAGATGTTCGACGGGGTGGTCACGTTCATCGAGCGCGACCTGCCCCGCGCCTTCCGGCGGCTCGAGGACCTGCACCTGCTCGGCGACCTCGCCGACGCCGCCACGGAGGCCACCGAGGCCATCGCCCGCTACAACGACCACCTGCGCGGCACCCTCGCCCCCCGGAGCCGGGCGACGTTCCGGCTGGGGCAGGAGCGGTTCGACGGCCGGCTCCGCCACCGCGAGGGCATCGGCCTCGGCGCCGAGCGGCTGCTGGCGATCGCGGAGCGCGAGCTGGTGCGCGAGCAGAGCCGCTTCTGCGAGGTCGCGGCCCGCGTCGACCCGAAGGCGGAGCCCGCCGACGCGTGGCGCCAGGTCAAGGCGCGGCGCCCCGAGCCGGGCACGCTCGTGCAGACGGTGGGCGGGCAGCTCGCCGACCTCGCGGCGTTCATCGAGCGGAACGCCCTCGTCACGCTGCCCGGCGACCGGTCGATCGTGGTGACGTCGACGCCCGACTTCCTGCGCTGGACGCAGGCCGGCGTCTGGCTCCCCGGGCCGTTCGAGCCGAAGGCGCTGTCCGCCTGCTACCACGTGACCGACGTCGACCGGTCGTGGCCGGCCGAGCGCCGGGAGGAGCACCTGCGCGACCTGAACTTCGCCACGCTCTGGTCGGTGTCGGCCCACGAGGCCTATCCCGGCCGCTGCCTGCACGCGCTGCACCAGCGCCGCATCGCGAGCCCGCTGCGCAAGTCGCTGCTGTTCGCGCCGGCGTCGTTCGTCGCGGGGTGGGCCCACTACGCCGAGCACATGGTGATGGACGCCGGTCTCGCGCGGGGGGACGACGCCGTCGAGCTGGGGCAGATCGTCGGGAAGCTGCTGCGGCTGGCCCGCGTCGTGGTCGCCATCCGGCTGCACGCCGACGACCTGTCGGTCGAGCAGGGGGTCCGGTTCTTCCGGGACGAGGCGTATCTGGAGGAGGCCGCCGCCCGGCGCGAGGCGGAGCGGGGGACGTTCGACCCCGACTACGCCCTGTACGCCGTCGGCCGGCTGATGCTGTCGAAGCTGCGCGACGACCTCGAGGCCCGCGAGGGCTCGGGGTTCTCGCTCAAGGCGTTCCACGACCGGCTGCTGGGGCAGGGGTCGGTCCCGTTCTGGCTGCACCGGACGCTGTTCCTCGGCGACACCGGCGACGACCTGCTCGATTGATCGACGCCCGGCGGCGGCCGTGCCGTGCGGCGGCCGTCGGCGCCGGCTTGCCGGCCCGCCGTGAACGGCCGGGCCGGCGCGGGCGGCGGACCAGGGCCCAGGGGAACGAGGAGACGTTTCGGGTACGACGAACCATGCCACTCTACGAATACCAGTGCGACGCTTGCGCCCACCGCTTCGAGCAGATCCAGAGGTTCTCCGATCCGCCGCTGACGTCCTGTCCCGAGTGCGGCCGTGCCGTGCGCAAGCTGGTCTCGTCGCCGGCCATCCAGTTCAAGGGCAGCGGCTGGTACGTGACCGACTACGCCCGGCAGGGGAAGAAGGATCCGGCGGAGGCCGAGGCGAAGGCGGGCGCGGGGGCCGACGGCGCGGCGTCGAAGTCGGAGAAGCAGGGCGGCGGGAAGAAAAAGGACGCCGGCAAGTCGGACGGTTCGACCGGCTCGTCCGATTCCTCGTCATCGTCGAAGCCCGCCAAGCCGGCGTCCGCGGGCGCTTCGTCCTGACGCGTCCCCGCCGGTGCAGCCGCGGGTCGACCGCCTACGGAACCGGGGCCGTCCCGCTGGCGGGCGCCGGCAGCTCGCCGCGCAGCTCCGGGTGTTTCCGCGCGAAGTGGAGGATGGCGCGGAGGTAGCCGGGCTTGTTGCCGGCGTCGTGCCGCACGCCGTCGAGTTCGACCGCGAAGATCGGCCGCTCGGCGAGGAGCCGCCGCAGCCCGTCGGTCAACTGGATCTCGCCGCCCGCGCCGCGGGGGGTCCGCGCCAGCGCGGGATAGATGTCGGGGGTGAGCAGGTAGCGCCCGACGATGGCGAGGTCCGACGGGGCGTCGGCGGGGGCGGGTTTCTCGACGAGGTCGGTGACCGCGTGGACGCCGCCGCCCCGCGCCTCGCCGGCGATGACCCCGTAGCGGCCGACCGCGTCGCGGGGCACCCGCTGCACGAGGAGGACAGGACCGTCGACCTCCGCGTACACCGCCAGCATCTGCCGGAGGGCGGGCGGGTCGGCGTCGATGACGTCGTCGGGCAGCACCACCGCGAACGGCTCGCCGCCGACCGCTTCGCGGCTGACCAGCACCGCGTGGCCCAGGCCCAGCGGCTCGCGCTGGAGCGCCGTCGACACCTTGATGCCCGCCGCGAGCCCGCGGAGCCCGTCGAGCAGGGCCGACTTGCCGCGCCGGGCGAGCACCGCGTCGAGGGCCGCGTGCGGGCCGAAGTGGTCCTGGAGTATCCGCTTCCCCGGACTGTTCACGAGGACGATCCCCGGCAGGCCGGACGCCGCCGCCTCCTCGACGCCGTACTGGATGATCGGCTTGTCGACGATCGGCAGCATCTCCTTGGGGAGCACCGCGGTGGCCGGCAGGATGCGCGTCCCCAGTCCGGCCACGGGGAACACGGCCTTCCGAATCGGGCGGGCGTTCGCCATCGCGGCGCATCATAGCAGCCTCGGCCGCCCGGGGCGCCGCCCGCGGGCGGGTACAATGTCGGTATGCTCGATCCAGCGTTGCTCCGGGACGATCCGGCCGCCGTCGAGGCCCGTCTCGCGGTCCGCGGCGCCGGCCTCGCCGACGTTTTCGCGGAGGTGCGCCGGCTCGACGGCGAGCGCCGCGCCATCCTCCCTTTGCTCGAAGAAGCCCGGCACGCCAAGAAGACGCTCGGCGCCCAGGTCGGGAGGGCGAAGCGCGAGGGCCGGCCCGCCGACGACCTGATGGCCGCGAGCCGGGCCCACACCGCGACCATCGAGGCGCACGAGGGGCGGCTCGATGAGGTCGAAGCGGCCCGCGACGCGCTGCTCCTGAAGCTCCCGAACCTCGCCCACGAGAGCGTCCCCGTCGGCGTTGGCGAGGCGGACAACGTCGAGGTCCGTCGGCACGGCGAGCCGCCCGCGTTCGACTTCGAGCCGCGGTCCCACGCCGAGCTCGGCCCAGCCCTCGGCATCGTCGACTTCGAGCGCGGGGTGCGGCTCGCCGGCGCGCGGTTCACCGTGCTCAGCGGCGCGGGCGCCCGGCTCTCGCGCGCCCTCATCGACTTCATGCTCGACCTGCACACCGGCGAGCACGGCTACGTCGAGGTCGCGCCGCCGTTCCTCGCCAACCCCGGCTCGCTCGTGCACACCGGGCAGCTTCCGAAGTTCGAGGCCGATCTGTTCAAGGTCGCCGGTTGGGACCTGTACCTCATCCCCACCGCGGAGGTGCCCCTCGCGAACCTCCACGCGGGCGAGTTCCTCGACGGACGCGACCTCCCCCTGCTGTACACCGCCTACACGCCCTGCTTCCGCAGCGAGGCGGGGTCGTACGGCGCGGACGTCCGCGGGCTCATCCGCCAGCACCAGTTCGACAAGGTCGAGCTGGTCGCGTACACCCGGCCTGAAGACTCCTACGCGATGCTGGAGACCCTGACCGGCCACGCCGAGGCGGTCCTGCGGCGCCTCGGCCTGCCGTACCGGACGGTCACCCTGTGCACGCGCGACATGGGCTTCGCGGCGGCCAAGACCTACGACCTCGAGGTGTGGCTGCCGGGGCAGGGGAAGTACCGGGAGATCTCGTCGTGCAGCAACACCGAGGCGTTCCAGGCGCGCCGCGCCGGCATCAAGTACCGGCCCGACGGCAAGGGGAAGGCCGGGCACGTCCACACCCTCAACGGATCGGGCCTCGCGGTGGGGCGCACCCTGATCGCGATCCTCGAGAACGGCCAGCGGGCCGACGGCTCGGTCGTCGTGCCCGAGGCGCTGCGCCCGTACATGCGGGGCCTGGAGGTCATCGCGCCGTGTTGAGCCGGTCCGGCGCCCCCGATGTCGGCTTGGCCGCCGCAAGCACAGGGCACGCCGGCGACGATCCGGCTGGTAGGATACGGACGAGGGGATGCCGACATGCGAGGCCGATTCAGGTACCGCTTCGTCATCGAAGAGATCTACACGCCCGAGACGCTGCCGATGTCGCGGTTGGCAGAGTACATGGCGAAGGTGGCGGCCCTGCTCGGCGAAAAGTCCCAGGTCCACTTCGTCGGCATGGAGGGGGGTAGTGCCGTCCTGGTCCAGGAAGTCGAGCAGGAGGCGCACGCCAAGGTGCGCGAGCGCATCTACGCCGTGCACCGCGACGAGGGGCCGCAGGATGCGGCGCTGGCATACGACGCACTGAACGGTCTGCTGACGGCCGACCGTGCTTCGGGAGCGTTGTTCGAGGGCGATGGTCGCAACGCCGTCGGCGCGCCGGTGCTGCAGTTTCCCGGCGCGGCGGAAGATGGCCAGGCAGAGTACGGGCCGGTCACGCAGGCCTCGACGTTGCAGGGAGTCGTCATCGTCGTCGGCGGTGCGCGAGATCCGGTTCCCGTGCACCTGCAAGACGGTGACATCGTGCACAACTGCGTCGCGAAACGCGTTGTGGCCAAGGAGTTGGCCCGGTACATCTTCGGGCGACCGCTGCGCGTGAACGGCAACGGTCGGTGGTCACGGGATTCTCGCGGACAGTGGTCGATGGGCAGATTCCAGATCACGGAGTTCACCCAGCTCGAAGAGGATCCACTCGGCAAGGTTGTGGCGGATCTCCGAGAGATGGCCGCTACCACGCGAGACCCTGCCGGTGCGCTGGAGACGCTGAGGGCGCTTCGACGCGGCGAGGAGTAGTCGGTGATCGTGGCGTTCGACGCGGACATCCTGTGTCTGCTGTTGTATCCGTCGATTGCTCCTCCCATCGATCCGGGAACCGGGAGACCCGTGGAGCGCGCTCTCGCCCGGCTCCAGCACTTGGTGGCGGAGCTTGAGGCCAGCCGCGCGCGAATCGTGCTGCCGGCGCCGGCCCTGGCGGAGTTCCTCGTCGTGGCCGGCGACCGCGGCCCGGACTACATCCGGATCATCGACAAGCAGGCTGTCTTCCGCATCGAGCCCTTCGACACCGCGGCGGCCATCGAAGCGGCAGCGTCGACCCGCTTGGCGCGGTCGCGCGGCGACAAGAAATCCGGAGCCACTGGCCCGTGGCAGTGCGTCAAGGTGGACCGGCAGATCGTGGCAGTGGCGAGGCTACGCAGCGTGACGGAGATCTACTCCAACGACTCGGACATGCGGAAAATTGCGAGCGGCCTGAAGGTCGTCTCGGTGTGGGAACTCCCAGTACCGCAGGACGAGCCGACGCTGCCGTTCGATGACGAGCCGGGGGAAGAACAGCAATAGCCCGGATCCAGCGCGTCCGGTGCCTCTGCATCGACCGGCGGCCTTCGTGTCTGGAGGAGCGGACGCGACCAGCCCGGGCGGGCCCTGCGGCACCGGGGCGGCGGCTCGGTGTACGATGAAGGGGCGGCGACGCCCACCGCGGAGGGATGGCCGAGTGGTTGAAGGCGGCGGTCTTGAAAACCGTTGGGCGCGAGAGCGTCCCCTGGGTTCGAATCCCAGTCCCTCCGCCACCCCGTCTGCTCGCCGGATTCGGCAACAGCGTCTGGTAGGGGAATCCCTCCTCCCTGGCGCGGGCGAGTTCGCGAACGATACTCCCGTTTCTCGATTCGACGAGGCCGCTGGCGTTTCAGCGGACGTCTTCCGCCCCCGAGAGGCGCCAGGCCCTGGCCGTCTCGAGCCGGTTCCGCGCCTCGCGGAGGTACTTCAATCGGCCGAAGCGGTCGCCGCGGCGGGTGCACTCGCGGGCGGCCGCGAAGCAGCGCCGCACGTAGGTCATCCAGATCCAGTACTCGTAGCGCTGCCGGCCGGTCATGCTCTCTCGCGCGGCGGGCGCACGAAACGACGGTCGCCGGCCGAGCGTAGCGCCCGCACCATGCGGCCGGTGCGGGTGGCCGGGCGGGGTTGGCGTTCGGGGTGGCCGGCGTAGCGCCGGACGCAGTCGTCGTAGATGTGGCGCGGGCAGCCGAGCGCCCGGCAGAGGGCGGTCGGGTCGGCGATGCGGCCGTTGGCGTCGAGGACCAGCGCGGCGGTGAGCATCGCCTGCTCGTGGCGCCGGGCCGCCGGCCAGTCGCCGCCCTCGGCGGCGTCGAGCATCCGGCGGCGGGCCGCCGCCACCGCGGCGCGGGGCCGTCCCGGCGGGGACACGGTGGGCGTCGCCGGCGGTTCGCCGCCGGCCGCCTCCGTGGCGGGCGTCGGGCGGGGGATGTCGGCGGGCCAGTCGAGGTCGAACGGCCAGTGGTCGGAAAGCCACTGCGCGACGCGATCGATGCGCCGCACGGTCACGCGGCCGGCGCGCAGGCGCTTCTCGAAACCGCCATGCCCCGCTGCCAGACGTCCCACCGTCGCGATCGCGAGACCGCGCCCGGCCGCATAGGCAGCACAAAGCCGCCCAAGATCGTCCGTGGTCAATGCGCCGATGTTGGCGTATTGACCACGGCGTGTCAAGGACAATCCGCCACGTGCTGTCAGTAGCGCGCCGAGTGTGGCATATTGACCACGGATGGAGTCATTCCGGGGGATTGTCGAGGACCGCCTCAGCGCGTTGGGGCAGACGGCGATACGGGCGGCGACCGCGGCCGGCCTGCGGCGCGATTCCATCCGATCCGTGCTGCGCGGCAGGGTGCCGTCCATCGACCGCGCGGCCGAGATATGCGCCGCCCTGGGCCTGGAGTTCTACATCGGGCCGCCCCGCGGCGACGCGGTCCGATCTGCGAATTCGCCGGACAGTCACAGACCCGACCCTGTCCCATCGGAGGTGGCTCCGGCTCGGGACCGTCGCCTGGCGGCGCTGATCGCCGCGGTCGCCGACCACTACGAGGCACTGAACGAGCCCGGGCGGACGGCCCTGATCGTCCGCCTGGAGCACTGCTTTCCCGAGCTGCGGAAGCGGCCCCGGCGCTGAACGCGGCGGGGGCCGCCGCCCATCCCTGCGGCCCGTCCAGGCGGGTGCCGGCCCTTTCCGGGCGCTGTTGCGCGGCTTCGGCTCAGCCGATGACGTGCCGGACGCGATCCGGCGGCGTAGACCAGGGCCGCCGCCGGCCGTGCGCCGCCATCCACTGGTGCGCCGCATCGGTTCAGGCTGCTAGCGCCGGCGCGATCCGGCGGCGGCGGACAGGACGGCGAGGGTCTGCTCCGCCGTGCGGTGCCAACCGAAGTCGCGCACCCGGCTGGTGCCGCGGGCGGCCAGCGCGCGCGCCTTGTCCGGGTCCGAGAGCACGCCGGCCAGCGTCCGCGCCCACGCGGCGGCATCGTCGGGGGGCACGAAGATCGCGGCGTCGGCGGCCACCTCCCGGAACACGGGGATATCGCTGCAGACGAGGGGCGCGCCCGCCGCCATCGCTTCCACCAGGGGCAGCCCGAAGCCCTCGTAGACCGAGGGACAGACCACCGCGGCGGCGCGGTCGTAGAGGGCCCGCAGGGTCTCGTCGGGCTGGTAGCCGAGGCGCAGCAGCCAGCCCGCGTCGGCGGCCCCGGCCAGCGCCCCCTCGATCGACTCGCGCCGCCAGCCGGGCTTGCCGCAGAGCACGAGCGGCGGGGCGTCCGGCATCGCGGCCCGGAGGAGGGGCCAAGCGGCGAGCAGCGTCGCCACGTTCTTGCGCGGCTCGATGGTGCCGACGTGCAGGACGAAGCGCTCGGGGACGCCCGCCGGCGGCCCGCCGGGGGTCACCCGGTCTAGCCGGGCGGCTTCGGGGATGGCGTGGACGGCCCCGGCCGGCGCCCCGCAGCGCTCGACGAGATCGGCCCGGACGGTCTCCGTCGGCGTGAGGACGGCGGCGGCGCGGGCGACCGTCCGCTCGAGCCTCCGCGCCAGATCGGCCCGGGTCTCGTCGCGCATCGCCCACGGCGTCCGGTGCAGGGTCAGGTCGTGGACCGTCGCGACCAGCGGTCTCCTCGTGGCCGCGAGGGGCCGCGGCGGGACGAAGTTGGGGGCGAAGACGACGCGGTTGCCGTCGGCCGCGACCAGCCACGGCTCGACGACGCGCATGAGGGGCGTCAGCCACGAGGGCCGGACGAGGAGATCGTCGGGCACGTCGTGGCGCGCCCACTCGACCGCCCGCCCCGCCGGCAGGGGCACGGCGGGCCGCGGGCCGTCGGGGCGGACGAACATCGTCGGCCCGTAGAGCCGGAGGCGCAGGCCCGGCCGGTCCGCGAGCTGCCGCAGCACCTCGTGGAGGTACCATCCGACCCCGGTCAGCGTCTCGAACAGGGGCGAGGCGTCCACCGCCACGGTCAGGCCGTCCTCGCGCCGCCGCCGGCGGATGTCGGCGGCGAGGCGGCGTCCCCACCGCCAGGTGGCGGCGGCCCGCCGCGGCGTGGGCCACGCGAACGGGAATCCCGTGCGGGCGATGCGGTACGATCGCGCGACGAGGTTGGCGAATGCGCGCGAACGCGGGGTGAACGGATGATCCGCCGGCATCGGCTGCGGTTGCTCCTGTTGGCGGTGGTCATCATACCCGCGGCGCTGGGGGTGGGGCCGGCCCTGACGTGGCGCCCGCCGCCCCTCGAGGGCGAGCCCCCGCGGGACGGGTGGGCGCGCGTCCCCGGCGTCGTCCACGTCCACACCACGCTGTCCGACGGCACGGGCACCCCCCAGGACGTCGCGCGGGCGGCGGCCGCGGCCGGGGCGTCCTTCGTGATCATCACCGACCACAACAGCGACGCGGCCCGGTCGCTCTCCGGCTATCGCGACGGGGTGCTGGTGTTGGCGGGCGCGGAGATCTCGACGCATCAGGGGCATCTCCTGGGCCTCGGCATCCGGCCGCTCGCGTTCCCCCCGGCCGCCGACGCGCGGAACGCGCTCGACGACGTGCACCACCTCGGCGGCGCGGCGTTCGCCGCCCACCCGACCAGTCCGCGCGGCGAGCTCGAGTGGCGCGGCTGGGCGCTCCCCGGCGGGTGGGGGCTGGAGGTGCTCAATCCCGACAGCCTGTGGAGGCAGGCGTCGTGGCCGACCCTGCTCGGGGGGCTCGCGGCCTATCCGTTCGACCCCGTCTACGCGCTCGCGAAGATCCTCGACCGCCCCGGCGCGGCGATCGCGCGCTGGGACGCGCTGATGCGCCGGCGCGACGCGGCCGGGATCGCGGGCGTCGACGCCCACGGCTTCCCGTCGTACGAGAGCCTGTTCCGCGCGGTCCGCAACTACGTTCTGCTCGAGGCCCCGCTCTCGGGAGAGGCACCGCGCGACGCCGCCGCCGTCCACGCCGCGCTGGCGCGCGGGCGGTCCTACATGGCCGTGGACGCCATCGCCCCGGCCGGCGGCTTCTTCTTCCACGCGGCGCGGGGTAGCGAGACGTGGCCGATGGGCGACACCGTCGCGCCCGTGCCGGGCTTGGTCCTGCGCGCGGGGGGGCGCCTGCCGCGCGGCGCGCGCGTCGAGCTCTACCACAACGGCGAACGCATCGCGGCCCGGGAGGGCGGCCTCGAGACGGCTCCGCGCGGGCCCGGCGCGTACCGGGTCGAGGTCCGGGTGCCGGGGTGGGACGTTCCCTGGGTCCTGTCCAACCCCATCTACGTCCACGGTGCCGTCGAGACGGTGGTCCGCGCCTACCGGGCGGCGTGGCCGCCGGCCGCCCCGCCGCCGCCGGATCTGGCGCGGCCCCTCGACGCGTTCGAGGACGGATCCGCGCTCACGGCGGAGTCGGACGCGGGGTCGCGGGTCGATCCCGCGGTGCGGGCCGCGGCCGAGCGCGCACCGGGCGGCGCGGGCGCCCGCCTCCGCTTCAGGCTGTCGCAGCCCCCGCCGGAGCCCGCGCTGGTCTGGGCGGCGCTCGTCGATCGAACCCGCCGGGACCTGTCGCCCTACAGGGGGCTCGTCTTCGACGTCCGGGCGGACGGCCGGTACCGCGTGTGGGTCGGGCTGTGGGAGGAGCGCGACGACCGCGTCGGCGTCGAGCAGCCCGACTGGTGGCAGACGTCGTTCCGCACGACGACGCGCTGGCGCCGCCGCGCCATCCCGTTCGAGCGCCTGTTCCCGGTTGACGGTCTCGACGGCGTGCTCGACCTCCGGCGGATCATGGGGCTGGTCTTCTACGTGGACCCCCGCACGGCCGACGCCGAAGGGAGCATCCAGTTCGAGGGGTTGGGCGTCTACTGACGGGCGCGGCCCGGGCGGCGGGTTGGGGGCGCGGCGGCAGGGCGCGGACTCCTGTAGGGCCGGTTTGGGCGCTCGGCGGAGGCGCGGGCGGACGATTGGCGGGCGGGGTCAACCCCCGCCCGCGGCGAGTTCGCGGTAGACGCCGTGGAGCCGCTCGACGGACGCCCGCCACGAGAACGCCCGCGCCCGCGCCAGACCCCGTTCCCGCAATCGTCCGCGCAGCGCCGTGTCGTCGAGCGCCAGGTGAATGCCGTCGGCGATGGCGCGCGGCACGTACGGATCGACCAGGAGGGCGCCGTCGCCGACGACCTCGGGCAGCGACGAGGCGTTCGACGCGACCACCGGCGTGCCGCTGGCCATCGCCTCGAGCGGCGGCAGGCCGAAGCCCTCGTACAGGGAGGGGAAGACGAATACGTCGGCCAGCCGGTACAACGCGGCCAGCGTCGTTTCGGGCTGGTACCCGAGGAAGCGGACATGCCCGTGGAGGCCGTGCCGGCGCACGGCGCCCCGCAGCGACGAGTACCGCGAGGGCCTGCCGCCGGTGACGAGCAGCTTCAGGCCGTCGCGGCCGTCCCGCCGCAGCAGCACGAACGCCTCCAGCAGCCGCTCGAGGTTCTTGTGGGGCGTCACGTTGCCGCTGTACATCACGAACCGGTCGTGCAACCCGTACCGCTCGCGGACGCGCGCGAGTTCCGCCTCCCCCGGCTCCTGGAAGAACAGGTCGTCGACGGCGTGGTGGATGACCGTGATCTTCGACGCCGGCACGTCGAAGAAGCGCAGGATGTCTCTCTTGGCGGTCTCCGAGCCCGTCAGGATGCGGCGGGAGCGGTGCGCCGCCGCCCACAGCATGGTGCGGGCGTAGGCGTACGCCAGGCGGCGCCGCCGGTATTGTGGGAACATCAGGTGGGTGCAGTCGTGAATCGTGGCGATCGAGCGGCAGGGGGTCAGCGGCGGCAGCACGTAGTGCGGCGTATGGAACAGGTCGGGCGCCACGCGCGCCACCTTGAGGGGAATCGAGAGCTGCTCGCGTATCGAGTAGAGGCCGGACGACTCGGCGACGCAGCGGAAGTTGCGCCCGAGCCGCGCCGCGAGATGCAGGTCGCTCCGCCGGCTGAGCAGGACGAACTCGGTGTCGCCGTCGATGCGGGCAAGCTGGCGCAGCAGGTTCTGGAGGTAGGTGCCGATGCCGTAGTCGTGCAGCTTGCGGATGTCGATGGCGATGCGCATTCCGGCTCCACTATAGCGCCCGTCATGCGGCGGCGCCCCCGATCCGGCGGCGCTCGCGGGGGAGCGGCGTGAGAATCGGACTCGACGGCAAGGTGCTGACCCTCCGGGCCGGGGGCATCGGGCGGTACGCGATCAACCTGACGCGGGCGATGCTCGCGGAAGCGGCCGCCCGCCGGCCGGACCTCGAATTCGTCATCTTCACCGGTCCGCAGACGTGCCCCGAAGTGATGGCGGAGTTCCGGGGCGCCTGCCGCGAGTGCTTCCTGGGCGCGAAGAGCAGCGTGATCCGGTCGCTGACCCTCGTCCCCGCCGCGTTGCGCCGCCTGGGCGTCGATGTCTTTCACGGCATGGACCACGTCGGCATTCCCTTCGTCGGCCGCACCGGCAAGACGGTGGTCACCGTTCACGACGTGATCGTCCTCATCCTGCCCGAGACCTTCACGCCCCGGCACCGCCTCGTCGTGCGGACGGCCCTCGCCCGGGTGCGGCGGCGTGCGGACCGGATCATCGTGCCTTCCCTCGCCGTGAAGCGCGACGTCGAGGGGCGCCTGGGCGTCCCCGGTGACCGCGTCGTGGTGACGCCGGAAGGGTGCGAGCCGCGGTTCCGGCCCGTCGGCTCGGCGGGGGCCCGGCGCGCCGCCGCCGCCCGGTACGGTCTCCCGCCGCGCTACGTGCTGGCCGTGGGCACGCTGGAGCCGCGCAAGAACCTGACGGCCCTGCTCCGGGCTTTCGCGCGCCTCCGGCGGGACGGCGATGTCGACCCGGAGCTGCAGCTCGTGCTCGCGGGCGCGCGGGGCTGGCTCGACGAGCCCATCTTCCAGACCGTCCGGTCCCTCGGGATCGAGGAGGCCGTCCATTTTCCCGGGTTCATCGAAGACGACGACCTGCCCGCCGTCTACGGCCGGGCGGACCTGTTCGTCTTCCCCTCGCTGTACGAGGGCTTCGGGCTGCCGTTGATCGAGGCCATGGCCTGCGGCGTTCCGGTCGTGACGTCGAACGTCTCCTCCATGCCCGAGGTCGCCGGGGACGCGGCGCTGCTCGTGGATCCCCGCGACACGGAGGGTCTCGCCACCGCCATCGCGCGCGCGCTGCGCGACGGGGCGTTGCGCGACCGCCTGCGCGCGGCCGGCATCGCGCGGGCGCGGCGGTTCTCGTGGGAGGCCACCGCGCGCCGGACCCTGGACGTCTACGCCTCCCTCTTTTAGGGAGTCCGCACCATAGGGGGTTCTCGTAGTCCCGCGCGCCGGGGACGCCGCCGCCGCGGCCCATCGCGCGCGCGGGCTGGGCAGGCGTTGTACGACGGCCGCCGCGCGGGTGGCGTCCCGCGACCAGGCAGTGCGCGGCGGCCGGCCCCGTTCGGCGTCGCGCCGTGTGTCGGTCTTGGTGGCGGGCGAGCGCGCGGCCGACCCTCGCACGCGTACGCTTCCGCGGTCGGGGGGCTACGCCGTAGAAGAGCGCCGATTCCTGTAGGGTGGGTTGGGCGTCCGGCCGGGTCGGCAGTGGGGCGGGTCTCGGGCTCTACCGATCTGCGCGTGCCCCGGCGGTGATCGGCACGGCGGCCGGGCGGCAGCGGACGATCGGGCGGTCGTCGATGGGCAGGTGAATCAGCGCGGCGGCGAGGCCGAGGACGACGCCGGCCCACCAGATGGCGTCGTACGACCCGGTGGCGTCGTGCAGCCGGCCGCCCAGCCAGACGCCGAGGAAGCTGCCGAGCTGGTGGCTGAGGAAGACGAAGCCGAAGAGCGTCGCGAGGTAGCGCAGGCCGAAGATGCGGCCCACGATGCCGGTGGTCAGCGGCACCGTCGACAGCCACAGCAGGCCCATGGCCGCCGAGAACGCGTAGATGACGGCGGTGGTCTTGGGGGCGAGCACCAGGGCGGTGATCGCGACCGCACGCAGGCTGTAGATGGTGCTGAGCCCGTACTTCCGGCTCCAGCGCTGGCCCGCCGCGCCCGACGCGAGCGAGCCGACGATGTTGAACAGGCCGATGACCGCGATCGCACCGGCGCCGACCGCGGCGGGCAGGCCGAGGTCGAGGACGTAGGCGGGGAAGTGGACGGTGATGAACGCCACGTGGAAGCCGCAGACGAAGAAGCCGGCGGTCAGCAGGCCGTAGCCGCGGTGACCCATCGCCTCGCGCACCGCCCCCGCGAGCGACTGCTCGGGCTCCGCCACGGCCCGCTCCACCGCGGGCATGGCCGCGGCGCCCGCCGCGCCCGCCCGGGTCCCGCCCGCCTCCGTCGCGCCGGGTTCCGCCGCCGCCGGCCGGCCGACCCCCGGCAGCAGCAGCGCCAGCGGCGCGATGACGAGCACGGTGGCGGACAGGCTCACGAGGGCCGCCTCCCACCCGTGGGCGGCGATAAGGGTCTGTCCCAGCGGCGAGAAGACGACCTGCCCGAACGATCCCGCCGCGGTCCCCAGGCCGAGGGCGAGCGAGCGCCGCTCGGGACCCACCACCTTCGCCATCGCCGCCAGCGCGATGGTGAACGCGGTGAACGCCACCCCGACCCCCACGAGGATGCCCGCTGTCAACTGCAGCACGGCGGGGCTCTCGGTGTAGGCCATCGCCCGGATGCCGAGGGCGTAGACCAACGCGCCCCCCGCCAGCACCCGCGTCGGTCCGAACCGGTCGCTCAGGGCGCCGGCGACGGGCAGGCTCGCGCCCCACACGAGGTTCTGGACGGCTAGGGCGAGGGCGAAGGTCTCGCGGCCCCAGCCCCGGGCCGCGGACATCGGTTCCAGGAACAGCCCGAAGATCGAGCGCGCGCCGAAACCCACGACGGCGATCGCGCACGCCGCCGCCATCACCAGCGCGGGCGTGCGCCAGGCGGACTCGGCGGCAAGGCGCCGGCCGGCCGGCCCCGGACCGTCGGTCGGGCGGTGCTCGGTCACTCGTGATCCGCCTCCCGGCCGGGTCGGCCGCGACGGCGGGAATCCGCCGGCCGCCGTCGAGCCGGGGCGGCGCGATCGCTCGGCCCGAGGCGTCCGGCACTGGCGGCGGTCGAAGCCCCGTCGGTCATATCGGTCCTCCCTGGTCCCTCCGTGGTTCCCCGCCGTTGCCTTTCCGCGGCGGCGGGACGATACTGAGGATAGCAGGGAGGGTCTCCACCATGCGAGCCGCGTTGATCCCGTTGTTGGCCGTCCTCGTGCTCGCCCCCGGGTGCCGCGAGGCGTCGCTCGACGATCTGCGGGGCGACGCCCAGGACGTGCTGGACGGGGCGCGGAGCCGGGCCCAGGCCATCGGCGAGATGTCGGCGGACGAGCTGAGCGAGATCTGGGCCATCGAGTACCGCACCCTCCTCGTGCCCCACGCGGACCTCGGGACCCTCGACGAGACGCTGAACGCGCTGGGTCAGGAGCGGTGGGAGTGCTACCACGTGAGCGACGAGCCGCAGGGGAAGATGTTCTACTTCAAGCGCCCGAAGTCGACGGCGGTCGCCAACCTGACCCACCTGCTGCGGCTGGGCGCGTTCGTGTTCTGACCCGCGGCGCGAACCGGCGGAACAACACGACGTGGAGCGCCCGATGACCCGGGGCGGCTCTCCGGGTGCCGGCCGCGTGGCCGCCCCCGTCGCGACCGCGCGCGGCCGGAACGTCCGGCTGGGCGTCCTCCTCGGGGTGGCGGCGGCGGCCGTCGCCGCCTACCTGCGGTTCGGCGACGCCCTCTCCCTCGCCGGCGTCGCGGAGCAGGAAGCGGCGTTGCGCGCGTTCCAGCAGGCCCACCCGTGGCGGGTCTACGGGGCCGCGTTCCTCGTCTACGTCGCGGTGGCCGGGCTGTCGCTGCCCGGCGCGACGGCGCTCACCCTCGTTTTCGCCTGGTTCTTCGACTTCGCGCGGGCCTTCGTGCTGGTGAGCTTCGCGTCGACGGCCGGCGCGTCGCTCGCGTTCCTGCTGAGCCGGTACGTGTTCCGCGACGCGGTCCGGTCCCGCTTCGGTGCCCGGCTGCGGGCGTTCGACGACGCGCTGGCGAGGGACGGGGCGCTGTACCTGTTCACGCTGCGCCTGCTCCCGGGGGTCCCGTTCTTCGTGATCAACCTCGTCATGGGGCTGACCCCGCTCCGGCTCCGGACCTTCTGGTGGGTCAGTCAGGTCGGCATGCTGCCGGGCACCGCCGTCTACGTCTACGCCGGGTCGGCGGCGCCCGACCTCCAGGTCCTCGCCGAGCGCGGCCTCGGCGGCATCGTGTCGCCGCAGGTGCTGGCCGCCTTCGTCCTGCTGGGCGTCTTCCCGTTCCTGGCGAGGGCGTTCGTGCGCCGTTTCCGCCCCGTTCGCGCCCCGGATCCTGGGCCGTAGGAACCCCGCGGGGGACCCGGCGGGCGGGGTTGGTTGCCCCCCTCTAGCATCCGACCGCTACTGCTGACGGCGGCGGATCACTGTCGGACGCGCGACGGTTATCCGTACGAAATTGTTCGGCCAGGACCGGTGCCCGGGCGGCCCGTCCCGGCAAGAAGGTCTCGCCGCCGCCCTGCCCTCACAATTGTGTCGACGGACGGCCCGTCCCGACACGGATGTAGGGCTGGAGCTGTCCATCCCCGTCCTCCCGTCCTCCCGTCCCCCCGTGTTTTCCGCGCACTTCCGGCGTATTTCCGGGGGTGGCGCGGTCTTGGCCCCGTTCTTGCTAGAGAAACGTCCGCGGATGACGGCGCCGCGGTGGCGGCGGCTGTCGGGGACGCGGGCACCGGGCCCGCGGCGGCGGAATCGGACGCCGGTTCGGCGTCGGCGCAGGAACGGAGGCGGTAGTGGAAGTCACGAACAAGGCGACGCGCATTCGGCTGTTCAGCGTGTCGACGCCGCAGATGCGCGCGTTCCACATGACGTGGTTCGCGTTCTTCCTTTGCTTCTTCGCGTGGTTCGGCATCGCGCCGCTCATGAAGGTCGTGCGCGACGAGATGGCCCTCACGCAGTCGCAGATCGGCTGGCTGGTCATCGGATCGGTGTCGATCACCGTCGTGGCGCGGCTGTTGATCGGATGGCTCTGCGACCGCATCGGTCCGCGGCTCGCGTACACGTGGCTCCTCATCGTGGGGTCGCTGCCGGTCATGGGCATCGGCCTCGCCCAGAGCTTCGAGACGTTCCTCGTCTTCCGGCTGCTGATCGGGGTCGTCGGCGCGTCGTTCGTCATCACGCAGTACCACACGTCGGTGATGTTCGCGCCCAACGTGGTGGGCACCGCGAACGCGACCACCGCGGGGTGGGGCAACCTCGGCGGGGGCGTCACCCAGCTCGTCATGCCCATCGTGCTGGGCATCCTCACCGTCGGGGCGTACATCCCGTTCACCGACGTGCAGTTCCTGCCCGGCCTCGGGCTGAGCGACGCGGCGGCGTGGCGCGTGGCCATGGTCATCGCGGGCGCGATGTGCGCGCTCGTGGGGGTCGCCTACTACTTCCTGACCCAGGACGCGCCCGAGGGCAACTACAAGGTGCTGCGCGCGGCCGGCAAGCTGCCGCCGAAGCAGGCCGTCAAGGGGTCGTTCCGGGCGGCGACGCGCGACCCGCGGGTGTGGGCGCTGTTCCTCATCTACGGCGCGTGCTTCGGCATCGAGCTGACCGTCAACAACGTGCTGGCCCTGTACTTCATCGACTATTTCGACTTCTTCCAGTCGATGGGCGCGATTCAGGCGGTGCAGTGGGCGGGGGCGGCGGCGATGCTCTTCGGCCTGATGAACGTCTTCGCGCGCACCTTGGGCGGGGCGTTCGGCGACGTGTTCGGACGCCGGTGGGGGCTCTCGGGGCGGGTGCGGTGGCTGTTCATCGTGCTGTTCGCGGAAGGGCTGGCCCTGATGTTCTTCTCGCAACTGTCGGTGCTCGCCAAGGCCCTGCCCGCCCTCATCCTGTTCAGCCTGTGCGTGCAGATGGCCGAGGGGGCGACGTACTCGGTGGTGCCGTTCATCAACAAGAAGGCCCTGGGCTCGGTGGCGGGCATCGTCGGCGCGGGGGGCAACGCGGGGGCGGTGGCGGCCGGCTTCCTGTTCCGGGGCGCGATTCCGTGGCCGACCGCGTTCTTCGTGCTAGGCGCGCTGGTCACCCTGGTGGCGTTCGCGACGTTCGCGGTGCGGTTCGACCCGGCGACGGAGACCGATGCGCGCGAGGCGCTCGACGCCGCGCTGGCCGAGCGCTACGGCGCGCTGCCGGGCGCGCGCGACGCGGTCGCGGGATAGGTGGGCACCATGGCAGATGCACCTGTTCCCGCGACGCTGGTCGACCACTACCTGCGCCTGCAGCGGGAAGCGGGGACGGCCGTCGACCGGTTCGCGCGCGCGCACGACGAGGCGTCGGGGTCGGGTGGGCCGTCGCCCACGGGACGCTACTCGGCCCTCATGCCGGCGACGCCGCCGGGTGAAGGCCAGCAGTACGCCTTCGAGGTCGATCTCGACGCGTGCTCGGGCTGCAAGTCCTGCGTCGCCGCCTGTCACGCGATGAACGGGCTCGAGGACGAGGAGTCGTGGCGCGATGTCGGGCTGCTGCACGGCGGGGGCGAAGGCGCGCCGGTGATGCAGCACGTCACCACCGCCTGCCACCACTGCCTGGACCCCGCGTGCATGCACGCGTGCCCGGTGGACGCCTACGAGAAGGACCCGGCGACGGGCATCGTCAGGCACCTCGACGATCAGTGCTTCGGGTGCCAGTACTGCACGCTGGCCTGCCCCTACGACGCCCCGAAGTACAGCGCGGCCAAGGGCATCGTCCGGAAGTGCGACATGTGCAGCGACCGGCTCGCGGAGGGGGAGGCCCCCGCGTGCGTGCAGTCGTGTCCGGGCGAGGCCATCCGCATCCGGGTCGTGGACGCGAACCAGGTGGTGGAGGAGTCGGAGACGAACCTGTTCGTCCCGGGTGCGCCCGAGCCCGAGATCACGCTGCCGGCGACCACTTACCGGACGGCGCGGGTCCTGCCGCGCAACATGATCCCGGCCGACTACTACTCGGTCAACCCCACGGCGCCGCACTGGCCGCTCATCGTGATGCTGGCGCTGACGCAACTGTCCGTCGGCGCGTTCCTCGTCGAGCAGGTGCTCGGGCTCGTGGCGCCCGCGGCCCTCATGGCGAGCATCCGGCCCCTGCACAGCGCCAGCGCCCTCGTGTTCGGCCTGCTCGCCTTGGCGGTGAGCGTCCTTCACCTGGGCCGCCCGCAGTACGCCTTCCGCGCCGTCATCGGGCTGCGGCACTCGTGGCTGAGCCGCGAAATCGTCGCGTTCGGCCTGTTCGCGGGGCTGGCCGTGACCTACGCGGCGTGGCCGTGGATCGGTGCCCGATTCCTGTCGGGCGGCGGCGCCGCCCCGCCGTGGCTCGGGTGGACGGTCGCCGGTGCCGGCGTGGCGGGGATCGGCTGCTCGGTGATGGTCTACCAGTTCACGCAGAAGGACTTCTGGAACGGGTGGTCGACGGGCTGCAAGTTCCTGTTGACGGCGGCGGTGCTCGGGCTCGCGGCCGCGTGGCTCTCGCTGATGGTCACCGCGGCGTGGACGGAGAGCGCGGCGTCGGCGGCGGCGCTCGAGCGCTACGGGCCGGTGCTGTGCCGTGCCCTCATCGCCGCCGCGGCGCTGAAGCTGGTCTTCGAGGCCGCGCTCTTCCGCCACCTCGCGGCCAGGTCCACCACCTCGCTGAAGCGGACGGCGCTGCTGATGAGCGGCGCCCTGTCGCAGGTGACAGCGGCCCGCTTCGCGGCGGGCGTCGTCGGCGGCATCGCCATGCCCGCCCTCGTGCTGGTGAGCCGGCCGCCGGCCGGCGAGGATGTGATGCTCGCGCCCTTCGTGGCGATGCTCTTCGTCGCCTGCCTCGCTGGCGAGCTCCTCGAACGCTACCTGTTCTTCGCGGCCGTCGCGTCGCCCAAGATGCCGGGAGGGGTGTGACATGCTGCGCCAGCGCGAGGGGCACCTCACCCGCGACTTCGCCCGGACGCCGGGCGGATTCGGCCTCATGCCGAGGGGGGTGTGACATGCTGCGCCAGCGCGAGGGGCACCTCACCCGCGACCTCGTCAGGACGCCGGGCGGATTCGGCCTCGGGCAGGTGCCGGCCCGGCACAAGCCGGACGCCACCGCCGACCTGGTGTGCGGCTATTGCTCCACCGGCTGCCGCCTGACCGTGCACCTGAAGGACGGCGCGCCCGTCAACCTCACCCCGTCGCCCGGGTACCCGGTGAACCGCGGCACCGCATGCCCGAAGGGCTGGGAGGCGCTGACGGTGCTCGACGCGCCCGACCGCGCCACCACCCCGCTCCTGCGCCCCGCCGGCGACGCGCCGCAGCGGCCGGTGAGCTGGGACGCGGCGCTCGGCACGATGGTCGAGCGGTTCAAGGCGATCCAGGCCCGCCACGGGGCCGGGTCGCTGGCGTTCCTCAGCACCGGCCAGATCCCGACCGAGGAGATGGCCCTCCTCGGCGCCCTCGCCAAGTTCGGCATGGGGATGCTGCACGGCGACGGCAACACGCGGCAGTGCATGGCGACGTCGGTCGTCGCCTACAAGCAGGCGTTCGGGTTCGACGCGCCGCCCTACACCTACCGCGACTTCGAGGAGTCGGACGTCATCGTCTTCGTCGGCGCGAACCCGTGCATCGCGCACCCGATTCTGTGGGAGCGCGTGCTTCGCAATCGCCGCAACCCCAAGGTCATCGTCCTCGACCCGCGGTTCACCGAGACCGCCATGCAGGCCGCGCAGCACCTGCCGCTGCAGCCCAAGTCGGACCAGTCGCTGCTCTACGGCGTCGCGCGCATCCTGATCGAGCGCGGCTGGATCGACGCGGGCTACGTCGAGGCCCACACGAGCGGCTACGAGGGCTACGCCGCCTTCGTGCAGCAGTTCACGCTCGACCGCGCCGCCGCCGACACCGGACTCGAGCCGCGCGAGATCGAGCGGCTCGCGGCGACCATCCACGCGGGCGAGCGGGTGTCCTTCTGGTGGACGATGGGCGTCAACCAGAGCTACCAGGGGGTGCGCACCGCGCAGGCCGTCATCGACCTCGCCCTGCTCACCGGCAACATGGGCCGGCCCGGCACCGGTGCCAACTCTATCACCGGGCAGTGCAACGCGATGGGGTCGCGCCTGTTCAGCAACACCACGAACCTGCTGGGCGGCCACGACTTCGGCGACGCGGGCGACCGCGCGAAGGTCGCCGGCGTGCTCGGCATCGACCCCGCGGTCATCCCGCACGAGCCGAGCTGGGCCTACCACGAGATCGTCAAGGGCATCCTCGAGGAGCGCATCAAGGGGCTCTGGGTCGTCGCGACGAACACCGCGCACTCGTGGATCAACCAGTCCCAGGTGCGCGACATCCTCGGCCGCCTCGACTTCCTCGTCGTCCAGGACATGTATGCGTCGACGGAGACCGCGCGCATGGCCGACCTCGTGCTCCCGGCCGCGGCGTGGGGCGAGAAGGACGGTACCTTCATCAACTCGGAGCGGCGCATCGGCACTATCAGGAAGGTGGCCTCCGCCCCCGGCGAGGCCCTCGCCGACTTCGCCATCTTCAAGCTCGTGGCGGAGTACTGGGGCTGCGGCGAGATGTTCGGCGAGTGGGAATCGCCCGAGGCCGTCTTCCATATCCTCAAGCGGCTGTCGGCGGGGCAGCCCTGCGACATCACCGGCATCGCCGACTACGCGATGCTCGACGAGCGCGGCGGCATCCAGTGGCCCTACCCCGCCGGGGGGCCGCCGGTCGCGCCCGGGGCGGAACGGCACCTGTTCGAGGACGGGCGCTTCCATCACCCCGACGGCCGCGCGCGGTTCCTCTTCGAAGACCCGCGCCCGCTGCCCGAGGCACCGGGCGAGCGCTACCCGTTCCTGCTCCTCACCGGCCGCGGCACCGCCGCGCAGTGGCATACGCAGACGCGCACCGCGAAGTCCGCGGTGCTGCGCAAGCTCTATCCCGACGACGTCTACGTCGAGATCAACCCCGCCGACGCGCGCGCGCGCGGCATCCGGCCGCACGCGCGCGTCGAGGTCAGGTCACGCCGCGGACGCATCAAGGCGACCGCGTTCGTCACCCGGTCGGTCCAGCCCGGGCAGCTTTTCGTGCCGATGCACTACGAGGTGACGAACCGGTTGACCGACGCCGTCTTCGATCCCTATTCCAAGCAGCCGTCCTACAAGGCGTGCGCCGTCGATGTCGGGCCCGTGTAGGTAAAAGAAAGAAAAGAACGGCATGGCAGACAAGGCACGTCCAGGCAGCCGTTCTGCAAGGCGTGCGCCGTCGACATCGGGCCCGCGCAGATCGAGGAAGAACGGAATGGCGAACAAGGCACGCGCGTCGTCCCCGGACCGTCCCGAGACCGTCGTCGTCATCGGTAACGGCATGGTCGGCCACCGGTTCTGCGAGAAACTGGTCGAGCTCGACGCCGGCCGCCGGCACCGCATCGTGACGTTCTGCGAGGAGCCGCGCCCCGCCTACGACCGCGTCGGCCTGACCCGGTTCTTCGACGAGCGCGACCCGGCGCGCCTCATGCTGACGAGCCTCGAGTGGTACGACAAAAAAGGCATCGAGCTTCACGTCGGCGACCGGGCGACGGCCATCGACCGCGAGGCCGGCGTCGTGCGGTCGGCGCGGGGGCGGGAGATTCCCTACGACCGGGTGGTGCTGGCCACCGGCTCGGCCCCCTTCGTGCCCCCCATCCCCGGCGTCGACAAACAGGGCGTCTTCGTCTACCGCACCATCGAGGACCTCGAAGCCATCATCGCCTACGCCGAGGGTGTCGAGAGCGCCGCCGTCATCGGCGGGGGGCTCCTCGGGCTCGAGGCGGCCAAGGCCGCCCACGACCTCGGTCTCGAGACCCACGTCATCGAGTTCATGCCCCGCCTCATGCCGAGGCAGGTGGACGACGCCGGGTCCCGGCTGCTCGTCGAGGAGATCGAAAAGCTCGGCGTCCGGGTGCGCGTCGGCGCCGCCACCAAGGCGATCCTCGGCAACGGCCGGGTCCAGGGCATGGCCTTCGACGGCGGCGGCGAGCTCGAGGTCGGGATGGTCATCGTCTCGGCCGGTATCCGCCCCCGCGACGAGCTGGCCCGCGCGTGCGGGCTCGCGGTGGCGGAGCGCGGCGGGGTGGTCGTCGACGACTTCCTGGAAACCACCGACCCCGACATCCACGCCATCGGCGAGGTCGCGCACCACCGGGGCATGGTCTACGGTCTCGTCGCCCCCGGCTACGAAATGGCCGAGGTGCTGGCCGCCCGGCTGGCCGGCGACACGGCGCGCGTCTTCAGCGGCGCCGACCTCTCGACCAAGCTCAAGCTGATGGGGGTCGACGTCGCGAGCTTCGGCGACTACGAAGCCGGGGCGGGCACCGCGAAGCCGCTGACCTACGAGGACCCGTTCGGCGGCGTCTACAAGAAGCTACTGTTCAGCCCCGACGGCAAGCGGCTCGTGGGCGGCGTCCTCGTCGGCGACGCGTCCGACTACGGCAGCCTCATGATGCTCGCCAAGAACGGCGCCGAACTGCCGGCCGAGCCGGGGGCCCTCGTGCTCGGCTCGGGGGGCGGCGGGGTCGCGGTGTCGGCGACGGAGATGCCGGCCGGGACGCAGGTCTGCCAGTGCAACGGGGTGAGCAAGGCCGACATCTGCGCGTCGGTCCGCGAGGGTGGCTGCGCGACGGTGGGCGACCTCAAGGCGCGGATCCGCGCCGGCACCGGCTGCGGCGGCTGCCTCCCGCTGGTGACCGACCTCCTCAAGCAAGAGCTCAAGGCGGCCGGCCGCAAGGTCAGCAACGACCTCTGCGAGCACTTCCCGTACACGCGGCAGGAGCTCCTCGACATCGTCAAGGTCAAGGAGATCAAGACGTTCGGGGCGCTCATCGCCGAATACGGCCGCGGCCACGGCTGCGAGGTCTGCAAGCCCGCCGTCAGCTCGATGCTCGCGAGCCTGTGGAACGAGAACATCCTCGACGACGCCCACCAGACCCTGCAGGACACCAACGACCGCTTCCTCGCCAACATGCAGCGCGGGGGCGTCTACTCCGTCATCCCGCGGGTGCCGGGGGGCGAGATCACCCCCGACAAGCTGATCGCGCTCGGGGCCATCGCCAAGAAGTACGGCCTCTTCACCAAGATCACCGGCGGGCAGCGCGTCGACATGTTCGGGGCCCAGCTCCACCAGTTGCCCGACATCTGGGAGGAGCTGATCGGCGCCGGCTTCGAGAGCGGCCACGCCTACGGCAAGGCCCTGCGCACGGTGAAGAGCTGCGTCGGCACCACGTGGTGCCGCTTCGGGGTGCAGGACTCGGTGAAGTTCGCGATCCGGGTCGAGGAGCGCTACCGGGGCATCCGCGCGCCCCACAAGATCAAGTCGGCGGTGTCGGGCTGCGTGCGCGAGTGCGCCGAGGCCCAGGGCAAGGACTTCGGGCTCATCGCCACCGAGGACGGCTACAACCTCTACGTCTGCGGCAACGGCGGCATGCGTCCCCGCCACGCCGACCTGCTGGCGAGCGACCTCGACGAGGACACCGCCATCCGCTTCATCGACCGCTTCCTCATGTTCTACATCCTGACCGCCGACCGGCTCACCCGCACCTCGGTGTGGCTCGAGCAGACGGAGGGAGGCATCGACTACCTCCGAGAGGTCGTGGTCGAGGACAAGCTCGGCATCTGCGACGAGCTCGAGCGCCGCATGGCCCACCTCGTCGACACCTACCGCTGCGAGTGGAAGGAGGTCGTCGACAACCCCGAGCTGCGCCGGAAGTTCCGCCAGTTCGTCAACACCGACGAGACCGAGGTCGGCATCGAGTTCGTCGACGAGCGCGGGCAGCAGCGGCCCGAGTACTGGGACAAGGCGGTCATCCCCGTCGAGGAGGTCACGCGGCCGGCCGAGGAGCGCGCGCGCGCGTTGCGCGACTCGTCGGGCAAGCGCTGGGTCAACGTGGGGCGCGTCGCCGACTTCCCCGCCGACGGCGGCGCCGCCGTCAAGTACGGCCGCACCCAGATCGCGGTGTTCAACTTCTCGTCGCGCGGCGAGTGGTACGCCACCCAGAACATGTGCCCCCACAAGCAGGCGTTCGTCCTCTCGCGCGGCATCGTCGGCGACGCGCAGGGGACCCCCAAGGTCGCCTGCCCCCTCCACAAGGAGGTCTTCGGCCTCGACACCGGCGCCTGCCTCAGCGGCGAGAGCTACAAGCTGACGACGTTCCCGGTGAAGGTCGACGACGACCGGGTGTACTTGGAGCTGCCGCCCGAGGAACAGCTCGACGCCTTCCTCGGCACCGACACCGTCTGCAGCGCCGCCGCCCTCGCCCGGGGGCCCGCGACGGGCGCCTCGAAGGAGCCGGCCGCCCCCTACCTGCGCAGCGAGCGCCCCGACGGCCAAGTGGACTACTTCGCCGAGCGGCAGGCGCCGCAATGCGGGTGCCGGTCATCGACGGCGGGGCCCGACCCCGGGATGCGGGCACCGGTCATCGACGGCGAGATCGTTCAGGGCCGCGGCGTGGCTGCCAGGCGCCGCGCTACTCCTCGGGCCGGATGACGACGCGCCCCCCGTGCCGTACCTGGACACTCAGGTCGTGGCCTTCCAGGAGCAGCATGCCGGCAAGAGGAACCGGCCCCACCGCGTCGGCCTCGATGTCTCTCGGCCGGCCGTCCCGGACTACCGTGGCGTCGTGTACGTTGAAAGTCTCCACGGCCCCGTTGGCCAGAGTCGCCTCACTGGGACCCACTACCGGAAACTCCAACTCCGCTACCAGCGTCGGGGGCAGGCTCAGGAATCCGTTGTAGCCGGTGTCTATCACGACATCGATGTCCCGCGCCTGTCCCGCCGGACCATGCAGCGCAAGGATGATGACGGCTTCGTAGTCGGCGTTCACGATCCCCTGTATCACCCGGCCCTCCGCAAGGAACTGCCCCCGAAGTGCCGCAGCGTCCGGTATCCGACGCGCATCAGCCAGACACCGGCGTCCGGCCGCTGCGCCCGGAGACGCTTCGCCGCGACACTGGCGGTGTCGGCGATGGCGTATTCGCCGCTGTCCACATCGATGGCGACGACCCGCCCTCGGTGGTCGGGTTCGACCTGGGGCCGGATGTCCCGCTCGTATATCTCCTTGCCAAGGCGGGCGGTCTCTTCCTTCGGGCGCGTTGGCGCAGGTATTTCCATGACCCCCCTCGAGGGCATTCTCACGACTCCGTCATTCTATACTGCTGGGCAACTCCGGCGCGCGGGCTCCACGCGTGCTCCCCGGCAGGTTGTCGGGCCGCCCATCGGTCCGGGCAGCAGGATCATCGCCGAGACCGTCCCGGCGGCGTCGGAAATGGTGGCCGCCCCGAGGCAGGGCGTCCGACCGGCGCTGCCGGCGGGCTTCAGGCGCTTCTCTATCCCGCGGTTTCCCGACGACCAGGATCCTTCACCCGGGGCCTCCCGCAGCTTACCTCGGCCGGCCGCCGGACACGCCGTCGACGGCGACATCGCTCGCGGCGGCCGATCTCGTCGTCATGCCCCGCCCGCCCGCCGACATCGCCCGCGGCGGTCCCGAGCCCCCCGGGCGGGGACCGGCGGGAGACCCGCGGACGCTCCCGGCCGCGCCGTCGGCCCGCCGGCGTCGTACGCTGGGTTTTGATGGCGATCTCGATCCGCCGCACCGCATGGAGCGGCCGCCGCGCGGGTGCCGGACTCCGAGACCGCGTGCGCGGTCGGGGCGCAGACCGGGCGGCCGATGACCAGCCCCGCGGTGGTCTCCGTGGCCCGCATTGACCCCGACCTGGCCCGCCGGTCCTGAGACGGAGTGCGGCGGAGCATCAGCTGCCACGCGAGCCTGCTGCGAAGACACCGCCGCCCCAACGGCCGTCTACGGAAATCGCCGGCCCGTCCAATGGCGCCAGCCGCGGTAGACCACCCAACGCACCCGGCACATCAGCGACAGACCATGGAGTCCTCGTCCCGGTGCTTGCCGTGGGCGCTAGCTAGAGCGTGGCTCGGCCCGCACTTCCGGGACCGCTCGACTGATGTCGGCCCCGCGGCGGTGCCCCGGAACATTCTCACGACCCGGATCAGGGGGTCGACTGCACGCGTTGGGCGCGGTACAGTGGTATCGGTTTGCCGTCGACGGATCCGACCCCGGCGAGTTGTCGACGGTGTCGTTGGAAGGAGTAGCCCGGCGTGTCCAGAAGCGGCCACCCGGTCGTCCCTGCAGTAGAGGTGCTCGGATGAACGTGACGCTCAACCTGAACCGGGAACTCGAAATCCGTCTGCGGCAGGCGGCCAAACATTGCGGCGTGTCCGTTGACGCGTACACTGCCCAACTGCTCGAACAGCATCTGCCGGGCGAGGGGCGCGGTGCGGATCTCGTAGCTGTGCTTCAATCCTGGATGGACGAAGATGACTCGGGCGAACAGCGAGCAACGGGCGACTACCTCGTCCACGCGCTGGACGAAGACCGTCTGTCCGGTCAGACGCCGAAAAGGCGCTAGGCAAACGAGGCAGCCAAGAACAGACGGAACTAGCGAGCAGGACCATGCGACACACCCCCGCCAACGCGGCCGGTCCCGAGGAGCCAGCCGCCCGGGCAACGACCATCAGCCGACCCGTCCTGCCAGGCCTGCGGAAGCGGCGGAGCCCGGAGCAGGCTGCACGCATCGCGACGAAACGTCATCTTCTCGAGTTCGTCCAGATGCTTGAGGCGAGGCGGGCCGAACTCGGGCTTTCCAGGTCAGCCATCGCGCGGCGGTTGGGCGTGACTCAACCGACGATTTCACGGCTGTTCTCCGGTCACGTCCAGAACGTCGAGTTGAAGACGATGGTTCGGGTGGCGAGGTGCTGGACTCGGACCTGAAGTTGGTGATCGAGCCGCGACCGCCTCTGAGCTCGCGGGCTGGAGCTCCGCGGGGACTACGGGACGCTGCGTGCCGCCTCCTCAACGACGCGCAGCTCGAGCCGCTTGCCGACGGCGGCGAGCGCCTGCTCCAATTGATCCAGGCGCGAAGCATGGCGCACGTCGAGCACCCGGTCGACCTGCGGCAGGTGCCAGTGGAGCCGCCGGCCGAGCTCCGCCTTGTTGACCTGCTGTACCAGCATCGTGTTATAGAGTTCGACCTTCGCGACGAGAAGCGGCGGCAGCGACACGGTTGGCACCATCGCCCCGTGTTCGGGTGCGGAAGGCGGCGGAATCGGCTGCCGGTGCCGCATGTACGCCCCGATCATGCTCGTCAGCGCATCGACCGCGCGTGCGAGGGCCTCGTCTTCGTCGTCGCCGTACGTGTGCGCCGGCAGATCGAGGAAGTCGACGAGCACCTGGCCGCCCTCCGTGGTCAGCGATACGGGGTAGCGCCACATCGGAACCGCCCTCCTACGTCCGCCCCTTCAGGCCGAGGTCCCTCTTGATCGCTTCCATTGTGCCCACCGGCATGTCCCGCTTCCCATGCATGGGCAACGTGGACTTTCTGTCGCCGCGAAGAACGACCAAGTGGCCGCCGTCGCCCGGTTCGAACGTGCATCCGTGCCGACTCAACCACCGCTTGAACTGCCGAGGCGTCATGGGCACGGGACCCACAGCTTAACAACACTTGTGGTTATATGCAACAGATGTGCTGCGGGCGGTCCGCGGAAGCCCGGGCGGCCCGAGTTGTTCTGACCGGACGTCATCGTCGACAGCCGGCCTGCTCGTCGCGCTGGCGATGGGCAGCTACCTCGAAGCACTGCTGTTTCGGGTGTCCCGCTTCGACCTCGTGACGTTCTCGAGTGTCCCCGTCGTCATCGGTGCGGTCACCGTGATCGCCTGCGCGCTGCCGGCATGGCGCGCGTCGCGCGTGGACCCGCTGGTCGCACTGCAAGACTGAGCCGGGTCGAACCCGAATTCTCGCTCGGTGAGGAAGTCGGCGACCTCGTCCGTGATGGACCGTGGCAAACGATCGGCCAACCCATTCAGAAGGACGTGTGGAGACTGACCTGGATCTGCCCCTTCGAGCCACCAGGCACCGTCTGGATCATGTAACCGGTCTGAACTTGGGACCGATCGCCGACGCCGAAGCCAAGTGCGGTGTAGAACCGGTTGCGGTCGAAGCGCTCTGTAGTCCGGCCCCGCCCGATTTCGAGCTCCCCGTTTATGAAGACTTCGTTGTACAGCGCCAAGTAAACGGACCCGCTTCCGGTCCCTCGTCCATTCAGCGCGACATCGCCGAACAGGGCGTAGCGAAACCGGGTCCGGAAGTCCTGGCCGTCAACCCAACGCTGTTCGTACCGGTAGCGGTGGCGCAGAGAAACGACCCGTCCCAAAGACTGGCGGACCAACGCCTCCTGATACACGCGTCGCTCTGCGCTGGTCTCGTCGCTGTCGCCGAACTCGCCACTCGTGATGTGCGCGACACCGCCAGTTACCAGCACGGGGGACTCGGGCAGGGCGTACGTCAGGCCACCCCGAATCAGCAACTGCTCGAGGTCGGTTCCCGGATTCCAGTTGCGGTGCTGCACGTCACCCTGCAATCCCAGCGACGAGTCGTCGAAGCGAGTCGACCAGAACAGCATGTACCAGGCACCGAGCTGGTCAAAATCGACCGGGGTCTGCGCCAGGGCCGCACGGGGCGACAGCAGCGCGCCGGCGAGAACGAGGGCGCCGATCAACACGCGCGGCATGGGATCAGATGAAGCGCACGACGCCGGTGGAGACGTCATACATGCCGCCCACGATTCGGATCTCCCGCTCCTGCTCCATCGTGGCCAGTACGGGGCTTTCCCGGCGAATCTCCGCGATCACCATGCGCACGTTCTCTTCGGCAACCCCGTCGACGTAGGGGGCGTTGTCGACATCGCGATCGCCTTCGATCGCCTCCACGGCGGGGTCGATCTTCTGCACGAGCTGCGTGAGATTGCCGAGCCGGGCGCTGCTGATGGCCCCCTTCACGGCCCCGCACGAGGTGTGTCCGAGGACGACCACGAGCTTCGACCCGGCGAGTCGGCAGGCGAATTCCATGCTGCCGAGCAGTTCGGTGTTCACGATGTTGCCGGCGACCCTGGCCGCAAAGATGTCTCCGATCCCCTGATCGAAGACCGTCTCGATGGGGACTCGGGAATCGATGCACCCGAGCACGACGGCGAACGGGTACTGGGCGGCGGCGGTCGCTCGAATCTGATCGCGGTAGTCGCGGCGGGCGGGAGTCCCGGCGACGAATCTCGCGTTGCCGTCGGCGAGGAGCGTGAGGGCGGCGTCGGGAGTGAGGGCGGCCTGTGACGCGGCATCCTGGGCCGGCACGAACTCCTGTTCGACCGCCGACCCGGCGAGCGCCGAGTCGGCGGAGGGCTCAGGCTCGGACGGGGAGCATCCCGCCAGGGCCATTCCGGCGGCCGATAGGCCAAGACGTTGTCCAAAGACTCGGCGCGAGGAGGTTGGCAGCGCGCTCGAGGTGCCGGCGGCGGGCACGGATGCGATCCTGTTGAACATCTCGTTTCTCCTCGTTCGGCCGTATGGTCAACGTGTTAGCCACAACGGGAAACCGGCGCGTGACACGCCTGACACCCCGCATGTTACCACGGACTGTTCTGTTCCCCTGCCTCGTCTTCACCGACATCCGGCCCCGGCGGAAACGGAGACGGCGGGGGAACTTCGGCGGTGGTCGGATCGTCGTAGGGACTGACGAACTGCGTACGGGCCGACTCGGGTCGACCCCGCACGCGTCGTCTGATATCGTGTTCATGTGCCCTGTTTTCATCGCGCCATTCGGAGGAGCCTCATGCGAGTTGTTGCCGCCGCTACCGTTCTGACCGCCCTCGCCCTGATCGGACCCTCGTCTCCGGCCGCCGCGCAGCCGGCGGAGGAGACGGTCACGTTCACCGAGCACGTGGCCCCCATCTTCTACGAGAGCTGCACGACCTGTCACCGGCCCGGCCAGGTGGCCCCGATGTCGCTGCTGACGTACGAGGACGCCCGGCCCTGGGCCCGCGCGATCCGCCAGAAGGTCGTCGACCGCGAGATGCCGCCGTGGGACGCCAACCCCGCCGTCGGCGCCTGGGCCAACGACCGCAGCCTGAGCGACGAGGCCATCGCCACCATCGCGGCCTGGGCCGACGGCGGGGCGCCGCGCGGCGACCGCGCCCTGCTGCCGCCCCTGCCCGCCTACGCGGACAGCGAGTGGACCATCGGCGAGCCGGACGCGGTCTTCGCCATTCCGCCGTTCGACGTGCCGCCCGAGGGGACCGTCGACTACACCTACTTCGAGGTGCCCACGAACCTGACCGAGGACAAGTGGGTGACCGCGGTGCAGGTGCGGCCCGGCGTGGCGGCCGCCGTGCACCACGTCATCGTCACCGCGCGGGCCGAGCGGACCCCCGAGGAGCGGGAGGCCCGGCGCCGGATCGATCCCGGCTTCCGCCTCGACTGGGACGTCCTGCCCGGCGAGGAGATCGAGTGGAACCCGGGGGTCGCGCAGCTCGAGGGGCGGGGGAAGGGCGACTCCCTCGGCGGCACCACCGTGGGGAACGACGGCGTCTCGCTGTTCCAGCCCGGCACCGCGCGCCTGCTCGAGGCGGGCACGACGCTGGTGTTCGAGATGCACTACACGCCGACCGGCGAGCCCCACGTCGACGAGACCCGCATCGGCCTCGTCTTCACCGACACGCCGCCCCGCCAGCAGGTCTGGGACGGCACCATCGTCCACGGGCAGTTCGTGATTCCGCCCGGCGCGGCCGACTACAAGATCGAGACGGACATCACGTTCACCAAGGACGTCAAGCTGCTGAACCTGCTGCCGCATTCGCACCTGCGGGGGGTGCGCTGGGAGTACGAGGCGGAGTATCCGGACGGCCGGCGCGAGACGATTCTCTCGGTGCCCGACTACGACTTCAACTGGCAGATCGACTACATCTTCGACGAGCCGCTGGCCCTGCCCGGCGGCTCGAAGATCCACGCCTCGGCCTGGTACGACAACTCGGCCGCCAACCGCTCGAACCCGGACCCGACGGCCGAGGTGCGGTGGGGCGAGCAGACCGACGAGGAGATGATGTTCACCGCGCTGTCGTACCTGATCGACGACGAGGCGGCGCCGGAGACGACGCAGCAGCAGTAGGACCGCCCGCAGCGTTTCCGCGTGTGACCAGGGGGGCCGTGCGATCGACCGATCGCACGGCCCTCGTGCTTTGCGCCAGCCGCGAGGGGGCTCGACACCGGCGATCCGGGGCCGCCGCGCGGAAACCGGCCCTGTGCGGTCGAGGCGGCCGCGCTCGAGGGCGACCTCGTAGAACCCGACGCCGCGGCCTCGTCGCCGCGGCCCGGTGCAGGCTGGTCGGCAGACACCGCGTGATGGAGTACCGGCTGGTCGACCCGGCAGCCGAGACCGTCCTCTTGACATCTAGAGAAGCCGCCGGCTATCGTTCCTCTAGATGGCTAGAAAACAGGACGACCTTCGAGGCTCGCTCGACCTGGTGATTCTGAAGACGCTCTCGCTGGCGCCGATGCACGGCTGGGGCATCGGTCAACGCATCCGGCAGATGTCCGCCGGGGTGCTGGCGGTCAACCAGGGCTCGCTCTATCCGGCCCTCCAGCGTCTCGAGAAGCAGGGGCTGATTCGTAGCGACTGGGGAACGACCGACAACCACCGGCGGGCGCGCTACTACCGGCTGACGCCGTCGGGCCGGCGGGTGCTCGGCGACGAGATCGACAGTTGGCGGCGCTTCGCCGAGGGTCTCGGCGCGGTGCTGCGGAGCACGTGATGCGGTGGGTGTACGCGGCCCGCGCCCGCCTCCGCCTTCTGCTGTTCCGTGAAGAGGTCGAGCAGCGGCTGGACGAGGAGTTTCGCTTCCATCTCGACATGGAGACGGAGCGACTGGTGCGCGACGCGGGCGTCGACCCGCGGGAGGCGCGTCGGCGGGCGCGCGCCACGTTCGGCGGCGTCGAAGCGCACAAGGGCGCGGTGCGTGACGGCCGCGGCTGGGCCTGGCTGTCGGGGCTCGGGCGCGACGTCCGCGACAGCGTTCGGTCCCCGCGTCCGCTGTTCGCGCTCCTCGTGACCGCGATGCTCGGGCTGAGCCTCGGTCTTGCCACGGTTGCATTCAGCCTCTTCGACGCGATTCTGCTGCGGCCGTTGCCCTACGCCGACAGCGATCGCCTGGTTCGCGTCTTCACGTTCAACCGGGACGCGCCGCAGTCGTTGCATGGCGCCTCCCTCCCGGACTTCGAGGACTGGCAACGGCAGGTGCAGGGCCTCTCCGGGATCGCGGCGTGGGTTTCGATGCAGACACACCTCGCCGGCCGCGGCCCGGCGCGGATGGTCAGGACTGCCTTTGCCACGCCCCAACTGTTCGACATGCTCGGCGTTCGGCCGGTCCTTGGCCGAACGTTTCGCGACGACGAGAACGTGCACGGAGGCGACCTCCGCAAGGTCGTGCTGGGGTACGGACTGTGGCAGGACGCATTCGGCGGATCGCCGGACGTCATCGGCCGGGAGGTCCAGATGCGCGGCCGCCCGCACGAGGTGATCGGCGTGCTGCCGCCGCGGTTCGACTATCCCGACCGCGCTCAGGCGTGGATGCCGCTGATGAGCCGCTACGCCGTCACGGAAGTCTGGTGGGAACGGCGAGACCTGTACATGCACGGCGTGATCGCCCGCCGGCCGCCCGATGTGACCATCGCGCAGGCGCAGGCCGACATGGATGCCGTCGCCCGCCGGCTGGCCGAGGAGTATCCCGCCACGAATCGCGACACGCGTGTCCGGGTGCGGCATCTGCGCGAAGCGGAGGTCGGGCAGCTCGGGTCCCGGGTCTCCGGCGTCACGGCGGCGGCGGTGCTGCTCTTCCTGCTCGGGTGCGTGAACGTGAGCGGCCTGTTCGTGGCGCGCGCGGCCGGCCGCGCGCAGGAGGTCGCGGTGCGTACCGCGCTCGGCGCCGAGCCCGGGCACCTGATGCGCCGGCACGTCGTCGAGGGCCTGCTCTACGGGCTTCTCGGGGGCGCGGCGGGCGTCGCCGTTGCCGCCGCAGCCATTCCGGCCCTGTACGCCCTCGTCCCGGTGGACCTCCCCGCCTGGATGCAGTTCCGCCTCGATCGCCGAACCATCGCGTTCGCGGCGAGCGCCACGGTCGGAACCGGACTCGTCATCGGCACGACGTCCCTCGCGTGGCACATGCGCCCCAGGCTCGCCGACGTGCTGCGGCAGGGCGACAAGGGAGGTCTCGAAACCGGTCCGTCGTCCCGATTGCGCCGGCAATTGACAGTGGTGCAGGTAGCACTCTCGGTTGCGCTGCTCGTTGGCACGGGGCTGACGGTGCGGTCGCTGCTGCGCCTCGGCCAGGTCGACACGGGCATTCGCACTGACGGTGTGCTCGTCGCGTCGGTCGCGGGCGACGTCGTGCCGAGCTCCACGCGCGAGGAGACCATCGCCCGGCACGCGCGCGGGTTTCGGCAGATGCGCGACGCGCTGGGGATGTTGCCCGGCGTTCACGCCGTGACCGCCGCCACCAGGATTCCGTTTCTGAACGCGGCCGAAGAGCGCCCGGTCTACGAGCTCTACTCGCGCCAGCGGGACACGCCGGCGACCGCGTATCGCGGCGCCCTGCGAACGTCGAATGCCATGCCGGACTATTTCGGAACGCTCGGCGTGCCCATGCTCGACGGGCGCGATCTCGCGGATACCGACACGCTCGAGACGCCGCCGGTGGCGATTGTCAGCCGGCGGGCGGGCGAGCTCCTCTTTCAGGGCGAGCATCCCCTGGGGCAGCAGATACGGTGGGGCGTCGATCCTTACTTCTGGGCGACGGTCATCGGCATCGTCCCGAACACGACGTGGCATCAGGCCGATGACGGCGGCATCGAGTTCTATTTCCACCACGGGCAGTTTCCCGCCGAGACCATGCGCTTCCTGATCTCGACGAGAAACGACCCCGCGCTGCTGGCGACCTCCGTGCGGCGCACGCTGGAATCGGTCGACCCGAACTTCGTCGTCGAGCGCGTCGTGCCCTTCGATCGCATCGCCTACGAGGCGCTCTGGCAGCGCCGGCTGTGGACGTTCCTGTTTCTCGTGTTCGGAACGGTGGCCGTCGTCTTCACGAGCGCAGGGCTGTTCGCGGTCATGAGCTATCTCGTCACCCAGCGCACCCGGGAGTTCGGCGTACGGACCGCATTGGGCGCGACCCCCTCCGACATCGTCGCCACGGTCCTCCGCCATGGGGCAGGCATCGCGGCCGTCGGCACGGTAGGCGGCCTGCTCGGCGCGCTCGCGATGGGCAGCTACCTCGAAGCGCTGCTGTTTCGGGTGTCCCGCTTCGACCTCGTGACGTTCTCGAGTGTCCCCATCGTCATCGGTGTGGTCACCCTGATCGCCTGTGCGCTGCCGGCATGGCGCGCGTCGCGCGTGGACCCGCTGATCGCGCTGCGTGACTGATCCCGTCGACCCCGAGCCACGGGAGCGCATCGCTCGGACCCTTCGAGCGCGCGGCCACCGACGCCTCGTCGCGGCGGAAACGGTGACCGCCGGAACCTCGACGGTGGTCGGATCGTCGGATGTCTCTTTCGGATGACATGAGTGTGGCGGTCGCGTTGACATCGCCGCGACCAGCCGTGGCGACCGGCGGACACCCATGCAATCTTCACGAAATCTTAAGGTTCGTATCCAGCACGAAGCGGTTAGGGTTTTCCACCGAGGACGGTACCGCGCCGGCCCGGATGACGGCTGGGCCCTCGGGCCGGCCTCGGTATTTCCTTGGCGCTCATCGGCCTCGTGGTCGCGGTGTCGCGGTACTCGCCGGGCCGGCGGTATCGCCAGGACGGACGCCCGGCCCGGCTGCCCTACCGGGGCCAGCAGCGGTGGCACGCGATCCTGGGGCTGATCTTCGGGGTCGCGACGGCGACCTGGGCGTTCAGCGGCATGCTGTCGCTCGACCCGTTCCCGTCCCCGACGCCGGCGGCCGCGTTCGCGCTCTGTTACGCGGGCTTCGTGCTGCTGAGCCTCGGCCAGGCCCGGCACCACCGGCGCGTCTATGGAGGCGATGCCGACCGCCGCCGCCGGAGATGGAGCCTGGCGACCGGGTGGGCCTCGCTCGCCGCCAGCGCATCGATCTCCGCCGCCGCGTGGGGACCGGGAACGGGCGCAGTGGTGCTGCTGGGCCTGGCGACCCTCGCGGCGGTTGCTGTCGCGCTCCTGCTCACCTACGCGCCGCGGGTCGTTCCCTGGACCGGCGCCGGCGCCGTCGGCGTCGCGGTAGCGGCGGGCGCCGTCGTGTGGGCGACGTAGGCGCCGGCGGCGAGCCGGGGGGACCCCACTCGCAATGGCGCGCGACGTTCCGCCTCGAATCCGCCCCCCGCCGACGGCCTGCGAGACGACCGCGAGCGATTGCCGGAACCGCTCATCGAGGATGGCGGCTGAGTCGACCGACAACAACCACTTCTCGAGCACGTTGGCGTAGATCTTCCGGAAGCCGACGCCGGGCTCCAGCCCTCCCCCGCGGCGGCGGCCGAGGTCGGCCGGCTCGCCGAGCAGCCCGGACCGGACGCGGCCGCCCGCCACGAACAGCCCGCCGGCGTCGCCGTGGTCCGTGCCGTGGCTGCGGTTTCCTTCACCTTCCGCCCGAGCTCCGAGAACGACAGCAGGAGCACCCGCTGGAACGCGGGGCGGGGCGGTGCGGGAGGGCGTCGCCGTCCGGGCCGTTGACAACGCCTCACAGATCGGCATAGGGTGTGCCCATCAGCTAAAAAAGGCGGCGTACGTCGTTCGGCGCGCTTCTTCCGCTACCGCTGGTAGCACGTTCTTCGGGACGGGAGGGTCGTGACCATGTCGTGGCTGTTCAAGGTGACGGGCGGAGTCGGGGCCGCCGTGCTGCTGGGCGCCCTCGCCCCGCACGCGAGCCATGCCCAGGCGGTTTCCGACGGGGCATCGGCGCGGGAGTTCGTGAACCGGTACTGCGTCGCCTGCCACAGCGACGCCGGCTTCGAGCGCGGCACCGTGCCCGTCTCGCTGCAGGGCGTCGACATGACGGACGTCGGCGCGCACGCCGACATCCTGGAGCGGGTGGTGCGGAAGGTGCGGGGCGGGCTGATGCCGCCGCCGCAGGTGCGGCGGCCGGACGACGCCGTCCGCGTCTCCATGGTCTCGTGGCTCGAGACCGAGCTCGACCGCGCCGCCGCCGACCGTCCCCCCGTGGGGCGGCCGATGACGGCGCACCGGCTGAACCGGGCCGAGTACCGCAACGCGGTGCGCGACCTGATCGGGCTCGACGTCGACATCGACGAGCTGCTGCCGCCGGACGACGCCGACGCGGAGGGCTTCGACAACAACGCCGAGGTGCTGTCGGTCTCGACGACCCTGATGGAGCGCTACCTGACGGCCGCGCGGCGCATCAGCCAGCTCGCCGTCGGCGACCCCGACCTGACGTCGCGGTCCGCCAACTACCAGGTGCCCAACCTCGAGGACCAGGACTACCGCACGAGCGACGACCTGCCGTTCGGGTCGCGGGGCGGCCTCGCGGTGCGGCACTACTTCCCCCTCGACGGGGAGTACCTCTTCAAGTTCGACCTGCGCCGCAACTTCTACAACTACATCGTGGGCCTCGGCAACGTGCCGCACCAGCTCGACCTGCGCATCGACAAGGCCCACGTCGAGACGTTCATGGTGGGCGGCGCGTTCGAGGGCACGCGGTGCGCGACGAGCTACTGCGGCTCGGGCAGCGGCGGCTTCCCCGAGTGGGGGGCGTACTCGGTCGACGCCGACAACGAGCTGCAGGTCCGGGTGCCGGTGAAGGCGGGGATGCGGCTCGTGGGGGCGGCGTTCCTGCGGCGGCCGGCCATCGACGAGGGCGTCCTGCAGCCGCGGCCGAGCCCCGCCACCTTCGGGTACAGCACCGACGACCGGCAGGACGGCAACCCCGCGCTGTCCAGCCTCACCATCACCGGGCCGTTCGACGGCGTCCAGCCGGCGTCGACGCCGAGCCGGGACCGCATCTTCGTCTGCCGGCCGGCGGGCGCGGACGACGAGGCGGCGTGCGCCGACGAGATCCTCACCAGCCTGGCGCGGCGCGCGTACCGGCGCCCGGTGACCGACCGGGACATCAACCTGCTGACGAGCTTCTACGAGGCGGGCCGGAGCGAGGGCGGGTTCGAGTCGGGCATCCAGTCCGCGCTCGAGTTCCTGCTCACCGATCCCGAGTTCGTGTTCCGCGTCGAGAACGCGCCGGACGGGGTCGAGCCGGGCATCGCCTATCCGGTGAGCGACCTCGAGCTCGCGTCGCGGCTCTCGTTCTTCCTCTGGGGGAGCATCCCCGACGACGAGCTGCTCGACGCGGCGGTCGCCGGCACGTTGAAGGAGCCGGCGGTGCTCGAGGCGCAGGTGCGCCGCATGCTCGCCGAGCCCCGCGCCCGGCGCACGCTCGCGAACAGCTTCGCGGCCCAGTGGCTGGGGCTGAGCCGGCTCGGCAACGCGAGGCCGGACCCGACGGTGTTCCCCATGTTCGACGAGAACCTGCGCACCTCGATGCAGCGCGAGACCGAGCTGTTCCTCGAGGCGCAGGTGCGCGACGACCGGCCGCTGGCCGAGCTGGTGACGGCCGACTACACCTTCGTGAACGAGCGCCTCGCCGAGCACTACGGGATTCCCGACGTCCACGGGAACCACTTCCGGCGGGTGACGTGGCCCGACGACCGGCGGGCGGGCATCCTGGGGCAGGCGAGCATCCTGACCCTGACCTCGTACGCGAACCGGACGTCGCCGGTGACCCGCGGCAAGTGGGTGCTCGAGAACCTGCTCGGGGCCCCGCCCCCGCCCCCGCCGGCCGACGTGCCGGACCTCGAGAGCCGGGGGGAGGGCGAGCCGCCGACGTCGCTGCGCGAGCTCATGGAGGTGCACCGCGCGAACCCGGCCTGCGCCGCCTGCCACCGGACCATGGACCCGCTGGGCTTCTCGTTCGAGAACTTCGACGGCATCGGCCGCTGGCGCACCACCGAGGACACCGGGGTGCCGGGCGAGCTCGGGCCCGCCATCGACCCGTCGGGGGTGGCGCCGGACGGCACCTCGTTCGCGGGCGCGGACGGCTTCCGGCACATCCTGGCGAGCCAGGGCGAGTTCATCCACACGTTGACGGAGCGTTTGCTGACGTACGCCGTCGGGCGCCGGCTGGAAGCGGCCGACATGCCCGACGTGAGGCGCATCCTGCGGGAGGCCGAGGAAGAGGACTCCCGCTGGTCGGCGGTGATTCTGGCGATCGTGAAGAGCGCGCCATTTCAGACGAGGAGGATAGGCTGATGATCGTGACCAAGACGGCAATCCCGCGTAGGACGGTGCTGCGCGGCGTCGGAACGGCGTTGGCGCTGCCGCTCCTCGACGGGATGGTGCCGGCGCTGACGGCGCTCACGAGGTCCGCGGCCGCGCCCACCAAGCGGCTGGGCGTCGTCGTCGTGCCGAACGGCGCGCCGGTCGAGTACTGGCAGCCGAAGGCGGCGGGCGCCGGCTTCGAGTGGACGCCGAGCCTGAAGGCGCTGGCCCCGGTCCGCGAGCAGGTGCTCGTGATGACCAACCTCGACAGCGTCGGGGCCGAGCCGGGCCGCGGGACCACCCACTCCCAGGCGGCGTCGGCGTTCCTGACCGGCGCGCGCCCGCGGCGCACGGCGGGGGCGGCCCTCGAGCTGGGCATCTCGATGGACCAGGTGGCGGCCAACGCGCCGGGCATCGGCCGCGAGACCCAGTTGCCTTCGTTGGAGCTCTCGCTCGAGGGCGGCGACACCGTGTACGGGGTGTCGACCTGCGACGGCGGGTTCAGCTGCGCGTACCTCAACAACTCGTGGGCGAACCGCACGACGCCGATGCCCCGCGAGACCAACCCGCGCATCGTCTTCGAGCGGCTGTTCGGCGACGTGGGCAACACGAGCGCCGAGGCGCGCCGCCGCCGCATCGAGCAGCAGCGCAGCATCCTCGACGCGGTGAAGGGGAAGGTCGGCCATCTCGAGACCGGTCTGGCCCCCTACGACCGCCGGAAGCTCGACGAGTACCTCGAGGCCGTCCGGGGCATCGAGCGGCGCATCCAGCTCGCCGAGCAGCAAGCCGACCGCGAGCTGCCGGCGGTCTCGTCGCCGGCGGGCATTCCGCTGTCGTACGAGGAGCACGCGCGGCTCATGTTCGACCTGATGATCCTGGCGTATCAGACGGACATGACGCGGGTCATCTCGTTCATGGTCGGCCGCGAGGAGAGCGGCGTGACCTACCCGCAGATCGGGGTCACCGAACCGCACCATCCGCTCAGCCATCACCGGGACAACCCCGAGAAGATCGAGAAGCTGGCGCGGATCAACGCCTATCACATGCAGTTCTTCAGCGACTTCCTGCAGAAGATGCAGTCGACGCCGGACGGCGACGGCACGCTGCTGGACAACGTGATGGTGATGTACGGCTCGGCGCTGCGGAACTCGAACCGCCACACGACCGAGAACCTGCCGATCCTGGTCGCGGGCGGCGGCGGCGGGACCCTCAGGGGCGGGCGCCACGTGGTCTGCCCCAAGGGCACCCCGCTCACCGATCTCCAGTACACGATGCTGGCGAAGCTGGGCGTCCCCGTGGACGGCTTCAGCGGGACCAAGGGCCTGATCCGCGAGGTCTCGGAGATCGCGTAGGCGGTCGTTCTCGTGTTTCGCTTGCGGCCGGGGGCGCCGTTCGGCAAGGCGGCCACCCCCGGCCGTCTCACCTTGGCGCGCCGGGTGACGCCCGGCGGTTCGTGGCGTCATCCCGCGGTGCGCTCGATTGCAGCGCGGACTTCCGCCACGGCCGGCCGGGAGTCGGGCGATTCATGGGCGGAGGGAGGATCGGCATGCGGCTGAGCGGCAAGTGGATGGCGGCGGCGGTTGCCTGGCTGTGCGCCGCCGGCGTGTCGGCGCAGGACGCCGACCTCCGACTGATCGAGGCGGTCCGCGGCCAGGACCACGAGGCGGTGCGCGCCCTGCTCGAGCAGAACGTCGAGGTCAACGCCCGCGAGGGCGACGGGGCGACGGCGCTGCACTGGGCGGTCCTGCGCGACGACGCCGAGGTGGTCGAGGCCCTGCTCGGGGCCGGCGCCGACCCCGACGCGGCCAACGACTACGGGGTGACGGCCCTCAACCTCGCCTGCACCAACCGGAGCGCGGCGGTGGTCGGCAAGCTCCTCGACGCGGGCGCGGACGCCAACCTGGCGACGGCGATGGGCGAGACCCCGCTGATGACCTGCGCGGGGACCGGCAGCGCCGAGGCGCTGGCCGCGCTCCTCGACCACGGCGCCGACCTCGACGCCCGCGAGAAGTCGCACGGGCAGACGGCCCTCATGTGGGCGGCGGCCCAGGCGAACCCCGAAGCGGTGCGGGTGCTGCTGGCCGGCGGCGCCGACGTCGGGGCGCGTTCCGACAGCCATCTCCTGCCGGTGAACCGCGGCGTGGGGAACGCCTTCGAGCAGTCCGTGCTGGAGCCGCAGCGGGGCTCGACGCCGCTGCTCCTCGCGGCCCGCAACGGCCGCATCGAGAACGCGCGGCTGCTGCTCGACGCGGGCGCCGACGTCAACGATCGGGCGCCGAACGGCCAGTCGGCGCTGGTGCTGGCCAGCTTCAGCGACCAGGGCCGGCTCGCCGAGCTCCTCCTTGAGCGCGGCGCCGACGCCGGGGACGCCACCACGGGCTACACCCCCCTGCACACGGCGGTGCTGCGGGGCGATCCGGAGCTGGTGACGGCCCTGTGCGCGCACGGCGCCGACCCCAACGTCCGCCTTACGGGAGGGAGCCGGCTGCAGCGCAACCTCAACTACTACTCCCTGTCCGCGACCCTCGCGGGGGCGACGCCGTTCTGGCTCGCCGCCAAGTTCGCCGAGGTCGACATCATGCGCCGGCTCGCCGAGTGCGGCGCCGACCCCCTGCTGTCGCCCGACAACGGCGTCACGCCGCTGATGGCGGTGGCGGGGGCGGGGTGGACGACCCGGTCGAGCAACCGCCGCGGCATGGGCATCGGCGTCGACGCGGCCCGGCTGCTGGTCTCGGCCGGCGAGCCCCGGACGCGGGAGGGCGTCCGGCTCGCCCTCGAGCTGGGTGCGTACGTGCACGCGACCGATCCCGACGGCAACACCGCGCTGCACCACGCGGCGAGGCTGGGCTACCCGGCGGTCGTCGAGGTCCTGGTCGAGCACGGCGGGGAGCTGTACTGGAGGAACAACAACGGGGCGTCGCCCTCCGACCTGGTGTGCCGCGACGCCGCCGGCACGCTGGTGCGCCGGTCCGACGGCGGCTGCGTGGACTGATCCTCGCCCGAGGGACGACCCATGACCGCGGCCGGCGCCGCCCGCGCCGGCCGCCGGCCTCTTCCCGCCCGGTCGCGGCCGACCCGACCTCCCTGCCCGCGGAGGCGATTTGCATCACTCGCCGGCTGTGACATACCGCGCAGCATACGGCGGCGTCCTCGTCCATGCCACATCCACCGGTGCGTTACACGTCGAGGAAGGCGATAATGGGCGGGGAAGGTGAGGGGCATGGAGTCGAGAATCCGCAGAGCAATTGGAACCGCCGGTGTTCTGACGCTGGCGGCGCTGACGGGGCTGGCCGGTTGCGAGGCCAGCCTGTCGCCGTCGGAACGGGTGTTCTTCACCGTCGACGACATCGTGATCGGCACCGGCGACGTCGCCATCCCCGGCGACATCGTCCGGATCCGCTGGGTGGCGTGGCTGTGGGACGAGGACGGCGCCGACAACAAGGGCCAGCAGGTCGATTCCGGGGAGCGCGAATTCGTCCTGGGCGTCGATCGATTCTTGCCGGCGTTCGAGGAGGGGCTCGGCAACATGCGCGTCGGCGGCCTGCGCCGCATGCAGGTGCCTCCCGAGTACGGCGTCGGGTCGGAGAGCGTGGGCAACATTCCGCCGAACTCCACCCTCGTCATCGAGGTCGAGCTGCTCGATGTGCGGCTGGTGGTCACCAGCAGCGCCCCGTTCCAGATCATCGACATCCGAGAGGGCGAGGGGGCGACGGCCGCCGACGGCTACGTGCTCACCGTCAACTACGCGGGCTGGCTCTACGACGAGGACAGGCCCGACGGCAAGGGCCGGCAGTTCGAGGTCTACAACGACGGCTACCGCTTCAGCCTCGGCCTCGGAATCGTGCTCCCGGGTTGGGACCAGGGGCTGGTGGGCATGCGCGAGGGCGGCGAGCGCAGGCTGATCGTGCCGCCCGAGCTGGCCTACGGAGAGCAGGGGAACCGGCCCCGCATTCCCCCCAACGCCACGCTGCTGTTCGACGTCACCCTGTTCACGGTCCAAGTCCCCTGATCGGATGCCCCGCTCCTCCGGTCCGCCGGTCCGGCGCGCATGCCCAGAATCCGCCTGATCGCGTTGGTCCTGTGGGCCGCGAGCGCGGCGGCGCTGTCCGCCCTTTACGTGCTCCGGCCCGAGCTCCTCGAGCCGGAGCGCGTGGCCGCGGTGCTGCGCGGGTCGGGTCAGCCGGTCCTGCTCGGCTACGTCGCCCTCAACGTCGTGCGCGCGTTCACCCTCGTGCCCGCGACGGTGCTCGTGGTCGCCGGCACGCTGCTCTTTCCCGACCGGCCGTGGTTCGTGACGGGCAGCGCGCTCGGCGGCGCCGTCGCCTCGGCCCTCCTCATCTACTACTTCTTCGACTTCCTCGGCCTCGGCGACCTCTTCGAGCGGCGCCACGCCGCGCGGGTGCGCCGGCTCGAGGCGCAGATGGCCCGCCGGGGCGGGTTCTGGCTGGTGGCGGGCTGGTCGGCGTTCCCGTTCACGCCGACCGACGTCATCTGCTACGTGGCCGGCACCCTGCGCATGCCCGTCGCGAGGTTCGCCGCCGCCGTCGCGCTGGGCAAGCTGCCCATCGTCGTCTTCTACGTGTGGGCGACCCGCACCCTCGTCGGGCAAGGGTTCGGCCCCTAGGCCCTCATCGGTGCGTGCCCTTCGAGTGCCGGATCGGGTAGATTGATGGGCACCCAAGGAGGAACCATGCGCCATCGCCGCTCCCGCCGCCCGTTGCTCGCGCTCTGCCTCGCCCTCGCCGCCGCCGCGACCGTGTCCGCCCAGCGCCGGGACGGGGTGCCGGCGGTGCCCGCCCCGACCGCGGCGCGGGTGCTGCACACCGCCGAGGTGCCGCGCATCCGGGTCGTGCCGGTGGCCACCGGGCTCTCGCATCCGTGGGGTATGGCGTTCCGCGGCAACGGCGACATCCTGGTCACCGAGCGCGACCGCGGGGCGTTGCGGGTGGTGCGCGACGGGCAGCTTCTTGAGCGCGACGTCCCCGGCGTGCCCGAGGTCTTCGCCGAGTCGGGCCGCGCGGGGCTGATGGACGTCGCGGTGCATCCCGAGGACGACCGGCTCGTCTACCTGACCTACAGCAAGTCGATCGTCCGCGACGGCGAAGAGGGGGTGACGGTGGCCCTCGCCCGCGGGCGCCTCGACACCGGGGCGCTGACCGAGGTGCGCGACATCTTCGTGGCCGAGGGGCTCGACCGCGGCATAGCCGCGTCGCGCATCAGTTGGGGCCCCGACGGATCGCTTTACATGACCGTCGGCGGGTCCTACGTCTTCGCCGACACCGGCAGCTACGCGCAGGACCCGCGGAACCACTTCGGCAAGCTCATGCGGCTGACCGAAGACGGCGCCGCCCCCGCCGACAACCCGTTCGCGGGCGACCCCGGCTACCTGCCGGAGATCTTCTCCATGGGCCACCGCAACCAGCTCGGGCTGGCGTGGCACCCCGAGACCGGCGAGCTGTGGGCGACCGAGAACGGGCCGCAGGGGGGCGACGAGGCGAACATCATCCGCGCCGGCGCCAACTACGGCTGGCCCCTCGCCTCCTACAGCCGCGAGTACTCCGGGGTGCGGGTCAGCGAGACGCCGTGGCGGCCCGAGTTCGAGGACCCCGCGGTGGTCTGGTGGCCGTCCATCGGGCCGTCGGGGCTGACCTTCTACACCGGCCCCCACTTCCCCGCGTGGCAGGGCAACCTCATGGTCGGCTCGATGATGGAGGGCCGGATGCCGCGCACCGGCCACATCGACCGCGTCGTGTTCAACCGCCGCGGCGAGGAGATACGGCGCGAGTCGATCCTCACCGAGCTGCGCCAGCGGGTGCGCGACGTGCGGCAGGGACCGGACGGCTACCTCTACGTGCTCACCGACGAGGACGACGCGGTGCTCTTCCGCATCGAACCGGCCCGAGCCATCGTCGATCCGCCGGGGAGCGCCATCTTCGTCGAGCGGGCGGACGAGCCGCGGGTCCTGCCGCTGCCCGAGGCGGAGCGGACCGCCGAACAGCGGGCCGTCGTCGAGCGGTACGCGCCGGACGGCGGCGCGGGGAACGCGCTGGGCACCCTCGCGCGGCTGCCGGTCCTCGCCGACCGGGTCATGCCGTTCCTGACCTACGTGTCGAACGACTCGACGCTTTCCCCGCGGCACCGCGCCCTGCTGATTCTCCGGACCGCGTGGCTCGCGCAGAACGGCTACCTGTGGTCGTCGCACGCCGGCCGGGCCGACCACGGCCTGACCGCCGACGAAGTGCGCGGCATCGCGGAGGGGGGCGGCGAGGGGTGGACCACCTTCGAGCGGACCCTCATCGGTCTCGCCGACGAGCTGTTCCGCAACGCTTCGGTGACCGACCGCACCTGGGCCGAGCTCACGAGGATGTACTCGATCGAGAACCTGGCCGACGCGGTCGTGACCGTCAACGAGATCACCGCGGCGTCGGTCCTGCTCAACTCGCTCGGGGTCCAGCCCGACGCGGGGGCCGCGCACGTCATCCCCACCGACGACGTCGCCTACCGCATCGACGCGCCCGACCGCGAGCCGCCCCTGGCCGCCCCGCGCATCGACCCCGTGGAGGGTGCCGGCCTGCGCGTCGGCCGCACCCTGCGCCGGCACTCCGCGATGGCCGACGTGTGGTACTCGAACCCCCGCTACGTGCTCGACGAGGAGCAGTCGCGCCTGACCCCGCACGACCGCGAGCTCGTCATCCTGCGCACCGGCTGGAACGCCCAGGCGGTCTACGAGTGGGCCAAGCACGTCGGCAGCGTGGGCCGCGCCCGCGACCACGGCCTCGAGCCGCTCTGGATCGCGCAGGGACAGGACGCCCCCGGCTGGAACGCGCGAGAGCGCCTGCTCATCGACGCCGCCGACGAGATGTACACCGACACCATGATCTCGGACGAGACGTGGGCGGGGCTGTCCGAGCACTACGACGAGCACCAGTTGGTGAGCATCGCCGCCACCGCGGCCCGCTACCGCAAGGTGTCGATGACCCTGAACGCGTTCGGCGTGCAGCCGCTGCCCGACGACGAGCGGTTCCCGGTGCTGGAGGGGTACCAGGACTAGCGGCCCGCACGACGCGGGACATCGGACCCGGTCGGCCGGCGGCGGAGCCGCGGGCGGCGCGGTGCGCTCGATAGGCCCGCGAGAGCACCTCGCGTCGCACCGCCGCGACCCGTGCGGCGGACTCGCCACGCATTGTTCAGACAGGGGGAGGGCCGAGATGCCTTTCGAGTCCCGAAGCGTACGATTCGCCCTGACCGTTGCCGGCGTCGCGCTCGCCCTGGTTCCGGCCGCGCCCGTCGCGCGGGCGCAGTCCCCCGCCGACTTCGTCCCGGTCACCGACGCCATGCTCCGGGAGCCCGCGCCGGCCGACTGGCTGATGTGGCGGCGGACCCTTGACGGGTGGGGCTACAGCCCCCTCGACCAAGTGAACCGCGGGAACGTCGGCGACCTGCGCCTGGCGTGGACCCGCGGCATGGGGCCCGGCAGCCAGCAGGCCACCCCGCTCGCCTACCGCGGGGTGCTGTACGTGCCGAACCCGCGCGACGTCATCCAGGCCATCGACGCCACGACCGGCGACCTCCTCTGGGAGTACCGCCGCGACCTGCCCGAGGACACCGCCACCCGCGGCCTCGCCACCACCAACCGCAACCTCGCCATCTACGGCGGCCGCATCATCGACACCAGCGCCGACGGCTACGTCTTCGCCCTCGACGCCGCGACCGGCGAACTGGCGTGGGAGACGCGGATCCTCGACTACGAGACCCATCCCGCCCTGCAGAGCTCCGGGCCCATCATCGCCGCCGGCAAGGTCGTTTCGGGGCGGAGCTGCTCGCCGCGCGGCGGCCCCGACGCCTGCGTCATCGTCGCCCACGACGCCGTGACCGGCGCCGAGCTGTGGCGCCGGGGGCTCATTCCCGCCCCCGGCGAGCCCGGCGACGAGACATGGGGCGGGGTCCCCTTCGAGGAGCGGAAGCACGTCGGATCGTGGATGGTGCCGAGCTACGACCCCGAGCTGGACCTCGTCTACGTCGGCACGTCGGTGACCGCCCCCGCCCCCAAGTTCCTCCTCGGGGGCGCCGACCTCGCGCACCTGTACCACAACTCGACCCTCGCCCTCGACGCCGACACCGGCGAAATCGTCTGGTACTACCAGCACCTGAACGACCACTGGGACCTCGACCATCCCTTCGAGCGGCTCCTCGTCGACACCGCCGTCGCCCCGGACCCCGACGCCGTGGACTGGATCAACCCGCGGCTCGAGCCCGGCGAGGTGCGCCGGGTGCTGACCGGCATCCCCGGCAAGACCGGCGTCGTCTACACCCTCGACCGCCAGACCGGCGAGTTCCTGTGGGCTAAGCCGACCATCACCCAGAACGTGATCAGCGGTATCGACGGGGCCACCGGCGCGGTCACCGAGAACAGCGAGCTCGTCTTCGGCGCCATGGGCCAGGAGGTGCTGGCCTGCCCCACCCTCATCGGGGGCAAGGACTGGGAGGCCGGCGCCTACAGCCCCATGACCAACGCCATGTACATGCCCCTGCGCAACAGTTGCGCGCGCATGATGGCGACCACCGAGGGCAGCCACCCGAGCTACGCCCTCGGCGTGCGCAGCCAGCTCGCGCCGGGGGTCGAGTCCCTCGGCGCGGTGCACGCGGTCTCGGCCGAAACCGGCCGGACATTGTGGATCCACGAGCAGCGGGCGGCCACCATGTCGCTCGTCGCCACCGGCGGGGGCTTGGTCTTCGGCGGCGACGTCAACGGCCGCTTCCGCGCCCTCGACCAGGAGACCGGCGCGGTGCTCTGGGAGATCAACCTCGGCTCGCCGGTCACCGGCTTCCCCATCAGCTTCGCCGCCGGCGGCCGGCAGTACGTGGCGGTGAGCACCGGCTCGGCCGCGACCGCGTCGGGCTTCATCCGCCTGACCCCCGAGCTGCGCCCGAGCGCCGGCAACAACCTGTTCGTGTTCACGCTGCCTGAGTAACGATGCAGGGTTCGTGAGCGTCCAGGCTCGTGCCACACGACGGCGGCGAGGGCGGGACCGACAGCGCGTGGACGCACGACGCTTGACCGGACTACAGGGCGAGGACGCGTCGCAGTCCGTTGTCGACACGCGCCATCAGTCTGGGTGAGATCTGGCCGACCCGGCGGGAGAGATAGTCCTCGTCGAGCGTGACGATCTGCGTGACGTTGGCGACCGAGTCCCTCGGAAGGCCCGTACTCTTGGCGGGAAGCAGGACGTTGCCGGGCATGTCTACGAGGCGCGCGTTCGACGTCAAGATCACCCCGAGCACTGTCCGAAGCCTGCTTCTGTTGAAGGCATCCGCCTGGACGACCAGACGCTTCGCGCCTGAGCCGCCCGCAACGCCGGGTCGACGCCGGTCGATTCCTCGGCGAGCACTTCGTTGAGCCTCGACGTGACATCCGCGTCGCGGTGCTTGGCCAGGTACTCGGCGAGAGCGACGGCGTACAGCTCGCTCCTCGACATTCCCTGCCGCTTCGCGAGGTCGTTCGCCGACAGGAAGAGATCGTCGGGGAGTGAAATGGCCGTCTTCATACCGGCAGTATACCCCAGTAGTACCCCGTAAGACCGTCGGGGGCGAAACTTGCCGGAGCGCTTCCGAGGCGGCCTCACCAGCCGTACTCGCCCTTCGACACGCGCTCGTACGATTCGCGGACGAGCTCGCGCAGCACGCCGGTGTCCACGTCCTCGAGCCGCTTGACGTAGAGGCACGACTTCCCGGTCTTGTAGCGGCCGAGCTTGTTCATGAGCGCCTCGTGCCGCGGGAAGCCCGTCATGATGTAGAGCGTCAGGCTCCGCTTGCGCGGCGAGACGCCGGTCGCCATCCAGTCGCCCTCGCGGCCGGTGGGGTACTTGTAGTGGTAGCTGCCGAAGCCGATGATGCTGTCGCCCCACATCGCCGGCGGCTCGCCGGTGACCTCGGCCATCAGCGCGACGACGGCCCGGCAGTCCGCCCGCCGCTTCTCGTCCTCGATGGCGTCGAGGAACGCCTCGACATCGGCGTCGTTCTTCCTGGTCTTCAGCTCGGCCATGCCCTTCGCTGCCTCCTCGTGGGGAGCCGCGATCCCGTCTCTTCCGGGCGGAAGCACCGCGCTCCGCGTTCCGGCTGCGGTGCCGCCCCGCCCATGGTCACCCGCGGCGGCGCCCGGCGTCCAGCCGATGCCGTGGTCGACGCCTTTGCGTAGCCCCCGGGCTGCGGGCATCGGGTTGAGGACCGGGCCGCCCGGTCGGTGCCGCGCGGCGCGCCCGCGCCGTCCGGGCGCGTCTGTGGCACAATGGCGGCATGAAGCGGTTGACCGCCAAGGGCGCGGCGGTGGCCGTCATCGTGGCCATCGCCGCCGGCGCCGTGTCCGCGCAATGGGGCTGGCGGACGAGGTACCCGCCCCGCATCCGCCCCCCGGAGCAGCGCGACGCCGGGTTCTCGTTCTGCCGGCTGATGTACGCGAGCCAGTACCGCGGCCGCGGCATGGGCCGCTGGTCGACCGACTACCCCCGGGCCGACATCAACTTCATGATCCGGCTGTCGGAGATGTCGACGGCCGCCGTCAACTTCGACCCCGACGACGAGCCCATCCACTGGGTGGTGCCGGTCACCGACGACGCCCTGTTCGGCTGCCCGTTCATCATCGCGTCGGCGGTGGGGTCGATGGTGCTCTCCGACGACGACGCCCGCCGCCTGCGCGACTACCTGCTGAAGGGCGGCTTCCTCTGGGCCGACGACTTCTGGGGAAGCTGGGAATGGGACCAGTGGGTGAGCCAGATCTCCAAGGTGCTGCCGCCCGCCGAGTATCCCATCGTCGACCTCCCGATCGAGCACCCCCTGTTCCAGACGATGTTCTACATCTGGGAGGTCCCCCAGATCGCCAACATCGGCTTCTGGCGCCGCTCGGGCGGGCGCACGTCGGAGCGCGGCTTCGACAGCGCCGAGCCCCACTTCCGCGCGATCCTTGACGAGCGCGGCCGCATCATGGTCGCGATGACCCACAACACCGACATCCAGGACGCCTGGGAGCGCGAGGCGGACGACCCGCGCTTTTTCGAGTCGTTCGCCCCCGACGGCTACTCGCTCGGCATCAACGTCCTCGTCTACGCGATGACGCACTGAACGCGAGGCGCCGTCGCTGAGCCTGGAACGGGCACCCGCCCGGCCGACGGTGGCCCTCGCCCGCCTTCCCGTTTCCCAGCCCGATCGAAGCCGCACGACCGCCGACCGCCGGATAACTTGGGCCGGCCGCGCCGCCCAGCCATTGGCCCTCGAATGAACAACCGCGGCGCGACGGCGTATAGCTGAACAACGCCCCCGCGCGGAGGGGCCGTCGCACTCGAATGCAGCGGGGCCGTCGCCCCGTCTGCGGGAGCCCCTCATGCGTCGCATGTTCAGCGCCATCGTCGCCGTCCTGCTGGCCCAGGAGTCCGGAGCGGGCCAGGCCGCCTCCCTTCCCGCCGACGAGGAGGTCCGGCAGATTCTGACGCGGCTCGTCGACACCGAACGCCGGGCCCCCGGCATCGTCGTCGGCCTGGTGGCCGGCCGTGGCCGGCGCGTGGTGGGTCACGGCCGGCTGGCCGCGGACGACCCGCGCAAGCCGGACGGGGACACCGTCTTCGAGATCGGCTCCATCACCAAGGTGTTCACGGCCATCTTGCTGGCCGACATGGTCGAACGCGGCGAGGTCCGGCTCGACGCGCCGGTGCGGGAGCTGCTGGGTCACGACGCCCGGCTCCCGAGCCGCGACGGCGTCGAGATCACGCCGCTGCATCTCGCCACCCACGGCTCCGGGCTGCCGCGCATGCCCGACAACTTCGACCCCGCCGACATCGAGAATCCCTACGCCGACTATACCGGGGCCGACCTCATGGCCTTCCTGGCGTCCCACGAGCTGACCCGGCCGGTCGGCGGGTCGGTCGAGTACTCGAACGTCGGGGCGGGGCTGCTGGGCCACGCCCTGGCCGCGCGGGCCGGTGCCGACTACGAGACGATGGTGACCCGCCGCGTCCTCGATCCGCTGGGGATGACCGACACCCTGATCGCGCTGACGCCGGCCGCCCGGCGGCGGCTCGCCACCGGCCACGACCTCTCGCAGGAGCCGACGCCGAACTGGGACATCCCCGCCCTGGCCGGCGCGGGGGCGCTGCGCTCCACCGTGAACGACCTGCTGGCGTTCATCGAGGCGAACCTCGGCCTCCGCGAATCGGGGCTCGATGCGGCCCTGCGGGCGACGCACGAGTCGCGCCGGCCGTTCGAGCCGCCGTCCCTGGACATCGGCCTCGGCTGGCTGATCCGCACCGAGCATGGGCGGGAGATCCACTGGCACAACGGCGGCACCGGCGGCTACCGGTCGTTCATCGGCTTCGACGGCGCCGCCGGCGTCGGGGTGGTCGTGCTGGCCAACGCCGCGCGCGACGTCGACGACCTCGGCTTCCACCTGCTCGACCGGCGCTTCGCCCTGGCCGAGGCGCCGCAGCCCCGGACCGAGATCGACCTCGACCCCGCCGTCTACGACGAGTACGTCGGGCGCTACCAGCTCATCCGGGGCGTGAACATCACCGTCACGCGCGACGGCGACCGCCTGTTCGCCCAGCTCACGGGGCAGCAGCGGATCGAGGTGTTCCCGGAGTCGGAGGACGGGTTCTTCATGCGCGTCGTCGACGCCCAGCTCACGTTCGGGCGGGACGGCGCCGGCGCCGTCGACCACGTGGTGCTGCACCAGAACGGCGTGGATCAGCGCGCCGTCCGGCTGCCCGAGGGGGTCGACGCGGTGGACTTCGGCCCCGGCGACACGGCGGCGGTGCCCGAGGCGGTGCTGGAACGCTACGTCGGCCGCTACGAGGTGCAGCCGGGGTTCTTCATCACCGTCACGCGCGACGGCGGACAGCTCTCGGCCCAGCTCACCGGCCAGCCCGCCGTCCCGATCTACGCGTCGTCGCCCACCGAGTTCTTCTACCGCGTCGTCGACGCGCAGATCACGTTCCGGGTGGAGGGCGACAGCGTCGCGGGGCTGACCCTCCACCAGGGAGGCCGCGACCTGCCCGCCCGCCGGCTGCCCGACTGAGCCCGCGGAGAGAGACGCCCGCGATGCCGCGGGCGTCTCTTCGTTACCGCGCGGTAGCTCGCGCCACTCTCCTCCAGGCGAGGATTCCTAAGACGACTCCCCAAAACGCCAGCTTGGACGGGATGACCGGCGCCCCGACAGCGAGCGCCAGCCCGCTCACGCCTATGCCTCCAAGTACCACCCAAGCCCAGACCTTCAAGTTCATCGCCTCTGCGTCTTCTTCGAGACGAGGTTGAAGAACGAGAACAGGTGGCCGACCACCTCGGGGTCCCGCGAGATGAACAGCGAGTGGTCGCCGCCGGGGATCTCGATGTAGAGGTGCTGCATGCCCAGCTCTCGCATCTTCGCCACCGACTCCCGCACCCCCGCGGTGGGGACGACGCGGTCCTCCGAGCCTTGCAGGACCAGGAACGGGATGTGCCGGATGGCCTCGGCGTCGACGTAGCCCGCGTTCATGCTGCCGCCGGCGACGGCGGCGAGTCCCGTCCAGATGTCCGGGTAGCGGCTGGCGAGGTAGTAGGTGCCGGCCCCGCCCATCGAGTGGCCCCAGAGATAGATGCGGTCCTCGTCGATGGCGAGCTCGTCGGTGACGAGGCGGAAGACGTTCATGACGTCCTGCTCGGCCCGGCGGTCCTGCTCGGTGTCGCCGCGGTAGCCGTAGCCGCCCCGACGCGTGTAGCCGAGCGGGGTCACCACCACGTACCCGTGGTGCTCGGCCTGGTCGAGGAAGCCGGCGTAGTTCATCAGCCAGTCGTACTGGCGCCCGGCCCCGTGCAGCGAGACCATCAGCGGGGCGGGGGTCGCGGGGTCGTAGCCCGACGGGACGAAGAGGGCGTAGGGGATGGTCTCGCCGGTCTCCTCCATCACGTACGTGCGGTGCTGCACGCGCGGGTCATTGACGGCGTACTCGTCGTCGCGCGCCTCGCGCTGGGCGAGGGCGTCGGCGGCGGTGACGGCCCAGAGCGCGAGCACAGCCGCGAGGGTCGCGGCGGGACGGGCTGGGTGACGGATGATCTGCATTGGCTTCCTCCTGCGGGCTTGCGCCGGCCCGACGCGGTCGGGCCGGGGCGGACGGTGCGGCGGCACGGCCCCGTTCGATCGTCCTGGTTCCGGGTGTTTCTCCGAACGCGCCGTCGGCGAGGCGGCATGGGTGGGATCATACGGCGGCGGCCCGCGCACTTGAAGGGGCGACGCGGTTCCGCCGAGGCGTGTCCAACCCGGCCTCTGAGGGGCGACGCGATGGCGGCTCGATTCCGGCCGGCCGGGGGCGTGTCCAACCCGGCCTCTGAAGGGGCGACGCGATGGCGGCTCGATTCCGGCCGGCCGGGGGCGTGTCCAACCCAACCTCGGTAAACGCGCCGCTTCCGGCCGGAGTAGTCCGCAAGGGGCCGTTTCGCAGTACTATTGATGCCCGGCGCCTGCGGCGAGGGCGCCCGGGCGGAGACGGTTCGGAGAAGACGGAACAAGGACGGAAGTCCAGCGTGAGGTGCGTCATGAGGAAGAGCATTCCGGTGTTGTCGGCGTTGGTCATCGCCTTCGGGTCGTTCGGCGCGCCGGGCGCGGCCCCGGCGGCGGCCGAGGACCTGGAGATCACCGAGTGGGTCGTGCCCTGGGAGAACACGCGGCCGCGCGACCCTTACGTGGACGGGCAGGGGCGGGTCTGGTTCGTCGGCCAGGTCGGCAACTACCTCGCCTATCTCGACCCCGGGACGGGCGACTTCCGGCGCTACGAACTCGACCCGGGCACCGGCCCCCACAACCTGATCGTCGACGACGACGGGTTCGTATGGTACGCGGGCAACCGGGCCATGCACATCGGCCGCCTCGATCCCGAGACGGGGGAGATCGAGAAGTTCATGATGCCGACCCCCGACGCGCGCGACCCGCATACGCTGATCTTCGACCAGAACGACGACATCTGGTTCTCGGTGCAGGGCGGCAGCTTCGTCGGCAAGCTCGGCACGCGCACCGGCACCGTCGACCTGATCCCGGTCGAGGGCGAGCGCCGGCGGCCCTACGGCATCGTGGTCGACGCAGACAACCGCGCTTGGTTCTGCCAGTTCGGCACCAACCGGCTCGCCTCGGTCGACCCCGAGACGCTGGAGCTCGAGGAGTTCGAGCTGCCCCGCGCCGAGGCGCGGCCGCGCCGGCTCGCGGTGACGTCGACCGGCGAGCTCTGGTACGTCGACTACGCGGGCGGCAACCTCGGCCGCTTCGACCCCGAGACGGGCGAGGTCGACGAGTGGCCGGTGCCCGGCGGTAGGGAGGCGCGGCCCTACGGGATGGCCGTCGACGACGAGGACCGGGTCTACTTCGTCGAGTCGGGGCCGCGCCCGAACCGCTTCGTCGGGTTCGACCCGGCCACCGAGGAGTTCTTCACCGAGACCGCGATCGCCAGCGGCGGCGGGACCGTGCGGCACATGTACTTCCACGCCCCGACGCGCGCCATCTGGTTCGGCACCGACACGAACAACATCGGGCGGGCGCTCGTGCCGTAGGAGATCGCCGCCTGCGGCTCCCCTTGCCGCCCAACCACCACCCGGCCAGGCGCCCGCCCCTTTTGTCGGCCGCGGACGCCTGGCCCGCAATCGTCGTCCGCGGTGCCGCCGCGTCGCGGCGCCGCCCCGACCGACCCTGCCGGGCGCCTGCCCGCTACACGCCGCAGGCGCCCGGCGCGGAGGCACGTGGCCCAGTACGACGCCATCGCCGAGGCGTACCAGGACTCCAAGCAGCTCCCGTTCCGGAAGGCCATCGAGCGCCACACGCTGTTCGAGGCGATGGGGGACATCCGGGGCCTGACGGTGCTGGACCTCGCCTGCGGCGGGGGCTTCTACACCCGCCTCTTCAAGCGGGCCGGTGCCGGGCGGGTCACCGGCGTCGACGTCTCCGCCGAGATGATCCGCCTCGCCCGGGGCGAGGAGGAGCGCGACCCGCTCGGCTGCGCCTATCTCTGCCGGGACGTCGCCAACTTCGAGCCGGAGCCCGCGGCGGCGGACCTCGTCGTGGCCATGTACCTGCTCCACTACGCGGGGAGCCGAGAGAAGCTCCTCCGCTTCCTCCGGGTCTGCCACCGCGCGTTGCGGGCGGGGGGGCGGCTCGTGGGTTTCAACGACAACGTCATGAGTCCGCCGCGGGGGGCGGTGTCGTGGCGGAAGTACGGCGTCGAGAAGACCGGCCCCCTCTCGGCCCCGAACGAGGGCGACCCCATCCACTACCGGTTCACCAACCCCGACGGGCGGCAGTTCGGCTTCCACAACTTCTTCCTGAAGCCCGAGACCTACCGCGACGCCTTCCGCGAGTCGGGGTTCCGCGACTTCCGCTGGCTCGGCGTCTCGCTGGCGCCGGACGAGCGGGGCAACCCCTTCTGGGACGACTTCCTCGCCAACCCGCCGGTGGTCGCCTACACGGCCACGAGGTGAGGGCGCTCGGTTTCGCCGGCGGGTTGCTCAGGCCATTCCATGGGCGGCATCCGGCGCACCGGCGGGGCGGGTGCTCCGCCAAGGACGGCGACGGCGGCATCGCCGCTCGACCGGCGTCGCGGCGGGCTGACAGGGACGGCGACGGCGGCATCGCCGCTCGACCGGCCCCGGCGGCGGGTCGCCGCGGGCTGATAGACTTGGCCGTCGTCAGGCCGTCCGACGAGACCCGGGGCCCCGGCGATACGAACCCCACGGAGGAACCACGTCATGAAACGCTTCCGCGCCGGACCGGGCTTCCTGGTCGCCGCCGCCTTCATCGGACCGGGGACCCTCGTCACCGCGAGCCGCGCGGGGGCTGGCTACGGCACCGCCCTGCTCTGGGCGGTCCTGTTCTCGGTGGTCACCACCGCCGTCCTGCAGGACATGGCGGCGCGGGTCGGCCTCGCGGGCCGGCGGGGGCTCGCCGAGGCCATCCGCGACAGCCTGTCGAATCCGACGGTCCGGGCGGCCGCCCTCGGGCTCATCGCGACGACCATCCTCGTCGGGAACGCCGCGTTCCAGACCGGCAACCTGATCGGGGCGTCGCTCGGGGTCAACCTGCTCACGGGGCTGCCGCAGGGCGTCCTGGTGGCGGTGATTGGGGGGCTGGCCGGCGGCCTGCTGATGACCGGCACCTACAAGCTCATCCAGAACGCGCTGGTCGCCCTCGTGGGGCTGATGAGCGTGGTCTTCGTCCTCACCGCGGTCCTCACCGCGCCCAACCTCGTCGACCTCTTCTCGGGGCTGCTCGTGCCGCGCGTGCCGGCGGGGGCGCTGCTCACGGTGCTGGCCCTCATCGGCACCACCGTCGTGCCCTACAACTTGTTCCTCCACGCCAGCGCCGTCCTCGAACGCTGGCCCGACGCGGAGAACAACGACGAGAACCTCCGCGAGAGCCGGCGCGACACCCTGTTCTCGGTCGCCCTCGGAGGCCTGATCACGGCGGCGGTGGTGATCGCCGCGTCGCCGCTGTTCGGGGAGGGCGGCGACGCCGACGTGGCGGCGGTGGCGGCGCGCCTCGAGCCGGTGCTCGGCCCCGCGGCGCCGCTGTTCTTCGGCATCGGGCTCTTCGCGGCCGGCCTGACCTCGTCGATCACCGCCCCGCTCGCCGCCGCCTACGCCGCGAGCGGCGCGCTGGGCTGGGGCTCCGACCTCAAGAGCCGGCGCTTCCAACTGCTCTGGGGGGGCGTGCTGCTCACCGGCATGGTCTTCGGGATGCTCCTCGGCGCGTCGCCGTACCAGATCATCCTGCTCGCCCAGGCCGGCAACGCCGTCGTGCTGCCGCTGACCCTGGTCCTGCTGCTCGTCGTCGTGAACCACACCGGCATCATGGGCCGCCACCGCAACTCGCGGTTGGCCAACGCCGCGGGGGCGGTCGTAGTGCTCGTGATCCTGGGTCTCTCGATGTTCCAGTTGGCGCGGGTCTTCGGTCTGGCCGGGTAGGCTGCGCGGTGGGGGTGGCTGACGCGCCGTGACTCCGGTGGTCCGCTTGGCGTGGCGCACCCGGGCACAAACGTCGTGATTCAGACCCAGGCCGCCCTGGCCGACCTCGCCGCGCGCATCGCCGCCGCGGAACGCGTCGGCGTCGACACCGAAGCCGACAGCATGCACTGCTACCGGGAGAAGGTGTGCCTGGTGCAGGTCGGCCTGCCGGGTGCCGACGAGCTCGTCGATCCACTGGCCGGCGTCGCCCTGAAGCCCCTGCTGGACGCGCTCGAGACGACCGAGATGGTCATGCACGGCGCGGACTTCGACCTGCGCATGCTCTACCGCCTCGGCCTCGGCACGCCGCGCGCGGTCTTCGACACCATGATCGCGGCGCGCCTGACCGGTGCCGCGAAGTACGGCTACGCCGCCCTCGTCGCCGAGCACTTCGGCGTGACCCTCCCCAAGGGCCTGCAGACCGCCAACTGGGCGCTCCGGCCCTTGGCACCCCGGCTCGCCGAGTACGCGCGCAACGACACGCACTTTCTTCTGTCCCTGGCGGAACGGCTCGATCGGCGGCTCGAAGAGCTGGGCCGGCGGGAGTGGCTGGCGCAGTCGTGCCGGCGCGTGGTGGCCGCCGCGCGCGTCGTTCGCGAGCGCGACCCGGAAACAGAATGGCGCGTAAAGGGCAGCTACACGCTGGGGCCGCGCGCGAGCGCGATCCTGCGCGCGCTGTGGCATTGGCGCGAGGACGAAGCCCGCAGCGCCGACCGGCCCCCGTTTCACGTCATGTCCAACGCGGACCTCGTCGACGCCGCGCAACGCCTCGATCGAGGGGAGCGCGTCTCGCCGCGCGCACTGCGGGGAACGAGGCGCGCGCGTTTTTTGCGGGCGGCGGACGATGCTCTGGCCCTCGACCGCGCAGATTGGCCGGGACGCTCCGCGGGCCGCGCACGCCTTCGGTTCACCAAGGCCCAGGAGAAGCACATCGCTTCACTCAAGCAGCAGCGTGACCGGACCGCGAAGAATCTGGCCATCGACGCAGACCTGATCGCTCCGCGTGCAGCGCTCGAGCGCATCGCGACCGAGGGCGATGATGGACTCGAGGCGCTGCTTCCGTGGCAACGGTCACTGCTCGGTGCCTCCGATTGATCGCCGATGCGGCGCCGGTCAAGCTCGATCGTCCATGCCATGCTGCTTCATCACTTCGTCCAGTGGCAAGGTCCGGGACTTTCCGGCGCGAAGGTCGAGTAGCCGCTGCTCGGCGAGGTAGAGGTCTTCCAGATCGTCGAGGTGCTCCTGGAGGGCCTCGATCATGTAGAAAGTCTTGCTGCGGCCCGTGCGGTCGGCCAATTGCTGCAGACGGCGGGAGAGGTCGTCGGGCAGGCGAAGGGAAACGGTGTCCATCAGAACCTCCCGTGGCCAGCGGGAGGCACCGCGTCGAGCTGGTCGCCGGCCTTGCGGAACGCTTCGTAAAAGGCGGCCTTCAGCGCAATCGGCACCGGCGGCACGACGAGGGGCCGGCGGCTGGTGGCGCGCGACGGCTTGGGCAGGTTCTTGCCCTCCCGCATCGTCGCCGCGATCAGCTCACGAAGCAGGTCCCGCGCTTCGGCCAGCGCCTCGTCCCGGGTCGCGCCGTCCGTCGCTCCCCACCCGAAATCGGGGAACACGACCACATGGCGGCCGTCCTCGTCGCGTTCGATCCGGGCGGGATAGTTGTATGTGTGAGACATGCGTTCGGTTCTCTTGACGGGCTCAGGGTGCGGCGGACGGCACCCACGCCGGGGTGCCCTCCTCCCAGCGGTTGTCGGTCAGGGCGCGCTGCTCCGACCCGTCGGCGCGCATGATGAACAGCTCGCCGTAGGGCTGCGGGATGTCGTGCATTGGGGCCTCGTCCTTGAACCCGTACCGCGAGCTGCTGAACAAGATGTGGGCGCCGTCGGGAGACCACGCGGGGTGGGAGTCGCCGCCGGGGGTGGTGGTGAGTTGCCGCAGGCCGGTGCCGTCGGGCCGGATGGAGAAGATGTCGAAGTCGCCGTCGGCGAGGCGGCTGAAGACGATGAGGTCGCCCGCCGGCGACCACGCCGGGAAGTTGTCGTAGCCGGTGGTCAGGGTGCGGACGGTTCCGTCCGCGAGGTCGACGATGCGTAGCCCCTCGGCGGTGTCGCCCCAGACGCGGTAGACGACACGGGTGCGGTCCGGCGAGAAGCTCGGGAAGCCCGCGTTGAGGGGGCCGTCGGTGACGGCGCGCGCGTCCGACCCGTCGGGCCGCACCACCATCACGCGGCCGGGGCGGGTGCGGCGGGCGCCGAAGTAGCCGCCGGCCCCGAAGACAATCCACTCGCCGTCGGGCGACCACTGCGGGCTCATGACCGACCCGTCGCCGCGGAAGATGCGCCGCGGGTCGCCACCGTCGGTGCCCCAGACGGCGAGCCCCGTCCGGTCGTCGGGCCGGCCGCGGCCGGTGCGCTCGCTGACCACGAGCCGCTGCCCGTCGGGCGACACCGCGGGGAAGCCGCTCGCGTAGCGCAGCTCGAACCGCGGGTCGCGGCCGGCCAGCACCTCGCCCGGCGCGCGCGGCCTCGCGATGGTCGCGATCGGCCCCTGCTGGTAGACGACCCGGCGGCCGTCGTGCGACCACGAGGGGTTGCCGATGTCGCCGGTGGCGCCCTTCGCGCCGTCGCTGAAGGCGATGGTCGCGGCCGGCCCCGACTTGGCGAGCCAGGCGACGCGGCCGGCCGCGAGGAACTGCGGCGACAGCTTCAACCCCGGGCCCGACGCATGCTCGGTGCGCTCGCCGGTGTCCACATCGACCGAGGCCACGCGCGACTCGACCCGCGCCTGACCGCCGCGGCCGCGCGCCCGGAACGTGTCCTCGACGGCCAGCTCGTAGAAGACCACCCGCCGACCGTCCGCCGACCACCGGGGCGACCCCGCGAGCTGGCCGTCCGCGGTCAGCCGGCGCACGCCGCCGCCGTCCGCCCGCATGACGTAGACGCTCGGCTCGTGCACGTGCTCCCAGCGCCCCGCCGCCATGCGGGGCGGCTTCCCGCGTTCCGACGAGAACGCGAGCCACCGGCCGTCGGGCGACCAGCTCGGGCGGTAGTCGCCGCCCGGCGTGTCGGTCAGGTTCCGCACTTCGCCGGTCTGCACGTCCAGGACGTAGATGTCGGTCGAGCCGTGGTCGCGGGTCGAGACGAAGGCCAGCGACCGGCCGTCGGGTGACAGCGCAGCCTGGTCGTCGAAGGCGGGGTGGTCGGTCAGCCGCTCGATCCCCATGCCGTCGGCGCGCACGCGGAAGATGTCAGCCGAGCCGTGGCGCTCGGACGTGAACACCACCCACTCGTCGTCGAACGAGAACGACGCGTTGTAGTCGCGCTCGGACCCCGCGACCAGCTTGCGCGGGTCCGCCCCGTCGGCGTCGGCGATGTAGAGCACCGACTCGGTCGGGCTCCACTGGTCGACGAAGATCCGCTCCTGCGCCGCGGGCGACGCCCCGGCCGCGAGCAGGGCGAGCGCCGCCGCCGAGCCTGCAAGGATCGATCGCATGGTGTCCCTCCCCTGGACCCGTGACCGGCGCCGCACGAATCGCGGCGGTGCCTGGGCGACCGGCCGCCGCCACGGGTTGCGTCGTGCCCTTCGCCGCGTACCCCAACATCCTACCGCCGTGGGTGCTCCCGCGCCGCGAATCGTCCCCGGGCGGGGACAGGGCCGTCCACCGCCGGGGACATCGAGGCCCGCGGCGGGAGTCCCCGCTGCAATTCGAGCGGCGATGCATCGCGCCCGACTGCCTCTCCCTGTTCCGGGCGGACTGCCCGCATCCGCGGTTGCCAGTTGCAACCCCTCTTCATCACGGGGGATGCACGCTTTCGCGCCAGCAACGGCACAAGGCTTGCACATGCAAGGATGCGGAAGCGCGGGGCGCATGTCGAGACGCTGCGCCCGCCGTTGCGGGGAGAGGAGACGACGATGCGAATGCACCCGGTCACTCGCGGCGTGATGATCATCGTTACTACCGCATGCGGACTGTGGCTCGCGGGCGCGTCACCCGCCGCGGCGCAGACCGCGGCCGGCGTACCGCAGGGGGTGCGGACGGATCCCTCCGCACCCGCGACGGCGCAGTTTCCCGAAGCCCCGGCGGCTGAGGCCCCGCGGCTCCGGCGCTTCCTACTCGACTTCAGATTCGCGGCCGGGGTGCCCATGGCGGCGTTCGGAGACAATGCTGGCGCGAGCTTCGGCGGAGGCCTCGACTTCGGCGTGCGCCTCGGCGACACGCCCGTCTCCGTCGGCGCGGCGCTCGAGTACCTGCGCTACGGCACGGAAACGCGGCAGGTCGCGCTGTTCACCGGCGCGCCCGAGGTGGTCAGCGACGCCAGCACCAGCAACAACGTCTTCTGGACGCACGCCCTCGTGCGTGTCCAGCCCCGGACCGGCCGCGTACGCCCCTACGCCGACGGACTGCTGGGGTTCAGCTACGCCTACACCAGCACCGGGGTCGATGTGGGCTCCGAGATCCAGTCGACCACGCATCTCGGCGACTACGCGCCCAGCCTCGGCGTCGGCGGCGGCGTGACGGTCCTGCTGGTCTCGGGACCCGAGGCCGTCCTCAACCTCAACCTCGGCCTCCGCTATTTCGCGACCGGCGACCTCGACTACCTCACGAAGGGCGCCATCCAGCGCGACGAGAGCGGCGCGACGTTCGAGCCCGTGCGCTCACCCGTGAACGTGGTGAGCCCGCAGATCGGCTTGACGCTGGGATTCTAGTTGCCATTGTCCAACCGGGAGCGGAGCACTATGATCGTCGGGTCAACTGTGCCCGCATGGCCCGCGTCGAGTCGCGGGCCGCCGACGGCCGTTCTCGGGGAGGTCGGGAACATGAAGCGACGACTGCTCGATTCACTCCGTGTCGCGACGGCGTTGGCCGCCGTCGTGGTGGTCTTCCCGCTCGCCGCCGCCCCGGTGGCGGGGCAGGACATCGCGAGGACCGAATGGGGACATCCGGATCTCGAGGGGATCTGGCTCGACGTCTGGGACACCCCCTTCCAGCGGTCGCCCGACCTGGGCGATCGGGAGTTCGCGACCGACGAGGAGCGCGCCGCCCGTGATCTGGCCCGCCAGGTCGACCCGGGGCGCAACAACCGCGGTCCACGCGGGAGCGCGCAGGACGTGTCGGGAGCCTACAACGCCGTCTTCAGCTCGGCGAAGCCGGCGGGCCCGCGCACCTCGCTCGTCGTCGATCCGCCGAACGGGCGCATCCCCGCCCTGACCCCGGAGGCGCGGCGGCGGGAGGACGTCAAGCGCGACTGGCGGACGATGCTGATGCGGAACACGCCGACCTGCGAGCAGCAGGCGCCGGGCTGCGAGGGCGGGGAGTACGGGCCGGTGTCGCCGCGGCGGTTCGACATCCCGCCGTTCTACAACACGCTGCGGATGAACCGCCACGACGGGCCCGAGGACCAGAGCCTCGGCGACCGGTGCATGCTGGGCGGCACCCCCGACTTCAACGGGCACCGGCGCATCACCCAGGGCGAGGACGCCCTCGCCATCGCCTACGACGTCGGGCAGGGCCAGGGCTTCCAGCGCGTGGTCAACCTGGGCGGGACCCACCCGCCGAGCCAGGTCCGCCTGCGCCACGGCGACTCGCGGGGCCGCTGGGAGGGCGACACGCTGGTCATCGAGACCACCAACTTCTCGCCGAAGTTCCCGTACCGCGCCTCGGCCGAGAACCGGCGGCTCGTCGAGCGGTACACCGTGGTCGACGCCGACACCCTCGTCTACGAGGCGACCCTCTCGGACCCGACCACCTGGACGGCGCCGTGGACCGTCCGGCAGGAGCTGCGGCGCCAGAGCGGCGTGCAGAACCGCATCTACTATGAGCCGCGGTGCCACGAGGGCAACTACGGGCTGCCCGCGATGTTCATCGGCCACCGGATGATGGAGCAGGAGTTCGCCGAAGGGCGCGGCCCCGATCCGTTCTCGCTGGACACCACCACCGGCGGCGGCGGTGCCCGGTAACACCGGACGACCGAACGAGCCGGCGGCGCACCGCGCGTGACCGTCGTCCGGCTCCGGGCCGCCATCAGGACGCAGCGGCCGCGGTTCCCGCCGTGGCCGCCACGCCTTCGTAGCTCCCGTCCTGCCCCACCGGCCGGGTTTGCCGACCCGAACATGCGAATCCCGGACCGCCCCCGGGAGGTTTATTCGCTCCTCAGCGACTGCGCGGGGTCGAGCCGCGACGCCCGGACGGCCGGCCACAGCGACGCCAGAAGTCCGGCCGCGACCAGACAGCCGGCCACCGACGCGTAGACGGCCCAGTCGAGTACCGCGACATCGACCAACAGGTGGGCGATGGTTCGGAGAGCCCCCACCGAGAGCACCAACCCGACGGCGAGTCCGAGCAGGACCAGCGCCATTCCGCGTCGAACGACCATGGCCCGGACGCCCGCCGGCGTCGCCCCGAGCGCCAACCGGATCCCGATGTCGCGCGCGCGCACCGAAACGGAGTAGCTCAGCAATCCGTACAATCCGACGCCGGCCAGCGACAGCGCCAACGCCGCGAACACCGAGAACAGGACCCCCCACAGCCGGCGCTGCCACAGCGCGGCGTCGATTCGTTCCGTCATGCTCCGGATCGAAACGACGGCCGCGTTCCGGTCCTCCCGCGAGACCGCTTCCCGAATCGCCCCCGATACCGCGGCCTGGTCCAGACGCGTGCGCAAGACGTAGTAGCCGCCGCCCACCGGCCATTGCGTGAACGGGTAGTACAGCTCGATGGCGTCACGCTCCGCGCCCCCGTGCCTGACGTCGCCGACCACCCCGACGACGCGGCAGTACGGGTTCGACGGCCCCACCGTGTCTCCCCACTGCACCATCTGCCCGATCGGGTTCCGCTCGCCGAAGAGCGCCCTTGCGCCGACTTCGTTGATGATGACCACCGGAGCATTGCCGCTGGCGTCGGTGCGGTCGAAGAACCGACCCGCCGTCAAGGGAATCCGCATCGCTTGGAAGTAGTCCCACGAAACATCGGCCCCGGCCGTCGGCAGCAGAAACTGCGTTTCCTCCTCCGCCTGGCCTTGAACCCGAAGCCGCCCATTCCGCAACTCTCCGCCGGCGTAGGGGAGCGAGTTGGTGACCGCCGCGCTGTCGACCCCGGGGATGGCGCGCAGCCGCGCCAGCACACGCTCGTGATGCGCCGCGAGCAGCGCGGCCCGTTCCGCGCGCGGCGCTTGCGGGAACAGACTGTTGCGCGCGCTCGCCACGATCAGATTCTCGGCCTCGAAGCCGTGATCGGCATTCTGCAGTTGCACGAACGTCTTCATCAGGAGTCCCGCGCCCAGCAACAACAGCAGCGAGGCGGCCACTTCCGCCACGACGAGCGCGGAACGCCCCCATGAACCGCCCGAGCTTGCCCGCGTCCCGTCCTTCAGCGCCTCGGTAAGGTTCACCCGCGAACCCATCACCGCGGGCGCGACCCCGAGGGCCAGCCCGCTGATCACCGTCGCCGCGAAGCAGAACGCCAGCACGTACGGGTCGACCGCGAAGTGCATCCACATCGGCAGCGAGTCGGGCAGCAGCGTCTGGAACGCACGGACGGCCACCCACGCGATGGCCGCGCCGGCGGCGCCCCCGACGGCGGCGAGCAGCAGGCTCTCGGCCAGGAATCCCTTCGTCAGCTCGAACCGTCCCGCCCCCAGCGCGGTCTGCAGCACGTACTGCTTGTGCTGCGTGAGGGCCCGTGCGACCAGCAGGTTGGCCACGTTGAAGATGCAGATCAGCAGGACCAGCGACACGCCGCCGGCCAGCAACAGCAAGTAGGGGCGCACCTCGCCCACCTCGGCGTCGCGCAGAGGCACGAGACGAACCCCGACGTCCCGGTTGGTGGCGGGAAACTCCGCCGCGAGCTGCCGGGCCACCCCGCCCATCTCGTCCTGCGCCTGATCGAGGGACACGCCGGGCGCGAGGCGCGCGACGGTCGCGTACCACCGTTGATCTCGCTGCTTCTCGCGATAGCTCTCCAGCCCCAGCGCGTACCAGGCCTCCATCGTGAGCCACAGCGTCGCCCGGTCCGGGTACCCGAATCCCGCGGGCATCACCCCGACCACCTCGAACTCGCCCATGGGCAGCCGGATCATCCTCCCCAGCACGTCGGGCGCACCGCCGTGGCGACCTTGCCACAGCCCATAACTGAGGAGCGCCTTGTTCACCGGTCCGCCCCTGCGATCTTCCTCTTCGGTGAAGAGCCGGCCCAGGACCGGTTGCACGCCCACCGCGCGCATGGCCTCCTGGTTAAGCTGCGCGATGACGACGGCCTTCGCCGGTCCGTCGCCTTCGATCTGGGAATTGAAGACCGTGTAGCCGCCGATGTTCTCCAGCAGGCTCGAACGGAGGTTGTAGTCCTCGATATCGAGCAGCGAGGCGTTCCTCTCCGCCCCCTGCTCGCTCTCGGCCACGGTGAACACCCGCACCAGGCGGTCGGCGTCTGGATAGGGGAATGGACGGAGGAGTATGGCGTAGACCAGGCTGAAGACCGCCGTCGCGGCCCCGATTCCCAGGGCGATGGTCACCGCCGCGGGAACGGTGAAGGAAGGCGTGCGCCGCAAAGCCCGCCACGACAGCGCGAAATGCTCGAGCCAACCTCGTGAGGCACGCGGTGCGAACCGATACGTCGTCTGCGTTGACATCTCGTCTCCCTCGTATCAGATTGCGCTCGCCCGATGCCTTGCCGGCACGTGGGCACCGGGAAGGACTCGGCACACAGCTCGCGGCTGTGAAGCCTCCGTCAATCGTTCCCGCCTCCCCGCCAGACGTTGTCGGTCGGCGTCCGCTCGAACGACGGCCAGGCGTCGATCAGCGTGAACGGCGCCTCCGGGTCGACGGTCGTCGGCACCGGGCCGATGCGCCGCCGGTCGCCGTCGTCGTCGAAGCGCTGCGTCACGTGGATGGCGGCCGAGACCGGCTCCCAGCCGCCGTCGCGCCAGAGCCAGCGCCGGCCGGCTATCTCGAGGGTGCGCTCCGCCTGCGCCACCAGGACGTCGGAGGACGCCGGCGGTCCGAGCAGCACCTCGGCCGTGCCCGCCCCGACCGCCTCGGCGAGGGTGACGGCGAGCGGCGCGCCCGCCCGCACCTCCGCCATCACCGCGGCAATCGCGTCGGCGGCCGCGGCCGGGCCGACGGACTCCACCCAGCCGACCGTCGCCAGCGGCGTGTACTCCTGCACCCACGGCGCGTCGCCGGCCGCGGCGACGCCGACGGCGGGCGCGTCGAGGGCGCCGAGGGCGGCGACGACCTGGTCGCTGGCCCGCGCCTGCAGCGCCAGCCACGCGTCCACCCCGTCCTCGCGCCGGACGCACTCGAGGCCGACCCAACCGGGGACGCCGACCCGCAGCCAGTCCTCGCCGGGCTCCTTTCGCAGATCGGCTCCGTCGGCCATCGCGCGTGCGGCCAGCGCCGCCGCGACGGTCGCGCGGCGTTGCCAGCGGCCGAAGTCCTCGCCGGCGATGTCCCATCCCTCGTGCTCGGGCAGCCACAGCAGGTCGCCGTGGAGGGCGGTCTCGCCGCGCTCGCGCGGCGCCTGCAGCACCGTGCGCACGGCGGGCGCGCGGCCCAGGGTCGCGGCGACGCAGGCGCGCATCGCGAGGACGTCGTCGAGGACGCCGTCGGCGTCGCGCGCGCGGTGCGGGCCGTGCAGTGCGGACACGGCGCCGCGGCGGGTCTCGACCGGGGCGCCGGGCCACCACGCGGCGGCGAAGTCCAGCGGGCCGTCCGTGCGGCCGGTCGAGGTGAACCGGGCCGGACGAGCTGGCGGTGCCGATGCGGCGCCGCCGCGGCGGTCCGGACCGCGGTCGGCGCCGGCGAAGGTCACCGTCCAACGCCAGTCGCCGGCCGGCACCACCCCGGCCGCGGGCGCCAGCGCGGCCGCCGTGACGTCGGCGGGGACGGGGCCCAGGCCGTGGGCCCGGCGTTCGCGGGGCGCGCGCACCAGCCGATCGGGGTCGTGGCCGAGGGCCGGCAGCAGGTCGGCGGCGCGCAGCCATACGCCTGAAGGGTGCAGCCAGGGGGTCTCGCCCTCGGCCGACCACCCTTCTCCGCGGACGACGACCTCCAGCTCCACCGTGCAGCCGTCCGCCTCGGACCCGGTGTCGTCGAGCCCTGGCGCTGGCGCTGACGCTGCCTGCTCGCGCGGGGCGGATGCGTCACGACGCGTGGCGTTCGAGTCCTCCGCCGGCGCTTCCTGCCGGCGCGCGGCAGACTCTTCGTCGACCACGGCCGACCCGTCGGCACCGCAAGCATCGAGCGGCAGGGCGAAGTGGTCCAACGCCACCGTCGCGGACACCTCGCGCTGGTCGACGGCGGCGCGCGCGATCTCGGCGCCATGTGGAAGCGAGCCGTGCAGGGTCCCGGAGCCCGACCGCACGCCGTCGAGCCGCCAGCGCGCGGTGGCGCGCCGCGCAGCCGGGTCGATCTCGATCGCCGCCTCGCCGCCCGCCACCGCGAACGGCGCCGCCGCGGCCCACCAGCGCGCCTCCCACGCGGCGTCGTCCGCGGTTTCCGCCGCGGCCGACTCGTAGCCCCCCAGCCCCACGAGCTGCTCGTGCAGCACCGTGTGGATGCCGATGGCGAGCGCGACGGCGCCCGCGGCCAGAGCCCCCGCCCCGCCCGCGAGCCTGCCCATGCCGGCCCGCCAGCGGAGGGGCACGGTGAGCGCGCTGCCGCGGGGCCAGGCGAGCCACGCCAGCCCGACGAGGGCGGCGGCGACGGCCAGCTTGTAGAGGTCTGCGATGAGCAGGTAATGGAGCCACGGCGCCCACCCGGAGAGCTCCGACAGCGTGATGCTCGGGGGCACGCCGATCTCGGCCGGCGGATAGCTGGTGACGCCCAGCTCGTGGTTGACCACGATGAAGAACGCGCAGATGACGGCGGCCGCGTGCGCCGCCCCCGCGTGGCGAATCAGCGCGTGGGCCAGGAGCACGAGCGCGCACAGCTCCAGCAGCGCCGGCGCGAGCACCAGCCCGAAGTAGAGGAACGGGTCGACGAGGCTGAAGGCGTTGGGGACCGCCAGCAGGGTCACGATCCATACCGCGGGCGCCGGCGTCAGGGCGAACACGACGGTGACGGCGGCCGCGGCAAGGGCGCGGCCGGTCACCCGGCTGCCGAGGGGCGCGGGAGTGGCGTCGGCGATCTCGCCATAGCCGGCGCGGTCGTCGCGGCGCGCCATGACGCCGACGAACGCGGCCACCATGAACACGATCACGAGGTAGTAGAACTCGACCAGCAGCGGTTCGACGAAGCCGGGGCGGGGGAGGAGGGGGCCGTCGGCGTGCAGGACGACGTGAACGAACGCGCCGCCCACGCCCATCGCGGCGAGGATGAGCAGCGCGAGCGGCGTCGCCCATCCCCGGAACGACAGGGCGAAGTGCCAGGCCGCTTCGCTCCACGCGGCGCCGAGCCACGACGGCCGCACCGGCGCGCCGGGCGGCGGGGCGGCCGGATCCGCCGGGCCGGCCGCCCTCGATTCCGCCGCGCGGTCCGGCCCCCGTGGCGCCGGAGCCCGTTCCAGGGTCAGCCGCTCACGCTCCACCCGGCGCAGCACGACCCCGAGCAGCAGCAGCGGCGGGAGCGTCCAGAAGAGACGGTTGGCCACGAGCGGCGGCGTCATCTGCAGCACGCCGGCCGCCTTCTCGCGCGGCGTCCACAGGTTGGACTGCTCCTCCGCCTCCGCGAACGCGGACGGGTCGAGGAGCGACGCGAGCGCGGGGTTCGCGTCGCCGCCGCGCACCACCACCATCGCGACCATCCAGACGAGCATCAGCGTCGCCGCGCAGGCGAACGGCCCCGCCACCCCGCGCGTCCGGATCGCCGCGCACAGGAACAGGGCGCCGAGCCCCGCCGCCGACGGCAGGGTCAGGACGAGCAGCGAGTGGCCGATCGCGAAAATCGGCTGCGGTCCGACGGCGTCGGGCGGAAACAGGCCGAGGGCGCCGAGGGGGGGCACGAGCAGGAACCCGATGCCCGTGGCGAGGGACAGCACGCAGGCGAGGCCCACCGCGCCGAGGTAACGGCTGGCGAGGAGGGCGGGCAGCGAGACCGGCGCCGACAGCACCACCTCGTGCAGGCCGGCGGTGCGGTCGCGCGCCACCACCTGCCCGAAGAGCCAAGCCCAGACGAAGAGCAGCCAGACCGCCTGCCCGGCGACCATCAGGTAGACGAGGTGCGGGCTGTTGCGCGGCACGTCGGTCGCGCCGAGGTCGCGCAGGTAGTCCGCGTTCAGCAGCACCAGCATCAGGTAGGCGACGAGCCCGGGAAACGCGATGGGGATGAGCGGCCCCCGGCAGCCGGCGCGGAACTCGTACCAGGCCTCGGCCGCCGCGAAGCGCAGGGTCGTCATGCCGCCGCCTCCTCGTCGCTCGCGTGCAGGACGTCGGGGAGAGGCTCCGCACTCAGGAAGCGCAGGACCGTCATGCCACCGCCTCCTCCTCCCGGACCCCCGCGCGCGCGATCGCCGCGTGATAGACGTCCTCCAGGCACGGGGCGTGGGCCGCCCACGCCTCGCCGGGCGCGACCGGCGCTTCGACCACGACGCGCGCGCCCGCCGGCGTCGCCGAGGCGTGGAGCGCGTCGTCGGGCATCGGCTCGCCGCGCGGCACGACGCGCGACCAGAGCCGGCCCTTGAGCGGCGCAGTCAGGGCGGTCGGGGTGCCCTCCGCGACGATGCGCGCGGCCGCGAGAATCGAGAGCCGCTCGCAGAGGCTCTCGACGTCGTCGACGATGTGGGTCGAGAGCAGCACGATGTTGTCGGCCGCGATGTCGGCCAGCACCCGGTGGAAGCGGCTGCGCTCGGCGGGGTCGAGGCCGGCCGTCGGCTCGTCGACGATGAGCAGCCGCGGGTTGCCGGCGAGGGCCAGCGCGATGCCGAAGCGGCGCAGCATGCCGCCCGAGTAGGTGGCGACGGCGCGGTCCGCGTCGGCGCGCAGGTTCACGCGCTCGAGGAGGTGCGCGACCTCGCGCCGCCGCTCGGCCTTGTCGGTCCGGCCCTTCAACCAGGCGAACCGCTCCAGGAGCTGCCGTCCGGTGACGGTCGGGTAGGTGCCGATGTGCTGCGGCAGGTACCCCAGCCGCCGCCGCACGTAGTCGGGATCGGCGAGGGCGTCGACCCCGTCGAGCGTGATCGACCCGCTGTCCGGCTTCTGGAGCGTGGCGAGGGTCCGCATCAGGGTGCTCTTGCCCGCCCCGTTCGGACCGAGGAGGCCGTAGAGGCCCGGTCCCACCGTCAGGTCGACCCTGTCGAGGGCGCGGATGCCGCCCGGGTAGGTCTTCGTCAGCCGGGTGACCTGCAGGCCTTCGATGGCGTTAGTCATGGCGTGCTCCAGGCGCCGCCCGCCCGCCGGCTGTCGGGCCGGGGGGCCGAGCCCCCGAGTGTTCCCGCGATCCAGGGCTCCCGCTACCAGTCGAGGTCGATGCCGGCCCCGGCGGCGCGCGGGTCGGCCATCCGTCCGTAGGCTCCCGGCAATCCGAACAGCCGCCCGTCGAACCGCGCCAGCTCGTACTGGTCGTCGAGCAGGTTGGAGCCCCACACATAGACGGACCATCCCGATCTACCGTAGCCGGCACGGCCGCTCAGGAGGCGGCGGCTCGAGACCCGGGTGTAGACCGGCGCCGCGATCTCGGTGTAGGCGTCGTCGGTGTAGCTGAACGTCCCGCTCGCGAACCAGCCGCGCGGGTCGCGCCAGCCGAGCCCGACGGCGCCGTTCCAGGCCGGCGACTGGGGAAAGGCCCGCCCGGCGAGATCGTCGCCGTCGAGCACGAAGTCGATGAACTCCGAGTCGGTGACGCCGAGCGAGGCGAACACGTTCAGCGCGCCGCTGACGTAGTACTCCGACTCGACTTCGACCCCGCGCAACGCCGACCTCCCCGCGTTGGCGACGAGCGCGTCGAATCCGGGGAAGCCGCCTTCGGCCGTGTACGGAATCTGCTGCTCGTGCCAGTCGATGGTGAAGACGTTCGCGTTCAGCGTCAGCCGGCCGTCGGCGGTCCGATGGCGGAAGAACAGCTCGTAGTTGTCGGTGAACTCCTCTCCGTAGGCCTCCGCCACGCCGAGGAAGACCGCGAACGCGAAGCCTCCCGCCTTGTAGCCGCGGGCGTACGAGGCCCCGAGCGACGTGCTCGGAGTCAGGCTGTAGGCCACCGACCCGGAGGGCAGCACCTGGCTGAAGGTCTTCTCGGCGTTCAGATTGCTGACCAGCCCGTTGTTGTCGGCGAAGTTGTCGTTCCGCCGCGTCTCGCGGTTCAGCCGCACGCCTCCCGTCAGGAGCACGCGGTCGCTCACGCTCCACTCCGCGCGTCCGAACACGCCGAGCTGGTCGACCTCCTCCAGCAGCCGGGTCTGGCGGTTGAACGGCGCCACGCCGCCCATGCCGTCCGGGAAGATCCCGGTGCCGTGGAACCCGAACGAGTAGTCGCCCTCGGAATAGAAGAGGCCGATCAGGCCGTCCACGCTTTCGCCCCGGTACGCCGCCCGCACCTCCTGGCTGAGGATGCCGTCGTGACCTGCGGCGTCGACGTTGAGGAAGTCGAACGGCGACAGGTCCGCATCGAACTTCTGCGTCAGGTCGAAACGGCTGTAACCCGTGATGGCGTCGATTGCCCAACGGTCGTCGAGGGCGACGTGCGACTCGAGATTCACGAAGTCGAGGGTCGACGGGTACTGGTCGGGCCGGTTCCAGGGCTGCCGGCGGTCCTGCATGGCGATGCCCTCGGCCTCGTTGTCGGCGACGAGGGCGAACGGGTTCGAGTCGGAGTCGTTGCGCAGCCAGGTGAGATCGAAGCGTACGCGGTCGTCGGCGCGGGGCCGGAGCGAGAGCTGCCCCCGGATCGTCCGCTCGTCGGTCCGCTGTACGTCGTCGTCCCCGGTGACCACGTTGGTGGTCGCGCCCCGGGCGTAGCGGTCCTCGACGGTCAGGCGCGCGGCGAGAACGTCGTCCACCAGCTCGGCGTTCTGCATGAGCTGGACGCGCCGCGTGCCGAGCCCGCCCCCTTCGAGGCGGACGCGGCCATCGTAGCCGTCGAAGGCCGGCTTGTTGTAGTTGACGAGCACCGCGCCGATCAGCGAGTTGGGTCCCTGCAGCGTCGACTGCGGCCCGCGCAGGATCTCCACCGAGCCGACGTCGAAGAGCGACGGGTTCAGGTAGTCGCCGGTGCGCGGGCCGAGCGCGGTCTGGTTCAACAGGACGGACGCGAGCGCGTTGGCGTTGCCGAAGCCGCTGTCGAGGCCGTTGTTGTTGACGCCGCGGATGCTGTAGGCGCCGAACTGCGCGGTGCCGGTGAACGCGTTGGCGGTCCGGTCGAAGGCGTCCTCCACCGTGAAGATGGCGTCCGACTCGAGGCGTTCGGCGCCGAGGTACGCGACGCTGGTGCCGAACTCCTGCCGGCCGGTGTCGAGCTTGCTGCCGACCACGGTCACGTCCTCGGCGAAGCTGGCGAACTCGAGCACCGCGTCGAGCGTCGCGCCGTCCGGCGCGGCCACCGAGACGCCGTCCCGTTGCAGCGTCTCGAAGCCGGAGAGGGCGAACGAGACCGAGTAGTCGCCGGCCGGCAACCCGTCGAGGACGTAGCGTCCCTCGCCGTCGCTGACCGCCACCCGCCGTCCGGCGGGCCCGGGGCCGACCGCCTCGACGGTCACGCCCGGCAGGACACCCCCGGTCTGGTCGGCCACCGTGCCGGAGATGGCCAGGTCCTGGGCGAGGGCCGGCATCGGCAGGGCCAGCACGCAGGCCGTCAACGAGAGTCCAAGTCTGGTCATGATGTCGTTTCTGTCTCTCGGACGCCCGTCGCGCCCGTCGCGGTGCCCTCGACCGCGGCCAGGAGTCTGCGCCGTAGAACGGCGCGGACTCCTGGAGGGTTGGTTGGGCGCCCAGCGGAGCCGCAGGCGACGATGGGCGGGCTAGGTTCGGCCGGTACGAGGACGCCTGCCGCATCTTTTTTCATCCGCCGTCCGTCGCGACTGGCGCGCCGCCCTCGACGGTGGCGAGATTCAGCCGATACGAGGACGCCTGACCCCGCAGCAGGAACGGGGCGTACCGCGCTGTCAGGCGGAGCAGGGGCGTCACTCGATCCATGAGGTCGCGGTCGGCGTCGAGGAACGTCTGCGACGCCGCGAGCCGCAGGTTCGCGCCCCACGACTCGATCTCGCGCGGGTCGTCGCACTTCCAGCGGAACCAGCTCTCCCGCCGCAGGTGCCGCATCGCGTCGTGCCGGTCCTGCGTGTCGACCATCCGGGCCGCGGTCGTGTCGAAGGCGATCCGGGCGCCGGGGAAGCGTCGTGCGATTCCGACGATGGCGCGCCGGGCGTCCGGCGCGTCGAGGTAGATGAGCACCGCCTCGGCCACGAACATCCACGGTCCTCCGGCCGCCGCCACCGTGTCCATCCACGCGGTGTCGAGGACCGACGCGGCGACCATCGTCCGGCGCGGCCCGTCGTCGAAGAAGCGCCGCCGGAGGGCGATGGCGTCCGGCAGGTCGAGGTCGAACCAGCGCACCCGGCCGTTGTCGACCCGGTCGAAGCGGGTGTCGAGGCCGCAGCCGATCTCGACGACGGTGCCGCGGGGATGCGCGGCCAGGAAGTCCTCGACGTAGCGGTCGAACATGCGCGCGCGGAGCATCGCGCCCTTCAGGCTCCGCCCGCCCTCCCACTTCGCGAAGTCGTAGTCGAGACGGCGCACCAGCTCGACCGCCCGCGGGTCGCGCAGCAGGCCGCGCCGCCTCTCCGTCTCCCGGGCGCGGGCGAGCAGGGGGATGAGCAGGGTCTCCTGCACGGGGCCGAGATCGGGCTTGACGGGCTTCGTCATTTCGAGGCGCTCCGGGGCGCGGCGCGTGCTTCGGTCTCGAGCCTGGGCCGCCGGCCGGCCGGCTCGCGGTCCCCGAATCTTCGGCCCGCCGCCGCTCGCCGTCTCGCGCTCGGCGGCCCGGGAGATGCGCCGGCCGGACGTAACCGCATTCGCGCGAGCGGTGCCGGACCGGCGCCCGCTCTCCACGGTCGTGCCGCGTCGCCGGATCGGCAGGGGCACGACGCACGGCACGGGGCCGGGGACGACGCACGGCATGCGGTCGAGAATGCCGCTGCCGCCAGTCGGCCGGCAGCGGCCCCTACGCACCGGTCCGAATCAGTGGAACGGCGTCACCGCCGCCGGCGCCACCAGACGGCCGTCGGCGGCCCCGCACGACCGGCCCGAATCAGCTGGGTCGCGTCACCGTCGGGTGACGCGACGCGTGTGCGCGGCCGACACCGTTGTCGAACACGGCGTGTCGCAGGTGCGTGTGAGTCGCGAACGAACGAGAAGGGACTAAGCAGGCGGGCCGCGCGTGGGCCGGATGACGACAGCCCCGCGCTGTTCGCCCCGGGGGCGGTCGGACGGAACGGCGTGCGCGACGAGATCGGGTGCGGAAGGCGCGGGAGCCCTGTCGGTCTCGATCACCGACGGGTGGCGGAAGAGGCAGGCATCGCAGTCGGCTGCGCCCTGCGTCTCGGGGCCGTGCCCGTGCGGGATGACGGTCGTCCCCACGAGCGCCGCCACGAGCAGCAGCGCTGCCGTGACCGTTGCCGCGCGCTTGAACCGCACCATGCCTCTCACTAAATCAGACGCGCACACCGCCGTCAAGGGCCGGGCCCCGCCGGCCGCCGGCCCGGGCCGCCGATCGTGGCAATCAGCACACGGGAACGCGGCGAGGATCGCCGCGTTTGCTGACCGCATCCACGCTCTACCGGGTGCCGGAGGGTCCGCCGGCACGTAACGAACGAAACGCCGGTCTGGCATGCGCCGTCCTGATCCATGGGAACCGGTGGCGAGTTCCCGGATTCGCGGCGGCGGCCGCGCGGCAACCGGCCTCGGGCTGCCGCGCGCATCGACCGGCCGCCGTCGGCGGTCGCGGGTTTGCCCGCGGCGATTAGAATGTGTGCTTCCCGGAAACACGGGCCGACCCAGGTCGGCGGAGACTACTACCCATGACCCGACAGAACCTCTCTCGCCCGCGGTTTCTCGCCGCCCTCGCGGCCGGCGCGGCGCTCCTGACGCTCGGCGCGGCGTCGGCCCAGGCGCAGCCCCCCATCGTGCAGCCGGGCGCCCCCGGCGAGCCGAGCCGGACCATCTCGGCCGCCGAGGCCTCCGACCTCGCGGGCATCCGGTTCACCGAGGCGGACGTGCGGTTCATGCAGGGCATGATCTCGCACCACGCCCAGGCCCTCGAGATGACCGCGCTGCTCGACACCAACACGGCCAGCGACGCCATGCGGGCGACGGCGCGGCGCATCGAGCTCTCGCAGGAGGACGAGATCGAGATGATGCAGGACTGGCTGCGCGAGCGCGGCCAGGACGTCACCGCCGTCGACGCGCACCACGCCGAGGGCTTCCAGCCGATGCCCGGCATGCTGACGGCCGAGGAGATGGCGAGCCTCGCCGAGGCGGAGGGCGTTGGGTTCGACCGGCTCTTCCTCGAGCTGATGATCAAGCACCACCGCGGCGCCGTCACCATGGTCGAGAACCTGCTGCGCCAGCCCGGCGCGGCCCAGGACTCGGTGCTCTTCGGGTTCACCTCGGACATCACCGCCGACCAGACGGCCGAGATCAACCGCATGGACGCGATGATGGCCGGGCTGTCGACCGACCCGCGGGTCGGGCTCGGGGCCGGCTTCCAGGACGCCGAGCAGGCGCTGTGGAACATGGCGCTGGTGGCGACGCGGCCGATGCCCGAGGGCTTCTACGATCCGAACAACCCGGCGGGGCGGCCCATGCCGGTCCGGCCGGACCCGGAGCCGGTGCCCGACGCGTCGGAGGCGGCCGAGGCCGAGGAGGGCGGGGACGCCGAGGAGGGCGAGGACGCCGAAGAGGGCGAAGACGCCGAGGAGGGCGAGGGCGCCGACGCCGAGGAAGGCGACGATGCGGAGGCGGACGCCGAAGAGGAAGAGGACAGCCCCCGGCGGCGCGGCCTCCTCAACTTCGGCAACAGCGACCTCGCGTTCGCCGGCGACCAGGTCTTCGTGGGCAGCTACCACGGCTTCAACACCTACCGCATCGAGGTTCCCGCGTCGCCCACCCTCGTCAGCTCGGTGGTCTGCCCCGGCGGCCAGGGCGACGTGTCGGTGGTCGGCAACCTGCTCATCATGTCGGTCGAGCAGACCCGCGGGCGGCTCGACTGCGGGCTGCAGGGGGTGGCCGAGCCGGTGAGCGAGCAGCGCTTCCGCGGCATCCGCATCTTCGACATCGGCGACATGCGCATGCCGCGGCAGGTCGCGGCGGTGCAGACGTGCCGGGGGTCGCACACCCATACCGTGGTCACCGACCCCGACGACGAGGGCAACATCTACGTCTACGGCTCGGGGACCGGCCCCGTCCGCTCGGGCGAGGAGATGGCGGGCTGCTCGGACGAGTCGCCGGCCGAGAACCCCGACAGCGCGCTCTTCCGCATCGACGTCATCCAGATCCCCCTGGCCAACCCCGAGAACTCGGCCGTCGTCAACCGCCCGTTCGTGTTCCGCGACCCCGAGACGGGGCGGGCCGGGGGCCTGTGGCCCGGCGGCGACCACGGGCCGGGCACGCAGCGCACGGCCGAGACCAACCGCTGCCACGACATCACCGCGTTCCCCGACATCGGCCTCGCGGCCGGCGCGTGCTCGGGCAACGGCATCCTGTTCGACATCTCCGACCCCGTGAATCCCGTCCGGCTCGACGACGTCATCGACCCGGCGTTCGCGTACTGGCACTCGGCGACGTTCAACCACGACGGCACCAAGGTGCTCTTCACCGACGAGTGGGGCGGCGGCGGGCGCCCGCGCTGCCGCGCCTCCGACCCGCGCGAGTGGGGGGCCAACGCGATCTACGACATCGTCGACGGCCGCATGGAGTTCCGCAGCCACTACAAGCTGCCCGCCCCGCAGACCGAGACCGAGAACTGCGTCGCCCACAACGGCTCGCTCGTGCCCGTGCCGGGCCGCGACATCATGGCGCAGGCGTGGTACCAGGGCGGCATCTCCGTCTTCGACTTCACCGACTCGGCCAACCCCGTCGAGATCGCGTTCTTCGACCGCGGCCCCATGAACGCCGAGCGCCAGATGAGGGGCGGCCACTGGTCGGCCTACTGGTACCGCGGCTACATCTACGGCAGCGAGATCTCGCGCGGGCTCGACGTCCTCGAGCTGCTGCCGAGCGAGCACCTGACCGAGAACGAGCTCGCCGCCGCCGCGTCGATCATCCCCGCCGCGTTCAACGCGCAGCAGCAGCGGGCCATCGAGTGGCCGGCGCGGCCGGTCATCGCGCGCGCCTATCTCGACCAGCTCGAGCGCAGCGACACGCTGGGCGCCGACCGCCGCGCGACGCTGTCGGCCCTGCTCGACCGCGCCGGCGGGACGGACACCGACCCGGCGCTGGCGGCGGAGCTGACGGCGGCGGCGGAGGCGCTCGGCGACGACGCGGCGGAGGCGAGCGGGCGCACCGAGCAGCGGCTGGCCGCGCTGGCGGAGACGCTGACGGGTCTTGCGGAGCGCCTGCGGTAACGTGAAGGATGAATGTGACTTTCTTGGAACACGGACCGACCCAGGTCGGCGGAGACCACCCATGACCCGACTGCATTTCTCTCCCCCGCTCGTTGCCGCGGCCCTCGCCGCCGGCATGGCGTTCCTATCTCTCGGCGCGGCGTCGGCCCAGGCGCAGCCCCCCATCGTGCAGCCCGGCGCGCCCGGCGAGCCGAGCCGGACCATCTCGGCCGCCGAGGCGTCCGACCTCGCGGGCATCCGGTTTAGCGAGGCCGACGTGCGGTTCATGCAAGGCATGATCTCGCACCACGCCCAGGCCCTCGAGATGACCGCGCTGCTCGACGTGAACACCGCCAGCGACGCGATGCGGGCGACCGCCCGGCGCATCGAGCTCTCGCAGGAGGACGAGATCGAGATGATGCAGGACTGGCTGCGCGAGCGCCGCCAGGACGTCACCGCCGTCGACGCGCACCACGCGGAGGGCTTCCAGCCGATGCCGGGCATGCTGACAGCCGAGGAGATGGCGAGCCTCGCCGAGGCGGAGGGCGCCGCGTTCGACCGGCTGTTCCTCGAGCTGATGATCAAGCACCACCGCGGCGCGGTCACCATGGTCCAGAACCTGCTGCGCCAGCCCGGCGCGGCGCAGGACTCGGTGCTCTTCGGGTTCACGTCGGACGTCGTCGCCGACCAGACGGCCGAGATCAACCGCATGGATGCGATGATGGCCGAGCTGACCCCCGACCCGCGGGTGCAGCTCGCGGCCGGTTTCAACGACGCCGGGCAGGCGCTGTGGAACATGGCGCTGGTGGCGACGCGGCCCAAGCCCGAGGGCTTCTACGATCCGAACAACCCGGCGGGGCGGCCTATGCCGGTGCGGCCCGACCCGGCGCCTGAGGCCGAGGCGGCGGAGGCGGCCGGTGACGAGGCCGAAGAGGGCGCGGACGCCGAAGAGGGTGAGGACGCCGGAGAGGGTGACGCCGGAGAGGGTGGTGCCGGGGAGGGTGACGCCGAGGAGGGCGAAGGTGCCGACGCCGAGGACGGCGAGGAGGCCGAGGCGGCCGAGGAAGAGGAAGGGGAAGACGGGGACGAAGGGGACAGCCCCCAGCGCCGCGGCCTCCTCAGCTTCGGCAACACCGACCTCGCGTTCGCGGGCGACCAGGTCTTCGTGGGCAGCTACCACGGCTTCAACACCTACCGCGTCGAGGTCCCCGCGTCGCCGACCCTCGTCAGCTCGGTGGTCTGCCCCGGCGGCCAGGGCGACATCTCGGTGGTCGGCAACCTGCTCATCATGTCGGTCGAGCAGACCCGCGGGCGGCTCGACTGCGGCCTGCAGGGCGTGGCCGAGCCGGTGAGCGAGCAGCGGTTCCGCGGCGTCCGCATCTTCGACATCTCGGACATGCGCATGCCGCGGCAGGTCGCGGCGGTGCAGACCTGCCGGGGGTCGCACACCCACACCGTCGTGACCGACCCCGACGACGAGGGCAACATCTACGTCTACGGCTCGGGGGCGGCCGGGGTCCGGTCGGCCGACGAGATGGCGGGCTGCTCGGACGAGTCGCCGGCCGAGAACCCCGACAGCGCGCTCTTCCGCATCGACGTCATCCAGGTCCCGCTGGCCAACCCCGAGGACTCGGCGGTCGTCAGCCGTCCGTTCGTGTTCCGCGACCCCGAGACGGGGCGGGCCGGGGGCCTGTGGCCCGGCGGCGACCACGGTCCGGGCACCCAGCGCACGGCCGAGACCAGCCGCTGCCACGACATCACCGCGTTCCCCGACATCGGCCTCGCGGCCGGCGCGTGCTCGGGCAACGGCATCCTGTTCGACATCTCCGACCCCGTGAACCCCGTCCGGCTCGACGACGTCACCGACCCGTCGTTCGCCTACTGGCACTCGGCGACGTTCAACAACGACGGCACCAAGGTCGTCTTCACCGACGAGTGGGGCGGCGGCGGGCGTCCGCGCTGCCGCGCGTCCGATCCGCGCGAATGGGGGGCCAACGCCATCTACGACATCGTCGACGGCCGGATGGAGTTCCGCAGCCACTACAAGCTGCCCGCCCCGCAGACCGAGACCGAGAACTGCGTCGCCCACAACGGCTCGCTCGTGCCGGTGCCGGGCCGCGACATCATGGTGCAGTCCTGGTACCAGGGGGGCATCTCGGTCTTCGACTTCACCGACTCGGCCAACCCCGTCGAGATCGCGTTCTTCGACCGCGGCCCCATCAACGCCGACCGCTTCGTCATGGGCGGCCACTGGTCGGCCTACTGGTACCGCGGCTACATCTACGGCAGCGAGATCGCCCGCGGCCTCGACGTCCTCGAGCTGCTGCCGAGCGAGCACCTGACCGAGAACGAGCTCGCCGCCGCCGCGTCGATCATCCCCGCGGCGTTCAACGCCCAGCAGCAGCGGGCCATCGACTGGCCGGCGCGGCCGGTCATCGCGCGCGCCTATCTCGACCAGCTCGAGCGCAGCGACGCCCTCGGCACCGACCGCCGCGCGGCGCTGTCGGCCCTGCTCGACCGCGCCGGCGGCGCGGACACCGACCCGGCGCTCGCGGCGGAGCTGACGTCGGCGGCGGAGGCGCTGGGGGAGGACGCGGCGGACGCCAGCGGGCGGACGGAGCAGCGGCTCGTCGGTCTGGCGGAGACGCTGACGGGAATCGCGGCGCTTCTGCGATAACTTGAAGGGGAAGACAGCCGAGGGTAGCGATCGAGGAGTTGTCACATGAACGAGACGCTCGTAGTCTCTCGTCGCGGCCAGATCACACTGCCCGTACTTCTCCGGCGGCGCTTGGGCATCAAGGCCGGAGACGTGATGATCCTTGAAGATCGGGGCCACGAAGTCGTGCTCAAGCCGCGTGGCGCCATCGAGGTCGAGATCTACAGCGACGACCAGATCGCGAAGTGGGACACCGACGACCAGCTCTCGGACGAAGAGCGCAAGCGCATCGTCGACAGGCTGGCCGGGTCGAGATGAGGGTGTTCCTCGATGCGAACGTGCTGTTCACGGCGTTGCACAATCCGAACGGAAAGGCCGGATGAGGGGACGGGATGGTATCGTTGAGGACGGGACCGGGAGCGCTCCCGCCGTCAACGTCTCGGACGGGTGGAGGAGAATCGGCATGCGTCGCATGAACCTCGCGATGTCGGACAGTATCGATGACGAGTTGGCGACGTTCGCTCGCACGAACGGGGTGAGCAAGGCCGAGGCGATACGTCGCGCGGTCGCCGTGCTCGCGCTGGCCAGACAACAGAGAGCGAAGGGCCGATCGCTCGGTATCGTCGAAGAGGACGAGGATCGAAAGCTGCGGGCGGTAGGGCGCGTCGTGGGAGTGTAGAGATGGCTGGCCGTGGCCCGGACGACGAGCAAGCCGTCGGGAGCGAGTCCTTCGACGTTGCCACTGGCGTACTGCCCTCTACTTCGCCCGGACCGAACGCTGACAGATCCATGAAGTCCGCGCCGCGTGGAGAGAGGGCCTCCGACGTTGAGGTCACCAAGGTCACGCAGCACGGTTTCTGGATCTTCATCGGAGAACGGGAAGTTCACGTATCGTTCGGGAATTTCCCTTGGTTCGAAGACGCGTCCATCAGGGAGATCGCCGCAGTCGAGCAGCTCAGTCCGCGCCATCTGTACTGGCCCGAACTCGATGTCGATCTGCTGGTCGATTCGCTGGATCACCCGGATCGGTATCCGCTCGTCAGTTGGGTCCACCGTGCCGATGGGGGACAACGTGACGCGGAATGAGCACATAGCCGTCGATCCTGACGTCCTGGCCGGCAAGCCCGTGGTCAGGGGGACCCGGATCGCCGTCGAGTTCGTCATCGAACTGACGGCGCGGGGCTGGACGACGGAGCAGATTCTCGACGAGTACAACCACTTGACGACGGAAGACGTTCGGACCTGCCTCGCGTATGCCGGGGAGTTGCTCAAGGCCGAGGGAGTGTGAAGATGGCGCATACCGGCCACATGCAACCGAAGGCGAAGTCGGGGGCTCGGGCGGGAGCTTGCTGCACTCCCCGGCTGGCGGCCGCAGTCCTGGTGGGGTCGATAGCGCTGATCGCGAGCCACTCCGCTCGGGCGCAACAGTTCCAGTGGGGCGCGGTCTATCAGCACTGGACCATGTCCGAGCCCGCGTCGAATATCGATACGTGGATGTGGCCGTCGATGGCGGACGACGCCATGTTCTTCACCCAGGTGTTCTCGATCGAGAACAGTGGCTCCTATATGGGGCTGCAGCAGGAGGGCGATGGCGGCCGGAAGGTCCGATTTTCAATCTGGAACGCCACTGCTTTCCGCGTCTCCAGCGTAGAAGGTGCCGCTTGCCGGCCGTTCGGCGGTGAGGGTGTCGGCATGACCTGTACCATCCCGTACGCGTGGGAGACGGGTCGCTGGTACCGACTGCGCATCCGGAGGCTGCATAGTGATATCGAGGGGCAATGGTGGAGCGCGTGGGTCACGGACGACGCCGGACGCGAGCGGCGCGTCGGCGACATTCGAGCGCCGGGTTCCGGTCTGATCACGTCCACGACTTCCTTCAACGAATACTACGGTCCGGCCGCGGGATTCCCCTGCGGAGAGCCCCCGCCGTCAGCCGTCTTCGTCTACCAGCCTCTTGTCAATGATGACAGCTCAAGGGCGTCCGCCAAGGGCGGGAGCTTGTTACGCTGCTCAGGGGGGCGGGTCACCGAACTCTGGAACGGAGAGTTGGCCAAGCTCGATCTCCATACCGACCGGGTCGCGGGATCCGTTCCCGCACAGCCGCCCGTCCCCATCGGCTTGGTCGAAGGCGTTGACTTGGTCGTGCATTCCCCGCGGGCAGAACACGGTCCTCTTGTGGCACCGGAACAGTCATTCACGTTCTCGGCGGACGTCCGAAACTTGGGCACGGAGTCGGCCGGGACGACGAAGCTCGGTTACTACCGGTCGAATGACCCCGGAATCTCCGTCGCCGATACTCGGATAGGCTCTGTTCCCATAGCCGGACTACCCGCCTCTGCTGCCACGTCCGCATCGCTCGTGGTGACCGCGCCGGCTGCCGTCGGTGCCTACTACTTTGGTGCCTGCGTGGACGGCGTACCGGCGGAACGCTACACCGACAACAACTGCTCGACCGGGACGGGGATTGTCGTCACGGGCGATGAGCCGACGGCGCGATCGGTCCTCGTGGAGATCTATGACGCCACCGGTGGTGCATCATGGTCGACGCGCACCAATTGGTTGAGTGAGCGGCCGATCGGGACGTGGCATGGAGTGGACACCGACGACGAAGGGCGCGTCATCGGCTTGAAGCTCCAGGACAACGGCTTGACCGGTCGAATCCCGGATGCGTTGAGGCGTCTGCCTCACCTGGAGGATCTGCGACTTGCCGGCAACGACGTGACGGGTCCGATTCCGGCATGGCTGGGGACGTTGCCGTTCCTGAGGGAGTTGTGGCTCAATTCGAACCGCTTGAGCGGTGGAATCCCGGCCGAACTCGGCGCGTTGACCAGACTGGGCCATCTTTCGCTCGACGGCAACGACGGTCTGACAGGTCCCGTTCCCGAGGAGTTCGGGAATCTGACTACGCTCTGGACCCTGCGGCTGAACCGCACCGCGTTGGCCGGGCCGCTTCCGCTGGCCATGACGAACCTGCGTTCGCTCGGCTACTTGGACGTTCGAGACACGGGTCTGTGCGCGCCGGAGGATCCGGCATTTTTGTCGTGGGTGCGGACTGTGCGGGTCGTCAATGGCGGTAGCGGCGTTATCGTTGTTTGCCGCGACGTCGCGAACCGGCCGCCAGAGCCGGTGGGAACGTTGCCACCGGTGACGATCGGTGTCAACCAAGCGACGGTGACGGTGGATGTGTCGGGTGCGTTCCGTGACCCTGACGGCGACGTGTTGACGTACCGGGCGTGGTCGTCGTCGCCGGGAGTGGCGTCGGTGTCGGCGACGGGGAGCGTGGTGACGGTGACGCCGGTGTCGGAGGGCACGTCGGCGGTGACGGTGACGGCGACGGACACGGACGGTTCGAATACGTCGGCGACGCAGACGTTCGCGGTGACGGTGCTCGAGTCCTTCAGCGATCACCCGCTCGTGCCCGGGGTGACGCCGGTCAAGGCCGTCCATTTCACGGAGCTTCGGGCGCGGATCAACGCCTTGCGGACAGGGGCGGGGCTGGTGGCGTTCCCGTGGGCGGACCGGCTCCTGACGGCGGGATTGCCGGTCAGGCTCGCACATCTGCTGGAACTGCGAGAAGCACTGGCCGAGGCTTATGCAGCGTCGGGGCGGACGTCGCCGGCGTACACGGACCCGATGCCGATAGCGGGCACGACGCCGATCAGAGCGGTGCACCTGATGGAGCTGCGCGCCGGTGTGACGGCGTTGCGGTGATGGCCGACGATGTGGCGGTTTGGGATTCTGACGAACGGGAGCGGACAATGAACAGCAGGTCTACCGTGTGGCGGAGCGTGTCGGTAATCGGAATGGCGGTTCTGGCCCTCGCTTGGTGCCCGCCGGTCGAAGCACAGCCGGCCGGCGATTTCGTGCCTGTCACCGACGCCATGCTCCAGGCACCGGCCCCCGAGGACTGGCTGACGTGGCGCCGCACCACCGACGGGTGGGGCTACAGCCCCCTCGACCAGATCGACCGCGGGAACGTCGGCGACCTGCGCATGGTCTGGTCGCGGGGGCTCACCCAGGGGTTCCAGTCGGGCACGCCGCTCGCCTACCGCGGGGTGCTGTACATGCCCAACCCCAACGACGTCATCCAGGCCATCGACGCGGCGACCGGCGACCTCATCTGGGAGCACCGGCGCGACGTGCCCGACGACGTCGGCGAGTACCTGCTGGGCGCCCTCGCGTCCAACAACCGCAACATCGCCATCTACGACCGGCTCATCATCGACACGAGCGTCGACACCCACGTCTTCGCCCTCGACGCCGAGACCGGCGAGATGGTGTGGGAGACGCAGGTCCTCGACTACCGCGAGAACGCCGCCATGCAGGGCGCCGGCCCGATCATCGCCGACGGCAAGGCCGTCTCGGGCCGGAGCTGCCTGCCGCGGGGCGGGCCCGAGGCGTGCGTGGTCGTCGCCCACGACGCCCTGACGGGGGCCGAGGTGTGGCGGCGGCGGCTGGTTCCTGCCCCCGGCGAGCCCGGCGACGAGAGCTGGGGCGGCGTGCCGTTCGAGGAGCGCACGCACGTCGGCGCGTGGATGGTCCCGAGCTACGACCCCGCGCTCGACCTCATCTACGTCGGCACGTCGGTCACCTCGCCGGCCCCCAAGTTCATGCTTGGCGGCGTCGACCTCCAGCACCTCTACCACAACTCGACGCTGGCGCTGGACGCCGGCACGGGCGACATCCGCTGGTACTACCAGCACCTGAACGACCACTGGGACCTCGACCATCCCTTCGAGCGCATCCTCGTCGATACCGCGGTGGCCCCCGACCCCTCGCAGGTGAGCTGGATCAACCCGCGGCTGCAGCCGGGCGAGACGCGCCGGGTCGTCACCGGCATCCCCGGCAAGACCGGGGTCGTCTACACCCTCGACCGGGCGACGGGCGAGTTCCTGTGGGCCACGCCCACCGTCACCCAGAACGTCATCAGCGGCATCGACGGGGCGACCGGCGCGGTGACCGAGAACGCCGAGGTCACCTTCACCGCGGTCGGCCAGCAGGTCTTCGCCTGCCCTACCTGGAACGGCGGCAAGGACTGGGAGGCGGGCGCCTACAGCCCGCTGACCAACACGATGTACATGCCCCTGCGCAACACCTGCGCCCGCATGATGGCGACGCGGGTCTTCCCCGAGGACGCGCCGCCGGCCGAGCGCAACGAGAGCCGCTCGGAGCTGTACGCCATCGCCTACCGCCACCAGCTCGCGCCGGGCAACGAGAACGCGGGCACGGTGCGGGCGATCTCGGCCGAGACCGGGGCCACGCTGTGGCTCCACGAGCAGCGCGCGGCAACGATGTCGCTCGTCACGACGGGCGGCGGGCTCGTCTTCGGCGGCGACGTCAACGGCCGGTTCCGGGCGTTCGACCAGGAGACGGGCGAGGTGCTGTGGGAGATCAACCTGGGGTCGGCGGTGACGGGGTTCCCGATCACCTACGCGGTCGACGGGCGGCAGTTCGTGGCGGTGAGCACGGGGTCGGGGGGGACGTCGTCGCACTTCACGGGGTTGACGCCGGAGTTGCGGCCGAGTGCGGGGAACAATCTGTTCGTGTTTGCCTTGCCGTGACGCTCCGTCCAGAACGGCGTGTGGCCGTTCATGGAGCGAGTCGGAAGGCAGCGGGGTGCATGATGGATCTGTGCGACCTCCTGAATACCGCGGACTCGGTGTACGCACGGAAACCGTGGACGCCGTTGAGCCTGCGCCGGAGTCTTCGGCGCTTTGCGAAGTAGAGATCCACCCGCGTGGCGATGAAGCGCGATGCTGAAGACCCTTGAGCTGTCCCGCTACCGCGGGTTCGAGTCCTACCGACTGGGTGACTTGACGCGTGTCAACCTGTTGGTCGGAAGGAACAACTGCGGCAAGACGTCGATCCTGGAGGCGGTCGAGCTTCTCGCCTCGGGAGGGAGCGTTTCGGCCCTGTCCGAATCCGCCGCGCGACGTGGGGAGCTCGACGACGACATGGGCTACGGAGCCGACATATCCCATGTGTTCTACGGTCACGAATGCGCGCCGGGGGCGAGATTCGATTTGTCGAGTCCCGACAGTCAGCAGCATTTGGCCGGCAGGATCCTGTCGCTCGAGGAAGTGGGCGAGGCCGCGGATCGATGGGAGCGCATGGAGAAGCGGCGCGGGTTCGAGTCGGAGGAGGGGTCGGCAGCGGCGTTCGGGCTGAGCCTCGTCTGCGACGGGCGGCAACCGTTTCTGGTTCCGGTCGCCGAAAACGGCTCGTTGATGGGTAGGTGGTGGGGGCGTTCGGCGGGGGGCGGGGCTCCTCGTCAGGACGTTCGATTCCTGGAGTTCGAGCCGGCGTCCATGCGGACGGCGTGGAAGGCGGTGGTGGCCAACAGGCGGGAGACGGAAGTCGTCGAGGCCATGCGCATCCTGATGCCGGACATCGACTCGGTCCTGCCCGTGCCCGGTCGGCGGCGGCACAACATCGTGGTGGGGCGGCTCAACGCGCGATCTCGTGTCCCCGTCGGCAGCCTAGGGGAAGGCATGCGGCGGTTGTTGGCGGTCAGCTTGGCCCTCGTGGGCGGTGAGGGCGGATGCCTTCTGATGGACGAAATCGACACCGGGTTTCACTGGACGGTGATGGAGGACATGTGGCGGCTGGTCGTGGAAGGCGCGGGGCGGTCGAACGTGCAGGTATTCGCGACCACGCACAGCTACGACTGCATCAAGGGACTCGGAAATATGGTCCGATCTAGACCGGACCTAGCGGAATCGGTCACCGTTCACAAGGTGCATCGCAAACTGGAGCAGGCGGTTCCGATTCCCGGCGGCGAGATCCCCATCGCGGTGGAACAGGACATCGAGGTGCGGTGAGCGATGGCGCATGACGAGCGAGCCGTTCTTCGTGTGGAAGGCAAGGACGACAAGTACGTGATCGAGAACCTGCTCTCGCGACACGGCATCGACCGCGGGGTTGTTGACATCAAGTGGTCGAAACGGGGAGACGACGAAGGCGGCGGGAGGGACCAACTGTTGGACGGGATGCGACTGGCCGTGACGACCAGTACGAGCACAGCCGTAGGATTCGTGTTGGACGCGGACGATGCTCCAGGGAACCGGTGGCGCGGTGTGCGGGCGCGGCTGGGCGGAGTTGGTTTGGAGCTTCCGAAGGAAATTCCCGAAGGCGGGTTTGTCGGCGACGCTCCGGCCTTCCGAGCCCGTGTGGGCGTGTGGCTGATGCCGGACAACCGAGGCGCGGGAGCGCTCGAGGAGTTCCTGCGAGGTCTGGTTGACGACAAAGACCCGCTATTGGAGCTCGCGGAGACATCGACGACGAGCGCGTCGGAGCGAGGCGCGACCTTCCGGGATACGCACCGGCGCAAGGCCGTGCTGCACACTTGGTTGGCGTGGCAGCAGCGTCCAGGTCTGCCGTACGGTCTTGCGATCAGGGCACGCTATTTCCACCACGACAGTCCGGCCGCGCTCGCCTTTGTCGAGTGGTTCCGACGCGTGTTCGCACCCACGGCGACGTGAACGGGCGGAGCGGCGCCGCGGAACGAACAAGACAGAAACCACGGGAGCTTCACCTCGCGGAACGAGCTCGCCGCCGCGTCGACCACCCAGTCGGCTCGCCGACGCTGCGCTCAACGCCCTGCCGCAGGGGGCATCGACCGGCCGGCGCGGCGGGTCAATCCCGGCGCGCCTACCTTGAGTAACCCGAGCGCAACGGCACCCTCAGCCCGGACCGGCGCACGGCGCGGTCTGCTCTGCTCGAGCGCGCTGGCGACGCGGTCACGGACCGGGCCCTCGAGGCAGAGCGGACGTCGCGGCAGAGGCGCTCGGGGGAGCACGCGGCGGACGCCTGCTGGCGGACCGTGCAATGGCTCGTCGCCCCTGGCGGGAGACGCTGGCAGGGTCTCGCGAGGTGTTTGCGGTAAACGGGGCGACGGAAGCCGTCGCAATCGGGCCTGCGCGACGCATGCCGGCGAGCGGCCGAAGGCCGTTTGCGTCTACCCCGACGCTCGCTTGATACAGGTCATTGCGTTCAGGCTAAGCCCGCCGCTATGGTCGGTGACCTCAGTGAACACGGGCGGACGATGAACAACAGACTTGGTGCCGCGCCAGCGGTGGCGGTGACCGGTACGGCGGTCGTCGAAGTGCAGACCGCGGTCGTCTACGCCGTCGACCGGCGACCGGCGAGGTCCCGTGGGCGACGCCGACGACGACCCAGAACGCCATCAGCGGCCTCGACGCGGCGACCGAGAACGCGGTGGGGCAGTCGGTCCTCACGTGCCCCTCCCGGAACGGAGGCGAGGACTGGGAAACTGCTGCCTACAGTCCGCTGACCAACACGATGTGCATGCCTCTATGCGACATCCGTGCGCGCATGGCAACGCAAGTGTTCTCCGAGGATGCGCGGCTGGCCGAGCGCGACGAGAGCCGCTCGGAGCTGTACGCCATTGCCTACCGCCAGCAGCTCGCGCCGGACAACGACAACGCCGGCACCGTGCGGACGATTTGGGCCGAGACGGAGACCACGCTGGTGACCGCACGGGCCGCGCGCGGCGACGATGTCGCTCGTGGCGACGGGAGGCGGGCTTGTCGTCGTCGGCGACGTCAACGGGCGTTACCGGGCGTTCGACCAACAGGGGTTGGGTGAAAACGGCATGGACGAAATTAGGGGCTGCGCCGATGAGTAGGTCTTGGCCAGGGACCCGGGCAGTGCTCCTGGTGCATGGCGTTGGCAATGCGCGACCAGGGGACTACGCTGACCTTGTGAGGGCGGTACGCGCCTCCTGCGGGGGCCAAGTTGGCGAGCAGGTCGCGGTGTATGAGCTGTACTACGACATGTTCAATGACTGGGCCGCCGCAAAGGTCAACCTCGCTGGCTCGTTAGCCAAGATAGTGTCGCTCTTCCGCCACCGTGCCCGGGCCGATCTGAACGGGAGCTCGGCAACGCAGTTTGCCGAGACCGCGGGGGATGTGCTGCTGCCAGCCTTCAGTCAGAGCGCTCGACTGGCTGTGCGCGACGCTTACGTGGCGCAACTCCAGCGGATCGTTAGCGATGGTGTCGACGCGAGGGTGCAGCCCCAGAATCAGAGAGTATCCATCATCTGCCACAGCTTGGGGTGTTTTCACACTTTCGAGACGCTGCACGCCGTGGTGCGGAACAGGAACTACCAGTTGCACCCAACGATCAACATGACGAAGTTCCGCAACGTGATTCTCGTGGCCTCGCCGCTGCAACTAATTAGGACCGCGTTCGGTGCCATTGATGCTCCAGGTGACGACTTGGCGATCCTGGACAACCGCCTCACTCAGCCGGGTGATCCGAGGGATTACCACGGATCCGTGGGTAACTGGGTGTCGATCACCGGCGATCTCGACCCGATCGGTGGGTACTTCCTGAGAAAAAGGGCACCATGGGCATACATGGACGTTGAGGGGAAGACATGGCGCGGGCGGCGGCCGGCAACTTGCACCGCAATCGTGGACGAACAGGAGCTGCTCGGCACCGGTGAAGACGGGGCAGTGGACACCAGCGGCATGGTACACAGGGGACTCCAGGCGGCGCTATCGGCCGACAGCCGGCCCCCGAGTATCCCGCTGCGGAACCCTCACTCGTGGGCCGACTATGTCGAACGGCACGTTGAGGATATTGGCAAATGGCTGCTCACGTGAGCGCTGGCCTCGCCGTCTTTTTGCTTGCCGCTGTGGTGTGGTCCGCTAAACCTGTGGCGCAGTCGTCCAACGTCACGCTGCGTGAAGCCGTACAGGAGATCCGGGATGCCGTCGCGCACATCAACCCAGAGTTCGAAAGGGAGGAATGGGAGCTGTCGCGGGACTTGGCGGCGGCGCTCCTCCGGCTAGAAGTGTCGGGCGTGCTGGACGTGTCCGTGCGGCATCTGCTTGAACCACCATCGGTTGACTTTCTCTCCAGCGCGAAGCGCCGCCAGTACACTTTTGATTCTGCCGACACCTTTTCCGGTCTACCGGAGCTCTTGTACACGTGGAACGTCGTCAGGACCGTGCGTAACCGCAACGCGGGGGCCAAGGGCCTGCCCGCGGGGCAGCCTCGTGGCATCCTGAAGCGTCTGCAAGACGACGTTACACTCAACAACACAACGATCGACGAAATGTTCGTCGCGTACAACGACGTCGACGCCCTGTTCCGCGGGCGGGCGCTGAGGCAGGCGATCGAGCGCTTGAGGCGCTATGAGCGGAAGTTCGGTCCAGGGTCCGTCCAGTTGAATGTCATCGAGGTTGGAATCGCCTACATGTTGCAGGGCGTAAGAGGCTTCGGCTATCACCCGGATGAGGGGCCCGGCCCCTTGGAAGTGGTGGCCTCATACAGCACGACGTACTTCTCCTATGCGGATGAGGATGTCCAGATTGTCTCGGGGGCTGAGTTTGGCTTGCGGTACTATTATTTTGGCGACGACTGGGGGCGGGGCGGCTTACGGGGCTATTTGAAGCCGGGACATGTCTCCGCAGGAGTGGTAGTCGCCGGTGCCAAGGACGGCCCGTTGGTTGGGCCTTGGTCCGGCGAGTCGCGGGTCGGTGTGTTCGGCGCATGGGGAGACTTGAAGGTGGCGTGGATCGGTGGCGCGAACTCACGGTGGTTGCTGACGAAGCAGTTCCAGATTTTGCCATTTATCTTCTAAGGGAGAGATGTTCATTATGTCTCTGTACTTTCGGCTTACGCTCATCTGTGCGACGGTCGTTGTGGCGATGGAGAAACCGGCATTGGGACAGGTCGGGGCTTCCGGCGCGGAGGGTGTTGCGCGGGTTACACATGTTCACGTGGCCCGTGACGAAACGCGGCGAGTGGCTGGCCTAGGCGATGAAATCGCGGTCGTCGTTGAGAACCTAGACCTGCTACTAAGAGAAGACAGACCGATTCGTCTCTATGTTGACGATAGAGTGGTGCCGGAACTACAGGCCGAGATCGGGCGGGGAAGACTCTATTTCGGTCTCGTCAGACACGATGACGCGGAGGGTTTCTGGATTAGGAGCTTCGGGCGTCCGCGATTCGGTGCCACGTTCTTTGAGGTTCCGGTCAAGGTGAGTGTCGGCGTTGAGGGCGGCGAGCCCATCGAAAGCGACGTCATGGCGGATTCTGGGGAGAGGGGCTTTAGTCTGCGTCGCATCGGCAAGTGGGAGTTTGCGGGGGGCCTCCTCTTTTTGTTGTTGCTGACCATTGTAGTGTGGCGGCTGGCGCGGGAGAGCAATATGATACGAGATCGAGAGGCTTCAGGGCTCGCGAAACTCCAGGCCGAGTTGAGTTTCCACGGGCCGTATAGCCTCGCGCGTACGCAAATGATGGTATGGTTTGTATTAGTGATTGGTTCGTTTGTTTTCATATGGATCGTTACGGGCAACGCGAACACGATTACGGCCTCGGTGCTCGGCTTGATTGGTATCGGTAGTGGCACCGCATTGGGCGCTGCCATGGTCGAGTCAGGAAAGGAAGACCCGCGGGAAGCCACGCTGCAGGAACTCAGCGAACAACAGAGGAAAGTAGAGAACGAGATGGGTGCAGCGGACCGAGGCGAGGAGGAGACAGCAGGAGTGAGGCGGGAGGGGCTCGGCGGTCAGGCCAGCGAGTTAGCAAAGCAGATGAACGCGCTTGTACCTCGATCGGAGTCATTCGCGAGGGACTTGCTCACTGACGTGAATGGTGTCAATATCCACAGGTTCCAGATGATGGTGTGGACTGTTGTTCTTGTGGTGGTCTTCGTTCACTCGGTATGGAGTCGGCTATCGATGCCGGAGTTCAGCGCAACGCTGCTCGCCTTGCAGGGGATAAGTGGTGGGACTTACCTAGGGTTCAAGATACCGGAACAGCAGGCCTGAATCGAGGTATCGTTGGAGGCGGTGGTCCGGCTTGGCGAATCGGCCGTCGGTAGAGCCGGCGGTAGCTCAGCGGCACGCTCAAACTGGTGCGGCGGAAGCACATGCCGTCAGGGGCATGGCGGTCGAGTTGCGGTGACAATTGCGTGGCGGTCACGGGAGATCGGCTAGCGACACGTCGAGGGCTGTGGCGAGACGCTTGAGCGCGGTCACCGGGGGTAGAGTCGACGACTGGCGCGGTTGCGGTAGGCGGATGGGGGTAGCTGTTCCCGGCGGCTTTCGCCCGTCGCCGGTGCCTCACTCCCCGCCGTTGCTCCGTTTCCAGTCGCCGCTCATCGAACCGGACGTGCGGATTTCCCGCATCCGGCTCTCGGACGAGATCATGCCTTCGCCCACGGAAGACTCGTCGTGCGCGCGCCAAGGCGGGTGAGCCCGTACTCCTGCCGGAGCCGCTCGTCCGGAAACCGCACGTAGAGTCCGGACCGCACCTTGTGCTTGTTATTCCGATGTCGGAATAACAAGCATTATGCCGATGTCCGGATTATGCCGATATCGGTTCTGACGCTCCCGTTGGGGACCGCTGCTGCGCCTGGATGATCGGCATAATCGTCGGGACTTGACAGACAGAGGGCCTTCTCTTCACAACCCCCTGGAGGAGAGGAGGCCTTCATGACCGATCCGTCACGCGTTCGCATTCCCGGCGTTCTCCAGCCGTTCGCCGTCGGCTTCGCGGCCGAGCTCGGACGCCAAGGCTACCGGTCGGGTTCTCAGGCTGAGCAGTTGCGTCTGATGGCCCATGTGAGCCGCTGGCTTGGCTCGAACGACTTCGATGTCGCCGATCTTCCCCGCCATGCGGAGCGGTTCCTTCGCGCTCGACGCGATGCTGGCTACAGGTACCTGTGGACAAGCCGCGCGCTGCGTCCCTTGCTGATGTACCTGCAGCGTCGCGGCGCGACGCCCTCCGGGCCGCCGCGCATCCCTGTCGGGCCTGTGGACGAAGCCTTGGGACGGTACTCACGGTACCTCACCGTCGAGCGCGGCCTGAGCGAACGCACCGTCGATGGCTACGTCCATTCGGTCCGTCCCTTTCTGCGCCGCTGCGTTTCCGCCGATGGCCTCGCGCTCGACATCGACCAACTCAGCGAAGCTGACGTGACCGCGTTCATGGTTGCTCGCTGCGCGGAGCAGTCTCGCGGGGCCGCGCAACTGACCGCGACGGCGTTGCGCTCGCTGCTGCGGTTTCTGCATGTCATCGGGGCGACGACGGGTTCACTGGCCGGGGCTGTCCCGTCAGTGGACAGCCGACGGCTGGCAGGGTTGCCGCCACGTCTCGAGCCCGAGCACGTCCGACGACTGCTCGCCGCTTGTGATCGCCGTACCCTCGGCGGCAGCCGTGACTTCGCGGTCATCACCACCCTGGCCCGTCTCGGCCTGCGCGCCGCCGAAGTGGCGACCCTGCGCCTCGACGACGTGCACTGGCGAGCCGGAGAGCTCGTCGTGCGGGGCAAGGGCCGCCGAGCTGAACGCGTGCCGCTTCCATCCGATGTGGGCGCCGTGCTCGTTGCATACCTCCATCGGCGCCCGGCCACTGCGCAGGGCCGTACGCTCTTCGTGCGCCTCGCCGCACCGCATGCGCCGTTCAGGCGCACCACGGTAACGCACATCGTCGCCGCCGCCGCGCAGCGGGCCGGACTCGGTCACGTCAGCGCGCACCAATTGCGCCATTTCGCAGCGACACAGTTGCTTCGCGCGGGCGCCCCGCTGTCCGAGATTCGGGACTTTCTGCGCCACGCCCGCATGCAGACCACGGCGATCTACGCGAAGGTCGACCGCGACGCCCTGCGCACCATCGCCCGCCCGTGGCCGGGAGGTGTCGCATGACCGCCCTGCGTCACTCCCTGGCCGACTACCTGGCAATGCGCCGGGCGATGGGCTCTCGCCTGGTGCGGGCGGAGAAGCTCCTCACGCAGTTCCTGACCCACCTCGAAGAGCGGGGGCAGACCCGCCTGCGCGTCGCGAACGCCGTCGCCTGGGCGACGGAACCGACCGGCGCGGACCCGAGCTGGTGGGGACAGCGCCTGGGCGTAGTCCGCGGCTTCGCGACCTATCTGCACACGATCGACCCGGCGACGCAGATCCCGCCTCCGGATCTGCTGCCCACGCGATCCTTCCGCGCCACGCCCTACCCCTACACGGACGACGAGGTGGCGGCCGTGCAGGCCGCTGCCGCAGGCTTGCGCACGGCGCATCGGGTGGCCACGTATCGGACCTTGATCGGGCTGCTCGTCGTGACCGGGATGCGGGTCGGCGAAGCCATCGCGTTGGACCAGCACGACTTCGACGCCGAGCAAGGCCTGATCACCGTCCGCCGTGGCAAGTTCGGCAAGTCCCGCGAGCTCCCCTTGCACCCGAGCGCCACCGCCGCGGTCCGGCGATACCTCCAGCGTGGCGATCGGCCGACGACCCAGCAGCACACTGCCGCGCTGTTCCTATCCACCGCGGGCACCCGGCTGCTGTACTGCAATGTCCAGCGCACCTTTCGCTCGCTGGTGCGGCGTGCCGGCCTCGCGCCGCGCTCCGCCTCTTGTCGACCACGGCTGCACGACATCCGACATCGCTTTGCGGTGTGCACCCTGCTCGACGCCTATCGGCAGGGCCACGATGCGGAAGCGCGACTCGCGCTGCTCGCGACCTATCTCGGCCATGTCGACCCCAAGCACACCTACTGGTATCTGTCCGCAGCGCCGGAGCTGATGCAACTGGCCGCTGACCGCCTCGAACGTCATCTGGGAGGCAAGCCATGAGCGCCCTCGCCCCCATCCTCGAGGCGTTCTTCACGGACCGACTGGTCCAGCAACGCCACGCCAGTCCCCACACCATCGCCGCCTACCGCGATGCGTGGCGGCTGCTGCTCCGCTTCGCGGCGGCCAACCTGACCACAGCCCCCTCGAAGCTGAAGCTGTGCGATCTCGATGCGCCCCTCATCGGGCGGTTCCTGGAACACCTCGAACGCGGCCGCGCAAACACCGTGCGCACTCGCAATGCACGGCTATCGGCCATTCATGCCCTGTTCCGCTACGCCGCGCTGGAGCATCCCGATCAGGCCGCCGTCATCGCTCGCGTCCTCGCGATTCCGCCCAAACGCGGCCCGCGTGGGCTGGTGACCTTTCTGTCCGACGTCGAAGTCGACGCCCTGCTCGCCGCGCCCGATCGCGCCACGTGGACCGGTCGCCGCGACCACACCCTCCTCGCGCTCGCCATCCAGACCGGGCTGCGCGCTTCCGAGCTCATCGGTCTGCGCCGTGCGGATCTCGACCTCGCGGGCGGTGCGCACGTCAACTGTTTGGGGAAAGGCCGCAAGCAGCGGATCACGCCGCTCACCAAGGCGACGGTCGCCGCCCTGCGGACGTGGCTGGTCGAGCGTGCCGGCACACCGGACGCACCGGTTTTTCCCACGAGGACCGGCCGACCGCTCAGCCGAGACGCGCTGGCACAACGGCTGGCGATACACGTGGCCACCGCTACGTCCGCCTGCCCCTCTCTCCGAGAGAAGAACATCACCCCGCACACGCTACGCCACACCGCCGCCATGCGACTGCTGCACGCCGGGGTCGACACCACCGTCATCGCGCTCTGGCTCGGACACGAACACGTCGACACGACCAACATCTACATCCATGCCGACCTCGCCTTGAAGGAACGCGCGCTGGCGAGAACCGCCCCCGCTGGAGTCCGCGCCGGCCGCTATCGCCCCCCGGACAGGCTCCTGGCCTTCCTGGAGGGTCTGTGATTATGCCGATGGCCTCGGCGCAGACGCCGCCACTGATCGCGGCGTCTGCGCCGATATCGGCATAATCCGGACATCGGCATAATGCTTGCGGCCGAGCCACTGGCGCAGCCGCCGCGTGGCGTGGCGGTCAATCGCGGCGTAGGCCGGGCTGACCTGCCCCAGGATGAAGTAGTTCGCCCAACCGGTCAGCAACCGGTTGAGGCGCGCCACGACATCGCCCGGCGGCAGGAGTCCGGCACGCCGCGTCGTCAGCTCGCTCACGCGACGGCAGACGCTCTGGACGCTCGCCGGGCTCGGGCGCGTGCCGATGTACGCGGCACCCGTCGATGGCCGGTAGTTGCGTCCAATCCGGTAGCCGAGGAACGTCATCGGTTCCTCCGGCACCCGGCAGCAGCGGGTCTTCTCGGCGTTGATGGGCAACTTCAGACGCTTCATCAGGGCTTCGACCGCCGCCAGCATCTCTGCCGCCGGTGCCTTGCCGAGCACCGCGAAGTCGTCCGCGTAGTTGACGATTTCCGCCTTGAAGCGCCGGGCGTAGCCCAGCACCCTCCAGCCCAGAATGAAGCGGCGCATGTAGATGTTGCTGAGCAGCGGTGAAATCGGGGACCCCTGCGGGGTTCCCTTCCGCTCTCGACGCGCCCGGTTCGTGCGGCGGCGGCCGCCGCGCCCGTCATCCTCGTCCACGGCCATCTCCAGCCACCCCTTGACCCAGCCCAGCAACCGCCCGTCGCTCACGCGGCGCGCGATGGACCGGAGCAGGTCCGGGTGCGGAATCTGCCCGTAGTAGTCCGACAGGTCGGCGTCAACCACCTCCCGATGGCCCGTCGTCAGCAGCCGGTGCACGCGCTTGACCGCGTCATTCGCGTGCCGGCCCGGCCGATAGGCGTATTGCTCCGGTTGCAGGTCGGCTTCGAAGATGGGCGACAATACCAGCATCGCCGCCGTCTGCGCCACCCGGTCCCGGAGACACGGAATGCCCAACGGCCGGAACTTCCCGCGCTGCTTCTTCGGGATGAGCACCTGCCGGACCGCTCGCGGCCGGTAGGTCTCCTCCTTCAGGTCCCGCGCCAGTGCGCCCAACCACCCGTCCACCCCCTGGGACTCGACATCCGCGACCGTCTCGCCGTCCACCCCGGCCGCGCCGCCGTTGCGGCGGACGGTCTGCCAGGCGACCGCGAGCACGTCGTCGCGCCACACCTTGTCGCTCAGCGAGTAGAACCGGAAGTCGGGAGCTTCCTTCGCTTTCGCATGTAGCGCCGTCTGAAGTCGCTGAACCCGTTCCGGGGCTGATAGGCTCCCGCCAGTCCCCATGTCCACTCCTCCGTCATGCGCTGCTCTCGAACCGAGGCCCCTTCCCTCCGCCGGCGTTACCCGGTTTCGCCGGTACTACGGGCCTCTCCGCCACCCCGCGCGGCCCGACCTGACCCTCGCGGGCTGTCGGTTGGCGCGTACGCCGCCGCCGGCGGGGCTTCCCGCGTTGCGTCCACTCCCCTCTTCCATGCGTGCCGCCGCCACTACCCCGGCGGAACGGGCCGGTGCCTGCGTCGCTCGCTTCCCGACCCGTGCCAGCCTTCCCCGCTGAACAGCCGGGTCGGCTTCCGCATTATTGGTTTCGAGGCCTGCTCGGCGTTTACTCGCGTTGCGGCCCGCATGGTCACTGAGCCGCCCGAGGCGACCCTTGCCATCGGAGTGCTTCAGACGATGCCGTTACCTCCATCATCCGCTCCGACTGTTACCGGCTTGCGTATTCCGGTGCAAACCGATCACTGATTCCGGTGCAAACCGATCACTGATTCCGGTGCAAACCGATCACCGATTCCGGTCCAAACCGATCACCCCCCGTCGGAGCTGAGCGGCGCGGGACGACCCGCCGGCCGTGAGACCCTTCCTGCTTTTCAGGAGGGACGAACGCTGGCGAACAGGAGGTTGTCCATGCGCAAGATTCGAGATGTGCTGCGGCTGTACTTCACGGCCGCGCTGAGCGTCCGAGCCATCGCCCGCAGCCTGGGGACGTCGCCGTCGACGGTGGGCGAGTACCTGCGCCGCGCCAAGGTGGCGGGGCTGAGTTGGCCCGTGCCCGAGTCGGTCGACGACGCCGGACTGGAGCGTCGGCTGTTTCCGGCGCCGCCGCCGAGCCGCGCGGAGCGGCCGCTGCCGGACTGGAGCGAGGTGCACCGGGAGTTGCGGCGCAAGAGCGTGACGCTGGCGCTGCTGTGGCAGGAGTACAAGGAGAGCCACCCCGAGGGGCTGCAGTACAGTTGGTTCTGCGAGCAGTACCGCGCCTGGGCCGGGAAGCTCGACCTGGTGATGCGCCAGGACCACCGGGCCGGCGAGAAGCTGTTCGTCGACTACGCCGGGCAGACGGTGCCGGTGGTCGACCGCGAGACCGGCGACGTGCGGCAGGCGCAGGTCTTCGTGGCGGTCCTCGGGGCCTCGAGCTACACCTTCGCCGAGGCGACGTGGACGCAGACCCTGCCGGACTGGACGGCGTCGCACGTGCGCGCCTTCGAGTTCTACGGCGGGTGCCCCGAGCTCGTGATCCCCGACAACCTGCGCCCGGGGGTCAGCCACGCCCACCGCTACGAGCCGGACCTGAACCCGACCTATCACGACCTCGCCCGCCACTACGGCGTGGCGGTGCTACCCGCGCGGGTGCGACGGCCCAGGGACAAGGCGAAGGCGGAGGTGGCCGTTCAAGTGGTCGAGCGGTGGATCCTCGCGGCCCTCCGCCACCGCACGTTCTTCTCGCTGGCCGAGCTCAACGCGGCGGTCGCCGGGCTGCTCGAACGGCTCAACACCCGGCCGTTCCGCAAGCTTCCGGGGTCGCGGCGCTCGCAGTTCGAGCAGCTCGACCGGCCGGCGCTGCGCCCGCTGCCCGACAGTCCCTACGTCTTCGCCGAGTGGAAGGCCGTCCGGGTGGCCGCCGACTACCACGTGGAGGTCGACGGGCACTACTACTCGGTCCCGCACGCGCTGGTCCGGCGCCAGCTCGACGTCCGGCTGACGGCCCGCACCGTCGAGTGCCTCCACCGCGGGCAGCGCGTCGCCAGCCACGTCCGCTCGCCCCACCGGGGCCGCCACACCACCGCGGCCGAGCACAGGCCCGAGAAGCACCGCCGGATGGGCGACTGGACGCCCGACCGCTTCATCGACTGGGCCCAGCAGATCGGACCTGACACCGCCGCCCTGGTCGCCGCCGTGCTCGCCCGGCGGCATCCCCAGCAGGCCCACCGCTCCTGCCTCGGGCTCCAGCGCCTGGCCAAGTGCTACGGCGCCGCCCGCTTCGAAGCGGCCGCCGCGCGGGCGCTGGCCGTCGACAGCTGCAGCTACCGCGGCGTCGAATCGATCCTCCGCCACCGGCTCGACGAGGCCCCCGCCGGGCCGCCCGAACCCGCCGAGCCCGTCGACCACGACAACATCCGCGGCGCGCTCTACTACCGGTGACGCCGGAAAGGACTCCGATGCTGACTCATCCGACCGTCGACAAGCTTCTGCAACTCCGCTGCGCCGGGATGGCCAGGGCCCTCGCCGAGCAGCTCGACGCCCCCGAGGTCGAGGCCCTCTCGTTCGAGGAGCGGCTCGGCCTGCTCGCCGACCGCGAGCTCACCGAGCGCCACTCGCGCCAGCTCGCCAACCGGCTGCGCCGCGCCAGGCTCAAGCACGACGCCTGCATCGAGGACATCGACTTCCGACACCGCCGCGGCCTCGACCGCCAGCTCGTCCTCGCCCTCGCCGACGGGCGCTGGGTCCGCGAGCACCTCAACGTCCTCATCTCCGGACCGACCGGCATCGGCAAGAGCTGGCTCGCCTGCGCCCTCGCCCACGGCGCCTGCCGCCACGGCCACAGCGCGCTCTACGTGCGCGTGTCCCGGCTGTTGAGCGAACTGGCCACCGCGCGCGCCGACGGACGCTACCCGAGGCGGCTCGAGTCGCTCGCCAAGACCGAGGTCCTGGTGATGGACGACTGGGGGCTGACGCCGTTCAGCGCGGAGAACCGCCTCGACTTGCTCGAGGTGCTCGAGGACCGCCACGGCGTGCGCTCGACCGTCGTGACCAGCCAGCTCCCGGTCGACAAGTGGCATGACGTCGTCGGCGACCCGACCCTCGGCGACGCGATTCTCGACCGGCTCGTGCACAACGCCTACAAGCTCGACCTGAAGGGCGACTCGATGCGCAAGCGGCGCCGGCCCCCGACCCGAGCCGGGAGCCCGGACTCATGACCGGCGTCCCGCGCTGTTTGGCGACGGCCGACGGCCGGCCGGACAACCCGGACCGCCTCCGTCCCGCCCGGGACCCGTCACGCGGGTCCGGGCGGGGCACGGGGCCGCGCCGAGCCCCGTGCCCCCGTGTCCGTGCCCCGCGTGTTTCGCCCGAAGCGGAACATCGATTCCGGCCGAAGTGGAACACCGATTCCGGGATGTGGAACATCCATTCCGGGGGAAGTGGAACGCCGTTACGTAACGGTGTGGGGAGGGTCTTGTGGCGTTGACGAACGCGGAGCGCCAGGCGCGCTACCGGGAGCGGCGGCAGGCCGGCGAGTCCCGGGTCCGATACCGCCGGCCTGCGGACCGGCGGTCGCGGCCACAGCAGTGGGACGACGCGGTGCGGACGCTCCTGGCGCTGCAGGACCAGTACCGGGAGTGGCGGGACGCGTTGCCGGAATCCCTCGCCGGGTCCGCGACCGCGGCGTTGCTCGAACAGGTCTGCGAACTGGACCTGTCGGTGCTGGAGGGTGTCGATCTGCCCAGGGGCTTCGGGCGTGACGGCTAGACCGCCGGCGACAGCCTCGGGTTGGCGGCCAGGAACCGGCACCGGGCACCGGCATCCGGAGGCCGTCGGTGCCCGCGGGGTCGGCGTCCCTCATTTCCGACCCGCCCCCGGGACACGCGGCGGCTTGTCGGGAGGTCCGGGGCGCGTAGCTGCGGGACGGCCGGCGTGTCAACGCGCTGCGCGCGTCCTCCGCTACGCTGCGGCCCTCCGGGTGACACGCCGCCCGCCCCGCGGCTCGGATGGCAGTTATGGGCCTTGCGGCCCGGCCTGGACGGGGCGTCCCGGCCGTCCACGACGCGCTGAACACCGAGCCTTCGCGGCGTTCAGTCCCGGTCGACACGAACACCAACGTCCACGACTCGACACGAAGGGAGACTCCATGCGATAACCCCACTGACCGGCGGCGAGAAGAACCGAGAGAACCGCGAATCATGATTCAGGTCCCGGGTCGCCCGCTCCGACGGGTGATCGGTTTCGGCCGGAATGGGTGATCGATTTCAACCGGAATGAGTGATCGGTTTCGGCCGGAATGGGTGATCGATTTCACCGGAATGCGCAACCCGGCTGGAGCGACAGTTGCCGGGCGGGATTCGCACCCGCTGAGGACTGGTGCCTTTGCGCGGCGCACTGTTCGGCGTCAACTAGTTTGGCGCTCGTGTTTCTGGTGCCGATGTCGGTAGAGTCGTCGTTCGGCGAGCTCCGATGTGGCTGCGGCGACTAGCAGGGAGGGCCCTGCAACCGGGATCGAAGGCAAGGGCGATTGCTGTCGCGGTTGGAACAGGACACGAGGTCCGGGGACGGCGCGCGGGCGGTCACACGAGATCGTCCAGCGGCACGTCGAGGGCGGTGGCGAGACTCTTGAGGGCCTTCACCGACCCGGGCTTCACGCCGCGCTCGATGGCCGAGAGGTAGGAGCTCGGGATGCCCGCGGCGGCGGCCAGCGCACGGGCGGTCATGCCGCGGTGCGTGCGCCAGACGCGCAGGGGGTGTTCCCCGTCGGCGATGCGGTGCACGAGGTCGGCTGGCGCCCAGGTCTGGTCGGGGTCGTCGAGGACGCGCTGGATGGCGGCGACGTCGGCAGCGTCTTCATCGGCAGCGGCCCGCAGGCGCTCGTACTCGTCGCGGGGGATCACGACGTAGTCCTCGCCGGCGATGGTCAGGGTCTGCGGCGTGGTGGTCATCGGTACGCCTCCCCGCGTGACAGTATCGCGGCCACGCGCAGCAGCTTCTCGGGGGACTCGACGACGTACAGCGCGCGCCAATCGCCGACGCGGAGCCGAAAGCCCGGTCCGCCCTTCAGTGCCGCCGCGTTCGGGTTCGGTGCCGTGGGGTCCGCCGCGAGGGCATCGATCTTGGCGACTATCGTCTGCGCGGTGTTCGCCGGCATGCGACGCAGCCGGCGGCGGGCTTGCGTGCTGTACACGACCTCGAACACCCGACCAAGTTATCCAATGGGTGTGAGCGTGTCAAGCGCGCGACATCCATCAGGTTCTCGGCGGACTGGTTTCAGTTCGTCGGTCCAGCGCGTTCTGCACGCTGCTGCGCGTGAGCCTCTGCCCCAAGCGCCGCGACATCGCGCTTGAGCGGAAGCAGGACAACAGTGGACATCCCGCGGCGGCCCGCGGACTTCGAGGAGGGCGCGACAGGCAAGGTCAACCGGGATGGCGACGAGCAGGATGCCGCCGTCAGCGTCGTCTGTCCGACCACGCACTTCGGCTCCCGTCGCAAGCAATCTTGACAAAAGACGTCTAGACGTCTATTCTCAACGGATGTCTGAAGCGGCCAGACCCCGCCGAGCCCCGGGCCAGGTGCGCGACGCGGTCTTGACCATCCTCGAGACGCATCCGAGCGGTGCGTCCGTGACGCAGATCATCGACGGTGCCCGCAACATCATCGGTGATGTCCCCGCGTCGAGCGTCCGTTCCTACTTGCGGATCAACACGCCGCGACTGTTCGTTCGGGACGGGCGCGGCGTCTACCGGCTGCCCGGCCTCGAAGAAGAGGCTGGTGGCGACGGGAAGCCCGAAATCACGCGGAAGTTCCGCACCGTCCACCACGGGGGCGCGACCTTGGTGCAGGCCGATTGCCTGGAGTGGCTCCGGCTGCGGGAATCGAATTCCATTCACGCGGTCGTCACCGACCCTCCCTACGGTCTCGTCGAGTACTCGCCGAAGGAGCAGAAGAAGCTGCGAGCCGGCAAGGGCGGCGTGTGGCGTCTCCCGCCGGCCTTCGACGGTGCGCAACGCTCGCCGCTGCCCCGGTTCACCGTGCTCTCCCCGCGGGATCTGCAGGTGCTGGACGAGTTCTTCTCCCGCTGGGCGCGCGGTCTGGCGAGGGTTCTGGTGCCCGGTGCCAATGTCGTCGTCGCCAGCAACCCGCTGCTCTCGTACATCGTATCCGGGGCGCTGGCCAGGGCCGGTCTGGAGCGGCGCGGCGAGATCGTCAGGCTGGTGACGACGATGCGCGGCGGCGACCGCCCCAAGGGGGCCCATGAGGAATTCGCGGAGGTGAGCGTGATGCCCCGCTCGATGTGGGAGCCGTGGCTCCTGTTCCGGCGGCCGCTGGACGGCCGCGTGCAGGACAACCTGCGCCGCTGGCGCGTCGGCGGGTTCCGGCGTCCGTCCGCCGACTCACCATTCGGCGATGTGATCCGCTCCGCCCCGACACGCAAGGAAGAGCGGCAGATGGCGCCCCATCCGAGCCTCAAGCCGCAGGATTTTCTCCGACAGCTTGTCCGCGGCGTTCTCCCCCTCGGCGAGGGCGTGGTTCTCGACCCGTTCTGCGGTGCCGGCTCGACGTTGGCCGCCGCCGAGGCCGTCGGCTACCGGAGCGTCGGCGTCGAGAACGATCCGAGGTACTTCGACATCGCCTGCCGGGCGATTCCGCAGTTGGCGTCCTATCGGCGGGCGTCCGCTCGGGACATCCAGTAGGTCCGGTTCCTGCGGAGCTTCTTGACGCCTCCTTGTGCAGCGTCGCGGTGCGTGTGCCGAGCGGTCCCCGCCGGTTCTCGCTGAAGCCGGCAATGGCGACATGCGTCGGCGGCAGGGCGAAGCGGTGCAAGGCCGGCGGCGCGAAACGCCCGCTACGGCACGCTCGTGCCGTCCCGCCTGGTGATGCCCGCCGCCCGGCCGAAGACGTCCAGCGCGTGCGCGCCCGGCGTGCGGGCCGGGTGGCCGGTCACCAGCAGCGTCTCGCCGATGGCGAACGTGTCGGGCGCGTAGCCGCGGTTGCGGAGGCCGGTGGCGCCGGCGGGGCCGAAGTAGATGTCCCACTCGGTGGCCGCGCCGCCCCCGTCGGCGGCCTCGATCACGAGGATGGGATGCGGGTTGACGAAGCTCCAGCGCTTGACGGTGCCGGTCACCTCGACGGTGCGGGTGACGTCGAACAGGCCGGCCGCGCCGTGGTGGGCGGCGGCGGGGAGGCCGGGGCCGAGCGCGATGCCGGCGACGACGGCGGCGGCGGACCAGCGGCTGCTCATCGCGCTTCTCCTCGTCACGGGTTCCGGCGCTCGACCGGCGGGTCCTGCGGGTACTTCGAGGGAATCAGGCGCAGGTTGCGCTGCGCCGCCTCGGGGTCGCAGCCCCACGGCAGCGACAGCGGGCCGCCGTTGGGGCGCCACGCCATGACGTAGTTGATGGGGCGCAGCAGGAAGATGGGGTCGTCGACCGTGAGCTCCATCCGCAGGCCGTCGCCCTCGCGCCAATAGCGCTCGACCAGGCGCTTCTGGGTCGACGACGGCGCGCTGAGGAAGTCGCCGGCGATGCCCGCGGGGTCGAACGTGAACCGCGCGGTCTCGACGACGAGGCGGTCGTCCTCGTAGCGGCCGGTCGAGTGTCCGTGGGTGAAGAAGTCGCCGGTGCCGGGCTCGAGGTGCCCGTGGCCCTCGAGCCAGACGGTGCGCACGATGTCGTCCTTCTCGTAGGCGAACGTCACCCGGTCGGCGAGCTGCGTCACCTCGAACGCGTAGGGGTCGCCGAAGAGCCCCGGCAGGGTGGCCGGCGCGCAGTCGTACTTGGGCGCGGCCAGCTCGTCGAACGCCTCGGTGAACGCCCGCGCGCGGGCCGTCAGCATGGTCCCGGCCGCGGCGCGGCTCAGCTCGGGGCAGACCTCTCCTTCGCCGGTCACGCACCGCCGCCCGGTGTAGATGCCGGCGAGGTCCGGCACCGCGGCCGCCGCCTCCTGGGCGTAGACCGGCAGGCCGGGCGCGAAGGCCCCGGCGGCCAGCGCCAGACCCACCACGGCCGGCAGGCCCAAGCCGGGCGTCGGTAGCGGCTCGTCGTGCGGCATCGCGGCTTCCTCGTGGATGGTCGGGAGTCTATCACGCGGCCCGGGCGGTTCCTGCCGCCGTTCGACGGACGGCGGCCCGGCGCGTTGCCCTCAGACCTGTTCATGGACTATATTCAGTTCCACGGAGGTGCCCATGTCACTGTCCCAACGGATCAAGCCGATCAGCTACCTGAAGGCCCACGCCGCCGAGATCCTCCGTACGATCGGGGATAGCCCGGAGCCTCTGATCATCACCCAAAACGGCGAAGCCAAAGCTGTCGTGCAGGACATCGACAGCTTCGAGCGGATGCAGGAGACTGTGGCTCTGCTCAAGATGCTGGCGCTGGGCAACCGGCAGATCGAAGCCGGCCAGGTGCAGCCCGCCGACGAGGTCGTCGCGCGGCTTCGGGATCGGCGACGGGCCGACTGAATGCCGTTCGCGGTCCAGTTGACCGATGACGCCGCCCGCGACCTCGAGGAGATCGTCGACTACCTCTCCCGCCGGGACGCGCCACGCAGGGCGGAGCACGTGCTGGAGCGGATCGAGCAGGCCTTCCACGCGCTGTCGGCGTTCCCCGAACGCGGCAGCCGCCCGAGGGAATTGCTGGAGCTCGGGATTCGGGAGTACCGCGAGGTGTTCTTCAAGCCGTACCGCGTCATCTACCGCGTCATCGGAAACGGCGTCTACGTTCTGCTGATCGCCGACGGACGGCGTGACATGCGAGCGCTGTTGCAGCGGCGCCTGCTGCGTGTGTGAGTGCCGTGGACGGCATGTCACCGTCGGACGAATGTCTCGTGGCGACCGCAGAAGAGGAACGCCGCCTCACGGAGAAGCGCCGTTGGGGGAACGTCCCCTACGACCTGCAGGGCGTCTCCGGGGCGACGGTGGAGGCCGACCTGGACATGCGGGCGTTCGAGAAGGACTACTTGCCCTGCGCGGTGTCCCCCGACGTGCCGGCGGAGAACCGGCGTGACCGGAGGGAACAGTTGAGGGCGCTGCGTCTCCTGGCCCGGAACGGCCCGCCGACGGTGACGGCGATCCTCGTGCTGGGCAGGGACCCGCGGTACTGGTTCCCCGGGGCGTACGTGCAGTTCGTCCGCTACGACGGGATCGCCGTGACGGACGGAATCGTCGACCATGCCGAGCTGTCCGGGCCGCTGCCGGAGCAGTTGCGCGATGCGGATCGCCTGCTGAGACTGAACATCTCCCACGCACTCGACACGCGGGGGGAACGGCACGTCGAGCGGCGAAGCTATCCTTACGAGGCCTCCGCGAACTGCTTCGCAACGCGGCGATTCACCGGAACTACGAAAACTCGAATACTCGAATACTCCGGTGCGGATTTCTTGGTTCGCCGACCGTGTGGAGATCCTGAGCCCCGGGTCGGCGTTCGGAGAAGTCGGACGCGACAATTTCGGGCACGGCGCGACCTCCTACCGCAACCCCACCATCGCGGAAGCGATGAAGAACATGGGCTTCATGCAACGGTTCGGAATCGGCATCGAGACGGCGCGCAGGGCGCTGGCGGAGAACGGCAATCCACCTCCCGAGTTCGACGTTCAGGACGCGTTCGTGTTGGTCACCGTCCGGATTCGCTCATGACGGTGGATCGGTCACTTTCCGAGGGGTCGTCTAGCGCGGCAAGGCCAGTTAGCGCCACCGGCGGCCGGTCGGGGAACTCCACCACGAGGCTCAGCTTGCCGCCCATCGCGGCGACGTAGCCGCTGAGGGTGGAGATCAGCAGATCGGTGCGCTGTTCGAGGCGGGACACGTTCTCCTGATTGATCCGGAGCTTCTCGGCGACGCGCACCTGGGTCTGCTTCCGCGCCCGGCGCAGGTCCCGTAGCGACATCTCCTCGGCAATCAGCGTTTGGGCGCGTTCGTCGACCCTCTTCCGGCGCGCCGGAGGCAACTGGGCTATTCTCTGCGTCAACGTGCTCATCTCGTCCTCCTCAGACGATCGAGGTGCCGATCGAAGCGATCGTCCGCCTTGGCGATCAACCGCCGGTAGAGCCGTCGCTCGGCGACCCCGGACTTGTCCGCGCCGACCAGCAGGACGGCCTTGCGCTCGGGGTCGAAGGCGAAGGCGATCCGCCAGACGCCGTCGTCGGCGGTGAAGCGGAGCTCCTTCATGTTGGCGTGGCGCGACCCCTTGGGGGTGTCGGCTCGCGGACGCCCGAGTGTCGGCCCGAAGGCCTCGATGAGCTTCGCCTGCGCGAGCAACTCGTCCTGCACTTCGGCCGCCAGGGCGTCGAACTCCGAATCGAAGTCCGGATGGAAGACGACTTCCCAGGCCACGCACCAATATGACTCTGGACGCATATACTGTCAAGGGCCGGCCGGCAGACACGACCCGCTGTCGCTCGGCGGGCGGCTACGGGAAGTCGGGGGCAGCGCGCTGAACACCGGAACGGACGAGACATGAACGCAAGGAGATCACGACGTAGTCGTCGCCGGCGAGGGTCGGGGTCTGCGGCGTCGTGGTCATCGGTACGGCTCCCCGCGTGGCGGTATCGCGACCAGCTCGTCGACGCCAGCGCGTTCTGGATCTTGCTGTGCAGGAGCCTGGGGCGCGCGAAAGCGGCGAACAGGCCGGCCGCGCCGTGGTGGGTGCCGGCGGGCAGGCTGGGGCCGAGCGCGATGCCGGCGACGACGGCGTCGGCGGACCAGCGGCTGTTCATCGCGCTTCTCCTCGTTGCGGGTTCCGGCGCTCGACCGGCGGGTCCTGCGGGTGCTTTGAGGGAATCAAGTGCAGGTTGCGCTGCGCCGCCTCGGGGTCGAGCCCCACGGCAGCAACAGCGGGCGGCCGTTGGAGGCGCCTCCCAGGCGTGGACCGGCCGAAGGCCCCGGTGGCCAGCGCCGGACCCACGACAGCCGGCAGGGCCGAGCCCGGCGTCCGTGGCGGCTCGTCGTGCGGCATTGCGACGTTCCTCACGGCGCGCAGGCGGGTACGCGCCGACGGGTTCGGGACGCTCCGTGCAGACGAGACGGGGGTGTACGATTCTGAGGCTGACGGCGGTCAACGATCGGGTGGTGCGGCACATCGGAGTCCCAGAGTCGTTGCCCAAGCCGACGCCCGGCGGCACCCGCGAGTGTTCGCGCGGATCGAGGCCGTGAGCGATCCCAAGCCCGGCCGCCCGGGCGTGTAGACTGACGGCAGACCACCATGTCCGACGAAGCCACGAACGGCCTGCACCTTCCGGACTTGTCGATCCGCAATTTCCGGGGAATCAACGCCCTGTCGATTGAGCGGCTGGGCCGCGTCACGCTGCTCGGCGGCCGAAACGGGGTGGGCAAGACGACCGTCCTCGAGGCGGTGAGAGCCTACGCGGCACGGGGAAGCCAGAGCACGCTCCGCGACTTGCTGGGTAGCCGCGAGGAATTCGTCGCGGGGCTCGACGAAGATGAAGATCCGGTCGTTTCCCCGGACTACGCGGCCCTGTTTCACGGCCGGACAGCGATGAGGGGAAGCCCGGTCGTCATCGGCCCGAAGTCGGGCACCGACCTCCGCATCGAAGTGTCCGCGCCCGCGGACTGGCCGCGGCGGGAGCAGCCGGCGTTGTTCGCCGAACTCTTCCCCGATGCAGATGCGATAGCGATCAGGGTCTCGTACGGCAACAAGGAGAAGTTGTTGCCGTGGCTGCCCGTCGTGAGTGATGCGCGCGCTGCTTGGTTGCGGCGCCGTTACGGCCGCCGCGGTCTACAAAGCGGCCTGGTCGACGAGGAGAGGTGGCCGGCCATCGAGTGCGAATCTCTGGGACCGGGGCTGCCGAGCAACATCATGCTCGCCCGATTCTGGGACAGGGTGACTCTGACAGATGAGGAGGACCTCGCGCTGCAGGCCCTGCGCTTGACGGGTGGCGGCGTCGACCGCGTGGCGGTGGTCAACGACGAGGACACACGCTACCGGGCCAGTGGCCGCCGTGTGGTCGTGAAGCTGCGCGACCATGCGCGGCCCGTTCCTCTGAAGAGCCTCGGCGACGGCGTGACGCGCCTGTTCGCGGCTGCGCTCGCTCTGGCCAACAGCCGCGGGGGGTTCCTGATCGTCGACGAAGCGGAGAATGGGATCCACTACTCCGTTCAGCGGGACTTCTGGCGCATGATCCTGGGTGCGGCGCACCGCTGCAACGTGCAGGTGCTGGCGACCACACACAGCAGCGACTGCGTGACGGGTTTTGCGCGGGCGGCGATGGAGTTCGACGGAACACTGGGCGTCTACATGCGGCTGGAGCCGGACGGGGATCGGGTGCGGGCGGTCGAGTACACGGAGGAGGAGCTCGAGACCGTGGCCGATCAGGGCATCGAGGTTCGATAGCCGCATGGCCGCGGATCTGCCGCCCAGTCGGCTCCTGCTCGTTGAAGGCCAGGACGACGAACACGTGGTCCGACATCTCTGCGATCGGCACCTGAACATGCCCACCTTCGCCATCAGCGACAAGAGGGGCTTCGCGAATCTGAAGGCCGCTATCGGACCCGAAATCAAGGTCCCCGGGAGAACCGCCCTCGGCATTCTGGCGGACGCCAACGACGACCTCGGCGCACGCTGGCAGGCAATAGGCCACCAACTGCGGCAGGCCGCTCTCGTTCCCCCCAACGACGCCGCACCGGCCGGGATCGTCATTGAGGGCAAGCCCCGGGTTGGCGTCTGGTTGATGCCCGACAACGAGTCGGCCGGCGAGCTCGAGGACTTCATCCGGAGATTGCTGCCGCCCGGCGACCCCGTCTGGCCCAGGGCGCAACGCTATATCGACGGCATCCCCGAGGCCGAACGCGAGTTCTCGCCCGGGAAGACGCTGCGGGCCACTATCCACGCGTGGCTCGCAACCCGGGCCGAGCCACGGAAGATGGGTGCCGCCATCCGCGCCGGCGACCTGAACGCGGCGGACCCCCTCGCCGGACGGTTCGTTGACTGGCTTCGACGGCTATTCGGCTGATGCTCCCTATCGAGCGGCAGGGAGTCGAACGACGGGCGCGGCAGCGCCGGGCCGGCGAGGTCCGGCACGGCGGCCGGTGCCTCTTGGGCGTGGACCAGCGGACCGGACGCGAAGGCCCCGTCGGCGAGGGCCAGACCCACGAGGGCCGGCAGGCCCTGGCCGCGCGTCCGTAGCGGCTCGTCGTGCGGCATCGTGGCTCCTCGTGGAATCCGGGCCACAATCGAACGAAACAGGCGGGGCATCGAAGCGGAAGGGGAAGGGCTTGCTAGGCGACGTAGAACTGATCGAGCGGCTCGAGAGCGGTGAGAACATCCCCTACGACATGCAGGGCGTCTCCGGGGCGACGGTGGAGGCCGACCTGGACATGCGGGCGTTCGAAAAGGACTACCTACCCTGCGCGGTGTCCCCCGAGGTGCTGGCGGAGAACCGGCGCGACCGGGAGGAACAGTTGACGGCGCTGCGTCTCGTGGCCCGGAACGGCGTGCCGACGGTGACGGCGATCCTCGTGCTGGGCAGGGACCCGCGGTACTGGTTCCCCGGGGCGTACATGCAGTTCGTCCGCTACGATGGGACGGCCGTGACGGACGGAATCGTCGACCATGCCGAGCTGTCCGGACCGCTGCCGGAACAGTTGCGCGATGCGGACCGCCTGCTGAGATTGAACATCTCCCACGCACTCGACACGCGGGGAGAACGACACGTCGAGCGGCGAAGCTATCCTTACGAGGCCCTCCGCGAACTCCTTCGCAACGCGGCGATTCACCGGAACTACGAAAACTCGAACACTCCCGTGCGGATTTCGTGGTTCGCCGACCGCGTGGAGATCCTGAGCCCCGGGTCGGCGTTCGGAGAAGTCGGCCGCGGCAATTTCGGGCGGGGCGCGACCTCCTACCGCAACCCCACCATCGCGGAAGCGATGAAGAACATGGGCTTCATGCAGCGGTTCGGAATCGGCATCGAGACCGCACGCAGGGCGCTGGCGGAGAACGGCAATCCGCCTCCCGAGTTCGACGTTCAGGACGCGTTCGTGTTGGTCACCGTCCGGAGTCGGCCATGACAGCGGTCGAGGCCGACATCCAGCGGGTGGAGAAGGGGACCTTGGTCCTCTTGAAGGGCGGTTGTTCAGCGGGTTCTTGGACGAGATCCAGTGCCGCAGAGTCACGGCACCTTGTGAGCGATAATGAGTTCGATGGGGAAGCCCACGGATATCTCGGGAACGGACTGCGCATTGGTGAACTTCTCCCGAAGGTCGGCGATATATTCGGTGGGATTAACTAATGTGCGGACGTAGGCACTCATATACGATGTAGATTGAAAAAAGCCGAACAATTGCTCGGGAGTCATCGTGAACTGATTGGGGAGCTCAAGACGCTTGGGGTTCTGGAATCGGCTGGAAATCACAGACCTCCAAGAATACTCCTCGTCGAGCAGCCGAGGGTGTCGGAATTCCTCCCAATGTTGGTCGAACTCGTGGTCGACAATGTCTCGGATGACCGCGGGAACGGCAGGGAGTCCGTAACGGTAAATCGCGATGACGCCCCGCTTCTTTAGCCAAGTGAATGCCCGGTCAAGGACAAGCGGTCCATCCATCCAATAGAAGGCGGTTCCGCATGTGAGAAGATCCACGGTCGCTACGGAAAGTGAGACGGATTCGGCGTTGTCGGCAACTATCGTGAGGTTCGGATGGCGGGGTATTTCCGCAGCCATACGACCATCCGGCTCAACGGCCAGCACTCGCCGGAAGTGCTTGCACAGCGGTGTCGTGGACAGGCCGGTGCCGGCCCCGATGTCGACCGCAAACTCCCGTTCGTTGGACGGAACAGCATGCACAATGCGGTCGTAAAGAGTGCGGGGATAGGTCGGCCGGAACCGACGGTACTGTTCCCGCGCAAGGCCGAAGCCAACGGGGTGATCAGTGTTCGACATGGATTGCTCCCTTTCATTTCCTCGAGCTTTCGTTTGCCGGGCTTGCGAAAACCCTGCCGGATGGCACCCCCTCCGAGCCCGAAGCTGCAACGCCTCCACCGCCTTGCACCTTGCCTCGCGAGAATCGCGACGCCTGCTTAACGCTATTTGAACCGCGACCCCAGGATACTCCGACATTGCCTACCAGTGCACCCGGCGTCCGCGCCGGGTGGCCGGTCACCAGCAGCGTCCCGCCAATGGCGAACGTGTCGGACGTAGCCGCGGTTGCGGAGGCCGACGGTGCCGGCGGGGCCGAGGTAGGACGAACGTCTCGTGGCGACCGCCGAAGAGGAACGCCGCCTCACCGAGAAGCGCCGCTGGGGGAAGCATCCCCTTCGACATGCCAGGGCGTCTCCGGGGCGACGGTGGAGGCCGACCTGGACGTGCGGGCGTTCGAGGACGACTACCTGCCCTGCGCGGTGTCCCCCGCGGTGCTGGCGGCTCGGTTTCGCGTTGCCGTAGCCGTTGGATCGCGGGCCGGTAGGGCGCGGCGCTCGTTCCGACGTGGGCTTCCTGGGGGCGTGGGATGCCTTGGTGGTCCCCACCCTTAAGCTGGCGTGCGCCCTCGCGTCGCCGTTCACCGGCGCGGATCCGCCACTCACCGAAAAGCGCTGGCGCGGTCACGCCGGCGTGCGCCAGCATGGATGCCGACGACCACCGAGGGCCACCCAGGAGGTGCACGTTGACCGATTCTCTGGCGAACCACCCCGAAGACCGGCGCTCAGGGCGCCGGCGCATCGCGTTCGGGCCGCTCCTGCCGGGCATCATCCTGACCGCGGTGGGCCTCGCGTTCCTGCTCGACAATCTCGGCGTCGTCGACAGTTGGGCCATCCTGCGGTTCTGGCCAGTGATCCTGCTCGTCGTCGGCGTGAGGAACCTCGTCGAGGCGCGGGACCGCGGGTCGGCGGTGAGCGGCACGCTGTTGGCCGCGGCGGGGGCGCTGCTGCTGCTGAACAGCCTGGACCTGATCGATGTGGACCTCTGGGACCTCTGGCCCATCGTCCTAATCGCGGTCGGCGTCCGGGCGCTGATCAGCGTGATGGCTGACTCGAAGGGCCTCTCCGAGGTCTCCGAGTCGGAGGAGTCGGCGGCGGCGTTCCTCGGCGCCGTCGTGCGCCGGAACCGGTCCCCGGACTTCCGCGGCGGATCCGCGTCGGCGTTCATGGGCGGCGTCGACCTCGACCTGCGGGAGGCGGACATCGCCGACGGGCGGGCGGTCATCCACGTCTTCGCGATGATGGGCGGCGTCGACATCCGCGTGCCCGAGGACTGGACGGTCGAGCTGGGGGTGACGTCGCTGATGGGCGGGGTCGAGGACAAGACGCGCGGTCCGGCGGCGGCGGCCAAGCGGCTGGTGCTGAAGGGGACGGTGTTCATGGGCGGGATAGAGATCCGCAACTGACGGGCGCAAGGGGCGTCGGCCGGCACCGGCGCGCGGTGCGACGGCGCGCCGAGCCGAAGTCGGCACCGTGGAACGGCGCGAGCGCGGCGCGACCTTGCGTGCACCGCCGCTCGAATGGCAGCGGGGACTTCCACCACGGACTGCCAGGGGAAGGACAATGACCAGAGGACCGTACGTGGGGCGGGGGCTGCTGGGAATAGCGGCGATCGTGGTCCTGGGGGTGGCGCTCGCCGAGATGGGCGCCACGCGGGGTCCGGGCGACGACGACTCGTCCGTGTCGCGCGCCGGCCGTCTCGACGCCTTCGCCTTCATGGGCCGGCACGAGCAGCGCGTGGTGACCGGCGCGTTCCGCGGGGGCGACGCGGTGGCGCTCATGGGACGCCTGGAGGTCGACCTGCGCGAGGCGGACATGGAGGGGGACTCGGCCGTCATCGACATCCGCGTCGCGATGGGCCGGGTCGACCTGCGGGTGCCCGACCACTGGGCGGTATCTTCGAACCTGGGTCCGGGGCTGGGCGGCGCGTCCAGGATTCGCGCCGCCCGCCCCGAGGCGACGGCCGGCGCGCCGGTGCTGACCCTCCGCGGGCCCATGTTCATGGGGACGGTGGTGGTCGAGAACTGAGCCACGGGCCCAACCAACCCCCGGAGCTCCAGGAACGGTTGCTCATGGGGACGGTGGTGGTCGAGAGCTGAGCCGTGCATCCCATTCTCGGATCCGCCCCGCGGCGCAACCTCTACCTGGCGTCGTGGGCCGTGATCGGGTCGCTCGGCGCCGTCGCCTGGTCGACGGCGAACCCCGACGCCGGCATCGCCGTCGCCCTTGCCGTCGTCGTCCCGCCGTGCCTGGTCCAGGCGTTCGTCTGCCTGTCCGCCCGGTACCCCTGCCGCGCCGCGCCGCTGGAAGCCAAGTCGCTGGGCCGGACGCTCGCCATGCACGCGGGAGCCGGGATGGTGGCGGCGACGGTGTGGGCCGCGGTGTGGACGGGCTGGACGGGCGTGCTGGCCGGCCTCCCCGGGTTCGGCGACGCGGCACGCCTCACGCCCGCGCAGCTCGCGGCCGTCGCCACCGCCGGGGTGCTGCTGTTCTGGCTCTCCAGCCTCGTGCACTACCTGCTCGCCGCCTTCGAGCAGTCGCGCCGCGCCGAGGCGCGCGAACTCGGCCTGCAGGTCCTCGCGCGCGAAGCCGAGCTCAAGGCCTTGCGCGCCCAGATCGACCCGCACTTCCTCTTCAACGGCCTGCAGTCGATCAGCGCGCTGACCGCGGCCGATCCGGCCGGCGCGCGGCGCATGTGCCTGCGGCTGGCCGACTTCTTCCGGAGCAGCGTGCGGCTGGGGGCCGAGGACGAGATCCGTCTGGAGGACGAGATGGCGATGGTCCGCGCCTACCTGGACATCGAGAGGGTGCGCTACGGGCCGCGCCTCCAGAGCGAGGTCGTGCTGGAGCCCGGATGCGGCGCGTGCCGGGTGCCGCCCCTCGTTCTCCAGCCGCTGGTCGAGAACGCGGTGCGGCACGGCATCCGCCCCCTGGTCGACGGCGGCGTCGTCGAGGTGAAGGCGTGCTGCGACCAGGCCGCCGTACGGGTGCGGATCCGGAACCCGTTCGACATGGAAGCGGCGGCGCAGGCGGGCACAGGGGTGGGCCTCGCCAACGTCGAGCGGCGCCTCGCCGCCCGGTTCGGACGCGAGGCGGTCATGCGCCGGCGGCGCGGGGACGGCTGGTTCGAAGTCGACCTGCGCTTCCCGCGAATCGAGAATGCGCGCGCGGCGGGGGAGCCCTTCCGCGGGGGCGGGCGATGACCTCGCCCGCGCGGCGGCGCATCCGGGCGGTCGTGGTCGACGACGAGGAGCTGTCGCGGGTGCTCGTCCGCGAGTACGCCGACCCGCACGACGACATTGAGATCGTCGCCGAATGCGCCAACGGGTTCGATGCGGTCCGTGCCGTCAACGACCTCGAACCGGACCTCGTCTTCCTCGATGTCCAGATGCCCAAGCTCGACGGGTTCGAGGTACTTGAGCTCATCGGGCCCGATGTCGCCGTCATCTTCGTCACCGCCCACGACGAGCACGCCCTGCGCGCGTTCGAGGTGCACGCCGTCGACTACCTGCTGAAGCCCTTCGGCCCCGAACGCTTCGCCGAGGCTCTCGACGAGGCGCGGGGACGGCTCGCCCGCCCGCGGCCGACGCCCGTCTCGCGCGTCGTCGCCGCCGCGCGGCCGGCCGGCGCGTACCTCCGGCGCATCCTCATCCGCACCGGCGCGCGGGTGGACGTCGTCCCCGTGGGAAGCGTCGATTACATCCGCGCCCGCGACGACTACGTCGGCGTCGTCGCCGGCGGCCGGGAACGGCTGAAGCAGCAGACGCTGACCGAGCTCGAAGGGCGGCTCGACCCCGCCAGGTTCGTGCGCATCCACCGGTCCTACCTGCTCAAAGTCGACCGTCTGACGAGGCTCGGCCCGGCCACGCGAGACACCTACGTCGCGGTGCTCGCCGACGGGACCGAGCTGCCGGTCAGCCGGCGCGGCTACGCGAGGCTGAACGAGCTGCTGTGAGCGGTGCCGCTTCACGACGGCGTGCCCTGGTGGTACCGACCCGCCGGGCGAGCTCGCTCGTTCTACGGTCGGCCTGCTGTGACCGCCGTAGACAAGACCACCTGACTTCGCGTACCATCGTCCCGCGTTTGGCCGCGCCCGGGGTTCGCCCGCGAGCGCTCGCCATAATCTTCGGGCACGGTCATGGGTTTAGTTAGGGGCGCAATCGTGGACGAATCACAGCAGAGTGCACCCGAACGTCTAGTCATGCGAAGCACTGGAGCCCGTCCGCGAATCGGCGATGAGGTTTGTTTTCTCCATGCGCGGAGCGGCTACACATCGGAGGGCCATCGCTTACTGAGATCCGCCGTCCGTGTTTTCGGCGCGACCCACGGCGTCCCTTTCCGCCGATCGCCGCAGGTGAGCGTCGAGCGTTAGGCCGAACAACTATGTCCTTCCCAGTGCTGCTTGAGCACGAACTCGCGTGTGGTGTCGATGGGCACGGCGCATCCGTACGCGCTTCGGTGCTAGACGCAGCCACGGCCGTGTTGGTCTGTCGCGGCGCGGATACTCTCGTTGTACCGGCACCAGATCCCGTAACGCTCGCTGAAGTATCGGCTGGAATTGAAACCATGCCCGCCCATCGACGATCGATGGTGCGTATCGTCGATACGAACGGATCAGGCGCCCGATCAGTCCGCAATTCGCCGAAAGAGCCCGCCCCTGGAGGCTCCGGGGCGTACCGACTCCCGTCAGGCACCGCAGCGACGATTCGGACGACGCCTTGCGCGGGTCGCGATTCGCGGTTCAGCCAGCAGGCCGTTCGTGGGCTGTCGGAGCGCGGTACCGCCTGCGTTCGGGCGCTGGTCAGCGGCCCACTGGGACGTGGACGCACGGTGCCACGGCGGTCGCGCTGTCCAGGTGCAGCTTCTGGTCGTCGAAGAAGATGTGGGGGCGGAAGGTCTTGAGTATGCGGGACTTGTCCATGCCTCCCAGAAAGAACGTGTGATCGACCGTGATGCCCCACGCTCGAAGCGATGTCACCACGCGCTTGTGAGACGGCGCGTTCCGGCTCGTGATGATGGCGACCTTGAGCCTGCGCTCGTAGCGTTGGGCAGTTGCGGCCCGGGCCTTCTCGACTTCCTGAAGCTTGGCGATCTTGACGAAGAGCTCCTGCAGGGGGCCGGTATCGTGCGGGATGTCCGCCTGTTCGCTCTCGGATCGCTGGAATGCCTCGAGCCCGTTCGATTGGAACACCTGCTCTGCGGCGTCGTCCGCGAGGACGCCGTCGAAATCGAAGGCGACACGAAGCTCGACATCGTCCGAGTCGTCGTTGATCACGCTGTCGAGCACGAGGCCAGCAGGGTATCCGGCCATGATCGCTTCCTCCACGTTATGCTCGTTCGCTGAGAGAAAAATACTGGCGTTGAAATCGGGGATGTACCGAAAGGGCGGGTTGCCGTTGAGAAACGCGGCGCGCGTGATGTCGAGACCGTACGCCTCAATGGAATTGAATACGCGCAAACCCGTGTCGGGATCGTTCCTGGACAGAAGAACGACCTCGACCGGCGAGTCGTCCGGCGACCGATTGAACGACAGCAGCCGCTTGACGAACGCGAACGCCACGCCGCGCTCCAACACCTCATCCTCATGCTCCCGCTGGTACCGGCGATACGCGTCCTCGCCCTGGTGCCTGAACACGCGATCTGCTTCCCCCAAGTCGAAGAGGGCGCTGGACGCGATTGCGACGACGAGCTTCTGGTCGATCTCGAATGGCATTCGTCCTCAATGGCGAGCGATCGCTCGGTACTGCCGCTCGGAAGCCGTTCGTGGCCGTTCTCGAGGCGCGCCGTGGCCCTGTCGACCCGGGCGGGCAGCCGGCGGTTCTCCACGAGTTCCACCACCGTTCCGGCAATGGGAGTGCACGTACCGTGCCAGATCGATGGCGCGGACCTCGGCCACGGCGAGCTGCCTGCGGCGTCGTCGATCTCCCCAAGCGGTCTTGAGCGGGGAGACAACTCCGGTTGACGGGAAGTCGATCGAACGGCATGGTGGAATGATACCGCGAGCGGGCACGTCGGGATGGGCGGATCGACCGCGGCGATGTCGGACGGGCGGGTGGTCAAGAGCGCCGGGCCTGCGCGCACGGATGCCCAGGCCCTGGTGCCGTCGGTGCCCCAGGGTTCCTCCGAACCTGATATCGTTGATCTTGGCGCGGCGAGAACGGCAGCGTTCGATCCACGGGGAGGAGGATCTCCCGATGGCCACGCAGACGGTTTCGCCGCCGGTTCGGTATCTTCTCTCCGTCCATGATTGTCACAGGATGGGCGAAGCGGGCATCCCGTGAATCCGAGAGACACGCCATGACCCTCGACGCCGTCACCGACTTCATCCACGCCAACCGCGACCGCTACGTGCGGGAACTGACCGAGTACCTCGCCATCCCCAGCATCAGCGCCCTGCCGGACCACGCGGCCGACGTGGCCCGCTGCGCGGCGTGGACGGCGGCCGAACTGGAGCGCGTCGGCCTCGAGAACGTGCGGACCATCGAGACGCCCGGCAACCCCGTCGTCTACGGCGACTGGCTGCACGCCGAGGGCGCGCCCACCATCCTCTTCTACGGGCACTACGACGTGCAGCCCGTCGACCCCGTCGACCAGTGGGAGTCGCCGCCGTTCGAGGCGACGGTGCGGCAGGGGGAGATCTACGCCCGCGGCGCCGCGGACGACAAGGGCCAGATATTCATGCACTTCAAGGCCGTCGAGGCCTGCCTGCGCGACGGCGGACGGATGCCGGTGAACATCCGGCTGATCCTCGAGGGCGAAGAGGAGGTGGGCAGCACCCACCTCGACGGCTTCGTACGCGGACACGAGGACGAGCTCGCCGCGGACGTCGTGGTCATCTCCGACACCCCAATGTTCGACCGCGGGGTGCCGTCGATCTGCTACGGCCTGCGGGGGCTGACCTACTGCCAGATCGACGTGCGGGGCACTGCGGGCGACCTGCACTCGGGCTCGTTCGGGGGTGCCGTCGCCAACCCAGCCTTCGTCTTGGCGCAGATGCTCGCGCAGATGAAGGACCGCGCCGGCCGCGTGAAGATCCCCGGCTTCTACGACGACGTGCGGCCCCTCGCCGACGCCGAACGGGCCGAGTTCGCGAAGCTGCCGTTCGACGAGCGGCGCTTCCGCAACGATCTGGAGGCGCCGAAGCTGTTCGGCGAGACGGGGTTCACGACCCTGGAGCGCCTGTGGGGCCGGCCCACGTTCGAGGTCAACGGCCTGCTGGCGGGGTTCACCGGTGAGGGCGCCAAGACGGTGATTCCCGCGACGGCGATGGCCAAGGTGAGCATGCGCCTCGTGCCCGACCAGGACCCCGGGAAGATCGGCGACCTGTTCGAGGCGTACGCCCGGAAGGTGGCCCCGAAGACGGTCGAGGTCGCCGTCACCCGCATGCACACCGGTCGGCCGTGGATGACCGACTTCGACAATCCCTTCGTCCGGGCGGCGGGGCGGGCCATGGAGACGGGGTTCGGCCGGGCCCCGGTGTTCAACCGCGAGGGGGGCTCGATTCCCGTCGTGGCCACCTTCCAGGAGGTCCTCGGCCTGTCCGCGGTCCTCTTCGGCGTCGGCCTGCCCGACGAGAACGCCCACGCCCCCAACGAGAAGCTCGACCTGGGCAACTTCCACAACGGCATCGTCGCCTCGGCCGCCCTCTACCGGGAGATCGGCGCCTTGGGGGGGTGATCCGGCGCCGCCGTCACCCACCGCCGACGGCCGCGCCCGCGCCCGCGTGCTCGACGCGCTCGCCCCGGTACTCGCCGCGCCCCCGGCCCCCGCGGGGCATCCCCCGCTCGACGAGCCGACCCTCGTGCCGGTAGCCGTGGAAGTGGAACGGAATCCCCTCGCCGAACCACTGGCGGGGCGAGTCCTGCAGGTGCAGGTGGACGTGGGGCTCGCTGCTGTTGCCGGAGTTGCCGACCCGGCCGAGCAACTGCCCCGCCGCCACCCGGTCGCCGACCTCGACGGCGACGGTGCCCGGCTGCAGGTGGCCGACGAAGAGGAACTCTCCGGGGGCGACCTCGATGCCGACGTGGTTGCCGAGCCCGGCGAGGCCCCAGCGCCGCGCGCCTATCGCGATTTCCGGCTCGCCGTCGAGGGTTGCGAAGACGGTGCCCCCGGCGGGGGCGTACACCGGAAGGCCGTAGACCAGATAGTCGTCGAGGGCGACGCCGTCGGTGCGGAACGTGCGCCCGTCGCGGGTGACGACCAGGTCGTAGGCCCACCGCTGGTCGGGCAGGAACACGTGGTAGTTCACGTCGGCCGTCGGCCCGCCCCACGCGACGGTCACGGGGCCGTCGAGGGGCAGCCGGAACTCGACGCGGCTCGGTTGGTCGTCGTACGACGACGGGTACGGGTCGTACACCGGCAGCGTGAAGATGACCGTCACCAGCCCGACGTAGCCGAGCACGTGCCAGCCGTTCATCCCATGCTTCCAGCGGCGGGCCGACCGCAGCGAGGCGACGAGCAGCCCCGCGGTGACGACGGCGAGGGCGATGGGCGCCCCGTACCAGATCCAGAGCGCTATCCGGCCCGGGCGCGCCCACAGCGTCAGCATCAGCAGGGCGTGCACCACCACGACGCCGCCCGCGACGCGCACCCACCCGTCGAGCACCCGCCGCTCGGCGGGGTCGATCCGCGGCAACGGCCGCAGGGGCCGCCGCGGCTGCCACGAGGGTTCAGGCATCGACATCACGGGCGTGGGTCTCGGACGATTCCGTCGAACGGATTGACGAGCGTCAGTCGATCGACGACGTAGCCGGGCTGCATGTCCTCCGTGTGCAGCTTCGTGCAGGCACCGTTCAGCGCCGCGCGCACGATCAGTCCGTCCCAGATGGACAGGCGGTGAAGGCGGTGAAGGTCGATTGCCGCCAGCAGGTCCGGCGGGCCCAGCGTAACGACGTCGAACCGGGAGTACATCACGACGCGGCGCCGGGCGTCCTCGCTCGGCATCGCCAGCTTGCGGGTCGCGATGGCGAAGAACTCCTGGAGGACCTGCAGGGAAAGCACCCCCCGGCGATCGCGCATCAGGCGTTGGATCAGCTCCATCGCGCGGGTCTGCTTTCGAGGGTCGCGGGCGTCTTCGGCGTAGATCAGGACGTTGGTGTCGATGAACTCACGACCTCTCATGCGCTTCTTCCCGCGTCCACGGACCCTGTGAGCGGTACGACCGTTCGGACCACATCGCGTCGAGCTCTCGGAGAACCGACTCGACATCGTCGGTGCGCGTCAACTCGTTGAGGTAGTCGCGCACGAGCTGATTCAGGCTCGTGCCCCGGTCCGCGGCGATGCGCCGGGCGTCGGCCACCACCCGCTCGTCGATGGACAAGGTGATGTTCATTGACACATACTACGTGCGCCCGGCATACGTGTCAACGAAGGACCTGGGCACGTCCGCGTGCGGTCCGAAGCAGACCCGGGGCGCGAACGGCGTCGGAAGTGCGATACTGACGGGCCATGCGCATCGCGACCTGGAACGTCAACGGGCTGCGCGCCCGCCTCGACTTCATCGCGCACTGGCTGAAGAGCCGCGAGCCCGACGTGGTGGGCCTGCAGGAGCTGAAGACGGCCGACGACGAGTTCCCCCACGACGACTTCCGGGCCCTCGGCTACCACGCCGTCGTCCACGGCCAGAAGGGCTGGAACGGGGTGGCGGTGCTCAGCCGTGCCCCGGCCGAGGCGGAGACGCGCGGGTTGCCGGGCCGCGAGGACGACGGTGCCCGCCTGCTGCAGGTCCGGGTGGCCGGCCTCCATTTCGCGACCGTGTACTGCCCCAACGGGAAGACCCTCGACCATCCCGACTTCCCCATGAAGCTCGCCTGGTTCGAGGCGCTGCGCGACTACCTCGCCGGGGTGGACCGAAGCGCCGCGTTCGTCATCGGCGGCGACTTCAACATCGTCCCCGCCCCCCTCGACGCCTGGGAGGGCGAGGACGCCGACGGCTCGATCTTCTGCACCGTCGAGGAGCGGTCCCGGTACCGGGCCATCCTCGACCTGGGGCTGACCGACTTGTTCCGCCACCTGCATCCGGACGAGCGGAAGTTCTCGTGGTGGGACTACCGCGGCGGCGCCTTCCACCGCGGCATGGGGCTGCGCATCGACCACCTGCTCGGCACCGCCGCGGTGGCCTCCCGGGTGCGCCGCGTCGAGATCGACCGCGAGTACCGCAAGAAGAAGGACGGCAACATCGCGTCCGACCACGCCCCGGTGTTCGCGGACCTGGACTGACACGAAGGTGACGATCCCGCTCCCGACCGATCCCGGGTTCATCGCCGCCGCGCACGCCGGCCGGCTGCCGGACGTCCGGTGTTCAGGCGCCGGGCCGCCAATAGACTGTCCGCCGGGGGAACGGCTCAGCCGTCGCGCCGGTAGTAGCTCTGCGCGTTGGCGTGCGCCCATCCGGGTTCCGGCTCCGGACGCTCGACGGCCCTCCCGCGCACCATGATCACGTCGTCCGGCTGCACCGGATCATCCTCGGTGACCACGCGCGAAACCAGCCGCCCCTCGACCATGCGCTGGATCTGCAGCTCGTCGGGGGAGCCGCCGTCGGCGTACCCGCCGGCCGCGGCGACGGCCCGGCCGACGGTCATGCCCGCCGACCAGTCGTAGCGGCCGGGCGATTCGACGAGGCCGAAGATGTTGAACGTCGATTCAGGCGCGGTTTCCTGCGTGGATTCGAGCACGGGCGCGGTCACGCTCGCGAGGCCGGTGACGGTCGCCAGAGTCCCGAGCAGGAGAACGGCGCCGATGACGATCGACGCCGCTCCCGGTCGTATGTTGCCGCCGCGCATTCTGCTCCGTCCCGCGGCTACGGCAGGGCCAGCGTCAGCACGGTGTTGGTCGCCACGACGGTCACGTACTGCTTGCCGTCGATCTGATACGTCATGGGGCTCGCCCGGATCGGCCGCGGCGCGTCGTGGCGCAGCAGGACCTCGCCGGTCGCCGCGTCGAGGGCGTAGAAGCCGCCGTCCTCGACCCCCTGGAACACGAGGCCCCCGGCCGTCACCATGTTGCCGCTGGCCCCGATGGCGGTCTGCGCGGGCAGGATGGTCTGCCACGTCTGCTCGCCGGTCACGGGGTCGTAGGCCGAGACGGTCACTTCGGGCGGGAACGACTCGGTGAGGCGGTCGAGGCTCGACAGGCTCTCGGTGTGCCCGCGCGAGTCCGGCCCCGGCTCGATGGTGTCGCCGACGGGGTTGACGACGAGGGCGATCGCCCCGTTCTTGCCGGTGACGTAGACGAGGCCGGTGGCGGGGCTGAACGACGGGGCCCCGAAGCTCGACCCGCCGTGGGGGACGATCACTTCCTTGCTGATCCAGTACGGGCTGTAGAGCTGGCTCGACCGGGCCATCAACTCGGGGTCGTCGACCTCGACGAAGGTGGCGCAGAGGGGCGTCATCGGCACCCCGGCCGCGTTGTAGGGAATGGGCTGGGTGGGCCAGACCTGCTCGCCGGGGACGTCGGTCTCGGTCGGCACCACCGTCTCCACCATCGGGTGCAGGGGCGCGCCGGTCTCCCGGTCCCACATGTAGAAGAGGCAGTTCTTGCCGGCGGCCGCGACTCCCTGGATGGTCTCGCCGCCCTCGCCGGTCACGTCGAACAGCACCGGCCCCGTCACGTGGTCCCAGTCCCAGAGGTCGTGGTGCACGGCCTGGTAGTACCAGCGCAGGGCGCCGGTCTCGAGGTCGAGGGCGATGGTGGCGTTGGTGAACAGGTTGATGCCGGCCCGCGCCGACCCGTCGTAGTCGGGAGACGGGTTGCCGGCGTTGACGTAGACGAGGCCGAGGTCGGGGTCGACGGCGGGCTGGGTCCAGATGCCCCCGCCGGCCCGCGCTCCGTAGCCCCAGGTGTCGCGCGCGATCTCCCAGCCCTCGTCCTGCGGGCCCTGGGGAATCGTGTTGAAGACCCACCGGATGGCCCCGGTCTCGGCGTCGGTGGCGATGACCAGCCCGCCCGGGATGTGCCCCTCCGACAGCGCCGCCGCCACGTACAGGGTGCCGTCGTGGAAGGCGGGCGGGGTGGTGATGCGGTAGCCGATCTGGACGGGGTCGAGGGTGGGCGGGAAGTCGTCGGGGTACTTGAGCTGCAGGGCGTTGCTGACGACGGGCAGCACGCCCCCGTCGCCGAACGACTCCACCGCGGCCCCGGTGCCGGCGTCCCGCGCGTAGAGGTCGTTGCCGCGGTAGGCGTAGACGTTGCCGCCCGCGAACGTGGGGCCGCGCACCGGGCTGCCGCCCGGCGACCCCGCGTCGAGGGGCGACGACCACAGCTCGGTCCCGGTCGCCGCGTCGAGGGCGAAGAGGGTCGAGCGCGAGTGCAGGTACATCACCCCGTCGACGACCAGCGGCGTGGCCTGCGTGATGTTGTCGGCCGGTCCCGCCACCCACGTCCATCGCTCGACGAGCCCGCCGACGTTCGAGGCGTCGATCTCGTCGAGGGGCGCGAACCGGTTGTTGTCGAGGTTGAGGTTCTGGCTCGACCAGTCGAGGGACGGCGCCTGCGCCCGGGCGGACGGGGCGCTGCCGGCTGCGCCGGCGAGCACGAGCAGAGCGGCGAGATAGCTTGCGAGTTTCACCCTTCCTCCTGTGACAGCCGAGAGGCCCGGCCTGCCCGGCGGTTCCGGCACCGTAGCCGGTGACCTGCGCGCCGCCGAAGCCCCGCTGGCATGGTCAGGTCGGCCCGGGATGTCCATCGCCGGTCCTTCTCCGGCCCTTCCGTCGCGCAACGAGGTGCCGCGCGGCGCTATCGTTCGCGCCGGTACTCCGGTCGGCCCGCTTCGCCGCCCGACCGGTCGTTCGCAAGCTCTATGGTCCCGCGTCGTCACTGCTCCGTCGCCGCTGCCGCTTCCTCCGCCCGCGCCCCGCTCAGCGAGTTGGGCACCGCCCAGTTGCCCTCGTGGCAGGCGTACTCGTACTGCTGGTAGGCGTCGTCGCGCTTGTAGGGGAAGGCGACGGTCCACGGCTCGGCGTAGGTCTCGGGGTCGTCGACGGTGAGCGTGTAGTTCAGGGTGTCGGCGTCGGCGAAGGTGAAGCGCTCGACCATGCGCCGGCCCTCGTGCTGGGGCGCGCGCGAGCCGGGCGCCCGCATGTTGCCGACGGCCTTGAAGTTGGCCGACTCGACGACGAGGGTGTTGCCCTCCCAGCGGCCGCGGGGATCGCCCTCCCACTGGGTGATCTTCGCGTCGACGTGGTCGCCGCCCTCGAGGGGGATGATGCGCGCGTTGTGGATCATCTCGCTGTGGATGATGATGTGGTCCTCGTTCTGCACGATCAGCTTGCCGTTGTTGTAGGCGGTCGGCATCATCATGCCGAACACCCCCCGCGACAGGCAGCGGTCGCCCGACTCCATGTTCGCGGCCTGGTCGTGCAGGTGGTCGCGGTAGTAGCGCACGCTCTCCTGCGCCTTGGGCGTCAGGTCCGGCCGCCGGCCGTCCGGGGGATGGACGATGAGGGCCGGGGCCTCGCCCGCCACCGGCTCCTTCCAGAACCAGTCGAACCAGTAGTTCGCGTAGGCGCCGACGCCGCGGCTGTTCTCGTGGCCCTGCCACTCGACCGCCTTGGCGCGGTCCGACCGCGCCGTGAACAGCTCGAGGCGCTCTTCCGCCGTCAGGTCCCGGCCCACCAGGTCCGCCGGCAGCTCCAGGGGCACGTGCGACGAGCCCACGTTGTTCCACATGCCGTTGATGTCCGGGTGCCCGTTCGCGAGCCGCGGGGGCTCCCAGTCCTGCCCGGACGAGAGCGCGGGCGCGCCGACGATGACCGCTGACGCGAGCAGCGAGGCGCAAGCAAGAGTCTTCATCTGGACCTTCCTTTCCGAGAGTCGCCCCATTGTACGGCAAGGCGGCGGCCGTGACGGCCGCGGATCCGATGCCGCCTGCCACCGGCCGGGGGTGCTTTCATCGCAGGTGCCGGGTCAACCGCTCGTACACGTCGCCCCGCCGTCCGACCACGACAATCAGCACCAGGAGCACACGGTCGCGAACTTGGTAGCACACGCGCCAATCGCCGACACGAACACGCCAGGCGTCCTTCGGTCGTCTGAGCCTGACGGCATCGGGCGGACGGGGGGAGGCGGCCAGCTTCGACACGCGCGACAGGATCCGGTGCCTGACGACGCGATCGGCGATCTGGCGCAGATCCCGCTCGGCTCGCTTCGTGAACTCGACTCCATAGGTCAACGATCGAGCTCCGCCTTGAGGCGTTCGAAGCTGATGCCCCCGTTCACGTCGTAGTCTTCGATGGCCTCCAGTGCCTCGACGATGTCGAGGCGCTCCTCGATTTCTTCAAGGAGCGTCGCGTCGTCGACCGGCACCAGAGCCGCGACCGGCTTGTCATGCCGAGTGATGATCATGCGTTCCTTGCGGTACTGGACCTTGCCGATCAGTTCCGCGAGGTCCTTCCGAACCGTCGCCATGCTCAACGCATCCATTGTCACATTTGCCTGACCATGTACAGATACCGACAAATGTACTGTTTGCGCCGCCACTGGTCAATCGTCGGCCGAGGAGGCCGGGGGGGCGGCGGGGGTCGCTGATTCGGTGGGGGGCGGTGACGCGGGTTCGGGAGGGGCCGGGGGCGCGGCGGGCTCGGCAGACGTCGGCGCGGGGGGCGCCGCCCGGGGCGCGTCCACGGCCTCGCCCGGCCGGTCGCCCTGCCGCTGATACAGGTACGAGGCGGCGAGCAGCAGCAGCCCCAGGACGACGCTGCTGGCGATTCGGTAGACCGAGTCGAGCTGCGAGAAGTCGACCAGGAACACCTTGAGGACGGTGGCCCCGAAGACCACGAGGGCGAGGTAGCGGACGGGGGCGTAGCGCCGCCGGATGCCCGCCGCGGTCAGGGCGGCGGCGTAGGCGGCCCAGGTCGCCGAGAGCATCATCTGGCGGGCGAGTTCCGCGTCGGCGGTTACATTCCGCCGGAACTCCCAGAAGGCGTCGATCTCCGTCGACAGCGTGAACAGCAGCAGGGCGTTCGCGCCGACCACCGCGGCCGCGAGCGACGGCCTGCGGTGCGGGACGTCCGGGTCGTCCCGCCGCCGGTGCAGCCACGCGACGAAGACCAGCACGGCGACGATGAAGAGGCCGAGGAGGGCACGCCGGTTGAGGAGGACGGCGTGGACGGCGGGCAACGGCGCCGTTTGCGCCGCCATCGCCACCATCGCCGCGGCCGCGAGCAGGCCCGCGCCGACCCCGCGGATCCACGCCCGCCGCTCGCGGACGCCCAGCCACGTCAGGCCTCCCGCGAGGGCCGCGCAGGCCAGGGCACCCCAGGCCCCGTCGAGATGCAGGCCGACCGCGGCCACCGCGAGGGCCGCGGCCAGCACCAGCACGTGCATCGCCGCGCCGGGGTCGATGCGCCGCACGCCGGCCGCCACCGCCCACCACGCCACCGCCAGGCCGGCCGTCGCCAGCGCGGTCGCGGCGGGAAAGTGCGGCTCCAGCAGCGTCTGCAGCCCGAACGCGAGGCCGAGCCCGTTGACGGGCACGAGGACGACGTCCGCCGTGTGCAGCGGCCCGCCTCCGCGCCGCAGCAGTTCGATTTGCGCGGCGGCGTGCAGGCCCGCGACCGCGACCCACGTCACCGCGGCGGGCACGAGCCACGAGCTGCCCGGGTCGGCGGCGGTCCACCCGAGGAGCGGCCCCGCGACGAGCATCCACAGCCCGACGCGGGCCCACATCGCCCCCGAGCGGGCGGCCACCGCGACCCCGACGCCGGTGACCGCGATCAGGTAGACGAGGAACGCCAGCCAGTGGTCGCCGAGGATGGCGAGCGACGCGGCGTGGTACCAGAGGGGGGTGGTCGCCAGCGCCCCCCGGACGACGCCGGCGAACGGATGCGTGGAGGACCGCGACCGGTACAGCACCCAGAGGAACAGCCCCGCGTAGAGCGTGAAGAACAGCTCCGTCCGCAGGTAGGCGTCGGGCTCGTAGAAGAAGACGCACCACACCGCGACGGTCAGCCCCGTCAGCAGGAAGCTGGTCAGATTCAGGGCGGGCCAGTCGCGGCGGTGCGCCAAGTAGACGATGGCGCCGACGAGCAGGGCCACGTAGGTGAACAGGACGATCTGCGCGTCGTCGCCGCCGACGACGAGGAAGGGCGTGACGAACCCGCCGCCCACCGCCATCATGGCGAGGGGCTGGGCGCGCAGCCGGTCGGCCTGGAACGCCGCGAACGCGGTCACTACGGTGAGCATCGCGAAGCCGGTGGCGGCGTCCACGAGGCGGTACAGGATCAGCGCCGCCCACGCGGCGAGATACCAGACGGCGACGCCGCCGCCCACCACCGTCACGCCGAACCGTACGTGGCCGAGGGCCGCGAAGCGCCGCCCCCCCACGATCAACAGGGCACCCGCGAGCAGGCCGGTGGCGACGCGCAACGGCTCCGTGATCCACGCGTTGACGAACGCGTAGCGGATGAACAGGCCCACCCCGATGATGAGGATGGCCACGCCGGCGTAGAGCATCCAGCGGGCGCCGATGCGCGTCTCGAGGCGCAGCGGCTCGGGCTGCAGGTCCGGAGCCGCGCCGGCCGGGGTCGGGGCCGCGGCCGGCGCGGGGGCTGAGGGCGGTGCCGTGGGCGGTGCGAGTGGCGACCCCGGCGCGGCGGTCTGCACGGACCGTGACGCGGGTGCCGCGGCGGATACCGGCGGCGTGGGGGCCTGTGCAGCCGGTGACGCGGGTGCGGCCGCGGATACCCGGGGCGTCGGGGCCTGCGCGGCCGGAGACGCAAGCACCGCCTCCGTCGCCGTCGCCGCGCCCGCTACCCAGGGCGTCGGGGCCTGCGCGGGTGACCGGCGCTCGGCATCGGAGAGGGCGGGCATCGGCCCCGCGGCTTGCGCCGGCTCGGCGCCGGGCGTGGTCGCGGTCGGTGCCGCCGCCGCGGGTGCCGCCGGCCGCGGCGGCGGCGCTCCCTGCATCCAGCGCTCGAGGCGGGCGAGGCGGTCCTCGATGTCGACGACCCGCGCGCGCAGCGCCGCCGCGTACAGGAAAGCGACGATCGGCAGCACGAGCATCAGCACGAAGCCGACGGCGGCGATAAACAGGACGTCGATCGTGGCGATCATGGCGATGGCGGCGCTCCGGCCTGCCTAGTGCCCTCCACGAGGCGTCCCAGGGCCTCCGCCGAGGCCGACTCCGGCCACACCGGCACCGGGGCCGCGACGTAGCCGGCGTGGGCCAACCGGCTCTGGAAGTAGGCGATCTCGGTGGCGTAGAAGAGCAGCTTGGCGGCCAGGCGCGCGGCGACGTAGACCTGGCCGGCGAGGAACGCCCACCGGAGGGACGCCCCGGCGGGGGCGGCCGGCGCGGTGACCGCGTAGGCCCCGACGACCGCCGACGCCACCGCCCCGTTGACGGCGTAGAGCCCCAGGCACGCGGCCGGCCGCCGTCGCACGAAACGCCAGCCGGCGAGCAGGGCTCCGAGCATGCTGCGGCGGTCCTCCACCACCGCCCGCACCCGCGCGTAGTCGAACACGAGGCCGACCAGGGCCAGGAGCAGCCCGAACGCCAGATAGCGGGGTAGTGCGGCCGGGGGAACGCCTTCCCCGGGGGAGGGTTCGCCGACGAGCCAGGGGTGGACCGTCCTGAAGAGCGCCCAGTAGACGACGCCGGCGATGAGGGCGAGCCGCAGCAGGCGGGGCCCGTAGACGCCGCACGCGGCGAAAAACCCGGCACCGCGGGTGGGGCGGTCCCGGGCGTAGCGGTCGATGGCGCCCGCCGAGAAGAGGGTCCAGGCCGCGAGGTAGACGACGACCACCGCGGCGAGCGCGGGGTCGGGGCCTTCGCGGTCGAGCAGGGCGCGCAGGTAGGCGGCGGGGGCGTCCGTCCCCGCGGGCGGGGCCACGCACGGCCGGCCCTCGACTGGGTACGCGTCGTGCGGGAACCGCCACCAGTGGAGCGGGATGCAGCCGGGCGCGGGACCGCCGGCCTCCGGGTCGCCGGGCGCGGGACCGCCGGGTGCGGGGATTTCGCGCAGAGCGGCCGGCGGCGCTTCCCGCAGCAGCAGCCCCGGCGGCAGGGCCACCGCCGCCGTCAGCACCGCGGCACCGGCCAGCACCATCGGCGCCCGCGTCACGCGCCGCAGCCCGTCCTTCAGGGGGGCGATGAACGACATCACGCTTTGGCCGCCACAGTATCACTCCCCGCCCGCCGGTCCGTCGCCGCCGCGCGCGAAAAAGGGGCGCCCCCGAAGGAGCGCCCCTGCGAAACGCGCCGGACGGGCGCCGGCCCCTTCCGCGCGGTCAGCGGTAGTCGTCCCGCACCGGATGGAACACGTCGATGATGCGGCACTGGGTGATCGCCCGGCCCGAGTGGACGGCGTTGGGCGGAATGATCGCCACCATGCCCGCCCCGAGGCGCTGCGTCTTGTCCTCGATGGTCAGCTCGAACTCCCCGTCGAGCACGTGCGCCACCTGCTCGTGGGGATGCGCATGCTCGGGCAGCTCGGCCCCGGCCGCGACGGTCCAGGTGACCGAGGTCATCGTGACGCCGTTGGCGAACCGGCCCACGAAGCCGGGCATGGGCTCCTTGCGGGCCATGTCGGTGGGTGACAGGAACGCCACGGCTCAGTCCCTCAGCCCGAAGGTGAAGACGACGTTGCCGGCCGCGATGGTCACGTACTGCTGCCCGTCGACGGCGTAGGTGATCGCCGCCGAGTGGACGCGCCGGCCCACGTTCATGTGCCAGAGCTCCTCGCCGCTGACCGCGTCGAGGGCGTAGAAGTAGCCGTCGACGCTGCCGCTGAACACGAGGTCGCCGGCGGTGGCGGTGACCCCCGCGGTCGACCGCGGCTGGATCGGGTACTCCCACCGCACGTCGCCGGTCCGCGGGTCGATGGCGCGGATGGCGCTGTGGTAGTTGTCGGCCGGCAGCGGACGCTGCGCGCCCCCGCCCGTGAACTGGTCGCCCTCGACGTACTCCTCGTCGCGCTTGTAGAAGATGTCCTCGCCGTCGTAGGCCTGCACGTAGAAGAGCTCGGTGCGGGGGCTGAAGGCGGGCGAGAACCAGTTGGTGCCGCCCCCGACGGGGGGCGAGACGAGCGTGCCCTCCGGCGTCGGCGCGGTGTTGGGCACGCGGATCGGCCGGCCGTTCGAGTCGAGCCCCACCGCCCAGGTCTGCTTGGCGTACGGCTTGCCGAGAAGGAACTCGCCGGTCACGCGGTCGATGGTGTAGAAGAACGCGTTGCGGTTCGCCCACATCATCACCTTGCGCTCCTCGCCGTCCATCGTGAGGTCGGCGAGAATCGGCACCTGGATGGCGTCCCAGTCGTGCACGTCGTGGGGCGTGAACTGGAAGTACCACTCGAGCTCGCCGGTGGTCCCGTTGATGGCCATGGCCGAGTCCGAGTAGAGGTTGTCGCCGAGCCGCACGTCGCCGTTCCAGTCCGGCCCCGGGTTGCCCGTGCCCCAGTAGACGATGTCGAGATCGGGGTCGTAGGCGCCGGTGATCCAGCTCGCCGAGCCTCCGGTGCGCCACGAGTCGCCGGCCCACGTCTGGTTGTCGGGATGGTCGGGGCCGGGAATCGTCCACGCCCGCCACACCTGCTCGCCCGACGCCGCGTCGTACGAGTCGATGAAGCCGCGGATGCCGTACTCGCCGCCGGCGATGCCCGTCACCACTTGGTCGCCGACGACGAGGGGCGCGGCGGTCTTGCTGTAGCCCGACTGGTGGTCGGCGGTCTCCCGGTCCCACACGAGGTTGCCGGTGCGGGCGTCGATGGCGACGAGGTGCGCGTCGAGGGTGCTCATGAAGAGCGTCTCGCCGAGGATGGCGACGCCGCGGTTGTTCCGCCCGCAGCAGATGCGCAGGTCGTCGGGCAGCGGATGGTCGTAGCGCCAGTACTGGCGGCCGGTGGCGGCGTCGACGGCGACCACGTTGCTCGGTGCCTCGGTGATGAACATCACCCCGTCGACGACCAGCGGCACCGTTTCCGCCCGGTCGAGCTGCGGGATCTGGTAGGCCCACTTGAGCTCGAGCTCGCCGACGTTGCGGTTGTGGATCTGGTCGAGCCGGCTGTAGCGCTTGGCGTCGAGGGTGGCCGAGTACATCAGCCAGTTCTCGGGCTCGTCGGCCGCGTTCAGCAGGCGCTCCCAGGTGACGGGCGAGAACGAGGGGCCGTCGCCGGACCCGGGCTCCTGGGCGGCGGCCGGCGCGGCGGCGAGGGCGGCCGCGAGGACGATGGCAAGCCGTTTCATGATCAGGTCTCCTCCCGTCGGAGCGAGTACAGGTAGGCGATGAGGTCTTCCACCTCGTCTTCGGTCAGGAGGGCGTTCACGCTGGGCATGATCGAGCTCGTGACGCGATCGTAGGACCGCACGCCGCCCTTCGAGAACGACCAGAGGTCCTCGTTCTCGTCCATGACCCGCATCGTGAAGGTGTCCTCGCTCATGCGCAGGCCCTCGACCACCGAGCCGTCCTCGCGGGTCACCCGCAGGGTCCACCAGCGCGGCGCGAGGTCCTCGTCGGGCGTGCGCAGGTCGCTGACGAGCTCGTCGGGGTCGCGGCGGTCGCCCACCCGGCTCAGGTCGGGGCCCCGCCGGCCGCCCGTGCCGTTCACCATGTGGCAGCTCGCGCAGTTGCCCTTGCCCTCGAACACCATGCGCCCGGCCGCGACGTCGCCCGGCAGGTCGACGGCGGGGGTGCTGTTCAGCGAGTTCAGGTAGCTGACCACCATCCACACCGACTGGTCGGTGGCGTTGCGGCTGATGCCGATCATCTGGGTGTTGGGGATGCCCTCGCGGACGATGCGGAACAGCCCCGCGTCGGTGCTGGCGCTGGTGAAGCCGTTGGTCAGGGCCGGCCCCAGCTCGCCGCCGTCGCCGGTCTGGCCGTGGCAGCGGGTGCACTGCTGCTGGTACAGCCGCTGGCCCATCCGGATGTCGAGCGTCGTCGTGAACGGATTCTCGGTGGTCTCCTGAGCGCGGGGGGTCGCCGGCGCCGTCGCGAGGACGGCGGCCGCCAGCACCGCCGACGCCGGAACCACCCACAGGGTGCGCATTCGCATGATGCCCTCCGGGAAGTCGGTTTGGTCTCGGTGCGGTCCCACCCGCACCTCGACACGCACTGATATCACGAGGCGGCCCGGCCGGCAGTCGCCCGGGGCCTCCCTGGAGCGTCCGGGAGACGAACCGCGCCCGTGGGCGAGACCCGCCCCGCCCTCGGAGCAACGGCCTTCGGGAACGATTCCTGCCGGCCGAGCCGTCGAATCACTGACGATATCACGCAGCGCGCCGCCCGCGCCAACGTGCCGGCGGCGCGCCCGAGGCGCGCACGTCTGCGCCGACGCGGCAGACCTCAGCCGGACGGGCGGAGGCACGGTGCGTCGGAGAAGACCCGGCTGCGGACCGCTTCCCAAGGCACCGAACGCTGCTCGGCCGGGATGTCCTCAAGCGCCGCCAGGCGATCACGAATCAGGTCCCGCTGCCAGTCGGGGACAGGAATCTCTCCCGGCGCCAGACTGTCCCAGAGCTTCACGACGAGATCGATGCGCTCCCGGGCGGGAAGATTGAGTGCCTGTCTCTGAATCTCGGACTTGGCCAGCATCATCTCAGCATATCCGTTTTCTCGCGAACGTCGAAAACACGTCCGTCGGGTGTTCTCGCACTCGTGTCGTTCGGTGGCGCCGTTCGATCACGCCTCCGTCGCGATCAGCGCCTGCAGGCTCTCGACGTGACGCACCAGCGCGGCGCGGCCCGCTTCGGTCAGTCGGTAGCGGGTCTGGGGCCGGCGGCGGACGAAGCGCTTGCGCTCGGCGACGTAGCCGCCCGCGACCAGCTTGCCGAGGTGGGCGCTCAGGTTGCCGTTGGTGGCCCGGACCGACCGCTGAAGGTCGGTGAAGGTGGCCCACTCGACCGCCACGAGCTCGGCGATGACGGCGAGGCGCACGCGCGACAGCAGCAGCTCATCCATGTGCGCGCCGACCCCACGACACGATGCCGGGAACCACCATCCCCGCGAACCAGCCCATCGCGAGCGTTCCGTGGAACCACGCCGGGGCAAGGCCGGCGAGCGCCGACGCCGCGAGCAGCGCGACGCCCCCGCCGAGCAGGAGTCGACTCGATTGGAAGCCGACGCTCAGCAGCGCGATGCTCATCCCCCCGCTCCAGAACAGGGACATCGCCCGAGCGGGGATCACCGCGTGCTGGCAGGTGAGGTTCAAGAGCAGGATCACGCCGAAGGCCGTGGCGAACGTGGTGCCGGCATGACTGTCCACCAGGGTCTCGCGCTCCGCATCCCCACGGCCGGCGGCCCAGACGGTGATGCCGATGGCGAGCAGCATCATCGGGAGATGGAACAAGGGGTCGGGAGGAACGGAGAGTCCCGAGGCCGCCGCCTGATGAACGCCGTTGACGATGGTGCCGTACAGCCCCCACGTGATGAAGATGAGGGGCGGGACGTGAAAGGTCCGATCGGCGGCGTGGAGAATCCTGTCGACCACGGCCAGATCGTCTCGTGCGGCGGACTTGCCCAAGCCCATGTCTGCCCTCCTCATTGGTTGGTCTGTTTTTCAGACTAGTCCTTCATGTGGAGTGATGTCAAGGCGCAGTCGCCCCCCCCCGGGGCAGTCCTGGTGCCGACCGAATCGTCACTGGCCGATCGACGGGCGAATGCTCCAGGAGCCTCTCGAGTCCTTCGCCGTACGCCGCCAGGTGCGGGCTCGACCCACTGGCGCCCCGGCGAACCCGAAGAGCGCCTTGGTCCGCTCCGGCCGTGGCGATAGCGCGGGCCGGGGCCGCGAAGCCGCGTATACTGCCGACCGTCGATGCCATCGTCCCCCGGCGCCCCCCGCTACCGATTCGCTGGTCACACCCTGTCGCCCGCCCGCCGGACGCTCGTTCGCGACGGCCGGGAACTGCCGCTGATTCCGCGCTGCTTCGATCTGCTGGTCCTGCTCGTCGAGCGCCGCAACGAGGCGTTGTCGAGGCACGACATCCTCGACGCGGTCTGGAGCGACGTGGCGGTCACCGACGGCGCCCTGAGCCAGGCGGTGCGGATACTCCGGCGCACGCTGGGCGACGACCCGCGCGAGCCGTCCTTCATCCGCACGGTGCCGCGGCACGGTTACCGCTTCGTCTGCGACGTCGTGGAGGAGCCGGACGAGGGGCCGGCGGCGCGCGTTTCGGCCGTCTCGGCCGAGCCCGCGGCGGCAGCTTCGGCGGAGGACGTGCGGCCCGCCCCGGCGGAATCCGCCCCGACCGTTGCGGCGGGGGGCATGCGACCCGCTCCGGCGGCGCCCGTGCCGGCTCCCGCGGAACTGGACGCGGACACCGCCGTCGACCGGGCCCTCGAGGCGCTGCTCGACGACGACGCCGACGACCCCGAGGACGCGGACGTGCGGCGCCGGGAGGCGGCCGAGACCCTGCACCGGCTGGGCACGGCCGAGGCCCTCGACCGGCTGGACCGCCGGCCCGGGCACGCCGCGGCCCGCGCCTACCTGCGCGAGACCCGTTGGGACGTCCCGGGGGCGGGGCCGGTCCCGCTGCTGGGACATCCGGGCTGGCTGGCCGCGGCGAGAATCCTGTTCCTGCTGCGCGTCCGGCGCGTCGCCCGGCTGGCCGGGCGGCGGTGGCTGGCCGCGGCGGCGGGAGGCGCGGCGGCCGGGGCCGTCGCCGGCTTCCTCGGCGGGCTCGTCCTCCGCTTCGGGCCCGGGTCGACGGCCGGCGACGGCGTGCTGGCGATGCTGCCGCTGCTCGGCGCCGCGACCGGCGGCGTCGCGGCGGCGGGGGTCGGGGCCGGCCTCGCCGCCGCCGAGGCCGCCTTTCGCGCACGCCGGCGCCTGGCGCTCGCCGCGGCGGGGGCGGCGAGCGGCCTCGCCATCGGTGCCGCCGCCCACCTCCTGGGGCGGCTCGTGCTCGAGGGCCTGTTCGGCCGCGACCTCTCGCCGCTGGCCGGCGCCGTGGAGGGCCTGGTCCTCGGGGGCGCGGTCGGGCTCGGGTACGGGCTTGCCACGCCCACCGCCGAGGGCGGCATGGCGACTCCCCACGGGCTCGCCCGGGTGCGAGCCGCCCTCCTGGCGGGGCTCGCCTGCGCCCTCGCTGCGGGGATGCTCGGCTGGAGCGGCCGCTTCCTGGGGGCGATGAGCCTCGACTTCATGGCCCAGAGCTTTCCCGGCTCGCAGGTCGGCCTCGCCCCCCTCGCCCGCCTGCTCGGCGAGCCGGCGCCGGGGGTGGTGACCCGGGTCGCCATCAGTGCCTTCGAGGGCTTGATGTTCGGCTCGGGCCTGTGCGCCGGGTTGACGAGACGGCCTCGCTGATCCTCCCGCCCCGCAGGCCCCGGCCCGTTTTCGGATCCTCTCAGCGGAATATCACCGACCCGTCACTTCTCGCTCATGTCTCGGGGCGGTCCCTCCGCCCATACTGGCCTCGAGCGCCGCGACCGATGTCGTACGCGCAACCAGGAGTGACACGATGCAGCAGGCACTGAGCTCTCTGCACGACCGGTTGGCTCCCGCCGAGGAGATCTTCTTCACTTGGCTGGCGCGGGTGTTCGCGGCCGCGACTCTCGTCGGCTCGGCGTGGATCGACGACGCGCCTCCCCTGGAACTCGCAGCCGCGATCATCACGATCTGGGTCGCGATCCGGGTGGCCACCCAGTTCGGCCGGCTGGCCGCTGCCGCCCCCTTCGAGAGCCGACCCCTGAAGGTGACGTTCGCGGTCGGCGCTCTCGTTCTGCTCGTCCTGTCGTTCCTCGCCGTCGTCACCTTCGTCGACCGCCTGGCCGTGTCGGTGGCCGGTTGAGGCGAAGGGGATGGGTCGGACGATGAACGGCGGCCTGCATGTGGGCCTGATCATGGACGGCAACGGCCGCTGGGCCTCGGCGCGCGGCCTCCGGCGCACCGAGGGGCACCGCCGCGGGGCCGACGCGGTGCGCCGCGCGGTCGAGGCGGCACCCGCGCTCGGCATCACTACGCTGACGCTCTACGCCTTCTCCGCCGACAACTGGAGCCGGCCGGCGGCCGAGGTGTCGGCGTTGATGGCGCTGCTCGAGTCCTTCCTCGTCCGCGAGCGCGCGAGCTGTCGGAAGGAGGGCGTGCGGCTCGCGCTGATCGGCCGTCGGGACCGTCTGTCCCGCGCGTTGATCCGTGCGATCGAGGAAACGGAGCGCGCGACGCGCGACGGCGCCCGGCTCTACCTGCGGCTCGCCGTGGACTACTCGGCCCAAGCGGCGATTCTCGCCGCGGCAGGGGCCGTGAGACCGGACGAACCGTGCGACGAGCGCGGCTTCCTGCGGCGGGTCAACCGTGCGTGCCACTCCGATCCGGAGACCCCGCCGGTCGACCTCGTCATCCGCACGAGCGGCGAGCAGCGCCTGAGCGATTTCCTGCTGTTCGAGTCGGCCTACGCGGAGCTCCTGTTCATCGAGACGCTGTGGCCGGACTTCGACGGCGAGGACCTGCGCCGTGCGGTCGAGGCGTTCCGCCGTCGCGAGCGCCGTTACGGGGGAATCGCCCCGGATGAGGATGATCGGGGCGCATCCGACGTGCGTGGATCGGTACCGTGGGACGCGCGACAGACGATCCGGTCGTCGGTTGCGCGGAGCGGTGGGCCGGTCAGCCGGATACCCGGTGTCAGGCGTCCGGCCGGGGCACCTGCAGGTCCTTGCAGATCTTTCTCGCGAGGTCCTGGTTGATCTCGTTGTGACGGGGAATCGTCGAGGCCTTCTGGGTCGCCCGGTTGATGTACACCGTGTGACTGCGGCCCTCGCGGAGGAAGGCGCATCCGTGTCGCGCCAGATGCCGCAGCAGGTCCCGGCGCTTCACGCCGTCACGGTGAGCGGTTCTCGGATGAAAGCAGCGCCGGTGGCGTTCTCCCGAGCCAGGACGCGGTTGGCTTCGACCACTAGGGCGACGGCTTCGCGGAGGTTCGTACGGGCCTCTTCCAGGGTGGCACCCTGGGTGTTCGCGCCGGGGAACTCCTCGATGAAGGCGATATAGCCTTCCGGAACCTTCCGGAAGACCGCCGTGCATTGCATGTTCACGACTGGCTCCACAACGATATGGTCGCGGAACGGTCAGAGCGCTCCGCGGCTCCCATGCCCTGCCGCGAGCCCACATCGTCTATAGCCGGCTTCAGACCCCTCTGACGGATCACCGGGGCGGCTGTGGTTTCCCCGCAAATGGGGTGTTTCCCGGTACCTACAAGAGTTTTGTCAATGCAGATCCTCCTCGCTTGGAGATTCTACGGCCCGGCCGGCTGCAGCGTCAGCCGGTGCGCCGCGTGCTCCTCGACGGCTTCCCGCGTGTAGAGCAGCGGGAAGTACTCGCCGTTGCCGAGGTTGTCGGCGAGGTTGCCGTAGAAGGGGCTGCCGGGCTGGGCCGACTGGCCGGGGGCGTTGCTGGCCACCGACCGGTCGGGGTCGGCGAGGTCGATGATGCGGCGGAAGTTGGCGCCGGTGGCGTTGAGGGCGCCGAAGCCGCCGGGGCGCTCGACCGCGGGCAGGTCGAACTCGGGAACGAACATGTGCTGAAGGGCGCTGGCGTGGACGCGGCCGTGCCGCCATTCGCCGCGGTCGGGGCCGAGCTCGCGGGTCAGCCGCTCGATCGCGGCCGCGAGGCCCTGCTCGATCAGGGCGCGGCGCTCGGCTTCGGGGGTCTCCGCATTCCGGGCCGCGGCGTCCACCTCCGCGTTCCAGCGCACGTAGAGGGCCCCGGCCGCGCTGTCGCGCGAGACGGTCGCGTCCCAGTCGGCGATCAGTCCGCGGGCCCATTCGACGTCGGGGTCGTCCGACGTCCAGCCCTGGAACGCGGGGATGTCCCGCTCGGCCGCGAGCAGGCGCGAGTCGTGCTGGATCGCCTTGTGATCGTCCACCGAGAGCGTCTCGCCGGCCCCGAGAATCTGGTGCAGGCGCGCGATGCGCGAGGTCTCGACCCCGCGGGACGAGTGATAGAACACGGGGCGCCCCTCGTAGCCCGGCGGGTGGACGTTGTTGTTGGCGGTGGCGACGTAACCGCGCTCGGGGTTGAATTCGCGGGGCAGGTCCTCGCGGAACCCCTTCCACTCGTAGTCGCCGTTGCCGGGCACCGGCAGGCGCCCGTTCCACCCGTCGCGGTCGGGCGTCAGGCCGGTCACCTGGAGGGCGATGTTGCCGTCGGCGTCGCCGCAGACGAGGCTGTGCGTCGGCACCAGCCAGTGCATGGCCCGGTCGAAGAAGTCGGCGCAGCTCTCGGCCTGGGCGAGCTGGAAGCTGCCCTTGTAGGCGGCGGTGCCCGGCTCCTGCACCACCGACCGCACCGCGTAGGCGACGCGGTTCTCCAGGTCCTCGTAGAAGACGGGGCCGTGCCGGCTGAACTTCAGCACGATCGGCTCGGGCTCCCGCCCCTTGACGGGAATCTCCTCCTCGATGACGCGCAGCGGCTCCCAGCCGTCCCGCCACCGCACTAGGTCGGGCTCGTCGGGGTGCAGCTCCTCCACGTAGACGTCGACCATGTCGGTGCCCGCAAACGTGAAGCCCCATGCCATGCGCGCGTTGCTGCCGGCGTCGACCCCCGCGAACGGCGGCTCGCCGCCCCCGATGACGTTCCAGCCGGGCGCGTTCAGGTGCACGAAGTAGCGCAGCGCCGGCATCTCGATGCGACGGTGGGGGTCGTTGGCGAGGATGGGGACCCCGGTCGGCGAGCGCGCGCCGGTCATCACCCAGTTGTTGCTGCCCTCGGTGGCGACGACGCCGGGCAGGACCCGCGCCGCCCGCGGCTCCCGCGGGCTGACGAGGCCGCGGTACGGCTCGACGATCTCCAGGGCGGGCAGCCGCCCCGCCGTGAACGGGTCGCCGTCGCCGGCCCGCATCGCGTCGAGGATGTCCTCGGTGATGATGGAGACGTCGAGGCCGTCGGGCACCACGAGGTCGTCCCAGGGGTCGGGGGCGAAGCGCCGGTTCGCCTCCTCGGCCCCGTAGCGGGCGACGTTCAGGGCGAGCTGCATCTCGTGGAGGGCGTGCCCGCGCACGCTCGGCACCCCGAGGGCGGCCCAGCGCAGCACCGCGGTCTCCGCCGTCCACGGCTCGGGCTCGACGCCGGTGAGCTGGAACTCCACCGGGAGGTTGCCGCGGTTCTGCTCGATGAACGCGTTCACCCCGTTGGCGTGGGCGGTGAAGAGGCGGTGGGCGTCGGGGTGGTAGCTGGTCCACTCGGTCTCGTCGAACGGCCCCCGGAACATCATCAGCCGGGTGCGCCGGTCGTAGTCGAGGGCCTCGGGCCCGAAGACCTCGGCGAGCCGCCCCTCGCGCCAGCGGCGCCACATCTCCATCTGCCACAGCCGGTCCTGGGCCATGACGTAGCCCTGCGCGAAGAACAGGTCGTCGTCGTTCTCCGCGTAGATGTGGGGCACCCCCCACTCGTCGCGTATCACCTCGACCGGTGCCTTCAGGCCGGGGACGTCCAGCTCGCCGTCGATGGTGGCGAGGGCGCGCTGCGCGAGCGCGTCGAGCGACGGCGCCTGTCCGGCGTCGGCGAAGACGGCCGACATCACCAGTGCGGCTAGGGCCACCGGGGTGCCAAGCCCGCCCATGATCGCCAAACGCCTGTGTGTCCGTCCGACGGGAATGTCCATCAGAGCCATCAGTGATCCATCCTGGAGAAGTAGAACGATACGATCAGCGTAATCAGTGGAAGCAGGCCAATCTTGAACAGCTCGAAGATCGCCTGGAGCGCGCTGTTGTCGGGATTCCTGCCGTACGCGATGAAGATGCCGACCGTCAGCAAGCCGAGAAACAGAAGCAACTGGCGGGCGAGCCTGAGGCGCTCCCCCTCGTCGATGGTATCGGCCCTTACGTCCGGAAAGAGGCTCTCGAGGTTGATTCTCCGTGCATCGCCCGAGTCGGGAGCCTGACTGCTCTCCGCCATTGTCACGCGTCCTCGACGAGGCCGACCGCCCGGAGGTGTTTGCTGTCGTCCTCTTCCACGATCCCCAGGAATCTCCCTTGTTTCCGTTGTTCCCTGGCCAGAGCGAGCAGGGCGATGGCGCGACTCAGTGCTTCCGCCTTGGTGATGTTGTTCGTTCTCGCGAAATCTACCAGCACTTCATCGGCCTCTTTCGACATCCTGAGGTGCATATCGCTCATGTCCAATCTCCTCTGTGGCTACCAGAGTACAGGCGGCATGACCGCCGGTCAACTCGCCGGTCGTCGCTGGCCGATCCCCCGCCGGTCACAAGAACAGGCTCCGGACCATGCGCAGCCCGATCAGCAGGACCATCGGCGAGAAGTCGAGCCCGCCCATCGGCGGCAGGGCGCGCCGGATGGGATCGAGCAGCGGCTCGGTCAGCGTGTTCGTGAAGTTCGCGACCGGGTTCGACGGGGGAAGCTGCATCCACGAGGTGACCACCGCCACCAGCACGATGATCGAGTAAAGGTCGATGAGCTGAATCAGCAGCGGCATGGCGCACCCTCATCCGGCCGTGCGGACCGTCTCGTAGGTGGGGACGCCGTGCTCGTCGAACCAGCGGAACGCGGCGGACGGGGCGTCGCCCGGGGTCACCGTCACCTCCAGGAAGCCCCCGGTGGGCTCGGGCGACGAGAACGGCTGCACGATCAGCCCGTCGGGGTCGTTCGATTCGGGGTCGCCGGGCGCCCGGCCGAGGCGCGCGTTGGCGTCGACGAGGGCGCCGGTCGAGAACTCCTCGAACCCCCGCGGGTGGATCGAGTGGTACTGCCAGTGCCGGTCGCCGCTGACGATGTAGAAGTGCCCGCCGTCGAGGAAGCCGTTCTCCTCGAGCCAATCGAAGAAAAGGTCGCGCTCGTACTGGAACCCCATGGGGTTCGATTGGTTGTCGCGCTTGAAGGGGTCGTGCCCCAGCGCCTGGCGCCCGGCCTGGTTGGCGTCGTCGGGGCCGATCATCGGGGTCGGCGAGATGAGGATCTTGAACGTGGCGTCGCTCGCGAGCAGGGTCTCCTGCAGCCACGCGAACTGCTCGGCCCCCCACATCGTCTTGTCGGGCCCCGGCTCGGCCATGTTCGGGCTGCGGTAGTCGCGCCCCTCGGTCAGCCATATCTGCAGGTCGCGCGACACGCGGTGGGTGCGGTAGGTGCGCGGGTCGGGGTCGTTCGGGTCGACGATCGGCACCTGCTCGAGGAACGTGGCCCGGCCCAGCTCGGGCGAGGGGTCGGGCTCGAGCTCGACGGTGTTGTCGCTGTCGTTGAAGCGGTAGTCGTGGTCGTCCTTCTCCCAGTAGGTGGGGACCGACGAGAACAGGTCGATGAAGCGCGGCTGCACGAACTGCTGGTGCCACTTCTTGCGCAGGAACGACTGGGTCCGCTCGAACTCGCTGAACGGGGCGTCGTAGTAGACGTTGTCGCCCGTGCCGACGAAGAACGCCGGCTCGCGGGCGAGGATCGACGCGAGCCCGGGGTAACCCAGGGGCCGGTCCTCGGGCGAGCCGGACCGCGGACGGTCGCCGTGGAAGAGGGCGTAGTTCATGCCCGTGACCACCACGAAGCTCACCTCCTCGGCCGCGGCCGCGCCGGGCAGGGTGCGGAACGTGCGGGTGGGGCCGAGCCGGGTGTTCTCGGCGGTGGGGCCGTACTCGAGCCGGTAGTAGTAGCGCGTGCCCGCGCTCAGCCCGTCGACGGCGGTCTTCACGATGTAGTCGCCCTCGGCGGTGGCGTCGAGCCACGCCGTCGTCGTCGAGTCGGCGAAGTCGTCCGACAGGGCCAGCTCGAACCGCGCGGCGCCCGGCGCCCCCGCCACGTCGCCGTCGACTAGGCCGTCCAGGGTGGTCAGCCGCGACTGCAGGATGACGCTGTCCGCGGTCACCTCGCCGGACATCTCGCCCTGGCCGTTGGTGATGTTGATGGGGTCGGGCTCGGCACCGCCGCAGCCCGCCAGCAGCCCCAGGCCGACAAGTATCGCCGCCGTCTTCGTCATCGTCGCTCCTCTCCGGGCACCGACGACTCGGTGCCCGGCGTGCTCCGCCGTCCCCGGCGCTTCTCAGACCAGCATCGTACACGCACCGGGCGCCGGGCGCCATGCGCGGATCGCCGTCCTCACCGGTGGAACGGGAACGGCAACCCGTCGAGGCGGTAGCCGAGGTGCCAGGCGATGTAGTCGTGGCTGAAGTCCTTGCCCCGGCTCATGAACCGGAAGCTCACGTCGGTGAACCAGCGGTCGGCCAAGCGCATGATGGTCCCCACCCGGTAGTACGGGGCCGGCCGCTCGTCGGACCGCGTGCGGGCCAGGTGGGTCCCGAAGTGCAGGTAGATGGAGAACGGCCCCGCGATCTGCTCGTACCCCGTGTAGAGGCCGAGGCTGCCGCCGCCGCCGAGGTCGGCGTCGGGGGTCCGCGCCGTGCCGCGCGGCCGGCCCGTCTCCAGCGACCCCTCCAGGCCCCCGCCGACCTGGCCGAGGCGGTAGAACCGGCGCCACACCGAGCCCTTGAGGGCGGCGACCTGGATGTACCCGCGGGGGCCGAACCCGCCCTCGCGCCAGAAGAACCCGACCCCCCGCACCGCGAGCCCCCCGTCGACGCGCGACTCCCACCGGCCGGCGAACGGCGGCCGGTCTTCGCGCCGCCGGGGCGCCCCCCGCGCCCCCAGGCTGCGCTGGACGGCGACGCGGGGGGCGGTCACCGTCAGCCCCCGGTTCGGGCTGCCGACGCCGCCGTTCGAGAAGTGGTTGAGCGAGAACCCCGCGAGGAGGTCGAGGCGGTCGGTGAGGCGCCGCCGCGCCTGGAAGCCGAGGTCGATGTAGCTCGTCAGCCGCGTCGTCGGATGCCGCTCGAACGGGAAGTCCTCGAACGCCGGGGGGTTCCAGCCGGCCGTCACCCCCATGCCGATGGTCGTGAGGACGTCGACGGTGGCGATGGTCGGGAGGATGGGGGTCTGGATGAACCCGTACACGGACACGGGCCGGCCCCGGTCCGTCGGCCCGCCGCCGAAGTCCGCGAACTGGACCCCCGCGCCGTAGGACGGAAAGCGGTAGGTGTGGTGCCACAGCGCCGACCCGTCGGTGTGCCGCACCAGCTCGACGCGGTACGACCGGAACGAGTTGCGTGGCAAGGGGTGCGTCTTGCCGACGACCCCGGGCTGGAGGTCGAAGCGCAGCGACCAGTCCTCGGGCGTCTCGATCCCGAAGCCGCGCCCCACGGCCCGGAACGCCTTGGGCAGGAACCAGCCCGCGTCTGACTCCGGGCTGGGCGGCGCCTGGATCGCGGAGTCCCCGGGGCCGTCGTCCTCCGGCGTCGGGAACCGGTCCGCGTCGTTCTCGGAACCGGATTCCCTGGTCGCCGCGGGGTCTTCGGCGTCGCCGCCCGACGTCGGCCCACGGTCAGCGTCCAACTCCGGGCCGGCCTCCCGGGTCGTTGCGGGACTCCCGGCGCCGTCGCCGCCCGCTGGCTGGGCCGCCGCCCCGGCCGCGAGCACGGGGCACAGCAGAAGCCCAACGAGGGTCAGAAGACGGTCACGCACGCCACCAGCCCGAGAGTTCACCGCCCGCAGGTTCTTCCCACCGATCCACCAGAGATTCCGTCGTCCGACTACGACGCCGGCTCCTCGGGCAGTGCCAGCGCGATCAGCTCGGCGGTGCCGCTCCCGCCGCCGACCGCCACCAGCAGATACTGCCGGCCCTCGTGCCGGTACGTCACCGGGTTGCCCCCGGGCGGCGCCGGCAGGTCGACCGAGCCGAGGTGCTCGCCGGTGGCCTTGTCGTAGGCGCTGATGGTGCGCGAGCCGGCCGCCACGTCCTCGTAGCCGCGGCCGCCGTGGTTCATGATGAGCAGCGACGGCGTTACGAGCGGCCCCGAGCTGATGCCGCCCCCGCCGCCGAGGGGCGGCAGGTTCAGGTGGGCGAGGGCGGGATGGTTCCGCGGGCCGTCCCCGTGCGGCTGCATCCACGCCCGATCGCCGGTGGTCAGGTCGAGCGCCGTCACCCGCTTGTACGGCGGCTTGAACAGGGGCAGCCCCCGCGGCCCCGGCAGCCCGACGCCCCACGGGTCGGTGAAGTAGCCGACCGTCGCCGGCGCCTCGTACTCGACCACCTCGACCACGATGAGGGTGCTCGACGACGACACGAACAGCCGCCCCGTCTCGATGTCGACGGCCGCCCCCTGCCAGTTCGCGCCCCCGCCCGCCCCCGGCACCTGGATGAACGGGACCTCCGCCCCCCGCAGCACCGGGGGCGAGAAGATCGGCCCGAACCGCGCGCGGCTGCTCACCAGATCGAGGGCCTCGGCCTTCAGCTCGGGCGTGAAGTCGATGACGTCGTCGATGGCGATGCCCTGCCGGTCGAACGGCGGCGGCTTCGTGGGGAACGGCTGGGTCGGCGAGTACCACTCGCCGGGCACGTTGCCCTGCGGGACGGGGCGCTCCTCGATGGGCCAGACGGGCTCCCCCGTCACCCGGTCGAAGACGTAGGTGAACGCCTGCTTGCTGACCTGGGCCAGGGCCTTCACCTCGCGGCCATCCACGGTGATGTCCACTAGGTTGGGGCCGGTCGGGAAGTCCCAGTCCCACAGCCCGTGGTGCACCGCCTGGAAGTGCCACTCGCGCCGCCCGGTCTCGATGTCGACGGCGACGATGCTCTCGGCGAACAGGTTGTCCCCCGGCCGCATGCCGCCGTACCAGTCGTTCGACGGGGTGCCGGTGGGCAGGTAGACGAGGCCGAGCTCCTCGTCGACGGCCATGTACGACCAGACGTTGGTGTGCCCGCTGTAGCGCCACGACTCGTTCTGCCACGAGTCGACCCCGAACTCGTCGCCCTGGGGGATGGTGTGGAAGATCCACTTCATCTCGCCGGTGCGGGCGTCGTAGGCGCGCACGTCGCCCGGCGACGCCTCGCGCAGGGTGATGTAGGTGTCCTGGATGATGCTGCCGGTGATGATGGTGTCGCCGGCCACCGCGACGGGCGACGAGTAGGTCATGCGCGACGCGTCGATCTCGCGGTTGTAGCCCTGCGTCAGGTCGACGTAGCCGTTCTCGCCGAAGTCGGGGTAGAGGGCGCCGGTGCGGGCGTCGAGGGCGACCAGCTTCAGGTCGTGGTTGCTCATGAAGATGCGCGCGTCGCCGCTCTCGCCGTCCTTCCAGTACGAGAGGCCCCGGTGGTGCCAGCCCATGTTGGGGGGGCGGTCCATGTCGTCGTAGATGCGGGGGTCGTAGGTCCACACCGTCTCGCCGGTGCCCGCGTCGAGGGCCGCCGCCTGCCCGAGGGCGGTGCTCACGTAAACCAGCCCGTCCGCCATCAGCGGCGACGACTTGAACGCGGCGGGCCGGATGCGATCGTGCTCCTCGGCCACCGCCCGCGACAGCGACGTCCAGCGCCACGCGACCTCCAGGTCGGTGAAGTTCTCGGCGGTGATGTCGTCGAGCGGCGAGTACTTGGTGTTGGCGGCGTCCCGCCCGAAGTGGTGCCACTCGCCGTCGGGCACCCGCGACTGGGCGCCGGCGGGCGCGGCGGTGAACGCCAGCGCGGCGGCCAGCACCGCGCACGGGACGAAGAATCGAAGCCGGGTGCCGGTGTCCATCGGGCCTTTCTCCTCTCTGCCGAATCTCACTCGGGCCCCCGCAGGTCGAAGAGCGGCTCGGCCACCGTCATGCCCGCCCGGTGCGCCTCGGCCGCGGCGACCACCGCGGCGAGGACGTCGGGGCGCTCGGAGGCGATGTCGTAGCGTTCGCCCGGATCCGCCCCGAGGTCGTACAGCAGCGGCGGGTCGTGTTCCATCCGGCCGGTCGTGGGGTTGCCCACGATCCGGCTGCGGTCCGTCTGCTGCATCCACGCCCTGGGGGCGCCGTAGCGGCTCTGGGTCGTGAAGTGCGCCTTGTAGCGGCCCAGCCTGAAGGCGTACAGCTCGCCCATCCGGTAGTAGGCCATGGTCTCGCGCGGGGGTGGCCCCGTGCCCAGCAGCACCGGGCTGAGGTCGACCCCGTCGATGGGCCGGTCGTCGGGCACCGCGCCGCCGCCGAGGGCGATGGCGGTGGTGAAGAGATCCATGGCCGAGCCGATGGCCTGGATCACGCCGGGCGCGATCGTTCCCGGCCACCGGAACAGGCCCGGCACACGCATGCCGCCCTCGAACGTCGTCCCCTTGCCGTTCCGCAGCGGGCCGGCCGACCCGCCATGGGACCGGTAGCTGAGCCAGGGGCCGTTGTCGCTCGTGAACACGACCAAGGTCCGCTCCGTCAGTTCGAGGCGCTCGAGCGTCTCGATCACCCGCCCCACCGTCCAGTCGATCTCCTCGATGACGTCGCCGTAGACGCCGGCGGTGCTGTGGCCCCGGAAGCCCTCGGAGCGGAACAGCGGCATGTGGGGCATCGTGTGCGGCAGGTACAGGAAGAACGGCCGGTCGCGGTTCGCCTCGATGAACGACACCGCCTCCTCGGCGTAGCGCCGCGTAATGGTGTGCTGGTCGGCGGGGCGTTCGACGACCCTCTCGTCCCGCATCAGGGGAACGTGCCAGTAGTCCGTCCGCGGATGGAACATCGCGGCCCGGCGCGCCGCGCCCGACGGCACCCGCCAGTCCATGTCGTTCGAGTAGGGGATGCCGAACCACGAGTCGAAGCCGTGCCGGGTCGGCAGGTACTCGGGCAGATGGCCGAGATGCCACTTGCCGACGATGCCGGTGGCGTAGCCCGCGTCGCGCAGCGCCTCGGCGAGGGTGATCTCCCCGGCCGGCAGCCCCGCGCGGGAATCGGGGAAGAAGACCCCCTGCCGGCGCCCGAACATCCCGCTCCGCAGGTGGATGCGCCCCGTCAGCAGGGCCGCCCGGCTCGGCGAGCACACCGGGGCCTGGCTGTAGAAGCTCGTCCACCGCTGTCCCTCCGCGGCCATGCGGTCGAGGTGGGGGGTGCGGATGGTCGGGTGCCCGTACGACCCCAGGTCGCCCCAGCCGAGGTCGTCGGCGGTGATGATGACGATGTTCGGCGGCCCGCCCCCGCCCGGCTGCCCGGCCGCCCCGCCGGCGAGGGGGGCGGCGCCGCGGCTCGACGCCGCGAGCAGGGCGAGGGCGCAGACCGCGGCCAGCGACGTTCTACGGCGGTTCGGGGCCGCATTCCTGCATTCGGACATCGGCGCATTATAGTACGGCATCCTGCGGGCTCGGCGGCAGGACCGGGCGGGGCCGCGGCGGTCGCCTCTTGGGACGACAGGCTCTGTCGGCGGGCGGGGTGCGGCAGGATCAACGGCCGGACTCGAGCGAGTCACGCCTTTGCAGTGATTTGTTGCCTGGATCGGGCATCTTTGGTTAGAGCGACAGCCGGCGGCGACCGAGGGACCGAGCGATGACTCCGCTGACGCGCACCAAGCTCTCGGCCATGATGTTCCTGCAGTTCTTCGTGTGGGGCGCGTGGTCGGTGCCTCTGGGGACCTACCTCGGCGAGGCCCTCGCGTTCCCGGGCCAGCAGATCGGGCTGGTGTTCGGCACCACCGCGGTCGCCGCGATGATCTCGCCGTTCTTCGTCGGGATGGTTGCCGACCGCTACTTCGCGACCGAGAAGCTGCTGGCGGGGCTGCACGTCGCGGGCGGGGCTGTGCTTTTCCTCGCGTCGACGCGCACGACGTTCCCCGCCGTCTACGGGGTGCTGCTGCTCTACGCGCTCTGCTACATGCCGACCCTCGCCTTGACCAACTCGCTGTCGTTCCGGCAGATGGCCGAGCCGGCCCGCGAGTTCCCGCCCATCCGGGTGCTCGGCACCATCGGCTGGATCGTCGCCGGCCTCGCGGTGGGGTTCCTGCGGCTCGAGGACACGCAGCGGCCGATGCAGATCGCGGCCGCCGCCTCCGTCGTCCTCGGGCTCTACTGCCTGCTGCTGCCCCACACGCCGCCGAAGCGGGCGGCGGCGCGGGTCACCGCGCGGGACGTCCTCGGGCTCGACGCCCTGCGCCTGCTGCGCGAGCCGTCGTTCGCGGTGTTCGTGGCCGGCTCGATGTTGCTGTGCGTCCCCCTGCAGTTCTACTACGCGTTCGCCAACCCGTTCCTCAACGAGATCGGCGTGGTCAACGCGGCCGGCAAGATGACCCTCGGACAGATGTCCGAGATCGGGTTCATGCTCGCGATGCCGTTCTTCTTCCGGCGGCTCGGCGTCAAGGGGATGCTGCTCGTGGGCATGGCCGCGTGGGTCGCCCGCTATCTGCTGTTCGCGTGGGGCGACAACGGGTCGCTGGTGTGGATGCTCTACGGGGGCATCCTGCTGCACGGCATCTGCTACGACTTCTTCTTCGTGACGGGGCAGATCTACGTCGACGAGAAGGCCCCGCCGGACCTGCGGGCGGCAGCCCAGGGCCTCATCGCGTTCGTGACCCTCGGGGTCGGCATGTTCGTCGGGTCGTGGCTGTCGGGGTTGGTGGTCGATCTCTACGTGGAGGGCGCCGGCCACGCGTGGGGCCGGATCTGGATCGTGCCGGCGGCGTGGGCGGCGGCGGTGCTGGCGCTGTTCGCCCTGTTCTTCCGGGACCGGCGCGCCGGCCCCGCCCCGGCGGCTTCCGCGGCGGCGGCCTGACCCGAGGAGGGGCAGCGATGCACGACGGGACGCGGTTCTTTCCGTTTCTGCGCTACGAGGACGCCCCCGCGGCGTTCGAGTGGCTCCACCGGGCGTTCGGGTTCGAGAAGCAGATGCTCGTGCCGGGGCCGAAGGGGACCATCGCCCACGCGCAGCTCCGCTACGGGGCGGGCGTGGTCATGATCGGGACGGCGCAGGACGACTTCATGAACATGAAGAGCCCGAAGGCGGCGGGCGGCGTCACGCAGGGGATATACGTCCAGGTGGATGACGTCGACGCCCACCACGCGCGGGCGAAGGCGGCGGGGGCCGAGATCGTCATGGCCCCCGAGGACACCGAGTACGGCTCGCGCGAGTACGCGGCGCGCGACCCCGAGGGGCATTTCTGGAGCTTCGGGACCTACCGGCCCGAGACCGGCCCGGCGGACGGCGGGCAGCCAGATGTCGGCGAGGAAGGAGCGGTTCGTTGACAGCGTTGCGGAACACGTCGTGCGCGTTCATCGGGGCGGGGGCCATGGGCGAGGCGATGATCGGCGGCCTCGTGCACCACGACCTCGTCTCCCCGGAGGCGGTCACCGCGTCCGACCCCCACGAGAGCCGCCTCGGCGCGGTGAAGGAGCGGTTCGGCGTGTGCACCACCGGGGACAACCGGGACGCCGCCCGGAACGCCGACCTCGTGGTGCTGTCCATCAAGCCGCAGGTGCTGTCCGCGGTCTGCGACGACCTGCGGGGGGCGCTGCGGCCCGAGGCCCTAGTCATCTCTATCATCGCCGGGGCGCGCATCTCGACCATCGCCGACGGCCTCGGGCACGACGCCATCGTGCGAACCATGCCCAACACGCCGGCGCAGGTCAGCGAGGGGATGACGGTGTGGACCGCGACCGAGGCGGTGTCGGCCGAGCAGCGCGAGCAGACCGGCGCCCTGCTCGGCGCGCTGGGGAAGCACCTCTACGTGGGCGACGAGGCGTTCCTGGACAGGGCCACTGCCATCAGCGGCAGCGGCCCCGCCTACGTCTTCCTGCTGATCGAGGCGCTGATCGACGCCGCCGTCCACCTCGGGTGGTCGCGCGCCGCCGCCCACGACATGGTCATCCAGACCGTGCTCGGCGCCGCCGTCTACGCCCGCGAGACCGCGCTCCACCCCGCCGAGTTGCGGAACCGGGTGACGTCGCCGGGGGGGACCACCGCCGACGCGATCTACCAGCTTGAGGAGGGCGGCTTCCGCACCGTGCTGTCGAAGGCCGTGTCGGCCGCCTATCGGCGCAGCGTGGAGCTGGGGGGCGGATAGCCTACTTCTTCTTGCCGACGAGGACGAAGATCATCACGATGTGGAGCAGGAAAAACGCGGCGGTGGTGAGCAGCACCAACAGGATCGGGTTCATCGACTGGGTCCTCCCGGAGCCGGCGCGAGGCCGGCACGCACGCCCGATGGAACGAACGGGCAGACTGAAACACGCCGAGAGACTCGCCTCCGGCCGCCTTGGGGCGATGAGCGGACCTTCCCGGCACGCGCATTGTACCCGGTTCGGGTGCCGATGCCGTTCCCGAATCTCGACGCAAGGCCGGCTGCCGGACTCCTCGTCGGACCGGTCGCCTGCACCCTACGGCGCAAACGCCCGGTCGCCGGTGCGTTCGTCGCCCACCGCCTCGCAGGCGGCCAGCTCCCATCCGTGGAACACCACGGCCAGGCCGACGTGCCGGACCCCCGGCTGGCCGCCGCGCAGTCCGGGGTCGACCAGGTAGCCGCGCAACTGGGTTCGGGCCTCCTCGAGCCGCGACGCCACCACCGATTCGTCGGCCGCCTCGCCGCGCTTCAGGTACTTGACCTCGATCACGTATCCGTAGCGGACTTCCGGGTACCGGGCCAGGAACGGCTCCAGGTGCAGGTCGGCGTAGCCCTTGCCGAGCTCGCGCTCCGAGTGAATCAGGAAGTGGTCGACCAGGCTGAAGTAGGCGGCCAGGAACGCCTGCACCACCTTCTCGCCGTTCAGGTAGTCGCGGATGCCGGTCTGCGCCCCGATCGCCTCGGCCAGGTACTCCAGCGCGGGCCGCCACGCGCCGCGGCAGGCCATGTGCCGCACCAGGTTCGAGAACCGGTAGTGGCTGACCGAGAAGACCCCCACGTCGCGGTAGCCGTCGCGCAGGTAGCCGTACATCAGCTTCCGCACCGTCTGGTTGGGGATGCCGAGCCGCGTGGCCCCGTTCGCCGAACCGCGGATGCTGAGCAGGCCGAAGTAGTACAGCAGCGACAGGAAGTTGTCGGGCTCGACGAGCTCCTCCAGCGGGAAGCTCAGATTGACGTCGGCGTCGGCGCCTCCCTCGCCGGCGACGTGCCGCAGCAAGTCGAAGTTGCCGTTCAGCTTGGCGCCGGCCTCCCGGCCCGTCACCAGCAGGTGCCGCAGCTTGCCGTAGTCGATGCGCACGTTGACGTCGATCAGGCGCCGCGGGACGCGCTCGGTCGAAATGGCCTCTTTGAGGTAGTAGAGCACCATGTCGGTGTTGTAGACGGCGCCTTCGGCTTCCTCCGTGAACCGGTAGCCGTCGTACCACTCCCGCATCACGTCCATCGCCGTGTCCACGTCCTGGTTCAGAGCGCCGGTGTCCCGGTAGGTGGCGAGCAGGCCCCGCACTTCGGCCTCCGTGAAGCCGAGCAGTTCGTTGAACCCGGGGCCGAGGCTGACGTTCTTGCCGATGTTGAAGCCGCTCGTCACGTCGTCCATCGTGATGGGCGAGACCCCGGTGATGAACAGCCGCTCGAGGCCGCCGCCGCTCTCGCCGGCCCCCGCCTTCAGGGTGGCGAAGAAGTTGCGGTAGAAGCCGCCGCCGTGCGTGAACGACTCGTACGCCTCGCGGCCGTGGTGGGCCAGCACCGTGTTGGCGAAGTTGTCGTACTCGTCGATGAGGCAGTACACCGGGATGCCGTGGTCGCCGGCATAGGCGAACAGCTCGCCGAGACGTCGGTCGACCGCGGGCGGCGCCAGAATGCGGCGGACCGCCGTCTCGGGGAACAAGTCGGGGTTGCGCTCCAGCGCGCGGCGGATCACCATGCCGCAGTAGCCCTCGAAGCGCTCCCGCAGGGTCTCCAGGGTGTCGTCGAAGGCCGAGAAGTTGAACCGCAGGATGACGTAGCGCGAGCGGTCTTCCGTCGGTTCCCGGCCGATGTCGGTGCCGTCGAAGACGGCGCCCCACTCGTCGGCGCGGCTGCGGTCGTAGTAGTTCTCGAGCACCGACACCCAGAGGCTCTTGCCGAAGCGCCGGGGGCGGATCAGGAAGACGTAGCTCTCCTCCTCCAACCGGCGGAGGAAACGCGTCTTGTCGACGTAGAGCCAGCCCTTCAGGCGGATGCGCCTGATGTCGGCTTCACCGTAGGGGATGCGGGGGTGGGCCGTGGCCATCCGTGGCGATCCTCGTTGGCGGCGCGGGACGACGTCGTGCCCTGCCGCGCTCCGCCCGCTCGGCCGTGGCGGTCGTCGTCGTCGGACCGGTGTCAGCGGGCACGTCGATCATGCCACACACGGTCCGCGGCATCCTGGCGCCCGCGGCCGGGGCGCGCGCTGCGCCCGGCCTCCGATCCGCCGTCGCGAATCGGTCGGGCACGAAAAATGCAAGTATCAGCCGCATGCAGGACACGACAGGTCTTGACGACGGGGCGCGACGTGAGGCTGCGCCACGGCCGGCGGCGGCATCGGTGCGACGCGCGCACCATGCTGGCGGCCGCCTCAAGTCTTCAGGTTCACACCGTGGCCGCCGGGATCCGGACGGTCGCTGACGGCAACCCCGGCCTACCTCTACCTCTAGGTGCGCGAGGCCCACCGGTGGCGGTCTCTGCGGGGGCTCACACCGTGGGCGCCGGCACGCCCGGCCGCATGCCGGCTAGGCGCGCGTCGATGATCGCGACGGCCTCGCGCATGATGCGGTCCACCAGCTCGCGGCAGGTGGGGACGTCGTGGATGAGCCCGGCCACCATGCCCGCCGACCAGACGCCGGCGTCGGTGTCGCCGGTGTCGAGGGCCTGCTTGCCGCGCTCGCCGGAGACGAGGTGCTTGATGTCGTCGATGGTGGCATCGCCGCCGGCCTCGATGGCGTTGACCTCGTCCGAGACGGCGTTGCGGAAGACCCGCGCGGTGTTGCGCAGCGAGCGGAAGATGAGGGCGGTGTCGCGCTCGGTGGCAGAGACGAGGGCCTGCTTGATGTTGTCGTGGATGGGGGCCTCGCGGGTGGCCATGAAGCGGGTGCCCATGTTCATGCCGTCGGCCCCGAGGGCGAGGGCGGCGACGAGGCCGCGGGCGTCGCCGAAGCCGCCCGAGGCGATCATCGGGATGCTCACGCGGTCGGCCGCGCACGGGATGAGGACGAGCCCGGGGATGTCGTCCTCGCCGGGATGCCCGGCGCACTCGAAGCCGTCGATGCTGATGGCGTCGCAGCCGATGGTCTCGGCCTTGATCGCGTGCCGCACGGACGTGCACTTGTGGACGACCTTGATGCCGGCGGCCTTGAACGCGGGCAGGAACCGCTGCGGGTTGTTGCCGGCGGTCTCCACGATCCGGATGCCCGCCTCGACGATGGCCTGCGCGTACTCCGCGTAGGGGATCGGCTTCAGGGTCGGGAGAATCGTGAGGTTCACCCCGAACGGCCGGTCGGTCATGCCGCGGGTGCGCGCGATCTCGCGCGTGAGGGCCTCGGGCGAGGGCTGGGTCAGCGCGGTCAGGAAGCCGAGGGCGCCGGCGTTGGCGACGGCCGAGACGAGCTCGGCGACGCCGACGTTCTGCATGCCGCCCTGCACGATGGGGTGCTCGATGCCGAACGTCTCCGTGAATCGGGTCGAAATCATGGTCTTGGAGTGCCGCCTGGCGCTCTCGTCAGGCTTGCCCCGCCGGCGCTGCGGCCGTTCAGGGGGTGCTCGATGCCGAACGTGTCGGTGAAGTAGGTCGAGATCATGGTCGGGGGTGCCGCCTAGCGGCGTGCGCCCTCGTTGCGCCCTGCCCCTCGATCTCGTGGGGTTCTTCGCCAGCAACCTGCGAGCGCGGTGCAACGCGGCGTTACACCGCGGGTCCCTGGGGACGGCCCGCCGCCGGGGGTCAGGGTGCGAACGGAATCTCGTTCAGGGCCGCGAGGTCGTTCGAGAGCGCGGTGTCTCCGGCCGGGAACCGGTTGCCGCTGAGGATGTAGGCGACGAGGCTCGCGGTCTCGTCGTTCGACAGGCTGCCGGGGGCGTCCTGCGGCATCTCTTCCTGGATCAACTGGAACAGTTCGCCGATCGAGCGGCCCTCCCACCGTTGCCGGAACGTGTGGTCGCCGAGCAGGGCGGCCATCTCGGGAAAGAAGGCGCTCAGGGTGCCGTGGCACGAGACGCACTGCTCGTCGTACAGGACCTCGCCCGCGTCGGCCTGGTCCGGCGTGTAGAGGCCGCCCGCCTGGCCGCCGGCCGAGATTCCCCCGGTCACGACGAGCGTGACACCCGCCGCAAGAAGAAGCGCGCGCATGCTTCCGTCCCCGGCGACAGACGGAGAGCCCGAAGGCTCCCCGTCTCCCGCGTGCTTCGCCGCCAGCGCGAATCATCGCCGAACGCGACCGCGAGGGTCGCGCCGCAGCATCCGCTGGCGCCCAACCAACCCGGCAGGAGTCTGCCCCGTACTATGGCGCAGACCCCGGCCCGTCGAGTCTAGTCGTTGTCGACGATCAGCGTCGCGTTCCGCTTCGGCACCTGCCCGCCGGTCTCGATCTTGGTCACCAGCTCGACCGTCGCGATGTCGATGACCGCGACGTTGTTGTCGCCCGACATCGAGATGTACGCGTACTTGCTGTCGGGGGTGATGGTGACCCAGTTCGGCGAGTGGCCCACGCGGACGCCGCCCACGAGCTCGCGCTCGGGCAGGCTGTAGACGTACACGCTGCTGTTCAGGCTGCTGTTCGCGACCAGGTACTGGCCGTCGGGGGTCACGCCGATGCCGTGGGCGGTGTTGCCGCCGTGCCCCGGGGTCCGCTCGTTGTTCGGCAGCTCGGGGTACTCGACGCGGTCGACCCACTTGCGGGTCTCGAAGTCGAGCACGCCGAACCCGTTGAAGTTCGAGAGCTGGGCGTAGATGTGCTTCGTCGACCCGTCCTCGTTGACCTCGAAGGTCATCGGGCGGATGCCGAGGTCGGAGTACGTCGTCCACACCGGGAAGTCCTGCTCGGTGCTCACGACGGTGATGTTGCGCCCGCCGACCATGCCGGCGATGGCGTACTTGCCGTCCGGGGTCACGTAGGTGTTGTGAACCCCGCCGTGCACCGAGATGACCGCGGTCATCTCCTCGGTCTCGGTGTCGAGCACCTGCAGCGCCCCCGGCGCCTGGGCGATGGCGGTGTAGACCTTGCGGCCGTCCGGGGTGATGGCGATGTTGTTGGGACGGCCGATGAGCTCGACCTTCTTCGTGACCTTCAGGGTCTCCATGTCGACGATGTCGACAGTGTCGTCGGACTCGTTGGCGACGTAGAGCTTCTTGCCGTCGGGCGACGGGGCCGCCCCGTGGGCGCGCTCGATCCCGTCGATCACGCCGATCACCTCGTTGGTGAGCGGGTCGATGACGTGCACGTTGTCGCCGGCGCTGTTGGTCTGGATGATCCGGACCGTCTGCGCCGCCGCCGCGGCCGGGACGAGGAGGGCGGCGATCGCCGCCAGGGCCGCCAGTCTGCGTGTGGTCAACATTGCTCGAACTCCTTCTCTCTGTGAAACGCGTTCCCGCCGGTGGCTACTGAGCGGTCTCCCCGAGCACCCAGGCCGAGAGGGTCTGGAACCAGGGGTCTTCCTGCGAGGTGAACTGGCGCCCGCCGTTGTGGAACTCGTCGCCGCCCGCGTCGCGCTCGAGGGGGTGCATCAGCAGCCGGCTCTCGAGCGGCGCGCCGGGGATGACGAGCCTCGAGACCGCCTCGAAGTTCATGCGCGACTGCTCGTCGGTCCAGCCGTCGGCGCCCCGCTCCAGCTCCTGCAGGAACCCGACACGGCCTTCCGTGTGGCACACGACGCAGCGGGTGAAGCCTGGCTTCCTCTCGGTGAAGATCGGCTCCACGTTCGCCTTGTAGTACCCGTAGTCGAGGGTCGGCGGAGCCTCCTGCGGCAGCGCCAGCAGCGCGGTCAGAGCCAGGACGATCGTCATGGTGGCCTCCTTGAGGTGTCTGTTCCTGCCACTCAGGGGCCGGACCACGACGGGCGGGGCGTGGCAGCGCCCGGCCCGGCGTCACGACGCGTACGTGGACTCGGTCCGACCCGTCGACGCCGCCCGCCGCGTGGTCGCCGTGATTCCGGGTACATATCACGATTGCCGCCGGCCGGAGGCAAGAAAGCTCCGGCAGCGCGGCCCGCGGGGCTCCCCGGACCGGCGGCGGATCGGAGGCGGGAGGGCCACCGCCGCGCATCCGGCGTCGGGCGAGCCTGCCGCGAGTGCACCATCATACCGCGGACGGGGCCGTCCGGCTTGCCCTCTGGCGCCCGGTGCGCTGACAATGTTGGCGGATGGGAGGCTTTGCCGTGGAACGGCGCGGACTCCTGGAGGGTTGTTGGGCACCCACGGAGCCGAAGGCGACGAGAGGCGGGGCTGGCGGCGGAGGATCGCGCCCGTTGGACGCCGGACCGCTCCGCCGGCTGTCGAATGGAGACGGGATCCGAGTCCCGGGAACACGGAAGGTCCGCAATTGCAGAATCACATCCGGGTCGAGCCGGTGTCGCCGGTCATCGGGGCCGAGGTGTCCGGGGTCGACCTGGCCGCGCCGCTCGCCCCCGACGCCGTCGACGCCATCCGCGCCGCGCTGATGAAGCACCTGGTGCTGTTCTTCCGCGACCAGACGCTGACTTGGCCGCAGCACAAGGCCTTCGGCCGCCGCTTCGGGGACCTGCACGTCCACCCCGCCGCCCCGAAGGACGCCGAGCACCCCGAGATCCTGGTCGTGCACGCCGACGGCGACTCGAAGTTCGTGTCCGGCGAGCTGTGGCACTCCGACGTCTCGTGCGACGTCGATCCCCCGATGGGGAGCATCCTGCGCGTCGAGCAGGCCCCGCCGTCGGGCGGCGACACCCTGTTCGCCAGCATGTACGCGGCCTGGGAGGCCCTTTCCGACCGCATGCAGCGGCTGCTCGAGGAGCTGACGGCGGTGCACGAAGGCCGGCAGTACTACATCGGGCGCTACGGGGGCGACAACCTGCGCGACGGCGTCTACCCGTCGGCCGAGCACCCCGCGGTGCGCACCCATCCCGAGACCGGCCGCCCCGCCCTCTACGTCAACGAGGGTTTCACCACCGGGTTCAAGGAGCTGAAGCGGGCCGAGAGCGACGCCCTGCTCGCGTTCCTCGTGCACCACTGCGCCGCCCCCGAGTTCCAGTGCCGGTTCCGCTGGCGCGCCGACTCGATCGCGTTCTGGGACAACCGGTGCACCCAGCACCACGCCGTCTGGGACTACTTCCCGGAGACCCGCCACGGCTACCGGGTCACCATCCAGGGCGACCGCCCGTTCTACGCGCCGGCCGGCGCCGGGCGGGCGGCTGCGCAGACGTCGGCGGCCGCGCCGTAGACCGCCGCCTTTCGGAGCCCCGCTGAGTTCGGCGCGTCAACGAGCGTTTCCACCTGACCGCAGGGCGCGCCGACGCGATTGACGGCGGCTCTCCCGGGCGCGGCGAGGCGTCGGGACGCAGACACGCCGGCAGGTTCGCGCGGCGGCGATGCGTGGGGCGCGGCGGACGCTGGCACGGCCCTTGCTCCGACTGATGGCATGGAGCGACGAGAGCCATGAACGGACCCTCGGCGGACCGGGCGGACGGCGGACGGCGGCCCGTGAATGTGGACGGCTTCGTCCACGAGCTCGCCGCCCCCCGGCAGGACCTCCATCAGTTCATCGTCGATACCATCGCGGGCGCCGTTTCGGCGCGGCGGGCCGCGCTCGCCGTCCCCGACGACGCCGGGGCGGAGCTGACCGTCACCGCGACCCGCGGTTCCCCGGCCCCGCCCTTCACCGGCTCGGTCATCGCGCCCGGCGTCGGCGTCATCGGACGCGCGTTCGCGACCCGCCGCCCGCTGCTGGCCTCGGCCGGCGGCGGACACGGGGAACCCGGGTTGACGTTCCCCGCCGGCGGGTGCCTCTCGGTGCCGCTGGTGGCGCGGGGGGCCGCGCTTGGCGTCGTCGCCCTGACCGGCCGCGACGGCGACCGGCCGTTCGACGAGGCCGACCTGTCGCGGGTGCGTGGACTCGCCGCGACCGCCGCCCTCGCCCTCGCCTGCGAGCGCGCGACGCGGGCGCGGGACCGGCTCGCGCGGGCGGTGGCCGTCGACCCCCTCACCGGGCTCCTCAACCGCGGCGGCATCGACGCGCGGCTCCGGGAAGAGCTCGACCGGGGGCGCCGGCACCGCGAGCCCGTCGCCCTCGTCGCCATCGACATCGACCGGTTCAAGGCGGTCAACGACGCCCTCGGCCATCCCGCCGGCGACGCCGTCCTGCGGGGGCTGGCCGCCATCTTCCGGCGTTCGGTGCGGGCGTTCGACCTGTGCGCGCGGTTCGGCGGCGACGAGTTCGCCGTCGTCATGCCCCGCGCCGCCGCGGCCGCCGCGTGCCGCATCGCCGAGCGCATCCGGCGGCGGGTCCAGCACTTCGGGCCCGACGCGGTCCCCCCGGCGCCGCCCGGCGTCCGCGTCACCGCCAGCTTCGGGGTGGCCGTGTCCCGGCCCGACACCAGCCCGTCCGCGCTCGTCGAGAGCGCCGACCGGGCCCTCTACGCCGCCAAGGCCAAGGGCCGAAACCGCGTCCAACTGGGCGCGGGGGGCTGATCGCGTGGTCTCCGACGCCGCTATGCGACCGCGTGTCCGCCGCCTGCCGCCGGCCCGGGCCGGTTCCCGCGCCGATGTTATGCTGGCACGACGACCGTGAGCGATTCCGCGATGCCAGTACAGTCCCGCCTCTTCGCGCCGCGGCACCGGGCCCGAGAGGAACCCCGGGCCGGCGAGCGCTATTCTCGGGGGCGGGCTTTCCTCCACTTCGGCCGCGCCGAGGACTGCTACGCGGATTGGCCCCGCCCGACCTGCCTGATTTCCGACGGCCCCTACGGCGTGGACGGCTTCCCCGGAGACCGCCGCACCGCGGATTCGCTGGCCGAGTGGTACGAACCGCACGTCCGGGCGTGGAGCGCCCGTTCGACGCCGGCCACGACGCTGTGGTTCTGGAACACCGAGATCGGATGGGCCAACGTCCACCCCGTGCTTGCCGCCCATGGCTGGGAGTACCGCTGCTGCAACGTCTGGGACAAGGGCATCGGGCACGTGGCGGGGAACGCCAACACCCAGACGCTGCGGAAGTTCCCGGTCGTCACCGAGGTGTGCGTCCACTACGTCAAGGTGGCCCGGTTCACCGTCGGCGACGCCGAGTTGACCATGCAGGACTGGCTGCGCCGCGAATGGCGCCGGACCGGCCTGCCCTGGCGCGCCGCCAACGAGGCGTGCGGGGTGTTGAACGCGGCGACCCGGAAGTACCTGACCGCCGACCATCTGTGGTACTACCCCCCGGTCGAGGCCTTCGAGAAGCTGGCCGCGTACGCCAACGCGCACGGTGACCCCGCCGGCCGGCCCTACTTCAGCGTGGACGGCCGGCGGCCGTTGTTGGGCCGCGAGTGGTCGGCGCTGCGGGCCAAGTTCTCCTGCGCCGTCGGCGTCACCAACGTCTGGCGCGAGCCCCAGGTCGGCGGCGCCGAGCGCATCCAGGGATCGCGCAACGGCATGAAGTACAAGTTCCGCAGCCTCCACGGCAGCCAGAAGCCGCTCCGGTTCATCGACACGATCGTGCGGGCCTCCACCGACCGGGGCGACGTCGTCTGGGAGCCCTTCGGCGGGCTGTGCCCGGGCGCGGTCGTCTCGTTCCTGACCGGCCGCGAGTACTACGCCGCCGAGACGGTGCCGGAGTTCTACGCCGCGGCTCAAGGGAGGTTGGCCGCGGCTTGACGGCGGCTTGACGGGTGAACGTGCCGGCGCTCCACCCCTGCCGAGAGAAGCCTCCTGAATCCCAGACCACGACCATCTGTCTCAGTACTGCCAGCCTTCGACGATCGATTGGTGGTCTGCCTCACGGCCGCCGCCATCTGATTGCGTGGTGCCGGACATGCCGCGTGCTACGCTGTTGTCAATGAGTAGAAACAGCGTGTGGCTCGTAATGGCCGGCACGGTGGTCGCCGGCGTGATGCTGGCGCAGGCGGCGGCACCGACCGCGGCGGTGGCCCAGGCCGTGGCGGCGGCCCCGCAGGCGCACCTGACGCTGGACGCGTTCCGCGGCGACGGCGCGGCGTGCTACGACCGGTCGTCGCGGCCGCAGACCGCGGTCGTCGACAGCCACGTGCACTTCCGGCCGTTCGGCGGGCCCGCCGTGCCGTTCGAAGAGGTCGTGCAGTACCTCCAGGCGACCGGGGTTCTGTTCGCCAACGTCTACGGCATCGGCCAGATGCTGCCGGCGTCGTCCCCGTGCACGTACTACCTCGACTGCCCCGGCACCCCGTTGAGGCCGACGCTGAGGAACGACTTCGTCAACGCCGCCAACGCCGTGGTGAAGACGCCCGAGGGTCTCCACCTGACGCTGTCCATGACCTTCCCGGACCTCGCCGACCCCGACTCCATCCTCGACGGCATGGCGCTGCTCGACACGGAGTACCCCGGCCTGTTCCGCTGGATGGGCGAGGTCAACCTGGTCAAGCAGGCGGTCTTCGCCAACGGGCGGGGGCCGGTGCCGGCCGAGGCCATCGACGGCTGGGCCGGCTTCATGGCGGTGCTCCGCGATCGCGGCATCCCCCTCGCCATCCACGCCGACCTCGGGAACGACGACGAGCCGACCCTCTACCTGCCGCTGATGGAGCAGGTACTGGACCGGTACCCCGACAACCCCATCGTCTGGATGCACATGGGCCTGTCACGCGAGCTGACCACCATGGACCCGGCCCGCCACGCCGCCCTGATGGCGTCGATGCTGGCCCGCCACGCCAATCTGATGCTCGACATCACGTGGCGCGTGATCGACGACGCCTACTTCTCGACCCCGGAGGGTCGCGCGGCCTACGTCCCGTTCCTGAACGCCCACTCCGAGCGGATTCTCCCCGGCACCGACTTCCTCGCCTCGCGCGACAAGGACATCGACGTCTACCGCGAGGAGCTCGAGGTCACCAGCCGCATCCTCGGCCACCTCGACGACGACGCCTTCCGCAACATCGCCCTCGGCGAGAACTACTTCCGGCTCCTGGGGCTGGACTACGAGGCACCGCCGGTCTGCGGCGGCTAACGTCAAGAAGGCGGCAAGACCGCGCGCGGCCGCCGACGGTCCAGCCCGTACCGCCAATGCTCGTTGGTGCCCTCGGTGGTCGGCGACTCCAATTGGCATTAGCCAAGGTCGGCGTCGCCTCCTGTGAGTTGAGTGAAGGAAAGGCGGTTATTGCCGGGTGAGTTGATTCTCAACATCCTCCCCGGCGTGTCGTGTACCTTTGAGGCCCTACGCCGACTGGGTCTCTTGTTCATGCTGATGCGCATCACGCTCACGAAGCGTTCGATGTACTTTCGTTCGTCGAGAAAATCTCCCCGTGGCCAAAATGTTCGACCGATAGCCCGGCAATAGGCGAGAAGACACCTCGATCCGTTTAGCTGCTGTTCGATTTCCGACGTCGATTTCTTGCCGCCCTTGAGCTCAACGCAAATCACCCAGTTCCTTGTCCCGTCGTCCGCGATAATGATGAAGTCAGCTCGCTTGCGCTCTCCGCGGGTACCCCTGAACTTCGGTGGCGGAAAGAGATCCGTTCTGATCGCCAGAATGTCGTCAGGCACGCCACGTATTCTCACCGAGTACTCAGTCTGATGGGCGTTCTCCTTTAGGACAAGAACGCTGTTTCCATGTCTATCTCTCTCGGCGAACACCAAGGCGTCTTCTGTGATCAAATCACGAAGCACACGAAAGTCCGAATCACTCATCGTCGCCCCAGACAATCGATTCCTGGATGTCATTCATCTTGTTTATTGTCTCGTCAAAGCTGCGAGCTTCAATGCCCATCCGCGGGTCGACGGGCGCGCGCACGAGAGTCTGACCTTCAGTGACTCTCTTCCCCTTCCCCGGTCTGAAGCGGGATCTCTCGGCAATATAGACTCTGATGTGCTCGGGGGACAGGAGGTCCTCGCGCCGGTAGCCCTCCTGCTTGGCGATTCGCCTAGTGTTTGATGTATTCTGATTCAACATGATAAGGGTGTTGAGTTCCTTGACGATATAGTCGCTGTGCGTGGTAACGAAAACGCGTATGCCGAGATTGACTAGGCGCGCAAAAAGGCGCGCTAGTCGTCGTTGGTTCTCCGGATGAAGATTGAGTTCGGGCTCATCGATCATCAGCAAGTCCCCGGGTTCGGCGACATGTCGAAGATAGAAGCCCACGTCCAGCAGGGAACGCACAGCGCTGGAACTCTCGACCATCGAGAGCCTGCGACGCGCGCGTGTAGGCTTGAAGTAAGGAATGTCGTTGTTGCCCACGACGTAATGGCCGCCGATAATGTCAGAAAACTCGTAAAGCACCCAATTATGGTGTTTGCTCAAAAAGCTGTCTCGCTTGGCAACTTCTCCCAGTTGGCGCGTGAAGTCTACATTTGTCTTGACGGGCAGAGGATAGTCTTGGTAGCCTCTAGACAAGAGCTTCACTGGATCGATGACCCGGTCTTGGCGACCCATTTCTTCAAGCAGACGGTTCCGAGCAAAGTCGAGTTCTTTCCGAAAAATCGCGGCACCGGTACGCTCCGCACTGGCAATAAACGGCCGCGGGAAGAATGAGCCGAAGAGAATCTCATTTACAGCATCCGATACCAAATTGCTGATACTGCTGCGAGGAAGCGTGATCTTGGGGTTGTCGGCGAGGAGTGAGACCATGAGGTGCGTCTCTCCCTTGTTCTTGGTCAGAGAAAAGATGTCGCCCTTGTTGGACCTTATGTTGCGCTCAAACGATACCGACGTTACCTTACTGTGTATCTCTTCCGGCGGCAGTTCCACTCGAAACCTGGAAGTCCTGAAGTGGGTTGATTTTGAAGCGAATACTCTGGACAGTTGGCGGGTATATTCCCGGCAGCCGCTATCGAGGATCTGTGTTGATCTTGCAGCAATGGCGGAAACGTCCATTCGGACGGCACCGTCCTTCAGCAACGGGAGAATTCTTGACGGGCGTACGGTGACTTGTAGATTGTCTTTCCAGTAGTCCAGGAAACCGAACAACGCGTAGGTGGCGTATGTTTTGCCGGTGTTGTTGTTGCCGCAGATGACGGTGAGGTTGCCGAGCTCGAAAGTGGCGTACTTGAGCACGCCGAGGTTTTGCACGGTTACGGTCATCTGTCCACGGCCGCCGCGACGGTCAGTGAAAGCTGTATCGGGCATGGCGGCGGGCTCATGGTGGGTTGGCGTGGGGGCGCTCTGGGACATGATGGAATTGTACACTGAAGCGGTGGTGTGGTGGTAGTACTGGAGAGAGAAAGCGGGATGTCGTGGCGCGGTGGCTGGATCCGAGAGGGGTGCACGGGCTTGAGGGCGGCCGACGGAAGAGGAGTCGGGGAACTGGAGAGCTGGTGGAGCGTTGGGGTGGGAGGGTGAGAGAGGGGTTGGATGGCGGGCGGTGATGGGCGTCGGGAGTGGGATTTCGTGCTCCGCGGTTGGCGATGGGAGAACGAGAGCGGGATCCGGGGCGCGGGTGCAAGTACGGATGTCTTGCGGGTCAGCCGAACAGGCCCACCACGGTGATCGCCACCGTCACGCACACCGCCGCCCCCAGCGTCATCCAGATGCCCACCTTGGCCATGTCGCGGATCGAGAAGTACCCGGCCGAGTACGGCAGCACGTTGGTCGGGCTCTCGGTGACGAGGATGAACGCGAGGGTCGAGGTGAAGGCGGCCGGGGCGGCGATGGTCCAGGCGTCGAGGCCGAGGTCGAGGGCGAGGGCGAGCAGGATCGGCATGATGAGCGAGCCGGTCACGGTGTTGCTGGAGAACAGCAGGTGCAGCGCTGCCACCGCGAGCACGATGACGAAGGGGCGCAGCACCGGCGGGATGAGGATGAGGTTGCCGAGCAGGAGCTGGGCGAGCCAGCGGGCGGCGCCGGTCTCGAACACCATCAGGCCGAGCGACAGGCCGGCGACGATGAGCATCACGCCGCCCCAGTCCATGTTGGCCTGGGCCTCCTTCCACGACATGACCCGGATCATGGGGAGGAACAGGGTCAGGCCCCCCGCGAGGGCCACTGCCTGCACCGGCGGGTCGACGAGCCCGCCCGTGAGGTCGGCGAGCCAGGGGGTGACGAGCCACCCGGTGATGGTGAGCGCGAAGATGACGAGGGTCTTGCGCTCGACCGGCTTGAGGGGGCCGAGGGCCTCGATCTTGGCCTCGATCTCGCCCTCGCCGTAGGGCAGGGTCTCGATGTCGGGCGGGAAGATGCGGAGGAGCAGCCACCAGCCCACGGGGATCATCAGGATGGCGGCGGGGACCCCGAGCACCATCCACTGTCCGAACGAGACGGTCACCCCGGAGATCTCCTCCAGGTAGCTGAGGGCGAGCACGTTGGCGGCGGTGCCGGCGGGGGTGCCGATGCCGCCGATGAGGGGGCCGTAGGCGCACGAGATCATCAGGGCCCGGCCGTAGTTGCTCTGGAGCGGCTTGAGGCCCGCGTCCTTCAGGACCCCGACGCCGAGGGGCAGCATGACCGCGGCGACGGCCATGTCGGTGATCCACATCGAGAGCAGCGCGCCGACGATGAGGAAGCCGAGCAGCACCCGGTCGGCCCGCGTGCCCGCCCACCGCAGCACGTGCAGCACCATGCGGGTGCCGAGCCCCGAGAACGTGAACCCGGTCGACAGGAAAAGCACCCCGATGAAGAAGACGATGAGGGGGTTGCCGAACCCGGCGTTCACCGCCGAGGCGAAGTCGGTGATGCCGAAGGCCGCGATGAGCACCACGACGAGCAGCGACGTGACCGCGAACGGCATCGCCTCGCCGACCCACAGGGTGACCGCGAAGAGCAGGATGGCCAGGCACGTCTTGCCCTCGGGGGTCAGGGGGATCATTTCGCCGGCGCGCTCGATCGGCGCGGGCACCGGCAACAGGTGGACGACGGCCATCAGGAGGGTGGCGCCCGCGAGGATCAGGAGCGCCCGGTAGTCGCTGGTCGGTGCGTTGGGGTTGGACATGGTCGACGCCTTCGCTGCGAGTGCTCCGCCGAGTGGCCGGCCGCGCCGGTCGTTCCGGATGCGGGATCGGAAGCGCGGGGAATGATACTGCGGCAGGCTCGATGGCGGTTTCCTCGCCAGCCGTCCGTGTCCGGTCCCGCGAGGATCAGCCCTTCCGTGAGCCCCCGCCGCGGGCCGTCAGGCGGTCGGGCGATCAGCCCTCCCGCGAGCCGGCCGCCGCCGGTCGGCGCACCGCCATCACCGCGAGGGTCGCGGCCAGCGCCGCGCCGAGGCCGAGCATCGCCGGATCCAGCCCCGCAACGCCGTCCTCGCCGCCGGCGAGGCGGACCGCCGCGAACACGGTGACGCCGGCCGCGATCGACGCGACCGCCTCGGGCGTCCGCACCCGGCCGACGTAGAGCCCCACGATGACGGGCACGAACAGGGTCACCGTCAGCACGGTGTAGAAGATGCTCAGCGCCGCGATGATCGAGCTCAGCGCGATGGCGAGGGCGGTGGCCCCCGCCCCGCCCGCCACCGCGGCGCCGCGGGCGACCCGCAGGATCCTGGCGTCGTCCGCCCCTGGGTTCAGGAACCGCGCGTAGAGGTCGCGGGACAGCGATGTGGCGAGCATGAACAGGATGGCGTCGGCCGAGCTCAGCTCCGCCGAGAAGACGGCCGCGAGCCCGAGGGCGCCGAGGAGCGGCGGCAGGGTCTCGATGAGCACCGTGGGCAGGGCGAGGTTGTGGTCGTCGAGGTCGGGGGCCACGGTGCGCGCCATCATGCCGAGCAGGGCCGGTGCCGCCGCGAACACGAGCAGGGCGGCGGCGTTCAGGCCCACCCCCAGCCGCACCGCGCGGTCGTCTCGGGCCGCGTAGACCCGCTGCAGGATGCCCGGCGAGACGATGAACGACGGGCCGATCATGAAGAGCAGGAACCAGCCCGAGCCGCCGCCCCGCCACGGGTTCCAGTAGCCGTCGATGCCGCGGGTCTCGGCGGCGAGCTGCGACAGCCCGCCCACCGCGGAAAGGACGAGGGGGCAGACGACGACGAACCCGGCCAGCAGCACCACGAGCTGGACGGCGTTGACGCGGACCGAGGTCAGCAGCCCCCCGGCCGTGAAGTAGACGGTCACCGCGGCCCCGCCGACGAGCGACCCGACCCACGGATTGAGCCCGCTCACCGCGTGGAGCACGCCCCCCATCGCGATGATCTGCCCGGCGAGGATCGCGAGCGTCGCCACCCACAGGAGGGCCGCGATGAGGGCGCGGACCTCCCGCCCGTAGCGGTGCTCGAGGAAGTCGCCGACGGTGTGCAGGTCGTGGGCCTCGGCGAGGCGCCGCAGCCGGGGGCCGACCCAGAACGCCAGGAAGAGCGAGCCGATGCCCGCCGACCCCACCCACCACCACGCGCTGAGGCCGTCGCGGTAGCCGAGGGCGGCCGCCCCCATCGTCGAGCCGGCCCCGATGTTGGCCGCGAGCAGGGTGGTGAAGAGCAGCCCGGGCCCGAGGCGGCGGCCTGCGACGAAGAAGTCGCCGGGGCCCCTGACCCGCCGGCCGTACCACAGCCCCACCGCCATGAGCAGTCCGGCGTAGGCGAGGATGACGGCGAGGTAGAGGTTCACGGATCTGCGGGCTGGTCGCGGGTCGCGGCTCGGTCGCGCAGGCACCCCGCCATCATGGAGGGGACGCGAGGTCCCGCGCGGCGGGGTAGCCGGGGATGCCGGCGGCCGCGTGCACCGCCCGCACGACGGCCTCGGCCATCGCCTCGGCCGCGAGAGCGCCGACGGTCCCGACGCCGACGGGTTCGACGAGCCGCCCCGTGGCGAGCGCGAAGATGGCGTCCCCGTCGCTGGGAGTGTGGGCGGGGACGATGGCCCGGGCGAGGCCGTCGTGAGCCATTCGCGCGACGGTCGTCGCCTCCGCCTGGGTCAGCGCGGCGTTGGTGGCGACGATTCCGAGGGTGGTGTTCTCGCGAGGCCGACCGCTGCCGCCCGTCCCGGCTCGAAGCAGGGTGCGCGCGTCGGCGAGGCCCTTGCCGTCGGGGGTGCGCACCCCCGACACCACCCGGCCGGTCGCGGGGTCGACAACGTCGCCGACGGCGTTGACCGCGGCCAGCGCGGCGACCACGAGCCCGTCGGGGACGGTGATCGCCGCGGATCCGACACCGCCCTTCATCGCCCGCCCCGCCCCGGCGAGCTTGCCGACGGTCGCGCCGGCCCCCGCCCCCACGTTGCCCTCCGCCACCGGGCCCGCGGTGGCGGCCGCGGCGGCGCGGTAGCCGCAGTCGGGGCCCGGTCGAATCGTCGGGTCGCCGACGCCGAGGTCGAAGAGGATCGCGGCCGGCACGATCGGCACCTTCGCGACGCGAGTGTCGTAGCCGATGCCGCGTTCCGACAGGTACCGCACCACCCCGCCGGCGGCGTCCAGCCCGAACGCGCTGCCCCCCGCGAGGACGATCGCGTGTACCTGTTGAACGGTCTTGGCGGGGTCGAGCAGATCGGTCTCGCGCGTTCCGGGCGCGCCGCCCCGGACGTCGACCCCGGCGACCGCGCCCGCTTCAGCCAGCACCACCGTGCATCCGGTGGGGCGCGCGGCGAGGGTGTGGTGGCCGACCTCGATGCCGGCCACCGCGGTCAGGCCCTGGTGGGGCTGGGCGGCCGGCGCGGGCGAGATTAGGAGTCCACCCGCGAGACAGGAGACGGCGACGAGTATGCGGCGGCCCATCGCTGGGGTCCGTTCTTGGCGATTCTTCGGATGATAGCGCGGAAGCCGCCGCCGTGGCACCCTGCGCCGGCGGAAGAAAGCGGCCGGCGCGAGAGCTCTTGCGCCCTGACCACCCTGCAGGACCGGCGCCGCTTCGATGGCGCAGATTCCTGGCGGACGAAGTGCGCTGGACGCCGCGCGGGGCGGCGGCCGCTCCGGAAACCGGGGGCGGGCGCCCGACGGCCCGGACCGCTCGGTCACCGCCCGCCCGATAGGGCTCCAGGAGTTCACGCCGTTCCGGCGGAGCCTCCCCCTACTCGTCGTCGTCGGTCTCGATCCGCTGCAGGGTCTCGCCGGCCAGATACCGCTCGTACTGCTCGTCGGTCATGAACGCGACGTCGGTCCAGCCGTGGCCCATCTCGTCCATGGTCCGCGACCCCCAGCCGACCCAGCCCGAGGGATCGGGGTTGTGCCGGTTGTTGGCGGTGTTGTCGTGCCACGACACCGTGTGCAGGATCGTGCCCTTCGGGAACACGTGCGGCTCGTCGTAGGCGTAGACGATCTGCCACGTCTGCTCGTAGTTGACGACGTCGGTCAGCACCTCGCGGCGGCCGTCGAGATGTATCGCCTCGAGCAGCATCCGGCTGCCCCGGAAGTGCATGTGGGGCTGGAAGCTCAGGATCAGCGCCGCCTGGGGCAGCGGCCAGAACCGCTCGTGGCGCGCCACCGTGTCGGGCGGAATGCTCAGCAGGGCGACCCCGTTCAGGGTGTTGTCGTCGATGAGCAGCCCCGTCGGCATCCGGTCCGCGTGCAGGGGGAGGTCGTAGCCGGCCGCGAGCAGCCGGTCCTCGACCGCCTCGCGGTTCAGCTTCCAGTCGTGGCCGATGCCGGTGCGGATGCGGTGGGCGGTGACGATGAGCTCGGGCACCTGCCCCTTGGGGTAGAACTTCACGCCGACCTTCTGCCGGTCGATCGTCTCCTCGCCCCACGGGTGGTAGTGCGGGGCGAACCGGAACAGGCCCCCCGCCGGCAGCTTCCGCCCGGTGCCGTCGGGATAGTACTGGCCGGTGCTGCCCATGGCGTACTCGATGAGGTCGATCTCGCGGGTGTTCGACCCCATCCCGAGCCGGAACTCGTCGCGGTTCTCCACCGTGTCGGGGACGCTGACGTAGACGTGCGAGTGGTGCACGCAGCAGTACGCCTCGGGGATGATCTGCACCCACTTCACGTAGCGGTCCTCGGTCAGCCCCGGGTCGACGATCTCGGACGGGTAGAAGTCGGGGCCCTCGGCGGGAATCTCGAAACCCTTCTCCATCTGGACGATGAGGTCGGGCTCGCCGTAGGTCCACTCGTCGAGCGCCGCGAACTCGAGCGGCGGAGGCGCGTCTTCCGGGTTCCCCCGCGGGGCGCCGGCCGCGACCCACTCGACGATGGTGGCGATCTCGGCGTCGCTCAGCGAGGGGTCGGCGACGTACTCGCCGATGCTGCGGTCGATGTGCCACGGCGGCATCTGCCGGGCGACGACGCGGTCGCGGATGGCCCGCGCCCAGGGCCGCGTCTCCTCGTAGGTCAGCAGCGACATCGGGGCCCCGGTGCCCGGCCGGTGGCACTTCTGGCACGAGCGCTGCAGCAGCGGCAGCACGTCGCGCGTGAAGGTGGCGCCGTCCCCGGCCTGGCCCGCGGCGGCGAGGGCCGGGGTGAACAGACCGGCCGCGATAGCGAGGGCGACGGCGAGGCGTGTCGGGGCGACGCGCATGGCGATGACCTCCGGTAATGATGCGACCGAGCCGATGTCCGTTCAGTCTAGTGGACTGCAACCTCGAAATCCACCGTGATCCGGCATACGGACTCCGTCAGTCAGGCTCAGAAGCCGAGCGAGACGGCGGCGCCGTGCCGGCCGGACGACAGCAGCGGAGCCACCGTCAAGCGCGTCCGGCGGCGGCCCGCCCGATAGACCTCTTCCTCAGTCTCGATCAGGGCGTCCACGCCGGCGCCCACCCACCAGCCCAACATGCCGCTCAAGGAGACGTTCAGCGCGGCCACCCCCGCGAGCTCGGCACCCGTGAGGTCCATATCCCCACTCGTGAAGACCGGGACGAGGGACGACAGCGCGCAGCCGGCGCCGGCCGCGAATCCGATAATGGCGCCGTTCCGCGTGGGGTCGTCGACCCGGCGGTGGACGGCCCAGACATCTGCCTCGCCGAGGTCGAGCCGCGCGCCGCGGGCGAGCACGGACAGCTCGAGCGGTGTCACCCCGACGACCCGGGCCTTCACGTCCCGGCCGCCGCGGACCGTCACCCGGACGTCGTCTCCCGCCTCGACCTGTCGGGCAAGCTCGTGGAACGGGCCGACGTCTTGCGCGGCTGCCGGCGCGGCCAGCCACACGAGCAGAATCCACCCTCCCGATCTAGTCATCGCCATGATGCCCTCCTCCAACCAGGAAGTGCGGGAATGGGGTGGGATCCAGCTCAGAACGGGTGAGGCCGGTGAAGACGGAATGTCCGCCGAACGGGCGCTCCAGGTTGAAGACGCCCTGTAAATTGACAAAGCGGATGGAGAAGGGCCCGCCTCACCGCGGGGGGCGGCCGGGGCGGTCGCCGCGGAGGCCGCGTCCGTCGGCGGGGCCGCGGGGGCCGAACCGGTCGCGGCGGTCGCGGCGCATCCTGACGATGCGGTTCTCGAAGACCTGCATCTGCTCGGCGGTCAGGATGGCGGCGATCTCGGCGTTCAGTTGCGCCCGCTCGGCCTCGAACTGCTCGCGGACGCTCTCGTTGAGCTCGCGGAACCGAAGCCGGCGGGCCTCGAAGACATCTCGGAGCCGTCGGCGCTGATCGTCGGAGAGCTCGAGGTCGGCGTCGAAGCGGTCGAGCAGCCTCTCGGTTATCCGCGCCGAGGGCGGCGGGGGGGCGCCCCGGCCCCGGAATCCGCGGGGCGGCTCAGGATCGAGCCACGGCCGCACCGCGAACCCGGCGGCGAGCCCGCCGCTGAACACGACGAGGACGAAGAGACCGGCCCACAGGCGCATGCTGGTACGGTTCATCGCTTCATCCTTGCCTCGTCCGCGGCGACCTTCGCTTGGGGCGTCGCTTGCCCTTGGCACGTCCCGCTAGACGGCACAGCCGCGGCCCGCGCCGTCCTCAGAAAGACCCGTCCGGACCCGATGTCAACACCGCCTCCAGCAGGGTGTCGTCGTTCACCTCTTCCTGCCACAACAGGCTCAAGGCGGGCGGTTCCGCCGCGTCGTCCGCCCCGACCCAGCCGGTCACGAGGTCCGAGAACTCGATTGGCTCGACCGCCTCGGCCGGCCGCAGCCCCACCGCCGCGACCACCAGCAGGGCCGCCACCGGGGCGAGGCGCACCGTCCAGCGGCGCCAGTCGATGACGTCGAGCCATGTCGGCGGAGCGTCGAGGCGCGCCATGACCCGCGTCGCGAACCCGAGCGGGGGCGCCGCGTCGGGCCGGGCGGACAGGACGGCGGCCACGTCGTCCTGGTCGGCCGCCGCCCCGCGGCAGGCGGGGCAGCCGTCGAGGTGCGCTTCCAGGCGCCGGGCGCCGGCCGGGTCGAGGCGCCCCGCCGCGCGCGCGATGACCGCACGTTCCGCGTCGTCGCATCTCATGACGATCTCTCCATCAGCGGCTGCAGCAGCGGTCGAAGCCGGCGGCGGGCGCGGAAGATGCGGGACTCGACGGTCCCGATGGGCGCCCCCGTCGCCGCCGCGATCTCCTTGTAGTCGAGCCCCTCGACGTCGCGCAGGACCACCGCGACCCGCAGGTCGGGCGGGAGGGCGGCGAGGGCGCGGTCGATCGCCTCGCGCCGCACCAGGGCCGTCTCGGCGTCGGCGTCCCCCGCGGGAACGTCGGCGGCGGCGAGGGGGCCGGCCTCGTCGTCGAGGCTCCCGTCTTCGAGCCGGTTCCGCCGGCCCCGGCGCTCGAGGCCGCTCCGGGCGGCGTTCGTGGCGATGGTGTACAGCCACGTCTTGAACGAACTGTCGCCGCGGAAGCGGGACAGCGACCGGTAGGCGCGGATGAACGTCTCCTGCGCGACGTCCTCCGCGTCGGCGGGGTCCTTCACGATGGCCGTCGCGTAGTTGACGATGCGCGTCTGGTGGCGGCGCACGAGCGCCTCGAACGCGCCCCGGTCGCCGGCCGCCGCGGCCGCGACCAGCGCCCGGTCCGGGTCGGCCGCCCTCGCCTCCCCGCTCACCGCCTCGCGGGCCGGCACGTCCCCACGGTTGTCCTGGGCGGCCTCGGCGACAGCCCCGCTGTCCATGACGCTCAGGTCACCTGCGGCGATTCCCGCGGTCGGCGGGACCAGAGCCGGTGCGGCGGTCCCCGACGACGACGGCCACGCCGCGCCGCCCGCGGACGGCCACCCGGGCAGCACGACGCTCGACGCAGGGTGCATGGCGGCTCTCATCGACGCATCCCGGCGGCCCCGGCGGAACCGCGAGGCGTCCGAGCCGCGCCCCGCGGAACCCCGCCGAGGGCTCCCAATGGCATCGACCGCCCGGCACCCGCGTTTATTCCACTCCCGCCGCGCGAACCGGGCTCGCCGGGCGGACGCCTACTCCGAGACGGTGACCTGCACGATGGCCGAGGTCCAGCAGCACTGGAAGCCGCTGCCGCCGACGCCGGTCGAGTCGAGGGCCTCGGCCCGCAGCCAGTACTCGCCGGGGGCACCGAAGGTCGCGGTGGTCCGGGGGTTCTGCGGCGCCGTCTCCTCGTACTCGAATGTCGCCTCGGCGAACTCGACCCCCCCCGGGCCCCGCAGCTTGTGCCAGAGCAGGCTCATCGGCGGGCTGCGCTGGAACGGGCTCTCGCGCACGTGGGTGTCGGGGGTGACGTCGGACAGCCAGACGCTCAGCTCGACGGGGCTCCCGACCGTGCCGGTCAGGCGTTCGGCGATGCCGACGGGCGGGCCGGTGAGGGGCGGGCCGTCCTCGGCGAAGCGGATCGTCGGCGGCTCGTTGTTGTTGGACGCGTCCTTGAACGGCTCGACGAAGTACGGTGCCTGGATGTGGAAGGGAATCGTGACCGGCTCGTCGTTGGCGACGAGGGTCCAGCTCAGCTCGCCGTCGAAGTCGCCGGGCACCGCGATGGTGAAGACGCCCCACGACCGGCCCGGGGGAAAGTGGGTCGGCTGTCCCCGGTCCCGCGGGCCGGGGCTGAAGTGGTTCAGCTCGCCCACGGGCAGTTCCACCGACTGATCGGTGTTCGAGTTGAAGAAGCCGATGAGCAGCGTCGCGGTGCCGTCGGGGTTCCCGTACCAGCCTTCGAACGCGGGGTACACCGGCGCGCCGAAGCCCTGGAGCGTCCTGGGGATCTGCGCGGCCGCTCCCGCCGGCCCGAGAGCGACCCCGAGCAGGGCGGCCGCCGCCGCGAGCCCCACCGAGCGAGTCGTCCGCATGACGAAACCTCCTCTGTACGTAGCGGAAGCCGCCCCGATGGTGATGGGGCGGCTCCCACGATTCCCGTTGTCGCCGGGCCGCCAATCGCCGCCGAACGCAACCGCAAGGTCGCGCCGCGGCCTCCGCTTGGCACCCGCCGAACCCCTACGGGTCCGCGCCGTCCTACGGCGCAGACTGCTATTCGTCGTCGGCGAGGAACGCCTCGCGCTCGGCGACGGCCGCCGCGAAGTCCTCGTCGTCCATGTAGGTCACGTTGACCCAGGCGTGCCCCATCTCGTCCACGGTGCGGTCACCGTAGCCGACCCACTGGTTCGGGTCGGGGTTGGCGCGGTTGGCCGAGGTGTTGTCGTACCACGACTTCAGGGCGATGACGGTGCCCTTGGGCAGCAGCGGCGCCGCGTGGTCGGCGTAGACGTAGTTGTTGTGCCAGTTGAAGTTGAAGTCGCTGACGCGGCTCAGCACCTGCTGCGACCCGTCGGGCAGGATCGCGGTCATCTGCATGCCCTTGCCCCGCAGGTGCATGTGCGGCTGGTAGTTCTCGATGCGGCCGTTCTGCTTGAGAACGTGGAAGTTCTCGGTCGTGGTGATCTCGTTGGGCGGAATCGAGAGCTGCTCGTAGCCCCCCTCGATGGTCGACCACGCCGACAGCACCTGCCGATGCCTCGGTTCCTCCCCTTTGGGATAGAGGTACAAGCCCAGCTCGGCGGTGTCGGTGATCTCCTCGCCGACGGCGGAGTAGTGGATGTCCCACACGATGGTCGAGTCGGCCTTGATGAGCTTGCCGCTCCCCTCGCGCATGATCTCGCCCTGCTTGCCGACCGCCCACTCCATCAGGATGCCGGGGCCGACTTCCGAGGCGGCCCCGAGCTCCTCGGGGTCCTCCTCCTGCTGCAGGCGGGCCAGGGCGTGGTGGGTGATGCGGCGCCCGGCCACCGTCGACGGGCGGATCTCGATGGCGCGGATCCACCGGTCCTCGGTCAGCCCCGTCGGCACCTCCGGCTTCCACCACGCGTCCTGCGCGACGGCCGGCATCGTGTACGGGGTCGAGTAGATGACCAGATCCGGCGGCCCGCCGAACAGCTCGGCGAAGTTCCACACGTCGTCGTCGGCGAACACCGCGGGCGGCGGCAGGTCGGCGGGGCTGCCCTGCGGCGCGCCGGCGTCGACCCAGCGCACGATGGTGTTGATCTCGGCCTGGGTCAGCGACCGGTCGTTGTCGAAGGCCTGGATGCCCACCGACTTGTCGATGTGCCAGGGCGGCATCTGCCGGGTCTCGACCCGGTTCCTGATGGAGCGCGCCCACGGCCGCGAGTCGGCGTAGGTCTGCAGCGACATCGGGGCGATGTAGCCTGGCCGGTGGCAGTTCTCGCACTTGGCCCGGAAGATCGGGGCCACGTCCTTGGTGTAGGTGGGGGCGGCCGCGTCCTGCGCCGCCGCCATGCCCGGCGCCAGCATCAGGCCGCCGAGCGCGAGCGCCAAGGCGCCGCGAATCGTGCTTGTTCTCGTCATCTCCATGGCTCCTTCGCCCCTGTCCGCGGCCCCGCGCCGCGCGGCAATCGCGGCCGTCCGCTGCACGCCTCACCGCGGGGTGCACACCTCGCCGTGCACGCCGGGCGGTCACGACGGCGCGAGCGTGTGCGCCGCATCGGCACGAACCTCTTATCATTATAGGCCGACGCGGCGAGGTCAAGCCGGCCGGCCCGCCTGCCGTGCCGGGGCGCGACGACGCAGGGTCGAGCTGACGCGGCGGCCGGCGATGACAAGCGCCGGGCGTCGGCCGCACCGAGAGGGGCGCGGCGGCGACGCAGAGGTCAAGCCGGCCCGCAGGCCGGCCGCAGCAAGGAGGTCGACGATGACGAAGAGCCACGAACCCAATCGCCGGCGGTTTCTGCAGGGCGCCGGGCTCGCCGCCGGCGGCGCGATGGGCCACGCGCTGGCGGGCGGACCCGCGGGCTTCGCGGGCGGACTGACGGGCGCGGCGGCCCAGGCCCCGGCCGGGGCGGGCCCGGGGGCCCGGTTCCGCGCCCTCCTCGAGGGCGCCGACCCCGCGCGCTGCATCAACTGCGGCGACGTCGCCACCGCCCGGCTGGCCGAGATGCACGGCTTCGAGATCGTGATGAGCGGCGGCAGCGCGCTGTCCCTCAGCAAGTACGGCACCGGCGACTTCGGCGTCATCACCATGGACGACCTGGTGGAGTTCTGCAACCGGACCGCGGACGCCGTCGACTTGCCGATCATCGCCGACGCCGACGACGGCGGCGGCAACCCCCTCAACGTCTACCGCACCGTGCAGCGCATGGAGAAGGCGGGCGCCGCGTGCATCATGATCGAGGACCTGTACGGCGCGAAGCACCTCGCCGGCTATGATGAGGGCAAGATCATCGGCCGCGAGGCGATGGTCGACAAGGTGCGCGCGGCGGTCGACGCGCGGCGCGACGCCGACACCGCGCTGCTCGTCCGCAGCGACGTGGTGGCCGACGGCGGCCCCCTCGACGAGGCGATCGAGCGGGTCGCGCTCTACGCGCAGGAGGGGGGCGACCTCATCTTCGTCCCCGGCATCCCCCTCGACCAGTGCCGGCGGGCGGTCGAGCTGGCCGGGCGGCCCATCCTGACCGGGGCCCCGTCGATGGAGGCGGCGCGCGACGCCGGGGTCGGCATCCAGTTCATCGGCGCGATGGGGGCCATCGCCCTCGGCGCGGTCGACGACGCGATGGCCGTCCTCGCCCGCGACGGCAGCCTCGGCGACGCCGGCGCGGGCGGCCTCGGGGGCGCGCGGCGTCTGGAGCTCATCGGCAACGAGGCCGCCGTGGACCGGGCGCGGCGCTTCAACGCGCTCCGCGAGGACGGGCAGTAGCAGCCCATGGCGGAATCGGCATGATCGTCAAGCCCAGGATTCGAGGGTTCATCTGCACGACGGCGCATCCGGCAGGGTGCGCCGCGGGCGTGCGCGAGCAGATCGCGCGGGTTACGCCGTTCCCGGACGGCCCCCGGCGGGCCCTCGTCGTCGGCGGCTCCGGCGGCTACGGGTTGGCGTCGCGCATCGTGGCGGCGTTCGGGGCGGGGGCGGGCACCCTCGGGGTGTCGTTCGAGAAGGCGCCCCGGCGCAACAAGACGGCGACCGCGGGGTGGTACAACAACGCCGCCTTCGAGGACGCGGCGGCGGCGCGCGGGCTCTATGCCCGCACCCTCGACGGCGACGCGTACTCCGACGAGATGAAGGCCCGCGCCGTCGACGAGATCCGGGCGTCGCTCGGCCAGATCGACCTGTTCGTCTACAGCCTCGCGGCGCCGGTGCGTAAGCATCCCCGCACCGGGGTCCTCCACCGCTCGGCCATCAAGCCGCTCGGCGAGACGTTCCACGTCAAATCGCTCGACCAGGACACCCGGGTGGTGGAAGAGGTCAGCCTGGAGCCGGCGTCGGACGCGGAGACGGCGGCCACCGTCGCGGTGATGGGCGGCGAGGACTGGGAGTTCTGGATCGACGCCCTCGAGGACGCCGGCGTCCTCGCCCCCGGGTTCAGGACCGTCGCGTTCACCTACATCGGCAGCGAGCTAACCTGGCCCATCTACTGGCAGGCCACCCTCGGCAAGGCCAAGGAGGACCTGGACCGCGCCGCCGGCGCCATCCGCGGGCGGCTCTCGGGGCTGGGCGGCGACGCCCGCGTGGCGGTGCTGAAGGCCGTCGTCACCCAGGCCAGCTCCGCGATTCCCGTCGTCCCGCTGTACCTGGCCCTGCTGTTCCGGGTCATGAAGAGCGCCGGCAACCACGAGGACTGCCTGGCCCACATCGACCGGCTCTTCCGCACCGCCCTCTACGCGGACGCCCCGCCTCCGCTCGACGAGGCGGGCCGCATCCGCATGGACGACTGGGAGCTGTCCGGGCCGGTGCAGGCCGAGGTGAACCGCCGCTGGCCCGTCGTCTCCACCGACAACGTCGCCGAGCTCGCCGACCTCGACGGCATCCGCGACGACTTCCTCCGCATCTTCGGGTTCGGCGTCGACGGCGTCGACTACGACGCCGACGTCGACCCCGCCGCCGGGCGCGGCCCGTCCGAGTGAGAACGGTGCGCGGGCTCGATTGCCGGCCGTCGCGTCCCGTCGCCTCCCCCGCAGCGACCGTGTGCGCACTGCCGAGGATTCGCTGCCGCCGCAGCCGGTCGGCGGGCGCTCTCGCAGCCCTCCTCGCGGCGGCCGCGTGCGCGGGGCCGCCCGCGACCCGGGACGCCGGGCGCGACCTGAGCGGCCTGGAGGCGCGGGCTGAGCGGGGGGTAGCGGAGGCCCAGGCCGATCTGGGCGGACGGTACCTGCTCGGCGACGGCGTGTCCCGCGACCCCGAAGAGGCCCTACGCTGGTACCGGATGGCGGCCGAGCAGGGCTACGCGCCCGCCCAGGCCACCCTCGGCGACCTCTATCTCAACGGCGAGGCGGTCTCCGAGGACGCCGCCGAGGCGGCGCGCTGGTACCGCATGGCGGCCGAGCAGGGGCACGCCGGGGGACAGTACGGGCTGGGCTACCTGTACGGGGTCGGCCAAGGGGTTGATCTCGACGCCGCTGAGGCGGCGCGGCTAATGCGCCTCGCCGCTGACCAGGGGGAGGTCCGCGCCCAGTACGCGATGGCCCTGCTCTACGAGAACGGCCAGGACGTGCCGCGGGACACCGCGGAGGCGGCGCGCTGGTACCGGCTGGCGGCCGAGCAGGGACACGCCCGCTCGCAGGCGGGCCTCGCGGCGCTGTACCTGAACGGCCGGGGCGTGGACCAGGACGCGGCCGAGGGCGCGCGCTGGCTGCGCGAGGCGGCCGGCCAAGGCTACGTGGCGGCGCAGGTGGACTTGGCGTTCCTCTATGGCATCGGCGAGGGAGTGCCCCAAGACGACGCCGAGGCCCTGCGCTGGCTGCGTCGGGCCGCCGACCCCGCCCACGCGAGCTCCGAGGCGAACATCGCGGCCATGGCCCGCGCCCAGTACCGCCTCGCCCTCGCCTATGCGAACGGCCGGGGGGTCGCCGCTAACGACGGCGAGGCCGTCCGCTGGCTGCACCTCGCCGCGACCGAGGGGCTCGCGGAGGCGCAGGCCGACCTCGGCTTCATGTACCTCCAGGGCCGGGGCGTCCCGGCGGACGACGCCGAGGCGGTCCGCTGGATCCGCCCCGCTGCGGCGCAGGGCCACGCCCCCGCCCAGCGCTACCTCGGTCTGATGTACCGCGACGGCCGCGGGGTCTCCCCCGCCGCAGGGGAAGCCGTGCGGTGGCTGCACCTCGCGGCCGACCAGGGGGACGCTCTCGCCCAGCTCGACCTCGGCGTGATGCTCGCCGAGGGAGTCGGCGCGCCCGCCGACCCCGTCACCGCGCACCAGTGGCTCACCCTCGCGGCGGCGCGGCTGAGCGGCGAAGAAGGAGACCGGGCGGTCACCGCCGGCGACGCGGTCGCAGCCGGCATGACGGCCCGGCAGCGGGCCGACGCCGAGCGCCGCGCCCGCGAATGGCGGCCGGTGATCGAGCGGTAGGTCTACAAGACTGCGCCGTAGAAGGGTGCAGACTCCCAGCGGGTTGGTGACGCCAAACTGAGGCATCCGGGCAGGCGTGCCCCGAATCCAAAAGCTCACACGCTTGCGGCAGGTCGGGCAAGCGGAGAGGACCCGATAGCCGCTGGTGCCTACCGGCCCAGCAGATGCCGCAGGGCGCCCTCCAGATCGGGGTAGCCGAAGTCGAAGCCCGTCTCGCGCAGACGGGACGGCTCGATGCGCGCGCCGCCGAGGAGCAGGTGGTCGGCCATCTCGCCGAACGCCAGCCGGGCGCCGAAGGCGGGCATGGGCAGGATGGTCGGGCGCCTCAGCACGCGGCCCAGCGTCTTGGTGAACTCGGCGTTGGTGGCCGGGTTGGGCGCGACCGCGTTCACCGGCCCGGCCAGCCCGTCGGTGCTCAGCGCGTGCAGCACGGTGGCGATCAGGTCGTCGAGCGCAATCCAGCTCATGTACTGACGGCCCGACCCGATGACCCCGCCCACCCCGAGCTTGAACGGCAGCAGCATCTGGCCGAGGGCCCCGCCCGCGGGAGTGAGGACGATCCCGATGCGGAGGTGGACGACGCGGATGCCCGCGGCGCGCGCGGGCGCCGCCGCCTCCTCCCATTCCTGGCACACGTCGGCGAGGAAGCCGGTCCCCGCCGGCGACGACTCGTCGAGCCGCTCGTCGCCCCGGTCGCCGTAGAAGCCCACGGCCGAGGCGCCGACGAGGACCGCGGGCCGCGGATCGAGGGCGGCCAGCCCCCGGCACAGCGCGCCCGTGCCCTCGACCCGGCTGTCGCGGATGCGCGCCTTGCGGGCCGCGTTCCAGCGCCCGCCGGCGATGTTCTCGCCCGCGAGGTGGACCACCGCGTCGAGCGGCGCGCCGCGCACGTCCACCCGGCCCGTCGCCGGGTCCCACCGCGGCCCGTCCGCGCCGCCGGCGGCACCGCGCCGCAGCCCCACCACATCGTGCCCCCCGCCCTGCAGGAAGGGCAGCAGCGCCGAACCCACGAGCCCCGTCGCCCCCGTCACTCCAATCCGCATCTGCCGGCCTCCATACTGTCGGTGCCACGTCAGGTCGCGCACGGTGACCCGATGGCGATAGGCGAACAACCGGTCGATCTCGCGCCGGGCGTACATGCCGCCCGCGGCGCCGAGGGGGCCGAACGGCAACTCGTAGTCGAGCTCGTCGCGCAGCTCGGCCGCGCCGTTCCCGCGCGGCTCTAACAGGTGGCGGTGCGCCCACGAGCGGAACGGCCCCGACACCTGCTCGTCGACGAACGAGCGCCCCGGCTCGAGCGGCCCGTGCATTGCGACCCAGCGCGCCGGAAACGGACCCACGCGGGTGCGCACGGTGACGCGGGTGCCCGGCTCGAGCGGCGGCCCGCGGCGGTCCTCCACCACCACCGGCTGCCACGGCGGCGCCAGCCGCTCGAACGCCCCCGGCCGGCGGTGCCACGCGAACAGCTCGCCGGCCTCGACCGGCACGGTGGACGAACGCGCGTAGTGGGGCATCCCCTCTCCGCCATTATCGCCGATGGCGGGCGGCGCGTCAGACACGGGCCGACGGTCCGCGCGGCCGGTCGCCGGGGTCAAGGGTCCGGGTAAAATGGAACCCGCCCATGCCGCCACAGAACCTCGTTCGAATCGCCGCCGCCGTCCTCGCGCTCGCCCTCGGGGCGGCGGGGACGGTCCCCGCCCAGCCCGCGTCCGACCCCGGCTACCGCGCGCCGCGCACGCCAGACGGCCGGCCCGACATCTCCGGCATCTGGACCAACGACACGCTGACTCCGCTGGAACGGCCGCCCGAGCTCGGCGACAAGGCCTTCTACACCGCCGAGGAGGCGGCGGCGGTCGAGCGCCGCGGGACCGGCGCGCGCGACCAGGACAACGCCCCCGGCCGGCAGGCGACGACCGCGGGCGGCTCGCTCGACCGCGGCTACAACTTCTTCTGGTTCGACGCGCGCGACCACATCGTGCCCACGCGCCGCACGTCGATGGTGGCCAGTCCGCCCAACGGCCGCGTCCCGACCCGGCCGGCCGCGGAGGAGCGCGCGGCCTGGCTGGTCGCGAACCGGAGCGCCTCGTTCACGAACATGAGCCCGTACAGCCGCTGCATCACGCGCGGCGTGCCGGGGTCGATGCTGCCGAACTCGTACAACACCGGCAACCACATCTTCCAGGTCCCCGGCTACGTCGTCATCGTCTACGAGATGGTCCGCGAGCCGCGCATCATCCCCCTCGACGGCCGGCCCCACGTCGACCCGCGCATCCGCCAGTGGATGGGCGACGCCCGCGGCCGGTGGGAGGGCGAGACGCTCGTGGTCGAGACCACGCACTTCACCGAGAAGGCCTGGATCACCCCGAACCAGAACGCCGGCCGCATGCACGGCGTCCCCGTCAGCCGGTCACTGAGGCTGGTCGAGCGCTTCACTCGCGTCGCCGAGGACGCCCTCGACTGGCAGGTCCGCGTCGAGGATCCGGAGGTCTACACCGGCCCGTGGACCTTGGAGCTGCCCTTGAAGCGGGATATGAGCTACACCCTCTACGAGTACGCCTGTCACGAAGGCAACCGGGCGGTGAGCAACATCCTGGGCAACGCGCGCCACGCCGAGCTCGGGCAGGCCCCCTGAAGGAGATTCTGCGGATGTCCGATCGGATCCGTTTCGAACTCTCCGTGCCCGTGGCGACCCGCCGGGATAGTGTGGGCTACATCGCTTGCTGCCCGGCGCTGGATGTCTACAGCCAAGGCCCCACCGAAGACGTCGCGGTTCGCAATCTCATCGAAGCGCTGGAGCTGTTCCTGGCGTCGTGCTACCGGCGCGGTCAGCTCGATCGGGTGCTGAAGGACTGCGGATTCGAGCTGGACCAGAACCCTGAATCGCCTGCACCGGACACGCGGCGCATGGTGCGTATTCCCGTTCCCCTTGTCGCCGGTGCCGAAGCTCAAGCCCACTGAGTGGCGCGTTCAGGTGCGCGTATTCGAAGCCGACGGCTTCACCATCGAGCGCGAGAGCGGGTCGCATATCATCATGACCAAGCCCGGCGTCGCCCGCCCCGTCATCGTGCCGAAGTACCCTGCCGTCGGCATCGACATCATCCGCGCCAACATGCGCACGGCGAATATGTCGCGCGAGCGATATTTCAACCTGCTCGCGAAGACCTAAGTGAGTCGGTTCCAGCGCCCCCCCGGCGATGTTCTCGCGCTCATTCGGGGCCGGCGAACGCCGCCGCCGTCGCGAGCGCCAGCGAGCGGACCGCGTCCTCCGCGAACGACACGTTGGACGACACGGCGATCACGAGGTCGAGATCGGGGAAGGCCATGAAGGACGTCGAGCCGCCGACGGCGCTCCCGCCGTGGCCGATCACGCGGGCCTCGGCGTCGCCGAGCGGCACGCGCCGGACGAACCAGCCGAGGCCGTAGCCGGTCGGCTCGCCCGATGCGAGCTGCGCCTGCGTCTGCAGGAGTTCGACGGTGCCGGGCTCGAGCAAGTCGCCTCGCGACAGCGCCGCACCGAACCGCGCCAGGTCGCTCGGGGTGGACACGAAGCCGTCGGCGCCCATGAGGCAGGTGTGGTCGATGTTCGGCGCGTCGTGCAGGCCGTACCGCGTGCGCATGGCGAACGCCGGGAAGTAGAGGCCGGCCCGGCCCGGCACGGTGTGCCCGTGGCGACGCAGGGGCCCGCCCGGCGCGTCGAGCCGCGTGTCGGGCATCCCGACCGGCGCGAAGACCTCGCGCGCCATGAAGTCGGCGAACGGTTCGCTGGCGACCGCTTCGACGAGCACGCTGACCAGGACCCATCCATAGCTCGAGTAGCGAAAGGCCGTCCCGGGCTCGAACCGCAGCCGGTCGCCGGCGACGAGGTCGATCGCGTCGGCCGCGACCGCGCACGTCCGGCCCGCGAACGCCAGCCCGTCGTCGGGGTTGACCTGCCCGTTCTCTCCCCCGCCGTAGTGGCCGAACCCGGCGACATGCGCCATCAACTGGCGCGTCGTGACCCGCCCGTGCTCGTCGGGCAGCGTCGGGAGGTAGTCGCCCACGGGCGCGTCCAGGTCGAGGAGTCCCCGATCGATGAGCAAGCCGACGGCGGCTGCGGTGAGGGACTGGGACACACCGCCGATGCGGAAGCGCAGCCGTGGCGTCAGGGGGATGCGCTCCTCGAGATCCGACCACCCCAGCGCCTCGGCCCACGCGAGTTCGCCATCGACGGCCACGGCGATCGACACGCCCGGCAGGTTCTCGTCGACGATCAGGTCCCGCGCACGCCGCCGGACCTGCTCGACCGCTGCGACGTATCGGGCGGCGGGCGGCGCAAGGGCCTCCGCGGGCAGCGCCCCCGGGTCCTCGCCCGGGCTCGGGGACAGGCCGCAGCCGGCGAGGATCGAGGCTGTGACCAGGGTGAACGGCAGGCGGACGGTGCATTTGTTCATGGGGACAGTCTCCGTGATTCGGACCGCCGAAGTCCTCATCGAAGAGTGAACAACTCGTGAGATTCCCGTGAATCCCGCCACCCTCGGCGAGCCAGGCATCCGTGGCGTGAATTCCTCGACTCTGCTGGAGGACTGGTGGGCTGGGCCTGCACGGTGAAGGAGGTGGCGTTCAGCGCGAGGTCCGCTTCCCGCCGGACACGCCGGTGAAGACGATCCGGGCGCGCCGCGCCGCGCGCCAACCTGCGCACGCTGCCGAGAGGCCGGCGCGCATGATGCCGGGGTTACCGCGAGCGGTCGGCCTGCGTTCGTCCGCCCTTGGTGGATCCGTTCGAGCTTGGCTATCATCGGTCATCGTGACGGGGATGATGATCGCTCGCCAGAAGCCGGCAGCCCGTGGCAACACCCTGCGTTCGCTTGGGCTCGCCATCCTCACCGCGGTGGCCGCGGGCGCGCTCGCGGGTCCGCCTCCCGCCGCGGGGCAACCGGCCCCCGCCCCGGCGCCGCTCGACCGCGTCCTCGCGTTCCCCGCGCCCGTCGGGGAGGAGCGGCTGGACGTGGACGGCGGGGCGATGGGCGCCTGGCACCGCATCCGCAAGCTGACCACGACGGCCAGCCTCCTCCATGTCGTGGCCCACCCCGACGACGAGCATGCCGGCATGCTCACGCTGGCCAGCCGGGGCCGGGGGGTGCGCACCGCGCTCCTCAGCCTGAACCGCGGAGAGGGCGGCGCGAACGCCATCGGCCCGGAGCTCTTCGACGGCCTCGGGCTGATCAGGACGCGCGAGCTGGTCCTCTCGGGACGCTACTACGGCCTGGACGACCTCTACTTCACGACGGCGGTCGACTACGGCTACTCCAAGTCGGTGGACGAGGCCTTCCGAAGCTGGAACCGCGAGGCCGTCCTCGGGGACATGGTGCGGGTCATCCGCCTCAACCGCCCGTTCGTGGTCGTCGGCCGGTTCCACGGTTCGCGGCGGGACGGACACGGCCACCACCACGCCGCGGGCCTGCTGACGCCGGAGGCGGTGGCCGCCGCGGCCGACCCCGCCCGCTTCCCGCGCCAGATCGCCGAGGAAGGGCTGCGGCCGTGGCGGGTCCTGCGCACGTTCCGGGGCGGGGTGCGGGCCGGCGAGCCGTTCCACGTGGAGGTGGACGCCACCGGATCGAGTCCGCGGCTCGGCGACACCTGGCAGCGCTGGGCCAGCCGGGGGCTCGGCCTGCAGCGTTCCCAGACCGCGGGGCGCGTGCGCACCGGGGGCGGGCGCTATCTCTACGAGCGGCTCGACCGGATGGATGGGGGCGACGCCGGCGCGGGAGAGGTCGCCGGCGCGGGAGAGGTTGCCGGCACGGGAGGCGTTGCCGGCGCGGGGGAGGTTGCCGCCTCGTTCTTCGCCGGCATGGACACGAGCCTGGGCGGACTGCCCGCGCTGCTGGGCGAAACGGCACCCCGGGCAGGCCGGCTCCTCGACGAGCTGCAAGGTTCGATAACCGCAGTTGTCGAGGCGTTCGATTTCCGCGCACCCGAGCGTTCGGTTCCGGGCCTAGCCCGAGGTCTCGGGCTTCTGCGCTCCGCCATCGCGGCTTCGGCCGCGGCACCCGAGACCAGCTTCCACCTCCGGCTGAAGGAACGCCAGATCGAAGACGCCATCGTGGCGGCGAGCGGGGTGCGGGTCGTCGCGACGCTGGCGGGACCCGCGCGCGGCGCGGTGCTCGTCCCAGGGGAGTCCGCGACCGTGCGGGTGGCGGTCGAGACGCCGGGAAACGGGGATGTCGCCGTGGGGCCGGGAAACGGGGATGTCACCGTTGGGGCGGGAAGCGGGGATGTCACCGTCAGGGCGGCACGGGTGGCGAGCCACGGCGGCGACGTCTTGGCCCGCCAATCGTCGCCTAACGGCTCCGCTGGGCACCCAGGAGTCGGCACCCTTCCAGAACGCAGACTCTCGGCCCGGACTGCGGACGTGACGCGGAATGCTCAGGGCTACGTCGCGACATTGCCGATACGAATCCCGCGCAACGGGCGGGACGACACAGCCGCCGCGCCGTACTTCGGACGCGATGGCCTGTCGGAGAACCACTACCGGATCTCAGATTCGACGGACCTCCACCTCTCGTGGCGCCGGCCAGCCCTCTCGGCGGTGGTCGAGCTGTCCGTGGCCGGACACGTCTTCGAGCGCACCGTCCCCGTCACCGCCCAGGTCCCGCGTCTGCCGTACGGTTCGGTGACGCGCGAGGTGGCGGTCCTGCCGGCGCTGTCCGTCTCGGTCGAGCCCGCGGTCCGGATCGTCCCCGTCGTGCCGACGCCGGCGGAAGGCCGCGACCCGGGGATTGCGGGAGCAGGCGGGGAGCCCGTCGCTTCCGCGCCGACGCGGGTGGGGACCGCGGGCGGGGAGACCGCCGCTTCCGCGCCGACGCGGGTGGGGACCGCGGGCGGGGAGACCGCCGCTTCCGTGCCGGCGCAGGTGGGGGCCGCGGGTGAGGGGACCGTCGCCTCCGTGTCGGCACAGGTGGGGGTGCGCACCAGCGCGAACGCCGGCCCGCTCGCGGCGACGATCCGCCTCGAGCTGCCCGACGGATGGACCGCGACCCCCGAGACCGTGCTCCACGAGTTCCGGAACCGAGGGGAGACGGCGGAAGCAACCTTCACCGTGACGCCGCCGACGGGGTGGCGGGGCACCGCCCGGCTCCAGGCCGTGGCCCTCGCCGGGGACATGGAATATCGCGCGGGGTACCGGACGATCGAGCATCGCGACCTGCGGCTCGCGCGACTCTGGCGGCCGGCTCACACCACCGTGCGGTCGGTGCCCGTCGCCCGCCTCGACGGCGTCCGCGTCGGCTACGTCATGGGCGTCGGCGACGAGGTCCCCGCCGGGATGGAGGCACTCGGCGCCACCGTCGAGCTGCTGGACGAAGCCGCCCTCGCCGCGCTGGCCCGCCAATCGCCCGACGGCTCCGCTGGGCGCCCGACCAATCCCGCGGGAGACCGGGCCGTTCCACGGGGCAGACTCCCGGCGGCGGGGGCGGGCACCGACGCCGGCGCGGCAACCCGGTTCGACGCGATCGTGGTCGGCACCCGGGCCTACGCCGTCCGAGCGGATCTGATCGAGCACAACCGGGGCCTCCTGGAATACGCGCGGCGGGGCGGCAACCTGATCGTGCTCTACCAGACGCAGGAGTATGTGCCGTCCGCGATGGCGCCCTACCCCGCTTCCCTTCCGAGTGGCGCGGAGGAGGTGTCCGAGGAGGATGCGCCCGTACGCCTCCTCGTTCCCGACCACCCCGTGCTGACCGTGCCGAACCGGATCACGGCAGCCGACTTCGACGGCTGGATCGAGCAGCGGGGGTCCAAGTTCTTCGCCGACTGGGACCCGGCCTACACGCCGCTGGTGGAGACCCACGACGAGGGGCAAGCCCCCCAGGAGGGTGTGTGGCTCACCGCGCCGGTGGGTGAGGGACGCTTCACGTATCTGGCCCTCGCCCTCCACCGGCAGCTCCCCTACGGCGTTCCCGGGGCGTACCGCATTCTGTCGAACGTTCTTTCTCGATCCGCAGTCGATCGCTGATCTCAGTGAAAGAAACCCCGGCCGGGCGGCTGTATCGTCGAGCCGAACCGTTGCTCATTCGAGGGAACGTCCGATGATCGAGTTCGTCGACCAGGCCGCGGTGCGCGGGGCCTCCTACCCACAAGTGAGCCGGGCGCGCACATGGCGCTGACGCCGCTCGACTGGATCGTGGTCGGCGTCTACGGGGCCGTCATCCTCGCGATCGGGTTCGGACTCGCCCGGCGCGCCGGCGCCAGCGTCGAGGACTACTTCGTGGCCGGCCGCTCGCTGCCGTGGTGGCTGGCCGGCACCTCCATCGCCGCCACCTGGTTCGCGACCGACGCCCCCCTCGCCACCGCCGCCCTCGTGCGCCGACAGGGCGTGTACGGCAACTGGCTGTGGTGGTACGAGGCGGCGGGCATCCTCATGCTCACCTTCTTCTACGCGCGCCTGTGGCGGCGGGCGGGCGTGCTCACGGACGCCGAGGTCATCGAGCTCCGCTACGGGGGCGCGCCCGCGCGGGCGCTGCGCTGCTTCTCGGCGGTGTACCAGGGGCTGCTCAAGAACGCCGTCGTCATGGGCTGGGTCATGCTGGCGATGGTCAAGTTCAGCCAGGTCCTGCTGGGGTGGGACCCCGCCGTCACCCTCGCCGTCTGCGTCGGGCTGGCGCTGGCCTACACCGTTGCGTCGGGGCTCTGGGGGGTGGTGGTGACCGACCTCCTCCAGTTCGTGACCGGCATGCTGGGCGCGACGACGCTCGCGGGCATCGTGCTCGTCCGTTTCGGCGGGCCGTCGGCGATGGCCGACGCCGTCAGGGAGGCCCCCGGGGCACCGCCGGGCGCCCTCGACCTCGTGCCCGGCCCCGCCAACGCCTCGTCGATCGAGATCGTCTCCTTCCTCTGCCTGATCCTGATTCTGTGGCTGAGAAGCGGGCAGGGGGACGGCTACGTGGCGCAGCGCCTGTTCGCGACGCGCGACGAGCGTCAGGCGGTGAAGGCGTCGCTCTGGTTCGCCTTCGCCGGGACGGTGCTCCTCACCTGGCCGTGGATCGTGGTGGGGCTGGGCTCGCTCCTCGTCTTCCCCCCCTCGGCCATGGACCCGGCGCTGGCCGCCGACCCCGAGCTCGCCTACCCGATGATGATCCGCGAGCTCATGCCGGCCGGGCTCAGGGGGCTGATGGTCGCCACGTTCCTCGCCGCGTTCATGAGCACCATGGACACCCACCTCTGCTGGGGGGCGTCGTACATGGTGAACGACGTCTATCGCCGCTTCCTGAGCAGGGACCGCCCGGAGCGGCACTACGTCGCGGCCTCCCGGGTCGCGGTGGTGCTGCTGGCCGCGGTCGCGGCGGGCGTCGCGTGGCAGATGGACTCTATCCAGCGGGGCTGGATCTACATCATCGAGCTCACGGCGGGGGTGGCCCTCGTCTGGCTGCTCCGCTGGTACTGGTGGCGGGTCAACGCGTGGGCGGAGATCGCGGCCATGGCCGGCTCGGTGCTTCTGGCCAACGGGAGGGTCCTGCTGGCCGCGATCGAGCCGGTCGTGCCCGCCTCGGTGATGCGCGCCGCCGACGGCTTCTATGCGCCCGAGATGGACCTCGTCCGCGCGGTGGTCATCCTGCTCGCGTGCACCGCGCTGTGGCTGACCGTCGTGCTCGCCACGCGCCCCGAGGCGGACGACGTGCTCGACCGCTTCTACCGGCGGGTGCACCCGGGCGGCTGGTGGGGACGCGTGGCCGACCGTACGGGGGTGACCTCGACCGACCCGCCGGCGGGCCGCATGTGGCCGGGCTTCCTGCTCGGCGCGCTGTTCGTCTACGCGAGCCTCCTCGGGGTGGGGTACGTGCTCACCGGCCGAGCCGGCCTGGGCGCGCTGCTGCTCGCGGTGTCCCTCGGTGCGGGGGTGATGACGATACGCATCGCGCACGCCGACACGCCCCCGGCGGCGGGACGACCGGCTTCATGAACCGGAGGACGGCGTCATGACCGACCCCCTCAAGATCGTCCTCGTCGGGGCGGGGAGCCGCGAGTTCGGGCCCGCCTCCATCCGCGACCTACTGCTCAGCGATGCGCTCTGCGACCGCGGTCTGAGCATCGTCCTCGTCGACATCGATCCGTCGGAGCTGCCCCGCACCCGGGCGTACGCAGAGTCGGTCGCGGATCGGCTCGGCCGGCGAGTCCTGGTGTCCGCGACCACCGATCTCGACCAGGCGCTCCCCGGCGCCCACGCGGTCGTCATGGCCATTGAGCTCCGCCGCTACTTCTACTGGGCGCAGGACTTCCACGTCCCCCGCCGCTTCGGCTCGCGGCAGATCTACGGAGAGAACGGCGGTCCGGGAGGCCTCTTCCACGCGCTCCGCAACATGAAGCCGGCGCTGGACGTGGCGCGGGCGATGGAGGCGCACTGCCCCGAAGCCTGGCTCCTCAACTACACGAACCCCCTCACCAAGCTGTGCGAGGCCCAGAGCCGGCTCTCCTCGACGCGCGTCGTCGGACTCTGCCACGGCGTCTTCGACGGCATGCGGCAGATGGCCCACCTCCTGGACCTTCCGGTGGACCGGCTCGACGCCCGGGCAAGCGGACTCAACCACTTCGCCTGGTTCGAGTCCGTACGCGACCGGGAAACGGGCGAAGACCTCTACCCGAGACTCAAGCACTGCGAGCGCGAGGCCCACTGGCTGCACGACTGGGATGAGATCGCGCTGAGCCGCATCTTGTTCCGGGTGTTCGACCGCTATCCGAGCCCGGGCGCGAACCACATCGGCGAGTACCTGGGATGGGCGCAGGAATTCCTGGGCAGTAGCCTTCTCCAGTTCTTCTACGATCCCGTGGAGGGCGCGCCGTGGGAGACGGGGAAGACGCCGACCTGGATCTACAACCTGTCGGACCACCCCACGGACGTGCCCGCCTTCCCCGCCGCGCCGCTCCACCATCTGCGGGGCGACGCGGCGAACGACACGGACGGGCTCGACACGGACGGCGATCTCGCTCCCTCCGGCGAGTTGGCCGCCCCCCTCCTCGAAGGGGTGCTGTGCGGGATCGACACCGCCCTCGAAGCGGTCAACGTGCCGAACGCGGGCTACGTGCCCGGCCTGCCCGAGGGCGCCGTCGTCGAGGTGCCCGCCCGTGCCGACGCAAGCGGCCTGCACCCCGCCACCATGGCACCGCTCCCCGAGGCCATCCTCGGGCTGCTGAGGACCCAGACCAGCATCAACCGCCTGCTGGTCGACGCGTTCGCCAACGGCTGCCGCCGCACCCTGCTCCAGGCGCTGCTGCTGGACCCCACCACGCACTCGTACCGGGCGGCGGTTCACACCATCGACGAGATGTTCCGTCTGCAGCAGGACGTCCTGCCCCCCATGGAGTGGTAGTAGCGGCGCGAACAGCGCGGAACCCGTCGGGCCGAACGGACCGCGGAGGGCGCGTTGAGATCGACGAGGCGTCACTTCCGTTGGGTCGCGTCTATCGACGGGTCGCACAGGAAGCGGAACACCGCCCGGGAACTCGTTGGCCAGGTGCTTGGCGAACCGCTCGGCGGCGCGCGCTCGCCGCTTCCCTGCCGCCGGTCCTTGGCGAACGGGCCGCCATCGAGACCTCCTGGCGTTGTCCCGCCTCCGTCATGTAGAATCCGACGAAATCGTCAACGCCGAAGCAAGGCGGGAAGAACTCGTCATTGACGAATCTCGAAGAGCAGATCGAAGAGATCGAGGACGAGGCGCTGGCCGAATCGTGGACACCGAGGTTCCGTCGCTGAACTTAGGATTCGGTGTCGAATTTTGCAGATATCTGGGCGTGGGATCAGCTCCCAGCGCCGCAACGAGATCGTAGATGCCCTGCGGCGCGGGACCGTCCCCCGCCGCAGTCTGGATGCGTTCGCGGTCGGCCTCGAGGCGTTCGACGCCGTGGTCGGCGAAGAGCTGGCGTCGGTCGCGGCCGGCGGCGCGAAGTTCAAGGCGGTCCGCGGCGAGTACGGCAGCGGGAAGACCTTCTGCGCACGGTGGCTGCAGGAGCGGGCGAAACGCGACGGGTTCGCCGCGGCCGAGGTGCAGATCTCCGAGACGGAGACGCCGCTGCACCGCCTCGAGACGGTGTACCGGCGGCTGACCGAACGCCTCTCGACCGCCGATACGCAAGCAGGCGCCCTCAGGTCCATCCTCGACAACTGGTTCTACGCGCTGGAAGAGGACGTCCTCGCCGAGGGCCGCGTCGCGGAGGGCGACGGGGATGCGCTGCTCGCCCGCACGGCCGACCTCCTGGAGCGGCGGCTCGCGTCGGTCGCCCGCCACGCCCCGGCGTTCGCGGCGGCCCTCCGCGGCTACCGCCGGGCCGTCGCCGGGCACGACCGCGCCACGGCCGAGGCGCTCCTCGCCTGGGTCGGCGGACAGCCCAACGTCGGCGCCGCCGCCAAGCGGTACGCCGGCGTCAAGGGCGACCTCGACCACTTCGGGGCCCTCAGCTTCCTGCAGGGCCTGCTCGTCATCCTGCGCGACTCGGGCTTCTCGGGGCTGCTGGTCGTGCTCGACGAGGTCGAGACGCTCCAGCGGGTGCGGAGCGACATACGGGAGAAGAGCCTGAACGCCCTCCGGCAGGTGATCGACGAGATCGACTCCGGCCGCTTCCCCGGCCTCTACCTCGTTATCACCGGTACCTCGGCGTTCTTCGAGGGGCCGCAGGGCGTGCAGCGACTCCCGCCGCTCGCCCAACGGCTCGCCGTGGACTTCTCCGGCGCGCCCCGCTTCGACAACCCGCGGGCACCGCAGGTGCGGCTGCAGAACTTCGACCTCGCGCGGCTCGAGGCGGTCGGGCGCAAGGTCCGCGATCTCTACGCCGAGGGGGCCGCCGCCCCGGGGCGCGTCCTGGAGCGGGCGGACGACGCGTACCTTGGCAGCCTCGCCCGCGCCATCGCCGGCGGCCTCGGCGGACGGGTGGGCATCGCCCCGCGGGTGTTCCTCAAGAAGCTGGTCCAGGACGTGCTCGATCGGATCGATCTGCACTCCGACTTCGACCCGCGGCGCGACTACGCCCTGACCCTGAGCGACGGCGAGCTGACCGAGGTCGAACGCAACGCCCGCGCCGCGGCCACGCCGGACGACGTCGAGCTGGAGCCGTGAGCCACGAAATCGAGCTGGAACTGTGAGCCACGAAATCGCGTTCACGCCGGACGACGTCGAGCTGGAGCCGTGAGCCGCGAGTCCGCGTTCGACCGGTTGCACCCCGCCCTTCAGCATCACATCATCGAGCTGGAGCCGTGAGCCACGAGTCCGCGTTCGACCGGTTGCACCCCGCCCTTCAGCATCACATCGTCAACTCGCTCGGGTGGACGTCGCTCTGGCCCCTCCAGGAGCGCGCCATCCCGCCCGTGCTGGACGGGGACCACGCCCTGCTGCTGGCGCCCACCGCCAGCGGCAAGACCGAGGCCGCGGTGTTTCCGCTGCTGTCGCGCATGCTGACCGAAGGCTGGAGCGGGTTGAGCGTGCTCTACGTCTGCCCGATCAAGGCTCTGCTGAACGACCTCGAACCACGCCTCCGGGGCTACGGCGCCCTAGTCGGACGCCGCGTCGAGCTATGGCACGGAGACGTGGGCGCCGCCCGGCGGCGGGCCATCCTGCGGGAACGGCCCGACCTGCTGCTCACCACGCCCGAGTCGATCGAGGTCATGCTCGTCTCGAGCCGGTCCGAGCCGCGGGTGCTCTTCCGCGATCTCCAGGCCGTCGTCGTCGACGAGCTGCACGCCTTCGCCGGCGACGACCGCGGCTGGCATCTCCTCGCGGTCCTCGAGCGCGTGCGCCGCCTGGCGGGACGCGAGATCCAGCGCCTCGGCCTCTCGGCGACCATCGGGAACCCCGGGGCGCTCCTCGACTGGCTGGCCCCGGCTTCGTCGCGACCGCGCCGGGTCGTCGCACCCGGGCGTGAGCCTGACCCCCACGGCCGCAGCCCACGTCCCGCCGCTTCGTCGCGACCGCGCCGGGTCGTCGCGCCGGACGGCGACGCGGCCGGCCCGGCGGGCGCGCAGCTCGACCACGTCGGGAGCATCCGCAACGCGGCCAAGGTGATCTCCGCGCTGCACCGTGGCGAGAAGCGGCTCGTGTTCTGCGACAGCCGCGCCGGCGTCGAAGCGCTGTCCGCCGAGCTCCGCCGATGCGGCGCCGAGATCTTCGTCTCCCACAGCTCGCTCGCCCTTGACGAGCGACGGCGGGCCGAGGAGGTGTTCTCGCGGAGCCGCGACTGCGTCATTGTCGCCACGAGCACGCTCGAACTCGGCGTCGACGTCGGCGACCTCGACCGCGTCATCCAGATCGACGCGCCCGCGACCGTCGCCTCGTTCCTGCAGCGGCTGGGCCGCACCGGCCGCCGGCCCGGAACCGTCCGGAACTGCCTGTTCCTCGCCACGTCCGACGACGGCTTCCTCAGAGCGTGCGGCCTGCTCCGGCTCTGGCTCGACGGCTACGTCGAGTCGGTCGTCCCGCCCCCGGAGCCGTTCCACATCTTCGCGCAGCAGCTCCTGGCCCTCGCCCTGCAGGAGGGGCCCATCGGGCGCCGGACGTGGCGCGACTGGCTCGGCGCGATGCCCGCGTTCCAGGCGATGGCGGACGCGCATCTCGACGACATCATCGAGTTCATGCTCGCGCGCGGCCTGTTGTTCGACGACGGCGGCATGCTGTCGATCGGCGTCGAAGGCGAGCGGGCCTTCGGCCGGCGGCACTTCATGGAGCTGATGTCGGTGTTCACCAGCGACCCGCTCTTCTCCGTGCGCCACGGCCGGACGGAGCTCGGCCTCGTGCACCCGCTCTCGTTCCAGGTCCGCCGCGACGGCCCCGTGGTGCTCCTGCTCGGAGGCAGGAGCTGGGAGGTGTCGCACCTGGACTGGAACCGCCGCGTAGCCTACGTGAAGGCCTCCACCGAGAGGGGCCGCTCGCGCTGGATAGGGCCGGGGGTTCCGCTGTCGTTCGACCTCTGCCGCGCCATCCGCCGGGTCCTGGTCGAGGGCTCGCCCGGCATCGACATCAGCAAGCGGGCGCGAACGAAGCTCGACGAACTGCAACGGGACTTCTCGTGGGTTAATGCCCAGGGCACCGCGGTCGTCCGGGACCCGGCCGGCGTCAGCCGCTGGTGGACCTTCGCCGGCCTCCGGGCGAACGCGATCCTCGGAGAGCTGGCCGCGCCGCTGCGCCTCCCGACCTCCCGCGAGGACAATCTCGCCATCCGGCTGCGCGACGATGTGAGGGTTGAAGAACTGAGGACACGGCTCCGCGACGCACCCTCGGACGCGGCGGAGAAACTCTTCCCCGCGTCGCACGACGCTCTGGACTCGCTCAAGTTCTCCGAATGTCTGCCCAGAGAACTCGCAAATCGAACCATCAGCAAGCGCGCCTCGGATGCGCGGAGCGTCGGAAAATGCTTGCGTGAGCCGATTATGCACGCAACGCTACGGTGACGCCAATCGGACAAGTCGTTCAGCGGGGCGGGGGTGCGTCGTCACCCGCGAGACGGAACTGCGCATCGAGCAGATCGCGGTTCAGCTCGACGGTCTCGGACGACTCGTCGACCGACAGCACCGCGTATCCGTCGACGTTCAGCACCCGGCGCAGGGCGGACACGATGCCGCCGAGCCGGAACAGGGGGACGCCGAGGCTCTCGGCCAGGGCGGGGCCGGTGAGCTTGCCGCCGCGGGCGTCGAGCGCGGTCAGGATGGCCCGGATGCGCTCGTCGGGCAGCGCCGTCCGCGCCGCCTGCCGGCGTTGCTCGGTGAACAGATCGGTCTTGAAGAGGCGGTCGATCCACGTCGCGGGGCGGCGGGGAGGCTCGGGTTCCAGGGCCGCGAACAGGTCCCCCGTCTCCCCCCGGGGCGGTGGTCGGCGCGCCGGCGCCGGTGTCCGCGGCTCGCCCGGCCCGGCGGTCGCAGGGTCGGCCGCGCCGTCCGGCACGGGTGCCGCGGAGTCGGCCGCGCCGTCCGCCGCCGGTGCCGAGGATGCGGGCGGCGCGTCCGCCTCGGCCCGCCAGCGCCACCAGGACGGCTCGTCGGGCCCGGCTTCGCGCCAGCCGGCGAGCGGCCCCGTCGTCTCGGGGAGGGCGAAGACGCCGAGCGGCAGCACCGCCTCCTGCGGGGTGGCTCCGCCGTGGTAGCCGTTCTTCTTCATGCCGAAGCGGACGCGTTCGCTCCACGGGGCCAGCAGGCGGCGGCCCTCGGCGACGACGCGCGGACCCTGCAGCAGCACCTCGTCGTCCGCGGGGGCGCCGGTGGCGGGCCGCCAGCGTTCGGCGGCCTCGGGGACGTCGCGTAGCGTCGTCCCGCGCTCGAGCACGTGGCCGTGGTCGCTCGCGAGCACCACGACGCGTCCGCCGGCGCGGCAGGCTTCGAGCAGCTCCTCCAGGAGGCGGATGTGTCGCGCGGTCCAGGGGACGCGCACCTGGTCGCCCTTCGCGAGGTGGTCGTCGACCGCGTTGATGACGACGCCCACGACGCGGCGGTCGGGGTCGGCGACCGCCGCGGCCACCCGGGGGGAGACGCCGGCTGCGCCGGCCTCGCGCAGGTCTCCTTTGTGGAAGAGGACCGGCGGCGCGCCGGGGGCGCCGGCCGAGCGCAGGCCGTCGTGTCTGGAGAAGCCGTCCTTCTCCTTCGCGGCGTTCCCGGACGTGACCGCGCCGCACAGCAGGCTCGTGCGGGAGACTTCGGTCACGGTGGGCAGGGCGGCGACGACCACGGGACGGTCCGGGGTATTGTCGGCCACCAGCTCGATCCATCCGCGGCGCACCAGATCGTCCTCGAGCTCACGGAAGACGGCCATGCTCATCGCGTCGATGACCAGCAGCAGCACCGGCTGCGCCCGGGCGAGGGGCGCGACGCACCGGTCGAGTACCGCCTCGACGCCGAGGAGGCTCCGCTCGTGGGGGCCGGCGCCGGGCCAACCCGCGAGGAGCGCGCCGAACTCGCGGTTCTCCTGCTGGCGGGCCTCGTCCGCCCGCTGCGCGAGGGCGGCGTACGCCTCGGCGACGGGGGGCGACGGGTCGCCGTCCCAGAGCCGCGTACGCGCCCGGTCGACGAAGCCGCCTTCACGGGCATAGCCGCGCGCGGCCTCGCCGAACCGGCGCGGGCTCGCGGTATCGCCGAACGGGTGCCGGCCCGCGGGGTCGCCGAACCGGCCCGCGGTGTCGCCGGGCCGTCGCGCCGCGAGCCAGCCCGACAGCCGCAGGGCCATCTCGACGCCGTCGGCGCGGCGCGGTTCGCCCGGGGCGAGCGCGTGGTCGAGCACCCGGTCGGCGGCGTCCCGCAACGTATCCGGCAGCCCCGCCGGTCGCCGCGCCATCTCGACGCCGTCAGCGCAGCGTGGCTCGCCCGGGGCGAGCGCGTGGTCGGGCACGCGGCCCGCGGCGTCTCTCGGCGGGTCGGGCAGATCGCGCCCTTCGCCGCCGACGAACGCGGCTAGCTCGCGCGCGAGATCGGCGAGACGCTGTTCGAGGGACGCCCGCAGAATCGCGCTCCGCCCGGCGAGCTCCTCGGCGCCCAGCGTCCGAATCAGGTCGTCGGCGTCGGCGAGCACGGCTTCCACCGCGCCGGGCGAGCCGGGTCCCTGCGCCTCCCCGGGCGGGGCCTCCGCGGGCGGGCCGAGCCGGCGCCGGACCACCCGCTCCGCCGCGGCCGTCCACCCGCGGGCGAGGGCCGCGTCGAGGTCGTGCAGGCCGAGCAACGCCTCGAGCTTGCCCCTGGCCCTGGCCGCCCGTTCGTCGCCCTTCCCGTCGGCGTCGAACAGGACCCGCGCCACGAGGCCGACGGAGACGGCCCGGTGCCCGAGCCGGCCGGCGCATTCGAGAATCGCCCGCGCCGTGGGGCCCGCGCTGTCCTCGGCCGCGGCCGCCAGCCCCGTCCGCACCGCTTCCGGCAGGGCGTCGAGCCGCTTCACGGGGTCGCCGTCCAGCGCCCACGCGAGCAGCGCCTCGGGGTCGCGCTCGCCGCGGGGGATTCCGGCGAGGGCCTCGAACAACCGGCGCCAGGCGGTCTCGGCGTCCAGAAAGCCGCTCGGCACGGGGGGGTAGCCGGCTTCGGGCTCTGCGTCGAGGAGCGCCCGCGCCGCCCAGTCGTGACGTTCGGAAAGGCGCGGGTCGACGTACTGGGCCTTGAACCGTTCCTTCACGAGCTGCCACGCTTCGATCGAGAACAGCCTGCGGTGAGCGAGCCGCGCGCGCAGGTCCTCGCCGAGCTCGGTCGCCGGAAGGTCGGTCAACACAACGAGCGGCGGGCCGTCGGCGGGCAGGTCGACGAGGCGTTCGCGCAGCGCCAGCACCGAGCGGCACCGGATGACGGGGAGCTCTTCGGCGCCGATTCGCAGCGTCGGCGGCCCCGTCGCCGCCTCGTCGAGGGCCGGCAGGCGGATGCCGATGGCGCGCGCGTCCGGGTACCGCTCGCGGATCGACTCCACCTGGGCGAGTATCTGCGCGAACGAGGGGACCCCGGTCATGCGCCGCCCTTCCCCGTCCGCCGCAGCTTCCAGGTGATCTCCAAGCGGATCCCGGTCATGCGCCATCCTTCTCGGCCCGCCGCAGCTTCCACGTGATTTTCCAGCCGCGCGCCGGGCACGCGGGCCGCTGTCACTTGGGCGAGTATCTGCGCGAACGAGGGATCCCGGTCATGCGCTGTCCTTCCCTGGTCGGCGCAACTTCCAGGCGATTTCCAGCCGCGCGCCGGGCTCCCGGCGCAGCAGATCGTCGAGTCTCGCCGTGACCTTGCGCAGCCGTTCGGCGTCCAGGCCGTCGCGCGAACCCTGGGCGGCGATGGCGGCGGCGTCCCCGTCGCGACCGTCGCCCTCGAACTGGCCGTCCGTACCGCCGTCCGCGGCACCGCCCCCGAACTGACCGCCCGCACCGCCGTGCTCGACTTGGCGGTCCGCGCCGCCGCCCCCGAGCTGGCCGTCCGCATCGCCGCCGTCGGGCCGGCCGGCCGCGCCGCCGCCCTCGCCCTGGCCGTCCGCGCCACCGCCCTCGAACTCGCTCCCGGTGCGCTCGCGTACGGTCCCTCCGCCCGTGCCGACCCCCCGGCCGGCTCCACGCGGACGCTCGCCCTCCGTTCCCACCGGTGGCGCCGACACCGGGGTCGGCACCAACGGCTGGCGCGCCAGCAGATCGGCGGCCCGGTTCGCGAGATCGGGAAGGCGGCGGCAGAGCGGCACGGCGTATTCGTCGGCGGCCAGCGCCTCGGTCAACTCCCGCAGCAGACGCCGCCCGTCGTCCGCACGGTCATCCGCCAGCCGGGAGAGCGGCGCGAAGAGCTGCCAATGCGTGCGCTCCAGAACGTCCACGACCTCGCCCGCCTTGCCGATGCTCGTCCCCATCGCCTCCAGAGACGTCGCCGCCTCCATCTCCGCAAGCTTCTCAATCCGCGCCCGGCCGCGGACAGCGGCCAGCGCCTGCACGAGGGCGCGCCCCGCGCGGGCGGTGCGGAGGCGCTTGGCGGCACCCTCCTCGACCGAGAAGTCCGCGCAGAGGGCGGTCAGCCGCTCGACGAGCGCGTCGCAGGCGGCACCCCGTCCCGCCGCCGTCTCGCCGAGCCGCTCCGCCAGGTCGCTCACGTTGGCGGCGTTGCGCAACCGCGACGCCGTCAGCCCGAACACCTTGCCGGCGCGCTCGACGGCCGCGTCCCAGGCTTCGGACGAAGGCAGCTCCTCTTCGCGCAGCTCGACGTCGTCGGGCAGGTCGTCGAGCTTCGCCGGCCACGGGCCGCCGTGCCGCCGGAACGCGAGGTTGGCCTGATCGGCGTAGACGAGGATGACGAGGTTCGCGGCGGCGGCCGTCAGCCCCATGCGCCGCGGCTGGTCCATCGCCGCGCGCAGCTTGCCGACGGTGAGCGGCTTGTCGAGCCGCTCGAAGCGGCTGAACCAGTGGCGGCCGACGACGAAGTGGGTCTCGCCCATCTCGCCGAGCCGCAGGGGCACGGCGATCTCGGCCATCGACGGGCGCAGCGGCTTGTCGATGGCGACGCGCTGCTCCGGCTCCTGCACCGCGCGCGACACCTGCTCGTGCACGCGGCGCAGCGCGGCCGGCCTGACCGGCGCGCCGAAGTCGGGGTGCGCCGGGTATTGGCTGGCGCACATTTGATCGAACAGGTTCCCCATCGCCTCGCGCAGGTTCCCGCGTGCGGGGGGGCGCGGCTCGAACGCGGGGTCGAGCGACTGGAAGTGGTCGGCCGGGGGGTGCGACTCGTCGACCGACCCGGGGACGGGGTTCTCCACCCCGTAGGCGCCCTCCAGGTAGTGGACCAGGCGCTGGCGGAGCTGGCTCTGCTGATTCCGCAGGAGCTCGCGCGCCGACGCCTGATCGACGGGCGAGAGGTGCGCCGCGAAGTCGCGCAGGCGCTCGCCGGCGAGGACGTGGTCGATGCGGACGAGGGTGCCGAGGTCGCGCTGGGCCGAGGCGCTGAGGAACGAGGGCAGCCAGACGAGCGTCCGCGCCCGCGCGTCGCGCCCGCGGAACTCGTTGAGGCGCGCGAGGTCGTCGGCGGGCGTATGGCCGGGGTCGTCGAAGGGGAAGTCGACGACCGCCTTGCGCTCGTCCCCCCGCGTCGCCAGCGACTCGTCGGGCAGCTCGCGCACGTTGGCGAAGATGACCTCGAAGCGGCGCTGCGTGCCGCGCCACGCGGCGTCGTGGTAGAGCACGAGCTCGTCGCGGTTCTCGATGCCGAGCTCCCCGAACAGGACCTCGCGGACGAGGCGGCGCCGGTTGCCGGCGTTGTCGTGCCGGCCGGCGCCCGCGAGGATGCCCTCGGTGTCGACGGCCGAGAGCTGCAGGGTGATGACGGGGTTGGCGGGGTCGTCGCCGATGCGGACCTCCCCGATCTCGGCCGCCCACGCGCGGCAGCGCCGCAGCACCTCCTGGCCCTCGCGCCCCTCGATCGGGGTCCGTATCGACCCGTGGTTGAGGGCCGCGAGGCGCGCCGCGGTCAGGTTCTTCAGCGCGTCGACCTCCGGCGCGAGGGCCGAGAGCAGCAGCGTCTTGGCGAGCCGGTCGTCCGCGCGCAGGGCGCGGGCGGCCCGGTCGTCCTTGGGCCGCGCCGCCGCCTCGGCCTTCGAGAGGCCGTGCCGGCCCTCAATGAGCGGCAGGAGCTTGCGGCGGTAGAGGTTGCGCGCGTTCTCGAAGTGGTGGCGCGCGCCCTCGGTGAACGGCTCGTCGCCCTCGGCGATGGCGTCGAAGAGGTCGCCGACGGGGACGATCTCGCCGAGGTCGAGCGTGTCGCGCCCGTCGACCAGTATCTGCAGCATCACCTTCAGCGCCGTCCGCTCGCGCTGGAGGAGCGACGACACCGCGACCAGGGTTTCGACGAGGGCGGGGCTGAAGGGGTAGACCTTGCGGAACGCGTCGGCGTCGGCGCGCGGGGTCAGCAGCGTCTCGAAGACCTCGCGGCGCACCTTCCCCGTCTGCGCGTAGGCGTCGTCGATCTGCCGGCGCGCCGCCTCGTCGCGCGGGCGCAGCAGGCGGCGCGCGGCGATTTCGGGCAGGTTTCGGTCTTCCAGGGTGATGCGCTCGAAGCGGGCCTCCCACCACTGCAGCACGTCGGCGAAGCCGAGCTGCAGCGCGCCCGTCACCTGCTCGCCCACCAGCTCGCGCAGGTCGCGCTGGCGCGCCACGAAGCTGACGATGGGGACGGCCCGGCCCGCCGTCTCCGCCTCGACGAGCTTCGAGACCTTCGGCCCCTCCTCGTTGAGGAAGCGGAGGTCGGCGGCATGGGTCGCGAGCCACAGGATGAGCTCGTCGAGGAAGAGCACCAGGGCGTCGTAGCCCAGGTCGCGCGCGTGCCGCGCGATCACCGCCAGCCCCTCGTCGAGGGGGACGAACGCCTCGCCGCTCCCCCGCGCCACGTCGCGGTAGCCGCGGAAGAACGAGTCGACGAGCGCGGCGACGAGCCGGCTGCGCTCCTCGGCCCCGGCCGGCGCGCCGAGGGCCGCCTCGAAGCTCGCGCCGTCCCACCGCGCCGACAGGTCGCCCCATCCCGCGGCGGCCCCGGCGGCGCTCGCGGCGGTCTCGTTCACGCGGGCGAAGAACGCCTCGTCGCCGATCTCCCCGCGCAGCCGCCGCGCGTCGTCGAAGAGCCCCGCGCTGCGGTAGACGCCCGGCGTGGGCGCGTCGGGGTGCAGCGCGGCGACCCGCGCCGCGTAGCCCCCCAGCACCGCCGCCTCGAGGCTCGGCTTGCCGATCATGTGATAGGGCGCGAGCAGGAAGCGGCGGCCGGCGAGCCAGTCGCCGTGCTTCGTGACCACGCCTTCGAGACCCTCGGCGGCGCGCGCCTCCGCGTGCTGCTGCAGCAGCAGGTGGAGCACGGCCATGAAGTGGCTCTTCCCGCTGCCGAAGCTGCCGTGCAGGTAGGCGGCCTTGCTCGTGCCCGACGCCAACGCGCCCTTGATGAGGTCGAGGGCCCGGTCGAACGCGTCGGCGAGCTGCGGCGTGACGACGTAGGTGCGCAGCGTCTCGCCCGGCTGCGCCACGCCCTCGGCGAGCCGCAGGACGAAGTCGTCGCGGTGCACCCGCTCGGGGATGTCGATGAGGTCGCGGATCGGCGTCATGTCGGGTCGGTTGCGTCAAGCGCCCGGCGCCGACTCGACGCCGACTCGTAGACCGTCCTGCCTTCCCTCAACGCCGGGGCGATCACGAGCCAATGGGAGTCCTTGTGCCGACGGAGGTCTTCCGGCCTGACGACCACGATGTCGACCGGCGGGCGGGGTCTGGGCAGGCTGCGGTAGATCAGGGCCGCCGTTTTCCTCTGGTGGCACTTGTCCTTCACGACGAGCAGATCCAGATCGCTTGAGGACTTCATCTCGCCACGCGCGGCGGAGCCGAACAGGATGATCTTCTCCGGTGCCACCGCGTCGACGATGCTCTCGACGATGCGCCCGACAACGCTGTCCAGCGACTCTTGATCCATCCTCGTGATTATGCCGCGCCGGCCGCCGCGCCGGCAATCGCCGTACGGGATGGCTCACAGCCGCAGCAGCGGACGGTCGGGCGACTCCGGCCGGGGGCCGAGCGTCCGGTTCGCGCGGTCGGCGTTCAGGTCGAGCTCTGCCATGACCAACCGGCCGACCCGAGGGTCCGCGCCGGTCGGGATGACGACGCAGCGGGCGTACGTCCAGCGGTCACCGATGTGAACGGTCAGCGGACCCGCGATGGGTCGTTCGCCCTGCCGTCCGTCGGCGTAGGTGCAGGCGATGTTGCCCACCTGCTGCACGCCGAGCCGCTGCACCACGTCCTCGGGCAACGCCAGCATCACCGCGCCGGTGTCGGCGACCGCCCGCACGCGGGTGCGCCGGATGTCGGCCTTCGGCAGATGTCCCGCCTCGAACAGGCTGCGGTCTCTGGCGTTCTCCAACCGAACGTCGACGATGAGTTCCCCCATCACAGCCCCCCGGTATGCGTTGCTCCATGGCCCGTCAGTCACGGCCACGGACCACGTCGAGGTGACGGAGAATGTCCTCCGTTGACATGTGTGTCCCGGACTTCCCGACCCGCTCGGGCACCTGCGCGAGCCATTGGTCGATGGACGGCCGCGAAGTCAGGCGCTCCAGCTCGTCCCGCAAATACGCCTGCAGCGACTTGTCGGCCCGGGCCGCGCGGGCGGCCAACTCGTCACGGACCGCTTCCGGGACGTCCCACACCGTGATGTGCACCGCCATGGTTGAGATTGTGTCGCGCTTCCGGACGACACGCAATCGCGGCCCGACGGGTGGCCGTCGGCGTCATCCCGACGCCTTGCGCCGGCCCCGACGCTCGGGCGGCGTCCAGGCCTGGAGCGCGTCGCGGGTCAGCGAGAGCGCCCGCGCCTCGTCGTCGATGAACGCCTCGAAGTAGTCGCCCATCCCGACGTCGAACTCAGGGTCCGGCGCGTTGTGGTACTGGCGCACCCACGGCAACAGCTCGAGCAGGGCCACGAGCAGGGGCGCCAGCCGCTCCGCGGTCCAGCCCTCCTGTTCCCGCATCCGGCTGAAGTACCCAGCGACGGCTTGGCTCTGCTCCAGCGCGTTCCAGCCCGCCCAGCCGACGACGAGCGACGGGTCGGCGTCGCGCTCGCAGCCCGGCAGGCTGACGAAGCGCTCCTTGGGCACGTCGAGCTTGCCCCGCAGGCGCCACCACGCGCCCTTCCGGAAGTCGGCCGATGCGTAGCGCGGCGGGACAGGGACGCATAGGCGCTAACTTGTTTGAGCCGCTCGGTCCTCCAGCGGGTCCACCCAGCCGAAGTACGCGGAGAGTTGGGGCTGTCGGCGACGTGGCGGCTCGGCAAGCGCGCCGGAGATCGTTCGCCAGTCCGCGAGCATGCGCGCCAGCGGCAGCGGCGGTTCGATGGCCCGCGTGACCTGGTTGAGCACGAACTTGAAGTCACGCCACGCGCTGCGGGGGCGACGGCGCCGGTACGTCGTAGCCCCAGGGGGAAATCGCGCGAGCGTGGTGGATCAGCTTCTCCACCAGCAGCGCCACGAACAGTTTCCCGTAGAGCCACGCCTTGGCGCTGTCGTCCGCGCGCTTCGGCACGTGCCCCAACTGGGCCAGCGACTTGAAGCGCTTGAACACCAACTCGACCTGCCAGCGCAGGCGATACCACTCCAGCACGTCCGCGGCGGAGAAGGGCGGCTCGGGGAAGGTCGTGAAGACGATCACGTACTCGGCGAACCGCAGCGTGGCCGCTTCCACCTCGTTGCCCTTGCGGGCGGCGTCGCGGCGGGCTTTCCGGTGCGCCAGGCGGATGGCTTCCGCGGACTTGCGGAGCACGCAGACCCGGCCCGCAATGGCGCGCGCCGGGCCGCCCCGCTCGTCCGGGGCCTCCACCGTCGTCGCCCAGGACCGGACGGTGCCCGGACGGGTGACCGACCCGACCGCGGCCAGCAGGTCGAACCGCCGACCGGCCGCCGTGCACAGCGGCAGCGACCCGGTATTGACACGCACAATCAGACGCCCCCCCGCGTCCACCACGTGGCGAATCCCCCGGGCCGTCGAATAGCCGCGGTCGGCCAGCACGTGGTCGCCGGCGCGGATCGGAAACTGCGCCAACGATTCCCCCGTGCCGGGTCCCTCGGTCTCCGTCAGCTTGAAGAAGTCGCATGTCAGCGACGGCAGGCCCACGCTGTAGTGCAGCCGCCACAGCGACCCGCTCGGGCCCGGTTCCTTCACCGTCGTCGCGTCCACCGCCCGCACCTGGAACGCGCCCCCGGGGACGACGGCCAGACCCTGCTCCTCGAACAGACGGACACACAGCGCGTGCAGCCAACCCTTGGACTTCCTCAGCCGCTTCAACAGCGCCACGTCGGACAGGCTCGCCAGATGCGCCTGTCGGGCCCGGACCGCCGTTTCCCGCAACGAGTGTCCGCAGCCGAGATGCAGCAGGAGGGTCCGCAGGAGGTTGTCGACCGCCTTGTCCTTGCGCAGCCCCTTCAACGCCCCGGTGTCCCGCGCCAGTTCGCGCCAATCCGGCGGAAGGAACGACAGCAGCACATCCCAGTCCTCGTCCACCGGGCCGGTCTTCCGGTCATGCATTCCGCATGCCAGGATACGCCAGCCACGTCAGGAAAACAAGTTAGCGCCTATGGGACAGGGACGGTGCCCACCTCGGTCGCCTTGAGCGCCGCCGCCGCTTCCGGTGTCAGCCGCTCGGGGTCGGTCTCCGGCAGCTCGACCCGCGCGTCGATCGCGTCCTCCGTCCGCTGGAGCTTCCAAGTGTGCTCCCAGGCCGCGCGCTTGCGGCGTCCGGAGGGCTTGTAGCGCAGCGCGGGATGTAGCGGGACGCTCTCGTCCTCGACCAGACGGGCCACCAGCTTCGCGACATCGAAGTCGGGACGCCGGGCGTACAGCCCGGCCACCTGCAGGAAGTCGGCGTCGTCCCGCAGCCGGTCGGCCAGCGCGGCGGTCGTCGTCAGCCGGATCTCCGACCAGAGGGTCGGCGCTTCCAGCCGCTCGAGCAACCACCTCCGGAGCGCCCGTTCCTGCTGCGTTTCCCATGGCTCGTCGTTCCAGCGGCGCTTGTACTCGGGCTGCTCGATCAGGGCGACGTTGATGTTGTTCTCGATGGTCTCGAGGCGCCGCTCGACGACCGCACGGTACGGGGCAGGCCAGCGGGCGGGGACCTCGGTGATTGGCGCGTTGAGACGAATGCAAAGGCGATTGAGAGCGGCGACCGGAGCTTGTCGCGGTAGTGCTCCAAATGTTCGTACCATGGCCGTTTCATATCAGCAAGGCTCTTGCCAAATATGGATCTAGCCTCAAGAGTCGTCCGATAGCGCCACAAGTAGTGCGTCGCGAGGTAGCTGGCGGGATCGATGAGAGGACCACCCAATGATTGGTACGGATATATTGCCAGCGGGACTTCGAATAGCCCCCAGTCGCGAAGCGATTCTCCGACAACGAGGCTCATGGTAGCGGCAACATGAAAAGGGACCCTGTGGCCACTTGAAAAGGGACCCCCCTGAGCACTCGGAAAACAGCGATTCCCTGGCGATGATGGACGGGGCGAGACAGGGTCGTCTCGTCGGCCGAGCCAGGAGGACGCGGAGGTGATCAGGATGTTCCAGTGGGCCCAGATCCGCCACATGCATCTGGTGGAGGGTGTGCCGAAGAAGGAGGTCGCCCGGCGGTTGAAGCTCGACGTCAAGACGGTGCGGCGGGCCATCGGCCGGCCGACGCCGCCGGTGCGGAGGTCGCCGCCGCGGCCGAGCAGCCTCGACCCGTGGCGGGAGCGGATCAGGCGGTGGCTGCGCGAGGAGCCGCGGGTGACGGCGAAGCGGATTCGGCGGTTGCTGCTGCCGTTGGCGGGACCGGTCCCCGCGCGCACGGTGCGGCGCTACGTCGCGGAGCTTCGGGCGGCCGTGTCGCCGAAGGAGGCCTTCGTGCACCGGAGCACCGAGCCCGCGCACACGATGGAGGTCGACTTCGGCGAGTCGTGGGTCGACATCGCCGGCGTGCCGTGCAAGGTGAAGTACCTGGTGGCGACGCTGCCGTTCTCCAACGCGTATTTCGCCAAGGCGTACCCGGTCGAGCGGCTCGAGTCGCTGCTCGACGGCATCGAGTCGGCGTTCCGCTACTTCGGGGGCCTCGTGGACCGCGTCGTCCTCGACAACACCTCGCTGGCCGTCAAGGCCGTGTTGGCGGGCCGGGACCGGGCCGAGACCGAGGCGTTCGAGGCGTTCCGGGGCGGATATCCGTTCCGGGCGGAGTTCTGCGCGCCGGCCAAGGGCTGGGAGAAGGGTTCCGTGGAGACGGGCGTCAAGTATGTCAGGAACCTCGTGTTCCGGCCGCGGCTGGCGGTCGAGAGCTGGGCGGCCCTCAACGCGGCGATCATCACGGAGCTGGAGGCCGACCTGCCGACGCGCCAGCTCGAGGACGGGCGTCCGGTCGGGGAGGCGCTGGCGGAGGAGCGCCGGCGCCTGCGGGCGATGCCCGCGCACCTTCCCGACACCTGCCGCGTCGTCGCGCGGGTGGCCGACAAGTTCGGACACGTCCGCGTGGACCGCGTGACGTACTCGGTGCCGATCCGCCACGCCTACCGGCCGGTGTGGGCGAAGCTGTATCACGACCGGGTGGCGGTCGCGGTCGGCACCGAGGTGGTCGCCGAGCATCGGCGGGCGTTCACGCGGGGCGCGAAGGTCCTCGACGCGCTTCACGTGCTGCCGTTGCTGGAGCGCAAGCACCGGGCGGTGGCCGAGGCGACGGCGCTTCGCGACTGGCGGCTGGCCCCGGTGTGGCAGCGGGCGCGGACCGAGCTGGGGAGGCACACCCGCAAGCCCGACCAGGAATGGGTGCGGATGCTGCGGCTCATGGAGACCCATCCGGCGCCGGCCGTCGAGCGGGCGGTGACGGCCGCGCTCGAGCGCCATTCGCCGCGCCTGGAGACGGTGCGGCTCATCCTCCGGCAGCAGGAGGCCGGCCCGCCGCCGGTGTGCCCGCCGGTCGCGGGCGTGCGTCCGGAGCTGGCGCGGATCGCGGTGCCCGCGCCGAGGCTGTCGGCGTATGACGCGCTGGTGGAGGGCCCCCGCTGATGGCCGCCACGATTACCGAGCCCCCGCACCTGGCCGCGGACCTGAAGGCGCTGCACCTGTCGACGGTCGCGTCACAGTGGCGGCCCCTGGCCGAGCAGGCGGCCCGCGGGCGTCAGGCGCCGGCCGACTACCTGGCGGAGCTGGTGCACCTGGAGGTGACCGGCCGCCGGGAGCGCCGCATCCAGCGCCGCATCCAGGACGCCCGCTTCCCGATGCTGAAGACGCTGGACGCCTTCTCGTTCGAGGCGCAGCCGGACCTCGACCGCGACGCGGTCCTGGGGGTCTTCGACTGCCGCTTCGTCGCCGAGGCCGCCAACGTCGTGTTCGTCGGCGGGGTCGGCACGGGGAAGACGCATCTGTCCATCGCCCTGGGGATGGCCTGCTGCCAGCACGACTACCGGGTGCGGTTCGTGACCGCGGCCGAGCTGGTCACCCTGCTCGTCGAGGCGCAGCAGCAGGGCCGTCTCGCCCGCAAGCTCGCCCAGCTCGCCCGCTACGACGTAGTCCACGTCGACGAGCTGGGCTACGTCCCGCTCGACAAGACCGGGGCCGACCTGCTGTTCGGGTTCATCAGCCAGCGCTACGAACGCCGGAGCCTGGTGGTGACGACGAATCTGCCGTTCGCGCGCTGGTCCGAGGTCTTCCTCGACCCGACGGCGGCCGCCGCGGTCATCGACCGGGTCGTGCACCACGCGACGGTGCTGCAGACCACCGGCGACAGCTTCAGGCTGCGGGCCGCCAAGCGGAAGCGGGCGCCGGCCGGGGTGCCGAGCGCCAGTCACCGGCCCGTTACGTAACGGCGAGGAGTAGTCGTGGCGTTGACGAACGCGGAGCGGCAGGCGCGTTACCGGGCGCGTCGGAAGGCCGGCGAGTCCCGGCTTCGGTACCGCCGGCCGGTGGACCGGCGGTCGCGACCCCAGCAGTGGCACGACGCAGTGCAGACGCTGCTGACGCTGCAGGACCAGTATCGGGCGTGGCAGGACGCCTTGCCGGCACCCCTCGCCGGGTCCGCGACCGCGGCGTTGCTCGAGCAGGTCTGCGAACTCGACCTGTCGGTCCTGGAGGCAGTCGAGCTTCCCAGGGGGTTCGGGCGTGACCGCTGAACCGCCGGCAACAAGCTTCCGGTTGGTGGCTACGACCCGGCGCTGTCGGGCCCATCAGCATGACCGTGTGCTCGCCGGCGTCAAGGCGCGTCGCTTCGCTCCGCCCCCGCTTCGCGGGGCTGACGGCCTTGACGCCGGCTGCGCGCACGGTCCCGGGCTGGTCTGCCCGACAGCCCCACGGAACGCTCAGCCAGGAGGGCCCGGAAATGTGATGTGTTGAGGAGAATTGGGGGGTCCCTTTTCACGTGGCCACGGGGGTCCCTTTTTCAGTTGCCATTTCCAGACTGACGCGGACGCCGTGGTGTTGCCGCAGCAGGGTCGCGATCTTGCCGAACGACAACCCCATCTGCTTGTTGAGGATGACCGCCGACGCCACCAACTCGGGGCCCAGTTGTACACCGGAGGCCCCGAAGGCGTCGGACGTCTGCAACCGATGCCGACCCCGCACCCGCCGGCCGCAGTCCTGACAGGCGCCGAGGGCGACCCGGAACTCGCGGACGAGGACCCGCGGGACCGGCAGCTCTTCCTGGATCTGGGTGGCCATGCCGGTCGATCGCAGTCGTCCGCCGCAATCCGGACAGCTCGGCGGCAGCGGAACGTCGTGGCGCACATCCACCCGGGTTGGCCTGCGCCTGCGGGCTGGCTGGCCGTACTGGGCACCGGCTCGTCGGCCTGGGCGTTTGGGGTCGGCCGTGACCGTCTTGGCGAAGGGAGCAGCCTGGCGATGCCCGGCGCGTCTGGCCGCATCGAGCTCCCGCCTCAGGCGGGTGTTCTGCTTCTCGAGCCGTTCGATCCGGCGCTGCAGCCGTTCGCGTTCGCGCTCGCTCTCCTCGAGTTCGCGCTTCACGCGCGCGTGCTCCTCCGGAGTTGGCCGGGGGGCGTCCTGCTCGCGGCGCGTCGGGCGCATACCCGGTTTATCGGCACTTGTGAAATTCTGTGCACCCCGGACATCAGCGGCCGCCGCCCTCAACGTTCACCCTGCGCTTCGACGCCTGCCGCTCGCACCGAACGCGGTAACCAATTACCGGACGGCTTCAGATCCGAGCAAAATCCGTGCGGCCGCACAGTTCAGCAGGACCGGCAACGCCCGGCCCACTGCCGAGTTCGCCAGCCTCGAGCGACGCGGAGCGCCCGATGTCGCAGCCTCTTGCCCAAGACCCGCGACATGAGCCAAAATGTACCCGATGGCTCGACGTCGGGACCGGAAGTCCCCCATTTCGTTACGGCTACCGCTTGATCCGCCGCCTGACGCGCGGTTGCGGGATGGCGTGCCGCCACGGGCTGAGACGCCGTCACCCACGGTGTTCATCAGCTATTCCCACGATACGCAGGCCCACGTGCAACGCGTGGCCCGCTTGGCGGAAGACCTAACGACAGCCGGCCTTCGTTGTGAGATTGATAAGTCGCAGACCTCACCACCACAAGGGTGGCCGGTTTGGATGCAACAACGGATAGAGAAGTCCGATTTTGTTGTCGTTGTGTGTACCGAAATATACACGTATTCGATTACCGGGTGATGGAGGGCCTTTCGCCCGTGGAAAATGGGCTTGAATGGACTGGGCGGTCGGGAAAGTTACGGCGCAGCAGGTTGCGCCGTGGCGCGGATTGTCGATTTTCGCGGCCGTTCTTGTCGCATGGGAACGGCCAATGTGGCCGGTTGGCATGGCCGCAGGCGGGTCCGGCGGGTTTGTGCTAAGGCCCGCGGGGGCGTGAGACCTCGCGGTCTTCTCCGGGGTGCACCTGCAAGCCGGGGCGCGCGGCCTGAACGGACGTTGCGAGCTGCGGCGAGCGATTGCCGGCGTTCCCCGTCGGCCGACGACCGAACGTGCAACGGGCGCGGGCGGTCGGCCTCGGCGTGGGCCGAGTGGTACGGACCGGGGGCTATGGGGATCCGGCTTGCCCGCGTCAGGAGGGTGGCGGTAGCGCAAGCGCTTCGGGGACGACGGGTTCGGGGGCGCAGAGCATCGTGGTGATCAGCGTGCGCGGGTCGAGATGGCGTTGGCGGGCGGTGCGCACGACGCTGGCCAGCACCTGCTGGGTGTCGGCCCCGCGCCGGGTGCGGTTGCCGCCGCAGACCTTGCGGGTGACCACCGCTGGGCGGATGGCCTGCTCGGCCCGCCAGTTGGTGGCGTCGATCGACGGGTCGCACAGGAAGAGGAACACCGCCGGGAATTCGTTGGCCAGGTGGTTGGCGAAGCACTCGGCGGCGGCCAACCGCGGCGGGTCGTCGATCAGCCGGCCGAGCCGGGCGGCGAGTCGGCCGCGGGCCGACGCGAGACCGTGCTCGCTGATTCCGCCCGCATTGCAGCGGTCCCGCAGGGCGAGGCCGTCCTGCAGGACCGCCTGCACCGCGCCCGCCCAGGGGCTGTCGGGATGAGCGGCCTGCAAGTCCTTGGAGCGGCGCAAGATGTGCCCCACACATGTCTGGGGCAGCGCGTTCTTGAAGCCGCGGTAGGCCACCCACCCGTCCCGCACCAGCACGCCGGCGAAGTCGGGGCCGAGCACCGCCGCCGCATGCTCGAACCCCCGCCCGTCGCAGATGGCGTAGACCGTCGTCTCCGCCGTGGTGAACGCCCACAACCAGTAGCGGAGCGCGTTCACCCGCCAGCCGGTCTCGTCCGGCGTGACCACCGGGCTGCGGCGGAGCTGCTCGCGCAACGCCGCATACGCGGGCGCCGCGGCGTCGGCGGTGCGGTGCAGCAGTCGGACCAGCCCGCCCTTGGTCACGGGCAGTCCGAACTCGTTCCGCAGAACCCGGGTCACCTTCTCCAGCGGCATGCCCAGCTCGGTGTGCAACTCGACGGCCAGCGCGGCGACGTTCGGGCCCAGCTGGGCGGTGGCCGCGCCCAACGCGTCGGAGGTCTGCAGCGCGTGCCGGCCCTGCACGCGACGCCGACACCGCTGGCAGTGGCCCACCCCGATGTCGAAGCGCCGCACGAGGGGACGCACGTCCGGCAGGTCTTCCTGATACTGCGCCGCCACACGGTCCAGCGCGACCGCCCCGCCGCAGTCGGGGCACGCCGTCGGCGCCGGCGCCGAATACGTCTCGTCAACCCGTGTGGGCGGCCGGCGGCATCCGTGCTTCCCGTACTCCGCGCCGGCTCGTCGCCCCGGCCGCCGGCCGCTTCCCTGCGGCCGGTCCTTGGCAAAGGGGGCCGCCTGTCGGCGTCCCGCCCGCCGGGCCGCCTCGAGCTCCTTCTCCAGATGCTCGCTGCGCCGCTTCCAGCGGTCCCGCTCCTCGATCAGCTTCGCCTTGTCCCGCTCAAGGCGTTCGATGCGCCGCACGTCCCGCGGGTCTCGCTGAGGCCCAGGGTCCTGAGAGTCGCCGCGGTCGTCCTTCTTGCGCGCCATGCTTCACGTATCGGCACATGCTCGTCGTACCTGCACACGTTTTCGTGGATTTTCTCGCCACGACCCGCTAACCGAAGACATATACACACGTCGCTTCACGGGCTGCGAGACTCCCGGGAAAGGCAAGGGCGCGGCTTGGGAAGGACGCCTGATCAATCAGTGCCTGTACGAATCCGCAGAGAACCGCCGCTTCATTCCCGTCGTTTTCGACCGACACGATCTGGACTGCGCATTCCGGTGAAATCGATCACCCATTCCGGCCGAAACCGATCACTCATTCCGGTTGAAATCGATCACCCATTCCGGCCGAAACCGATCACCCGTCGGAGCGGGCGACCCGGGACCTGAATCATGATTCGCGGTTCTCTCGGTTCTTCTCGCCGCCGGTCAGTGGGGTTATCGCATGGAGTCTCCCTTCGTGTCGAGTCGTGGACGTTGGTGTTCGTGTCGACCGGGACTGAACGCCGCGAAGGCTCGGTGTTCAGCGCGTCGTGGACGGCCGGGACGCCCCGTCCAGGCCGGGCCGCAAGGCCCATAACTGCCATCCGAGCCGCGGGGCGGGCGGCGTGTCACCCGGAGGGCCGCAGCGTAGCGGAGGACGCGCGCAGCGCGTTGACACGCCGGCCGTCCCGCAGCTACGCGCCCCGGACCTCCCGACAAGCCGCCGCGTGTCCCGGGGGCGGGTCGGAAATGAGGGACGCCGACCCCGCGGGCACCGACGGCCTCCGGATGCCGGTGCCCGGTGCCGGTTCCTGGCCGCCAACCCGAGGCTGTCGCCGGCGGTCTAGCCGTCACGCCCGAAGCCCCTGGGCAGATCGACACCCTCCAGCACCGACAGGTCCAGTTCGCAGACCTGTTCGAGCAACGCCGCGGTCGCGGACCCGGCGAGGGATTCCGGCAACGCGTCCCGCCACTCCCGGTACTGGTCCTGCAGCGCCAGGAGCGTCCGCACCGCGTCGTCCCACTGCTGTGGCCGCGACCGCCGGTCCGCAGGCCGGCGGTATCGGACCCGGGACTCGCCGGCCTGCCGCCGCTCCCGGTAGCGCGCCTGGCGCTCCGCGTTCGTCAACGCCACAAGACCCTCCCCACACCGTTACGTAACGGCGTTCCACTTCCCCCGGAATGGATGTTCCACATCCCGGAATCGGTGTTCCACTTCGGCCGGAATCGATGTTCCGCTTCGGGCGAAACACGCGGGGCACGGACACGGGGGCACGGGGCTCGGCGCGGCCCCGTGCCCCGCCCGGACCCGCGTGACGGGTCCCGGGCGGGACGGAGGCGGTCCGGGTTGTCCGGCCGGCCGTCGGCCGTCGCCAAACAGCGCGGGACGCCGGTCATGAGTCCGGGCTCCCGGCTCGGGTCGGGGGCCGGCGCCGCTTGCGCATCGAGTCGCCCTTCAGGTCGAGCTTGTAGGCGTTGTGCACGAGCCGGTCGAGAATCGCGTCGCCGAGGGTCGGGTCGCCGACGACGTCATGCCACTTGTCGACCGGGAGCTGGCTGGTCACGACGGTCGAGCGCACGCCGTGGCGGTCCTCGAGCACCTCGAGCAAGTCGAGGCGGTTCTCCGCGCTGAACGGCGTCAGCCCCCAGTCGTCCATCACCAGGACCTCGGTCTTGGCGAGCGACTCGAGCCGCCTCGGGTAGCGTCCGTCGGCGCGCGCGGTGGCCAGTTCGCTCAACAGCCGGGACACGCGCACGTAGAGCGCGCTGTGGCCGTGGCGGCAGGCGCCGTGGGCGAGGGCGCAGGCGAGCCAGCTCTTGCCGATGCCGGTCGGTCCGGAGATGAGGACGTTGAGGTGCTCGCGGACCCAGCGCCCGTCGGCGAGGGCGAGGACGAGCTGGCGGTCGAGGCCGCGGCGGTGTCGGAAGTCGATGTCCTCGATGCAGGCGTCGTGCTTGAGCCTGGCGCGGCGCAGCCGGTTGGCGAGCTGGCGCGAGTGGCGCTCGGTGAGCTCGCGGTCGGCGAGCAGGCCGAGCCGCTCCTCGAACGAGAGGGCCTCGACCTCGGGGGCGTCGAGCTGCTCGGCGAGGGCCCTGGCCATCCCGGCGCAGCGGAGTTGCAGAAGCTTGTCGACGGTCGGATGAGTCAGCATCGGAGTCCTTTCCGGCGTCACCGGTAGTAGAGCGCGCCGCGGATGTTGTCGTGGTCGACGGGCTCGGCGGGTTCGGGCGGCCCGGCGGGGGCCTCGTCGAGCCGGTGGCGGAGGATCGATTCGACGCCGCGGTAGCTGCAGCTGTCGACGGCCAGCGCCCGCGCGGCGGCCGCTTCGAAGCGGGCGGCGCCGTAGCACTTGGCCAGGCGCTGGAGCCCGAGGCAGGAGCGGTGGGCCTGCTGGGGATGCCGCCGGGCGAGCACGGCGGCGACCAGGGCGGCGGTGTCAGGTCCGATCTGCTGGGCCCAGTCGATGAAGCGGTCGGGCGTCCAGTCGCCCATCCGGCGGTGCTTCTCGGGCCTGTGCTCGGCCGCGGTGGTGTGGCGGCCCCGGTGGGGCGAGCGGACGTGGCTGGCGACGCGCTGCCCGCGGTGGAGGCACTCGACGGTGCGGGCCGTCAGCCGGACGTCGAGCTGGCGCCGGACCAGCGCGTGCGGGACCGAGTAGTAGTGCCCGTCGACCTCCACGTGGTAGTCGGCGGCCACCCGGACGGCCTTCCACTCGGCGAAGACGTAGGGACTGTCGGGCAGCGGGCGCAGCGCCGGCCGGTCGAGCTGCTCGAACTGCGAGCGCCGCGACCCCGGAAGCTTGCGGAACGGCCGGGTGTTGAGCCGTTCGAGCAGCCCGGCGACCGCCGCGTTGAGCTCGGCCAGCGAGAAGAACGTGCGGTGGCGGAGGGCCGCGAGGATCCACCGCTCGACCACTTGAACGGCCACCTCCGCCTTCGCCTTGTCCCTGGGCCGTCGCACCCGCGCGGGTAGCACCGCCACGCCGTAGTGGCGGGCGAGGTCGTGATAGGTCGGGTTCAGGTCCGGCTCGTAGCGGTGGGCGTGGCTGACCCCCGGGCGCAGGTTGTCGGGGATCACGAGCTCGGGGCACCCGCCGTAGAACTCGAAGGCGCGCACGTGCGACGCCGTCCAGTCCGGCAGGGTCTGCGTCCACGTCGCCTCGGCGAAGGTGTAGCTCGAGGCCCCGAGGACCGCCACGAAGACCTGCGCCTGCCGCACGTCGCCGGTCTCGCGGTCGACCACCGGCACCGTCTGCCCGGCGTAGTCGACGAACAGCTTCTCGCCGGCCCGGTGGTCCTGGCGCATCACCAGGTCGAGCTTCCCGGCCCAGGCGCGGTACTGCTCGCAGAACCAACTGTACTGCAGCCCCTCGGGGTGGCTCTCCTTGTACTCCTGCCACAGCAGCGCCAGCGTCACGCTCTTGCGCCGCAACTCCCGGTGCACCTCGCTCCAGTCCGGCAGCGGCCGCTCCGCGCGGCTCGGCGGCGGCGCCGGAAACAGCCGACGCTCCAGTCCGGCGTCGTCGACCGACTCGGGCACGGGCCAACTCAGCCCCGCCACCTTGGCGCGGCGCAGGTACTCGCCCACCGTCGACGGCGACGTCCCCAGGCTGCGGGCGATGGCTCGGACGCTCAGCGCGGCCGTGAAGTACAGCCGCAGCACATCTCGAATCTTGCGCATGGACAACCTCCTGTTCGCCAGCGTTCGTCCCTCCTGAAAAGCAGGAAGGGTCTCACGGCCGGCGGGTCGTCCCGCGCCGCTCAGCTCCGACGGGGGGTGATCGGTTTGGACCGGAATCGGTGATCGGTTTGCACCGGAATCAGTGATCGGTTTGCACCGGAATCAGTGATCGGTTTGCACCGGAATACGCAATCTGGACCACATTCCGCTTGTGCTCAAGGGTGCCACGTATTACGACCTCAGTACCCCCAAGGGCTATTCCGACTTGCGCGAGGCACTGGTGCAGCCGGCGGGCTCTGTCGGCGACCGTCCGGGAATTCTTATCGAGCCGCGCTTCGCCCCGCCTAAACCATCCTGTACTGAAGTTCAAGCTCTGTTGGGGCTCTGCCCTGACCCGCTTCCGGCCGCGGTATTGGGGCGGGCGATCGACCAGGACGCCGCCACGGTAGCCAAGATTCTCTGCCATCTGCGAGAACAGGCCGCGGGTGATGCGGAGACCCGGCTACCACCGGTTCTATCTTCGCAAGATGACTCAGAGCTTGCAGGCCACGTATGGGCGACGGCCTTGCAGGCCGAGCTCGATTTCGTGGAGAACCATCGGAATGCGGCAGGACGGGGTCAGTTATTCAACGTCATCGCACTCATGGAGCGTGTTGCGAAGGGGCGGACCGGAAACGCCCAAGTGTCGCGGACGTTCCGAATAGTCCAGACGATGTTGAAAGATCTTGGCGACAAGCGTCTCGTGTTGCGGATCGCTCGGCAGTCTATCGTGGCATCAAAATTGGACGGGCGCACACGGAATCAGGTCAAGGACGAGGCGGTGGCCACAATTTGCGGTGTGTCTTGGGTTTACCAAAGGACCGGGCGGCTAGCCGAGGCTCTCACGGAGGCAGAACACAGCATGGACCTCGGCATGAAGATCGGTTGGGACCGCAACACTGCCTTTTGCTGCAAGTGCATCGGACGCTTACATCGTATGCGATCGGAGGCCGTGTCGGATGCAAAAGAGCAAGCGGCTGCCCTCAAGGCAAGCGTTGAGTTTTTGCGCGATGCGATCGAACGGTTCGGGCGACTCGGCATGGAAGAGGAAGTCGGAGACTGCTACAGCCTGCTTGCGCGTACATATCTCGTTTTGGGCGATGGAAACGCAGCACGGGATGCGATAGCGCGGGCAGAGGACCGTTTGGTGGACGCCAACAATAAAGACTATCTGGATTTGCAGATCGTAAAGGGCGATGTGCTCTTGCACCACGACCCAGCCGCAGCGGAGGCCATGTATACGGAGGTACTGGCTACAACCAGCGATACGGATGGCGCGCAAAAGTCGGAAATTGTGGCGCGGGCGTATTTTCAGCGGGGACTCGCGCGGGCAGCGACGGAACAGAAAGGCCGGTCACGCGAGGACGTCGTGCGCGCGGCTGAAATCTGGGATGAACTGGGGGATCCGGCGGGTGACGTGGCACACTGGGAGATCGCAAGGACGACAGACTGGATGGATAAGGATGCGGCACGTGTGCTGACGGAAGTACCAATTGACGTTAGGGTGTGCGCCGCGAAGATAATTTCAGAGGCGATGGCGGGGCGACCAGTTCAGAGGGCGCAGAGACGGAGGCTTCCGGAAGGGTACTTGCGAGGTGTCATCAACGAGGCGAGAGAACGGGTGGCGGTGGAGCGGCCGCTATGGTGAACGGGAGAGCGCGCGGACGGAGCGGTACGGGTGCGGCGGAGCGACGGATTCGGGCGCTCATGCCCAAGGCGGAAACGCTGAATGATGCCATAGAGGGTGTCGTAGCAGAACTGTTGCAGGGTTTGGCGTGTCCGCCGACGGATCTTGTACAGGTGGGAAGGAAGTTGGGCGTACAGGAGATACGCTACGAGAGATTCCCGGGATCTGGAGAGTTGCACAAGACACGGGATGGATATCGTATTGTGTGTTCATCGGATCAGCCGCACGCACGGCAGCGCTTTACGGTGGCGCATGAGTTGGGTCATGTGATCATGGAACGGACGGGGAGGGGAGCGCCACGGGTGGGCAAGGGCGTGGAGCGTGTGTGCGATATGTTGGCGGCGGAACTCTTGATGCCGACAGGAGAATTTGAGTGGCGAGTACCGGGTGAAGTGGGGTTCGTGGATATCAGAGACTTAGCGCGGACCTTTGATACGTCCGTGGCGGCTACAGCGATACGTTGTGCGCGCTTTAGGTCGATTTGCGTCTTCGGCGTGACGGGAGATCGAGTGACGTGGGGATATGGTGGAGTGGGGCCTGGGGCGGTGGGGTACCTGCTGGATGAGGTTCGTGAGGGCGTCAGGGCGGTGATGGAGGGGAGGCCGCCAGTGGAGCGTGTTTATTTTTATGGGCGCGGCTATCCAGAGGGATACCGTCGCTTGGATTGGATGCGGTCCGGGGCGAACAGCGCGACGTTTTTGCTGAGCGAAGATGGCACGTCACGGGAATAGGTTGGGATTTGTACTGCGCGGCTTCGCCAGCGAGAGGACGAGGCCCCTGAGTCGCACGGGTGGGGCGATGGAGGTTGGAGGTTGTGGTGCGTAGGGAGGACCAGCACGGTCGTCGATCGGCGTCGGGGCTAGTCTAGCGCGGAATCCTAGTGGATTTCCCGGACCGGCCGGTTCCGTGACCGGCTCGCCGCCGCCCAGCCGGGGTCGGAGCTGTGACAAGCTGTGACATCGAGCGGTGACGCTGCGGCCAAGGGCATCTCGTCGGAGGCGACTGTTGACGACGCGGCCGTGAAGACGGCCTACCGAAATGGGGCTAGGGCCAAATGATGCGGGCGGTGGCGCGGCTTCTGCGCTACGGGCGCGGGCGAATCCCGAGCGCCTGCCGAACTTCCTGGTACACCGGCACGCCCTCTCCCGCCTCGATCGTCACTGCCAAGCCGTACCTGATCTGCTGATCCAGCGAGCCTCCCTGCTCTCGACAGAACACGCGGAACCGGACGTGCTCGTCGTCGACGAAGGACACGGCCCTGTTGCCCTCATAGCGGACGTGGAACAGGGACCCGCGCGGCACCGACATGTGGGACGGCTGATCGGGCGCGCGGCTGACGCCGGCTGCAGTCATGCGGTCGAGGGACTGGATCTCGAGTTTCGCCCGCCGGTACACGCGATGTCGAATGTTGACGGGGGAGAACCAGGCAAGCGTCAAGGTGATCGACCGCGGCTCGGTCACACGCTCCAGACTGGCCGGCAGCGGCACGCGGTACAGCCGGGCCGAGCCGTCCGCGGGAACGGAACCGTACCCCACCAGTATCGCCCGGTTGGCCGCGCAGGTCATCGCCTCGGCGACAAGCGGTCGACCGTAGCCGAGGACGCGGGCGATGTTGTCCTTCCGCGCAACGTGGCTGCCCTGGCCCCTCGGTCCGTAGAGTTCGTCGAGCAACGCGCCCTTCGAGCCCCACTGCGCGCGATGGACCAGGAGGGCCTTGACGACGACGCCATAGTACGCGGGGTCCACGCCCTCAAGGATCGCTCCGTTCTCGTCGTCCATCAGCGCATCGAAGAGCCGATGCGCGGCGCGGGTCGCCAAGGCCGTTGCGGCGCTCGTGCCTGCCGTCAGTCCCTCGTGGTTTCCCCGGCCGTCGGCGTCGGGAATGGCGGCCTTCAGGCCGTAGAGCTGTCCAGGGCCTACGCGGCGTACGCGCAGCCCGGGGTCCGCGCCCGCGAACGTGAGGTGCTCGCGGCCGCCCGGCATGAAGATATCAGGCTTGATGACCTTGCGGTGTCCGAGCCCCATGGCCGACGTGATGTTCGGACCCGGTTCGTCTTCGTAGGGCGCGAACGTCCAACCGGATTGGCTGGCCGTGTCGGCTCCGTCTTCGTGCCAAGCGCCGACTGTCACGACGTTGAGCGCTTCCGCGGGCGAGAGCAGGGTTCGTTGGGAGCGCTGCTCGGCGAGCGCCTCGAAGATCGCGCGCTCCCGTTGCGTAGCGGTCGCGTCCTCCAACTCGGTCATCCCGCTGAACGCCCGTACCGGCAAGGGTTCGAGAACATTGCCCGCGCTGACCAAGAATAGAATCCCGAACCGGTCGGCCAGATGGTCGAGGAGCCGACCCCACGGGCTCATGGGTTGAGTGAATGGGCGGTTCCGGTCCCCGAGCGAGAGATTGACGAGAAACACGTCGGGTGCAGTGGCGTCGCCCTCGACATCTCCGTCCCTCATCCGCACGACCGCGCGGTAGATCGTGTCGAGCAGGAGACGGTCGGGGTGGGGCCGCTCGTCGGCGCCGTCCCCGGGCGCGTAGAGAACTGGTCGGACGTAGAGCCGGCGTCGCAATGCGGGCCCCGGCAGATTGCGGTCCCCATGCAGAATCAGCGAGGCCATCTCGGTGCCGTGGCGCCGCTCCGAGACGACGCTGAGCGGCTCGAGATCGTCGGGATCGTCGAAGATCACGCGGCCGTCGAGCAGCCGGTGTCCGAGAACGGGCACGCCGTCGAGGAGTGCTGCTATCGCCGGCAGTGCGGGCGCGGGAGCCGGTTCGACCGGTCCGCCGGGGCCGAGCGTGTCGACAGCGGTCGGAAACTCGGCCGTCGACTGCGGTAGGATGAGCATGGCGTCATCGCAGATCGCCAGCGGCGATTCTTCGCGCCGATGCAGACGCCGGGCCTCGGCCGCCGGCAGATCGACCAGGGTCGCCTGATAGGCAATCTCGGGAATCGACGCCCAGTGCAGGATCTTCCCGCCGACCGCGCGGAGGGCGTCTTCCAGACGATCCGGCAATCGGCGGCGCGGTTGCGCGGTCGGGAGGTTCCAGAGCTCGATCTCCACCCGAACCGGGTCCCTTCCCGTTTCGAGCTCAACCGCGAGCCAATCGGTTGTAGTCTCTGGAATGCGATCTTGCGGCCCCCAGGCCCGCAACTCGCGAAGACGGTCGAACACGCTGAACCATGGGGCGAAGCCTGTTGACGGTTGCTCGCCCCGCTGATAGCGGTCCCAGAGACTCAAGAGTTGCCGGAGTGCCCCTGTGTCCGGCATGGCCAGGTACAGTCGACCGCCAACCGGCCTGTCGGTTCGGTACTCGCCTTCCGGATCCTTGCGGATGTCGGGTTCGGCAAAGTCCTCGCCGGCCTCGAATGCCGTCTCCTCGTCGCCGAGGTACTCGAGGCCTTCGATGCGCTGCGTTGCGCGGTGGAAGTCGTCAATGGTGCCCGCCACGTCCAGCACGAGCGCACGTTCGGGTGCGATTCCCGCCGAGTCCTCTTGGAGGGTCACCGGATCGCGGCGGTCTTCGAACACGTTCCGCAGGCGCTGAAAGACAGGTCCGAGACGTTCGCCCTGCCTCGTCCGGCCCGGCAGGCGCAGGTTGCTTCCGCCTCCCTGACCACGCGGTCGTCGATCAGCTTCCGGGATCGGAATCGGCAGCAGCGGGAACTCCGCCATCCAGCTTGTCTCCGTCTACAGAGGCCCGCAACCGCTCACGCCAGAGCGTCAGCCGTTCGGCGACGATCGCGGCGAGCGTGTTCTCGCCCATCGTCAACACCGCGCGTCGCCGCACGTCCCGGCAGAACTCCTCGGCCTCGGCATAGCTGACGGTGCCGAGCCGCCTGGCGATCGTGGCCGGCGTCCGCCCCAACGGCTGGTCGAGCGATTCGCCGAATCGCGCAATGTAGGCGGTCAGGTCCTTGCGCGTCGGCGGGTCGAGGGCCAGACGCACCTGGAAGCGCCGCCAGGCCGCCCGGTCGAGGAGTTCGGCGTGGTTCGTGGCGGCGACCACCACGGTGTAGCTCGGCAGGTCGTCGACCTGCATGAGGAGAGAGGACACGACGCGCTTGATCTCCCCGGTCTCGTGAACGTCGCCGCGCTCCTTGCCCACGGCGTCGAACTCGTCGAAGAACAGGACGCACGGCGTCGTGCGGGCGTAGTCGAACACGCGCTTGAGGCGCGAGGCGGTCTCGCCCAGGAAGCTGCCGATCAGCGCCTCGTACCGCACGACGAAGAACGGCGCTGACAACGCCTCCGCGATCGCTTCGGCCAGCGAGGTCTTGCCGTTGCCCGGCGGCCCGACGAGCAGTACGCGGTGCCGCGGTTCGAGCGAATGGGTGCGCAGGACCGAGGCCCGGTGCTGCTCCTCGATCAGCTCCTCGCAGGCCCGGCGCGCCGGGGCGGTCAGGACCAGATCGGCGAGCTTCTTCCGCGGCGTCAATTCGGCGAGGAACCGGCGGTGCGGCCGCTGGTCGGGGTTGATGAACGCGGCGGCGGACTCGGCACCGTTCACCCGCATGGCGTCGGTCAGCCGATCCGCCAGGACGTTGTGGCGCTTCACCCGCTCTTCGGCGATGATCGCCTCGGCCACGGAACGCGCCCGCGCCGTGTCGCCGCTCGATCCGGCCTTGACGAGCGAAACGAGGAGGTCGCTCCGCGCCATTGCTGCTCCGCAGTCCGTGGGCCCTCGCCCGCGCCGTCACGTCCCGGGTCGGGACCGACAGCCGGGACAGCCCAGTCTACCGCGAATCGCCCGCACCTCGGACTTCCCGCGACCTCGGTCTGATGCGCCTCACCGCGACGCCTTCTCCTCCACCGCCTGCTTGATCCAACTGTTCAGGCTCACGCCGTGCGCGGTGGCCGAGAGCGCGGCGCGCTGGTGCAGGTCGGGGCCGAGGCGCAGGTTGAGGGTGCCCGAGAAGGGCTTCTTCGGCTCGACCCCGTCCTCGCGGCACGACGCGAGGTAATCGTCGATCGACCGGCGGAACTCGCGCCGGATCCCGTCGACGTCGGTCGCCTCGAACGTGGCGATGGGGTAGGTGCCGCTGTTGACGACGCGGCCGTGGAGGCGACCCACGGACTCGTCGAACTCGACGGCGGCCACGTAGCCCATGTACTGCATCATGGCTTCACTCCTGCGGCTTCCAGGAAGGCGGCGATGGCGCGCACCGTGCCGCGGCTCGTCGCGGGGGCCGGATGCGGTCGGTGCACGATCATCCGTTCGGCACCCTTCTTCAGGAGCACCCGGGAACCGGAGCGCTCGGAGACCTCCACGCCGGCCGCTTCGAGCAGGGCGGCGATGTCCGCCCACCGGATGCCCGCTGGCGTCGGGCGGGCGCGCATGCTCGCGAGGGTTCGCCCGTGCTTCGCCCGCATGATACCATTCGTAGTATCTCATGCGACGGCTGCGGCGGCGTCGCGCCGGCTTCAGCATCGACCCACCGATGACTCCCGACATTTCCGAACGCGCCTTCGAGGCGGCCATCGAATGCGCGCTGCTGCGGCACGGCCCCGACGCCTGCGCGGGCGACGCGGCGGCGGTGCGCGAGTCGCCCCCGCCGTACGGCGACGACGCCGCCCCCGGCGGCTACCACCGGCGCCGGCCGGACGACTACGACCGCGCGCTCTGCCTGATCCCGGCCGACGTGGTCGACTTCCTCCTGGCCACCCAGCCCGACGAGTGGGCGAAGCTCGGGCAGCACCACGGTACCGACGTGAAGCCGCGCTTCCTCGCCCGGCTCTCGCGCGAGATCGCCCGCCGCGGCGCCCTCGACGTGCTGCGCAACGGCGTCAAGGACTCGGGCTGCAAGTTCCGGCTCGCGTACTTCCGCCCCGCGAGCGGCCTCAACGAAGAGCTGCAGCGCCTGCACGCGGCCAACCTCTTCGCGGTCGTGCGCCAGCTCCGCTTCAGCGCGCGGGACGAGCAGAGCGTCGACCTCGCGCTCTTCCTGAACGGCGTCCCCGTCTTCACCGCCGAGCTCAAGAACCCCCTCAACGGCCAGGACGTGCAGGACGCCATCCGCCAGTACCGCGAGGACCGCGACCCGCGCGAGCCGCTCTTCGCCTACGCGCGCTGCCTCGCGCACTTCGCCGTCGACCCCGAGCAGGTGTTCGTGACCACCCGCCTCGCCGGGCCGAAGACGCGCTTCTTGCCGTTCAACCGGGGGCGCTTCGGCGGCGCGGGCAACCCGCCGGTGCCGCCCACGCGCGCCGGCTTCCCCACCGACTACCTGTGGGAGGAGGTGTGGGCGCGCGACAGCGTCCTCGACCTCGTGCGCCAGTTCATCCACGAGGTCGAGCAGGAGGACGACCGCGGGCGCAAGACCGGCGCGCGCTTCCTCATCTTCCCGCGCTACCAGCAGCTCGACTGCGTGCGCCGGCTCGTGCGCCACGCGCGCGACCACGGCGCGGGCGAGCGCTACCTCGTGCAGCACTCGGCCGGCAGCGGCAAGAGCTTCACCATCGCGTGGCTCGCCCACCGGCTCTCGGTGCTGCACGACCACGAAGACCGGCGCGTCTTCGACTCGGTCGTGGTGGTGACCGACCGGCGCGTCCTCGACCGCCAGCTCCAGCGCAGCGTCCGGCAGTTCGAGCAGACCCTCGGGGTGGTGGAGAACATCGACCACACGTCGCGCCAGTTGCGCGAGGCGCTCGAGGCGGGCCGCACCATCATCGTCACCACCCTGCAGAAGTTCCCGGTCATCGCCGAGCAGATCGGCGAGCTGCCCGGCCGGCGCTTCGCGGTGATCGTCGACGAGGCGCACTCGTCGCAGTCGGGCGAGAGCACGAAGAGCCTCAAGGCGGTGCTCGCGGCCGGCAGCCTGGACGAGGCCGAGCGCGAGGAGGCCGGCGCCCCGACCCCGGAGGAGGAGCTCGACGACCGCGTGCTCGAAGAGATCCGCAGCCGCGGGCGCCTGCCGAACCTCTCGACGTTCGCGTTCACCGCGACCCCCAAGCCCAAGACCCTGGAGCTCTTCGGCCGCAAGCGGCCCGACGGCAAGTTCGAGCCCTTCCACCGCTACAGCATGCGCCAGGCCATCGAGGAGGGGTTCATCCTCGACGTGCTCGCGAGCTATACGACCTACCGCGCCTACTGGCGCCTGCTGAAGACGGTCGCCGACGACCCGCGCTACGACCGGGGCAAGGCCGAGTACCTGCTGAAGTCGTTCGTCGAGCTGCATCCGCACGCCATCCGCGCGAAGGTCGCCGTGTGCGTCGAGCACTTCGCCGCGCAGGTCGCGGGCGAGATAGACGGCCGGGCCAAGGCGATGGTCGTCACCCGCTCGCGCCTGCACGCGGTGCGCACCCGGCTCGCGCTCGACGCCTACCTCGCCGAGAAGGGGCACCCGTGGAAGGCGCTCGTCGCCTTCTCGGGCACGGTGAAGGACGGCGGCGAGTCGTACACCGAGTCGGGCATGAACTCGGCCGGGCGGGACCGCGCCATCGGCGAGCGGCAGACCGCGGCCGAGTTCGGGAAGCCCGAGTACCGCTTCCTGGTCGTCGCCAACAAGTTCCAGACCGGCTTCGACCAGCCGCTGCTGCACACCCTGTACGTGGACAAGAAGCTCGGCGGCGTGAACGCCGTCCAGACCCTCTCGCGCCTCAACCGCACCCACGACGGCAAGCGCGGCGTGACGGTGCTCGACTTCGCCAACGAGGCCGACGAGATACGCAAGGCGTTCGAGCCCTACTACGAGACCACCCTGCTCTCGGAGGCCACCGACCCCAACCTGCTCTACGAGGTCCAGGGCCGGCTGCTCGGCTTCGACGTGTTCGCCACCGACGATGTCGAGGCGTTCGCGCGCGTCTACTTCGACCCCGGGGCCGCGCAGGACAAGCTCTACGCCGCGCTCGCGCCGCCGCGTCGGCGCTTCGGTGCCCTCGCCCCCGACGAGGGGCGCGACTTCCGCGGCCAGCTCGGCGAGTACGCGCGCCTCTACGCCTTCCTGTCGCAGGTGCTCACGTTCGCCGACCCCGACATCGAGAAGCTCTACGTCTTCGCCCGCCACCTGCGGCGCCTGCTGCCGGCCGGCCGCGACGAGCTGCCGCGCGAGGTCCAGCAGAACATCGACATCGAGTCGTTCCGCATCCAGCGCACCGGCCGCGGCCGCATCGCGCTGGAGCGGCGGGGCGGCGCGCTCGACCCCGCCGCGAGCAAGCCGCGCGCCGGCCCCGCCCCCGACGAGCCGGAGCCCCTCTCGCGCATCATCGAGGCCCTGAACGAGCGCTTCGGCCTGAAACTCGGCCCCGAGCACCGCCTCACCCTCGAGCAGATACGCTCGGCCCTCGATGGCGACGCCGGCCTCGACGCTAGCGCGCGGGTGAACACGCGGGAGAACGTGCGGCTGACCTTCGACCCCAAGGTCGAGGACAAGATTCAGGAGATCGTCGAGACCAACTTCGACCTCTACAAGCGCATCACCGACGACCCCGACTTCGGCCGCGCCCTCAAGAACTACCTCTTCGACGACTACATCCGCCGCCACCGCCGCGTCCAAGAGCTGCTGAAGCTGCCGGCGTCGAAGACCCTCGACTTCAAGCCGGCCCTCCGCTGGAACCTCGCGGAGGACCGCCGGGACTACCGGCGCGTGACCCGCGCCGTCCTCGCGACCATCGCCGCGTTCCTCAACACCGAGGGCGGCGACCTCGTGATCGGCGTCGCCGACGACCGGACGGTGCTCGGCATTGACCACGACCGCCTGGAGAGCGACGACGAGTTCATGCGCCACTTGGCCGAGGCCGTCCGCACCGGCCTCGGCGAGCGGGCCGGTCCATACGTTGAGCCGAGGACGCAGATCGTGGAGGGGAAGACCGTCTGCCTAGTGAGCTGTCAGCGGAGCCCGGAGCCGGTGTACCTGCGCTGGAAGGGCCTCGAGAAGGCGGCTGAGAGTGACCTCTACGTGCGGAGCGGGCCCAATACGGTACGGCTCGACAAGTCGGATGTCGCGGCATACCTCGTCACCCGATTCGGCTCGACATGACGCACCGGCCCGTACCGGGCGTCTGATATACTGATCGGCGTCAACGATGATCGCCAAGGGGTATGGGATGGCAAGAAGAAGCAACGTGCACGTATCACGAGACGGCAACCGGTGGAAGGTAAGCCAGGGCGGTTCCAGGATTTCCTCGCACAACACGCAAGCCAATGCGATCAGGGCCGCGCGGTCTGAAGCCAAACAGGATGCCGTCGATCTCGTAGTTCACGGTCGAGATGGACGAATCCGCTCGAAGGACAGCTTTGGTCGCGATCCTCTCCCTCCGAGGGATCGAGAGCACTAGCCAGAGATCCTTCTGGCAGTAGTTCGCTCGGAGCTCCATGGGCTGGCAACGCCTCGCACCACAGAATAGACGCCGCAGAAAGCGCTCCCGCTTCCACTTGGACGAGTCAGTGCCTCGCCCTGTTGAGGTGATCCTTGAGCGGAATGGCTACAGATTCAGTACCACGAAACAACTGCGCATGACGGGCCGTTCGGACGAAGACCAAGCGGCTCTGTGCTGGCGAGAAGACAGAACTTTGCTAACGTTCGACTGGGACTTCTTTGACACCAGGAACATTCCGCGTCATCGAACACCCGGCATCGTGATCCTGGATTGCGAAAGCAGCAGCGAGCAAGAGGTCTCTCTCGCAATCGGTGTCCTCGGCGAATACGAGCGACTCTGTGGAGCCATTTCAAGGCGAACGCGTGTTGTGGTCAGAGCGGATGGTGAGGTTGGTGTGTGGATCAGAGCCGATTCCAGACAGCCTCCCAATGATCGGTTCAAGTTCCTGAAGAACCGTCAGCCCATGGTGTGGATAGGGTAGGCGCGGCGCGGCTCGACCACGCACGAAAACGCGATACGCGCGGCTCACGAACACCGCGCGTGGAGATCGCCTTTTGACCCATTGCCCGCCCCGCGCTAGGGCGTGGCGCGGGGGCGGGCGGGGTTCAGCGGCGGTTCAGGCATCCTCCAGATACAGCGACAGTTGGATGTTCAGCCAGTTGCCCCGCCGTGCGACCGACTCCGCCCGCGCGGACAGGCGCTTGCCGGCGTCGATCAGCCGGGCGGGCATCTCGTTGTGCCGGCGGGGCACGTAGCCCAGCTTGCGCCCACGCGGTCCGATGACCTCAATGGCGAGATCGTCGTAGCGGTTCCCAGGCTGCCGCCGAAGCGCGAGGCGCTGTCCGGGGCGCAGGCGGTGGGCCACGGCCTCGGCGTCGTAGTAGGCGGTTCCGGCGACGTGCATGCGGGCGAGCAGGATCTCGCGCGGCGCGGCGGCCCGCACGCGCCGCGCGGCGAGGGTGCCCACGCCGAACAGGCTGCCCAGTACACGGATGACGTCTCGACGACGCATGGTTGCTCTCCCGGCAGGGCTGAATCGCGACCTGCCCGAACTGACCGTCGGTTTGACTTCCACCGCCGTCCTGCCGCCGACCGCCGACGGCTCGCGCGACCGACTTCGCGACCCCGTCGCCGACCGGAGGGCGGCTTCCGGAATCGACTTCGCCACCCGTCGCCAACCGTCGGCGGCTCCGGAGCCGACTTCGCCGGTCTCCGTCCGCGCCGACTCGCCGGCCGACAACGGTGCCAGGGTGCGGGTCGGTTTGTTCGGCCGGCTCTGCCTGCGCGCCCTCGCCGAGGGCGCCATCAGCGAGTCGAAGGCGGCCGAGCTGCTGGGCATCGGCATCGCCGACGTCGACGACTACATGCGGGGCGTCCCGCCCTCGCCGCCGGCCGCGGGGTGACGCGTGTCCCGACGGTCGTCGTGTCGTACTCGTCCCCGCTCGTCGACCCTCTGCCGATCCAGCTCTGCGAGCGCCGCGGCGACCCTCGCCTCGACCCTCGCCTTGCGCTCCGGCGGCCAGTGCTTCGTCAGTTCGCTGAAGGGTCGGTGCTTCATCGTCCTTGTCCTCTCTTCTTCTCCGGTTCGAGCAGACCCTCGCGGCGGAGCTGCAGCAGATGTCGATCATAGCGGACCTTCCCGGCAACGGCGTGCGGTGGGAGGCGATGCCGACATGCGCTGTAGGATGGTGTGTCGCGACGGCTCCAATGGCGCGCCGCCGCCGATCTGCCGAAGGAGGTCCCATGAGCAGCCGTTTCATCTCGCGCCCTCTCACGATCGCCGCCTGCATCGCGGCCCTGTTGGCCGCGTCCCCTCTCCCGGGTCAGGAGCGTCCGCACCGGCTCGTCCTGCTCGGCACCGGCGGCGGCCCGGCGGTGAAGGCGTCGCGCGCCCAGCCGGCGAACGCGCTCGTGGTGAACGGCGCCGTCTACGTCGTGGACGCCGGCGACGGCGTCGCGAGGCAGATGGCCCTCGCCGGCCTGTCCGTCACCGCCCTCCGGGCCGTCTTCATCACCCATCACCACTCGGACCACAACGCCGACTACGGCACGCTGCTGCTGCGGGCCTGGGCCAGCGGCCTGCGGCGGCCGGTGGCCACGTACGGGCCGCCGCCGCTGGAGCAGATCACCCGGTCGTATCTGGAGTACATGGACTGGGACGTCCGGCTCCGCGTCGAGGACGAGAACCGGCCGGTGCTGGGGGACCTGATTCAGGCCCACGACATCGCCGGCGGCGGGATCGTCTACCGGGACGAGAACGTCGTGGTGACGGCCGCCGAGGTCCCGCACGGCGCGGCCGCGCCCAGCTACGCCTACCGCGTCGACACGGCCCGCGGTTCGGTCGTGTTCTCGGGCGACACGACGATGAGCGATGCGCTCGTCGAGCTCGCGGCGGGGGCCGACGTCCTGGTGCACGAGGTCGTCAGCGTCGAGGGTGCCGCCGCCATCGTGGAACGCCTCGACCCCGGCAACGAGGCGCTCCTGCGCCACATCATTGAGGCGCACACGCCGCCCGAGGATGTGGGGCGGGTCGCGGCGCGGGCCGGCGTGGAGCGGCTCGTGCTCACGCACTTCGTTCCGTCCGGCCTTCCCGAGTTCGATCGGCCCGAACTCTGGCTGGAGGGCGTCCGCCCCCACTTCGCGGGCGAGATCATCGTCGGGCGGGACCTCCTGGAGATCACCTTCTGACCTCGTCGCCCGGCCGGGCGACGGAACCTGGCCGGGGCGCGTGAACGTCGCGCCGTGCCAATCCGCGGCCACTCTACGGCGTCACGTCCCACGGCCGCTCCCAGGGCCGGAGCGGACGCCTGCGGGCAAGGGTTTGACGGGCCCCCGCGGAGATTGGCGGTCCGGATGGTCAGGCGGCTCGATCACGCGCCCTATCTTTCCCGGCGGCGTGCCGTCGGGCGTGGTCCCGCGGTCCCTGAAGTGCCACCGCGTCTTGCGGCCTGCGATCTCTTCGTAGAGGATGGTGCCCATCCCTCGTTCGATCATCTTCTTGCCGAATCCGGCGATCTCCGACGCCCTCAGCCCCTGGGCTTCCATCCGTCTGTCGAGGCCCCGTTCTTCAAGCAGCGCGTCCAGCCCGTCTCCGCCGGTCTCGACCGTCCTCTGTCCGCGCAGGAGGCTCTTGCTCGTGACCACGAGCCTTCCGCCGTCGATTTCCAGCCGCAGCATCGAGTATGCCGCTGCCCGCAGCGCCCCGGCCCCCTGTATTCCGAGCCGTGCGAGCTTGTCGGCGAACTCCCGCGGTACTTCCCTGATCACGTCCTCGGCGGTTTCGGTGATCGTTCTGTCTTCATGGGCCCATTTCGTCGCGTATTCCGTCAGCCGCCGGGGTTCCAGGATGTTGACGGCGGCTTCGACGCTGCCGGGGGCCCTCTCGGCGAGCACGCACACGTCGAAGACGTCCCTCGGCACCGCCCGTCCGAACCTCTCCGTCTTTCCCGACAGTATCTGGATGTCCGACTGCGCGTGTTCCGGCTCGCCCTCTATTTCGGCCGTCGCCGGGCCGCTCCGCACCGGCATCTCGTGCGTCCACAGCTCCACGCGGCGCCTGCGGTTCCCCGCGCCCTTCTCGACGCTGAAGAAGTTGAACGCGTCGTTGTCGATGATCCTCCATCCGCGGGCCTCGAACGCGGCCCGTACATCGGCGTATTCCGCCGAGTACAGCTCTTCGACGGAGCCCAGCTCCGGCGGCGTCTGTATATCGATGTCGCTGCTTGCCCGGTGACCGTACCGTGCGCTCAGAACGGTGCCGCCCCCGATGGTGTACTCGGCGGATCCCCGCTGTACCCGCGCCAGCGCGTCCTTCACGATGCTCCGGGTATCCAGCCACACGCCGCGTGCGGGTTCGGGAAGCATCAACCGCGGACTTTCCGCCGTCATCGACCGTCCCCCGCCGGCGCTCCGTGCGACTCATCCGGCTGCGCGGGTTCCGCCGTTCGCGCCGGCTCGGCCAGGCCGCGCGAAGCTCCCCATCCTCAGGTGGTGCGCCGCCGGGCAGCGCGCCAGGCCCGTCCGGTGCAGGGCCGCGGCCAGCGACGCGGGCGTGTACAGGCCGTGGGCCCAGCCCAAGGCGAGCGTCCTCCAGCCGACCGTTTCCGCCCACTCTTTCAGCGCCAGCCTGGCCCATTCGTCGGGGGCGGGGTCGTCCACGGCCCGTTTCAAGTCGGCCAGCGTCGGGGTGCGCCTCCAGCCGCAGGTCCCCCTGGTCAGCGCGTACTGCAGCGTGTCGGCGCGGCGGCCGGGGGCGGCCCCCCTCGTGGTCCGCAAGACCTCCAGCCATCCGGCGCCGGGCGCGGGCTCGTTCGACAGCGTCTCGGGATCCGGAACCTTCGGCTGGTCGAAGTGGCGCCGCACTCCCCGGAACGACCGGGCCTCGTCCTCGGTGATTTCGACCATCGTCGGCCCGATCCGCAGGGCCTCCTCGAGGTCGTCGAAGTAGGTTCCGGGCGAGCTTGTATCGACGTACTCGTAGACCGGCACCTTCACGGTCCGCCTTCCGTCGGTCATTGTCCTCATTCTCTCACGCACTTCGTGCCGTCGGGCCTTCCCGAGTTCGATCGGCCGGAGTTCTGGCTCGAAGCCGTCCGCCCCACTTCGCAGGCTGGTTCATCGTCGGGCGGGACCTCCTGGAGATCGCCCGTTGGCCGGGTCGGACTTGCCGGCGTCCGGTGTTGACGTCCGTCGCTCTACTTCCATCGCAGCAACGATCCGCGACGCGGCTCAGCGCCCGAACTCGACGACGACGCGGGCGGACATCCGGGGCGCCCACTCGACTCCCCAGTCGCGGTTCACGAGGCCGAGCACGTCCATCAGCGCGCGGAACCCGAGCCCGCGCCAGATCCGCACGTCCAGCCCCAGCCCCGGCTGGAGGAGGAGCCAGTTGCGGCGGGTCTCGTCGTACTCGGGGAAGGGCACGTTCAAGCACGGTGTCCGCTTGACGCCGTCCCAGTAGCCCCCGCAGGCGGCGTTCTCGGCGTCGGTGTCGATGTAGGCCGGCCACTGGTAGTCGGTCCTGAACCGGGTGTGGAACCCGCCCAGCAGCACTTGGTAGAGCCGGCGGCGGTGCGCCATTCGCACCGGCCGTTCATCAGGGAGGTCTGGATGTGGATGTCGCAGTCCCGGTCCATGACGGCGGCGTACACGCCGAGCGACGCCAGGCTGACCCCCGTCACGACCTGCGTCCTCCGGCCCTGCGCCGAGGCTGCGCCCGCCATGAGCGCGAGCGCTGCGGCACCGGCGGCGATCCTGTAGTTCATCTCGGTCACCTCCCGTCTCGTTATCCACCTTCCTTTGTACTTCGAGGAGGCGTCGGCCGTTCGGGTTACGGATCCCCGTCTCGGAAGCCGACCGGGACAGCCCCGCCGCGCCGCGCCCTCCCGCTCATGGGTGCCCTCGAGCCCCCGCATCAGCCGTCTGGGAAGCCGACCAGGACAGCCCCGCCGCGCCTGCCGTGGAATGCGCGAACCGGGCGGAGAACGGCTCAGCCGCGAGTGGTGTGATCGAGACGGCGGAGGATGTCGGCGATGCAGCTCGTATCCGGCGCCGCTCAGCCGGCGCGCCAGCCGACGCTTGCCGCCCACGCGTCCCGGGCGCGTGCGTGCGCCTTGTGGTCGGCCGGCGCCCGCTCGCCTTCGGCGGCAGCCCGGCTGCGCGCCTCTGCGACCTGCTGCGCGAGCGGCGGGAGGCCGACGGCGAGTCGGCGCTCATCCAGCCGCGACGGATCTTCCACCCTCCACGGAGAGAGATTCCCCTCGGCGTCCCAGTCGAGCTGGGTCCCGTAGCGCTGGGGCCGGCCCTCGAAGAACCGGATCCGGTCCTCGAGCATGGCCGCGTGGGCGGGATCCGCCCTGCCTTCCCGTGAGGCTGCCTCGAGGAGAGGCAACGCTCGGCGGAGCAGGTCGGGGTGGGCGATCGCGTGCTGCAGTATCAGCCAGGCTGCCTCGGCCCCGTCGGTGCCGGCGAGATCGGTTCCCGGCCAGCCGACGGACTCGATGACCTGCCGGAGGCGCTGCGCGTTCCGTTCATGGACACGGGCCATCCGAGGCTCGTAGCCGGTGCCGAACAGATCGCCGGAGGCCGCGAGCTCGGCCCGCGTGGCGCGGTCGAGCCGAGCCATCTCCAGGAGGTCCCGCCTGAGGGGCTCGTCCGTCGGCATTGTCGACTTCGGAAGACGGTCCCGAGGGCGGGCGTCGGCTGAAACCAACGCATGCGGCACTGCCGAGGTATTGCGGGCCGTCCGGAACAGGCTCGTCGTCAGGGGGCCAGGGCCGCGTAGGACGGTGCCGTCGGGGGATCGACCCACTCGTTCTGGATGCGGCGGCGTATCGTCTTCAGGCCGAAGAACACGCCCAGCTCGATTTCGACGAGCGTCCGATCCGGAATCCAGAGGTTCGATTCGATCTGCCGGAAGTCGATCTGGCCCGAGGCGCGCCGGAGGGTGCCGGCGATTCCCCAGAGCCAGCGGAAGGGCCGCTGCATCTCGAACTCGGCCCGCCTCACCCCGTAGTCGTGCTGCGCGATCCAGAGGCGGCCGGTCGAGCGGTTCATGGCCTTGTCGAGGCGGCGGCTATCCGGCAGCGGGCCGTCTCGCGGCTCGAACCGGATGACCCAGCAGACGCGGCCGTCGACGACCTCGGTGCCGACGACGGTGGTCACGTAGCGGTCCATCAGCTCGTGGTCGAAGTCGACGCGCATCTCGTCGGGGACGTACCGCTCGCCCCGCGCGGCGTGCCGCTTCGCCTCGCGGACGAAATCGGCCTTCTTCTTGCGCTCGTCCCGCGCCGCGTCCCCGTCGAGGGGGCGGCCGTCGCGCGCGATGAGCTCCGAGTAGAAGTGGCCCTCCAGGGGGTAGTGGCGGTTGCGGGTCGTCTTCGTGTCGGTCACGCGACCGTCGCCGTCGAGCGATTCGACCCGGCCGTCGGTGAAGTACTCGAAGCCGAGTTCGAACGCCACCTCCCGCAGCCCGGCGGCCTGTTCGAGAGCGCGGTCGATGATGACGCGCGCCTCGACCGGGGCGTCGACGCGCGCCTCGACCGCGGCGTCGTCGGCGTCGTCTCGCGCGGGCTCGGCGGACGCGGCGAGAGGAAGAGCGGCCAGTCCGAGGCACCCCGCGAGCGTAGAGAGTCTGTCCATCAGCTCACACCCCCCTGCTTCCTTTTCGGCAGGATCGGCCGCAGGCTGTAGCCTCCGCCTCCCGTGAATCCGCATCATGGCCGGCCCCGCGCCCCCGGGCCGGCGAAAAGCCCCGGCCCCCCCGCGGGGGAACCGGGGCCCAAGGTCGGTCTGCGTCAGCGGCGTTGGGTTACCCCGTGCGGGGTCCCGTCGCGCCGCGTGTGCGCTGGAGGTCCCTACGAGGACGCCACCTCCGCAGAACCGCTGCCATAGTCGTCCACGGGATCACCTCCTTCGTGGGGCGAGCCATCGTCGCGTCGGGTCCCAACCCGGCCGGCCGCCGATCCGCCCCGCCTCGACCGGAGACCGCCGCGCCATCGCGCGGGCCCATGCCGGTCACATGGTGGGGCAAGCCGCGGCCCGTGTCAATATCGCCGCGCGGCGCGGCCGGCGGCGCGCCGGCCCGACGCGGATTGTGCGCCCCACCGGCATCCCGCCCGTCGAATCGCCGCCGGCCGCCGGCCGATGGCGCGTAGAATGGAACCGTGATCTATCGAGACGAGCGCGGCGTCGAGTACGTGGCGGTGCCGCTGCCGACCCACGAGGTGACGGAGGCGGTCGCGGTGGACGCGCGCCGGGTGACGCGCGCCGCCGCGGTGCGCAGGCAGCCGCCGGTGTACGCCGGCACCGACGGGGCGGAATTGGCGGCCCAGCCGCGGAGCCACCGGCGGCGCTGGACCGACCGGCAGTGGCTCGCGTTCGAGGAGCACACGCGCCTCGAGACCGACCTCGCGAAGAGCGACCCCCCGGCCGCCGCGGTCTGGGTGGTCCGGCCCCACGACCGCGGCCCGGCCTGACCGGCTCCGGGAGCCCGTGGTGAAAGCCGACGTCGCGCATCGCCGGTAGAAGGCGGCGGGGCCCTTCGTTGCGGGCTCCCGGCCGGCCGCGGCAGGGTGACAGCGTGCATCCCGTCGACGCCCTCATCGTGCTCGCCTTCGTCGCCTACGCGGTCAGCGCGGGCATCCGCCACCGCCGACAGGCGTCGAAGAACCTCGACGAGTACTTCCTCGCGGGCCGGACCCTCCCGGGGTGGAAGGCCGGCCTCAGCATGGCCGCGACGCAGTTCGCGGCCGACACGCCGCTGCTCGTCACCGGCATCATCGCCACCGCGGGCATCTTCGGGCTGTGGCAGCTCTGGATCTTCGGGGTCACCTTCCTCCTCCTCGGCTTCGTGCTCGCGGGGGCGTGGCGCCGGGCGGGGGTGGTGACCGACGCCGAACTGACCGAGGTGCGCTACGGCGGGACGCCGGCGGCGGTGCTGCGCGGCGTCAAGGCGCTCTACTTCGGGGCCGTCATCAACTGCGTCACGCTGGCGTGGGTGCTCTTCGCGGCCGGGAAGATCGCCGAGCCCTTCCTGCTGTGGAACGCGTGGTTGCCGGGCGGGCTGTTCGAGCCCGTGGTGGCGCTGGTCGAGGCGGTCGGCACCCCGCTCGCCATCGGGGGCGCGGACGACCCCGAGGTGTGGGTCAAGACCGCCAACAACCTGCTGTCGCTGGTCCTCATCCTGGTCGTCGTGGCGTTCTACTCGGCGACCGGGGGGCTGCGGGGCGTCGTCGCCACCGACATGGGGCAGATCGCGGTCATGGGCCTCGGCACGGTGGCGTTCGCGGCGTTCGTGGTGGCCGAGGCGGGCGGCCTCGGCGCGCTGCCCGGGCGGGTGCACGAGACGTTCACGGAGGGCGGGCCGGGGGGCATCCGGCCCGACGAGATCCTCGCGTTCACGCCGGGGCACGGCAAGGACGTCACCCTGACGGTCCTGTCGCTGCTGGGGCTGCTGTGGCTTATCAACGCGGTGTCGGATGGCAGCGGCTACCTCGCGCAGCGGTCGATGGCGTGCCGCAGCGACCGCGACGCGAAGACCGCGGCGGTGGTGTTCACGTTCTCCCAGGTGCTGGTGCGCAGCCTGCTGTGGCTGCCGCTCGGGGTCGGTCTGCTGGTCATCTTCCCCCCCGACCCGGGGCTGGCCCCGGGCTTCGTGCAGGCCGACCGCGAGGCCACCTACGTCCGCGGCATGGCCGAGCTGCTGCCGGCGGGCGTGCGCGGCCTCATGCTGACGGGCATGCTCGCGGCCCTCGCCTCGACCGTCGACACGCACCTCAACTGGGGGGCGTCGTACTGGACCAACGACATCTACAAGCGGTTCGTCTGCCGGGCGTGGCTCGGGACCGAGCCCAGCGGCCGCGCCCTGGTGTGGGTGGCTCGCGCCGCCGCCGTGCTGACCCTGGTGATCGCCCTCGGCGTCATGACCCGGCTCACGTCCATCAACCAGGCGTGGCAGATCAACCTGCTGTTCGGGGCCGGGCTCGGGGTGGTGCTGGTGCTGCGGTGGATCTGGTGGCGGATGAACGCGTGGGCGGAGATCGCCGCGATGGTGGTATCGTGCGCGGTGGCCCCGCTGCTCATCCTGTTCCTCGACGACGACCAGCAGCCGTTGCGGCTGCTGCTGGCGGCGGCGGCCTCGACGGCGGCGGCGCTGGCCGCGATTCGGTTCACGGCGCCGGAGGATCCGGCGAGGCTGGCGGCGTTCTACCGGCGGGTACGGCCGGTCGGCTTCTGGGGGCCGGTGGCCCGCGCGGTCGACGGCGGCGGGGCCGGCGCGGAGGACGGGGCGCGGCGGCTCGGGCGCGCTGTCGCGGCCATGGCGTTGTGCTCGGCGACCCTGTTCTGCCTGCTCGTGGGGCTCGGGACGTGGCTGGTCGGCAGCCCCGTGCCCGACTGGGTCCCCGCGCGACCGCTCTGGGTCGGCGGGCTGCTCGTCGCGGGGCTGGCGCTGTGCCCGGCTTGGTTCCGGTTGGGGTACGGAGGGGCCGCCGGGCTAGAGCGGTGACGCCGGGTCAGCGGTGGCGACGCCGCGCGGGCGCGTCCCGGCCTCCGCGGGGGCGGTGACGGCAGGAGACTGACGATATGGTTCGACGGTGGCTGCTGGCCGGTCTATGCGTGGCGTTCGCGCCGTCCGGCGCGGCTCAGCCGCTGACTGAGGCCGCTGCGGTGGCCAGGATGCGGGCGGAGTATCCGCACGTGACCGCCCTGCGGCTCGGGGTGCGCGAGCTCGAGGCCGACGCCCGCGAGCGGACGCTGGCGGCCAACCCGGCCGTCGCCTACACGCGGGAGGAGGCCGGCGCGGTCGTCGACGACTTCCTGCTCGTGAGCCAGGAGCTTCCCCTGTGGGGGCGGCGAGGACTGCTCGGCGAGGCGGCCGGCCACGAGGTCTCGGCCCGGGCCGCCGACGCCGACGGCCGCCTGCTCGCCATCGAGGCCGGGCTGCGCCTGGTGTTCACCGATCTCCTGCTCGCCCAGGAGCGGGTGCGGTCGCTCGAAGCCGGCGTCGGGCGGCTCGACGCGTTGATCGCGGTGCTCCGGACGCGCGAGGAGGCGGGCGAGGGATCGCGGTTCGACCGGCTGCGGGCGGAGCGCGAGGTGGCCGAGGTCGACGCCGACCTCGCGCTGGCCGGCATCGACCGTCGGCGCGCGCAGGCGCGGCTCGCGGCCTTCTTCGCCGGGGGGACCGACCCCGACGGGCTGACCGCGGCGGGGCGTCTCGACGACTATCCGGCCCCGCCGGTCCCGGTTTCCGCGCCGGCCGCGGCGCCCGAGCGCCGCCCCGAGTATCGCGCCCTGGGCTTGGAGACGGAGCGGTGGGGGGCCGAGGAACGCGCGGCGCGGCGCCTGCGCCTGCCCACGGCCCAGCTCACCGGCGGCATGAAACGTAGCGGCGTGCTCGGGTCGATGGAGACGGGGTTCGTGTTCGGCGCCTCGCTCTCGGTGCCGGTCTTCAACCGCGGCCAGGCGCAGGCGGCGCGCGCGGCGGCGGCCGGCGCCCGCGTCGAGGCCGAGCGCCGCGGCCTCGCCGCCCGCATCGCGGCCGAGGTCCACGCCGCCTCGGCCGCGGCGGCCGGCGCCCGCGAGCTGGCCGACCGCTACCGCGACGACTCGGTGGCGCGCGCCGCCGAACTCGTGGCCATCGCGACCGCGGGCTACGAGGAGGGCGAGTTCGGCATCTTGGAGCTGCTAGACGCCCATCGGGTCAGCCTGAGCGCGGAACTGCGGTCGCTCGAGCTGTCGGCGGCGGCGCGTCGGGCCGCGGTCGAGCTCGACCGCGCGTCGGGGCGGGAGATGACGCCATGAGGAGAACCAGGCACGCGGCGGGGTGGCTGTCGGCGTCGGCGTTGCTCTGGGCGTGCGGGCCCGCGCCGCCGACGGAGGTGGAGGCGGCGGAGGAGCCGGCCCCGGTCGTCGTGAGCCAGTGGACCGACCGAAGCGAGCTCTTCGTCGAGTTCCCGCCGTTGGTCGTGGGGGCGACGAGCCGGTTTGCCATCCACTTCACCGACCTCGCCACCTTCGAGCCCCTGCGCGAGGGCCGGGCGACGGTGCGCCTGAGCGGCGCGCGGGTCGAGGAGTTCGAGGTCGACGCGCCGGGGAGCCCGGGCATCTTCGGGATCGATGTCACCCCCGCCGCCGCCGGCCGGGCGCGGCTCGAGCTGCTGCTCGACGCGGCCGCGGTGCAGGATCGCCACGACCTCGGCGAGGTCAGGGTGCTGACGGCGGCCGAGGCGGAGGCGCTGCCGCCCGACGCGGGGGAGGAGGACGACGGCACGGTCCCCTTCCTCAAGGAGCAGCAGTGGTCGCTCGACTTCGCGACCGCGGCCGCCCGCCGCCGGTCGATGGCCGACAGCCTCGACGTCCCCGCCCAGATCCGGCCGCGCACCGGCGGGCAGGCGGAGGTGACGACCCCGGTGGCGGGCCGGCTCGCCGCCGACCTGCCGGCGCGGCCGGTGGGGTCGCTCGTGGGCCGCGGCGACACCCTGGCCCAGATCGTCCCCCGCAGCGAGCATGCCGACGACCGCCCCGCCCTCCAGCTCGCGGTGGCCGAGGCGCGCGACGCCCTGGAACTAGCGCGCGCCGAGCACGCCCGGGTCGAGCGGCTGGTCGAAGTCGGCGCCCTGCCCGCCCGCCGCCGTCTCGAGGCGCGGCTGGCGTCGCAGACGGCCGACGCCCGGCTGACCGCGGCCCAGGCGCACCTCGCCCAGCTCGACTCGACGCGGCGGGGCGAGGGAGAGGGCACCGCCGACACAAGGTTCGTGCTGCGGGCGCCGATGCGCGGGATCGTTGCGGCGTCGGCGGCCACCCCCGGGGCGAGCGTCGACGAGGGGACGAGGCTGTTCACGCTGATTGCCATCGACCGCGTCCACGTCGTCGGGGCGCTGCCCGAGGCGGCCCTGCCCCGCCTCGACGACCTCGCCGACGCCGAGCTGGAGGTGCCGGGCGCCGGGGCGCCGCTGCCCCTCGACCGGCTGGTGTCGGTGGGACGGGTCGTCGACGCCGACACGCGCACCGTCCCCATCATCTACGAGCTGCCGAACCCCGGCCGCCGGCTCGCCATCGGGCAGGCCGTCACCCTGCGGGTGTTCGGCGCGTCGAGGACCGACGCGGTCACCGTTCCCGCGGGCGCCATCGTCGACGACGCCGGCCAGCCGGTGGTCTTCGTGCAGGTCGGCGGCGAGAGCTTCGAGCGGCGCCCGGTCCGGCTCGGCCACCGCGAGGGCGGCGAGGTCCAGGTGATCGGGGATGTGGCGGCGGGCGACCGCGTCGTCACCGAGGGGGCGCCGCTGATCCGGCTCGCGGCGCTGTCGCCGCAGGTGCCGGCCCACGGCCACACGCACTGAGGGGAGCGCCGGCCGGCGGGGCTCGCGGTGCCGTTGCCGCGGTCGCTTGCCGGCGGCTACGCACCGATGCTTGACGGGCTGATTCGCTGGTCGTTGCGGAACCGCTTGGCGGTCATCGCGGCCGCCGCCATCTTCCTTGTCTGGGGCGGCGTCGTCCTGCGCCAGATGCCCGTCGACGTCTTGCCCGACCTGACCGCGCCGACGGTGACGGTGCTCGTCGAGGGGGAGGGCATGGCCCCCACCGATATGGAGGCGCTCGTCACCCTGCCCATCGAGGCGGTGATGAACGGGGCCTCGGGGGTGCGGCGGGTGCGCTCGGCCACCGCCGTCGGGCTCGCGGTGGTGTGGGTCGACTTCGACTGGGGCGAGGACATCTACCGGGCCCGCCAGACCGTCAGCGAGAAGCTGTCGTCGGTGCTGCCCCAGCTTCCCGACGCGATCGCGCCGCCGGTGCTCGCGCCGCTCTCCTCGATCATGGGCGAGATCATGTTCGTGGCCCTGGAGTCGTCGGCGCACTCGCCCATCGACCTGCGCACCACCGCCGACGTCGTCGTGCGCCGGCGGGTCCTCGCCACCCCCGGCGTCGCCCAGGTGACGGTGCTCGGGGGCGAACGCCGGCAGTTCGAGGTGCGCGTCGACTCGGCCCGGCTGTCCGACTACGGGCTGTCGCTGACCGCGGTCGAGGACGCGCTGCGGCGCGCCAACCGGAACACGTCGGCCGGGTTCCGGCAGGCGGGGGGCCAGGAGTACCTGATTCAGGGGGTGGGCCGGCTCGCCGACGTCGAGGCCATCGCGGCGACGGTCATCGGGGCGCGGGGCACGCGTCCCATCCGGATCGCGGACGTGGCCGCGGTCGGCGTCGGGGCGGCGATGCGGCGCGGGGACGGGTCGCGCAACGGAGAGCCCGCCGTCATCCTCGGCATCCAACGGCAGCCCGACGTCAACACGGTGGCGCTGACGCGCGAACTCGACGGCGTGCTCGACGCCATCCAGGCGGATCTGCCGGCGGGCATGGCGCTCGACACGCGGCTGTTCCGGCAGGCCGACTTTATCGAGCTCGCCGTGAGCAACCTGACCCGCGCCCTGCGGGACGGCACCCTGCTCGTGGTCGCGGTGACCCTGATCTTCCTCGCCAGCCTGCGGGCCGGCGCCATCACCCTGCTCGCCATCCCCCTGTCGCTCCTCGCCGCCATCGTCGGGCTCCGCGCGCTCGGGCTGTCCATCAACAGCATGACCCTCGGGGGCATGGCCATCGCGGTCGGGGCCCTCGTCGACGACGCCATCATCGACGTCGAGAACGTCGGCCGGCGCCTGCGCGAAAACGCGCGCCGCCCCGTCGCGCGGCGGCGGCCGGTGATCAGAGTCGTGTTCGAGGCGAGCCGGGAGATCCGCACGTCCATCGTCTTCGCCACCCTGATCGTCGGGCTCGTCATGCTGCCGCTCTTCTTCCTCTCCGGGGTCGAGGGGCGCCTGCTGCAGCCGCTGGGGCTCGTCTACCTCATCGCCCTCGGGGCGTCGCTGCTGGTGGCCCTGACCCTGACGCCGGTCCTCTGCTACTACCTGCTGCCCGGCAGCCGCAGCGTGACGGACGGCCACGAGCCGGCTTTCGCGGCCGCGGTGCGGCGCCGCTACTCGCGGCTGCTGCCGCACGCCCTGCGGCACCCCCGCACGGTGCTCGTCGCCGCGGGCGCGCTGTCGGTGGCGGCGGCCGCTTCCACCCCGCTTCTGGGGCGGGCGTTCCTGCCCGCGTTCAACGAGGGCGCCTTGGTCGTCAGCGCGGTCACCCTGCCGGGGACGAGCCTCGCCGAGTCGAGCGCCCTCGGCAGCGCCATCGAGCGGCTCCTCCTCCAGGTGCCCGAGGTCGCCGGCACCGGCCGGCGGACGGGGCGGGCCGAGCTAGACGAGCACGTGCAGGGGGTCGAGTCGGCCGAGATCGACGTGCAGCTCGAAGAGGCGGGGCGGCCGCGGGAGGTCGTGCTCGAGGAGATCCGCGAGCGGCTGTCGCTGGTGCCGGGCACGAACATCACCATCGGCCAGCCCATCTCGCACCGCATCGACCACATGCTCTCGGGCTCGCGGGCCAACGTGGCCGTCAAGATCTTCGGCGACGACCTCGCGGTGCTGCGCGGCCTCGGCGACCAGGCGCTCGCGGCCATGGAGGGCATTCCCGGGGTCGTCGACCTCGCCCTCGAGCCGCAGGCGGACATCCCCACCGTGCGGGTGGGCTTCGACCGCGCCGCCCTCGCGCGGCACGGGCTGCCGGCCGGCGAGGCTGCCCTGACGCTGGAGACGGCGCTGCACGGTCGCGAGGTCGGGCAGATCTTCGACGGCCAGATCGCGGTGCCGCTAGTGGTGCGCTACCCCCGGGCCGACATGGCCGATCTCGACGCGCTGTGGGACACGCGCATCGACACCCCGGCCGGCCCGCGCGTCCCCCTCGGCAGCCTCGCCGGCATCGTCGAGGACCGCGGCCCCAACTTCATCGGGCGCGAGAACGTGCAGCGCCGCTTGGTGGTGACCTGCAACGTCGCGGGGCGCGACCTCGGCAGCACCGTCGCCGACATCCGCGAGCGGGTGGAGGCCGCGCTCGCGTTGCCCGAGGGCTACCGCGTCGAGCTCGACGGGCAGTTCGACGCCCAGGCCACGGCGGCGCGCGCGCTCCTCTGGCTGGGGCTGGCCGCGGTGGTCGGCATCTTCCTGCTCCTGGTCGGCGCCCTGCGCTCGCCCCGCGACGCCGCCATCGTGATGATCAACCTGCCGCTCGCCCTCATCGGCGGGGTGGTCGGCGTCCTCATCGGCGGCGGCACCCTGTCGATCGCCGCCCTCATCGGCTTCATCTCCCTCTTCGGCATCGCCACCCGCAACGGCATCATGGTGGTCACCCGCATCCGCCGGCTGCAGGACCTCCGGGGCAGCGACGTCAGGGCGGCGGTGGTGCGGGGGGCGGTGGACCGGGTCGTCCCCGTCCTGATGACGGCGCTCTCGACCGGCCTCGCCCTCCTGCCGGTGGCGCTCGCCGCCGGTCAGCCGGGCAGCGAGATTCAGGCGCCCCTCGCGCTGGTCATCGTGTGCGGGCTCGTCTCGTCGACGGTCCTCAACATGATCGTCGTGCCGACGGCGTACCTGGCCGCGGCGACGGCGCGGCAGTCAGGCGGGTGAGGGACGGGTTCCGGAGGGCGGTGGTGGGACTCGGACGCCGCCGGTCGGGAAATCGGGACTCCGACCGACGACGTCCGACAATCGTGCGGTTGACCGCTACGCGGTGAGGTGCCGGCGGAAGAAGCCCACCGTCAGGTTCCACGCCTGGTTGGCCGCCGTCTCGTTGTAGCGCGGCGTCGAGTTGTTGTGGAAGCCGTGCAGGGTCCCCTCGAACATGTGCATCTCGTGCTCGACGTTGTTCGCCTGCAGGGCCGCCTCGTACTCGGGCCACATCGCGTTGATGCGGGGGTCGGTGCTCGCGTAGATGATCATCATCGCGGCCTGGATGCTGGGCACCCCCTCGGTCGGGGCGGACGCGCCGTAGAACGGCACCCCGGCCTGCAGCTCGTCGCCCAGTTCGACCGCGAGGCGGTTGGTCATGCCGCCGCCCCAGCAGAACCCGGTCGACCCGAGGCGGCCGTTCGACAGCGCGTGCCCCTTGAGGAAGCGCGCGCTGTTGATCATGTCCTGGTCGAGCTGGTCGGGGTCGAGGCCGCGCTGCAGGACGCGGCCGTCGTCGTCGTTGCCGGGGTAGCCGCCCACCGGCGACAGGCCGTCGGGGGCGAGGGCGAGGAAGCCGGCCACCGCGGCGCGGCGGGCGACGTCCTCGATGTGGGGGTTCAGGCCGCGGTTCTCGTGGATGATCAGCACCGCCGGGAACGGCCCGTCCCCGGCCGGCTGCACGAGGTAGCCGCGCATCTCGCCCGAGGTGCCGCCCGGCGACGGGTACTCGACGTAGGTCCCCTTCATCCGCGGGTCGGTGAACGAGATCGTCTGCGCCTCGGCGTAGCGCGGCAGCAAGGCCTGCGCCATCCACAGGGCCGAGACGCCGCCGATGGTCATCGCCGCGGCGCGGTTCAGGAACTCGCGCCGGGTGATGCGGCCGTGGCAGTACTCGTCGTAGAGGTCGAAGACGCGCGGGTCGATCTTCTTGTCCGGGGTCTGTTCCTGTGCCATCGATCGTGCTCCTCTCACTGTGTGTCGTGCCACTTGCTGGGCGGCCCGCTTGCCGGTGAGCCGCCGTCCCCTACGCCGAACGCGCGGCCCGGCGACCACGATTCTACGGGTTTCCGCGACGCGGCGTCACGTCCAAATCGCGCCACCGACGAGTTTCGCCCGTTCGCGCCGCTCCGGTTGCGGGCCAGGAAAGGTGTCGGCGGCGATACGCCGAATCAACACGGGCACGGCCTCCACTTCGCCGTCGCCTTCGACGATTGCGATGATGTTCGCCAAGGGTCACGCCCCGCCGCGGAACAGGTTCAACTGGGTGGGCGCCGCCAGCGTGGGATCCACGATTGGGCGCCAAGAGAGATGGCGATTGTCCGAAGAAAACGCCATCTCTGATGGCACCGCTCCGTTGGGGCGCCGGGTCGACCTGCGGGGCTGCTGCCGGCACCCTCGGCTCGGCGTGCGGGAGGCGGATACCGGCCCGTCACCGCGGGGCTGCGCCCGGTTCCGCGCCCGCCCGCTCCTCCACCCGGTGGCCGGCGAGGATGCCCTCCATGCCGATGTTGCCCTCGTGGCAGGCGTACTCGTAGATGGCCTCGTCCTTCCGCGTCAGCGGGATCATGGCCGTCCACGGGCCCGAGTAGGTGCCGGGGTCGTCGACCGTGAACTCGTGCTCGATCGTGTCGGGGCCGACCCGCGTGAACCGTTCGACGAGGCGGAGCCGCTCGGCCGACCCGCGGATGCGCTCGTAGAGGGCGGCCGGGGAGTCGCTCTTGGCCGAGAAGTTCCGGGTCTCGACGACCAGGGTGTCGCCGTCCCAGTAGCCGCGCGCGTCGCCGTGCCACTGGCGGATGGCGTCGTCGACGTGGGGGCCGGCGTCGATGGGGACGATGCGGGCGTCGTGGATCATCTCGTGCACGAACACGACGTGGTCCGGCGTCTGGACGATCTGGTAGTAGGTGTTGTAGCCCGCGAACAGGTTCGGCATGCCGAAGGTGATGCACCGCTCCTGCAGCCGGCGGTCGGTCCACGACGACGCCGGGTTGTCGGCGAGGTGGGCGGCCCGCGCGTCGACGTGCGCTTGCGCCTGGGGCGTCAGCGGGGGCAGGCGGCCGTCGGGCGGATCGACGACCAGCGACGTGCGGTTGTCGAAGTCGCGGTCGACCAGCCAGAACTGGTTGTAGTTGCCGGTCGCCGCGTCGCGCGACGAGAACGAGTCGGCGTCGCCGAGGGCGGCGGTGAACACGCTGTCGGCGAACGCCGCGTCGCTCTCGCCGTTCGCGAAGATCTCCGCGTAGCGGGCCTCGAGCCGCGCCAGCTCCTCGTCGGTCAGCACCGCCTTGTCGCCCAGCGCCTCGGGGCGCTCGAGCGGCGTGGCGGTGTTGTTGGCCCACACGCCCTGCAGGTCCGGCCGCCCTTCCGGCGTGCGCGGCACGCTCCACGCCTCCGCCCCCGCCGCCTGCTCCGCCTGCGCCCGGCCCGCCGCCGGCGCCGCCATCGCGCCCGCGACCACCGCGAGCGCCGCCCACCACGCTGTCCGTGACTGGTTCATCGTCGTCTCTCCCGGAGTGTCCTGCCGTGCATTATGGCAGTGTTCCACCTGCTAGGCGATTGTCGCCCCTATGCGGAGCTCCGCATAGGGGCGAAAAAACCGCCAGCGGAGCCAGCGGGAGAATTTGGCGACCATCGAGCCTGAATTCCGGAATGCACTGAACATGATTCGCTCACGAACGCAGGTAAACTGGACAACGCAATGCAATTTACTCAGGCAGCGCGAACACGAACAGAACGCTCCCCACGCTGGGGCGCAGCTCGGGGGTCATCCGCAGGTTGATGCCGCCGCCGGCGCCGGTGTTGACGGCGACGTACTGGCGGCCGTCGACGGCGTAGGTGATGGGGAAGCCGACCACCGGCGAGCCGAGGTTGATCTCCCACAGCACCGCGCCGGTCTCCTGGTCGAGGGCGCGGAAGCGGCCGTTGACGTCGCCGCCGAAGACCAGGCCGCCGCCCGTGGCCATGACCGACATGGTGGCGGCGCGCTGCTCGTGCAGCCACACCGTGCGGCCCGTCTCGGCCGACACCGCGTAGACGGTGCCGAGCTGGTCCTCGCCGGGGGTGATCTGGTGCCGGGCCGCGAGGGCGTATATCTCCAGGCCCCCCTGGCCGCCCGCGGTCAGGGCCCGCGCCCGCTCGCTGCGGACGTCGTCGGTGGCGAGCATGCGCGCGCAGGTGTTGCGCAGCGGCATGTACATGGTGTTGGTCAGGGGGCTGTAGGCACCCGCCTCCCAGTCCTTGCCGCCGGCCCAGGTGGGGCACGCCAGCACCTCCTGGCCCAGGGCGGTGAAGGTGACCTCGGCGTTCTCGGTCACCGCGCCGGTGGCCCCGTCGATGTCGTTGATGACGTTCTGCGAGACGGTGGGGGTGGCCCACAGGAACTCGCCGGTCTCGCGGTCGAGGGTGTAGACGACGCCGGTCTTGCCGGGGATGCCCGTCACCACCCGGCGGACCTCGCCGGGCTGCACGCGCGGGTTGATCCAGCTCACGGCGTCGGGGTCGGGGGCGACGGCGGTGTCGACGAGGAGGCGCTCGAAGGGATGGTCGAGGTCCCAGTGGTCGTTCAGGTGCTGGTAGTACCAACGGATCTCGCCGGTCTCGATGTCGAGGGCCAGCGTCGAGTTGTGGTAGAGGTGGGTGTTCTCGACCCCGCCGAGCATGAACTTGGGGGCCGGCGAGGTCACCGAGGTGCCCTGGTAGATGAGCCGCAGCTCGGGGTCGTAGCTCGCCGGTATCCACGAGCCCACGTGGACCCGCCGCTCGTAGGGCACGCCGCCCCAGGTCTCGTCGCCGGGCTCGCCCGGCGCGGGCACCGTGCGCCGCCGCCACAGCTCGCGGCCGGTGCGGGCGTCGTGGGCGACGACGACGCACGACTCGGGCCCCCCGCGGGGCCGGCAGCTCCGCCCCGAGACGACCCGGCCGTCGGCGATGATGGGGCCGGAGCTGTGCCCGGCGGGGGTCTCCCGGTAGTCGAATATCCGCGTCTCCCAGACGAGGTCGCCGGTCTCGCCGTCGAGCGCGTAGGCGTAGTCGTCGTCGCTGATGTTGATGATCTGCCGGTCGTAGATGGCGATGTTCCGCATGCTGCGCGAGTTGCCGCCGACGAACTCGTAGACGTCGTCGGGCAGGTCGCGGCGGTACTCCCAGATGAGGTCGCCGTTCGCGGCGTCGAGGGCCTGGATGATGTCGGTGAGGGTGGGCATGTACACCACGCCGCCGTAGGCGAGGGGGGTGACCTCCTGGGTGCCCTGCGGGAGGGCGCGCGACCACGCCATCCGCAGCTCGCCGACGTTGTCGCGGTTCACCTGGTCGAGGGGGCTGTAGCCCCAGCCGTCGAGGGTGCGGCGCCACATCGGCCAGTCGGCGGGGTCGGGGTCCTGGAGCATCGCGTCGGTGACCGGCACGAACTCGCGGGCGGGCTGGGCCTGCGCGGGGACCGCGCTCAGGGCGAAGGACCCGACGGCGGCGGTGAGCAGGAACGTAACGGAGAAACGCGGTTGCGGCATCTTGTCGACTCCCATCCGAAACTGCGGGCGGCGTCCCGGGCGTGTGAGCGGCGGCTCGGGCGGAACGGTGTTGCCCGGTCTCCTCTGACAGCGTGGGCGGCGGCCCGAGTAGGCGCCGTTGCCCAATCTCCGCCCGGGCGGCGTTCGATTCTACCGGTCGGCCGGTGCCCGGCGGCTCTATCGGTTGGCCGGGTCCGACCCACTCCATCGGTTGGCCGGCAGCCGACCGTCCACCGGTAGGCCCGTACCCGACCGGGCCTACTGATCGACGGCCACGTAGGCGTCGATAACCGCGCGCTCGCCGGCCCGCCCTTCGCCGGCGTTGCCGTGCTCCATGCCGACGATGCCCTCGTAGCCCTTGCCCTTGAGGTGGCGGAACACGTTCAGGTAGTTGATCTCGCCGGTGGTCGGCTCGTTGCGGCCGGGGTTGTCGCCGACCTGGATGTAGGCGATCTCGTCCCAGGCGCGGTCGAGGTTGGGGATGAGGTTGCCCTCGGTGATCTGCTGGTGGTAGAGGTCGTCGAGGATCTTGCACGACGGGCTGCCCACCGCCCGGCAGATCTGGTACGCCTGGGGGATGCCGGTCAGGAACACGCCGGGGTGGTTCGCCCAATGGTTCAGCGGCTCGAGCACCATCGTCAGGCCCGCCGGCTCGCACACCTCGGCCGCCCGCTTCAGGTTGTCGATGACCGTCGCGGTCTGGTAGGCCCGCTCGACCCCGCGGTCGTACTCGCCGGGGACGATCGTGCACCAGCGCGCGTTGACCCGGCCGGCCACCTCGACCGCCTGCCGGATGTCGGCGAGAATCCGCTCGCGAACCTCCTGGTCGCCGGACGCGAACGACACCGCCCCCCACGCGGTGTGGGCCACGAACACCCCCATCCGCATGCCGAGCCGGTCGAGCTCGGCCCCGATGCGCTCCTGGACCGCGACGTCCCGCCGGGGCAGGTTGTTGTCCTCGAGCGACCGGAACCCCTCGTCGTGCATGAACCGGAGCTGGTCGACGAGGTCCTCGCCCGCGTGGTGGCGGAACATGCCGAAGTGCGGCGCGTAGTCGAGCCCGAAGCGCCGGCCGGTCGAGCCTAGGGTGCCGGCGCGGAGCCCGGCACCGGCGGGACGCGGCGCGGCGCCGGCCCCGACGGGCGCCAGCCCCGCCGCCACGGCGGAGACACCGGTCGCGAGAAACGATCGTCGGTTCATCGGTTGCTCCCCTCGACAGTTTGCCGGAACGAACCGCGCGGTGCGGGGACGGATCGGCCTCGATACTGTACTTCGAAACCAAGTGGCAGATTCGCCTCTTCAATCCCGGCCTGAAACTCCGGATCGTCACGGGCTGCCACTCTGACGCGCCCCGCCACTAGGTGGGGCCGCGCGCCCTTCTGACCGCGCCCCGCCCGAACCCGTCTCCGACCCTGCCCCCCGCCTGTCCGCGACCGGCAGGGCGTTGACAGCGCGGCGAGCAGGTGCTAAATTTCAAGCACTGCTGATTTTTCAGCATCGCTGCCGGCGACGCTTCGCCGAGCCGGGAACCCGGGAGGACTCGCCGGAAGATGCCCAAGACCGACCGCCATCTCTCCCGCCGGGAGCGTCAGATCATGGACGTCGTGTACCAGCGCGGGCAGGCCAGCGCCGCCGAGGTGCTCGACGCGCTGCCCGATCCGCCGAGCTACTCGGCGGTACGGGCGCTGATGCGCGTGCTCGTCGAGAAGGGCCATCTGCGCCACCGGCGCGAGGGCCCCCGCTACGTGTTCCGGCCCACGGTGCCGCGCGAGGCGGCCCGGCGCTCGGCCCTCACGCGCGTGGTCCGCACCTTCTTCGACGGCTCGACCCAGGCCGCGGCGGCCGCCCTGCTCGACGAGTCGAGGCTGTCGCCAGCGGACCTCGACCGGCTGCAGGCCCTGATCGACCGCGCCAGACAGAAAGGACGGTGAACGATGAGTCTCTGGACGCTGATGGACGCCGCCGCGCGCGCAACGGCTTTGCTGGGAGTCGCGGCGGTCGTCGCCGTCCTCCTCCGCCACCGCTCCGCGGCGCTGCGGCACCTGGTCTGGGCGACCGGGCTCGGGGGCGCGCTGGTCCTGCCGCTGGCCGGCCTGTTGGTGCCGCCGGTGCCGGTGCCGATCCCCCGGCTTCTCGCCGATGCGCTGCCGGCGCTTGCGCCGGGGGCGGACGCCGCAGAGTCGGGCTCCGTCCCGCCGACCGGCGTGGCGCCCGGCCTGGATCCTTCCGGCACGGCCGGCGGCCCCGGCGAGCGCTCGTCGATCGCGCGCACGGACCCGATCACAGAGGACGGGACGGCGGCCGGGCCCGCGGCTGGGCCGGGCGCCGCCGCGGGCGCTTCGTCGGGACGGCCGGAGGCCGCGGCGCCGGTCCCCGCCGCGGCCCGCGCTCCGGTCGCGGCGGGATCGACCCTGCTCGTCCTGTGGGGCCTCGGCGCGGCGGCGGTCGGCGCCTGGCTGCTGACCGGCGCCTGGAGCATGCGCAGACTCGCGCGCGACGCGACGCCGGTGACGTCGCCCGACTGGACCGATTCGCTACGGGAGGCCCGCGAGGGTCTCGGCGTACTGCGCCCGGTCCGCCTGCTGCGCAGCGACCGCGCGGTGATGCCGATGACCTGGGGATGGCGCCGGCCGGTCGTCCTCGTACCGGCCGCCGCGTTCGCGTGGTCGCCCGAACGCCGCGCCGTGGTCCTGCGCCACGAGCTCGCGCACGCCAAGCGCGGCGACGCCGTCACCCGGCTGCTCGCGCACTGGACGTGCGCGGTCTACTGGTTCAACCCGATGGTCTGGTTCGCCGCGCACCGGCTGCGTACGGAAGGCGAGCGGGCGTGCGACGATGCGGTGCTGCGGTCGGGAACGCGCCCGTCGGACTATGCGAATCACCTGCTCGACATCGCACGCGATCATCACGCGCCGCGCCTGGGCGCGTCGGCGGCGGTCGCGATGGCGCGGCCCTCGCAGCTTGAAGGGCGGATGCGCGCCATCCTCGACCCGACGATCTCGCGCGGGTCCCGCCGCTCGAGCGGGGTCGTCACCGGCGCTCTCCTCGCCGCCGCCGTGCTCGCGGTGTCGGCGGCGGCGCCGGTCGCGCAGAATCGGGCGGCACCGCCCGCGCCGGGTCCCGCCAACGGCCAGAGCGCCGCGCCGGTTCAGGTGGGCAACGCCGCGCCGGGTCCCGCCAACGGCCAGAGCGCCGCGCCGGTTCAGGTGGGCAACGCCGCGCCGGGTCCGGCCAACGGCCAGAACGCCGCGCCGGTTCAGGTGGGCAACGCCGCGCCGGGTCCTGCGCTGCAGGCGCCGGGCGCCGGTCAACCCTCTTCCCCGACCGGCATCTTCGTAACCGGAACGGTGTCGGTGGCCGGCCGGGCACCGGGCGCCGGTCAACCCTCTTCCCCGATCAGGCCCGCGATCGTCCTCGAGTTCACGCTGCCGAGCGGCCACCGGCCGCAGACCCGCGGACCGGAGGGCGAGCTGATGCGCATCTGGCTGCGGGACGCCGGCAGATTGGGCTTTGTGTCACGAATACGCGACGACGCCCAACAGGCCGTCACGGTGACCGTGTTCGACCTCGACACGACTCCCCATCGCGAGCTGGGGGCGATCGACGTCGCGGTCGGCGGAGACCCGGTCGCGTTCCGGACGTCCAGGGGGCCGCTCGAGATCGCCGTTCCGAGAATCGTCGTCTTCGACCCCGCGGCGGCGGCGGCCCGGGAGGCCCGGGAACGTGCGGTGGCGGCCCGGGCATGGATGGCGGTCGCCGAGGACATCCTTCGGACGGTCGAACCGGAACGGGCCCTCGCGCAGGAACGGACCCGGGCGGTCCTCCGAGAGCTGCAGGTGTCGGTAGCAGCCATAGCCGACCGGTTGACCGACGAAACGGCGGACGATCTGGCGCAGCAGTTCGCCGATCTGCAGGAACGCCTGGCGGAGCTGCAGGAACGGCTCGCCGAGCTGCAGTTGCTGCCGGACCGGTAGTCCCGGCCCCCGGCCTGCTCCCCCAGGACTATCCCACGCTCTGCGACATCGCGTGGGGGTACACCGCCGAGGGTTTTGCCGCGGGGGCATGACGGCAGGGCGGGGTCAGCGCAGGACGACCCCGCCTGCCCCCCGAACGGGCCTTGACAAAGTCCCGGCCTTAACGTACTAATGCGCTAGTAGACATGCCGCGACACCGACCGCCGCTCGCCGACCAGGAGCTCGAGATCATGCAGGTCGTCTGGGACCGCGGCGAGGTCACCGTGCGCGAGGTCTACGAGGCGTTCCGCGAGCGCCGGTCCATCGCCTACACGACGGTGCTGACGACGATGCGGATCCTGGAGCAGAAGGGACATCTGCAAGTCGACCGCGCGGCGCGGGCGCACGTCTACCGCGCGCGCTCCACCCGCGAGGGGGTGATGGGGGCGATGGTGCGGCACTTCGTCGACCGCGTGTTCGGCGGCGCCGCCGAGCCGCTCGTGCAGCACCTCGTTCGCGACAAGCGGCTCAGCGCCGACGACCTGCGCGACATCGCCGGCCGGCTGAACGCGGCGGAGAAGGACGATGACGGCTGAGCTGCTAGCGCACAACTTGGCGGCGCACTGGGCGCAGGCGGCCGGCGTGGCCGGGGTCGCCTGGGTCGCGGCCGCCGTCCTGCGGCTCCGCGAGCCCGGCTTCCTGCTGCGGTACTGGCAGGGCGTCCTCCTGCTGCTGCTTCTCGCGCCGTGGCTCCAGCCCCGGCAGCCGGTCGCGGAGGCTCCCGCCGGCGCCGTGCCGCCGCCGGCCAACCTCGAACCGGGGCTCGCCTCCGTCGCCGATTTCCCGGTCGCCGGGGGCGCCATCGCCCTGCCCGCCGAACGCTGGAGCGTCGACCCGTGGACGTGGCTCCTGGGGATCGTGGCCGCGGGGGTCGTCGTCCGGCTGGCGTGGCTCGGGTTGGGCTTGGTGCGGCTCGGCCGTCTCGCGCGCTCGGCGCACCGGGTCGCGCCCCCGGAGCCCGCGCGCGAGTTCCAGACGCAGCTCGGCGTGTCGGCCGCCTTCGTCCAGCCGCCGGACGTGCGCATGCCGTGCAGCTTCGGCCTGTTCCGACCCACGGTGGTGCTGCCGGCCGCCTTCGACCGGCTCGAGCCGGCGTTCCGGCGGGCCATCGTGTGCCACGAGCTGGTGCACCTCGAGCGGCGCGACTTCGTCGAGGCGATGGTCGAGGAAGCGGTGGCGGCGCTCCTCTGGTTCCATCCCTGGATCTGGCTGATTCGCCGCCGGATTCGTCTGCACCGGGAGCAGGCCGTCGATGCCGCCGTGGTGCGCCGCACCGATGACCGGCGCGCCTACGTGCGGTGCCTCGTCGCCCTGGCCGGACACCCGCGCGCGCTCGGGCCGGCGGCGCCGATGCTGCGGTCGACGGAGTTGCGCGCCCGGACCGACGCCCTGTTCGAGAAGGAGGGAACGATGTCGAAACGACGGACGACGGTGCTTGCGATGGGGTTGTGCGCGGTGTTGGGGGTGACCATCTGGACGGCGTCGGCGACGGTGCCGCTGGGTGCCGCCGCGCCGGTTCCGCCAGACCGTGCCACGGCCATGGTCCCGGTGGCCTCCGCCCCGGCGATTGTTCCGCCGGGCAGGTCAGCGCCGCTTCCGCCGAGGCCCGCCGCCCCGGTTCCGCCAAGCGCCACCGCCGGCCCCGCTGCGACGGCTCCGCCGGGCGCCGCCGCGCCGCAGGAGCCGGGCGCCGGGCAGACGCGGCTCCAGGTTCGGAACAGAATCCTCCTCGAGTTCACGCTGCCGAGCGGCCGGCGACGACTCGTCAACCCCGAGGGCGAGCTCTCGAGCATCACCCTGCGGGACGCAGGCACCCTGGGGTTCGTGGCGCGGCGGCGGGACAATGCGCGGGGGGTCGTCACGGTCACCGTGTTCGACCTGGACAGCGATCCCGATCGCGAGCTGGGTACGGTCGACGTCACCGTCGGTGGAGATCCGGTCGCCTTCCAGGGGGCGACGCCGTTCGAGATCGCGGCCCCGGGAATCCTCCATATCGTTTCGCCCCCGTCTCGGCTGAGCGTCAGCGTCACCGGCCGCGTCAGCTCCGCCGCCGACCTCGCCGATACGCTTGGGGGAGAAGCGTTCCGGGAGTGGGTCAGAGGCAGGAACGTCGCCGAATCAGCCTTTTGGTGGCGCGACTCGGAGCAGGCCAACGCGAGGGAACGGACCACGACGGTCAGGGAAGAGCTGCAGCAGGCGCTCGTCGCCATTTCGGACGAGTTGCGAAACCACGAAACGACATCGGGCGAGCTCGTGCAACAGTTCGCCGACCTGCAGGAACGGTTCGCCGAGCTGCAGGAATTGCTGACGAGCCCGTGAATCGGTGCGGCGGTAGCAGTTGCCGCGCGGCGGCGCTATGATGACGGGACGAACGGGACGCGTGGAGGAGGAAGACCATGACGCAGCCGATTCGTCCGTTCCCGCCGCTTTATCGGCCCCGGCGGCCCGCGCGCCGACCGTCGCGGCGCGTCTTCCTGGAGCAGGCGCTGCGGACCGGCGCGGTCGGCGCCGCCGCCCTGTGGACGCCGGGGGTGCTCGCCCAGGAGCTGACGGCGACGCCGAGCAGCCGCTCGCTCGAGGGGCCGTTCTACCCCGACGTGATGCCCCTCGACACCGACAACGACCTGATCATCGTCAACGACTCGATCACGCCCGCGGTGGGCGAGGTCACGCACCTCACCGGCACCGTCACCACCCGCGCGGGGACGCCGCTGCGCAACGCGTTCGTCGAGATCTGGCAGTGCGACGCGAACCAGAACTACCGGCACAGCAACGGCCTGCACGACGAGCACGCGCCCGACGCGAACTTCCAGGGCTACGGCCGCTTCCTCACCAACGTGAAGGGCGAGTACTACTTCCGCACCATCAAGCCGGTGCCCTACGTCGTCGGCAACACGTTCCGCACGCCGCACATCCACTTCGCGGTCAGCCGGCACGGGGAGCGGGTCTTCACGTCGCAGATGCTCGTCAACGGCCACCCCGACAACGCCCGCGACCGGCTGACGCAGCGCATTGAGGACCCGGTGGCGAAGGAGACGATTCTCGTCGACTTCAATCCCCTGCCCGGGTCGAAGATCGGCGAGCTGACCGCCCACTTCGACATCGTGCTCGGCCGGACGGTCGAGGAGCTGGAGGACGGGTCCCTCGGCTGGGGGCTCGGCCGGGTGTAGCCGCCGCGCGGCGCGCCGGGTGAACCGACGTGCGAACGGGCGGCGCGGCGGGCCGGGGAGTTCGCGGTGTAGCCGCCGCGCGGCGCACCGGATGAACCGGCGGCGGTGGCCGGCACACGGCCGCCCGGCGGGACTTCGGCCGTGTGCGGGGCGTCGCGCCGGGGCGGCCGAGCGCCGCGGTGGGGAGCCCCACGGGAGGCGACGATGCGAATACGCGGCCTGACGTTCGGAACGGCGGCGGCGTTGGCGGCGGCGCTGGGGCTGCACGGGTGCGCCGCGGCCGACCAGGCCCCCGGCGGCGGCCCGCCCGGGGCGGCCGGGGATGGCGACGGCGCGCTGCGCCGGTTGCCGGCCTTCCGCGCCCTCGACACCGACGAGGACGGCACGATCTCGGCCGGCGAGACCGACGCGGCCGCGGAATCGCTCGCCTCGCTCGACGCCGACGGCGACGGACAGCTTTCGGCGGCCGAGCTGCGGCCCCCCCGCCGGGGCGGCCCCATCGGCGGCCCGGCGCGGACGCCGCAGGAGGCGACCGCCGCGTTCATGGCGATGGACGCGGACGGCGACGGCGCCCTCGCGGCGGAGGAGCTGGCGTCGCAGTTCCAGAGCCTCGTCTCCCGCGCCGATGCCGCCGGGGACGGCTCGGCGACCGAGGCGGAGATCCTGGCGTTGATGACGTCGGAGGCCGAGGGGTCGGGCGGTCGGGGGCAGCGCGAGGCGACGGCTCCGGGAGCCGGCGGCGAAGGCCGGCCGCCTCAGCCGGTCATTCCGCTCATGGCCGCGCTCGACGCGGACGGCGACGGCGCGGTGTCCGCGGCGGAGCTCGCATCGGCCGCGCAGGCGTTGCGCGCGCTCGACGGCGACGGCGACGGCCGGCTCACGCCCGACGAGCTTCGGCCGACGGCCGGCGACGACTAGAACTAGAGCGGCGGCGACCCGCACGGCGTGGCGCAGCCGGGACGCGCCGGCCGTTCTCGACGCACGACAGCGGCCGCTGCGACGAGCGGCACCGGGCGTACCCTCGGTTTGTCCGCACGACGGGAGGCCGGGAGAAGGATAGTGTCGCTCCACCGCTTCACGCTGATCGTCGACGGACCCGATGTTCAGCAGCAGGCGCTGGTCGACGCGTTGTTCGAGGCGGGTTGCGACGACGGGCTTATCGGTCGGTCGGAGGGAATCCAGTACATCGAGTTCGACCGCGATGCGTCCGGCCTCGACGATGCCGTTCTCTCGGCGGTGGCCGACGTCGAGAAGGTTCCCGGCCTGACGGTGGCTCGAATCGCCGATGCCGGCCCCCCGCTCCCTCACCGGCACCGGAACGGGGTCCAACGACCCGCATAGCATAGCTCAGCCCGCGTCTGCGCCGCGGGAATGCGCTATGATTCCACGTTGCGGGAGAGCTTCCGGCCGGGCCGGGGGCGTACTGGAGCGCAATGAGACAGACCCGATTGCCGGCGGTCGCGCTCGCCACGCTCGTCGCGGTGCTGGCCGCCCCGGACGCGGCGGCGCAGCGGGCGTCCGAGCGGCGGGTGGCCAACCCCGGCGAGACGCAGTTCGAGCTGCAGTTGCTGCGGCCGTCGGGCGGGCCCGTGGTGCCGATCTTCGAGGGATGGTACCGGAACCCCGACGGCACCTTCGAGCTGTCGTTCGGCTACTTCAACGTGAACACCGAGGAGACGCTGGATATTCCCCTCGGGCCCGGGAACTTCATCGAGCCGGCCGAGTTCGACGGGAGCCAGCCGACCCGGTTCGAGCCCGTCCCCGAGAACGACCGGCGCCACGGGGGCACGTTCACCGTGACGGTGCCGGCCGACTTCGGGAGCCGCGACGTGGTGTGGACGCTGCGCTCCCACGGGCAGACGCTCTCGGTGCCGGGGCGGCTGACGAGCCCGGCCTACGAGCTGGCCGGCTGGGAGTTCCCGGGGCGGTCGAGCGTCTCGCCGAAGCTGCGCCTCGCGCCGGACGGGCCGGAGGGCCGCGGGCCGCGGGGCATCACCGCCGCCGAGAAGCGGCGCGCGAGGGTGGGCGAGCCCCTCGAGCTCGCCGCGTGGGTGGCCCGCGACGCGGAGGCGGGCGGCGAGCGCCCCATCAACGTCAAGTGGTTCAAGCACCAGGGGCCCGGCTCTGTCGCGTTCGCGGAGCGGACGGCCAGCGTCGAGCCCGCCGCCTGGGCGGAGGCGGGCGGGGCGCGGGTGGCCGCCACCGCGACGTTCTCCGCGCCCGGCGACTATCTGCTGCGGGTGCTCGCGTTCAACGTGATCCGCGACTTCGAGTTCCAGTGCTGCTGGACCAACGGGTTCGTGCCGGTCACGGTGGCTCCGTGACCGGCGATTAGGACCGCCCGGGGGAGAGGATGATCATGGCTAAGGCCAATACGTTCGGGAGCTGGAGTCGGGCGACGGTCACGGGGCTGACGGCGGCGCTGTTGCTCGCGGGCGCGGGCGGGGCGACGGCGCAGAGCGGCAACGTGGAAGCCGCTGCGGCAACCGACGCGGCCCCCACGTTCAGCCGCGACGTCGCGCCGATCCTGCAGCGGTCGTGCCAGCAGTGCCACCAGCCGGCGGGCATCGCGCCGATGTCGCTGCTCACCTACCGCGAGGCGCGCCCGTGGGCGCGGAGCATCCGCGACCGGGTCGAGCGGCGCCTCATGCCCCCCTGGCACCTCGACACGACGGTGGGCATCCAGGACTACAAGAACGACATCTCGCTGACGCCCGGCGAGATCGACACCGTCGTCCGATGGGTCGACGCGGGCGCGCCCGAGGGCGACCCCGCCGACCTGCCCGTGCCGCTCCAGTTCCCGCGCGCCGACGCGTGGGAGGTCGAGGCGATGCTGGGCCGCCCCCCCGACTTCGTCGTGCGCTCGACGCCCTACGACGTGCTCGCCAACGGACAGGACCAGTGGTGGAACCCCGAGATCGAGTTCGAGGGCTTCGACGAGCCCCGCTACATCCGCGCGGCCGAGTTCAAGCCGTCGTACCCGGTGGGCATCAAGGTCACGCACCACGGCCACGCCAGCCTGCGGAGCACGCCGGCCGAGGGCGAAGAGTCGGTGCGGACCCACGTCGTGGGCATGGGCATCGGCAAGCGGTGGGACCTGCTGCCCGAGGGCGTCGGCAAGCTCCTGCCGCCCGGACCCGCCACCCTCCGCTTCAGCCTCCACTACTTCCCCGTGGGCGAGCCGGTGACGGAGGTCGCCGAGGTCGGCGTATGGCTCTATCCCGAGGGCGAGGCGCCCGACAAGATCACCGCCGGCGAGCGGCAGTTCTACGTCGACGGCACCCACCGCGAGCGCCTGCGGGCGAGCGACATCCTCATCCCGCCGCACGGGCACCTCGTGCTCGAGGACCAGTACGTCATGGACCGGCCGGCCCTCATCCAGAGCTTCCGGCCCCACATGCACATGCGCGGCACCGAGATGTCGATGACCGCGCTCTACCCCGACGGCCGCCGCGAGCTGCTGAGCAACGTCAACCGCTACGACCACAACTGGCAGATCGCGTACATCTACGACGACGACGCGCAGCCGCTGCTGCCGAAGGGCACGGTGCTGATGCTCCGCGCCAAGTGGGACAACACCGCCGCCAACCGCATCAACCCCGACCCCGACCAGTGGGTGGTGTTCGGCGCGCGCGGCGTCGACGAGATGTCGCACGCCTGGATCGGCATCACCTACCTCGACGACGCCGAGTACGAGGAGCTCGCCGCCGCGCGCGCGGTGCCAGCGTTCGCCGGGGACGACTCGCCCTAGGAGTCTGCGCCGTAGAACGGTGCAGACTCCTAGCAGGGTTGGTTGGGCGGGAGCGGAGCCGTAGGCACCGCTCTCCGGGCTAGCGCGGACCCATCTCCGCGAGCAGGCGCAGAGACGGGCTCGTGTTCGACTCGCCGGTCAGGCCGGCGAATGACGGCCGTCGCTGCCGACGCAGGAGAAGCAAGAATCGAGGCGATCAACGAGTGGGTCGAGACGAGGACTCTCCCGCGCGACTCGGGCGTTTCTGAACCGGCGGACGAGGTCACCGGTGCGCAACTCGCGATGATCGAGTTGGTGTCGCCTGTACCGGTGCTTCATGACGACGGAAGCGTTCGCGCCTATGTCGAGGCCGAAGTCCTGGGAATCGACGATGGGATCCACGACCATCTGCAACGCGACGCAGCGGCCATAACAATATGTCCGGCAACCTGCTACGATGCACCGCATCGAGGAGGACGCGACACATGGCGACATACGCGATATGGAACAACAAGGGAGGCGTGGGGAAGAGCTATCTGACGTTTCAGTTGGCCTGCGAGTACGCCCGCGTACACCCGACGGAGCGGGTGCTGGTTGTGGACTTTTGCCCGCAAGCCAACTCTTCCGGCATGCTTCTCGGCGGCATGGAGGCCGGGGAAGCCGTGCTGGGGGATCTATCGAGTCAGACCCCGCCAAGAACGATCTCTGGATACATCGAGGATCGAATCACGAGTCCCTACTTGGATCCCCACACCGGCCTGAGTTGCGTCACCCGCGTGTCGTCCAGAAATCAGCACGTCCCCCCGAACATCGACCTTGTGGCCGGAGATGAGCAGCTCGAAATCCAGGCATCCCGCGTCCTTGCCGCGACCAACCCCGGCCCGCCGGACGCTTGGCGGGCGGTACATACCTGGGCCAGTGATCTGATTGAGGACATCAAGAAGGCTACGGGTCAGGGGAACACGACTGTGTTTCTCGACTGCAATCCAAGTTTCGGAATATACACCGAACTCGCCTTGTCCGCTGCAGACAGGTTGATAGTGCCGTTCTCCGCTGACGGTGCCTCCCGCAGGGCGGTAAGGGCCGTCTTGGCACTGGTCTACGGGATCGCGCGCCGACCGGGAGCTCAACAGTCGCAGTACTTCATCAACGCTCAACAGTTCCGCATGCGTGTTCCCCGCATATACAGCTATGTCGGCAATCGGTTGACTCAGTACATCCGGTCAGCCAAGGCATTCAGGTCGGTCGTTCAGGAAATTGGCGATGAGATATGGAGTGTATGGAGTTCGAACCCGAATCTGTTTCACGTGCATCCTGACGGCTCCTCTGCTCCAGGTCGACGGAGGGACTTTGAGGCGATGTTCCAGGCGGAAGTGCCTGACGCGAACACCGCCTCGGTCGTTTCGACCTCATTGGGAATACCAATTTGTGTGCTGTCAGCCGGCCTGAAGTTCGTAGCCGGCAAGCAGGTCATGGTGAACCAGAGTCAGTTGGACAGGCAGCAACCCGCAATGCGTGCGCTGGCGGAATCTATCGAGTAGGTGAACGGCAAGCGGCGCATCGACATGACGGCGTTCGGGCGGTCGTCGCCTAACCGCCTTGGCTCAAGCGGGCTCCCTGGACGGTGGGCATCGCTTGAGCCGCGGCGGGTGTGTCGGCGGATTACCTCGGCACCCACTTCTGCAGGCAGCCGCCGGACGGGCTGACGTCGCAGCCGCTGGTCAGGCCCGCGAAGATGTTGCCGGCCTCGTCGGCCGCCATCCCCTCCGGGCGCGTGCCGGGGATGAAGTGGTGGAGCGACCCGTCCGTCGCGCTGCCGATGCGGATGCCGACCTGCCAGCCCGGGTTGCGGGGCGAGCGGCCAGGCCCGTCGGGCGCGACCGGGGGACCCGGAATCGACGCCCCCGACTCGGAGTCGGCCACGATCATCGTGTCGTCGGCGAGGATGGTGATGCCGCTGGGCCGGCCGAAGTGCCGCCACTCGTCGACGAAGTTCAGGTCCCCGTCGAGGACCTGGACCCGGTTGTTCGACCGGTCGGCGACGAAGAGCCGGCCCTGCGAGTCGAACGCCAGCGCGTGCGGCCCCATGAACTCGCCGGGGCCGAGCCCCATCCGCCCCACCGCGCGCACGAACTCGCCGTCGGTGGTGATCTCCACCAGCCGGTCCCCGTCCTGCTGCGCGGTGGAGGGCCGGGGCCAGTGCCCGTCGGCGACGATGATGTTGCCGTTCGGCGCGACCGCGCAGGCGGTCGGACCGATGAACGTGTCCTCGCCCGCCGCCGACACCCCCGCCCGCCCGAGGCTCATCAGCAGCTCGCCGTCCTGGTTGAACTTGTGGAGCTGGAAGCCGCGCCCCGCCGTCGACGGATCGTCGCCGAACGGGCCGCTGTCGCCGGCCCACAGGTTGCCGTCGCCGTCCATGCAGAAGCCGTGGGCCTGCACGATCAGGCCGTCGCCGAAGCTCTTCTCGATCTGCCCGTCGGCGTTGATGTAGTTGATGGGCGGCTCGGACCGGAACATCATCCACGTGCCGCCGGTGCCGTCGGGGATGAGCCCGATGGCCGCGCCCCACTCCATGCCCGGCCGCAGGGTCGGCCAGTTCTCGACCAGGCGGTAGGGGTTCGACATCGTGCTCGTCGGCCGGCGGGACAGCTCGAACAGCGGCGACGGCTCCTGCGCGGAAGACGCGATGCCCACCCCGAGAACGGCGGCGAGCGCCGCGCCGGCGGCGAGCTTCATGACGGTGCCTCGTGACATCGGGTTTCCTCCTCCGGACGACTCGGCGTCCTGCTCACGGGCGATGTTACAGTTGTTGGGCGGCCGGGGCCAGCGTCGAACGCCGGTCCGGGCCGCGCGGGGTCTGTCTGCCGAGGAAGGCGGCATGGTTGCACCCCACAGCGTCCCGCCGGCGGTTCCGAGGTGAAGGGTTGAGCCGGCGACTCCCTCCAATCCCGTCCCGCCGCCAGCGGCTGACCGCCCTCGCGGCCGCGGCGGTCGTCTGGGCCGCCTCCGGCGGGGCGGCGGGGGCGCACGAGCTCGAGCTGACCGAGGTGCACGTCGCCTTCGAGAGCGACGGGACGTTCCGCGTCGAGGTGATGAACGATCCCGGCTGGCTGCTCATGCGGGTCGAGCCGTTCTCCGGCCTCGGGCTCTCGGGCCGGCTCGACCCCCCGGACCGGGACGAGCGGCTCGCCGAGATGGAGCCGACCTTCGCCGAGTGGGTGCACCTGTACTTCGACGGAGAACGCGCCCCGGCGTCCGCGACCTACCTGCCGCCCGCCGAGGGCGGCCCCGCCGCGCCCGACGGCACGCAACTCGGCGTGATGCGCCTCGACGGCCGGGTGCCGCCCGGAGCCGAGACGTTCAGCTTCGCCTACGGCCTCGTCATGGACGCCTACCCGCTGCTCATCCGCGACCGCGGCGACGAGGTCATCACCTACTGGAACATCGGCGAGTACGAGACCGAGCCGATGCGCCTCGGCGAGCTCACCCCGCCGACCCGATGGCAGGTCGTGGGCACCTACCTGGGCCTCGGGTTCACCCACATCGTGCCCAAGGGGCTCGACCACATCCTGTTCGTCGCCGGCATCTTCCTGCTCGGCACGCGCCTCGCGCCGATGGTGGCCCAGGTGACCACGTTCACCGTCGCGCACACCATCACCCTCGGGCTCAGCATGGTCGGGGTGGTCTCGCTGCCGGCCCGCGTCGTCGAGCCGCTCATCGCCCTCTCCATCGCCTACGTCGCCGTCGAGAACCTCGTCACCAGCGAGCTCAAGCCGTGGCGGCTCGCGCTCGTCTTCGGGTTCGGGCTCCTGCACGGCCTGGGGTTCGCGGGCGTGCTCGCCGAGCTGGGGCTGCCCCGCGGCGAGTTCGCGGCGGCGCTGATGAGCTTCAACCTCGGGGTCGAGGGCGGGCAGCTCGCGGTCATCGCGGGGCTGTTCGCGGCCCTCGGCTGGGCCCGGCACGCCCCGTGGTACCGCCGCGCCGCGGTGGTCCCCCTGTCGCTGGGCATCGCCGCCGTCGGCGTCTACTGGACCGTCACCCGCGCCCTGGGCGGCGTCTGAGGCGCGCCCGCCGGCCGGCCGCCGCCGGGCCGGCCGACCGACTAGCCGTCCGGGGACGCGGCCGCCGGCCGGCCGCCGCGGGGCGGCTTCACGGGAATCCCGCCCGAGCCCCCGGTTCCCCTGACCCGGAAACCCCGCCGCGCGCCGTTCGGGTTTGACGATTCACCCTCGTGTCGCTATCGTGGGGCCGAATTCGACGCACCGCTCTCCCGAGCGCAGGTCCGCGTGCGGACGACCGGCGATCGCCACCGCCCGCGACAGCGGCGGACCGGGCACGGAGGGGGGCGGGATGACCGTGACCGGAGGGGGGCAGCATGACCGGGAAGCACGCTGATGCGGAGAGTGGCCTGAGAAACCGGCTGGCCTGCCATACGCTTGCGCAGTCGAGTCGTCTTGTGTGCGGCGCCGGGGTCCTGACCACCCTGCTCGCGGTCGGGTGCGGGCCGACGCCGAACTTCGAGGAGGTCGGGATCGGCCGGACCGGCGAGGTCGGCGCGGGAGACGTGTCGATCCCGGTGCCGCCGGGGGAGAACGGGGGCGGCGACCTCCTCGTGGCGATCCTCGGCGCCCCGGGGAATCCGAACACCTCCGGGCCCGAGGGATGGGCGCCGGTGCCCGGCTTCCGCGGCTTCAACGACGCGATGTGCCAGGCCGACGGACAGGGGACCTCGTGTCAACTGACCGTGTTCTACAAGATCGCCGACGGGTCGGAGTCGACCGCCGCGTTCTCGTGGGGCGGCAACCGGCAGGTGGCGGCGGCCGTGCTGCGGTACTCGAACGTCGACGCCGACCGGCCCATCGGCGCGTCGAACCAGCGGCGCGGCTCGTCGGACACGGTGACGGCGCCGGTGGTCGAGACCACGCGCGACGGGTCGCGCGCCCTGCGCATCGCCGTCGTCGAGCTCGACGAGGCGGGGCCGTTCGTCCGCGAGGCGGCGGCGATGTCCGACGTGCCGCCGGGCGAACGCCTGAACATCCTCTCGTTCCCCACCGCCGCGGACGATCCCGAGAACGGCTGCGGCCCGCCGATGGCCGGCTGCGACACCGACCGCGCGGTGGCCCTCGCGGTGTCGGACACCCGCCACCGGACGGCCGGCCCCTCCGGCCCCGCGTCGTGGGAGCTCCCCGCCGCCGACCAGTGGCTCACCGCCACGATAGAGATCAGGCGGCCGCCCGGGCAGTGAGGCTTGGCGCCCGATCCGGCGCGAGGCCAGTCCGGGACGACGCCGCTCCACCATGTCGACGAGTTCTCCGGCGCGGCTTAATGCGGTTGCCGGGTGTGGAGGCCGTGGCGACGGCCGCGAGCGTGCGCCATTACTGGCATTGTTTATCGTGCACACGCCAGCGGACGAGGCGCTCTTCACGCATTCCCGTTCCTCTCTGGTCGCGGCCGTCAGAAAGGGGCAACGCGCCGATGACTGCGCGCCGAGGGCGTCGGTGCCTCCACGGACGTGCGGAAACGTCCGATAGCCGAACCACTCGCTGACGAAGTTCCCGCGTTTTCCGTTACTCATCGGTCCGAGTCCATCAGTCTCAGTTGACACGTCCTGGTGAGGTCGGACGCCGCTTGTGCGTAGGTTGCGCACCTGTCGATGCCGATAGCGCGGCGCCCGCAGGCCACCGCGGCCGCCAGCGCGCGCCCGGTGCCGCAGAACGGATCGAGGACCGTCCCCCCGGGAGGGCAACTGCTGCAGATGCGCGGCCGGACGAGGGACTCGGGGAACGTGGCGGTGTGTCCGTTCTCACCCGGGCGTACGTATTGCGTGACGACGTCGTTCGACCCCGCCTCGGTTTCCGACATGTCGTAGTAGTACTTGGCCCGGCCGTTCGTCGGCCGCAGGACGAAGTGAAAGAAGTGTTCGTGGCTCAGGCGCAGTCGATCGGTTTCCGGACGGGGCGGGACGTTCGGCTTGTGCCAGATCAGGTCGTTCCGGAGGATCCAGCGCTTCTCCTGCATCGCGATGGCGAACCGGGCGGGCACGAGCAGCAACTGCTTCTCCTGGCGGTAGCCGCCCATCGGCGTCCGTCGGCGCTGGCGGGACGTGTCCCGGGACGTGTCCCCCAGTCCCTGGCGCCCACGCTGCCGAATGCTGGACCAGCGGGCGAAATAGGTGTCGCCGATGTTGATCCACAAGCTGCCGGAGGGCTTGAGCGCCGGGCGGAACAGCTCGAACATCTCGACAAGGTGGCAGACGTACCAGTCGGGCAGGGGCTCCAGCCCGAGCGCCCCGCCGTTGCGGCGGTACCAGTTATACCCGGGGACGTCGTCCCTGCCTACGCCCGTCTCGAGCCAGTCCTGGTAGATGCTCCAGTTGTGGTCCTGCTCGTACGTCCGATGGCCCCAGTACGGCGGACTCGTGACGAGGAGGTCGATGCTCTTCGGGTCGAGCGATGGCAGCAGGTCGTAGGCGTCGCCGTGGAGGACGGTGGCGGCCGGCGCGGCGGATGCGTAGCTGACCATGCGGACTCCCAATGTACACCGTCGAGCGCCGTGCGGCTCGGCCGGGCTGCGATCCCCGATCCGCACGCCCGTCGCGAGGGCGGCGGGTGGAGCCGACGGCGCGCGTGCGTCCCGGCTCGGCAAGGTGCCGTCCGGGAACGACTTCCCGTACTCGGTCGCCCCGCCAGACGCTCGGGGCGGAGCCGGGTACGGCCCGGACGGCCTGGACGACAGCACGTGATACGGGGCCGGGGGCTCACCGGCGGCTGTCTCGACAACGAACCCGCAACAACCGTGCCGGAGCCGGACATGCTCATCGCCACCCTCTGGAGCCTGGAAACCGGTGGCCTGTTGTACCCCGATGGTTTCCATGTCGAAGGTGCGTGAACTCTTGAGGGAGGGTTGCTGATCGCCTTGACAGGGGCGGTACAATCCGCGCAATCCGAACGGTTTAGCGGACATCGAGCCATGAGCCGGACCCGAGCCGAAACGCGCGCGAAGCTCCGCGATCTCCTGGATGCCCGGGCGGCGCGCACAGGCGAGATCACGCTCAGCAACGGGGCCAAGTCGAATTTCTACTTCGACTGCAAGCCGGTCACGCTGAGCGCCGACGGTGCCTACCTGACCGGGACGGCCTTCCTCGACGCCCTCGACGAGCTTCCCGAGCGCCCGGAGGCGGTCGGGGGGCTGACGCACGGCGCGGACCCGATCGTCAGCGCGATGGTCGCGTTGTCGCACGTGCAGGGACGTCCGATCCAGGGCTTCTACGTCCGCAAGGAGACGAAGAGCCACGGCACGAAGCGCCGCATCGAGAACCCGCCGAAGTCGGGCACGAAGGTGGTGATCGTCGACGACGTCGTCACGACCGGCGGGTCGCTGCTCAAGGCCATGACGGAGGCGCGCGAGGCCGGCTGCGAGGTCGTCGGCGCCATGGCCCTCGTCGACCGTCAGGAGCAGGACGGCGAAGCCAACATCCGCCGGGAAGTCGATACCTACATTTCCCTCTACACGCGCCGCGATTTTCCGCGCATCGCCGCCGCGGCGGACAACGCCGCCCAACGATGAAGTAGCCTTCGGGCGCGGGTTCAGGCGACGCGCCGGTAGACCAGGGCGTTGCCCTCCTTGCCGCAGACCTCGGCGACGCCGCCCTCCCGGAAGCAGAACGCCGCGAGCTGGCCGAGGCGGCGCGGCGACCGCATGGCCGCGGCGAGGTCGCGGGTCGTGAAGCGCCTGGGCAGGTCGGGGTCGAGCGGGGCGAACAGGTCGGCCATCGTGCTGATGGCATGGGTCTCGACGACGTCCACGAGCCGCCGGTCCAGAACGGCCCAGCCGCCGCGGCGCCAGCTTCCCCGCCCGTTCATGGCGCGGACCTCCTCCTCGACGGTCATGACGATTTCGAGCGTCAGGTTGGGATGCGCGAGCAGGGCCGGGATGCTGGCGAGGGCCGGGAAGACGTGGAAGACCGAGCCGTGCTTCGGCGACCTGCGCCGGGTCGGGGGTGCCGTCGGGTCGGCCGGTGCCTTCACGATGTAGCGGTCCCGGGCGATGGGATGCACGAGGGTGACCGGATAGCGATCGAGCAGCCGCGGCAGCTTGCGTTTGAGCGGCCGGAAGCCGCCGGTGTGGACCTCGACGATGCGGCCGCCCGCGACCACGTCGGCGACGAAGCCGCCGACGGCCTGTTCGGTCGCGCCGCCGGCCCCGGCGTAGCGCGCCTTCAGCGCCCGGTGCAGCGACCGTTCGTTCAGCTCGCCGATGGACGCCGCGCCGGCCCGGCGCGGCTCGCGCCCGGTCGGCGGGAATGCCGGGTGCAAGGACATGGGAAACCGTTTGGTCTGGTTTCGGCCGTCCCGTCCCCGGGCTTTACGGCGGGCGCCCGACACCCGCGCGTGCCTGAGCGAACCGAGTCGCCATCTGGTGCCGGCGTGATGAGCCGTAGAATCGTCGGACAGCGAGGACCCTCGGCTGGACCTCCGAAGGAGCCCCATGCCTGACCAGCCCCTCATGAACCAGGTCGCCGTCGTCGCGGGAGCCACCCGCGGCGCCGGGCGCGGCATCGCCCGCATGCTGGGGGCGGCCGGCGCCACCGTGTACTGCACCGGCCGGAGCGTGCGCGGGCGGCCCGCCACCGCGGGGCGGCCGGAGACCGTCGAGGAGACGGCGGAGCTGGTGACGGCGGCGGGAGGCCGCGGCGTCGCGGTGCGGACGGACCACACCGTCGAGGCCGAGGTCGAGCGGCTCTTCGCCCGCGTCCGCGCCGAGCAGGGCCGGCTCGACGTGCTGGTCAACGACGTCTGGGGCGGCGACGCGCTGACGGAGTGGGGCAAGCCGTTCTGGGAGCTCGCCACCGCGCAGGGGCTCGAGCTGCTGGAGCGGGCGGTCCACAGCCACATCGTCACGAGCCGGCACGGCGTCCCCCTGATGGTCGAGCGCAACGCCGGGCTCGTCGTCGAGGTCACCGACGGCGACACGCTCGGGTACCGCGGCAACCTCTTCTACGACATCGCCAAGAACGCGGTCATCCGGCTCGCGTACGCGATGGCCGCCGACCTGCACGCGCACGGGGTGACCGCCGTCGCCCTCACGCCGGGCATGCTGCGGTCCGAGGCGGTGCTCGACCAATGCGGCGTCGCCGAGGAGAACTGGCGGGACGCCATCGCCGACGACCCCTACTTCGCCGAGTCCGAGACGCCGTGCTACGTCGGGCGGGCGGTGGCGGCGCTGGCCGCCGACCCGGAGGTCGGGAGCAAGAGCGGCGGCCTGTTCTCGAGCTGGAGGCTGGCCAAGGAGTACGGCTTCACCGACATCGACGGCCGCCGGCCCGACTGGGGCACGTTCTTCCCGCGCAAGGTGCAGGAGATCGTCGAGCGCGACGCGCCGAGCGAGAAGGACATGGACTTGTTCGTCGTCCGCACCCGGCTCCACCAAGTAGAAGCCGACCCCGCGGCGGCCGACGAGGCGGCGCGGCTGCGCGCCTACCTCGATCGCCACCGTTGACCGTTCTACGCCGCAGTCCGCCGGTCCCGCCGACGCGCGTCGTCGAGGCCGTCCCAGAACGCCTTCACCGCGTCAAGCATCTCGACGCCGGCGGCGATGAACGCGCTGCCCTCGAACCGGGGCGAGTCGTAGCACGCGCGCAGCTCGTGCCAGACGTGCTCGCGGTGGTTCTCCTCGAGCTTGTCGTGCCAGGTGAAGAACGCGAGGGGCAGGGCCGGGACCCGTTCGGCCTTGACGCGCTCGAGCCCCCGGATCAGCTCCTTCCAGAAGCCGGCCGCGGCCCAGTTCTCGACCGCGAACGAGGCGCCCATCGCCTCGTTGTAGTCGCCGCTGCCGTAGAGCCGGAACAGCTCGTCGCAGAAGAACAGGGTGCTCGGGTCGCCGTGGCGGCGCTTGCCCATGTCGGCGAACCCGAGCCCGAGGGCGGTGCCGAACCGGAGCAGCCACTCGAAGTGCGCGGCCCGGAAACGGAACGTGCCGCCGTCGACGGTGCCGCTGGTCGACACCAGCGCGGGGTCGGCGTCGGTCGGCCCCGCGCTGGCGTGCACACGCCCGCCGTCGGCGTAGATGACGCCGAGCTCGTTCAGCAGGATCTCCTTGCTCTCGCGCGCCGCGTCCAGCGTGTCGGCGTTGATGACGCGGTTGAGGGCGGCGAGCAGGAACTGGTTGGAGAACACCGAGAACTGCACGGTGAAGTGGCGGAGGTGGTCGAGGGGGACGCGGCCCTCGGCGAACCACGCGGTGTAGGCGTTGTCCGTCACCACCGGATGGCGCATCAGCTCGCGCTCGACGGTGTCCTTGAACGTCTCGAAGTGCTTGCCGCTCATGATGTCCCCTCCTTCAGTGGCCGCGCGCTTCGCCGCGGCGCGCGGCGGTCATGTCGCCGCCGCCACGAGGTTGCCGCGGCGCGCCTGCTCGCGCTCTATCGCCTCGAAGAGCGACTTGAAGTTGCCCTCGCCGAAGCCCCTCGACCCGTGCCGCTCGATGACCTCGAAGAACAGCGTCGGCCGGTCCTGGACGGGCTGCGTGAACACCTGCAGCAGGTGCCCGTCTTCGTCGCGGTCGGCGAGGATGCCGAGGCGGGCGAGCTCGCCGACATGCGACGCGACGGCGGGGACGCGCGCCGCGAGGTCGTCGTAGTAGGCGTCGGGCACGGCCAGGAACTCGACGCCGCGCGCCCGCATCCGCGACACGGCCTCGACGATGTCGCCGGTCGCGAACGCGATGTGCTGGACGCCGGGGCCGCCGAAGTAGTCGAGATACTCGGCGATCTGCGACTTCCGGCGGCCCGTCGCGGGCTCGTTGATGGGGAACTTGATGCGGCCCGCGCCGCCCTGCATGACCTTCGACATGAGGGCCGAGTACTCGGTCGAGATCGCCTCGTCGTCGAAGTGCGCGAGCTCGGTGAACCCCATTGTTTCGGCGAAGAACTTCACCCACCGGTCCATCGCGCCCAGCTCGACGTTGGCCACCACGTGGTCGACGGCGGCGAGCCCCACCGCCCCGTCCGCCGGCCCGGAGCCGCCCCGCGCTGCCGCATTGGAGCGACGCGCGGGTCGACCGGTCCCCGCCGCCCCGTCCGCCGGCGCGGGGCCGTCCCGCGGCTCGAACCCCGGGGCGAAGACGCCGTCGTAGCCGCGCCGCTCGACGAAGCGGATCACGGTGTCGCCGTAGGCGCGGACGGCGGCCGACCGGAGCACCCCGTGCGCGTCGCGCTCCTCGGCCGGCCCGGCCGCGGCGTCGGCGCCGCGCCGACGCGCCTCCGCGAAGGCGTACGCGGCGTCGGGCACCTCCAGCGCGACCGCCGCCACGCCGTCGCCGTGCGCGTGCGCGAACCGGGCGGCGGGGTGGCCGGGGGCGAGGCCGCTCGTGAGGACGAAGCGGATCGCCCGGCACTCCAGCACGTACGACGCCGCCTCCCGGCATCCCGTCTCCAGGCCGCGGTAGGCGGCGACGCGGAAGCCGAACGCGTGTCGGTAGAACGCGGCCGCCTGCCGCGCGTTCCCGACGTACAGCTCGATGTGGTCGATGCGGCGGATGGGGAAACGGTCAGCCATGGCGCAGTCTCCGATTAGGCGGCGACGCGGAAGCCGAACGCGTGCCGGTAGAACGCGGCCGCCTGCCGCGCGTTCCCGACGTACAGCTCCATGTGGTCGATGCGGCGGATGGGGAAACGGTCAGCCATGGCGCAGCCTCCGGTGGAGCAGCCGTCCGAGGCGCTCGACGGCGGTCCGGATGTCGTCGGGCGCGGCGCTCGAGAAGCTCAGCCGCAGACGGTTCGCGGGCGCCCCCGCCGCCGCCGCGAACGCCGAACCCGGCACGACGGTGACGCGGGCCTCGGCCAGCGCCTCCTCGCACACGCGGTCGCCGTCGAGCCCCGGCGGCAGCTCGACCCACACGAAGAAGCCGCCGGGGGGGCGCGTCCACCGGGCGCCCTCGGGGAAGTGGTCGCGCAGGGCCTCGAGCATCGCGTCGCGGCGGCGCCGGTAGCCGGCGCGGATGCGGTCGAGATGGCCCGCGAAGCCGTGCCGCAGCAGCCGCGCCACGGCGCGCTGGGTGAGGGCCGAGCACTCCAGGTCGGCCGCCTCCTTGAGGACCCCGGCCTCGTCCGCGAGGCGCGGCGGCAGCACGAGCCAGCCGAGGCGCAGCGCCGGCGCGAGGATCTTCGAGAAGCTGCCGACGTAGATCACCCACTCGGCGTCGAGGGCGCGCAGGGCGGGCCGCCAGTCGCCGTCGTAGCGCAGCAGCCCGTAGGTGTCGTCCTCGACGACGGGGACGCCGAACCGGCACGCGAGCTCGACGAGCCCTTGGCGCTGGTCGCGGCCGAGGCGGACGCCGCACGGGTTGTGGGTGTCGGCCATCGCGTAGATGAACGCGGGCCGCGCCCCCCGCGACAGGAGCGTCCGGACGCCGTCGACGTCCATCCCGGTGTCGAGGTCAGTGCGGACGGTCAGGACGGACGGCCGGTACGGCAGCACCGCCTGCCGCAGGCCGGCGTAGACGTGCTCCTCGGTCAGCACCCCGGCCCCCGGTGCCATCAGCAGCTTGGCGGCGAGGCTCACGGCCTGCTGGGCTCCCGAGGTCAGCAGCACCTGCCGGCGGTCGCAATCGATGCCCCGCTCGCGCATCAGCTCGACGATGCGCTCCCGGAGCGGCTCGTGGGGCGGGCCGTACTGCAGGGCGGCGGCGCCGTCGCCGGCCAGGACCTCCGCGAGGGCCGCGGCGTAGGCGGCGCGGGGTATCAGCTCGGGGGCGGGGAGGCCCCCGGCGAGCGACACGAATCCGGGCTGCGGGGACAGCAGCGCGAGCTCGCGGAGGCGCGAGCGGGCCACGCCGGGGCGCGGCACGGCGGCGGCGCCCGCGGTGCTGCCTGGGCGGTCGAGGGTGGCGACTGGCATGTACTCACGATAGCAACATTTTTTCAGGTTGGTCAACGCAAAAAATCGCTAGTTGACGTTACATGTTTTATTTATTAACTTTATTGGCCATGAAAACTCAGAAAGACAATCACTCCATCGATTCAACGATGGACGGCCTCGCGGGAGCGGAGAAACCGCGGGCGACGGGAGCCCGCGGGAGCGACCGGCCGCCGCGGCTCGACGACCTCGATCGCCGACTGCTCACCCTGCTGCAACGGGACGGCCGGGCGACGAGCGTCGAGCTCGCGAGACGGCTCGGCCTGTCGCCGCCGGGCCTCCAGCGGCGGATGCGGCGGCTCGAGGCGGCGGGCGTCATCCGCGGCTACACCGCCCTGGTCGACCGCGGGGCGGTCGGCCTCGACCTGCTCTGCTTCGTCGAGGTCAAGCTGGCCCACCACCGCCCCGACTGCGTCGCGCGCTTCCGCGACGAGGTGCAGGCGATTCCCGAGGTCCTCGAGTGCCACTACCTGACGGGCGAGTCCGACTACCTGATCAAGATCGTGGTGCCGAACCACAAGGCCCTCGAGACCGTGCTCTTCGAGGGCCTGATGCGCATCGACGGCGTCGACCGCATCCACACGAGCATCGTCGTCAACGAGGTGAAGGCGTCGACCGCCCTCCCGTTAGGGGCGCCGTCTCCAGCGTGGGCGACGAGCGGTGAGCGGTGAAGTCGGAAGAACGGCGTGAAACGCCACGCCCACGGACGGAGAAGGGGGATCAGGGGCGGACGCACCGTCGGACGGCGGGAGGCCACGGGAGAGGTGGCGTCCGCCTGCGGTTCACGACGGTTCGGCCAGCCGGGCGGCGAACCGGCGGTGTTCGTCAGAGTCGATGCCGGCCTGCACCTCGCGGCGGGCGGCGGCGAGGTCGCCGTTCAGCAGCGCCGGGACGGCGAGGCGCAGGCCGGGGAAAACGCGGCTGCGGACGACGCCGGGGTCTTCGGCGGGCAGGGGGCGGTAGTCGCCGTCGGCCAACTCGAACCAGTCATGCCCCGGCAGCGATACCCTCGCGCGTCTCGGCGACCACTAGGTCGACGACGGACCGCAGCGCCTCCTCCTCGCTGCCGCCCTCCAGGCGGCGGAGGCGGAAGTGGTCGATCTGCCGGTCGGCGCCGGTGCCGTCGCGGATGATGTCGAGCACCCGGCGCAGCTCGGGCTCGCAGCCGAGGGCGCGGGCGTCGTCGCCGAGTTGCTCCACGAGGGCGGTGGCGAGGTCCTCGATGTCCACGCGGCCCGCGCCCCCCTCGTCGCCGAGGAACGCGAGCACGCCGTAGCGCTGCGCGAGCCAGCGGTTCTCGGCGATGATCTCGGTGGGCGGGTCGGGGGGCAGCCGGCCTTCAACGTCGAGCCGCGCCAGGCGCCGGACGAGGCACGCGTACAGCGCCGCGATGCTCACCGCGTCGTCGATGCGTGGGCAGGTGTCGCAGATGCGCATCTCGACGGTGGGATAGGTCGTGGACGGCCGGATGTCCCACCACAGCTCGCTGCCGCTCTCGATGAACTTCATGCGCTGGTACGCCTCTACGAGCCGGACGTAGTCGGCGCTGGACGACAACGGGCCGGGGACGCTGGTGCGCGGAATCGCCCCCATGATGGTCAGCCGGTACGACTTGAAGCCGGTCTCGCGGCCCCCGTTGAACGGCGACGACGTCGACAGCGCGTGCAGCAGCGGCAGGTGGCGCCGGAGCGCGGTCATAACCCGGATGCGCGAGTCGGGGTCGCCGAAGCCGGCGTGGATGTGCATGCCGCCGATCACGAGCCGGCGCAGGCTTTCCTGGAACGTGACCGCGAAGCGCTCGTAGCGTTCGCGCGGGGTGACCATCTGCGCCCGCCACGCCGCGAACGGGTGCGTCGAGGCGGCCATCACCGCGGCGCCGTGCCCGGCCGCCGCCTCGACGACCAGCCGCCGGGTCTCGCCGAGGGCCTCCCGCGCCTCCGCCACCGACCGGCAGACCTTGGTGCCGGTCTCGATCTGCGACCGCAGGAACTCGGGCACGGCGTTGTGCGGCCCGCGGTTGCGCTCGCACGTCTCAAAGATGCGCCGGTCCGGGTCCGACAGCAAGTCGCGGGTCCCGGGGTCGACGAGGAAGAACTCCTCCTCGATGCCGAGGGTGATGCCGGGATCCGATTCGCTCATGGGCGCGAAGGTCAGTACCGGAACAGGTACGAGATCTTGCCGAAGAACGCCCGGTTCGTCCGCAGCATCTCGGTGGTCGGGAACAGCAGGCTGTCGATGAGCATGCCCTGCCGGTAGCGGTCGTCGTAGCCGAGGAAGATGACGGTGCCGGCGTTCACCCGGTAGGTGAAGAGCACGTTGTTGCCGAGGGTCGCGGCCGACGTGTTGTGCTCCATGATATAGCGCACGAGCAGCCGGTCGGTGAACTGGTAGGTGGTGCGGGTGCGGAAGATCTTGACGTTGAAGATGTCGGTCTGCGAGATCGGCTCGACGAAGTCGCTCGACACCATGTTGAACTCGGTCCGCAGCCGCGACGTGGGCTGGAAACGGAAGTTGACGTTGCCGACCGTCGACCAGCCGAGGTAGGGGCTGTCGCTGTCGTAGAGGATGCCGTCGCCCCAGTTGTAGCCGCCGTAGATCGAGAGGATGCGGGCGCTCATGACCCCGAAGAAGCCGAAGCCGGTCTTCCGGAAGTCGATGGCCCCGTAGCGCTCGAGGTCGCGGTTGACCATGCCGGTGATGGCCATGTTGTTGCGGAACGAGAAGTTGGCCATCGCCTGGAGCTGCTCGTCCTGCAGCGTGCCCGCGTGGTCGTACAGGCGCAGGTAGGTGACCGAGGGACCCCACGTCATCAGGTTCGACTCGGGCCACCACCGGTACCCGGCCGTGCCGCTGGTCTGCTGGAGGTCGACACGCGGCAGGAAGCCGGTGCTGGTGAGGAAGCCCGGGTCGATGCGGCTGTGGGCGACGTTGTAGCTGACGTTGCGCCCCTGCTTCGAGAAATCGGCCTCGAACGCCCCCCCGGAGAGCGAGCCGAGCGCCTCGTCCTCGGTCTCGGAGCCGGCCGCGAGGAAGCTGATGCGGTGGGTCCGGCCCAGCCGGAAGCGCCCGTCGATGCCGGCCACCCGGTTGTGGTCGGTGCCGAACTCCCGCGCCGTCATGATCGCGCCGAGGTACGACTCGGCGTAGAAGTCGTAGCGGGCGCGGCCGAGCACGGTCTGCGCGCTGGTGCCGTACTGCGGGTGCGCGGTGTCGTCGAGACGGCCCGCCGCCTCGTCGTCGGCCACCACGACCCCGAGCGTGGTCTGACCGACCTTGCCGGTCAGCTTTCCCCCGAAGCGGGGGTCGATGATGGTGCGGGTGTGCACCAGGGTCAGCGGCGTGGCGGTCTGGAAGATCTCCTGTCCCTCGAGGAAGAACGGGCGCTGCTCGGGGTAGAACAGGGCGAACCGCTGGTTGGTCTCGATCTGCGGCCGGTCCGACTCGATCTGCGAGAAGTCGGGGTTGTAGGTCATGTCCGCGGTCAGGTTCGGGGTGATGCCGTACTTCACGCCGAACCCCAGCTCGCCGGTGGGGTCGTCGGTCGAGTACTCGCCGCTGCCGGTGTCGAGCGAACCGAGCCTGAAGCCGGTCACCTCGGGCAGGAGCTCGAGGTTGCGGCTCAGCGACATGTCGGACAGGCCCTCGAGGGTGCCGAACTGGGTGAGCTGGCCGGCCACGCCCCGCGAGATCGGCGACCACGACTGCGCCTCGGACTTGTCGCGGATGACCCGGGTGATCTGGAAGCCCCACCGGTGGCCCACCCCCGCCGGGCGGGACGGATAGCGGAGGCTCTTGAAGGGAATGCGCATCTCGGCCGTCCAGCCGTCGGCGACGACCTGGCCGCCGGTGTCGAACAGCGCGTTCCACGAGTCGTCGCCGCGGATACCGAACTGCCCCGAGCTGCTCATGCCGCTGCCGCCGCTGCGCCGCGGGCCGCTGCCCCGGCTCGCCGACCCGCTCCCGCTCGACCGCGAGAACCCGGTGCTGCCGTCGGCGTTCACGAGCGAGTCGCCCTGCACGCCGTAGCCGTTCACCTCGAACTGGTACGCCCGCTGCTGGTCGAGGAACGGGTCGAACAGGATCGCCATGCGGTCGTCGCCGCGGATCTCCTCGCGGTCGGCGCGGTTGATGCGCATGGTCTCGGGCCGCGTGTAGTGGGCGTAGAAGGCGAAGTAGAGGTGGTCGGCGTCGTAGGCCATCCACACCTCGGTCTCCTCCGACGCCGGCGCGCCCTCGACCGGCGCGATCTGCACGAAGTCGGTGATGTGGGCGGCGGTCTCCCAGACCGAGTCGTCGAGCCGGCCGTCGATCTCGGGCGGGTTGTTCGTCCGCCCGATGACCGCGGTGGGACGGCCCAGCGGGGTCGGCGCGAACCCGCCGGCGCCGCCGCCGGTTCGGCGCGGGCGCTGGCCGAGGTCGCCGGCCGGCGCGGACCCGCCCGTGGGAGCCGAACCGAAGGCCAGCTCGCCGCTGACGGGCAACTCGGGGCGGACCTCGGACGGGGCGGACCTGCCGGCGGGGGCCGCGCCGAAGCCGGGCGCGCCGCCGCCCAGCGGCGCGGGACCTCCCTCGGGGGGCGCGGACCGGAGCGCCGGCGGCGCGGATCGACCCGCCGACCCCGAAGGCGGCGTCGCCGCGGCGAGCGGGGCGGGCGCGGGACGGGCCGCCGGGGAGAGCCAGGCCGGTGCCGGGCCACCCGTTGGGGTCCCGGGCGACGCGGGCGCAGGCGCGGGCCTCGCCAGCGCGGACCAGGGGGAAGCGACCGACGCGCCGCCCCCCGAGAGCCGGGCCGCGAGCACTGCGGCTATTTCGTCCTGGATGTCGAAGAGGTCGCCGATTCCGCCGTCGACGCGGGTCCCGAATTCGACTGCGCCCGTCTGGACGTCCACGATGCGGGTGGTGATGCGCAGGGCGTCCCCCACCCGCTGCAGGGTGCCGTCGATCAGCGCGTCGATGCCCCGCCGACGATAGGCGTCGAGGACGGCGGCGGGATCCGTTGCGTGCGGGACGCCGCGGCGGCCGAAGTCCGCCGGCCCGGCGGGGTCGTGCTCGACGAGCGCCAGCCCCGCGTCCTGCAGATCGATGGCGATGGTCTCCGCGATGCCCGCGCCGATCCAGTCGTCGGCCGGCTGGCGGCTCACGTTCGTGAACGGGGCGACGACCACGCTCGAGGCGGCCTGCCCCGCCGCCGGCGACGCCGCACCGGCGAGTGTGGCCCCCGCGAGGATCGCCGCGATCAACCGCCCCGGCCCGCGGTCAGCGCCGGCCGCGGGTCGCGGACGCGGCGCTCCGAATAGATACGCCGATGCGCGAGACGGTCCTTCGAGCATGCTGTCATCCGAAACCGGGGCGCCGCCGGGCGGCTCCCTTCTGCGCAAACGTACCCTCGGTGGGTTACTCTGCCCTCCAGGGCAGCATTGCACTGTAGCTGTATTCCGTTCGAGTTCGCCAGCGAAAAATCACCATGGCGGTGCACGACCAGAGTGTGGCGCGGCCGTGAAAGACGCCGAAACCGCCCGGCCAGACCGGCGCCGGGGGCGGTCATTCTCACGAATCTGCCGTGCGCCCATCACCGCGGCGGACGCCACGCGCCCTCCTCAGGTTGGGGGCCACGGGCCGCCGGCCGCCGCCCCCGCCCGCGGCGCGGGCCCCGCGGCGGACGCGACTCGCCCTCGTTATGTTGTGGGCCGTCCCCGCCCGCGGCACCGGCCCTGCGGCGGACGCGACTTGCCCTCAGGTTGTGGGGGGGGCCGACAGGTCGCCGTCGTGCAGCCATCCCCGTGGCGGACGCTACGCGCCGAACCGCGGGAACGCAGCCCCGGGCTGAAGGCGGGCCGGCCCGGCAGGCCCCGCGCGCCGCTGGGACGCGCAGGCCTCCCGACGTATCGAGGCAAACCGCGGGTCCGGTGCGGCCGCCGGCGCGCGACCGCGCCGTCAAACGCCGGCGTACCAGTGGAATCCCCAGTCGGAGTTGATGCCGCCGGTGCCGCGGCCGAAGCCGGCCATCGAGTCGACGGCCTGGATGGACTTCAGGAACTTCAGGTTCTTGTAGCCGCACTGCCGCTCGACCCGCAGCCGCAGGGGGGCGCCGTTGCCGACGGGCAGGTCGCCGCCGTTGAGGCCGTAGGCGAGGATGGTCTGCGGGTGCACGACCTCGAACAGGTCGATGCCCTCGTACCAGCCGTCGACGGTGTCGAGCATCACGTAGCGCGCCTCGGGCTTCAGGCCGCCCGCCGCCTCGAGCACGCGCAGCAGGGGCGCGCCCGTCCACTCGGCGATCGCCGACCAGCCCTGCTCGCAGACGTGGGCGGTGATCTGGGTGCGCGACGGCAGCCGCCGGATGTCGTCGAGCGAGAACGACATCGGTCGCCCGACGAGGCCGCCCACCGGGAGGCGCCAGTCGCGGAACCCCTCGCGCCGGTGGCGCTGGTACTCCTCGTCGTCGGGGTTGGTCTGGCCCCAGGTCGGAAAGTCGGGGGCGATGTCCTCCGGCCCGTACTCGCGCGCCAGCGGCTGGTCGCGGAGCAGCAGCCGGTTCGTGCTCATGGTGAGCACGTCGGCGGCGCCGACGAGGCCGCCCCGGACGTGCGGCGGCACGTAGACGTCGCGCGAGCAGCCCGCCGCCATCAGCGCGCCGAGGGCGGGCACCTGCGCCAGCAGGCGGCGCCGCGAGAGGGTCCGGGGACGGGCGGGGCGAGGCGGCGAGAGGGTCCCGGGCCGGACGGGGCGACGCGGGGCGGCTATCGGCTTGCTCATGACTCCTCCGCGGGCAACCGGAACCTGCCGGTGATCATCGCACGGATGCGGTTGACGGCGCCGGCCGCCACCACCTCCAGCACGTGCACGACGACGAAGAGGACGAACACGACGGTGCCGACGGTGTGCAGGGTCCGCGCCGACTGCCGGCCGCCGAAGATGTCGAGCAGCCAGGGCATGGCGGCGGTGAAGCCGGGCGACTGCGCGAGCCCCGTCAGGGTCATCAGCGGGACGTAGACTACCAGCAGCAACAGATAGGAGAGCTTCTGCAGCGCGCCGTAGCTCGTGGCCGCGGCACGCGCGCGCAGCCGCCAGGGGAGATGCGCGCGCAGATCCCGCCGCAGGTTCGCGGCGGTGAGCTCGTCGCGGCGCGGCACGAGGCGCTCGCGGAAGCGGCCGGTCGCGACGTTCCAGCTTACGTAGACGAGCCCGTTGACGAGGAAGACCCACGCGAAGGTGAAGTGGTAGTTCCGCCCCCACCGGCGGTCGCCCATCGCCCCCGCCTCGTCCCACGAGATGCCCCAGTCGGCGAGCCGGAAGATCGCCGGGTAGCCCTGGTAGCCGGTGTGGCCCCAGTACAGTTCGGGGAAGTCGAGGAAGATGTGGATGCCGCTCAGCAGCAGGTAGGCGCCGGCGACGACGTTGATCCAGTGGCAGATGCGGACGTTGTACGAGTGGAGGGCCACCCACCGTCCGCCGGTCCCGGCGTTCTCAGGCATCGCGCTCCACCGCCGTCTCTCAATCCGGGCTCGGCCAGCCCGTTTGACACGTCCGACCGCGTGGGATAGGGTACCCCACATCATGATGCGGCGGCACGGCCACCACACGGCGCAGCCCACCGTCCACCGGGGCGGGGCTGCGGATCCGCATGTGAGGTAGCACGACCGCCCGTCACCGCCAACGCATGCGACCGCCCCGCCGATAACCCCGGCGGGGCTTTTTTTTTGGCGGCCCATCGGGCAGGACGATCCGCGCGCCACCCGCACGCCGCGCGCGGCAGGACAACGACATGGACTTTTCGAAACTGGACGGACTGATTCCCGCCGTCGTGCAGGACGCCTCGAGCGACGAGGTCCTCATGGTCGGCTTCATGAACGAGGAGGCGCTGGACCTGACCCGCCGCTCGGGCTTCGCCACCTTCTTCAGCCGCACCCGCGGCAAGCTGTGGATGAAGGGCGAGACGTCGGGCAACACCCTCACGGTGCACGAGATGCTCGTCGACTGCGACGACGACACGGTGCTGCTGCGCGTCACCCGCAACGGCGAGGGGAACGTCTGCCACACCGGCGAGCGGACGTGTTTCTTCAAGACGCTGGAGCCGGCCGCCGACGAGGCCGCCGCCGCCCCTGCTTCCCGGTGAGTCCGGGTCCGCGCCCCGAACATCACGGCTCACGCATCGACCATGGCTGACACGACGCTCCGGCTCGGCATCCCCAAGGGCTCGCTGCAGGACTCGACCATCCAGTTGTTCGCGCACTCGGGCTTCAACATCTACACCAGCTCGCGCTCGTACTATCCGACCATCGACGACCCCGAGATCGAGTGCACGCTGATCCGGGCGCAGGAGATGGCGCGCTACGTCGCCCACGGCGCCCTCGACGCGGGGCTGACCGGCCAGGACTGGATTGCCGAGCACCACGCGGCCACCGGCGACGAGGTCGTCGACATCGCCGACCTGGTCTACTCGAAGCAGAGCTTCCGCAAGGTCCGCTGGGTGCTGGCCGCCCCCGAGGACTCGAAGTACCGCACCCCGCAGGACCTCGCCGGGGCGACCATCGCGACCGAGCTGGTGCGGGTGACCGAAGCGTACTTCCAGCGCCTGGAGGTGCCGGTGAAGGTGGAGTTCTCGTGGGGCGCGACCGAGGTCAAGCCGCCCCTGCTCGCCGACGCCATCGTCGAGGCGACCGAAACCGGCTCGACCCTGCGCGCCAACCGGCTGCGCATCATCGACACCGTCATCGAGTCGAACCCGCAGCTCATCGCGAACCCCGCCGCCCTCCGGGACGAGTGGAAGCGGACGAAGATCGACAACATCGCCCTGCTGCTGCGCGCGGCCATCGAGGCCCAGGGCCGGGTGGGCCTGATGCTGAACGTGCGGCGCGCCGATCTCGACGCGGTGCTCGGGCTGCTGCCGGCCCTGCACGACCCGACGGTGTCCCCCCTCAGCGACGACGCGTGGGCCGCCGTCTCGACGATCATCGAGGAGTCGTCGGTGCGCGAGCTGATTCCGAAGCTGAAGGCGGCGCGGGCGGAGGGCATCGTAGAGTTCCCGCTCAACAAGATCGTGCTGTGATGGGGACCTTCGACGCGCAGGATCGCCCCGCCGGACGGCGTCGAAGGACGCGCGCGGAGGGGACCGCCGAGTTCCCGCTCAACAGGATCGTGCTGTGATGCGGATCATCGACTCGTCGGATCGTGACGCCGTTCGGCGCCTCGTCGAGCGGCGGGGGGACGTCGATTCCGCCCTCACCCGCCGGGTCGCCCGCATCGTGGCCGCGGTGCGCCGCTCGGGCGACGAGGCGCTGCTGCGTTACGCGCGCCGCTTCGACGGCCTGGACGGACCGGTCGAGGTCACGCCCGAGGAGATGCGGGCGGGGCTCCAGGCCGTCCCCGCGGCGCTGCGGGCGGCGTTGCGGACCGCGGCCGGCCACATCCGGCGCATCGCGCGGCGCCAGCTTCCTCGGGGATGGCGCACCACGGTCACCGGGGGCGTCGAGATCGAGCAGCGCGTCACGCCGCTCGAGCGGGTCGGCTGCTACGTCCCGGCGGGGCGCTACCCGCTGCCGTCGTCGCTGCTGATGACCGCGATCCCCGCCCGCGTCGCGGGGGTGCCCGACATCGTCGTGACCTGCCCGCGGCCGGACCCCGCGACCCTCGCGGCGGCGGCCATCGCCGGCGTCACGCGACTGTTCCGGCTCGGCGGCGCCCACGCTGTCGCCGCCCTCGCCTACGGCACCGCCACCGTCCCCCGCGTCGACAAGATCGTCGGGCCGGGGAGCGCGTGGGTCGCCGCCGCCAAGGCCCTGGTGTCGACCGACTGCCCCATCGACTTCCACGCCGGCCCGACCGAGATCGTCATCGTCGCCGCGCGCGGCGAGACGCGCTGGATCGCGGCCGACCTCATCGCGCAGGCCGAGCACGACCCCGACGCCCGGTCGATCGTGCTCACCCCCGACCGCCGCTTCGCGGCGCGCGTCGCCGGGCAGGTCGAGAAGCGGCTGCCGGCGGACGGGCCGGCGCGGACGTCCATCGAGCGCAACGGCGTCATCGTCGTCACCGGCTCGCTCGACGAGGCCGTGGAGCTGGCCAACGACATCGCGCCCGAGCACCTAGTCTGCCTCGACGAGGAGGTCGCGGCGCGCGCCACCCGCGCCGGCACCGTGTTCATCGGCCCGCACGCGGCGCAGGCGGCGGGCGACTACGCGACGGGGTCGAACCACGTGCTGCCCACCGGGGGCGCGGCGCGGTTCCGCGGCGGGCTCAGCGCGTCGGACTTCGTGTCGGTGCAGAGCGCGCAGCGCATCACGCGGGAGGGGCTGGAGGCGCTGGCCCCGACCATTCTCACCCTCGCCGAGGCGGAGGGGCTGACCGCCCACGCGGAGTCGGTGCGGGTGCGCGTGAAAGGAAGCCGATGACACCGCGACCGCACCCCGTCCCGGTGCGGGGGACGGAGCACCGGCGAGTATGGCCGGGGCGAGGCGCTGCTGCCATGAGCGGCGGGACGGTGCAGCCATGAGACGCGCACGGATCGAGCGGCGCACGACCGAGACGCAGATCACCGTGCGGCTGGGCATCGAAGGGCAGGGCCGGTACGAGGTCAGCACCGGCATCCGCTTCCTCGACCACATGCTCGAGCTGGTGGCGCGCCACGGGGCCTTCGACCTGCGGATCGACGCCGCCGGCGACCTCGACGTCGACCAGCACCACACCGTCGAGGACGTCGGCATCGCCCTCGGCGAGGCGGTCGCGAAGGCGGTCGGAACGCGCCGCGGCATCAACCGCGCCGGCTACTTCGTCATGCCGATGGACGAGACCCTCGGCGTCGCCGCCATCGACCTCGGGGGGCGCCCCCACGCGGTGGTCGACCTGCGCCTGCGCGTGAGGCTCGTCGGCGACCTGCAGTCGGAGCTGCTGCACGACTTCTTCGAGGGGTTCGCGCTCGGCGCGCGGGCCAACGTGCACGTGAAGGTGCTCTACGGCCGGTCGAGCCACCACCAGGTCGAGGCGATCTTCAAGGCGTTCGCGCGCGCGCTCAGGGTCGCGTGCGACAAGGACGACCGCATGGCGAAGCGGCTGCCGAGCACCAAGGGGTTGTTGTAGCCGGAGGCGCAGCGGTGCCCGCTGGCCGCGGTTGCCGCCGGGCGGGGTTGCGCGGGATCGGTTCGATCGACGACGGCGCGGACCGATCGGTGCGCGTAGCGGGGCACTTGCCGGCCACTACCGGTGTGATGCAGCCGGGCGCGCGGAACGGGTAGCGGAATGATTGCGTTGATCGACTACGGCGCGGGGAACCTGACCTCGGTGCGCAAGGCGCTGGCCCACCTGGGGGCGCCGGTGACGACCCCGGGCGCGCCGGCGGACCTCGCGGCGGCGGCCGGCGTCATCGTGCCCGGCGTCGGCAACTTCGAGGTGACGGCGGCCCTCGGCGACGACTGGCGCGCCGCCATCCGGAACCACATCGCACGCGATAGGCCCATGATCGGCATCTGCGTCGGCATGCAGTGGCTCTTCGACGGCAGCGCCGAGGCGCCCGGCCACCCCGGCTTGGAGCTGCTGCCGGGCACGTGCCGGTTGATCACGGACGAGGAGGGCGCGTCGGCCGGCGGCGCCCCGGCCGGCCGCACGGAAGCCGGCGGCGGCAATCATGCGCCGGCCGGCGGCGGCCCCCCGAGAAGCAACGGGGAACCCGGGGAAACCGGCGCGAATTCCGCAGAAGTCGGCGGGGGGCTCGTGGAGACAGGCGGCGGCGCCGGCGCGTTCAAGGTGCCGCACGTCGGCTGGAACTCGCTGCACCGCACCCGCGACTCGTGGCTGCTCGAGGGCGTCGACGAGGGCGACCAGGTCTACTTCACGCACTCCTACGCCGCCCCGGTCACCCAGAGCTGCGTCGGCTCGACCCGCTACGGGGTCGAGTTCGCGGCGGCGGTCGAGCGGGGCGCGGTGGGCGGGGTGCAGTTCCACCCCGAGAAGTCGTCCGACGTCGGCCTCCGCATCCTGAGCAACTTTCTGCGCCGGGTTTCGTGAGGAGCCGTGGCCGAGCGTCGCGGAGCACCGAGATCGGCGCGGGCGCCGGCGGGCGGTCGGCGTCCGCCCGGCAGGACGCGGCGGGGAACCGCCTGAGACCACCATGCTGTCGAAACGCATCATCGCCTGCCTCGACGTCCGCGACGGCGCCGTCGTCAAGGGCATCAACTTCGAGGGCCTGCGGAACGCCGGCGACCCCGCCACCCTCGCCGCCCGCTACAACCGCGAGGGCATCGACGAGGTGGTGATCCTCGACGTCACCGCGACCATCGAGGGGCGCAAGGCGCTGGCCGAGACCATCCGCGCCGTCGCGCGCGAGATCTTCCTGCCGCTGTGCGTCGGCGGCGGCATCCGCGGCGAGGACCACGCCGAGGCGGCCATTGAGGCGGGTGCCGACAAGGTCGGCATCAACACCGCCGCCCTCTCGCAGCCGGGGCTCATCACCACCCTGGCCCGGCGCTATGGCAGCCAGGCGGTCATCGTCGCCATCGACGCCAAGCGCGAGGGCGGCCGCTTCCGCATCTACGTCCGCAGCGGCCAGCAGGGCACCGAACGCGACGCCGTCGAGTGGGCGCGCGAGGCGGCCGACCGCGGCGCCGGCGAGATCCTCCTGACCTCGATCGACCGCGACGGCACCAAGCAGGGCTTCGACTGCGGGCTGACGGCGGCGGTGTCGGCGGCGGTGCCGATCCCGGTCATCGCGTCGGGCGGGGCGGGCGACTTCGACCACTTCGTCGACGTCTTCACTGCGGGCCGGGCCGACGCCGCCCTCGCCGCGTCGATATTCCACTACGCCGAGCACGCCGTCGAGGACCTCAAGGCCCATCTGCACGCGCACGGCATCCCCGTGCGGCTGCCGAGGACGGTCGGGCGCGCGGACGCGGCCCCGCCTGCGGCGACCAAGGACCCATGCTGATCCCGTCCATCGATCCCCAGCACGGCCGCTTGGTGTAGGAACCATGCCGATCCGGTCGATCGACCGCAGGAACGGCCGCGCGGTGCAGACCCCATGCTGATCCCGCCCGGCCGCCACGTGGTGCAGACCTCATGCTGATCCCGTCCATCGACCTCAAGAACGGCCGCGTGGTGCAGCTCGTGCAGGGCGAGCGGCTCGCCATCGAGAGCGACGACCTCGACGGTTGGGTCGCGCGTTTCTCCGCGTTCCCCAAGGTGCAGCTCATCGACCTCGACGCGGCCATGGGGTCGGGCGACAACGACGCGCTCGTCCGGCGGGTCGCGCCGCGGCTGCCCTGCCGCGTCGGCGGGGGCATCCGCTCGATCGCGCGCGCCGAGGCGGTCCTCGGCTACGGCGCGCAGGCGGTCATCGTCAGCTCGTCCCTCTTCCGCGACGGCCGGCCCGACCTGGATTTCGCGCGGTCGCTTGCCGACGCGGTGGGCGTCGAGCGGATCATCGGGGCGGTCGACAGTAAGGCCGGCCGCGTCGTCATCCGCGGCTGGACCGAGCCGGTCGAGGTGACCGCGGTCGAGGCGGTGCGGCAGCTCGAGCCGTACTGCGGCGAGTTCCTCTACACCCACGTCGACCGCGAGGGGCTGATGACGGGCACCGACCTCGACGCCGCGCGGGCGGTGGCGGCGGCGACGACCCGCCGCGTCACCGCGGCCGGGGGCATCACCACCCGCGAGGAGATAGACGCCCTCGACGCCGCCGGCATCGACGCCGTCGTCGGCATGGCCATCTACACCGGCGCCTTGGCCCTCGATAGCGCGTCCTGACGCGAGTCGGCCGGGCGATCATCATCCGGGGGCGACGCCTCATGACTCAGCACTGGGACCCCGAATCCTACGCCGCGCACGCCCGGTTCGTGTCGGACCTGGGCGCGCCGGTGGTGGACCTGCTGGCCCCCCAGCCCGGCGAGCGCATCCTGGACCTCGGCTGCGGCGACGGCGCCCTCACCGAGCGGCTGCGGAACGCCGGCTGCCTCGTCGTCGGCGTCGACAGCAGCCCCGAGCAAGTGTGGGCGGCGCTCGAGCGGGGGCTCGACGCGCGGATCATCGACGCCCTCGAGCTTCCGTTCGACGCGGAGTTCGACGCCGTCTTCAGCAACGCCGTGCTCCACTGGATCCGGGATGCCGACGCGGCCATCGACGGCGTCTGGAAAGCCCTGCGGCCGGGCGGGCGGTTCGTGGCCGAGTGCGGCGGCGCCGGCTGCGTCGCCTCGGTTCGGGAGTGCTTCGCCGAGGCGCTGGGCGCGCGGGGCATCGACAGCGCCGCCGCGGATCCCTGGTACTTCCCCGCGGAAGACGAGTACCGCGCCCGCCTCGAGCGGCGCGGCTTCCGGGTCGACTCCATCCAGCGGTTCCCCCGCCCCACCCCGCTCCCCGGCGACGTGGTCCACTGGCTGGAGGTCTTCGCCCAGCCGTTCATCGTCGCGGCGCCGGAACCGGAGCGGCCGGCCCTGCTCGCCGAGATGCGGGAGCGGCTGGCCCCGCGCATCCAGGGCCCGGACGGAACCTGGGTCGTCGACTACGTCCGCCTTCGGTTCGCCGCCGCCCGGCCGTAGCGGGCGGGCAACCCCGTGGCGAGCCGACGCGCCTCTTGACCGTCGCCCGTGCGCTCGAGGTCGCGCAGACGCCCCGCGCGCGGAGGTCAACGCATGGTTCACCGCGACAAGTCACGACTCCCGTTCGTCATCCGTGAGCTCCCATCCACGCGTCGGCCGCAAGGGCGGCTTCCGGGCTAGAATGCGCCCGTCATGACCGCGCCGGACGGGAAGCCGCCCGATCGCCGGTATCCCGGCAGCCCCGCGCTGTGGCGGCTCGTGGTGCTGGGGGCGTCGATCTTCTACCGCATCGACCGGGTCGGCCCGCCGCTGCCCGAGGGCCCCGTCCTCCTCGTCGCCAACCACCCCAACACCGTCCTCGACCCCGCGGTCATCCAGGGCACGGCCGGCCGGCCCATCCGGTTCCTCGCCAAGTCGACCCTGTTCGAGCGGCACGTGCTCAGCCCCTTCGTCCGCCGGTCGGGGGCGATACCCGTCTACCGGCGCATCGACCCCGGGGTTGACACCTCGCGCAACACCGAGACGTTCGCGGCGGTCGAGCGGGCCCTCGCCGAGGGGGACGCCATCTGCCTCTTCCCCGAGGGCATCAGCCACGTCAGCGGCCGGCTCGAGCCGCTGAGGACCGGCGCCGCCCGCATGGCCCTCGCCGCCGCCGCGGCCGGCCGCCGCGTCTCGATCGTGCCGGTCGGGCTGAACTTCGACCGCCTGCCGATGTTCCGGTCGAGGATGACCGCGATGTACGGCCGGCCGTTCGACGCCGGCGAGCTCGTGGACTCGTTCCGCGCGGATCCGCACGGCGCCACCCGCCTCCTGACCGACCGCATCGCCGCCAAGCTGCGGCGGGTGATGATCGAGGCGGATCCGCGGGCGGACCTGCCGCTCGTCGACCGCGTCGACCGCCTCTACGCCGCCGCCAGGGGCGTCTCGCGGGACCCGGCCGAGCGGGTCCGGCGCCGGCGGCAGATCGCGCGGGGCATCGACCGCCTGCGCGAGGAGCACCTCGACCGCTACGACGCGATACTGGCCGACGTGCTCGCCTACGACGAGCAGCTCCGGATCCTCGGCCTGCGCGAGCAGGACCTGGACCGGCGGATGCCGGCGGGGCAGGTGATGCGGTTCGTCGTGCGCGAGGGCGGCCGGACCCTCCTGACGGGCCCCCTCGCCGCGCTCGCCCTAGCGTGCTTCGCCGTCCCGTACTACGCCACCTGGGCGCTCAGCAGCCGGGCGCCCGACCCGCAGAGCCGCGCGGCCTGGGAGGTCGTGGGCGGCACCCTCGTCTACGGGGCGTGGATCGCGGCCCTGTCCGCCGCGGGCGGCCTGTGGTTGGGCCCCGGCGTCGGCGTTGCGACGGCGGCGGGGCTCGTCGCCCTGGCGTTCACGGGGCTGAGCGCCTTCGAGCGGCAGGCCGCGGTCGTCCGGCTCGTGCGGGCGTTCCTCGCCACCCGGCAGACCCCGCTCCGCGCGCGCGCCAAGCTGAAGCGCCAGCGGGCGGCGATCGCCGCCGTGCTCGAGAGCGTCCACGAGTGGCTGAGCACGCGCGAGGCGGGCGCGGAGCCGGCCGCGCCCCCGGCCGCGCCGGACGGTCGGGGATCCGCGCCGGACCCGCCGACGGCCGCGCCGGACGGCCCGCGACCGCGGGCCGAAGCGGCCCCCGGCCCGCGCGGCGGGGGCGGGTGAAGTAGTATTCAGTAGATGGCCCAAGCGGATCCGCGCGCGCTGGAGGCGCTGTACGACCGCCACGTCCGGGCGATGTACGGGCTCGCCCTGCGCATCCTCGCCGACCACGGGGAGGCGGAGCCGGCGGTGCAAGCGGTCTTCTCCGACGCTTGGTCGCGTCTGGAGACCGACGGCGCCGCCGAGCCGACGGCGACCTGGCTGCTCGCGGCCACGCGGCGCCGGGCCATCGAGCAGCTTCGAGCCCGGTCGGCGCCCCTGGAAGACCCCGCGGTCGTCGAGCTGCCCATGCCCGCCATGGCCGACGAGCGCCCCCCCCTGCCGGCCGAAGCGGTCTCCCGGCTGCGGGCGGGGCTGGCCGCGCTTCCCGACATCGAGCGCACCGCGATCGAGCTCGCCGGCCTCGAAGGCATGACCGCGGCGCAAATCGCCGAGCGCCTAGAACACCCCCCCGAGACGGTCCGGACCCGGATCCGCAACGGTCTGCTGAGCCTGCGGGAAGACCCTGACGGCATGACCGAGCGGGTCGACGACCACTGCGACGGCCGGGCCGCGCTGTACGCCCTCGGGGCCCTCGGCGAAGCCGAGCGCAGCCGCTTCGAGGAGCACCTCGAAACCTCCCTGGACTGTGTCAGGGAGGTGAAGTCGCTGCTGCCGGTGGCCCACCACCTGCCGCAGACCGCGCTTCCCATCGATCCGCCGCCGGCCCTGCGCGAACGGGTGCTGCGGGAGGTCGCGGGCTGGACCCCGGTGCCCGACGAGCCCCCGGACGCCGCCGCGACGGCACCGGACTACCCCGCGGGCCCGCCGGCGCCGGCTCCGTCCCTGCCGTCCGCGCGGAGGAAGGCGGGGCTCGGCCCCCTGTTCTGGCTCGTGGCCCTCCTGCTCGTCGCCGTCGCCGGCGGCGGGGGATCGTACGTGGCCGCGCTGCACCGGCAGATCGCGGACCTGCGGGCGGACGCGCAGTCGGCCAACACGCGGGCGGACATCCTGGAGCTCGAAGCGACGGTCGCCGACCTGGAGGCCGCACGGCGGGACGAGGTGATCACGATCGCCATCGACCCGACGGTCCGGTCCCTGACCCTGGCCGGGCAGCCGCTCGCCCCCGTCGGCGCGGGACGCGCCCTGTGGACCGAATCGGGCACGATGGCCTTCCTGGCCACCGGCCTTCCCCCTCCGCCCGACGGCCAAACCTACCAGCTTTGGTTCGTCACCCCGGAGGCCGCCCCCGTCCCCGGCGCGCTGATCCTCCCCGAACCCGGCGGCTCCGCCACCGTGACCCTGCAGATCCCGGAGGGGGTGACGCCGGCGGCGATGGCCGTGACCATCGAGCCCGCCGGCGGCGCGTCGCAGCCCACCGGCGACGTCTATCTGCTGTCGGAACCGTAGTAGCGGCGGCGACCGGGAGGCGGCAGGTCCGCGATGCGGCGGGATCTCTCGTGATCAGTTGAGCAGGCGGAGTGCTGCGACGATCAGGCCGGCGATGCCGAGCATGCGCCAGCTCAGGCGTGTCTCGGCGGTCGACAGCTTGCTGTCGAGGTTCGCTATCTGCTTCGAGAGTCTTGCGTCGAGTTCGGCGATCTCGGTCCGCACCCCGGCGATCTCGGTGCGTAGCTCCGCCGCCTTGACGTTGAGCTGGTCTGGCGTGACGTGGTCGCGCAGTCTGGCGGCCGAGGCGATGGCGTCGGTGAGAACGTCGGCCTGGGCGTTCGTGAAGTCGGCCTCGGTCAGCGATCTGGCGACGGCGTGCGTGTCGAACGTGGCCTCCATTATCTCTGATTGCCCGCATGAACGCGTTCAAGACCGATGCAGCCCCGAGGGCCCCGCGGGGGCCCCCATCCTCCCGATCGCCCTCCGCGAGTGAAGGAACCCGGGACTTGGAGCCTCAGTCGCCGCCCAGGCTGAGCAGGTTCGCCAGAAGCTGGTAGGCCCCGGGGGTGCCGGCGGGGAGCTGGCGCCAGAGGCCGAGGCCGACGTAGAGCCAGCGCCCGTCGCCGTGGCGGGCCTCGACGAGGGCCCCGCGCTTGACGCCGGGGTTGAACGGGAAGGTATCGCTCAGCTCGACGAGGTCGGCGTACGCGCGGTCGCGGTCGGCGAGGAAGTACAGCCCGCGCTCCTGCACCCAGTTGCTCCAAGTCGCGTCGGAGATGGCGTTCGGATAGCCGAACACCGGGTGGTCGGGCGCGATGACCCGCACCGGCGCGAACTCGTCGGTCACCCGGCCGCGGCCGACGCGGGCCGGATAGGGCCCGTACTGCGCGTCGTTGAACTCGAACTTGTTGTACTGGACGACCATCGTCCCGCCCGCCTCGACGTACTCGAGCAGCCGGTCGTTGTTCGCGCGCAGCACCAGGTTGCGCTCGTAGGCGCGGACGCCGGTGACGATGACGTCGTAGCGGGAGAGGTCGCCGAACCTCAGCTCGTCGCCGGTGATGTGCTCGAGCCGCGCCCCGAGCTGCTCGATGGCCGGGGGCACCTCGTCGCCAACGCCGTCCACGTAGCCGACCAGCAGATCCGGGTCGAGCCGCACGTCGAGGACCTTGATGGCCGCGTCGGCCGCGTGGACGAGGTGCCGCCGCGCCACGTGGGGGTACTCGACCACCTGGTAGCCGCGGTCGAAACGCTCGCCGCCGGACTCGAACCGCGCCCCGATGCGGTAGTCGCCGGCCGGCGCGTCCGGGGCGGGCTCGACTGCGAAGCGGACCGTCCGCGCCTCGTCCTCGCGGGTGAACGCCACCGCTATGCGGTCCGGCGTCTGCCGCCAACCGTCGGGCAGGTCGAGGGTGACGACACCGCCGGCGGCGCCGACCCCCCCGTTGCGTACCGTCACCCGCACGTCGCGGGGCTCGGCCGCCCCGACGGGCGCGATGGCGATCTCGGGCGCGATCTCGACCGCGAACGGCGGCACCACGTGCAGCTCCATGCGCTTCTCGCCCGCGAAGATGTCGCTGCCGTAGCGGAAGGTGACGGGCCGCTCCACCGTGATCGAGGCGGTTCCGAAGTCGAGCTCGAAGGCGGCGAGGAACGGCGTGGGCCGGAACGGCGCCCCGAACGGCACGTCGGGGTCGACCCGGTACCGCGCCGCGTCGGGCAGCCGCTCCCAGTAGATGTCGGTCGCCGCCGCCGCTGCGGGCACGCTCAGCGGGGTCTCGCAGCGGTACACCGCGCCGGGGACGAGGGCGCCGGTCCCGCACGTCGACTCGGCGGCGTCGAAGCCCTGGAAGCGGACCCCTTCGACAGTGGCGCGGTCGCCGCCGTGGTTCGCGACCTGGGCCATCACCGTGATGCCCTGGCCCGGGGTCACGACGCCGTCGTCGGCGAAGACGTCGAGGCGCAGGCCGTGGGCGAGCACCACCGCGCGCTCGTACTGGGCCTCCTTCCGCGCGAGCCGGAAGTCGATTTCGAACGCCGCCTCGTCGGACAGGCCGAACGTGCCGAGGTCGTCCCGCAGGGCGCGCACCGCGCCGAGCCCCGCGAGCAGGGTCACCCGCTGCGCCTCGGGCGCGCCCCGCCCGTAGACCTGGAGGGCGGTGGCGGCGTGTCGGGCCAACCCGGCCAGCCCCTCGACGAGGGCGGGCGGCGGCTCGGGCCCGGCATACCGGGCGAGGCCCGCGATAGAGGTGTCGACCCCGTCGAAGAGCGAACGCTCTTCCCGCCCCGCGTGGCCGGGGATGGCGGTGGCGTCGAGCCGGTAGCGGATCGACGCCGGCCCCGGCAGGCTGACGAGAGGCGACATGCCCTGGCACTTGTGCATGCCGCGGGCGTGGCTCCCGATCTCGGCGTAGGTGCGCCCCAGCAGCGGATCGAACCGGCTGAGGTCGATGGACACCCTGCCCGCCCCCGCGGCGCTGCGGCCGAAGCCGGGGGGCGGCCCTCCGGGCCCGCCGCCGGTGCGCCCGAACCCGCCGGCGAAGCGGAAGGCGGGGAACCCGTCGCGGAAGTAGAACTTCTTCGGCTGCCACGGCCGCAGCCCGTCCGCGAGCTGCTCCGGGAACCGGGCGGGATCGGCGGCGGCCGCGTAGGCCTCCCGCGCGATGATCGCCGAGGCCTGGTGGTGCTGGCCCCCGCCCGCGCCGTCGGGGCTCATCGCGACGATGACGTCGGGCCGGATGGTGCGGATGAGGCGGACGAAGTCGCCGAGGATGATCTCGCGCCCCCACTTCTCGAACGTCTCCTCGCGGCTGAACGAGTAGCCGAAGTCGACGGCGCGGGTGAAGAACTGCTCGGCCCCGTCGAGGCGGTGCGCGGCCTCCAGCTCCTCGCTCCGCAGCACCGCCAGGGCGTCGAAGAGCTCTGGGCCGATCTCGTTCTGCCCGCCGTCGCCGCGGGTGGCGCTGACCAGGGTCGTGCGCACCCCCTCGCCGTGGCTCAGCAGCGCCAGCAGGCCGTTGATCTCGTCGTCGGGGTGCGCCACCGCCGACATGAACGTGCCGGCGTTGTTGAGCTGCCGCAGCACCAGCCCGAGCTCGGTCCGGCCGTTCACCGGCTCGGCGGGCTGGGCCCGCGGGGTCGCCGCCGGGACGGCCAAGGAGATGAAGAAGGCACCGCTCACCGCGAGTGCGCGCATATGTCTCATGGTCTCCCGAGTATACCCGCTGGCGGCCCGCCGCGGGCGGGCCGGTGGACGCCGAAACGCGTTGCGGGAAAGCGCGGCCGACAGAGGGCAATGGCCGGCCACAGGGTTCGGAAACGCCCTGCCGAGGCGGCGCGACGGGACCGCGCCGACCGGGTGGGGCAGGACCGCGCCGACCGGGTGGCTCGAAACGGGCCGCGGGGCTCCCCGGATCCTCGTACCCCCGCCGCGGCCGCCGTCAACGCGCGGTCATCGCGCCGCCATGGCGGGTTCGCGCGCGAGCACCTCGGCGTAGAGGGCCTCGTAGCGCGGCACGATGGCGTTCACGCAGAACCGCTGCTGGACGGCGACGAGGCCGGCCGCCGCGACCGCGCGGTGGCGCTGCGGATCCGTCAGCAGGGCGGCGCCGCTCGCCGCCATGCCGTCGAGGTCGTCGGGGTCGTGCAGAAAGCCGGTGACCCCGTGCTCGATCACCTCGGGAAGCCCGCCGACGCGGGACGCGACCACCGGCACCTGGCACGCCATCGCCTCGAGCGCGGCGAGCCCGAAGCTCTCCTGCGCCGACGGCAGCAGGAACAGGTCGGCGACCGACAACAGCGGCACCACCTGCTCCTGCTCGCCCAAGGGGACCACCGCGTCGCCCAGCCCCAGGTTCCGGGCCCGGCGGACGGCCCCGTCGAGGTCCGGCCCGTCGCCGACCAGGAGCAGCCGCGACGGCACGCGCCGACGGATGCGGTCGAAGACGTCGATCACGGCCTCGATGCGCTTCACCGGCCGGAAGTTCGAGACGTGGATGACGAGCCGCACCGCGTCGTCCCCGCCCGCGAAACGGGCGCGCAGCGCGGGGTCCTCCGAGCGGCGGTGGATGTCGCAGTCGAGGAAGTTGGGGATCACCCGGATGTCCGCCCGCACCGGAAGCTGCCGGTAGGTGTCGGCGCGTAGGCTTTCGGAAACCGCGGTCACCCCGTCGGACTGGTCGATGCAGAACGCCGCCGTCTCAGAGTACGAGCTGTCGCTGCCGATCAGGGTCACGTCGGTGCCGTGGAGGGTGGTGATGACCCGCGGTACGCGCGCCCCGTCGGCGTTCGCGAGGATCTGCCGGGCCAGATAGGCGGCGGCGGCGTGGGGAATGGCGTAGTGGGCGTGGATGACGTCGAGGCGGTGCTCGCGGCTAACCTGGACGATCTTGTTGGCGAGCGACAACAAGTGTTGCGGCTCGCGAAACAGCGGATACCCCGGCGTCTGCACGGCGTGGAAGACCAGCCCCACCTGGAAGTCGGGCACCCGGAACGGCATCTCGGTGCTGATCAGCCGCACCTCGTGCCCGCGCTGCGCCAGCGCCTTGGCGAGCTCGGTGGCGACGATGCCGCTGCCGCCGACGGTGGGATAGCAGACGATGCCGACGTTCATCCGCGCCTTATCTCCCCGGGTGAAGACCGCCCGATCCCTGGCATGATCTCTGCATCGCTCATGGTATGCAGATCAACAAGGAGACGCCCATGAAGTTGCTCACGGCCGCGATCCTGCCCGCCCTCGCGTGGGCCGTCGCAGAGACCGCGACCGCCCAGTCGCTCGTCGAGGTCGCACGGCAGGAACGGCTGCGGCGCGAGGCCCTCGCGCGGCAGGCCGGCCCCGATGCGCCGCCGCCGCGGGTCTATACCGACGCCGACCTCATCCACAGCGGCCTGCTGACGATGCGGATCGGCGACGAAGAGGCGGACGCGGGGACGGAGGCGGCGACCGCCCCGGCCGCGTCGGAAACCCCGGCGGCATCGGAGACCCCGGCGGCGGCCCCCGGTAGCCCGCCCGCGGGCGACGAGCAACGGTGGCGCGACCGCATGACCGAGGCCCGCTTGGCCGTCGAGCGCGCCGAGCGCCGCGCCGCCGAGCTCCAGACCCGCGCGGACCGGTTGTGGGCCGACTTCACCGCACGCGACGACCCCGCGCAACGCGCCGCCATCGAGCAGGAGCGGCTGGCGGCCTTGGCCGAGCTCGAGGAGACCCGGACCGAGGCCGACGAGCTCGCCCGCGCCGTCGACGACCTGCGCGACGAGGCCCGGCGCGCCGACGTGCCGCCGGGCTGGCTGCGGTAGCGCGGTCGCGCGACGGACGGTCGCGTACGGAAGTTCCGCGCGCGCTGAACCACTACGTTCGGGGCCGGCCGGGCAAGCGTCACCGGCCGGTTCCCGTCCCGGTCGCGTCGGCCCGGTCGCGTCGGCCGTCCTACGGCATCTGCTTGCCCGAGTACTCCAGCATCTGCGCGGTCAGGTCCATCGGATAGGAGATCGCCACGTCGACGATCTCCCCCGCGTCGTCGAGCACCGGCTCGAGCCGAGGCTGCACGAAGCCCGAGTACGACGGCAGCCCGACGGCGTCGACGCGGGCCACGACCTCGTCGCGGAGGGCGGGGTCGAAGTAGATGCCGTGGGTCTCGAACAGGGTCCGGGCCGCGTCGTAGTCGCCTTCCGACTTGATGCGCTGCACCTCGGCGAGCAGCGTCGCCACCCCCGCCCGGAACGCGTCGGCGTCGACCATCACGTAGTAGGTCTTGCCGTCGCGCTCCCGGTGCTCGATGGCCTCGGTGTTGGCCATCAGCCAGTGGACGATCATCTGGCGGTTGCGCATGTGGTCCTGCTCGATCTGGTTCCCCTCGCGCATGCGGCGCAACTGGAGCAGGGCGTTGCGGGTGTACGCCTCGTACTGCGCGAGCACGATGTCGTCGTGGGCCTCGGCCGGGAGGACGCCGATCTCGACGAGCTTGGGGTCGGCGATGAAGTAGAGGCCGATCAGGTCCGCCCGCGCCTCTTCAACGGCCGAGTACTGCTCGTTCAGGTAGGGCTGGGCCGAGCCGCCGAGCCGCTCCGCGAGCTGCCCCGACGCGTGGCCGATGACCTCGTGCATGTTGGTGGTCATCTCGCTGGCGAGGCTGCCCCAGACGCGCGAGCGCTCGGCCTCCTCCTCGGTCCACGCGAACTCCTGCCGGTAGCCCCCCGGCTGCGACAGGTCGTAGCCCTCGATGACGTTCGCGAGCGAGATCGACTTGCTGCCGTATTGCTCGCGCACCGTCTGGTCGTTGGGCAGGTTGATGCCGATGGGGGTCAGGGGGCCGGCGTCGCCGATCTCGATGACGACCTCGATGGCGTTGGCGGTGATGCCGGTCACCCCCGCCTTGCGGTAGCGGGGGTCCCAGGGCATCCGGTCCTCGAACCACTGGGCGTGCTCGGCGATGGTGCGGATGGCCCCCGTCTTCTCGGGGTCGACGTAGAAGACCAGGGCCTCCCACGCCCCCTTCGCCCCCCGGGCGTCCATGTACACCTCGGTGAACCCGTTGATGGTGTCGACCGACGAGTCCTGGTCGGCGACCCACGCGATGTCGTAGGGCCGCTGGTCGACCGGGGAACCCGTCTTGTAGTAGGCGATGTTGGCGCGCAGGGCCTCGGCCATCGCGTCGCTCGCGTAGGGGATGGCCGCCTCGAGGTGGCGGATGATCTCGGAGATCTCGTCGCCGTACTTGCCGCCGACCTTGTAGACCTCCTCGACGAGCCGGCCGTCGACCTTCACGAGGCGCGAGGTCAGCGGGTACTCCTCCTCGAACGTCTCGAGGTCGGCCATCGACACGTCCTTATAGAGGTTGTTGGCGCTGGCCAACAGCATGTCCTCGCCGGGGCCCGGGGTCTTGTTGGTGACGATGGGCTCGAAGTCGGGGTCGAAGAAGAGCGGCGTCATGCGCTCGACCATCCCCCCGAGGTCCTCGCCGTCGCGCAGGGGGAACTCGGCCCCGTCCGCGGCCGCCGCCCGGACCGCGGCGGCGAACGCGTCGGGGGTCGTCTCCATGACGAAGCGGCGGGCGGTCAAGTTGTTGAACGGGCCGGTGTTGATCCAGAAGAGCTTGGCGTACTTCTCGACCGCGGCCAGCGTCCCCTCATCGACCCCGGCCGGATGGGTGATGATCTCCTCGAGGACCTCGCGCATCTCCAGGTTGTGCTCGTAGCGCTGGTCGTAGTAGATGTCGCGCCCGGCCAGCGCCGCCTGGTAGAGATGCCAGATGAGCGTCTTCTCGCGCAGCGAGAGCGCCTCGAAGCCGTCCGCGTAGAGCTGCACGACCGAGGCGTCGTCGATCCGCTCCAGCAGGTGGCGGCGCCCGCCCGCCTCCTGCGCGACCGCCGGGGGCGCGCCGAGCGCCGCCGCCAAGACCAACGCCGCCGCCAATCCGAGCCACTTCTGATAACGCATGGAAACCTCCCCCGACCGCGACCCGTCGCCGTCGCATCTCTGCTATGCTCCAGTTTATCCCGTGCGGCACCGTCCCGTCCGCACCGCGAGGAGAGGCATGATGACCCGTTGGTATCGAGCGGCGTTGGTGACGTTGATGGTTCTCGCGGTGCTGGCCATCGCCGGACCCGCGGCAGCCCAGCAGCAGGCGCTGACCATCGACGCGATCTACCACCCCGACCGGCGGGTCGACTTCAACGGCAGCGCTCCGACCGGGCTGACCTGGATCGACGACGGGCACTACCTGCAGAGGGAACGCGCTTCGGGCCGCGCGGACCTCGTGTCGGTGAACGCGGCGAGCGGCGACACCGAGCCGTTCCTGGACGGCGCCGCCCTCGAGCGGGCCCTCGCCGACCTGCCGGGCATGAGCGCGGCGGCGGCGCGGCGCGCGGCGCGGGGCCGGCTCGTGTGGAACGCCGACCACTCGGCCGCGGTCATGACCATCTCGAACGACCTCTACCATCTCGACCGCCGGAGCGCCGACGACGTGCGGGCGCGGCGGCTGACCCGCGACCCCGCCGAAGAGAAGATGCCCGCGTTCAGCCCCGACGGGCGGACGGTGGCCTTCGTCCGCGACTACGACCTCTTCGTGGCGGACGTCGACACCGGACGCGAGTGGGCCCTCACCGAGGGCGGCGACGGCGTCGAGCTCCTCAACGGCGAGCTCGACTGGGTGTACCAGGAGGAGATCTACGGCCGCGGCAACTTCAAGGGCTTCTGGTGGAGCCCCGACTCGGCGCGGCTCGCCTACCTGCAAACCGACGAGAGCCCCGTCCAGGCGTTCACCGTCGTCGACCACCTGCCCTACCGGCTCGGCCTCGAGTACACCAACTACCCCAAGGCCGGCGACCGCAACCCCCTCGTCCGCCTCGGCGTCGTCCCCGCGGCGGGCGGCGAGACGACGTGGGTCGACCTGGGACGCTACACCCCGACCGACATGCTGGTGGTCTCGGTGGGCTGGACGCCCGGCGGCGACGAGGTCGTCTTCCAGGTGCAGAACCGCGAGCAGACCTGGCTCGACCTGAACCTCGCCGACCCCGCGGGCGGCGGGATGAGCCACCTCTTCCGCGAGACCACCCCGGCCTGGGTCTCCGTGAACGGCGACCCCCGGTGGCTCGAGGACGGGACGTTCCTCTGGCTCAGCGAGCGCTCGGGCTGGAAGCACCTCTACCACTACCGGGCCGACGGCGAGCTCGTCCGGCAGGTCACCGACGGCGAGTGGGAGCTGCGCACCCTGCACGGCGTCGACGAGGACGGCGGGTGGGTGTACTTCTCGGGCACCCGCCGCACCCCCATCGGCGGCGACGTCTACCGCGTCCGCCTCGACGGCGACGACCTGACCCGCCTGTCCGAGCGCCCCGGCACCCACGCCGCCCGCTTCAGCCCCGGCTTCACTTGGTACATCGACACCTGGAGCGACGTCGAGACCCCGATCCAGGTGCGCCTGCACGAGGCCGATGGCGACGAGGCCCGGATCATCGCCGAGAACCGCGTCCGCGCCCTCGATAACTATCGTCTGTCATCCCCCGAGTTCCTCCAGGTGACGGCCCGCGACGGCTTCGTCATGGAGGCCATGCTCATCCGGCCCCCCGACTTCGACCCCGCGCGCCGCTACCCCGTGTTCCAGCACACCTACGGCGGCCCCCACGCCCAGCAGGTCCGCAACCGCTGGGGCGGCACCGCCAACCTGTTCTACCAGTTGCTCGCCCAGCACGGCATCGTCGTCTGGGTCATGGACAACCGCACCGCGAGCGGCAAGGGCGCGGTGTCGACCTGGCCCGTCTACCAGCAGTTCGGCAAGCAGGAGCTCGCCGACATTGAGGACGGCATCGCCTGGCTGCGCGGGCAGCCGTGGGTCGACCCGTCCCGCATCGGCATCGAGGGCTGGAGCTACGGCGGGTTCATGGCCAGCTACGCCCTGACCCACAGCGACAGCTTCGCCATGGGCATCGCCGGCGGCACCGTCACCGACTGGCGCGACTACGACACCATCTACACCGAGCGCTACATGCGCACCCCGCAGAACAACCCCGACGGCTACCGCGAGAGCTCGCCCCGCTTCAACGCCGCCGACCTGCACGGGGCGCTGCTGCTCATCCACGGCACCATGGACGACAACGTCCACATGCAGAACACCCTGCAGTTCGCCTACGAGCTCCAGAAGGCCGGCAAGCAGTTCGACCTGATGCTCTACCCGCGCCAGCGCCACGGCATCGTCGACCCCGACCAGAACGCCCACCTGCGCCAGAAGATGCTCGACTTCACCCTGGAGCACCTGCGGCCGGGCGGCGGCGCGGCGGACTGAGTCTGTCCTAACCGTTACCGCTCATGGCTGAACTCGAAGTCACGCCACCTTCCGGTGAGCCCGGGCCTGCGCCGCCGGACCCTCCGGCGCGGCCGGTGCCCGCCCTGGAGAACGGAGACCGGCTCACGCGATGCGAGTTCGAGCGGCGCTACGCGATGCGGCCGGACCTCAAGAAGGCGCAACTGATAGAGGGAATCGTCTACATGCCGTCGCCCGTCAGCTTCGTCCACGCGGAGGCCCATGCCGCGATAAACAGCGTGCTCGGCCTCTACGCGGCCTCGACCGCCGGCGTTCGCGTCGCCGACAACGCCACCGTTCGTCTCGACCTTGAGAACGAACCCCAACCCGACGTGCTGCTGTGCATCGACGCGCCGGCCGGCGGCCGATCACGGGTGAACGACGGCTATCTGGAGGGCGCGCCGGAGCTCGTCGCGGAAGTCTCCGTCAGCAGCGCGTCCATCGACCTGCACGACAAGCTCCGCGCCTACCGCCGCAACGGGGTGCAGGAGTACGTCGTGTGGCGGACCCGGGACCGTCGCATCGACTGGTTCGAACTGGCGGACGGCGAGTACCGCCTCCTGCCCGCCGACGACGCCGGCGTCGTCCGCAGCCGCGTCTTCCCCGGCCTGCGAATCGCCTGCCCCGCCCTGCTGGCCGGCGACCCCGCCGCCGCCCTCGCGGAGCTCCAGAAGGGCCTCGACTCCGCCGCACACCGCCGGTTCACCGCGCGGCTAGCCGAACGCCTCTGATCTGTCTTAGGAGTCTGCGCCGTAGAACGGTGCAGACTCCTAGCAGGGCTGGTTGGGCGGCGAGCGGTGCCATAGGCGACGCTCTCCGGCTAGCGGAACAGCAGCCGCTCGGCTCGAAACATGTCCAGGAGGCTGACGCAGTGGACATCGACGGCGGCGCAGACGTCCGGGATCTTCGGCCGGCGCAGGCTCCCCGTACTCCGTTCGCCGGAGAGGACGGAACACTGATGAACCTGTGCGAGCGCGATGACGAACGGGTCCGCGCCGGACTTGTTGCGGCGCGTATCGAGCATGCGCTGATGATCGCGGAGCAGGTCCGTGACGGCAGTCTGAATCGGTCCATCTATCGGGACGATGGATTCCGGCCTCGCCGCGACCCACTCCTTTGCGCCGTCGTCCTTCCGCCCCAGTTCCGCCACGACTTCGTCGATGAACAGAATCCGGCCTCGGGAAACGAGATTGCCGATTTGCTCCCACACGCCGGGGAACGTGTCTGGCGGATAGTGCCGGACCCACGCATCGAGAAAAGCGCTGGTATCGCAGCTATAGACGGCCATGGGCGGTCAGGACACCCGTCGTCGCATCTCGCCGCGCACATCGTCAAGGTGCTTCAGGCGCATGCCGAGAAAGTCCGCGACATCGCTGGCCGATAGCCTCTCCCTGTCGAAACCCTCGAGGACCAGTCTCACGAAGGTCCGGCCGAGAGCCGCCATCGACACGCGGTGCGGCGGAACGAAGCCGTCCTGATCGCCTTCGTGGCGTTCCGCGTAACGTCGGCGGAGATTCGCGCGACGCTCCCGGTAGAACCGCTGCGTCGTCAGGCCGAGACGCACCATCCGGATCAACAGAACTTCCTCGCTCGCCCCTCCGAAACGCCGGCTCAAGCCCGACAGCTCTCGTCCGGACCAGTCGGTGCCTCGCACGTGGCGGAGGACAGGCTCGGACTTGCGCAACTCGATCTCGGGAACGAGGATCGCCGCCGCAACGCGATTACAGAAGTCCTCCACACCCCTGCCGGCACCCTCGACATCCTGCTCATCGCAGAGGCTGTTCTCGCGAAGGAGGATATGGACGAGTTCGTGAAGGAACGTGAAGACTCGGCCGCGCGGAGCATCCCGAATGTTGGCGACCGCAACCGGAAGCGGACGCTCGGCGATGGAGAATCCGCGCATTTCGTCGAGAGCGACGCCGGTAGCCTGAAGAACGAGAACGCCGTGAGCCTCCAAGGTGGCCCGCCATTCGTTCAGCGCAGTGTACGCGGCGGCACCCCATGCCTTCTGTTGGTCCGACGAGACGCCGAGCCACTCGCGGACGCGGGTCGCGACATCTTCGGCGTCATGGTCGGGCGTCACGGTCACGGGAAGCTCCGGCGGTTCTTCAGCGAGGTCGGCGAGAAGTTCCCGCGCGATGTCTCGGCGTTCCCAAGCCCTTCGGATCTCCAGCCGTAGCGCAGGCGATTCTGTCGGAACCGCGCCCGGCAGGCGGCGGAAGTCGTGCATCGGCTGGAAGCTGCGCGGTGGCTCTGGAAGGTAGAACAGGGCGAGGGGACGGCGATACATCGCCGCGACCTTGCGAAGTTGGCCGAGCGTCGGTCGCCGCTGCCCGCGCTTCTCCCACGCCCGCACGCGGTCCTCTGAAGTTCTCAGTCTCCGGGCGACGTCAGGGATGGCGTAGCCCGCGTTCTCCCGGGCCCACTTGAGGACGTCCGGATTCGGTGTAGCCTCGACTCCAGGCATCTGTCGCGATGGCGGCCTCTATCGCCCGGTCACCACTCCCACTCCTGCTCGTCGAACGTGCTCGACTGCGGCGGGGCGAGGAGGCGGTCGTCCCCGGCCGCATGCATCCGCCGCGCCGCGTCCGCCCAGCCGGCGCGTGGCGGCGGGGCGGACGCCGGCCGCCCGCCGTAGACGCTATCGATTCTTCCCGCGGTGCCGTCGGGCTGCGGCCGCGCTTTCTTCATGGCTCCTACGGCGTCGGCACCTGCAGGTCGGGCATGGGCTCGGCGGCGAACAGCCGGTGGGCCGGCTTGGCCATCAGGCGGGCCCAGCGGGTCGAGCGCGAGACGCGGGCGCTGTCGGTGGAGAGGCCGGTGTTGGCGAACATCTGGCGATAGAGCTTCGAGACGAGGATGAAGGCGAGGCGGGCCTTCAGCGACTTGACGACCGACGAGCGGCGCCAGGCCTCCTTGATGCTGTAGAAGTGGTCCCACACCTCCTGGGTGTGGACGCGGATCTCCTCGCCCGACATCACCGGGTGGGGGGTCATCAGCTTGGGCCGCTTCGACTGCGGGATGAGCCAGTGGCGCGAGATGGGGATGCCGTCGACGTGCGGCATGTTCTCCGCGTTCTCCCGCTCCCACTTGTCGAAGTCGAGGGTGCCGGGGAACGGCGTCAGGGTCACGAACTGCGCGAACGTGATGTCGGCGCGGCGCGCGAGGTCGAGGGTCGCCTTGAACGTGCCGGGGCGGTCGCTCGGCAGCCCGAAGATGAACGACCCGAGGATGTGCACGCCGTGCTTCTTGAACAGCTTGAGCCGCTCGACGAGCTCCTCGCCCGCGAGGTTGAAGTCCTTGTAGACGTCCTTGAGGCCGTCGGGGGTCACCGCCTCGACCCCGACGAGGGCGCCGAGGATGCGGGCGCGGCGCATCGCGTCGAGGAACTCGGTGTCCTCGGCCGCCTCCATCGTGATCTGCGTGTAGAACACGAGGTCCTTCGGCAGCTTCTCGAGCTGGGCCATCAGCTCGAAGCGCTCGTCGCGCAGGGCCTTGAGCTGGTGGTAGCGGGTCTTGTCCTCGCGCCGGTCCGCCATCCGCAGGTCTTCGAGGGTGACGGGGTAGAAGTTGTCGTCGGCGAGGGCGATGAACCGGAACCCCATGCGCCGCAGCTCGACGACCTCCTCGACGACCGGGTTCACCGGCCGCTGGCGCGGCTTCTGCCCGTCGGTGCGCCACACCGAGCAGAACGAGCAGTGCTTGGGGCAGCCCCGCACCGTCTGCACCGACGCCCACATGTAGTTCTCCCGCTTCAGGAGGTCCCAGCGGGCGGGCTTGAACCGGTCGGCGTCGACCTGGCCGGCGTCGTAGAACCGCTGCGGCTCGCCCCGCGCGCAGTCCTCGATGACGGTGCCCCAGGCGAGGTCGCCGTCGCCCTTGACCACGGCGTGGGCGCCGCCGCGCTCGTGCGCCTCGTCCGGGTAGAGGGTGGCGTGGATGCCGCCGTACACGACCCACGCCCCGCGCTCGCGGGCACGCTTGCCGAGGGCGTAGCCGACCAGCGCGTTGCCGGTGTGGATGCCGATGCCGACGACGTCGCCGGCCTCGATCTGGCTGTCGTCGAACGGCTCGAGGCTCTCGTCGACGAGGATCGGGTCGCCCCACTTGCGGGGGGTCGCGGCCGCGAGCACGTACAGCCAGCGCGGGGTGATGACGGAGACGCCGAACGAGAAATGACTGGGGTTGACGATAAATACGCGCACGGAATCCCTTCCTGGGTCCTGCCGCCGTGGACGCCGGCGCGGGCACCGCGCCAACGTCATGCCTGCCGTTGCCCGGCCATCGGCCGCGACCGACACGCCCAACGCCCCCCGAGACGCGAGCGCCCGGAGGCGCGGGCGGGTCCGACACGCCGGCAACGGTCGATTGTAGACCGTCGGCTGACCGGCGGCAACCGCCGGCCCCGTCCGCCCGTCCGAATCGGTCCGAATCGAGCCGACGATCGTCGGCTGAGGGCTCGGGTTCGGCGCCCGGCCAAACCGACAGGTGTTCGCACCGTTCCACGGCGCAGCTTCCCGACCCGGCGGCGCCCGCCGATGGCGCAGGTCCGCCCGTCCAGTGCTGCGCGTTTCGGCGGGTTGCCGCGTTCCCTCCTGGTCGTCCCGCCGCGACCCGCATAACGGTGCCGCGCGTCGGGCCGACCGGCGCCGGGGGCGGCTGACGGGCCGTCCCGTCCCCCCCATCCCGCCGCCGACGCCCCGGTGCCGGTAGTATGATGCCGCCGTGGACAGGCGCCGACTGCCGACCGGCATCCAGACGTTCCGCCGCATCCGGGAAGAGGGCTACTACTACGTCGACAAGACCGACTACGCCCGACGGGTCGCGCAGAGCGCCGGCGCGCACTACTTCCTGTCGCGCCCGCGACGCTTCGGCAAAAGCCTGTTCCTGGACACCCTCAAGGAGCTGTACGAGGGCGCCGAAGCGCTGTTCCGGGGCCTCGCCGTTTACGACGCGTGGGACTGGTCGAAGCGCCACCCGGTGGTGCGGCTGGACTTCGCGGGCGGCAACTACAAGCGGCCGGAAACGCTGCTCGCGCATGTGGCCGAGCAACTCGACGACATCGAACGCGAGACGGGCGTGCCGAGCGCCGGGGGGGGCACCGCGCCGGGGCGCCTCGCCCGCCTGCTGGCGGCGCTGCACCGCGGCACGGGCCGGCGCGCGGTGGTGCTGGTTGACGAGTACGACAAGCCGATCGTCGACGCCCTGCACGACGCGCCGGAGACCGCCAGGGCCAACCGCGACGACCTGCGCGCCCTGTACGGCGCGCTCAAGGCGTGCGACGCCCACATCGAGCTCACGTTCATCACCGGGGTGACGCGGTTCAGCAAGGTGAGCCTGTTCTCGGACCTCAACTTCCTGACCGACCTCACCCTCGACCCGCGCTACTCCGCCGTCTGCGGCTACACCGAGGCGGACCTCGACCGCGTGTTCGCGCCGGAGCTCCCCGGCCTCGACCGCGACCTGATCCGTTCGTGGTACAACGGCTACAACTGGCGGGGCGACGAGCGCGTGTACAACCCCTGGGCCATCCTGCACCTCTTCGACCGCCGCGAGTTCGCGGCGCACTGGTTCGAGACGGCGACGCCCCGGTTCCTCGTCGAGACGCTCATCCGGCGCGGCTTCGGGGCCCCGCGCCTGGAGAGCGTCCACGCCAGCGCCGCGCTGCTCTCGGCCTTCGACATCGACGCCGTCGCCCCCGAGGCGCTGCTGTTCCAGACCGGCTACCTGACGATCGCGGCCGAGGAGAAGGTCCCGGACCGCCCGACGCGCTTCCGCCTGGGCTACCCGAACCGCGAGGTGCGGCAGGCTCTGAACGAGAGCCTGCTCGACGCGCTGGCCCCCGACTGGCGGGGCATGGAAGCCGAAGGCAACGGGGCGGCGCTGCGCCGCGTGCTGGCGGCGGAGGACTGGACGGGGCTGGAGGCGCTGTTCCGCCGCCTGCTCTCGGGCATCCCGCACGACTGGCACCGCCGGAACGAGATCGCCCGCTACGAGGGGTACTGGTCGAGCGTCTTCTACGCCTTCTTCCAGGCGTCGGTGGACGGCGTGGCGGTGGAGGACGCCACCAGCCGCGGGCGGCTGGACCTGGCGTTGAAGCTGGACGGGAACGCGTACCTGTTCGAGTTCAAGGTGACGGCGCGCCCGCGGGCGGATGCCGGCGCGGGCGTGCACCCCGCCCCGGCGCTCCCGGGCCGCCGGCGGGACCCGTCGGAGGAGACCCCGGCCCTGGCGCAGTTGAAGGCCCGCCGCCACGCGGACAAGTACCGCGCGCCGGACTGCGCCGTCCACCTGATCGGCGTGGAGATCAGCGCCGAGGAGCGGGATATCGCGTCGTTCGACGTGGAGGCGGCCTGAGCGGCCTGCGGCCGGGCCCTCACGGCGCGGGCTCGACGGCGACGGCGACCCGGTTCGATCCCTCGAGCTCGCCGTCGCCGGCCCGCAGCTCGAGCTCGTAGCGCCCCGGGGCGTCGAACGTGGCCAGCGTGCGCGGCTCGTCGGGCGCGCTGAAGGTCACCGCGCCGGGGCCGCTCAACATGCGCCAGCGGGCGACCAGGGCCCCGTCGCGGGGCAGCCCCTCGTCGCGGACGCTGCCGAACAGCTTCAACTCTTCCCCGACCGACACCGACACCTCGGGCGGGGCGCCCCCGGGACCGTTCCGCAGCCCGAGGAACCGGACCGTCGGCGACCGGTTCAGGCAGACGCCGCGGGGCGCCTCGGCCGGCTCGACGTCGCGCATCAGGCGGCCCATCGAGCGCTCCTCGAGCTCCCAGTTGTACTGCAGCATGTCGTCGCTGGTGGCGGTGGTGACGCCGGCATGGTCGAGCGTCCACCGCAGGTCGGCCGCGAAGTCCGGCCCGAACACCATGACGCACTGGAACCGGTGGTGCCCGGGCAGAAACGTCGTCGGCTGCCCGCGGTCGGCGTCGGCGGGCTCGAACCGGTTCAACGGGCCCGGGGGCACCGTCACTGGCTCGAAGTTGTGGCTGAAGTAGGCGAACGCCACCACGTACAGGCCGTCCTCGGTGACGGTGAACCCGTCGTACACCGGATACACCGGCTCGTTCTGCGCGAACGCGGAAGGCGCCAACGGACCGGCGATCATCGCCGCCGCCAGCACGAGAGCCGCCGCCGGCCCGGACCGAGGACGCGTCCCACTCACCATCATGACGTCACTGCTCCCCGCTTCTCTTCAAACCCCTCTTCAAGGCCGCCCGCGGCGGCCGTGCGCATCTGCGTCCCGACCCCCGCGCGAGCGGCGGGCGGATCGAACCCATTTATCACGACGCGGCGACTCGCGACAAGCGGCGGAGCCCGCCAGGGTGCACGTCAACAAGAGTTGGGGATTCAGATGGCCGCTCCCGCCCATCCCGCGCTACGCTGCGGCGGCGCCCGAGCGGGACGGCCGCCTTGCAGATCCGAGTCCTTTCCGCCTCCGACGCCGCCCAGGACATCGCCATCGCGCAAACCGCGGTCGCGGGCGCCGAACGCGCGGATCTGGGAGCGCTGGTGCCCTTCCGACCCGATGCGGGCGCCGCGCCCGGTTACAATGTCGACGGGCTCGTGGACGCCGGCCCCGCCCGCGCCGGCCGGGGAAACGGGAGGGGGACGCCATGCCGCAGCGCCTCGCCGCCGCCGTCGTGACCGCCGTCGTGCTCGGCGGCTCGGCCGCCGCCCAGCAGGGCGCGCCCGTGGGGGAGTGGCCCGCGTACGGCGGCGACCACGGCAGCACGAAGTACTCGCCGCTCGATCAGATCGACCGCGGCAACGTCGAGCGGCTCCGCGAGGTGTGGCGGTGGGAGTCGCCCGACAACCCCATCGTCACCGAGCACCGCACGACGCTGCCGGGGCTGCCCGCCGCCTTCAAGTCGACCCCGGTGCTCGCCGACGGCGTGCTCTACGTCAAGACGTCGCTGTCGCAGGCGGCGGCCGTCGACGCCGCGACGGGCGAGACCCTGTGGGTGTTCGACCCCGGAAGCTGGGAGGGCGAGCGGCCCGCCAACACCGGCTACAACGCGCGCGGCGTGGCCTACTGGTCGGACGGGCGGGACGCGCGCGTCTTCCTCCCCACCGGCGACGCCTACCTGTGGGCCCTCGACGCGCGGACGGGGCGGCCCGTCGCCGACTTCGGCGCCGACGGGGCCATCGACGCCACGCAGGGGCTGCGCCGGCCCATCCGGCGGCGCGACTACCAGTTGATGTCGGTGCCCATCGTCGTCGGCGATGTCGTCGTCATCGGCTCGGTCGTCTTCGACGGCCCCCGCTACCAGCTCGACGCGCCCGGGGACGTGCGCGGCTTCGACGTGCGCACGGGTGAGGAGCTGTGGGAGTTCCACACCATCCCCCAGCCCGGCGAGCTCGGGAACGAGACGTGGGAGGACGGCTCGTGGGAATACTCGGGGGCGACCAACGCCTGGGGCATGCTGACCGCCGACCCCGAGCTCGGCTACGTCTACCTGCCGCTGGGCACCCCGACCAACGACTACTACGGCGGCCACCGCCTCGGCGACAACCTCTTCGCGGAGAGCATCGTGTGCCTCGACGCCGCGACCGGCGAGCGGGTCTGGCACTTCCAGTTCGTCCACCACGGCGTCTGGGACTACGACGCAACGGCGGCCCCCGTGCTCGTGGACATCGAGGTCGACGGGCGGCCGATTCGGGCGGTCGCGGTGGTGACGAAGCAGGCGTACACCTACGTGTTCGACCGCGTCACCGGCGAGCCGGTGTGGCCGATCGAGGAGCGGCCGGCCCCGCCGTCGACGGTGCCGGGCGAGCGCCTGTCGCCGACCCAGCCGCACCCGACGAAGCCGCCGCCGTTCGACCGGCAGGGGGTGAGCGTCGACGACCTCATTGACTTCACGCCCGAGCTGCGGGCCGAAGCGATCGAGATCCTGGACGAGTTCACGTGGGGGCCGCTCTACGAGCCGATCACGGCGGCCGGAGACGGCAAGCGGGGCACGATCCTCATGCCCGGCCAGATCGGCGGCGCCAACTGGCACGGCGCGGCCGCCGACCCGGAGACGGGCTGGCTCTACGTGCCGTCGCGCACCCAGCCCGGCGTCGTGCAACTCGCCCCGCCCGACCCCGCCACGTCCGACTTCCGCTACCGCCGGACCGGCTCCGGCGGCCTGCGCGGCCCGCGCGGCCTGCCCCTCTGGAAGCCGCCGTACGTCCGGCTGAGCGCGTTCGACCTCAACACGGGGACGCGAACCTGGATGACGCCGCTCGGCGACGGGCCGCGGCAGGAGCTGATCGACATGGGGGTGCCCGACCCCGGGCCGCTCGGCGGCGGCGCCTACACCGGGCCGCTCCTCACGAAGACGCTGCTGTTCCTCGGCTTCCGCGGGCGGCGCGACAGCCCCGACCTCGCGTTCCGCCGCGCTGGCGACGGGCCCCTCGCCCCCGCGCTGTCGGAGACCCCGTTCCTGCTCGCCTTCGACAAGGCGACGGGAGAGACGCTGCACGCGGTCGAGCTCGACGTCGCCCCGACCGGCACGCCGATGACCTACCTGCAGGACAGCCGGCAGTTCATCGTCCTCGCCTACGGCACCGCCAACGACGCCGGCCTCGTGGCCCTGGCCCTGGAGTGATGGAAACCGCCATCCGCATGACCGGCGTCACCAAGACGTTCGGCGCCTTGACCGCGGTCGACGACCTCGATCTCGAGGTGCCGCGCGGCGGGCTCTACGGGTTCATCGGGCCCAACGGCGCCGGGAAGACGACGACCATCCGCATCGTCATGTCGATCCTCTTCCCCGACGCCGGCGAGGTCTCCATCCTCGGGCACGGATCGGCGCTCGAGGCGAAGGACCGCATCGGCTACCTGCCGGAAGAGCGCGGCCTCTACAAGCGGATGAAGGTGCGCGCGTTCCTCCGCTACATGGCGCGGCTCAAGGGCGCGGACGGTGCCGATCTCGACCGGCGAATCGCGGCCGCCCTCGAGCGCGTGGGCCTGCCCGGGGTCGAGCCCAAGCGCTGCGACGAGCTGTCGAAGGGCATGTCCCAGAAGGTCCAGCTCGTGGCGGCGACGATTCACCGCCCCGACCTGCTCATCCTCGACGAGCCGTTCAGCGGCCTCGACCCGGTGAGCACGCGCATGCTGCGCGACCTCATCCTCGAGGAGCACGCCCGGGGCGCCACCATCCTGTTCTCGACGCACGTGATGCCGCAGGCCGAGGAGATCTGCCGGCACATCGTCATGGTGCACGAGGGCCGCAAGGTGCTCGACGACGCGCTGGCCGACATCCGCAGCCGGTACGACCCGCGGTCCATCCAGTTCGAGCCGCTCGACCCCGCCGCCGACACGGGGGCGCTGGGCGCGATCCCCGAGGTGGAGCACGTGCGGGACACCGACGGCGGGTCGGAGATCCAGCTCCGCGAGGGGACCGACCCGGCCGCGGCGATGCGGCGCATCATGGAGACGGTGCCGGCCGCCCGCATCGAGCTCACCCGTCCCCGCCTCGAGGACGTCTTCATCCGCATCGTCGCCGGCGGCGCGTCCGGCGACGACGAGGACCGGCTGCGCGCTGCCCTCAGGGAGCCGGAGGGGGAGGAGGCGCCGGCATGACCCGCATCCTGCATGTCGCCCTGCGGGACTTCCTCGCGACGGTGATGACCAAGGGCTTCATCATCGGCCTGCTCGTCGTGCCGATCATCGGCGCCGTCATGTACCTCGTGGGACCGTGGCTCTTCGACGACAGCCGCTATCAGATAGAGGGCGAGTACGCCGTCGTCGACCCGACCGGGGCCGTCCTGCCGGCCATGCGCGCCGCCTTCGACCCCGGGGCGGTGGCCGACCGGCGGTTGAACGAGTTCCGCCGGAGCCTCGGCGACGCCCCCGAGGCGGTCCGCGGCATGGCCGAGGCGGCGATGCGCCAGTCGATGGACGACGCCCTGGGGCCGGCGCCGAACGTGCGGCTGCGGGCGCTGCCCGCCGACGCCGACGTCGAGGCCGCCAAGGCGTGGCTGAACGAGGAGCCGGACGGGCCGCGCCACACCGCCCTCATCGTGATCCACGAGCACGCGGTCACCGCCGGCGCCGCGCAGGGGTTCGGCGCCTACGACCTGTTCGTGCCGCCCGGCCTCGACGACCGCGACCTCGATTTCATCCACGACAGCGTCCGGGACGCCATCGTCGACGCGCGCATCGACGCGCGGTCGCTCGACCGGGGCGAGCTCGACGCGCTGCTCCGGGTGCCGCGGCCGCGGTCGACCACCGTCGGCCCCGACGCCGAGCGCGAGACGGTCGGCGGGTTGAACGTCATGCTGCCCATGGCGTTCATGATCCTGATGTTCCTGGGCGTCATGAGCGGCGGCCAGACCATGCTGACCTCGATGATCGAAGAGAAGTCGACGCGCGTCGTCGAGGTGCTGCTGTCGGCCGTGTCGCCCATGGAGCTGATGGCCGGCAAGCTCATCGGCGGCGTCGCCATCACCCTGGTCATGCTCAGCCTCTACATCGCCATGGGGCTGGTGCTGCTGTCGACGTTCTCGCTGTTCGGCCTGCTCGATCCCTGGCTGATCGTGTACCTCGCGATCTTCTTCCTGATCGGGTTCTTCCTGTTCGGCTCGCTGATGCTGGCCGTGGGCGCCGCCGTCAACGACATGACCGAGGCGCAGACGCTGCAGATGCCGCTGATTCTCGTCCTCATGGTCCCGTGGTTCATCTGGCCCGCCGTGTCCCGGAACCCCGGCTCGACCCTCGCCATCGTCGTGAGCCACCTTCCGCCCATCAACTCGTTCGGGATGCTCCTGCGCCTGGGGTCGACCCAACCCCCGCCGTGGTGGGAGGTGTGGCTGTCGATCGCCGTCGGCCTCGCGTCGGTGGTGGGCGCGGTGTGGGTCGCCGCGAAGGTGTTCCGCATCGGCCTGCTGATGTACGGCAAGCCGCCCGACCTGAAGACGCTGATACGGTGGGTCCGGGCCGCCTGACCCGGCACCGCCGGAGGGATCCCCCGAGCGCGACCAGAAGACGAAGAAGCCCCGCGCAACGGGTGTTTCCGCTGCGCGGGGCTTGACTTGCCCGACGCCGACGCCGCCGATGCGCCGCCGAGGTCACGCCCGCCTATTCGGCGTAGTCGCCCTCCACCGCCATGGCGATGATGGCGGCGTGCTCGTAGGACTGGTCGAACAGCGAGGTCGCGGTGATCCAGTCGCCCGGCTCGGCGTCCGAGAGGGCGGCGAGGGCGCGGGCGGGGATCGGGGTGCTGAAGGCGATGCGGCGGCCGTCCTCGTCGGACGACTCGAACCGCACCGGCAGCACGTAGCCGTGCTCCAGCACCGACTGCTCGCGCAGCTCCAGATAGCGGATGGCGCGGTCGCCGTTGTCGGTCGGCGTCCAGATCAGCACGACCTGGTCGCCGCGGCCGAAGCGGTCGACGTAGCGGAAGACGTGCTCCTCGACCGGGGCCGACACGGTGACGGCGGCGGCGGCCTTGTCGAGCGACACCAGCTCGCCGTTCCACGCGTAGCGGCGGGCGCGGCGGGCGGGATCGTAGGCGTCGACCAGGGTCACCGCCTCGGCCGCGAGATCCGGGCGGTGGGGCGAGATGCCGATGGCCCACGCGCCGGGGGTGAGCCCCTGCAGCAGCGGGGCGCTGTCGGCGGGCGGCTCGACGGTGAAGGTCAGATACCGGCCCTCGGCCGCCGCGAACTTCGCCTTCAGCAGGAAGCGGTCGCTGCCCCACAGGCCCGAGCCGTCGTCGCGCTTCACGGCGCGGATGCCGTCGGCGCGGTCGTCGAACCCGGACCACGTGATGACGATGGGGTCGCCCGCCTCAAGGTCGGCCGCGACCGTCCCCGCCGGCGAGACGAGGCGCGAGCGGACGGTGAGGGCGTCGTCGTCGCGCGACACCAGCTCGCCCTGCCACCGGAAGTTGTCGCCAGCGGCCGGCGTCGTCCCCGCGAGCCGCGGGGCCATCGACGGCGCGTAGGCGTCGACGGTCAGCACCTGGGCCTCGCCCGCGGCGGGGCGGTGGTGCGACGAGAGGGTCGCCCAGCTCCCGCGGGTCATGGCGCGCAGCTCGGCGATGCGGTCGGCCGGGGGCGCGACCGAGAAGGTCAGGTAGCGCCGCGCCGCGTCGGTCTCGACGAAGGTCGCCTGCAGCAGGAAGCCGCCGTCGCCCCACAGCCCCGAGTCGCGCTCGACGGCGCGGATGCCGTCGGTGCGGTCCTCGAAGCCCGACCAAGTGATGACGATCGCGTCGCCCGCCTCGAGGTCCTCGGCCGCCGCGGACGCCGCGCTCGACACGAGGCGCGACTTGACGGTCAGGGTCTCGCCGGCGCCGTCGAGCGACACCAGCTCGCCGTGCCAGCGGTAGGCGGCGTCGGCGGTCGCGGGCATGTCGGCCGGCGACGCCGCGTAGGCGGCGACCGTCTCGACCGCCTTCGCCTTGGCCGAAGGCTGGTGCGGCGACGTGCCGGTGGCCCAGGCGCCCGGCCTCAGGGCCCGCAGGGCGTCGATGTCGCCGGCCGGGGGCGCGACCGAGAAGGTCACGTATCGCGAGTCGACGGCCACGAGCTCGGCGTCCATCAGGAACCGCTCGCTGCCCCACAGCCCCGAGTCGTCGGCGGGGCGCACGGCGCGGACGCCGGCCGCGCGGTCGCGGTAGCCCGACCAAGTGATGCGGACCGCGTCGCCCGGCTCCAGCCCGTCCTCGGCCGCGGTCGGCGACACGAGGCGCGACCTGACCGTCAGCGAGCGGCCGGCGTCGTCGAGCGAGACGAGCTCGCCGTTCCAACTGAAGGTGTCGCCGGCGGCGGGCCCGCGGCCGTCCCCGGCCCCGTAGGCGTCCACCGCGGTCACCGCGGCCGGGCCGTGCGCGGGCCGGTGCGGCGAGGTGACGGTCGCCCACGTCCCCTGCATGGTCGCCCGTAGCGGCGCCAGTTCGCTCGACGGGCCGCTGACCTTGAACGTCAGCGACTGCCGCGCCGCGTCGGCGGCCACGAACCGCGCCCGCAGGCGGAAGCGGTCCTTCGGCGACAGGCCCGAGCCGTCGTCGGGCGCGACCGCCTTGATGGCCTGGGCGCCGTGGTCAGACCCCGACCACGAGATCAGGATGGGGTCGCCGGGCGCCAGCCCCGCGACGTCCAGCCCGTCCGGCGCCGCGACCCGCGAGGTCACGGTCACCGCGCGCGCGGCCTCGTCGAGCGCCACCAGCTCGCCGAGCCACTTGTACGTATCCACCCCCGCTCCGAACGTCACCGCGGGCTGCGCCACCACCAGCGCCCCCGCCAGCGCGACCCCGCGCCACGCCCACGGCGACGCGGTCAGACCTGCCAGCATTCCGATGCGGCTCGACATGTCTCCCTCCTCGACGGTTCCCATGACCATTCCCGAAGCCCCAGCGGGCGGGTCCGACCGTTGCGCGACCTGGCCTGTCGATGGGTCCGGACGACGCTGCAGTTCAGCGCCGCCGACCCGCGCCGCCGACGGCGACGGGGTCCACAGACAGGAACAGCGGCCCGCCGGTTTCAGGCGGCCGCCGCAAGACGCGCTTTTCGGACTGCCCCATGACGCACTGTTCCGCCGCAATGGACGGACAACGCCTACGTACTGCTCATATCGGCCCTGGGAATAGCCGATGCCTGGAGGGATTGGGCTTGACCGCGTACCCGCCACGATTATGGGGGGGACACACGGCGGTGTCAAGGTGAAAAAACGGGGCGGCGCCCGCCGAAGACGACGGCCGGCGGCCGGCGCGCACCCGGCGGGAATAAAGCGGCACCCCCCGAGGTCCATGCCCTTGCACGCGCCTCATGAGACGATCCGCCGAGGCGATTCAACCTGTTCAGGGAGACCACAGATGACGAGACTGCGCATGGCTTTCGTTCCCCTCGCCCTGCTCGCGGCGGCGGCCCTCGCGGCGCCCGCCGCCGCCCAGGGCACCGACTTCTCGGGCACCTGGCGGCTCGACGCGGACGCCAGCGAGCTGCCGGACTTCGGCGGGGGCCGGAGACTCGGCGGCGGGCGGGGATTCGGCGGCGGGGGCCGGGGACTCGGCGGCGGGCGGGGACCGGGCGGCGGCGGGGGCGGCGGACTCGGGCTCGGCGGTGCCCGGACGCTGGTCATCGTCCAGACCGGAGCGATGCTGATCGTCGAGCAGCAGACCGGCCGCGGCAGCCGGGCTGTGACCTACCGCCTCGATGGCGAAGAGAGCACGAGCTCGGGACCGCGGGGCGAGCAGACGAGCCGGTCGCGCTGGGACGGTGCCGCCCTCGTCACCGAGGGCGCGCAGTCGGTGGACACGCCGCGGGGCAGCTTCACGCTGGAGTTCAGCGAGCGGCGCACGCTGAGCGCGGACGGGGCGACGATGACGGTCGAGACCACCCGCTCGACCCCGCGCGGCGACATCGACACCACGCTGGTCTACCGGCGCGAGTAAGCTCTGGCCGTGGCGTCGGTGCCCCGCGGGAGGTGCCGACGCCCGGTCCCGTCCGGTCGGCGGCACGCCGGGCAGGCGTCCGGGTCGAGAGCCGGCCGGGCGCATCTCGGACGAGCCGTGCAGGTTCGTGGTTTGCGTTGACGGGCGGGACACCCGCGTCATAGGGCGGCCAGGGCGTCCCGCTGCCGGGCGAGGCGCGCGTCGCGCTCTTCGGCGAACCGCACGACGCCCGCGGCGACCGACGCTTGGTCCAGGTGCGCCTCGGCGATCACGTCGGGCTCGAGGCCGCCGGTCAGCCAGCGGTCGTGCCAGTCGGAAACGAGCGAGTACTCCCCCGTCAGCGGCCCCGCGTCGCGGAGCGGCCACACGCGCCGCGTCCCCGTCGACACCACCATCAGGTCGTAGCGCGCCTCGGGCGGCAGCACCGCGTCGCGGTAGGCGGCGGGCTGGCGGTCGAACAGCTCCTCGCTGATGGCCGCGACGACCTTTACGTTGACGCCCCGGGCCTCGAGTTCGGGCAGCGCCTTCACGAGGTTGAAGGTCGAGCTGGCCCCCTGGGCCACGACGTAGCCGTGCTTCGGCCGCCCGGGGGCGAAGTCGCGCAGCACGTAGAACCCCTTGGCGGCGGCGCGCAGGTCGGGGTCGGCGAAGGTCGAGCGGTCGGCCACCGGCAGGTCCGGCCGCGCCACCTCGAGCACGATCACCCCGACCTGCGGGTCACGCGCCGCGATCTCCGCCGCCGCGAAGTAGCCCGGGGCCACGTCGTTGTAGTCCCAGAAGCTCAGGGTGATGACTTGGCCGCGGGGGAACAGCTTCCACACCTGCGGCGCGAAGATGCCGAAGTGGGTGCGCGCGTCGGCCGCCGTCTCCGGCCCCGAGTGGCCGGCGAGGATGTGGAGCACGCCGACCCGGAACGGGCTGTTCTGGTTCTGCTGGCTCCAGATGCGCGCGGGCAGGTACATGAGCGGCGTGAACGCGCCGTAGCTCCCGCTCAGGGCCCACACCCCGCTGTGGACGGCGGGGTCGAGGGACGCGCTTTGGCCGACGAGGCCCACCGCGGTCGAGGCGTTACCCGCCTCCTGGATGGCCGCCTTGAGCCGCGTCCCCGCCTGGTTCGACCGCGGGTCGTAGTGGCCGGTCAGCGATCCCTTCTCGACGTTGATCGAGCTGGAGAGGTCGGCCGACAGGGTGAGGAAGCGGTTGCCGGTGACGTGGTTCATCCACTTGATGACCTCGGAGATGGCCCGCCGCGTGCCGGCGTTGGCGCCCGCCGGCTTGAACAGCTCGATGCCGATCTCCTGCGCCTCGCCGTTCAGGCGCGCGATTACCGTCTGCGGCTCGACGGGCAGGCGGTCCACGCGCAGGCGGTCGTCGCGGAACGGGTCGCGCGTCACGTCGAACCGCAGCTTCGCGTCGTCGCGCACGCGGTCGCCGATGTCGACCATGCGGTCGGTCAGCCAGTCGCCGAGGCCGTCCCGCTCGAGCAGCGACATCACCACGTCGACGTTGGTCTTGAACTGCCGCAGCCGCTCGGCCTCGCCGGCCGCGGCGCCGTCGCGGATGCCCTGGAACTCGACCCCGTAGCGCCGCTCGAAGGTCTCGGCGAGGGCCACGAAGTACGGCGAGTTCATCTTCATCGAGTAGGGATGGCTGGCGTAGCCCACCACCTGCGGGCCGAAGCCGGGGATGGCCCCGTCCCGCGCCGCCGGCCACCACCCCTTGGTGGTGCAGCCGACGACGATCATCGGGCGCCGGTCGTCGGGGTCCCAGCCCTCCATCGCCCGCAGCGCCGCCAGCACGTGGTCGTAGTCGTTGCCGTCGTCCACCGACAGCACGTTCCATCCGTAGGCGGACCACTGGTCGGCGACCTCGTAGCCGTCCATCGACTCGGACACCACGCCGCCGACGAGCGCGTCGTCGATGCCCGCGTTGTTGTACGAGAGCAGGATGCGCAGCCGCTTGCCGACCTGCTGGGCGACGGCCTGGGTCTTCAGCTCCTGCGAATGCCCCGAGGTCATCGCGAACTCGCCCTCGAGGGCCACGACCTTCGGCGACGCCCCCGCCCCCATGAAGTCCCAGAAGGCGGCCTTGCCCGCCGCGGTGGCGATGCCGATGCCCGACGGGCCGCCGTTCACGTCGTTGATGAGGTCGGTGGTCTCGGAGTGCCCGGCGAGCGAACGGATGCCGCGCAGCCCGGCCTGGGCGAAGAGCGGGTCGCCGTCGACGCCGGCGTCGGCGAGCAGCGTCCGCAGGGCCCCCGCCCCGCGGCGGAAGCCCAGGCAGTCGATGGACAGCATGGCGACGTCGGGGTCGACCCGGAAGCGGTCGTCGCCGGTCGCGGCGTGGCGGCGGGCCATCGCCTCGCCCATGATGATCCACAGGGCGTAGAGGGTCGGGATGTTGTGGCCGCCGGCGAGCAGGAACTTGTCGCCGAACGGGTGCTTCGGCCGCCGGTAGTCGTAGCACAGGCCGCCGTTCTCCGGCCCCGCGAGGTGGAGGGCGACGTTGTACGGCGTGTACGCCAGCGGCCCCCCGAAGTGCCCCGTCTGCTGGTAGTTGCCGAGCAGGGTCAGGGTCATGGCGGTCATGAACCCGACGTCCTCGAGGCGGCGGCGCTCGTACTCGGGGACCTCGACGCGGAGGTCGGCGGACGCGCCGCGGGCCGCGGCGCTGCGAATCACGACCGGCGGGCGACTCGAGCCCATGGGTCGCCGGGCTAGTCGGCCAGCTCGATCGACACGGTCGCCAACTGGTTGTCCCAGTGCACGTACATCGTGCCGCCCTGCCGGGTCATGTCGAGGAACCCGATCTGCAACTGGTCCAGGGATCGGCCGGCGGTCTCCACCGACATGGTCGTGCGCATGACGTCCCGGCTGTCGTCGTAGCCGTAGGCGCCCCACAGCGTATCCGGGTCGTCGTCCCCGAAGGTCTGCTTGACGCCCCACGTGGTGAAGATCAGCGTCCACGCCGACGGATCCGCCAGGTCGGCGAACATGGTGTATTCCCCGGCGGCCAGCCGCTGCCCGCCGATGAGGACGTCCGCCTCGGTGGTGAAGGTGGTCGTCTGGTCCGCGCCCACCCGCCAAAGCGGGGCCCCGGCGTAGATGCGCTGGCCGTACTCCCCGCCGTCGCGGAAGATGCCCTGCCGGCCGCGCAGGATGGGCCGGCCGTAGTGGATGTCGATCCAGCGGCCCCCCTCGTAACGGCCCTGGGCGTTGTAGCTGCCCGCGATCTGCGTCGCCGTGTGCCCGCGGGTGCTGAGCGGCCGGTTCTGCGCCGCCGCGTCGCCCGCCATGACGGCCGCCGCCGCGGCCACCGCGACGACGCCGAACCACCGAACACCCTGTCCCTTCACCGACGTACGCATGCTTGTCCTCCTCGGCATGATCCGCATCGCCATTCGATCCACCTGCTTGCGCCTGCCGGGCCGGCCGCGGCCACGGCACGGTTTGGTACTCGCGCGGTTCCAGTGTACGTTGCCCGCGAAGCCGTTCGCAACCGGCGGCCACGCCGCGACTGCTTGTGCCAGAGCCGTGCAACACGGCTGAAACCCATCCGTCGCGGGGACGGCTATTGCCGGCACGCGGCTTGCCGGGGTACTGTTTCCCGTGGCGCGGACTGTCGCCACGGTTCCCCGGTAACGTCGTGCGGCTGCGTCTGGAAGAGGGAAGGTGCAACATGAGACGACGGCACGGCTCGATCGCGATCGTCTGGTTGGCGGCCTGCGCGGTACTGGCGGCGGACTTCTGGGACGAGAAGGAGTTCACGGACTGGTCCGACCGGGACGTCCAGCGCATGATGACCAACTCGCCGTGGGCCAAGCGCATCACCGTGGTGTTCCCGCGGGCGCCGCAGACGGCCCTCAACGACCGGACGCCCGTCGCGGGGGGGATCGGCGGGGTGGGCGGAGGCGGCCGCGGCGGCCGCGGCTTCGGCGGGGCCGACGGGTTCGGCCCGACCCGGCAGAGCCGGCTGATCGTCCAGTGGCGCAGCGCGCTGCCGATGCGGCAGGCCATCGTCCGCGGACGCATCGGCGAGGAGGGCGCCCTCGACCCGCCGGGGCGGCAGCTCCTCGCCCAGCGCCCGAGCGGCTACTTCATCGTCGTCGCCGGCCTGCCCCGCCCCTTCGCGGGGCTCGACCGCGCGGCGCTCACGGCCGGGGCCCGTCTCGAGCGCCCCGGGAAACGGCCCATCCTGCCCATCGAGGCCGCCGCGGAGCCGGAAGGGAACGGGGCGGTCATCCTGTACCTGTTCCCCCGCGGCGACGCCATCACCCTCGCCGACGAGGAGGTCGAGTTCGTCACGGAGCTCGCCGAGGCGACCATCGAGCGGACGTTCGAGCTCGAGGAGATGGTCTTCAACGGCCGGCTGGAGCTGTAGAGCCGCAGCCGGGTTCGGTCGCCCGGCGCCTGGACGCAGGGGGAGTGCCGATTGACCGCCGGGTTCAGTCCCGGTCGCCCGGCGCCTAGACGGGGGGAGCGCCGATTCACCGCGTCGAGGACTCAGTCCCGGCCGCCCGGCGCCTGAGCCCCGTCGCCGGCCGGCGGCTCGTCCGTCGCGGCGGCGGGCTCGGCCGACGCCACCGTGAACCGCACGTCGCCGGTGGCCGTCGCCCCGTCGGCGCCCACCGCGGTCCAGGTGAGGGTGTACTCGCCCGGGTACGTCGCCCCGCTGACGGCTGCCATCAGGTCGCCCTCGCCCATCGAATGAACCCCGACCAGCGAGATGGCACCGTCGGGGCCCTCCAGCGCCAACGAGCTCTGGCCCGGGTCCGTCTCGTCGTTGAACCAGACGCGGACCGTGGTGAACGGTATGGTCGCGACGCCGCCGGGGCCGGGCAGCGTCCTCACCGCCGCGGGCGCCGGCCCGGCCGGTGCTTCGGCCGGCGGCTCGGCGGCGCAGGCGGCCAGCAGGCCGGCGGCCGTGAACGCCAAGGCGAGTCTCTTCATGGGTCTCTGCAGGGAAGGAGTGGCGGAGAGGGTGGGATTCGAACCCACGTGCCGGTTACCCGACAAGACGCTTTCGAGGCGCCCCCGTTACGACCACTTCGGTACCTCTCCGTTGGAACGGCGGGCATCGTGAAGCCCTCGTTCAGTTTAGTCCGCCCGCGTGCCCGTTGGCAACCGCGCCGGGCCGCATCCAAAAAATCGGATCGCGGAATCAACCAATTGAACGCATGCCGGATCCCGACGATCCGCCTCGGACGACCGCAACGCCGGCACCGTGCAATGCGGTCGAAACACTCCCGTCGCAGGGATGTCGCGTGTCGGCACGCCCCTTGCACCCGTAGTTCCCGAGCGACAGCTCCGCAAGCGTCGCCCCCGGTCGCCTCCACGGCGTCCAGGGTCGCACCTGCGCGCCTGCCGCTCGCAGTCGATATCGCATCCATCGAAGGAGCCCCCAAGGTGGAATGAACACGTCGTCGCCGTCTCGATTCAGCAACACCACGTCGTTCCGTCGGAGATTCGTCCTTCCAGGAGGTGGAACGTGCGTAAGCTCGCCGGACTCACCGCGGCCGTCATGCTCGTCGGCTTGACGGCGACAGCGGCCGTCGCCCAGCAGGGCGCGGCCGAACTTCGAGGCAGCGTGCGGGACGAGCAGGGCGGGGCCCTGCCCGGCGTCGCCATCCTCGTCACCAACCAGGACAGCGGCACCTTCCGGGAAGTGCTCTCCGGCGGGGACGGCAGCTTCTTCGCCAGCCAGATGCTGCCGGGCACCTTCACCATCACCGCCCAGCTCCCCGGGTTCCGGACCTTCGAGCGGACCGACTTCGCCATCGGCGTCGGCCGGACCCTCAACCTCGACATCGTGATGACGATCGGCCAGCTCGAGGAGACCATCACCGTCTCGGGCGAGGCGCCGCTGGTCGACATCACGTCGGCCGAGGTGGGGGGCACCATCACCACCGAGGACCTGACCGAGCTGCCCCAGGGCAACCGCAGCTACTTCTCGGCGGTGGCCCTGCTGCCGGGGGTCCAGTTCAGGCCCTCGTCGAGCCTCGGCAACGACACCATCATCGCCAACGGGCAGCATCCGGGCACCAACAACGTGGCGGTCGACGGCTCGGCCAACAACGACGACAACTCGGGCACCGCGGCGGGCGGCCAGACGCGCGTGGCCCTCGAGTCGGTGCAGGAGTTCCAGGTCATCACGAACCAGTTCGACGCCGAGTTCGGCCGGGCCACCGGGGCGGTGGTCAACTCGATCACGAAGCGGGGGACCAACGAGTTCACCGGCGCGTTGTTCAACTACTACACGAACGACGGCATGACCGCGAAGGACTACTTCGTGGCCCGGAACGACGCGCTCCCCAAGCCCGAGACCAGCAAGCGGGAGTTCGGCGGCGTCATCGGCGGGCCGATCCTCCAGGATCGAGCGCACTTCTTCTTCAGCCTGGAGCGGCAGCTCGTCGCCCCGGGCCGGACGCCGATCTTCCCCGATGTGCGCTCCGACCTGAACTACACGACGACGGAGAGCTGGGAGGCGTGGAACTCGCTGATCCGCGTCGACCACCAGGTCAACGCCAGCAACTCGTGGGCGTTCCGCTGGCTGCGGGAGCTAGCGCCGCAGTACAACCTGCTGGGCACCCGGACCGCGACGCCGGCGGCGTGGCAGGACGAGACCGACAACGACCAGACCTACGTCGGGAGTTGGACCACGGTCATCGGCAACTCGAAGGTGAACACGGTCCGGCTGTCGGCGACGCGCGAGCAGTGGTGGCGCGGCAACCCGTGCTGGCGCGAGCAGGGGCCGTTCGACCAGATCACCGCGCAGGGCAGCACCGCGCAGGCGGCCTGCCCGCCGATGTACCAGTACCAGGACTTCCAGGACAACCAGTTGAACGGTTCGTCGGGGAACCGCGACCACCACTGGAGCCTCTCGAACGCTTTCTCCTGGTTCTTGCCGGACCGGGCGGGCGACCACGACCTGAAGTTCGGGGCGACCTACCACCGCACCAACATGCTGTGGCGCGACCAGGGCGGCCTGAACGGCCGGTTCGGGTTCGGCGGCAACGTGCCGTTCCATCGGGACGATTTCTCGACGTACCCCGAATGGGTGGACATCCGCGTCGGCGGCCAGCAGTACGTCCCGACCCTGTACAACACGCTGGAGGCGTACGCACAGGACAAGTGGGGGGTGAGCGACCGCCTGACCCTCAACCTCGGCGTCCGCTACGACCTAGAGGTCTTCCCGCTCGAGAACCCCGACAACCCGTGGCGGGGCCAGTTCAACGGCGGGGCGGAGGGCAACTACCCCATCGACTACAACAACTTCTCGCCGCGGACGTCGTTCGCGTACGACGTGGCGGGTGACGGGCGCTCCGTCGTCCGGGGCGGCTACGGCATCTTCTACGACAAGACCATCGGCTACCAGGTCACGCGGACGGCGCGGTTCGCGCCGTACTCCGATTCGTACGTGGTGCGCTTCCCGGCGACCGGCATCGATCCGGGCCCCGGAACGGGCCTGCGGCCCAGCGGCCACCTCGGGAGCCTCATCAACACCTCGACCAGCGGCTGCCCGGCCGCGGTGGACAACGGCGGGTGCATCACGATCAACCGCGACTACCTGAACCAGCTCTTCCCGCCGGGAACCCGGGCCGTGAACACCGGCTGGGTCTTCTTCGACCACCCGGACCGGAAGCAGTCCTATACCCACCAGCTCACCTTCGGGTACGAGAGGGAGCTGACGCCGGTGCTGTCGGCGTCGGTCGACTTCGTCAGCATGCACGGCCGCGACCGGCAGATGCTGATGGAGGCGCGCCCGCAGGTGCGCGACGGCATGCTGCGCGCCGATCCGGTGACCCGGATGGACGCGCTCGGGCTGGTGCCGGGGCTGAACGACGTGCTGATGCCGGGCGAGAGCTACGGCGGAGGCCGCGTCTCCTTCGTGCAGAACCTCGGGACGAGCAAGTACCAGGCCCTCAACTTCCAGCTCGAGAAGCGCTACAGCGACAACTGGCAGATGCGCGCGGTCTACTCCCTGGGCAAGTCGGAGGGCAACTCCATCTACTACCTCGACGCGAACTGGGCGCAGGTGGGGAACAACATGAACATCGACCAGCTCTGGGGGCCGAGCCCGTACGACCGCCGTCACAACCTGACCCTCAGCGGCCGGACGGAGATCCCGGTGCTGGGCGGCATCACCGTGAGCGGCGTCATGCGCTACATGAGCGGCACGCCGTTCACGATCCACGACACCCGGTTCGACCCGAACATGAACGGGTGGGGCCCGGACCCGATCGCGACCGGCATGTACGAAGGCAACTCGGGCGCCAACCGCAACCCGATCGCGGTCGAGAACGCCGGCGGCATCCGGGGCGCGTACGGGCCCGAGTTCCTGCAGTTCGACATCCGGCTCGGCCATCGGACGCGGTGGAGCGACCGCCAGACGCTCGACATCTTCTTCGATGTCTTCAACGTCACGAACCACGGGAACTTCCTCAACCCGACGGGGGACATGCGGTCGAGCAACTTCCTGAACCTGACCAGACTCTGGGCGGGCAGCGGCTTCCCGCGGCAGGCGCAGTTCGGCATCCGCTGGGGGTACTAGCCGAGGCGGAGGCGTCGGAAGGCACGTAGCCGTCGCTCGGGGGCCCGGGCGGCATCGGACGCCGCCCGGGCCGTTCTTCGTACGGGGGCGCGGTCGACAGGCGTCGATGGCCGGACGAGTTGCCCGCTATAATCGAACGTCAGCGCGTGCATCGCCGCACCGTCGGGCGGGCGCATCCCGCGTGAAGCCGACGCAACCAGAGGGGGAACAAACGATGTTCGAGACAAGCCGATTGCGCCGCTCGATCGCCCCGGTCGTCGCCATCGCCATCGCCGCGGCGGCGCCGGCGGCGGCGCAGAACAGCGCCCGCGTCTTCGGGGTCATCACCGACCCCGCGGGCCAGGTCGTGGAGGGGGCCACCATCACCCTCGAGTTCCAGGGCGGCCTGGCCCGCAGCTTCGAGATCACGACGAACGACGAGGGCGAGTACCTGCAGATGGGGCTCATGCGGGGCCCCTACGTCCTCACCGCGTCGAAGGACGGCGTGGGCATCAACCGGGTGCCCATCGACCTCGCGGCCGGCCAGCAGCTCGAGCGGGACCTGACGCTGCGGACGGTCGAGGAGCTCTACCGCGAGAGCCTCTCCGAGGAAGATCGCGCCGCCCTCGACGCCCGCGCCGCCACCAGCGACGCCTTCGAGCAGGGGCTGGCCGCGGTCGGCGGCGGCGACCTCGCGCGAGCGGTCACGCTCTTCCGGGCCGCGCTGGAGACGACGCCCGACTGCGCCGAGTGCCAGCGCAACCTGGGCATCGTGCAGGGCCGGCTGGGCGCCTACGACGAGGCGGAGGCGGCGTTCCAGGCGGCGCTGGGGCTCGAGCCGGACAACGCCGAGACCTACGAGGGCCTGGCCGAGCTCTACAACGCGCAGCGCCGCTTCGACGAGGCGGCGGAGGCCAGCGCGGCGGCGGCGCGGCTTTCGGGCGGCGGCGCGGAGGGCGGCGACAACCCCACCGCGGTGTTCGACCAGGGCCTCATCTTCTGGAACGCCGGGCGCCTCGACGAGGCCCGCCGGCAGTTCGAGCGCACCCTCGAGCTCGACCCCGGGCACGGCGAGGCCCACTACTGGCTCGGCATGGCGAACCTCAACGCGGGCCAGATGGCCGAGGCGGCGGCCGAGTTCCGGATCTACCTGGAGCGCGAGCCGAACGGCCGCTTCGCGGCGACCGCGACCGGCATCCTGTCGTCGATCCAGCCCTAGGAGTCTGCGCCGTAGAACGGTGCAGACTCCTAGCAGGGTTGGTTGGGCGCCCAGCGGAACCGAAGGCGACAATGGGCGGGCAGCCGCGGGCCGCGTTCCCCGAATGGCGTCCCGCGACCGCAGCCGGGAATCCGAAGTTGGCATAAGTACTGCAAAGCGTATTGTCCGTCCGTCGTTGATACCCCTCTAGAGGAGGCAAACATGCGGAGACTCACAGCGTTGCTGGTCACCGTCGCACTGGCGCTCGGTGCGACGGCCACGTTCGCCCTCGCCCAGGTGGGCCGAACGGAGCTTCGTGGCCGCGTAACCGATGAACAGGGCGGCGTCCTGCCGGGCGTCACCATTCTCATCACGAACCAGGACGACGGCACGTTCCGCGAAGTCATCACCTCGAGCGACGGCACCTACTTCGCGGCGCAACTGTTGCCCGGCACCTTCACGGTCACCGCGACGCTGCCGGGCTTCACGACCAGCGAGCGGACCGACTACGTGCTGACCGTCGGCCAGACCACCGACCTCGACATCGTCCTGACCGTCGGCGGCATCGAGGAGACCATCACCGTCTCGGGCGAGACGCCGCTGGTCGATCTGACCTCCGCCGAGGTGGGGGGCACCGTCCAGGCGGACGAGCTGGTGGAGCTGCCTCTGGTGAACCGGTCCGCGTTCGCCGCGATCGCGACCTTGCCGGGCCTTCAGTTCAACCCGTCGGCGTCGCAGGGCAACGACTCGATCATCGCCAACGGGCAGACCGGGGCCGCGAGCACGCTGAACACCGACGGCGCGAACAACGCCGACTCCACCAGCGCGGGCGCGGGCGGCAGTCAGGTGAAGGTGGCGATCGAGTCGGTCTCCGAGTTCCAGGTCATCACCAACCAGTTCGACGCCGAGTTCGGCCGGGCGAGCGGCGCCATCATCAACGCGGTGACGAAGCGGGGCACCAACCAGGTCAGCGGCGCCGCCTTCAGCTACAACACGTCGACGGCGATGACCGCGACGGACTACCTCACCCAGCAGGCGGGCAACGACAAGCCCGAGAACAGCAAGTACGAGTTCGGCGGCGTGCTCGGCGGCCCGGTCATCCGCGACCGGGCCCACTTCTTCACCAGCCTCGAGCGGCGGCTCACGAAGCCGGGCCGGACGCGCATCTTCAACAGCCGCCCCGACCTGAACCGCACGTCGAACGAGGACTGGCAGGCCTGGAACTACCTGCTCCGGTATGACCAGCAGTTGAGCGCCAACCACTCGTTCGCGGTGCGGCACCTGCGCGAGCTGAGTCCGGAGCTCGACGTCTTCGCGTCGACCCTGCGGACCATCAACGCGACCTCGGAGAACGACGACGACGAATGGATGGTCGTCGGGAGCGCCACCAGCGTCCTCGGCAACAACGTGGTCAACACGTTCCGGGGCATGCGGAGCGAGGAGCGGTTCGCGGGCGGGGCCTCGCAGTGGGTCGCCGCGGGCGGACCGACGCTCCGAACCGGCGTGATGCGCGACCTGCCGCCGGGCTACTACACCAGCAGCTACCAGGACAACATCGACACCACCTCGGGCGGCCGCGACGACTTCCAGTGGCAGTTCACCAACACGACGTCGTGGTTCATCCCCGACAAGATGGGCGACCACGACGTCAAGTTCGGCGGAAGCTGGAACGTGAACGCCATCAGGGACTTCAGCGAGAATCATCTCGGCGGGGAGTTCCGGATGGCGAGCGAGACCCTCCCCTTCGATGTCGACAACCTCTTCACCTACCCGGACCGGCTGCGGATTCGGGTCGGCGACCCGAACGGGCGGTTCTTCGATTACCCCGGCGACAGCCTGGAGCTGTTCTTCCAGGACAAATGGACGCTCAACGAGCGATGGACCCTCGGGCTCGGCATCCGATATGACGCCGAGCGGCTGCACGGGAGGCTGCTGTCCAATCCGCTGATGCCGCCGGGCGAGGATCCGCGCGACTGGGACAACTTCTCGCCCCGGCTGTCCATCGCCTACGACGTGGAGGGCGACGGCCGGTCGGTCATGCGGGTCGGCTATGGCCGCTTCTACGACCGGACGCTCCTGAGCGGGCTCGACAACGTCCTGCAGGACCCCGCCACCCAGACGTCGTTCGACGTCACCTTCCCGCGGAACTTCAACCGCGACCCCAACCCGCGGCTCGGGCTGCCCGCGACCGATCCGGAGCTCCTGGCCGCGACCATCGTCGTGAGGCCCGGCGACCCGCTGTTCTCCCAGTGTCCGCCGGCCACCGGCAACGCCACCAACGGGTGCGTGCTCGTGAACCACGACTGGATCGCCGCCAATTTCTCGGGGGCCGAGCAGTTGAATCAGGCGCGCGTCTACCTCGACAACGAGCGGCGGAACCAGCCCTGGTTCCACCAGTTCACGGTGGGCTACGAGCGCGAGCTGTTGCCGACCCTGTCGGTCTCGGCCGACTACATCATGATGCGGGGCCGCGACCTGCTCAACCGGATCAACTACCTCGCGCCGTTTCGGCATGACGGGACGAGCCAGTCCGACCCGCTGACCTACTACGACGTGGGGAACGCCTTCGGGGGGCAGCGGGTCGAGGACCGGACGGACACGGTGTACTACCCCGGGGGGGCCATGGATCCCCGCACGGGCTTCCCGCTCGCGGGGACGTTCATCAACCGGGTGCTGTCGATCGAGAGCGTCGGACGGTCCTCGTACGACGCGCTCAACCTCGCGGTAGAGAAGCGCTACGCCGACCGATGGGGCGCCCGCCTGTCGTATGCGTGGGGGCACTCTCACGGAAACTCGTTCGAGCAGTACGGCACGAACGGGCCGAGCCTCAACGGCGTCCAGAGCCAGGTGCTCGGCGAGCTCAACATGGCCGAGAACTGGCAGGATGCGGAGACCGACCGGCGGCACATCCTGACGCTCAGCGGGAACACCGAGCTCCCGGGCGGGATCACCGCCGCCGCCATCCTCCGCTACATGACCGAGCTGCCGTTCACGATCTACAACAGCACGATCGACATCAACCAGAACGGCTCGCTCTGGGATCCGCTGCCGCCCGGGATGTACACCGGCACCGGGGCGAACCCCATCACGGTGGAGCAGACCCGGGGCAACTGCGAGCTGATCAACGCCGTCGGGTGCCAGGCCGCGGCGCGCTCCGCCGACTACCTCCAGCTCGACCTCCGGTTCGGCTATCGCGTGCGTCCGCGCGCGGACGAGACGCTGGACATCTACCTGGACGTCATCAACCTGACCAACCGCACGAACTGGAACCCGGCCAACGGCAACCAGAACAGCGGTTCCTTCTTGAACTACACGTCGCTGCGGGGCGGGGGGTTCCCGCGTCAGGCGAACTTCGGCATCCGCTACGGCTTCTAGCTCTAGCCGGGGCTGACGTTCGGGGCAGGCCGGGCCGGGAGCGACGCGAGCTTCCGGCCCGGTCGATTACGGTGTCGCAGGCGGCACCGGCCGGCGGCGGACCGGCGGCCGGAATACGGCATTGCAGGCGGTACCGGCCGGCGGCGGACCGGCGGCCGGAATACGGCGTTGCAGGCGGCACCGGCCGGCGGCGGACCGGCGGCTGGAATACGGTCGGCGGCACCAGCCGCCACGAGGAAGGGCCGAGCGCCGAGCGCTCGGCCCTTCTCTTTGATCCGGCTGTCTGTTCGTCGGGCGCGAACGACCCCGCCACTGGGATCGACGTGCTCACTCGGGCAGCGGCTCCTGCCGCTGCAAACACTCCGACACGATCGAGTCGCTGCCGAACACCTGGAAGGCCGCCCGCTCACCGCTCAGGCTCACCCGGAGATTCGCGGTGGTACGCAGCAGCCGCAGGAACGTATCGACGCCCCGGCCGCCGGTCAGTTGGAACAGGCGGTCGCTGATGGGCGTGACCGCCACGTTCTGGCGCTCGCCGGGAACGGCGCGCAGGGTGGCCCGTTCCGTAGCGTCCACGGGCGCGGGGAACTCGAACCCCCCATTGACGCCCCGAAGCTCGCACACGAGGATGAGCGACGCCCCGTCGTCGTTCGTGAGCTGGAACTGGGCGCCGCCGCCGTCCAGCTCCGTCGTGGTCCACGCCGGCTGCGCCGCCGCCGACGCGGCGCCGGCGGCCAAGAGCAGCAGGGCCGTTGCGACGATGTTCCTCATGATTGTCTCCCTTCCGGACACGGCTCCGCGTTTCCTGTCGACGACAGGTCCTGACGAGGGGATCGCGCGGAACTACCGAACTGACGACGAACGAGGCGGGAAGAGTTCCTAGCCCTGGCTGCCGACCTGCAGCCGGTTGATCACCCGCTCGGTCTCGAACGCCTGGCGGGCGATCTGCTCGAGAACCCGGCTCTCGACGCCGCTGCGCACCGAACCGACGAGGAGCACTTCTCCCTCGTGGACGAGAATGCGGAACGGCGAGTCGGCGAGCAGGAGGTACTGCGCGAACACGGGGTGCCGCCGCACCCGCTGCGCGATGAGCCGGCGCAGGTCCCGATCGCGGCGGGACGACGACTGCACGAAGAGGTCGAGGACGATGTCCTGGACGCCGGGGATGCGGGCGACGCGGGCGAACAGCTCGCCCGGCTTGTCCCGGTCCGGCGTGACGCTGCCGTTGAGGGTGACGACGCCGTCGTCGACCGAGCCTCCGACGTAGTCCCAGATCGTGTTGTACCGATAGTTTCGAATCGCCGAGCCGACGGCCGCGGCGATCTCGTCGTCGTCCTCCCGGCCGGGAATCACCAACTCGCTCGCGACGGTGTCGACGCCCGCGATATCGAGGACGCGGTCGATCGTCCGGGTCTTCACCCACAACGTCGGCACCTCGCCCGACAGGGTGACCTCGGCGCCGTCGACGCGGTAGTCGACGCGCCGCACGTCCACCTCTTCACGCAGCACGGCCCCGACCTCCGCGAGCACGGCGGCGGGGCGCTGCGCGGCCGGCGCCGCCGGGGGCGTGAACGCCGTCATGCCGGACAGCGCCAGCAGGGCGGCGAGCCCCGCGCGCGCGGTCATCGTCCCCCCGCCATGCCGGCGCTGTCGGTCCAGCTCAGCGTATAGGACGTGCGCGACTGCACCGACACGCCGTCGCGCGCCACGGTCACGTCGAGGGCGCGGTGCCGATGGGTCGGGTCGGGGTTGCTCGTGTAGTAGCCGAGCACGTAGTAGTCGCTGGTCTCGGCGTCGATCTGACGGAGCATCCCCTCGAAGTTGTTCGTGTTGACGATGGAGATGCCGCCGGTCAGCTCTGCCAGCGTGCGCAGGCTGGAACGCGCCGCCAACTGGTACTCGCGCCACTCTTGGACCGGTACGTCGTAGTCGATGTCGGGGCTCGACACGAGACCGCGCGGGTCCAGCGTGTAGAACGTCGTGTTGGTGCGGTTGGCGGCGGCGGTCAGCTCTTCCATTTCGCGGACCAGCTCCGCGTCCGAGAACACCGTGCCCTGGCGCTGAATCTCATCGAAGGGAGCCAGCCGCGCCCTCATCTCGGGGTCGTTGGCGGCGAGATCCGACCGGCGGTCGCGCAGGAATCGATCTGCCCGGTTGGTCCGGTAGAGCCGCTGCAGCTCGAACGGATTCAGGTCGTATCCGGTGCTGACGTAGAGCAGGACCTTGCGCCGATCCTGGACCGCTTCCAGGTTCTCGAGGAGCGTGTTCACGGTCAGGAAGGCGCGATGGGCTCGCCAGCGCAGCTCCGCCGGCCCGTCCCGCCCGTCCTGCACGTCGTGGATCAGCTCGCGCGGGGTAAAGCCGGTGCCGATGATGCCGTCGACCGAGGCCTTCACCAGCTCCCGATCGTAGGTGATGTCGACCGCCGTCCCCGCCGAGTCGTTCGAGATCAGCCCGACGAGATCGCCCTCGTGCACGAGGATGTCGACCACGTCCTTGATGAAGTGCCGGACCCGCGGCGTGCTCTGCGGCTCGAGGTGCATGGCATCGACGAAGAAGATGAAGATGCGCCCCGCCATCTGGTTCGCGGGCGCGGTGCCGGGCAGGATGATGCCCTCCTGCACCGCCGGCGCCGGCGAGAGCTGGTTGAAGACCCGGCCGCCGTGCACCAGCACGAGCGAGGCGATCTGCTGGGGTACGCCGTCTTCCGCGACGCGGAAATCCGCCGGGGTCAGGTCGGGCACGAAGACGCCGTCGGCGTCGCGCACGATGACGTCGGTGCGAATCAGGGTGACGCCGGTCCGGAAGGTCCCCCTATCCGGGAGCTGCCCGGCGCCGGACGGCTGCCGCGGCGCCGGCTGGGCCTGCGCGCCGACGGCGAGCCCCGCCGCGAGCACGGCCAGAACGACGCCGAGGCCGACGCGTATCCACCTGGAACAAATGCTGCGAAGGTGACGCATACCGAACCCCCAGATCTCTCCGTCGAAGCGGGTACCATGTTACCCCTTCGGCGACGCGGATCAAGCCTTCCTCCGCTTCTCCTCGGCCCGGCGCTCGGCGAAGAACGCCCGCATCAGCGCGTTGCACTCCGGTTCGAGCACGCCGCCGGCGACCTCGACGCGGTGGTTCAGCGCGGGGTGGTCGAGCGCCCGCAGGGTCGAGCGCACCGCCCCCGCCTTGGGCTCGGCGGCGCCGAAGACGAGCCGGCCGATGCGGGCGTGCACGAGGGCGCCGGCGCACATGAGGCACGGCTCGACCGTCACGTAGAGCGCCGCCCCGGTCAGCCGGTAGTTGCCGACGACGCGGGCGGCGTCGCGCAGGGCGACGACCTCGGCATGGGCGGTGGGGTCCGTCGCGTGAATCGGCTGGTTGCTCCCGCGCCCGACGACGGCGCCGTCGATCACGATGACCGCCCCGACCGGCACCTCGCCCCACCGGCCCGCAAGCCGAGCCTCGGCCAGCGCCTCGCGCATCCACCGCTCGTCGGCGGGCGATCCTCCCGCGGTCACCACCCCGCATCCCCCTTCGCGTCGTCGGGTTACCCCCCCATTCGCGAGGCGCGTGTTCCGGCGCCCAACCACTGCCGGCGAGCCGGCACCCTCCGCGGGAAACGGCACCGTGTTCCGCGGCGCCGGGGCTCCCCACCTCGACGACCGTCCGTACACGCGAACGGGGCGCCCGCCCACGCGGGCCGCCCCGTCCTGCCTGCCCGGCACCGGCCTTATGCGACCGCCGCCGGGTCGGGCTCTCGTCAATCCATGCGCCTGCGCCGCGGGAGTTCGCGCCAGCGAAACTCCCAACGTGACCGCAAGGTCGCGCGGACGCTACTGTGTCGGGCTCTCGTCGATCCACACGCGGATGCGGCCGTCCGGGTGGTCCACTTGGACCATCTCGCCCCGCAGCGCGGCGAGTTCCTGGATGGCGGCGCGGACGTCGAGGGTCTCGCCGGTGCCCGACAGCAGCGCGTCGACCACGCTCACCGGCACCCGGACGTTCACCTCGCCCACGAAATCGCGGTCGCGGTCGGGACCGTCGTGGTCGGCGTCGTCGTCGTGCCCGCCCTCTTCGCCTTCGCCCCCGTCGTCCGTCCCCGTGACGTCGACCAGGATGGTGTCGCCCTCCCGCGCGACGCGGATGCTCTGCCGGCCGTCCCGGATGTTGGCGATCTCGAGGTCGCCCGCGTCGCGGAGCTGGGCCCACGCGGCGCGGATCGCGGTCACCGGAATCTGGCGCTCGCCGCCGAGCTGGAGCTGCCCGTCGCCGTCGACGACGGCCTCGGGGGCCATCGCCAGGGCCGCCTCGATGGCGGCGAGCGGCAGGTTGAGGTTCATGTTGGCGCCCCGCTCGCCGGTCATGTCGAGGTGGATCCAGGGTTGCGGATCCTGCGCCTGCGCGGCGTGGAGACCGATGGCCGCCCCGGACGCCACGAGCGCCGTCATCACCGCGAGCGCCGTGCGCCCCACCGTCGTTGCCTTGCTCACTGTGCCCCTCCCGAAGTTCCAGGTCATGCCGTACGACCGGGGCGCGAACCGCCGGCCGTCGTCCCCCGGCGGGGCCCGGCCGCCCCTCGCGGCCGTCCGCCCCCGCCTGTCGGATGTATACGGCGCACCCCGCCCGAAGGTTTCATGGGGGGCCGGGGCCACAGCATCAGGTTTCGGCATGACGCGCGCGGTGCGGGGCCGCGATGCGCTCGTTCACGCGGAAGCCGACCTCGCCGTTCCTGATGGCGGCGCACTCCGAGCGGATCGAGGCGTCCTCTATCCGGGGCGGGGCCGAAGTGGCGCAGCCGGACGCTGCCCAATGCGCGGCGGGCGGACTCGACGGTGAGGGTGCCAGCCGGGCTCAGGCGGGATGCATCGCCGCTCGTATGGCAACGGAGCGGGCCTTCGGGTCGCCGATGGCGGCTCCGTTTCGGCCAGCCCTCCAGGAGGCCGCGCGCGGCACGGACTTCTACAGCGCCGCGGCGAAGTGCTCCGCCAGCGACTCGGCCGTCGCGCGGTTCCACGTCTCGTTCACGCCGACCAGGACCCCGCCGTCCGGTGCGGGTCGGCCCAGGTCGATGCCGCGGTCGCGCAACCGTGCGCGAAAACCGGCCGTGTCGTCGGCGGACACGCGCAGCCGGAAGAGGTTCGTCGGGGCCGGCATCCGCTCGACCGCGAACGCCTCGTGCCGGGTGACGCGCTCGATGAACGCCTCGGACACCTCGACGGCCCGGCGGAAGCGATCGACGAAGCCCGGCACGTGGTGCAGGGCCACCGCCGCGAACGGCCACGCCCCGGGCAGCCCCGAGCCGAACATCCGGCGGGTGTGGTACATGTCGTCGAGCAGCGCCCGCGGGCCGGCCAGGATCGCGCCGGACGCCGCGTTGAAGTACTTGTAGAGCGAGACGTACACGGTGTCGAAGGGGCGCGCGTACTCCGCCACGTCGACCCCCGTGCACGCGCTCTGCAGGAAGAGCCGGGCACCGTCCATGTGCAGGCGGATACCCCGCTCGCGCGCGAACGCGGCGATGCGGTCGAGCTCGGCCTGGTCGAACCGCTCGCCGAAGCGCCGGCGCACCGGCGTCTCGATGGAGATGACCGACACCGGCCTCGACACCCGGCCGCCGGCGGTGCGGTCGACGACCTCTTTCACCTCCTCGAGGGTGAACGTGGCCCGGCCCGGCGCCAGCGGCATCAGGGTGATGCCGCTCAGCGTCTGCACGCAGTCGCCCGAGTCGTTGTAGAGGTGGGCCTCGGCCTGCAGGATGGCCCGGCCCCGGCCCCCGGCCAGCGCCCGCACCGCGAGGTGGTTGGCGAGGGTGCCCGTCGGCATGAACACCGCGCGCTCCTTGCCGAGCAGTTCGGCGAAACGCTCCTCGAGCTCGCCGACGACCCCGCCGTTCGAGTAGCTGTCACGGGCGATGCGCCCCTCGTCGGCGAGGCGGCTGAGGATGCGGCCGTGGTCGGCCGGCGTCAGCCCCAGCCCGTCGCCGCTCATCCGCACCCGGCCGTCGCCAGGCTCGGCCACGCTTCCAGCCCCTCCCTGACCCGCCGCCAGGCCCGGGCCGAGCGCGCCGGCACCGAGGCCGAGCGCGCCCGTCTGCAGAAACCGCCGACGGCCGATGGATGTCCGGTTGCGGGTCATGGCTTTTGTTCCCTTCTACTCCGGCGGCAGCCGGTACGCCAGCAGCCGACCGGGTTGGCCGCTGCCGCTGGTGGCGACGACGATGTACTGCACGCCGTCGAGCACGTAGGTCATCGGCGAGCCCGACTGCGGCGCCGGCATGTAGACCTCGCCGACCTCCTCGCCGGTCATCTTGTCGTAGGCGCGCAGCATCGCGCCGGGCTCGCCCGACGGGGTGGTGAAGATGCCCCCCTCGCCGGCGATGACGAGGGTCTTCGTGTTGAGCGTCCCGATGCGCCCGACCCGCCCGGTACGGGGGATGTCGACCCCTTCCAGCCGCGGGTGGTTGCGGATGTTGTCGGGCGTCTCGCCGTGCGGCACCTGCCAGAGAATCTCGCCCTGGTTCAGGTCCATGGCGGTGATGCGGCCCCACGGCGGCTTGATGATGGGGATCCCCTCGATGGTCAGCGACGCGTCGGCGGCCGAGATCTCCGGCGACCGCCCCCGGATGAAGTTCATGTCCGACTGCTCGGGGTCGTTGACGAGCCCGAGCGACACCGCCTGGGTGTAGCTGTAGAGGTACATGATGCCGGTCTCGGGGTCGTACGAGGCCCCCGGCCAGTTCGTGCCCCCCGCCTGCGACGGCAGCATCAGGGTGCCCCACGGCCCCTCGGGCACCGACACCGTCGGCGGCGTGAAGATCGGGCCCATGCGGTAGTTCGAGACGATGCGCTCGGCCTCGGCCCGCAGCTCGGGCGTGAAGTCGACGAGGTCGTCGAGGCCCACCCCCTGCCGGTCGTAGGCGGGGGGCTTCGTCGGAAACGGCTGGGTGAGCGACAGCAGCTCGCCGGGCACGTTCGACGCCTCGACCGGGCGCTCCTCGATGGGCCACACCGGCTCGCCGGTGACCCGGTCGAAGACGTAGAGCCACGTCTGCTTGCTGGGCTGGGCGACGGCCTTGATCTCCCGCCCGTCCACGGTGATGTCGACCAGGATCGGCGCGCACGGCAGGTCCCAGTCCCACACGTCGTGGTGGATGAACTGGAAGTGCCAGAGGCGCTCGCCGGTCTCGAGGTCGACGGCCACGAGGCTGTCCGAGAACAGGTTGTCGCCGTGCCGGTGCCCGCCGTAGTAGTCGTTGGTGGGCATCTCGGTCGCGAAGTAGGCGATGCCGAGCTCGGCGTCGACGGTCATCTGCCCCCAGACGCCGGTGTTGCCGGTGTAGCGCCACGAGTCGCCGAGCCAGGTGTCGTTGCCGAACTCGTCGGCCCCGGGCACGGTGTGGAAGATCCACTTGCGGTCGCCGGTGCGGGCGTCGAAGCCGCGGATGTGCCCCTTGACGTTCCGCATCGACCGCGGCCGGCCGCCCGGCAGGTGGGCGGCCCCCACCACGATGGTGTCGCCGGCGACGATGGGGGCGGCGTGCAGCCCCACCTCGCCCGTCACCGGGTCGATGTCCTGGTCCAGGGTCAGCTTGAGGTCGACGATGCCGTCCTCGCCGAAGTGCGGCAGCCGCCGCCCGGTGGCGGCGTCGAGGCCGATGAGCTGGTAGCCCGGCGTGACGTAGAAGATCTCGCCCGCGCCGCCGTCGTCCCGGTACGCCAGCCCCCGGCCCGACAGCCGCCGCGGTGCCGCCGCGCCCCGCTCGCCCTCGTCGAGGCGGTGCGTCCACAGCAGCTCGCCCGTCGCCGCGTCGGCCGCGACCACCGCCCGCCGCGTCCCCGCCGTGGTGTACAGCACCCCGCCGACCATGAGCGGCGTCGACTGCAGGTTGTACTCGGGCTCGGGGCCGAAGTTGTCGGTGCTCAGGGTCCACGCGAGCTCGAGGTCGGCGAAGTTGTCGGCCGTGATCTGGTCGGCCGGCGAGTAGCGGGTGCTCGCGAGGTCGCCGCCGTAGGTCGGCCACTCGAGGTCGCCGGCCGGCTGGGCCGGGGCGGCGGCGGGCAGGAGCAAGGCGAGCACGGGCAGGGCGAAAATCCAGCGCGTCGGTCTCAGTGACACGGTTATCCTCCAGCCGTCGTATCTTGTCGCAGGCAGTCTATCGCCGGGAGGCGTCGCGTTCAACGGCGGACGCGGGCCGGGCCGTGCATCGGATTCCGTTGCCGGAGCGCCTGCCGACGCCCTCGGCCCGGACCATTCGCCCATCGGCCCGATGCCCGAGCGGGGCATCCCGCCGGCCGCGGGCGGCCCCACGCCCCCGCGTCGTCTGTCCCGTCTGCCGCCCGGCGTGCGATACGATGGGTGTTCGCGGCGGCGGACGGCGGTGGAGCGGACCCCGGCGGGACGCCGAGAGGCAGCACGTGATGACGCAGACGACAGCGCTCGGCCGGACGGCGGCGGCCGCGATCGAGCTCGGGACGGGATCGTGAAGGGAGGAAGTGGCGCGCCCTGCAGGATTCGAACCTGCGGCCTCCTGGTTCGTAGCCAGACGCTCTATCCAGCTGAGCTAAGGGCGCGCGGACGTGGAACCCCCAGTATAGCAGCTTTCGGGACGCCGCCCCGGTTGGCCGTCGTGGCCGCCCTGCTGCTGGCGGCGGCGGGCGCGGCGACCGACGCCGCCGCCCAGGCCGCCCTGGCCCCGCGTCCGCCGCAGATTTTCGGTCCGCCGCCCCCCGTCCCCCCCGCCGTCATCGCCCGCGACGCGACCGGCGTGACCGTCCGCGCGGTCCGCATCGACGCCCCGCTCCGCATCGACGGCCGGCTCGACGAGGCGGTCTACGACCGCATCGCGTCGATGTCCGACTTCATCCAGAACGACCCGGTGGCGGGCGCGCCGGCCTCGGAGAAGACCGAGGTGTGGCTGCTGTTCGACAACGACCAGGTCTACGTGGTCGCCCGGTGCTGGGAGTCGCGGCCGGACCGCGTCATCGCGAGCGAGATGCGGCGCGACAACATCCGCATCGTGCGCGACGACAACTTCGCGTGGTCGTTCGACACGTTCTACTCGCGCCGCAACGGGGTGCTCTTCGAGGTGTCGGCGGTCGGCGGCCGGCTCGACGCCGAGGTCGTCAACGAGTCGCAGATCAACCTCGACTGGAACCCCGTCTACGACGTCGCCATCGGCCGCTTCGAGGGGGGCTGGGTGATGGAGACGGCGCTGCCGTTCAAGTCGCTCCGCTATCCGGGGGCCGGCCCGCAGACCTGGGGCTTCCAGGCGCGGCGCGTCAACCGCTGGCGGAACGAGTCGTCGTACCTCACGCCCCTCTCGGCCGCCCAGAGCCTGCGCGGGCACTTCCGCGCCTCGCTCGCCGCCACCCTCGTGGGCATCGACGCGCCCGAGGCGTCGCGGCTGGTCGAAGTGAAGCCGTACGTCATCGGCGACGTCACCACCGCCGCGGCGTCGGGGTCGATGACCAACGATCCGGGCGGCGACGTGGGTATCGACGTCAAGGTCGGCGTCACTCAGGGCCTGACCAGCGACTTCACCGCCAACCCCGACTTCGCCCAGGTCGAGGCCGACGAGCAGCAGATCAACCTGACCCGCTTCAACCTGTTCTTCCCCGAGAAGCGCGAGTTCTTCCTCGAGAACCAGGGGACCTTCAGCTTCGGGGGGGCGTCGACGAGCGGGCGGCTCGCCGGCGTGAGCGACACGCCCATCCTCTTCTACAGCCGGCGCATCGGCCTCCACCAGGCCCGCGAGGTGCCGCTGCGGACGGGGGGGCGGCTGACCGGCCGGGCCGGCCTGTGGACCCTGGGCGCGCTCAACATCCAGTCCGGCGCGCTCCCGTTCGAGGAAGAGCCGGACGCGGACTTGCTCGACCCCCGCGCGCGGGACGACGGCCCGCCCGAGGTCCGGCCGACGAACTTCACGGTGCTGCGGGCCAAGCGCGACGTCCTGCGGCGCAGCAGCGTCGGGGCCATGTTCACGGGCCGGTCGCGCCACCAGCTCGGCGACGGGTCGAACGCCGCGTACGGCGTCGACGGGGCCTTCGGCTTCTACGACGACCTCACCGTCAACACCCACTGGGCCCGCACCCGCACCGACGGCCTGACCGGCAACGACACCAGCTACCGCGGCCACCTCGACTACGCCGGCGACCGCTACGGCGTGCAGCTCGAGCACCTGCTGATCGGCCCCGACTTCCGCCCCGAGGTGGGGTTCGTGCGGCGGCGCGACATGCGCCGCAGCTTCGCCGAGTTCCGCTTCAGCCCCCGCCCCGCGTCGATCGCGGCGGTGCGGCGCTTCGTCGGCACCGGCTCGCTCGCCTACGTCGAGAACCTCGGCGGGGCGGTCGAGACCCGCGAGGCCACGGGGCTGTTCACCATCGAGTGGGAGAACAGCGACCAGCTCACCGTCAGCGCCATCGACTCGTACGAGTTCCTGCCCCGCCCGTTCCGCATCGCGCCCGACGTCGTCCTCCCCGTCGCCGGCTACGACTTCACCAACCTGCAGCTCGGCTACAACTTCGGCCAGCAGCGCCGCTTCTCGGCCAACGTCATGGCCGAGCACGGCTCGTTCTACGGGGGGACCAAGACCACCCTCGGCGTCAGCCGCGGCCGGGTCACGATCACCAACCAGTTCTCGGTCGAGCCGTCGCTGTCGATCAACTGGATCGACCTGCCCCAAGGCGAGTTCCGCACCGATCTCGTCGGCGCGCGGACCACCTACACGATGACCCCGCTCATGTTCGCGAGCGCCCTCGTGCAGTACAACTCGCGGCTCAACCAGGTGTCGGCGAACATCCGCTTCCGCTGGGAGTACCGCCCCGGCAGCGAGCTCTTCGTCGTCTACAACGAGGACCGGAACACCGGGCTCGACCCCACGCAGCAGTTCCCCGGCCTCAGCAACCGCGCGTTCATCGTCAAGGTGAACCGCCTGCTGCGGTTCTGAGCGGCTTCCCGGAGGACGAATCCATGACTTGGCACGACAGAATCACGGTTGACCCGGACGTCTGTCACGGAAGCGCCTGCATCCGCGGAACCCGCGTGCTGGTCTCGGTGATTCTCGACGGCCTGGCCGCGGGCGACCCGCCGGACGCGATCGCGGACGCGTACCGCATCGCCGTCGAGGACGTGCAGGCCGCACTTGCCTACGCCTCCGACTTGGGTCGCCGATAGGCCCCCCGACGAAGCCATCTCACCGATGCGTCCACAGGCAAGCGATAGTCCCGCGCTCAAGTGCCAGGGTCTCGTGAAGCGCTACGGCGATCTGACCGCGGTCGACGGGCTGGACCTCACCGTGCGCCGGGGCGAGTGTTTCGGCCTGCTCGGGCCGAACGGGGCGGGCAAGACGACGACCATCGAGATCCTCGAGGGGTTGCTGGCCCCCGACGCGGGCGCGGTCGAAGTGCTGGGGTCGCGCTGGGGCGCGGACGACGACGCGCTGCGGCAGCGGCTGGGCATCCACCTGCAGGAGACGCAGTTCGACGAGCGGCTGTCGGTGGTCGAGACGCTCGGGCTGTTCCGGTCGTTCTACCGCGAGGGGCGGGCCGTCGCCGATGTCCTGGAGACCCTCGGCCTCGAGGCCAAGGCGGGGACGTGGGTCGGGCAGCTCTCGGGCGGGCAGCGGCAGCGTCTCGCCGTCGGGTGCGCGCTCGTCGGCGATCCCGAGCTGCTCTTCCTCGACGAGCCGACGACGGGGCTCGATCCGCAGTCGCGGCGGCAGTTGTGGTCGGTGCTGCAGCGGTTCCGGGCCGCGGGCGGGAGCCTCCTGCTGACCACCCACTACATGGACGAGGCGCAGGTGCTGTGCGACCGGGTGGCCATCGTCGACGGCGGCCGCATCATCGCCGAGGGGACGCCGCGCGAGCTGATCGCCTCGCTCGGGGCGGCCCACGTCATCGAGTTCGACATGGCACCGGCGCGGGACGCGGGGCCGGACGCGCCCGCCCTGACCGCGCAGCTTGAGGCGCTGCCCGGCGTCCAGAACGTCGGCCGCGACGGCGACCGGTGGCAGCTCGGCGCCGCCGACCTGCAGGACACGCTGCCGGCCCTGATGCGTTTCGCCGAGGATGCGGGTCTTGGGCTCGACTCGGTCACCACCCACGCCGCGACCCTGGAGGACGTGTTCGTCTCGCTGACGGGGAGGCACCTGCGCGATGGCTGACCGCAGCCTCATCCGGCATCCCCTCGCCGCCCTGACCCTCGCCCGGTTCAAGCTGACCATCCGCGAGCCGGAGATGGTGTTCTGGGTCTTCGTCTTCCCCATCCTCATGGCCCTGGCCCTCGGCATCGCGTTCCAGGCCCGCGGCGAGGAGCCGACGCCGGTGGCGGTCAGGGACGCGCCGGGCGCGGCGCCGGTCATCGACGCGCTGGCGCGCACCGGCGACCTGGAGGCGTTCGCCGCCCCGGAGGGGGACGAGCTGACCCTGCTGCGGGACGGGCGCGCGCACCTCGTCGTGGTGCCGGGGTCGCCCCCCGGGTCGCCCCCCACCTACCGCTACGACCCGGTCCGCCCCGAGAGCCGCCTCGCGCGCCTGCTCGTCGACCGGGCGCTGGCCGGCGCGGCCGGTCACGGCCCCGCGGGGGCCGCCCGCACCGAGGAGGTCGCGACGCCGGGCAGCCGCTACATCGACTGGCTGGTGCCGGGCCTGCTCGGCATGAACATCATGAGCTCGGGCATGTGGGGGCTCGGGTTCGGCATCGTGGTGGCGCGGTCGCGCAAGCTGCTGAAGCGGATGGTCGCCACCCCCATGCGCCGCTCGCACTTCCTGGCGTCGCTGGTCATCTCGCGGCTCGCGTTCCTGGGCCTCGAGATGCTCGCGCTCCTCGGGTTCGCCGCCTGGTTCTTCGGCGTCGGGAGCGAGGGGGGCTTCGCGGCCCTCTTCGCGGTGGCGCTGATCGGCGCCCTCGCCTTCGGCGGCGTCGGCCTGTTGACGTCGAGCCGCGCCCGCACCATCGAGGGCGTCTCCGGCATCATGAACGTGGTGATGATGCCCATGTTCATCTGCAGCGGCGTGTTCTTCGCGGTGACGAACTTCCCCGAGGCGGTCCAGCCGTTCATCCGCGTCCTCCCCCTCACCGCCCTCATCGACGCCCTGCGCGGCGTCATGCTGAACGGCCACGCGCTCGCCGGCATCGGCACCGAGCTCGGCCTGCTGGCGGGTTGGGGCGGGGTCTCGTTCGTCGTCGCGCTCCGCGTGTTCCGCTGGCAGTGAGACGCCCCCGTACGTCACGCGGGTAGAATGGGGGCCTTCAGCGCGAATCGCCCGGCATCACGGACGGGAGTCAGGACCATGAACGCAATGCACACCGCAGCCCGCTGGTTGTCGGCGGCGGCCGTCGTCGCGGCGGCTTCCGTCTCGCAACCCGCCGCCCAGACCGGCGACGACTTCGTGCCCGTCACCGACGCCATGCTCGCGGACCCGGCCGACGGCGACTGGCTCATGTGGCGCCGGACGCTCGACGGGTGGGGGTACAGCCCCCTCGACCAGATCGACCGCGCCAACGTCGGCGACCTGCGCGTGGTGTGGACGCGCGCCCTCGCCCCCGGCAGCCAGCAGGGCACGCCCATCGCCTACGGCGGCGTCCTCTACATGCCGAACCCCAACGACGTCATCCAGGCCATCGACGCGGTGACCGGCGACCTCCGCTGGGAGTACCGCCGCGACCTCCCCGACGACATCGACGACTACATCCGCGGGCTCGTCAGCGTGAACCGCAACATCGCCATCCACGGCACCCGCATCATCGACACCAGCAACGACGACTACATCTACGCCGTCGACGCCCGCACCGGCGAACTCGTCTGGGAGACGGAGATCCTCGACTACACCGTCAACCCCGCCCGCCACTCGTCGGGCCCCATCACCGCCGCCGGCAAGGCGTTCTCGGGACGGAGCTGCCGCCCGTGGGCGGGGCCGGAGGCATGCGTCATCGTCGCCCACGACGCCGAGACGGGCGAGGAGCTGTGGCGCCGGCGGCTCGTGCCCGCCCCCGGCGAGCCCGGCGACGAGACGTGGGGCGACGTGCCCTACGAGGACCGCGTGCACGTCGGGTCGTGGACCGCCCCCAGCGTCGACCTCGACCTGAACCTCGTTTTCGTCGGCACGTCGGTCACGTCGCCGGCCCCCAAGTTCCTGCGGGGCGGCATCGAGAACACGCACCTGTACCACAACTCCACGCTCGCCCTCGACGCCGACACCGGCGAGATCCGCTGGTACTACCAGCACCTGAACGACCACTGGGACCTCGACCATCCGTTCGAGCGGCTGCTGGTCGACACCGCGGTGGCCCCCGACCCCGCCGCCGTCGCCTGGATCAACCCGGGGCTCCAGCCCGGCGAGACGCGCAGCGTGGTGACCGGCATCCCCGGCAAGACCGGCGTCGTCTACACCCTCGACCGCGCGACCGGCGAGTTCCTCTGGGCTACCCCGACCGTCCCCCAGAACGTCATCACCGACATCGACGGCGCCACCGGCGCGGTCACCCCCAACGGCGAGATCGTCTTCACCGCCGAGGGCCAGGAGGTCCTGGCGTGCCCGAGCTGGTTCGGCGGCAAGGACTGGGAGGCGGGCGCCTACAGCCCCCTCACCAACACCATGTACATGCCCCTGCGCAACGTCTGCGCGCGCATGCTCGCCTCGACCGACGCCGGCAGCCACTACGCCCTCGCCGTCCGCAACCAGATCGCGCCGGGCATGGACCAGGTCGGCACGGTGCAGGCCATCTCGGCCGAGACGGGGGAGACCCGCTGGCTCCACTCGCAGCGCTCCGCCACCATGTCCCTCGTCGCGACCGGCGGCGGACTGGTGTTCGGCGGCGACGTGAACGGGCGGTTCCGGGCCTTCGACCAGGAGACGGGCGAGATCCTGTGGGAGATCAACCTCGGCTCGGCGGTGACGAGCTTCCCGATCAGCTACGCCGTCGACGGCCGCCAGTACGTCGCCGTCGGCACCGGCTCGGCCGGCACCGCCTCGGGCTTCCTCGGGCTGACGCCGGAGCTGCGGCCCAGCGCGGGGAACAACCTGTTCGTGTTCGCCCTGCCTTGAGCTGACCGACGGGGTTGCCGGCCCAGCGGCCACGAACGGGAACTCGCCCGGGACGGACATTCTGTAGTACGATGTGCGTTCGGAACCAGGGTGTCCTGAGAGGTGTCGTTATGCTAAACATTCCCCTCCACGCTTCGTCGGGCGGCCGGGTGGTCGCCTGGAGTCTTGGGGTCGCTGTCCTCGGTGCGACCTGGGGCGCGCCCGTGGCGGCCCAATCGCCCGGCGACGCGCCCGCGGTGACCTTCGCTCGGGACATCGCCCCGATTTTCCAGAGCAACTGCCAGCAGTGCCACCGGCCCGGCTCGATCGGCCCGATGTCGCTCACGACCTACCAGGAAGTGCGCCCCTGGGCCCGGTCGATCAAGCAGCGCGTGGTAACGGGCGAGATGCCGCCCTATCGATACGACCGCGACATCGGGATTCAGGAGCTGAAGGACGACCTCCGGCTGAGCCTGTCCGAAATCGAGACGATAGCCCGCTGGGTGGACGACGGGGCACCCCTTGGCGACCCGGCCGATCTTCCGCCGCCGCTGTCGTTTCCGGATCTCAGCGAGTGGGCCTATGCGGATGAGTTCGGCCCGCCGGACCTGGTGATCCGGACGAAGCCGTACACGCTGGCGGCCGATGGGTCGGACGTCTGGTGGCGGCCGATCGTGCCGACCGGCCTGACCGAGGACCGGTGCCTCAAGGCGGTCTCCGTCAAGCCGTCGCCCGAGGGGCGTGCCGCCGCGCACCACGCCAACAGCCAGGTGCTCGGTTTCGACGAGGAGAGCGGGGAGTGGGTCCAGGTCGAGCGGCTCTCCGAGTACGCGCTCGGGAAGGTCGGCGAGATCGTTCCGGAGGACGCCTGTCGTCTCCTCCCGGCCGACTCGATGGTCAGTTGGGACGTCCACTACTATCCGACCGGCGAGGTCATCGAGAACGACGTGGTCGAGATGGGCGTGTGGCTCTACCCGGAGGGCCATCAGGAGCAGGTGCAATACCAACAGGATCTCAAGCTGTACTCCCTGCTGATGAAGGGCAGCGAGCTCGAGCTCCCACCGCATGGCACGGCGATGACGCAGGGGTTCCATTCCTTCGAGACCCCGGTGCGGATCGACAGCTTCCAACCGCACGGTCACTTCCGTCTAGTGGGCAAGACTCTCGAGATCTTCCATCCGAAGACGGGCGCGCTGGAGATGGTGAGCTCGGTGTCCAACTGGACCAACGACTGGCACACCAGTCACATCTACGCAGAAGACGCCGCACCGCTCGTCCCGGCGGGGTCCGTCCTGGTGATCACCGGCTACTACGACAATACGGCCGGGAACCAGCAGAACCCCGACCCGAATCAGTGGGTGGGACCGGGCAGCCGTACGGCGGACGAGATGTCGCATGCATGGATCGCCGTGACGCATCTCGACGACGAGGGCTACGGGCGTCTGGTGGCCGAGCGGGAGAGTCGCAGGCAGACGGATAACGAGGAGTAGCAGCACGGAGACGTGCGGAATCAGTCTGTGGCGAGAGAGCCTCTCGGTATCGAGAGGCTCTCTCGCTTTTTCGGCGGCAACGCGTTGATGGAGGGAACGCCAGTGCTCGGACGATGGCTCGCGGGCGGCCTCGCGGCCGCAATGCTCATCGGCTCCTCATCGCTGTGGGCCCAGCGACAACGACCACTTACCCCGCTGCCGCCGAGCGGACTTCGGGTGGCCCCGTTCTTCGACGGCTGGTACCGGAATCCGGATGGAACCTTCACCCTGTCGTTCGGCTATTCCAACCTCAACCTGACCGAGGTCGTGGAGATTCCCCTGGGTCCTGGCAACTTCATCGAACCGGCGGAGTTCGACGGCCGGCAACCCACGTCGTTCCCGCCTGTCGTGCGTGAGGGCGCCACGCGCACGCGCCGGCGAGACCGGCAGCGGGGGGTGTTCACCGTGACCGTGCCGGCCAGCTTCGGCGGCGACGTCGTCTGGACCCTGGTCAACCAGGAACGGACCTTCTCCGTGCCTGGAAGCGCCAAGACCGGTGCCTACCAGCTCCGATGGCCGATGGCTATGGGGTCGCAGCCCCCACTGGTCCGCTTCAGCCCCGACGGCCCTGCCGGCCGGGGTCCCACCGGGATCGACGCGGAGCCGATGCGCGCGTCGGTGGACACGCCGCTTTCGCTGACGGTCTGGATCCATGATGACAGCGTGCGGGACGAAGAACCGCTCCCGGTCAGACGGCGGGGCGACACCGCGGCGCTGAACGTGACCTGGTTCAAGCATGCCGGTCCGGGCGCGGTGGTCTTCAGCCCGCACACGGAGCCGATCGCCGAGACAGAGGGGATGGTGACCACGACTGCGACCTTCCAGCAGCCGGGCGAGTACGTGATCCGTGTGCGCGCCGACAGCTTCGGCCGGGTCGACAGCTCCGCCGGCAACCAGTGCTGCTGGACGAATGGCTATGTGAAGGTCACCGTCACGTCGTAGCCGTCCGGAGCCCGGCCCATGAGCGACCTACTGGGGCGGATTGTGATCGGAGCGATGTGCGCACCCCTGCTTGGGACGGTGATCCACGCTGCACAGGCGAACACGATCGAGGCACATCGTGCCGCGGCTCGCGAGGCGGCGGGCGACGATCATCTCGCTCTGCTGCGACCGGTGTGTCGCGAGCCACCGTCCGTGCAGGTCCGTCGGCCCAATGCTCCGCCCCGCCGCGAGAGGTGCCAGGACTGGGTACGCGGAACCGGCACAGGTCTTTGACAACCTCTACTTCGTGGGGATCCGGAATCATGGTGCCTGGGCCGTCACGACGGCCGAAGGGATCTCGGCCGAGACGGGGGAGACCCGCTGGCTCCACTCGCAGCGCTCGGCCACCATGTCGCTGGTCGCGACCGGCGGCGGGCTGGTGTTCGGCGGCGACGTGAACGGCCGGTTCCGGGCGTTCGACCAGGAGACGGGCGAGGTGTTGTGGGAGATCAACCTCGGCTCGGCGGTGACGAGCTTCCCGATCAGCTACGCGGTCGACGGCCGCCAGTACGTCGCGGTCGGCACCGGCTCCGCCGACACGGCCTCCGGGTTCCTCGGGCTGACGCCGGAGCTGCGCCCGAGTGCCGGGAACAATCTGTTCGTGTTTGCTCTGCCGTGAACGGCCAAGTGTGTTCCGCCCAGGGTACCGAGGGTGCGATCCCGGCCGCGACCCCAGCACGTCAAAGCCCGCCGAGCTCCGAACGAGAGTATCCCTACCTATGAACTCCGATTCGAACACCCGACCGTATATCGAAGCGTTGGCCCGCGACGCGCTGCAACGATTCGATGAAATAGCCGTCGGCGCAGCCCACGAACTCCGCAAAAGACCTCCCCGAAACGGCGTGTTGGTCTACCCCAACCTGCAGGGTGAGCACGAGGTTGCCAAGGCCTCCCACGCCGTCAGCGAGGCCGCCCGCCAACTACAGCGTGAACCAGCCATCGCCCGCGTCATCATCGACGACAACGACCGACACCGCGTCTGGTACATCTGTCGCGCCGCTCCCCCAAGCATTGAAGGCGTCGCAAGCTATCGGTCTCCCATCGGCCGAATGGCCTCCCTGCACGTTGGATCGGATTTCCTGTTGCCCAACGGGAACACCGTTGTGATCCTCGAGCAGACTCGGTTCCGGCCATCGAAAAGCCCCGCCGGATGGGATTCGGCACCGACCGTAGTCACTACGGAGCAGATCGGTCCGATCACCGTCGATTCCCTGAGAGCGTTCGCCGACGAACCCGAGATTGCGAACATCCTCGACCAGATCCTCGCGAACGAACAGACGCAGGTCGGCATCGTGGATGGGATTCGCCGCCATGTCATCGAGAGAATGGCGCTCCGGGACCAACCGGTGCTCGACCAGTACCAAGACGAGATATTCCGCCTACCGCTTAATAGCAGCCTAATGATCGTGGGGCCACCGGGCACCGGTAAGACCACAACCTTGATTCGTCGGCTCGGCCAGAAACTCGATCTGCACGAGTCCATTCTCAGTACTGACGAACGCCTTCTGATTGCCGAAGGTGATTCCGACGCTCTTGTACACGGCGAAAGCTGGATGATGTTCACGCCGACGAAACTGCTGAAGGAATACGTGCAGGAGGCCTTCGCCCACGAGGGCATTCCGTCCTCCGACAAGAACATCAGGACATGGGAGAGTCACCGACGGGATCTCGCCAGAGACGAGTTCAGTATTCTCCGAAGGTCCGATGGAAAGGGCGTCTTCGTCCTCAAGGACGTACCAAGCCTCCTTCCCGATACCATCCAGAAACCTATTCGTTGGTTTGAAGACTTCCACACGTGGCAGCACAGTCAGTTCTTGTCAGGTCTGAGCGACGCAGCGCGGTTACTAGAATCCAGCGAGATCAAAGCCTATCGACGACTGGGACGCCGGCTCGCGCCCATACTCGTACGTGCGACGGACGATTCCTTGTCGTCGATCTTTGAAGCCCTCGACCGGGAAACCCCGAACATCAAGAATCTCGTCTCCGACATGAAGAAGGCCTCGGATGGCAAGATCGACCAAGCGCTGAATCGTCAACTCAACCGCGACAAAGCGTTTCTCCAAACTCTCGCTGAGTACCTGAAGCGTTTGGATGCATCGTCGGACGAGGACGACGAGGGCGCGGAGGACGAGGAGGAAGACGACGATGCGTTGTCGCTCCGTCGAGGGACCCCGTTGACCGCGGCTCGGGACTCGTACCGACGAGCTGTTCGTGCGCATGCGCGCGCGTCTGCTACAGGACGGGCGCTGAGGAAGGAATCACGGAACGGGAGAATCGCGGATTGGATTGGCGACCGTGCGCTTGCCGAGACCGATAGAACCCAAGTTGGCCGGAGCCTCCTCGGGCAGACGGCCGCGCGTCGCTTCCTGAATCCGGTCAGACGCTACGTTGACCGTATGGCACAGCGCTATCGCGCATTCAGGCGATTGCGCCAACGCGACGGCAAGTGGTACTGCAATAGTGACCATCGGTCGCGGGATATTCACCCACTCGAAGTCGACGTGGTGCTCCTAGCCATTCTACGGACGGTGGGAGACCTTCTGGGAGGACCAGGTCGAGTCGCGTGGTCTCAGCTCGATCCCGTCCGTGGAATCTACCGCAACCAGATCGTCGTCGATGAAGCTACGGATTTCTCGCCGATCCAGCTAGCGTGCATGGCGGCGTTGGCTCATCGGCGAATCCGTTCCTTTTTTGCCTGCGGCGACTTTAATCAACGCCTGACAGTCTGGGGCACACGCTGTGCGGACGACCTGAAATGGGCCTGCCCGGAGATCCAGATCAAGGAGATCAATATAGCGTACCGCCAGACCCAGCAACTGGGTGAACTAACCCGAGCAATTATGGAGGTCGGTGGACAGCACGCGCCATCCATGGACCTGCCGGACCACGTCGAGAGTGATGGATTCGCTCCCGTACTTTTGGAGGACTCGGCGTTCGATGTGACTATTAACTGGTTGGCGGAACGCGTCCGGGAAATTGACCGCCTCGTTGAGAGACTGCCGTCGACCGCGGTTCTTGTAGATTCGGAAGATGAGGTCCACCGGGTGGCGAGCGCGCTACACGCCGCGGTGTCTGAGCACAACGTCAACGTCGTGCCGTGCCCACTGGGACAGGCTGTGGGCCAGGACAACGATGTCCGCGTCTTCAGCGTTGAACACATCAAGGGCCTGGAGTTCGAGGCAGTTTTCTTTGTCGCGATCGACCGCTTGGCCGCACGAGAGCCAGCACTTTTCGAGAAGTACCTGTATGTCGGCACTAGCCGGGCGGCTACGTACCTGGGCATCACCTGCGAAGGCGCGCTCCCGGAGGCGATGGTGCCGCTACGACGACACTTCGGGGCCGATTGGAGCGAGGGTGCCGGCGGGCGGGTCCGACCAGGGTGACCGGAGGCAGGATGGGCGGGATGACCGTTTGCTCGCCGCTACGTCCGTCAAGTACATGCTCAAGTAGTACGCACCAACACACGGCAGTAGCCGGAATTCGGGTCGAGTCCGAAGATTGGACCGGGAGCTTCGCGAAATCGTACCCCACGTGCATGGTTGCAGCATGGACGAAGCCGTAGTCAACGCCCGCTCGGCGACCTCGACTGTGTACGGCCTCTTGACTGCCGTCGCCACCATAGCGGCGGACAACGAGAGTCAGAAGACCCGCGCCCAAGCTACGTTCAGGTGCGTTTCTTGTACGCGGCCAAGTCTTCGGCCGTGAGGTCGCCGGGTTCCACCAACTTGTAGTGGTGCTCCGTGAGGAGCTTCACTTCGTTGTCAATCTTCTCGAACGTGAAGAGCGCAATCACGTCGCCCTGCATGAACTGCGCGGCCACTGGACGGCAAATGAGGTCGGGGAACTTGGCTTCGCACAGCGCCATGTCCTGCTCGATCTGCACGATGTTCAGCTCATCGCGTCCACCCTTGGCTTGCACGGGGATGACGTACTGGCGACCCTTCGTATCGACTCCCACATAGAGTTCATCTGTCTCGACCTGCCCGATGCCGCGCACGGCCGTCCGCAGGTGGTTTTGCAAGGAGTAGCACGTGATCCCCGTGAAGATGTCGATCAGCCGGTTGTACCGCACGACGGCCAGAAGGGCCTGTTCGTCGTTCAGCGCGTGCATGGCGACGACACCCGGCGTGGCGTCGGGAACCTTGGTGGCTCCCATTTGTTCGTTGGGAGCCAAGCGAATCGGTCGCGTCAGCACGAAGCTGTATCGCCCCGATCCCGTACCGCGGATGATCCACTCGCGGCCACGAGGGGCGGTGGACTGCACGGATGCCGGAAGACTCCCCCGATACCGCGCACTGTACACAACGTCACCAACGTTGCTTGGCCGCCGAACGCCGCGGCGTCGGGCGGCTGCCGTGATATCGGACCTCTTGAAGTCGACTTGGGTCATCCCCTTCTCGAACTTCGATTCGAATATCTCTTCGATGATCGCCGTGTACACGTTCGGCTTCGACATGAGGATCAGCCGTATCGGAATCAACCGGGCCAACGGAGCCGGACTACCTCTTCGCGAAGCCGTTCTCGGCTGGCCGTCGCGATGCGCGTCCTGAACAGGTCGATGGCGGTCAGCTCGTAGCCGAGCGACTGGGCCAACTCGCCGAGGATCTTCCCGGTCCGGATCATGACCCGCAGGTACGAGGCTTGGTCGCCGACGACGTACGCCAGTCTCGCGCCGGGGCGGAGCCGGCTCCTGAGAGCGGCCAGATGTCGGACCATGCCGCCGAAGTACAGCTTCGTGACTCGGGCGTACTGGCGTTCGAAACCCGATGTCTTGCCCAATTCGATTCGTCGCTCTTCGATGAGCCGGGCGATGCGCTGAATGCCCGCGTGCTCGGCGACAAGGGCGTCGTCGGCGTCGGTCTTGTACACGCTTCGCGTATTGGAGCGCACGAGGCCCTGCTTGAGGCTTCTCAGATCCTGCTTGTCGCGGACGAAGCCGAGCAGCACACTCTCGAGCCGCGTCGTTCGCGTGTAGTCCTTCTCGTTGGGGTACGGCGGCGACGTAATGACGGCATCAATGGATGCGGGTTCCAGGAACTTCTCCAACCGGCGCGCGTCCGCAAGGTGGACGGTGGCTTCGGTCCCGGCTTGTTTCCGCAGGGACGCGAGGTCATCCGCCATCGCCCTGACGCGGTCCAGCCACGGACCGACGACCGCCGCGTCTTCCTGAACGCGCCCGACACCCACCTCCGGGCCGAAGTGCAGGTTGCCGATGGCCGAGACCAATGCGGACGCGAACGCGAGCCGCTCGTGAGCGTAGAACGTGTCGTCGCGGTGCTCCTCGAGAGCGTCTAGCAGCAGCAGCGCCTTGTGAAGCGGCAGCGGGCTGATCGAGTTCTTCAGCAGAAGGCTCAGGCGCTCGGGCGGCAACGTCCGCAGTTCGGCGATTGGCGGGTTCTCCGCCCGAAACAGGGGTGCCGGCCCGAAGTCGTCGATTCCCTCGCGTCGGAGCCAGTCCAGCGCCAGTCCAGCGATCTCCTTGGCGTGGGAGACGAGCGTGCCGGGATCGACGCTCCAGTCCAGCTTGGTGCGGCTCGCGAAGCCGGCCATTGGGTTGCGCTCGATCCCGACGCTCGGAATGCGGAGCTTCTTGCACTCGACCAGGGTCGTGCCAGTGCCGCAGAACGGGTCCAGCACCCGTTGCGTCGAATCGACCCCGAACGCGTTGAGGTAGTCGCGGACGAGGTGCGACGGGAACGAGAGGACGAAGCGGTACCAGCCGTGAACGGCGCGGTCCTCGGGCCGGAGACGATTGCGTTCCGGACCGCTGAGGGGGCCGGTTCGCGCAACGGACGCGATCGCGGGGCTGCTCACAACAGGTGGCTCAGGCTTCGCTTGTGGATGGCGTCGCTGCCGGTTCGCAGTGTCGCGGGCACTTGGCAAGGCCGGCAGCATTGAACACTGGATGCTATCACGTGAGGCGTGCGTCATCGTGGTCATCGTGGCCACGACGCCGAGACCAGCGAAGAGCTGCGGAGCCGCCGGCCCGTGCCCGCCTCCGCCGAGCCCGGCGAGGAGACCTGGGACGACGTGCCCTACCCGACCACGACCAAGTACAATGCCTGAATAGCCATTGGGTTCCCGCACAGCGCTCATCGTCGGAGCCGGCATCGGCGGCCTGTCGGCCGCCATCTCCCTCCGCAAGGCGGGCTGGAACGTCCGTGTCTTCGAGCGCGCCGCATCGGTGCGGGAGCTCGGTTTCGCGCTGCTCGTCGCGCCGAACGCGATGGCCGCGCTGGGCGAGCTGGGCGTCGCCGACGTGGTGCTGGCCCGCGGGGTCGTGCCGACGCGGGGCGAGGCGCGGCGAATGGACGGCACCGTCCTGAAGCGCGCGGACTATCCCCCGCCGGAAGTGATGGGCGGTCCGACGGTGGTGGCGTTGCGGCCGGCCCTGCACGGCGCCTTGCTGGAGGCGGTCGGGGAGGACGCCATCACGACCGGCTGCGAAGCGACCGGCTTCTCGGCGGCCGGAGGCCGTGTCACTCTGCGGGCCGCGGACGGCGAGGTCGCCGAGGGCGACCTGCTGGTCGGCGCGGACGGGGCCGGGTCCGTAATTCGGCGCACGCTTCATCCGTCGGAGCCGCCGCCGCGGGCGAGCGGCCTCATCGCGGTGCGCGCGGCGGTGCACGGAGCCGCGTATCACCTCGGCGGCCTGTCCGGGATCTACTACATGGGACCGGGGGTGGAATCGTACGTGGTCCGGGCCAGCGACACCGGCATCTACTGGGCGCTCGGGCTGGCGCAGGAACTGGTGCCGGCCGGCATGCGGGACGACGCGGCGGCGATTCTGGGACACATGACGCCGCGGTTCGACGAGACGTTCCGCGCGGTGACGTCCGGGACCACCGACATGCGCGTCGACCAGCTCTTCGATCGTGATCCGCTGCCGTTCTGGGGCCAGGGCGCCGTCACGCTGCTCGGGGACGCGGCCCACCCGGTGCTGCCGCACACCGGCCAGGGCGCGGCGCAGGCCATGGTCGACGCGGTGGCGCTCGGGAAGGCGCTCGGCGAGAACGGGAACGTCGGCGACGCGTTGCGCGCGTACGAACGCGACCGGCGCGAGAAGACGGCGGTCCTCGTGGCCCAGGGACGCCGGACGGCGCGCATCATGGGAACGACGAACCCGGTGGCCTGCCGGCTGCGCGAAGTCGCCGTGAGGCTGACGCCCATCAAGCCGCTGGTGAAGATGTGGGCGGCCATCAACCGCCGCGCCGGGACCGACGTCGGCCGGTAATGTCGCGGCCGGGCCTACGGCTGGAGCCTGACTTCCAGGCGTCCGATGCAATCGCGTCGAACGAGCGGCACGACCGACTCAGTGGCTCCGGCCCTCACCCGCGACTTCGATCGGGTTCAGTATCTCGACGCCCGGGAAGCGGGTGAAGTCGCGGTCCGTCGTGGCGATCGAGGCGCCATGCTCCAGCGCCAGGGCCGCGAGATGGGCGTCCATCACCATCGCGCCCCTGGCCTGACCTTGCTGGCAGATCCCTCCCAGGAGCCGCCACGTCCGGCTGCCGGGCTGGAGGAGCTGCACGTTGGGCTGGTCGAGCCACGATTCGACCAGCGCGCACGCATCGCCGGGCGACAGCGGGCGCGTGAAGACGCGGCGATCCGTGGCGATGCGCACGAAGGCCAGAAGCGTGATCAGGGCGAGCCGCACCGGCCGGCCCGAGGACAACTCGGCCCCAAGCCACTGCCGCGCCGGCACCTGATGGGGGCTCTCGGAGTCGTAGGCGTAGAGCAGCACGTTGGCGTCGACCAGCGTCATCGCCGCACCGGTCCGTCGAGGAGCTCGATCAGTCCGCCGATGTCGTCGAGGTCGAGACCGGCTCTGAGGCCCATGGGCCGCGGCTCGACCGAGAAGGGCGCGGCAAGCTCCGCGTCCGACGGCGCCTCAAGCCCTTGGCGCAAGCAGTCGTTGACGACTGCCTTGAAGCTCGTCTTCCGGCGCCGGGTTTCCTCCTGCAGCTTGGCGGCGACATCGTCATCCAGGCTCAAGGTCGTCCTCATGCAGACGATGTTAGCGGTGAAGCACCTTGATGTCAATCTGTGATCGTCGTGATGTCCATTCGCCCACCCGCGGTCCGATCAGGACTCCGGCAATCGGAGAACGGTCGCCCCCTCTTCATCCAGAATCCGGATGGTAGGGTCTCCGTCTCTAGGCGCTTCGATGACCACGCGTGGACGCCCCTCGCCGTCGCTCAGCGTGAGGCGGGCCTCGCCGTCGGGGGTCGCCCCCAGAAAGGCCCGGCCCGCGCCGCCGAACAGCTCCCGCAGTCGAGTCGCTCTCTCGTCTTCGGGAAGCGCCTCGACCGCGGCCTGGATCACTTCTCTCGACGCCCCGACGGGCAAACCCAGTTGGGCAAGGGCATCGATTTGCGAATGGACCGGCCGGTCGGTGATGTTGAGCCCCGATGTCGATCCGTTGGGAGTCTGCGTGTGCATGAGGCGCACGGTCTGATCCTGTTTATAGGCATCCAGCGAAAGATGCCGGACCGCCCTGTAGCCGCCGGCCGTCTCCCGGACGCCGAACAGCATGCCGCCCACCTCGTCACCCTTGCCGTCGAAGAAGATGATGGACGGGACTCCCCGTCGCTCCTCTTCCTGGCCCGCCATCAGGACCTGCCCGTCGATAGTCACGACCGCGGGTCGCTGAGAATTGGCGAGCACGATCGCCAGAGAGCCATCGGCCTCGACTATCTCCAGCCGTTCCACCCGCAGCACGTCCGGCGCCGACGGCGTGGCAATCCACGCCACGGCGGCCGACAACGCGATGGCGAGGATCGCGATCGCACCCCACAGAAACGTCAACTGGCGCCGCAACGGGTCCGTGCCGCTCGCGCCTGTCCGGTCTCGAGACTCCATGCTGCCTCCTCGCGGGAACCCGCTTCAACGATTGCCCTCGAGGTTGTCATCTCGGGCCGTCCGCGTTGCCTCCAAGCTTATACCAAGGTTGTCTATGGGAACGCCGGGCGGTCGGGGAGGATGTTCCGTCAACTCGGCCGGCGGGCCGCGACTCGCGCAGACGACGCGGCGTTCGTACGGTCGGGGCGACCTCACCCGTCCGCGTCTTCCGGCGAAGGGGCCGGTCGTCTGTACAGGTCATCATCCTGGGGCGCTACGGGACGGGCTGCGACACGATCCGGAACGGCCGGCGCACCCGGGCCACCTCCTCGCCGTCGCGCGTCACGCGGGCACGGGCCGCGTAGCGCCCCGGCGGCAGGTGGGGCACCGCGACGACGGCCGTGGCTCGGCGGCGGCGGGTGCCGTCCGGTCCCGCCAGCACGGCCGGCCCCCGCGCGAGGACGGGGCCGCCCGCGCCGTCCACCACGTCGACCTCGACCCGGGTGCCGTCCCACCGCGACGGTGACCGCGCGTACAGCTCCGTGAAGGCCAGCAGGCGCCCGCTCGTCACCTGCGCCTCGACCTGCGGGACGATCCGCCCCGACGGCGACGAGCCGTGGTCGGCCAGCATCAGGTCGCCGGCGGCGAGCGGTTCGCCCGACAGCTTGGGCACGCGCATCGGATGCTCCAGGCTGCCGCGCCGCCCGGCCGCGTCGATCGCGGCCAGCTTCAGCGAATACGCGCCCGGCCGCTCCAGCGGCACCGCGATGGCAACCTCGAGGACCGGTCCGTCCGGCTTCCGCACCAGCCTCGGCGCGACCTGCATCGTCGCGCGGGCCGCCTCCGCGCCGTCGGCGTCGCGCAGCAGGTACCCCACCTCGAGCGTCGCGGGCACGCCGCCGGGGGCATCGACCTCCGCGCCGATCAGGATCCGCATCGGCTCGCTGTAGCTTGCGGCGTTGCGGTAGGCGTACGTCGCCACGCGCAACGGCAGCTCGCGCGCCGCCACCGGCGATCGCAACAGGCGCAGGAGGCGTCCGGCGGTATCTGATCCGGCTCCCTCCGGCGGGACGTGGACCCGGCGGTGCGAGCGGACGCGGGCGCCGTCGCGACGCACCGACACGTCGATGTCGCGGAACTCGCCGCCCCGGTCCTCAGCGATCGATTCCACGCCCAGCAGGTAGTAGCCGGAGAGCTCCCTTTCCAGCCGGTCGAACAGCGGCCCGGGGTTGTAGTAGGTGCGCAGGAGGCTGCCGCCGGTCATCGACGCCGCCGCCATCAGGCCCTGCTCTTGCACCCGGCGGTTCGGCGGGCCCAGCCGCAGCCCCGCATCCGCCGGCTCCACTGCCACGAAGGCCGTCTCGGCTCCGCCGGGTCCTCCCCCCCGCATGGGCGAGTTCTCCACCACGAAGGCATCCGGCAACGCCCCGGACGCCGCCAGGGACCCGTCGACGAGCAGCTCGTCGAGCATGAAGATGTACAGCGTCGTGCGCGAGGCGGCGGCGAGGTCCGCGATCTTCTTCAGGCCCAGCTCCTCTCCGTCGATCACGAGGCCGCCGGAGAGCCACACGAGCGCCTTGGGGCCCTCCACCCGCCGCATGCCCTCGATGATCGACTCGATGCCGTGCAGCACCGCCGCGGTGCGGCGTCGCGTCTCCTGCAGGATCGCGAACTCGATCGATGCCCCGCCGAGCGGGGGGACGCCCAGGCCCGACATGCCCTCGACCGCGCGGCGGACCCGGTCGTGGTCGGACGTGAAGTCGATATAGACGCCGGGCTGCGGCATCGCCACCACCGAGACGCGGTCGCCGGGGCCCAGGCTGTCGACGAACCCGGCGGCGGCGTGCATCAGGCGGTGCCCCTCGCCCCACGGCATGCTCTCCTCGTCGACGAGGATGACGATGAGCCGGCCGGGATCCGCGTCGGCGTTGGACGTGTACCCGGCCTCCTCCGCCATCGAATCGGCCGGGCGGGAGCTGCCCTCGGGCGCCCGCAGCGAGATGAACTGCGCCTGGACGACGGCGCGCGGCTCCCCGTCGACGGTCACCGAGAAATCCGCCGCCCGCAGGTCTGGAATCGGGTTGCCGTCGCCGTCGATGACGGTGGCGTCCACCTCGATGAGCTCGATGCCGCTCCGGAAGGTGGGGGCCTGCTGGGCCGACGGTGCCACCATGGAGGAGATCGCGGCGGTGATGAGCACCCCGAGTCCCGCCCGTCGACGAAAGCCCATGGAACGCCCCTCCGCGGCGATTGCGATGCGGCTGCGGTCAGGCGCCGCGGTCCGCCCGCGGTCCGCCCAGGTCCCGCCATCATACGGACTTATTGTGCGAACGTGCACCCATCGAGGAGAATCCGTCACCTTGGCCGGCGTCCACGAACTTCATCCCGAGGCATAGCGCGGCGACGCCCGCGGTCGCCGACGTACAGAGACGGCCCCCGGCGGTCAGGGAATCCGCTCAGCGTGAGGCGCGCCTCGCCGCCGGTCGCCCTCAGCCGACGGGCAGACCAGTTGGGCAAGGCATCAGGAGGTCCGATCGCCGACGAGCCCCCGATTCCCCGGCCCCCGCCCCGGTTCAGGGAGCTCGCCGGCCGGCCGGGCGGACGCCGCGGGCGAGGCTTGACAGCCCGGTGACCCGCCGGTACGGTAGCGGCAGTCGAACCATCCAGAGCTTGAGTGGAGGCGGAACCCATGATGTGGTACCGAAAACGGGGTGGCGCGGTCGGGCGGGCAGACCTCGACGGCGCGGAGCAGCCGCAGGCGTTGACCGACGACGAGGCGGCGGGATTCTTCGGCGGAGTCGACGGGCCGCAGGCGCAGCAGACGAGCCCCTGCGGCGTGCAGAACTGTGTTTGCACGACATCGGGCTCGTGCTGTAGCTGTCAGGGCCACACGCACGTCAATACGTACCGTTAGTTAGTTAAGTTAGGTCACCTTTCGGAATCTCCCCCCGGTCTGAACCATGAACGAGCGCGAGCCGTTACACGCCGACGTCCTGTCGCGGGCGGGCGGCATCAAGACGCCCGAGCGGCTCGATGGGGCGCTCACCGTGACGACGCCGAAGACCTGGCTGGCGTTGTGGACGCTGATCGCCGCGCTGGGGGCGGTCATCACCTGGTCGGTCGTCGGCGAGGTGGCGACCTACGTCCGGGCGGACGGCATCTTCCTCAGCCGCGACGGCCTGGTCCTCGACATCGTCTCGACGTCCGGCGGCACCCTCAATCGGATCGTGCCCGAGGTCGGCGACGTGCTCGCGGTGGGCGATCTCGTGGCGGAGGTGTCCGACGCCGGCGAGCTGGAGCGGCACCGGAGCGCGGTGGCCGCGGCCGGCGAGCGGCGGCAGTTCCTGCGCGCGCAGGAGGCGGCGGCGGCGGCCGAGAACGCGCAGTACGAGCAGAACCTGCAGGAGCAGCGCGAGCGCCTCCAGGCGCTGATGGAGGCGGGCAACGAGATCGTGGCGAGCGCCCGCGCCCGGCTGACCACCCTCGAGCAGCTCGCGGCGGAGGGCATCGTCAGCCAGGCCGACGTGGAGACGGGCGCGCAGACCCTCGACGGCGCGCAGCGCAGCCTGTTCGACGTGATGCGGCGGCAGGACCAGCTCGAGGCCGACGAGCTGCAGCGCCGCAGCCTGCAGAACGCGGCGATCGGCGACGCCCGGCTGCAGTACCTGGAAGCGCAGCGCCGGGTGAACGAGCTCGACGTGGTCATGGACACGTGGCGCGTCCGCGCGACGGTGGCCGGCCGGGTCACCGAGATCAAGTCGCAGTTGGGCGCCAACCTCGCCCCCGGCGATCCGGTGCTCAGCATCGAGACCGGCGAGGAGGGCCTGGACGTGCTGATCTACGTCTCGCCCACCGACGGCAAGCGGGTGGCGCCGGGCATGCCGGTCCTGGTGTCGCCCAGCACCGCCCGCCGCGAGACGTTCGGCGCCATGATCGGCGCCGTGCAGAGCCTGTCCGAGTTCCCGGCGAGCCCGAGCGGCATGGCCGCCGTGCTGCAGAACCAGGACCTGGTCGAGGCCTTCTCCACCGGCGGACCGCCGTACCCGGGCCGCGTGACGCTGACCCCCAACCCCGGCTCGCTCAGCGGCTTCGACTGGACGTCGCGGCGCGGCGAGGAGCTCGTCGTCACGCCGGGGACGCTGGCGTCGGTCGAGATTCGGGTCGCCAACGACCCCCCGATCACCCTGGCCCTGCCCTGGTTCAGGGAAATCGCCGGCCTCTAGGCGTCTGCGCCGTAGAACGGCGGCGAGCGGAGCCGTAGGCGACGCTCTCCGGGCTAGCCGTCCCCCCGCGCCCGCGACGACGGTGGCCGATCTCCACCGGCCCCGTGACGGGACGAAGACGCCGGTCCGCAGCCTCCCTTCCAGCCGTTTTTGACACAACCGTGATAATGGGGTACACACTCGTGTCGAAGCGTTGGGAGCGGCCCGGCGGGCGGCCAGCGGCCGACCACGCCGGTCGAGGGTCTTCCAGCCTCGGTCCAGCAGTGTCCAGGAAAACTCCCCCTCCTTCGGGGAAACCGTCGGCCTCGTGAAATCAGACGGCGAGTTTCGCCCCAACCTCAAGCGTTCCGGCCGGCGCCGCGTTCCTCTGATCATGCAGATGGAATCGGTGGAGTGCGGCGCCGCCTGCCTCGGCATGATACTCGCGCACTACGGCCGGTGGGAGTCGCTGGAGGTGCTGCGCGTGAGCTGCGGCGTCTCGCGCGACGGCGCCAACGCCGCGACCGTCATGCGCGCCGCCCGCGGCTACGGGTTGGCGGCGCGGGGCTTCGTCGCGTCGCGGGCGCAGTTGTTCAGCCTGCCGTTCCCGATGATGCTGTTCTGGGACTCGAGCCACTTCGTGATCCTCGAGGGGTTCCGGGGCCGGTACGCCTACCTCAACGATCCGGCGTCGGGGCCGGCCCGGATCACCCTCGACGAGTTCGACGCGAGCTTCTCCGGCGTCTGTTTCGCCTTCCAGCCCGGGCCCGACTTCCGGACCGGCGGCCGGCCGCCGGCGGTCATCGAGGGCCTCCGCGCGCGTTTCGGCGACGCCTGGCGTCCGCTCGCCTTCGCGGTGCTGGCGACCCTGGCCATGGTCGTTCCCGGCCTGGCCCTGGCGGGCCTGCTCAGGGTGTTCATCGACGACGTGCTGATCGGAGAGAACCGCGCCTGGGTCGGGCCGGTGCTCATCGGGCTGACGGCGGTCGCCGTGTCGCACGGCGCGCTGGTCTGGCTGCAGCGCACGATGCTGGCCCGCATGGCGACGAAGCTCGCGATGGTCGCGTCCGTGCGCTTCACGTGGCACGTCGTCAGCCTGCCGATGCAGTTCTTCAGCCAGCGCAACCTCGGCGACGTCGCGGCCCGCATCGCGTCCAACGACACCGTCGCGAGGCTGCTCTCGGACGACCTGGCCGTCAGCCTCGTCAATGTGCTCACGGCGGCCGCCTTCGGGGTGGCGATGTTCGCGTACGACGCCCGGCTGGCGCTGGCCGTGTCCGCGTTCGTCGTCGTCAATCCGGTGATCATGCGGCTCACCGCGGGGTACCGCGACATCGCGAATCGGAACGTCATCAAGGACCAGGGCGAGCTGGCCGGCGCGTCGGTCGGCGGCATCGAGACGATCGAGACGCTCAAGGGCACCGGTTCGGAAGACGATTTCCTGGCGCGGCGGGCCGGCATCCAGACGCACGTGCTCAGCGGGCAGCACCGGGCCGGCGCCATCGAGACGATGATCGGCGCGGCGCCCGTCGTGCTCTCCCAACTGTCGGTCGCCGCGGTCCTCGGCCTCGGCGGCCTGCGCGTCCTGGACGGCGCCATGACCGTCGGCGGCGTCATCGCGTTCCAGAGCCTCGCCCTGGGCTTCAGGGAGCCGGTCGAAGGGCTGCTGAGGTTCGGCGTCAACCTGCAGACCATCAAGGGCGTCATCGCCCGCCTGGACGACGTGCTGAACTACGCGGCGGACGAACGCGCCCGGCGGGCTCTGGAAGAGGAGCCGGCCGAAGAGCCGGGGGCGCCGCCGCGGGGCGTCGTGCAGCTCGACGGGGTGACGTTCGGCTACAGCACGACGGAGCCGGCGCTCATCAAGGACTTCAGCCTCCTGATTCAGCCCGGCCGCCGCGTGGCGCTGGTCGGCCGGTCGGGAAGCGGCAAGTCCACCATCGCCAAGCTGGTCTGCGGGCTGGTCACGCCGTGGTCGGGCCGCGTGCGCATCGACGGGCGGCCGATCGAGGACATCCCGCCCGGCCGCTTCGCCGAGACGGTCGCCCACGTCGATCAGGAGATCACGCTGTTCCGGGGCACGGTGCGCGACAACGTCACGTTGTGGGATTCCACCGTCGAGGACCGCCACCTCGTTCAGGCGCTGCGCGATGCGGCGATCCACGACGTGGTCGCGTCGAGCCCCCTGCGGTACGAGATGGAGGTGGATGAAGGCGGCCGCAACTTCAGCGGCGGCCAGCGCCAGCGCCTGGAGCTGGCGCGGGCGCTGGCCCGCAACCCCGCCGTCCTCGTGCTCGACGAGGCGACGGCGGCGCTCGATCCGGTGACCGAGCTCGAGATCGACGACCGCCTGCGCCGGCGCGGATGCACGTGCCTGATCGTCGCGCACCGGCTGAGCACGGTGCGCGACGCCGACGAGATCGTCGTGCTCGACGGCGGACGAATCGTCCAACGGGGCTCGCACGAGGAGCTCATCGCGCAGGGCGGCCTGTACGCCGCCCTGGTGAAGACGGATTGACGCCGTGGCGGATCCTTCCGTGATCGAGCGCCTCCGCGGCGTGCGCGAGCGGCTCGGCGCCAACCGCCCGTTCGCGATGAACGACCCCGAGCGCGTCCACTACGTGGAGCACGGCCACCTCGACGTGTTCGCGGTGGAGTCGCGGGGGGGCGAAGTGGTGGGCCGCCGGCGCTTCGTCGCCCGCATTCCCGCCGGCGAGCTGGCCTTCGGCGCCGCGCCGCTGCCGCTGCCGGCGCGGTCCGGGAGTGCGCCTCGAGGCAAGAGGGGCAAGAAGGGCGGGAGAGTCGAGCCGGCGGGGCGGCACGGCCTCTTGGCCGTGCCGTCTCAGGACGCCGTGGTCGTCCGCGGCGAGCGCGCCGGCATCAGCGCGGAGGCCTTCGACCTGGCGGCGACGACCTGGGTCGACGACTGGATCGGGCGCCTCTCCGACTTCGTGGCCCGCGACCGGCCGGCGCCGCGCCACACGCACCTGCTCGAAGCGGACCCCGACGTGCCGGTGCCGGCCGGCGCCACCCTGACCGCCCACCACCTGGACGTGATCTGGGTGACCTCCAAGGCCGGCCTGCGCTACGTCGGCCGCGGGGACGTGCGCGTCGCGGACCCCGGCCCCCTGGTGCCCGTGACCGAACGAACGTGGCTGGAGGCGGACGAAGACGCCAGGGTCACCGCGGTCTACACGCCGACCGCGCTCCTGACCGGGCGGCTCTGGCCGGCCCTCGACCATTTCGGCACGCTCGTGCTCAGGCTGGCCCTCGCGGCCGACGCCCGGGACGTCGACGCGCAGTCCGCGCGGCGCCGGGCGGCGAAGCTCGCCCGGCGGGCCTCTTCGGCGACCGCTCTGCAGGCCCTGCGCCGGGTCCTGCGGCCGAAGGAGGAGAGCCGGCCCCGGGGTTCCGAGCACGGGCCGCTGCGCGAGGCCGCCCGCCTGGTGGCCGAAGCCGTCGGGGTTTCGCTCGACCCGGGCGGCCACGAATCGGCGGATCCGGCGCGGACCCTTCGCGCGATCGCCGGCCGCGCCCGCATGCACGTGCGCTGGGTGACGTTCGAGGCCGGATGGTGGAGAAAGGCCGGCCCCCCGATGGTCGGCTTCGCGACACACGCGGACGGCGGCCGGACGCCCCTGGCCCTCCTGTCCAACGACCGCGGTGCCTACCGGGCCGTCGATCCGACCACCGGCGCGTCCTTCGTCGTGAACGCGGACACGGCGGCCGGCATCGACCGGCGCGCCGCGGTGTTCTACGCGCCCCTGCCCGAGGAGGCGCGGAGCGTCTGGCAGATCGTGCGGTTCGGCCTGCACGGCCGGTGGCCCGACTGGCGCGCCGTCATCCTCGGCTCGGCCTTCACGGGGCTGGCCGCGATGGTCGCGCCGATCCTGACCGGGCAGTTCCTGACCGAGATCGTCCCGCGGGGCGAGGCGTCCGCCTGGCTCGCCGCGATCGGCGCGCTGGTCACCGTCGCGCTCGGCAGCGGGGCCTTCCAGATCGTGCGCGGCCTGGCGATGCTGCGCATCCAGAGCCGGTTCGACGAACGCTCGGCCAACGCGGTGTGGAGCCGCCTGATGTCGTTGCGGACCTCGTTCTTCAGGGACTACAGCGCCGGCGACCTCGCGCTCCGCGCGGGCGGCACCGACACGATCCGCCGCGCCCTCGCCGCCGCGGGCGCGTCCGCGGCGACGGGGGCGGCGTTCACCGTCTTCAGCCTCGCGCTCCTGTTCCGCCTCGATTGGCCGATGGCGCTGTTCGTGACCCTGCTGGTCTGCCTGCAGTCGCTGACGGTGTGGCTGCTGACGCTCGGCAGGCTGCGCCACGAACGCCGGGGCCAGCGTCTGGCCGGCGATCTCAACGGCTTCGTCGTGCAGGTGCTCGGCGGCCTCTCGAAGCTGCGCGTCGCTAACGCCGAGGGCCACGTGCTGGACCGCTGGGCGCGGCAGTACGGCGAGTGGAGGCGGGAGAAGCTGGTCAGCCAGCAGTGGGCGGCGGCCGGGGACGCCTTCGTGGCGGCGGCGCAGCCGCTGACGCTGGCCGGAATCTTCGCCAGCGTCTCCCTCGGCCTCGGGCGGGACGCGGACGCCTTCGACCTGGCGACGTTCCTCTCCTTCCACGCGGCCTTCGGGCAGCTCAGCGCGGGCGTCGGGTCGCTGACCTCGGTCGCCGCCGCGTTGACCGACATCCTGCCCACCGTCGAGCGGCTGCGCCCCATCCTCAAGGCCGCGCCCGAGCCCCGCGGCGGCGTCGACCCCGGCGACATCAAGGGCGACATCGAATTCGACAACGTGACCTTCCGCTACGCGCCGGACCCCCCCAACGCGGTGGAGGGCGTCTCGTTCCGGATCCGCCAGGGCGAGTACGTGGCCTTCGTGGGCCCCTCGGGCTGCGGCAAGTCCACGCTGTACCGCCTGCTCCTGGGTTTCGAACGGCCCGACGCGGGGATGGTGTTCCTCGACGGCCACAGCCTGACGAGCCTCGACATGCACGCGGTGCGGGGCCGGCTCGGCGTGGTGCTGCAGCACGGCCGCGTCATCGCCGGCACCATCTACGAGAACATCGCCGGCATCGCGCAGGTGAGCCTCGAGGACGCCTGGGAGGCGGCCCGCGCCGCCGCGTTGGAAGATGACATCCGCGCCATGCCGATGGGCATGCGCACCCGGCTCCCGGAAGCGGGCGCGGGCCTGTCCGCCGGTCAGAAGCAGCGCCTGCTGATCGCCCGGGCGCTGGCCCTCAAGCCGCGCGTGCTGCTGTTCGACGAAGCGACGAGCGCGCTCGACAACCGGTCGCAGGACCGGGTGCAGGCCACGCTGAAGGATCTCGGCGTCACCCGGCTGGTGATCGCCCATCGGCTGAGCTCGATCCGCCACGTCGACCGCATCCACGTGCTCCGGGACGGCCGCATCGTCGAGAGCGGCGGCCACGACGAGCTGCTGCGCCGGAACGGCCTGTTCGCCGCGCTCGCCAAGCGTCAGTTGGTCGAGACGTGAGGGCGGGCGGCCCGTCGGCCGCCGAGCGAGGCGGCCGACGGAGCGCCGAAGGGGACGGTCGCCGAGGACCGCCGTAAGGCCCCTCGACGACCCGGGGTGAAGAACCGGCGGCGGGATCAGGCCAGGTCGAAGCGGTCGAGGTTCATCACCTTGTCCCACGCGGCCACGAAGTCGCGGACGAAGGCTGGCTGACCGTCGTCGCAGCCGTAGACCTCCGCGATGGCGCGGAGCTGCGAATTCGACCCGAAGACCAGATCGACGGCCGTGCCGGTCCACTTGAGCTCGCCGGTCGCGCGGTCGCGTCCCTCGAACACGCCCTCGGACCCGGCGGACGCCTGCCACGCCGTGTTCATGTCGAGCAGGTTCACGAAGAAGTCGTTGGTCAGCGTCCCGGACTGGTCCGTGAACACGCCGTGCGCCGACCCACCGGCGTTCGCGCCGAGGACGCGCAGGCCGCCGACGAGGGCGGTCATCTCGGGCGCGGTCAGGGTGAGCAACTGCGCCCGGTCCACGAGCAGCTCCTCGGCGGGGCGGCCGTTTCCGTTCCCGAGGTAGTTGCGGAACCCGTCGGCGGTCGGCTCGATCACCTCGAACGACTCCACGTCGGTCTGCTCCTGCATCGCGTCGGTGCGCCCCGGCGCGAAGGGGACCTCGACCTCGTGCCCCGCGTCCTTCGCGGCCCGCTCGACGGCCGCGCACCCGCCGAGCACGATGACGTCCGCGAGCGAGACCCGCTTGCTGGACTGCGCGCCGTTGAAGTCGTCCCGGAGACTATCCAGCACTTCCAGCACCACCCCGAGCTCGTCCGGCTCGTTGACCGCCCAGTTCCGCTGCGGCTCGAGGCAGATGCGCGCCCCGTTCGCCCCGCCGCGCTTGTCGCTGCCGCGGAACGTCGAAGCCGACGCCCACGCGGTCGAGACGAGCTGGGAGACCGTCAGCCCCGACTCGAGGATGCTGCTCTTGAGGTGGGCGGCGTCCGCGGCGTCGATCAGCTCGTGGTTCACGGCGGGCAGCGGATCCTGCCACAGGAGCCGCTCGTCGGGCACCTCGGGCCCGAGGTAGCGCGAGACCGGCCCCATGTCGCGGTGGGTCAGCTTGAACCACGCGCGGGCGAAGGCGTCGGCGAACGCGTCGGGGTTCTCGTGGAAGCGCCGCGAGATCGGCTCGTAGACGGGGTCCAGCCGCAGCGCGAGGTCCGTCGTCAGCATCACCGGGGCGTGCTTCTTCGCCGGGTCGTGGGCGTCGGGCACGGCCCCCGCGCCCCCGCCGTCCTTGGGCACCCACTGATGCGCCCCCGCGGGGCTCTTGGTCAGCTCCCACTCGTAGCCGAACAGGGTCTCGAAGAAGCTGTTGTCCCAACGGGTCGGGGTCGGCGTCCAGGCACCCTCCAGCCCGCTCGTGATGGCGTCGCCGGCCTTGCCGCTGCCGTGGGTGTTCGCCCAGCCGAGCCCCTGCTCGGCGAGGGCCGCGCCCTCGGGCTCGGGGCCGACGTGGCTGTCGGGGGCGGCGCCGTGGGTCTTGCCGAACGTGTGCCCGCCGGCGATGAGGGCGACGGTCTCCTCGTCGTTCATCGCCATCCGGCGGAACGTCTCGCGGATGTCCCGGCCCGCCGCGACGGGGTCGGGGTTGCCGTTCGGCCCCTCGGGGTTCACGTAGATCAGGCCCATCTGCACCGCGCCCAGCGGGTTCGCGAGCTCGCGGTCGCCGCTGTAGCGCTCGTCGGCGAGCCACTCGGTCTCGGGGCCCCAGTTGATGTCGTCCTCGGGCTCCCACACGTCCTCGCGCCCCCCGGCGAAGCCGAACGTCTTGAGCCCCATCGACTCCAGGGCGCAGTTGCCCGCGAGGATCATGAGGTCGGCCCACGAGAGCTTCCGGCCGTACTTCTGCTTGACCGGCCAGAGCAGCCGGCGCGCCTTGTCGAGGTTGGCGTTGTCGGGCCAACTGTTGAGGGGGGCGAAGCGCTGCGTGCCCGAGCCGCCGCCGCCGCGGCCGTCGTGGATGCGGTAGGTGCCCGCGCTGTGCCATGCCATGCGGATGAACAGCGGCCCGTAGTGGCCGTAGTCGGCCGGCCACCAGTCCTGCGACGTGGTCATCACCGCCTCGATGTCCCGCTTCACGGCGGCGAGGTCGAGCGTCTTGAACTCTTCCGCGTAGTCGAACGCGCCGCCCATGGGATCGGACAGCGGGGAGTTCTGGTGGAGCACCTTCAGATTCAGTTGGTTCGGCCACCACTGCAGGTTCGCCGTGGCCCCGGCCGCGGTGTGCCGGTGGCCCACCACCGGGCACTGGCCTTCGCTAGCGCGCTTGTCGTCAGCCGTGTCGTGCATGTCCCTTCAACCCTTTCTGTTCTTGCCTTCTGTGCCTTGCTGTTGTGTGCTTTGCCGTCCATACCCGCGAAGCCGTCGCGGACTCCTTGTCGTCGGCGGAACCGAAACCGCATAGAGCAGGTGTGCTCTGCCGTCCCGCCCGCGGACCCGCCGCGGCAGCCGGGGCGATGCCCCGGCGGACCGGTCGCGGCCCATCCCGGAGAGCGTCGCCTAAGGCTCCGCTCGCCGCCCAACCAACCCGCTGGGAGTCTGCACCGTTTCTGCGGCGCAGCAGCGGGCGGCCCCGGCGGTGCCCGTCCCGGGACCCGCGTCGGCCGCCGGCGTGGTCAGTCGCAGGCGTCGGTCAGGCCGACGACCGACGTGAGGTTGATGCGCGATTCGCCGTCGGTCTCGATGAGGAGGCCCTTGACCAGCACGGTGCGGCCCGGCCGCAGCTCGCCGCTGGCGTTGATCTGGTCGGGCTCGGTGAAGAGGGCGCGGTCGCCGAAGTTCAGCAGGCCCTCGGGGGTCAGGAAGTCCGCGAACCCGATGAGGCGGAACTCGCCGTCGCCGAGGGCCGTCTCGCGCGCCTCGCCGACCTGCACCTCGTTGAAGACGCCGGCCCGCGTCACCGTGGGCTCGGCGGCGCGGGTCAGCCACCAGGTCGTGTCGTCCCGCGTCCGGCGCTCGACGCACCCGACGGTCTGGACGAACTCGACCTGCGGCTCCGGCCTGCGTGTCCTTGCCCGCTGCTCGCCCGCGGCTGCGGGCGGGAACGCCGTGGCGGCGGCCAGCAGCCCCGCCGTCAATCCCGTCCGAATCGTCATCCCGTTCACCCTCGCCCGACCATTGCCGCCCGCGGCTCCGCAACCGCCTTGCGGCCGCCGCCGCCCCCAACCCCGCACCGTGCTCCCGGTCAGGAGGCGGCGCTTCCCCGCGGGACGCGGCGCGGTTCCGCCGCGCAGCCCGCTACCTCGATGCCTGCTCCGCCGCCTCGGCCGCCGCCTGCCTCTCCAGATTCCGGTAGATCTCGAGGATGTGCCGGATGTCGTGGTTGCCCTCGTGGCAGGCGTACTCGTACATCGGCCCCTCGGTCGTCACCATCGGCAGCTCGACGGTCCACGGCGCCGTCCACGTGTTGGGATCGCTGACCGTGAACTCGTAGGTGATCTCGTGGGGGCCGATGCGGGTGAACCGCTCCACGACGTGCAGGGCGTCGGTGGACCCGCGGAAACGCCGCCGCGCGTTGTAGTTCGTGGTCTCGACGACCAAGGTGTCACCCTCCCACCGGGCGCGCGAATCGCCCGCGAAGTGGCGGATCTTGTCGGACACGTGCGGGCGCCCGTCGAGGGGGATGATGCGCGGGGGGTTGGTGTTCAGCTCGGTGAAGATCACGATGTGGTCGGGCGTCTGGAATATCTGGTGGATGTCGTTGTAGGCCGGCGGCAGGTTCGGCGGCCCCTCGTGCGCCCACACGATGCAGCGCTCGGGGAACGGCCGGGTCAGGTGGCTGTCGAACGCGCTCGGCAGCCGCCTCGCCTCCGCCTCGGCCGCCAGCTTCTCCGCCGCCTCCGGGGTCAGGGGCGGGAATCTGCCGTTCGGCGGATCGACGATGAGCGAGGTGCGCCGCGTCGACAGGCCCTTGGGCACCGGCGTGCGCAGCCAGATCTCGTTGTCGTAGTGGACGTAGGACGGGTCGCGGTTGACCTGGTACAGGGCGCGCTCCCGCTCGTCGGGATCCTCGATGTTGATGGCGCTCCGCGCCGACGGGTCGACGCCCTCGGCCGTCAACTGCGCGTGCAGCGCCGCCGCCTCCTCCTCGGTGTAGAACGCCTTGTCGGCCAGGTACTCGGGCCGCTCCAGGGGGGTGAACGTCTGCGTGGTCCAGTAGCCCTGGAAGTCGGGCTGGCCATCGGGCAGCCGCGGCAGGGTCCACGCGGACCCGGCATCGTCCCCGCCCGCGGCCTGCTCCTGACCGGACGCGGGGGCCGGTCCCGTCAACGCGATCGCGATCACCGCCGCCCACGCCGTTCGACTGCGATGCATCTTCGTTCTCCTGTGGCGGCCGGAACGAACGGGATCAACTCGAAGCGGGCTCCGGCGGCGGCTTCTCGTCGGCGAGGGCCGCCGCGGGTATCGCCTCGGACGCGCGCGGGCGCAGGATCTCGTCGATGAGGAACAGGTCGGTCAGCAGCGCCCGCAGGTGGATCGACCCGTTCAGGTTGTCGATGACCTGGCTGCTGATGCCGGGCTGCACCCGCACCACCCCCAGCACCCGGCGCGCCCGGTCGGCGTCGCCGGCGAGCACCTCGATGAACCCGTCGAACGCCGCGACCGGCTCGAGGCCCCGCTCGCGGACCAGCGCCGCCAGGAACGGGCCGAGCCCGTCGAGGGCCTGGTCCATGCCGTCGAGCAGGCGTCGCAACTCGCCGTCGCCGACGCCCGGCTCGCCCTTGTAGCCCTTCGAGGCGTAGCTGAGGAAGTACTCGTAGCCCCCCTCGAGCGCGTCGATGCGTTTCCTCAGACCCTCGGTGGCTGTGTCTGACACCTGCGGCTCCCTCGCGCGGACGGCACCGCCCTGCGGCGTCGCCGTCCGCCTATCGTTTCCGCCGACGTCCGTCCCGTCCCAGGCGCAAACGCCCTACGACGCGGGTGGACCCGCGCTCTGGGACGGCGGAGGCGCCGTCGGCGGAGGGGGCGCGGCCGGCGGAGGAGGTGCTGCCGCCGCCGGGGCCGGAGCCGGGGCCGGCGGCTTGGCCTTGGGCTTCGGCGGGGTGACGTCCCACCGCTTCGGGCTGTGGTGCGCCAGATAGTCGTCGCGGCTCACCGTCCCGAAGAGCATCGACCGGGTGATCCACAGCTTCTCGGGCCGGATGGCGAAGTAGATGTGGGTGATGGTCAGCATCACGAACAACACCGCCGAGAAGCCGTGCGTGGCGTAGACGTACCCCCAGGCCTGGTCGTTCCCCATCGCCGCCTCGGCGAAGAGCAGCTCGTTCATCGGCACGATGGGGTTCTCGATCCTGAACATCATCAGCAGGCCGGTGGCCGCGACGACCAGGCCGAAGATGGTGACGGCGAGGTGGTAGAGCTTGTGGTCGAGCGGGTACTTGCCGTGCTTGTCGATGGCGACGGTCGCCCCGAGCTGGCGCTGGGTGCGCCGGACCGCCTCCTTCAGGTCGCCGGGCAGAATCCAGATCGACCAGAAGTCGAGGAAGAACGAGGCGTGCACGATGTGGTAGACGATGCACAGGATCAGGATCAGGCCCGACACCCAGTGGATGGTCAGCCAACTGAACTCGAGCCCCACGATGGGGAAGAAGCCGGTGATGAGGAGCGCGAGCATCGACGCCGCCATCACCCAGTGGAACATCCGGGCGGCGCCGGTGTGGCGCACGATCTTCTCGGGAATGGCGGGGTCGGCGTCGGCCGCCGCCTCCTCCGGTTCGACCCGCGGTTTCCACACGATCGCGTAGACGGCGTGGAACACGACGAAGCCGATACCGGCCCAGAACGACAGGGTCAGCAACCCCCACGCGAGCCGGATGATGATGTCTCGTCCCCAGGGGTCGGTCCCGTATTGAAACAGACTCTCCATGATTGCGCCCTCGTGATGCGACCCGTCCGCGGACGGCGGCCCGCCGCCGCCGCGCAAGGGTTCCATGTGCCGGCGTGCAAACCCCGGTCGCGCCCCCTCGGCGCGCCGCCCCGGCACCGATGCGTCGGAGGCAAGCTCCGCGTCAGGCGGCGGGACGGCGCGCGCCGCCCCGCCGCTCGTCGAACGGCTTCGGGGTTGAAGAATAACGGGGTCGCACTCAGGATTCAACTGATTCTTCGCCCCCATACCCGCGTTTGCCGCCCCGGCCGCGCCCGCACGGGGCGGTTCCGCCGCGGTCCCGCGCGCCTCGGGAACTTCCGGCGCGGCAACGCGGTATCATTTCAAGGGGCGCCGGCGGCCCTCCGGCACGCCGCGCGCGGCACCACCACCATGTCGGCAGAGACCAGAACACGCTTCCTCCACCGGGCCGGCGGCCTGATCGGCCCGCTCCTGATCACGGCCGGGTGCGCCACCGCCCCGCTCGAAGACCATCCGGCCCTCGGTGGCGACGTGCCCACCGCGTGGACGGCCCGGGAGGACACCGGCGCCCCCCCCGCGCTGGCGTGGTGGACCGATTTCGGCGACCCCGGCCTCGATGAGGTCGTCGACGCGGCCCTGCGGCAGAACTACGACCTGCAGGCGGCGGCCTCGCGGCTCGATCAGGCGCTGGCCGACTCCCGCATCGCCGGGGCCGACCTCCAGCCCCAGCTCCAGGTCGGCCTGAACGGATCGCAGCGGAAGCAGAACTTCATCGGGTTCCCCATTCCCGGGGCCGAAGACCGCGTGCTCAGCACGGTGTTCACGAACTACGGCGTCTCGCTGGACCTGACCTGGGAGGCGGACCTGTGGGGCCGGCTGCGCGCCGGCGCCCGCGCCGCCCTCGCCGACCTGCAGTCGCGGGCCGCGGATCTGCGCGCCGCCCAGCTCTCCCTCGCCGGCCAGACGACCAAGGCGTGGTTCGCGGTCGCCGAAGCCGGACAGCAGTTGCGGTTGGCCGAGGCCTCGGTAGACAGCTTCCGGGCCTCGGCCGAGCAGGTCCGCGAGCGGTTCGAGCAGGGCCTGCGGCCGGCCCTCGACGTGCGCCTCGCCCTGTCGAACCTCGCCAACGCCGAGGCGTTGCGCGAGCAGCGCGGCCAGCAGCTCGACGCCGCCGTCCGGCAGCTCGAGGTGCTGATGGGCCTGTACGCCACGGGGTCGATCGCCATGCCGGCCGACCTCCCCGCCGCCCCGGCGGTGATTCCCGGCGGGCTGCCGGCCGAGCTGGTGCGGCGGCGCCCCGACGTGGTGTCGGCGGAGCGCCGCATCGCCGCCGCCCGCCAGCGCCTGCAGGTGGCGCGGCGCGACCTGTACCCCCGCATCAGCCTCACCGCGAACACCGGCACCGCCACCGGCGAGCTGAAGGACCTGATCAAGCGCGACTTCGGGGTGTGGACCCTGCTCGGCAACGTCATCCAGCCCCTGCTCCAGGGGGGGCGCCTGCGCGCCGCCGTCGACCGCGCCGAGGCCCGTGCGGCGGAGGAGCTGGCGGTCTACGCCAACACCGCCCTGCAGGCGTTCTCGGAGGTGGAGACGGCGCTGGCGGCCGAAGAGTACCTCGTCCAGCGCGAGCGCTACCTCTCGGTCTCGGCCGAGCAGTCGCGGGCGGCGGAGATCATCGCCGACGACCGGTACCGGTCGGGGCTCGACGACTACATCACCGTCCTGGAATCGCAGCGGCTGGCGCTGCAGGCGGAGGGGGACCTCATCGCGGCCCGGCGGCAACGGCTCGAGAACCGCGTGGACCTGTACCTCGCGCTCGGCGGCGGATTCGATCAGGCGCCGGCCATGCCCGGCTCCGGAGACTGAAACGATGTCACCCATGCTCAACCGGGTTCTCAAGGCGCTGCTTCCGCTCCTCGTCGTGGGCGTCGCCCTCGCCGCCGCCTACGTCATGTACCTCAACCGGCCGCCGGTGGAGACCCAGACCCCGGTGGTGGCGGCGCCCGCGGTGCGGGTGCAGCCGGTCGCGTTCGAGAGCGTCGACCTGACCGTGTCGAGCCAGGGCACGGTGCAGCCGCGCACGTCCAGCCAGCTCGTGCCGGAGATCGCGGGGACCGTGCTCAGCGTGTCGCCGGCCTTCGCGGTCGGGGGGTTCTTCGAGGAGGGGGAGGTCCTGCTGCAGATCGACCCCTACGACTACCAGCAGGCCCTCATCGCCGCGCAGTCGCAGCTCGCGCAGGCGCGGCTCAGGCTCGCCACGGAGGAGGCCGAGGCGGAGGTCGCCCGGCGCGAATGGGAGGAGATCGGCCAGGGGAGCGCCAGCCCCCTGACCCTGCGCCAGCCGCAGGTCGAGGACGCGCGGGCCGCGGTGGCCTCGGCCGAGGCGGCCATCGACCGCGCGAGGCGCGACCTGGAGCGCGCCGAGGTGCGGGCCCCCTACGCCGGCCGCGTCCAGAGCAAGGACGTCGACGTCGGGCAGTTCGTGAACCGGGGGACGGCGGTGGGCCGCATCTACGCGGTGGACTCGGCCGAGGTCCGGCTGCCCCTCCCCGACGACGAGCTGGCCTACGTCGACGTGCCGATGTCGTACCGCGGCACGCAGCAGCGGACCGGCCCCGCCGTCACCCTCTCCGCCGACTTCGCGGGCCGCCGCTACTCGTGGCGGGGACGCATCGTCCGCACGGAGGGCGAGATCGACGCGGTGAGCCGCATGGTGCACGTCGTGGCCGAGGTCGACGATCCCTACGCGCCCGGCCCCGACCCCACCCGTCCGCCGCTGGCGGTGGGGATGTTCGTCGAGGCGGAGATCGCCGGGCGGCGCGTCGACGACGTCGTCGTGCTGCCGTGGGCGGCGCTGAACGGGCGCGACCGGGTGCTGATCGTCGACGACGACGGCCGGCTGCGCTACCGGCAGGTCGAGGTCCTGCGGTCGACCACCGAGTCGGTGCTCGTCTCGGGCGGGCTCGAAGAGGGCGATCGGGTGTCGATATCGGCCCTCGACGCCGTCGTCGACGGCATGGCGGTGCAGATCGCCGGAGGCGAGCCCGCGATGCTGGCGCGCGCCGGCGCCGGCGCCGACCCAGCGGCGGACCGCGGCGTTGCGGAAACCCCGGCTGCGGATCCGGTCGCCGAGCTCCGGCGCGAGCGGGGCGCGGGGGCGGTCGGCGACCCGGGCGCGGGGGCGGCCGGCGGCCCCGACGCGGGGGCGGTCGGCGGACCGGGCGCGGGGGCGGTCGGCGGACCGGGAACGGGGGCGGCCGCCGGCGCGCCGGCGGCGAGGTCCGACGCGAGACCAGCCGGCACGGCCCAGGGAGCGCGACCCGGCGCCGGCCGGGCCGGCGGACCGGGCGCGGGCATGGGAGCGGGACCGGCCACCGGGGCACCCGCCGCGGCAACAAGGGCGGGCGCGGCACCGACCGTCGACGCGCGGAGCGCGGGGGCGGAAGCCGACCCGGGACCGGGTGCGCGGACGGGAGCGGGCGCGAGACCGGGCGCGGGGATCCGGGGTGCGGGAGCGGACCCGGGACGAACCGCCGGTCCCTCGGGCGCAACGCCGGCGGCGCGCGGACCCCAGCGGCCCGAGAGATCGGCCGCCGCCCGACCCGCCGCCGCGCGGCCCGGACGCGGACCGTTCGAGCTCGACCCCGACCTGACGCGCGAAGAGCAGATAGCCGCCATCCGGCAGCGGATCGCCGAACTGCGCGGCGCCCCGGCGCCGGCCCCCGCGCCGGCGACCCGCGCGGCGGGCGCGGGACCGGGTGCGGGCGCCGAAGGCGGGATGGCGCGGCCGGCCCCCGCGGCGGCCGCGACCCGTGCGGCGGGTGCGAGACCTGCTCCCGCCGCGGGCGGCGCAAGACCCGCCCGCCCGGCCGCAGCCGCCGAAGGCGGGACGGCGCGGCCGGCACCCGGCCGACCGCTCGTCGCCGGCGGCCGCGCCCCCGAACGCGCCGCCGCGGGCGGCGGGATGACGCCGGGCAATCCCGGAACCGTCGCCGGCGGCGGGCGGCCTGGCCGGCCCGACGCGCGCATGGCGCGCGCGGGCGCCCCACCGGCGGGTGGTGCGGGGACCGTCGGCGGTCGACCGCCGAGGCGTCCCGGCCGAGCCGCGGGCCTGACGCCGGACCCGGGCGCGCCGCCGCCTCCCGCCGCCGGGGCCGATGCCCCGGCACCGACGGCCCGCGCGGACGCCCGCCCGACGGCCCGACCGGCCCGCACGAACGCCGCGGCCGCGGACGCGCCCAGGCCCGTGGTGGCCCTGCTCCCCTTCCGGAACGTGTCGCGCAACCCCGCCGACGAGGTTATCGGCGAGGAGATGCGGGCCGTGCTCCGGATCGCGCTCGAGCGGGCCGCCGGCATGCGGGTGGTGCTGCTCGCCCCCGCCGACGAGTCGAACGCCATCCAGCGCGCGATGGCGGGCGACGCCACGTGGCTGGCCGGCGGAGGCATTCAACGCGTCGGCGAACAGTTGCGGGTCACGGGTCGGATCATCGACGTGGCCACCGGCGACCTCCTCGGGTCGGTCCGCGTGGACGGCACCGTCGCCGGCCGGGACCTCCTGACGAGCCGGCTCATCGCGGCCCTGCGCGCCGAGCTCGCCGGCCACGTGCCCGCGCCGACCGCGCCCCGGATGGCGGCGGCCGCGCCCGCCCCGCCGCCGCCGCCGGCCCCGGTTCCGGATCCGATTCCCGCGCCGACCGCCCGCCGGGCGATCCGGCTCGCCGTCTCCCCGTTCGCCAACATCTCGCGCAATCCCGCCGACGACGCCATCAGCGACGCCATCGCGGCGGAGATCGTGGGGCGTCTGGGCGGGGTTCCGGGCATCGCCATCCTCCCCCTCGACACCGGCGCCGCCGAGGCCCCCGCCCTGCCCGCCGCCGCCGCCCGCGGTGCCGACTGGCTGGTCACCGGCGGCTACCAGCACGTCGCCGGCCGGCTCCGCCTGACCGCCCGGCTGCTGCGGGTCTCCGACGGCGCGGTCGCGGAGTCGATCAGGGTCGACGGGACCGTCGACGGGCTGCCCGACCTGCTCGCCGAGGCCGTCTCGACCTTCGGCGCCGCCGTCGCCGCCGGTTCGTGAGCAACGACGGATACGGACAGACGGGTTCCGGTAGGACCCCGCTGGACGAGGCGGTGCCGCGGTTGACGTGGACTCGTCGGCACAACCGGCCGCGTCCGGCGTCCGTCGCTGCCCGTCCGTCGTGGCCGGGGCGGTCCCGAGGAAGCGGATCAGCTCGGCGTTGACGATGTCCGGATGAAACCGCCGCCTTGCCGGCTCGATCGCCGCCGCCGCCGCCGTCACGCGTCCCGGAACTTGCGGCGGATCATCCGCAGCATGTCCATGGTCTTCTCGGCCGAGTCGGGCGCGTAGCCGCGCGTGTGCGGATGCGATCTTTGTGCTGGAACGCAGGATCAGTCCGTGCGGAGATAAGACATGGTAAGGTTTGTCAATTCATGGACCGCCTCCGGAATCCGTACCAGCCGGGAGCAGGCACGCGTCCGCCGGCCCTGATCGGTCGCGACGAGCTGATCGACGGGTTCGGCGTGACCTTGCGGCGGACGTTGACCGGCAGGTCCGGCAAGAGCTGCATGCTCGTCGGCCTGCGGGGCGTCGGCAAGACGGTCCTGCTGAACCGTTTCGCCGAGATCGCGGAAGCCGAGGGAGTGAAGGTCGGGTTCATCGAGGCGCCTGAGACCGGGGACTTCCGCACGCTGCTGGCGGTCCGGTTGCGGCGGATCCTGCTCGAGTGGAACGGCCGCGTCAGCCGGGCGGTCACTACCGCGCTGGGCGTGCTCAAGTCGTTCACGCTCAAGCTGCCGGGCGGGGCGTCGGTCGCCATCGGCGTGGACGCCCTGGCCGGGCGGGCCGACTCGGGGCTGCTGGCGGAGGACCTGACCGATCTCCTCGTTGCGGCCGGCGAGGCCGCCGGTGCCTGCGATTCCGGGCTGATGGTGGCGGTCGACGAGGTCCAGTATCTATCCGGCGATGAGCTCGCCGGCCTCGTCACGGCCATCCACCGGACGACGCAGCTCGGGCTGCCGGTCCTCCTGACCGGTGCCGGACTGCCTCGACTGCCGGCTCTGGTCGGCGCCGCCCGGTCTTACGCCGAGCGCCTCTTCGAGTTCCCCGCCGTGAACTCGCTGCCGCCGGACGAGGCCGCCGCCGCCGTCGCCGTTCCGGCCGGCGAGCTCGGCGTCGAGTTGACGTCCGCGGCGGTCGACCGGGTCGTGACGGAATCGGCCGGCTACCCCTACTTCCTGCAGGAATGGGGCTACCACGTCTGGAACGCGGCGCCCGCGAGCCCGATTACCGACGACGACGTCAGCGCCGCCCGGCCGAGCGTCGTCGCCACGCTCGACCGCGACTTCTTCCGCGTCCGGTTCGACCGGTTGACGCCCAAGGAGAAGGACTACCTCCGCGCGATGGCGGTTCTCGGACCCGGCCGCCACCGCTCCGGCGACATCGCGGCCGCCCTCGGGGTCAAGGTCGAGTCGGTCGCCCCGCGCCGGTCCGGCCTCATCGCCAAGGGCATGATCTACAGCCCGGCGCACGGGGACACCGCGTTCACGGTTCCGCTGTTCGATCAGTTCCTCCTGAGGGCCATGCCGGACCGGTGAGGTTCGCCCCCTCACCGGTTTGGTGCACGTTTGTAGTGCCACTCCGGAATTGTTGCGGTCGTAAGCCCTTTATTTACAAGAGGTTGGATTTTGGGTTGGTAAACTTGGGCCTACCTGTTCAGCATCACCACGTCCTCGTCCAGCCCCTGCCGGCAGATCTCCAGCCGGGGGTTGCCGACGATGTCCCGCCCGGCGAGGGTCATGTCGAACGGATAGAAGGCGGCGCCGGCCGCGAGGGCGCGAAGCGGATACTCCCGCCGGCCGCTGCTCACGAGGCCCGCCTCCAGCAGCCACGGGCCGACCCCGGCGACGTCCGTCTTGGCCGCCGGCGCGTAGGTCCCCCGGTTGCCGGTCTCGACCAGAACCCCCCAGTCGACGAAGGAGCGGACGATGCGCTGCGCGGCGCGCGTCGCGGTGGTCCGCCCGCCCCACGACTCGGCCATGCGCCGGGCGATCTGCGCCCGCGACGCCGACCCCTGCAGGGCGAGGAGCCGGCCGGTGGCCGCCGCCACGTCGCGGAAGAAAGGGTAGGTGGCCAGGCACATGCCCCAGTGCAGCGGCAGCCGGTCGCGCCCGCCGCGGCCGCGCAGCAGGGCGAGCCCGTCGTCGCGCAGCGGCGCGACCGCGGCGGGCACGGCCGTCCAGACGTGCAGCAGCACGGTCATCGTTTTCCCGCGCGCGCTGTGGGAACCCTCCCCGGCGACCTGTCCGTCGAGCAGTCGTTCAAGCTGCGCGCGGATGGCGGGTGCGGCGAGCCCCTGCGCGGTCCACTCGGCCGTCGCGTCCAGCCAGGGCAGGCGGATCTTCCGGTCGAACCCGATGATGCGGCGCGTCCCGGCCGGCATCACGTCCGCCCGTCCTCGACGGCGGGCGCGGCGTTCTCCGGGCCGGCGGGCGCGTCCACGGCCACGGGTCGTCCGCGGGCTGACACCGGCACTACCGATGCCGGGGGCGCGACGGGTTCCGCGATTCGCCCGCTCGGCCGTGCCGCCGGCTGCTCCCGCTCGACCGCGCCGCCCGTCGATTCCGCGGAACGCGACGCCGACACCGGACCGGCCTGCGCCCCTCTCCGGGGGGCGGGCGGCGCGGCGTCCTGCGGGCCGGCGGACGCGGCCACGCTGGTCAATCCGGACCGCTCGATGGCGACGAAGGGGACGACGACCTCCTCCAGCGTGACGCCCCCGTGGGCCACCGGCCGCTCCGACTCGCGCACGAACGACCGGCGCGCGGGGGCGAGCAGGGCGAGGTAGTCCTCGGGCAGTCCGGTCGCGGGCCAAGCCAGCGCGCCGGGGAACCGCTTCGCGACGCGCGCGCGCAGCGCCGGGTCGGAGAAGACGCGCACGCGCCGTCCCGGCAGGTCCGCGACCGAGCCCTCCCGGGGCGCGCCGCAACCGGTGGTCTCGACGTTTCCGTGGTCCGAGGTCAGGAAGACCTCGAATCCGCGGTCGAAGAGGATGTCGAGCAGCCGGACCAGCGCGCCCCCGCGCGTCCACTGGCGGACCTGGTTGTGCATCCCCGCGCTGCCGAGCTTCATGCCGTGCATGATCCGGTCCACCGCGTCGACCACCAGCCCCGCCACGCGCACCCTGGGGCGCGACACGAGCTCCGCGACCGTCTCCACGTCCGACGGCTCGCGCAGGTTCTTCGCGTAGACCACGCGCGCCGCGTCCAGTCCCTCGTCTCCCCAGAACCGTCTCCACGCCGCCGGCTCGCGGGCCGTCGAGTCGATGCTGGCCGGGAAGTACCGCGGCAGCCGCCCCGTGAAACAGGCCTGCCGCGAGACCGTGGTCAGCGTGGGAATCCAGGCGAACAGGCTGTCCTCGCGGAACCGCAACCCGGGGCGCTGCTCCGCGAGCGCCGCGCGCACCGCCACCCACTGGTCGAAGGCGAGGCCGTCCATCACGACCAGCGCGACCTTGCCGTCCGCCGACTCGTGCACGTGGCGCGCGAGCGCGCGGGGAACGTGGTGAATCATCACCGGCATCGAGGGCGGCAGATTGTGCAACGCCTCGAAGCGCCGGCGCAGCCACGCCGTGAACCGCTCGTCGATGCGGTCGCGGATGCGCGCGTGGCGCGCCCGCGCGTCTTCGCCGGCCGGGTCCGCGTCGGGGTCGAAGACGAGCGCGTTCACCTGCGCCCACCGCGGCGCGAAGTCGAGCCAGTCGTAGTGCCGCGCCCCGTCGCCGGGCAGCGACGCCTCGACCGACTTCAGCAGCCCGTCGAGCCGCCGCCGCCGGTCGGCCCGCGGGTCGATGGCGACGCCGGCCCGCGCCCACGGCTCGGCGACCTCCCGCCCGCGCGGGTGCGCCACCGGCCGTAGCGTGCCTTCCAGAAAGAGGTTGTCGACGTAGACCCGCACGTCGGGATGGTCGAACGGCAGCTCGGCCGGGCCGGAGAACGCCCGCGCGTAGGCCGGCGGCGTCTCGCGCACCGCGTCCGCCCCGGCCGTCAGGCGGTCCAGGAAGATCGGCCAGCGTTCCTGCAGGAACGCGAAGAACGCGTCGCGGTCGGGAATGAGCCGCGCCAGGGGCCACGGCCCGAACGCGGGCTTCCGCTGCAGCGCCTCGACGAGATGGCGCTCCAGGTCCCGCGGCAACCGCCGTCGCCGGTAGTGCAGGCGCAGCAGGGTGTCGAGCAGGTCCGACGCCTGCCTGATCGTCTCGGGCGCGATGCCGAACACGTGGCGAAGCACGAACTTCCGCGTCGCCGACTCGCCGAGCGGCTCTGCCGGCGGCTCCTGAGTCTGGGCCGCATGCAGGGCGTCGAGATCGCTCCGGTCCAGCGCGTTGACAACCGGCCAGCTCAGCTTGGGGAACAGAGCCCCGAGGCTCAACGACAGCCTGCGACCCGCCCGCCAGACGTCGTACGGAACCGCGCGTTCGTGCGCCTCGCCGGTGGTGAGCACGGCGACCACGTCCGCGACAGCGCCCCGGTCCCGGCGCGAGCGGTACCGCGACTCGTAGAAGAAGCGGAACGCGATGCGGTCGTTCAGCGAGACCACCTCGAAGCCGCGGGCCCGGAGCGCCTCGACGATGCCTGGCTCCCCGAGCAGGCCGTCGGGATCGTCGACGACGGTGAGGCGCGTAACGCCGGGCGTGAACTCGCGCAGGATCTCGCTGCGCCAGCCCCGCGCCGCCGCGTCCGCCGATCCGTGCGGCTCGTTCACGTTTCAACGCCCCTCATCTTGGCGATGGGCTCGGTTGTCCAAGAGCGTCCGAACACCACCCGCGGTGCTAGCATACCGATGGCACCAGACTCCGGGAGACATTCCTCAGAATGGGCACGCTGACGATCCGAAATCTCGACGATCGCGTGATCGAGTACCTCAAGGCGCAGGCCCGGAAAAGCGGGCGCTCGCTGGAAGGCGAGATTCGGTACATGTTGACCGAACGCGCAGATCGTCGGTTCCGCATCGCCGCGTTTCGCGAGCGGACGCGCGAGCTGGCATCGGCGACCGCCGGCATCCCGCAAACGGACAGCGCCGTCCTCCTGCGTGCGGACCGCGACCGGTGACGCCAACGGCCGATGCCGACGTTCGTCGCCAAGTGCGCCGCAAAGATCCGACGAATCTGCCACAGGCGACATCGATTGACATCAGAGCGGGATCAGAGTGGTCCGACTTCATTGCCGGTACAGTGCCCAGATTCCGTCTACGACGCTCTTCTTGCTCCAGCCCACGGTCCTGGTGACCGCCTGCGCAACCACTGACGATGTCCGCTGCTGTCCCCAAGGATTCACCGCCAGAATCGGCTTCGACATCGTGTTGGCCCCGTCGATTTCCTTCCCGATCCACTTGCTGTGGTTGGCATACATGCCTGTGGGGATCACAACCACATGAGACCGCTCGATCTTGCGGTAGATCGCCTCCCGAAGTTCGCGTTCCGTGCGCGCGTTGTGGATTGGATCGTCCTTTGGGACCGAATAGTCGCGCAGATTCAGCGATGCTTGCCCGACGGACCACGGGGTGTCGAATATCCACTCCCGCAATGTCCGGTAGTGGCCGGAATAGTGCCAGGAGTGGCTGATGAATACGTGAACTTGATGTACGCTCATGAAGTCCTCATCCAACGCATCCAACGAGCAGCCAGATGCCCGCCACCACGAGGAGTGACTGAAACACAGCAACTCGAACCGTGCGGCCTTCTGTCTCGGTGAACGACGCGTACGTCGCGCCATGCTCAAGAGACGCCCATTCCGCGGCGAACATTCGCGCCGACAGGTGCTTCTCGATCGCGAGAATCACGGCGAACTTCGCAGTATTCAACTGACCGAAGGACTTGATCAATCGACCCCAGACGCCGCATAGCGCCACTCCGACAAGGCCCAATCCGACAATCATGGCGGATTCCAGGTCCGCGGATTCACCGTCACGCAGTAGCAGTCCGACAACCGCGAGTATGGCGGAGTTCACTGAAAGGAAGAAGGTGTTCACACCTTGGCGGCGAACAACAAGAGCCTCGGACGTCTCCACGAACATGCGATACTGGCCGAACAGCGTCTCTTTGTCGGCGTCGCTGAGTTCGCCCGCAAACAACTGAGCCTCCACGGCAGTCACTTCTTCTCGGCTATTCCCCATGGAGCTTCCTCTCTATGGCGTTGACATTCCACGGAATCGGAGTAACGCCGATATCGTGTAGCGCCGACGGGACGCGCACCGCCGCCGCGCGCAGAAAGACAGCCAGGACGCGCTTGTCCAGTTGGGCGCTTCGGCGGATCTCCCAGTCAACGGGTTCGCTGCGCCATGTCGACGTGCCCACCAGACAGAGGGTCGCGGTCGAGGCGCGGATGAGCCGTTCGGCGTGGCGCTTCCACGCGCCGTCGAGCGGCTCCTTGATGGAATAGTCGCGGAAGGTAAGGGCGGAATGGCGGTTCCGCGCTTGGCCTCGGAACAGCTCGACCAAGGGCTTGTCTTCCATGGCAAAACTGAGAAAAACGCTGGGGCCCATGGCTCATTCCCGGTCGCGGCGAGTCAAAGCGTGATCGTACCACATCAGCGGGTTGGGCGTTGTCCGGCGGATCTTTGCGGGCGACTCGACGATCGGGGTGGCGGCCGACGACAGATCGCCGACGATCACGCGGCGGGTGCCCGACGCGGGGCGGGCGTGGCGCTCCGCGTCCCGGGCTGTCCAGTGCCCGGCGGTCAGCGTGAGGCGTGAGCGCGCCGCCGCGCTGGTGCTGGATGGAGCCGCCGCCCGTCGTCGCTTCCACATCACCCCGTGTAGCGGTAGTCGAACACGCACGAGGCGCCCGCCATCTCGCGGAACCACACGGTGGCACCGGCCCCGAACGAGTCCGTCAGCCGGACCGGCTCGTTCAGCGCGAAGTGCACCGGCTGGGTCTGGCCGTCGTTGACGGCGACGTTGTCCGCGTAGAGGTACGTGCGATCCAGCGTGTCGAGGATGGGGTTCAGCCGCCCTTGAATGCCCGGCAGATGTCCCGTTCCGTTGGCGATAATCAGCGAGCCCCCGTCTGCGACCGGCTCCATGCGGACCTCCAGCGGCTGGTCGGGCCGGTGGTCGCGCGTCACGTGCGCCCCGAATCCCTTCGCCGCGCACAGCACGGTCATCGGCAGCTTCGCGTACAGCACGAAGTCGGCGCGCCCCACCGCGTCGGTGCGGGCCTCGCGGTACGTCCGGTTGGGGTAGAGCATCAGCACGTTCACGTCGGGTAGCGGCCGGCCGGTGCCCCCGTGCCGAACCGTGACGCGGGCCGCTACCCCTTCCGCCTGGGGCGGGCTCGCGGCGGGCAGGACGACCCTGAGCTCGCGCTCGCCGATCAGCTCGAAGACGGGCCGCTCCCCGGCCAGCGCGAACGTCTCGTCCTCGATGACGGCGATGCCCTCGCCCCGCCGCTCGATGAAGCACCGCCGCCCGCCGGCGCCGGGCACGTCGCCGACCGGGCACTGTCCGAGCCGCGACGCCAGCAGCTCGTTGCGCGTGAACTGGCTGGTGCGCAGGTCGTCGGTCGTCATCGAGTTGCACAGTCCGCCGGGCGAGTACAGCTCCAGGCGGTCGGCGAACATGAACAGCCGTATGCGTGACCCCGACACCGCGTAGTCGCGGTGCACCACCGCGTTGACCACCGCCTCGAAGACCGCGCGTTCGCTGAACTGCGGCACGTCGGCGCGGGCCGGGTCCTTGTACGCGGCCACGCGCCGGTTGCGGACCACGAAGCGCATGGCGTCGCGTATCTGCCGGTCGAGGGGTCCCGCGATGTCCTGCGCGTCGACCTGTTGGCCGGCGTCCATCCGGCCGCCGCGATAGCAGACGGCCTGAATCCAGGCGTTCGGCAGCCATTCCCGCGGATCGTCAGCCGCCAGCAGCACGCCTCCGACGGTGGCCCGGAGCGCACCGTGCCGGTCGTCCTTGAGGAACTTCAGCTTCGACAACGCCACCTCCGCGGGCTCGTCCGCCCGCGAGCTCGCGTACTGCCGCCACAGCTCCCGGCTCAGGCTGTTGACGCCGGTGCCCCGCACTACCTGCGTATCGGTGGACGCGACGTCCGACTGCCCCCGCGCCTGCGCCAGCCGGCGGACCTCCGCCGCGTCCATCAGGTGCTTCCTGTTTCCCCGGCGGCGGAAATGACCGCCCGGCGACCGATGCACCGTCGCGCCCTCCGGCACCTCGACGACCAGCGCGCCGCCGCCCGCCGGTTCCGGTGCCGGCACCCGGAACAGGTTGAAGTCCAGCGGCGGCTTCACGCTGTCCGAACAGATCTCGGTCACGAGGTCGGCCAGCGCATCCAGTTGCGCGGGGTCGAGCCCCTGCGGCCGCCGGTCGTCCGTCACGCCGAGGACAAGCCGCCCGCCGCGGCCGTTGGCCAGTGCCGCCAGCCCGTCGGCGAGGTCGTCGCGTCTCGGGCCAACGACCCGGTCGCCACGGAAGCGAGCCTCCTTCAGCTCGAGAGCCGTGTCCTCGCCGAGTGCGACCTGTTGCCACAGCCGTGGTGCGTCGATTGCCATGACGTACACCCTATCTCGCCGTCTCCTCTCACAATCCTGACAAGTGCCTCCGAAACGGTCACTTCACTCAGTTGCCCGACCGGGAAAGCGCATCATTTTGCGTATCTTCGTCACCAACTCCTGTCTGACGATTTCACGATGAATAAATGGTGCCATGCGACGAAGATAGTCGAGGTCCACTTCCCTCTTGCAGTACAACTCCACATACGTCAATCGGGACGCTATGCAGATTTCGTCGTTCAACTTCAGTCGATCTATCGTGCGCGTCGCCGCTGCCCTCACTTCGTCCACTACGCCGTCTCCAGGCGTGACCTGTAGAGACGGAAATCGAATCGCAAACGTCAGGTCGTGAATTGCAAAGGGGTCCAGTACGTCCTGGTGCGAGCCTTTTCGAGCATTCATTCTTCCGCAAACGAGCCGATAATTGCTCCATTCGTACGCCATCGCGGGCCGGACGGATTTCGGAATAAAATGCTCAACTGAAGACCAGCCGGTGTCACGCGCGATCCAGTAACAGGTATACGCACAGATAGCACTATATGCATTGTACATGTCCCGCGCCACCTCGCGCCAGTACGCGTGTCTCGCGAATTCGCGGTCTGTCGGATTTGGTGAATTTTGCAGAAATCGCCGCCCTGGATTCCGAACAAGTTTATCGAAGTTCGGGGGCTCCGATTCCCGCCGAACGAAGATCACTGCCGCCTCCGAAAGGCAGAATCCGCGAAATACCTCCAACGCGGCCAAAACTCGTCGTCATCTCGTAGATGCCTGAGCAAGCCCCTGTCGACCTCTGCAACCTGCACCGGGTCGGAGTCGTCGGCCAACTGCAGTTGTTTTGCCCGCTCGATGAGTTTCTCCGCCTCCATTGAACGAGCATGCCTCAAGCCAAAGACATCAGACGTCAACCAAGCATCGACACTGCCCTGATTGCGGAAATCCACTAAGTCAAGACTAACGGTGTCTCCTGTCAGCGAAAGATGATGCAAGGAATCTTCGTCGTCTCGAAGCATCGGCTCCACTGACGCAAGCACAAGTGGCGAATGTGTCGCGAAGTGGGCCTGTACCCTCAGATCTCCAGATAGCGTGTCTATAGTATCGAGTACCGCTGGAACGATCGACCGCTGCCACTTTGGATGCAAATGCGCATCCACCTCGTCTACAATCAAAACCATGCGATCCAGGGGATTGCGTCTCGCGAGCGCCGCATTCCGCTTGTGCCTGAACCACGCCCATATCGTGACGTATGCCAGCCCGATGATCCGCTTTACGCCCGCCGAGGCATGCAGCAAGGGAACGACCCCATAGTCCATCTTGAGCGCCGGGATCTCGCGCTCGTCGCCGAGCATCCAGATCGGTTCATCTGGTTCAAACGCCCGTCCCTCTGGCGGAGATAGTATTTTCAGGCAACGGACAAATGTCTCGAAGGTCTCCTCGTAGCGAGCTTGCTTCGTCTGCCAAGCGACCCAATCCAAAAGCAAGCCATTGCAAATCGAAATCTCGTAACCGTGTACGCCGTCGCCTCTCTTGCCGTGCCACAGTTCCCTCCTGTCGAGCATCACTTGGTCGTCATCACGTGATCCATCGCCATTTTTGGATAGCGTATCCCATATGACGTAAGAGCCATCGTAGCGAGCGTATATTGCTATCCCGCCAGCTCGTCCTGTTCTCGCATCCGGGATCCATGCGTGCTTGGTCCAATCGTAACGGACATCGAAACGACTCACTCGTTCGGGCGTATTCAGGGAGAAAATCATGCGCGGAGCGGCGCGTGGGGCGTCCCGTCGAGGCGCATTTACACTTTCGATCCAGCGACCGGTAATTGCCCACCAGATGCTCTCCAGCAAAAAGGTCTTTCCCAGGCTGTTATCGCCGGTAATGATGTTGACCCGCGAACTTGGGTCATAACGCAAATGTTTCGTCGGGCCGACCTGGAAGAACTCCATGGAGTCCAGGTTTGCCGCGCATCCCGTACCTTGTTCTGGCGGCCAACTGTTGGTCATTTGAAACTCCCCCCCCTGAACACCGCCAGTCCAATTTGTTCTTCGACTCTGTAGTCTCGTTGCCAATAGTACGGCGAAGAGCTAACAATGCAATCGAATCGATTGGCCTGAAGCTCGGGCAAGACGGCTCTTGCGTCTCCTCGCATGACCTGCCAGCGGACACCAGCGCCGGTATGGCCCTTCCGCTGGTTGAGTCCCGCTGGACCCTTGGGAGGCGGTGGACCGGGACGCTGCTTCATGACTGGATACCACGGCGCACTAGCGCCTGATCGTACCACATCAGCAGCTTGGCGTCTTCGTGGAGCACATCGTCGGGGATCTTGCGGGCGACCTCGACGATGGTGGCGTAGTCCTTGGCCTGCCAGACGCGGCGGAAGCCGGCGCGGACGGCTTCGAGGCGGAAGAGCTTCACGCGGCAGCTCCCGGCTCAGGCTGTTGACGCCGGTGCCCCGCACCACCTGCGTATCCGTAGACGCGATGTTCCGACTGCCCCCGCGCCTGCGCCAGCCGGCGGACCTCCGCCGCGTCCATCAGGCGCTTCCTGTTCCCCCGGCGGCGGAAATGCCCGCCCGGCGACCGATGCACCGTCGCGCCCTCGGGCACCTCGACGACCAGTACGCCGCAGCCCGCCGATGCGGGTGCCGGCACCCGGAACAGGCTGAAGTCCAGCGGCGGCTTTACGCTGGCCGAACAGATCTCCGTCACGAGGTCGGCCAGCGCATCCAGTTGCGCGGTGTCGAGCCCCTGCGGCCGCCGGTCGTCCGTCACGCCGAGGACAAGCCGGCCGCCCCGGCCATTCGCTAGCGCCGCCAGTCCGTCGGCCAGGTCGTCCCGTCTCGGGCCGACGACCCGGTCGCCGCGGAAACGAGCCTCCTTCAGCTCGAGATCCGTGTCCTCACCGAGTGTGACCTGTTGCCACAGGCGCGCTGCTTCGATCTCCATGGCCCCCGATCCGTAGGACACCTCCGAGGCACGGGCCGGTGCCACGAAGCGTCTCCACACAAGTCGACGTTCAGAGTCGCCGGCGTCGAACCCTCCGCGCCCTGTTCTCCCCGCGCCAGCAGCCGAGCAAACCCCCGACCACTCACGCGGGTCCCTTCGGCCCCGTTCCCGCGGCATGACCCCAATCCCAATCACCCTTGGAGTCCCTCCATATCCCGAGGCCGCCGCAACAAATGTCCACAGAGCCGCAAGTGCACGTTCAGCACAGCGAACCGCAGATCGCGCCCGGCCGTCGACGCGCGAACACCGTCTCGGTCATCTGTCAAGTGCCTCTTGAGCCCGAGGAAGCCCTCCCAAACGCCTACACGCAACCGCCGATGCAGATCCGGCCTGACCTTCTCCAGTATCCCGAGCAGCCAGTAGACCTCATCGCCCAACTGGCGTAGCGCAGGCAGCAGCCGTTCAGGTTCAAGCTCCCTCAAAGACTCCGCGATCAGTTCGTTGATCCGCCGGTTGACGCCCGACAGATAATCGATCGCAACCCGATCTAGCTCGGCCCGATGGCGAAGAGCGGTGTTGATCCACCAGCCCACACCGATTGTCGTCGCCGGTATGGTGAGGCTGGAGGGCAGCGCCAGCCAACTCTCGGGCTGTTGCACAATCAGCCCTATGATGAGACCGACGAACGCACCGAACAGCAGCGCCGGGATGAAGTCGACGTCCCTCATTACGTCGCCCCGGCCGCCCTGTCGTCGTGGGCGTGCTCAATATAGTGCCATATCTCGTCCACAAGCGGGGGCTCCGACGACTTCAAATCCAAGGTCCCCCTAACGACATCGACACCCACCTTCCGCGCCAATCCACCAAAGGCCTCCTCCAGAAACGACGTTGGGTAGCCGTACTTCACTCCGTCGAGGTGAACTATTACCTTTTCGCTCTCGACGGCCTCACGGAAAGCCGGCAATAGGTACTTCTCGCGAAACTCCTCGCCGGATCCGTGGCCTTGGTCTTTGTACCGCGGACCCGGCACCACCGTGAATTCCCGAGCGATGTCGAGTTCAGCCATCGTTGCCTCCGTTCTCGTAACTCATCTACCGCCAATGAACCCGTCTCATGTTTCGCTCCCTCGTTCTCTGGTGCGTTTTCCACCTAAACGATGCCCCTGTTTCCGCCAAACATCGTCAACATCAAGCCCGTTATTCAAGGCATCGCGAATCTTGTCCAACGCCTTCTTGCTGTAGCCCTTGAATTCCGACTTCTTCCGTCGCAGAATCTTGAAACACTCGTCGTCGTTCTGAATCCCGAGTTCGAAGACAAGCGCGCTCGTTCGTGGGCCCGATAAACCGATCTTCTTCGCAAGATCATCACGCCCCATATTGTATTTATCCCAGATGTTGACGTCCTGCTTGATTACGGTGCCGACGACGGGCTCGCCAGGCTTCGCCACTCGAACCGCCATGTCCGCGTCCTTCTTTATGCGTAGGTTGACAGATATGCCGCTTCCCGTCGTATCAAGTCGAAGTCGGGCGACCTCCGGCAGGATCACGGTCCAGTCATCACCCCTGCGACGGCGCTTGACGACTTGGCCTACGTCCCGCTCCGATGCCCGCCCACCGTCGTGGCGACCGGCTTTGGCGAGCGCGATCAGGGGCCTCAAACGCGCCGCCGCAACTGCTCCTTGTCTACGTCCCTTGGCAAGAAGTTGGTCGATTTTACCCAACTCTTTGCCGATAAGTAGCTGCAAATCGGTTGGGGGGCTCGTGGAGATTGGCAGCACTCTCTCGGGAACCTGATCCGCGAGGCGGTCATCAAACCCCTTCACAAGAATCGTGTCAAACAGAGTCGTCGCCGCCTGAGCTTGCAAGTACAGAAGGTCTTCAGACATTTCTTGATAGTAGTGAACGGCAATATCGCGCTGCGCATCAAGTATTGACAACGTCGTTCGTTCGTCCGTAGAAATCAAACCAATCTCGTTTTGCATTACTTCCAGGCACCTGTCGAACCCGTATGTGTGTGTTCCGTCTTTGCGATGAATCGTGCCGGTTCGATTCTTGATGATCGCTTTCAGGAGCATTTCAAAAGCATGGTGCAAAAGGATTAGTACGGCTTCGGGGCGGCCGCGGCCATACGGGCGATTGAACAGCTCGATGCCAAGCACCAGCGAATCGACGGCACGCAATTTCAGTTCGGCAACGTCGCGCGGAATTCGTCGCATTGGTCACTCCCTGGAAGCGCGCGTCGAGGCCTGATCGTACCACATCAGCAGCTTGGGGTCTTCGTGGAGCACGTCGTCGGGGATCTTGCGGGCGACCTCGACGATGGTGGCGTAGTCCTTGGCCTGCCAGGCGCGGCGGAAGCCGGCGCGGACGGCTTCGAGGCGGAACAGCTTCAGGCGGCGCTGGGGGGAGGCCCGGTACTCGTCGAACTCGCGGAGGAGGCCGCGGGTGCGGAGTTCGGCGAGGTCGGCGGCCTTGTGGGGGTCGGGGACGTACCAGCGGTCCTTGGCCTTGACGCGGAGGGCGTAGTCGTCCTTCGGCAGGCTGCGGAGCTCCTTGAAGTTGGTGGAGAGGTACGCGTGGATCGGGCTGGGCACCTCGCCCCGGCCGTCGTAGCGCAGGAAGTTCTGGGCGAGGAACTCCGCTAGGTCGATCATCCGCTCGTGCTTCAGCCAGCCGGCGAGCTCGCGGATGAACTGGGGGTGGATCTCCTGGAAGGTCTGCGGCTTGCGCTCGATCTGCTGGCGCAGCCAGCGGATGGCGGTCTCCTCGTCGCGGACGAAGAGGTCGAGCTGGACGAGTTCGCGGGCGGCGAGGCGGCGGGGGTCGTACTCGGCCACCTGCTCGCGGAGGAAGAACATGCCGTCGCGTTCGGGAAAGCGCTGGCGGAGCCCGGCGTGGAACTCGGCGGCGGAGAGGGGGACGGTGACGCCGCGCTGCACGTGGAACGCGACCATGCGGTCGAAGAGCAGGTAGCTCTGGCGCTCGGCGATGACCTCGACGCGGCCGTCGGCGCCGACGAACACGGGGAGGCGCTGGAGGTGGGCGCGGACGAAGTCCCAGGCCCCGTCCTCGGTGCCGGCCTGCAGGCGGAAGCGGTCTTCCAGGCCGCCGTTGGGCTTGTAGGCGGAGATCACGAGGTCCTGCTTGACGGCGGTGCTGGTGACCTGCCGGTACGAGCCCTGCCGCTTGTCGAGGGTGCGGACGTCGGCGACGACGAAGCCGGCGGCGAGCATGGCCTCCTGGATGGCGTTCCAGATGGCGTTGCGGGAGTTGTGGAAGACGACGGTGATCCAGCGGCCGGGCTTGAGGACGCGGCGATACGCCTCGAAGCAGCGCTGCATGAGGCGCTGGTAGTCGGCGATCTCCTTGCCCTTGGGCCGGTCGACGATGGCCTCGGTGTCGGTGCGCGTGCGGGCGCGGTGCCACGACTCTACGATGTGGTTCAGGTCGGCGTAGAAGATGTTCTCGCCGAAGGGGGGGTCGGTGAACACGTAGTCGATGGAGTCGTCGGGGAGGCCGTTGGCGCTGCAGTCGGCAGTCGAGGTCATCGCGATATCGGCGCGTGACGGTGTCGGCTGGAATGCCTTGGTGAGACGGTGCAATTTGCCGTCGAGGATATAGCCGGGGCGCACTTCTGCGATCTGCGAGGCCACATAGTAGACACCGGACAGTTGGCGATTCACTTGAGAAAAGTGGGAGGGGCCGTAGCGATTCAGCACGGACATGCCCCAAATCGCCTGCTCGACGAAGAACAACAGCACGGCCCGCAGTCGATCGTCGTCGCAAGCGTCGGCCCGTCGCCACAGTGCCGCTAGGGCGTGCGCGGCCCGGGGCAGGAACAGGTGGTGGACGTGCGTGAACCCCTTCGGCGCCAGCCGTGAGCCGTGGTACATCTCGTCGATGGGAAAGGCGTTGGTCGGCACCTCCGGCGGCAGCGGCAGACCGGCGACGCGGTCGAGGATTTCCAGGTCGGCGTCGTCCGGCGCCTTCTCGTGGCGCGCGCCGTCCATGCTGTAGTGGATCAGCACCGGCCGAAGGCGAATCCGCTTCCAGGGCTGGCCCGTCGCGGGGTCCGCCAGCGTCTCGAACGACCGCACGAGGTTGTCCTTGGTCAGCTTGGCCGCGCAGTGCGGACAGGGGAAGGCGGTGCGCGTGCGGCGGGTGGCGGGGTCGAGCGCCTCGTCGAGGAACACGACTTCGCCGGCGCAGTTCGGGCACGAGAAGACCTCGCTCCACACGGTGTAGTTGATTTGCCCCGTGCGCCCGTCGGTGTGGCGCGTCTCGTACATCCAGCCGATCTCGTCATCGACCTCCTCCAGCAGCCGGCCCGCGGCGGTGTGGAACGCATCGACGTCGAACGGGAGGTTGTAGTTGGCGGCGATGAACGTGGCGGCCGGCGACAGGTCGCCCAGGACCACGCGCCGGGCGCCCCACGCCGGCGGCGGCCGCCCCTCCGCGTGCCACCGCTGTTCGAGGGTCCGCCGATAGGCGGGCGGGGCGGTGCCGCACCACTGGGCGGCGACGCCGGTCATGCCCGAGCCGCAGAAGCCGTCGAGGACGACGTCGCCGGGCTGCGTGTAGTGGAGGATGGACGGGACAATCGCGAGGTGCGGCACCTTGGTGTGGTAGCCGTGCGCCCGGTAGAGCGCGTCGGTCTTGCCGGCGCTGACGTCGACGGCGAACGGCTCGCGGTGATACGGCTCGTCGGGGTCGTATGGCCGGCCGTGGCGTTCGATGAACTCGGCCAGGAACGGGTTGGGACACGCGGTGTAGTACGGCGGGTCGGACAGCCGCAGGATGTCCTCGTCGTCGGCCACGGGGAAGTCGGGCCGCCGCCGCAGCTCGGGGAGCTTCTCTTTCAGCTTGGCGCGGAAGTGCTCGCGGCGCGCCTCGTCCGACTCGAAGGTCAGCCCGAGGCACTCCATCTGCGTGGAGTCATCCGGCGCGGCGGATCGCCGGAGCAGCCCGGGGGCGGGGTCACCGTTCGCCGCCACGCCCGTCCACCTTCCCCTTGGCGATGTGAGCAGCCCGAAGCGCAACGCCGGCGTCGGTCAGGACGTAGCGCTGGTTTACGGCACGCGGCTTCTCGGGGTTCGTCATGGTGACGATGCCGGCGCGCACGAGCGGCAACAGGTGCGTGCGGCGGAAATAGCCGCGGTGTTTCATCCCGGCTCGCTCCAGCAACTCGGACAAGCTCCGGGGCACGTCGCAGGCGGCGATGATTCGCTGCTGCTGTGCGGTGAACTTGCGGACATGGTCAGTGACCCTGTTCGGCCTTGGCACACCGCGGACATGGTCAGTGACCCTGTTCCGTTCGGTGACCATGTTCGGGTCTGACCCGCCGCCGACATGGTCAGTGACCATGTTCGGCTTGGTGACCATGTTTGGCGTCGGCGTGGCCCGGACATGGTCGGTGACCCTGTCACGCGACCTGTCGGTGACTTGGTCACTCGCGGACTGACCAAGTCCAGCCGCGTCCAGCCTGTGCCGAAGGTCTTCCGCGAGGGCGTACCGGGCTTCGTCACCCAGTGGCCGCAACAGGTCCCCGACGACGAGCCCGCTGAGCACTTCGCGGGCCTCCGGCACCGTGCGGCCGGTGATTGCCTTGGCATCCGTCAGCGAAACCCCGCCGTTTCGGCAAGCGAACGCGAGAACCCGCGCCCCTTCGTCGTCGAGGTGCACGCCGAGCTGGGCCTGGAACTCCTGCTGTTCGTCGCTGAGCAGCTCCTGGCGCAGAAAGCGGAGTTCGAACGCCTTTCTGGCCTTGTCGTTCTCGACGACCGGCGGGAGGTGCCCCAGGCTCTGCCAGTTCCTGAAGATCGCACGCATGCCGGTGCCGGCCTGTTCGCTCAGTCCGATGCGCCTGAACGCGGTGACGATCGCAGGGTTCCGCAGGTGCTTGGCCGTCGGATCCAGCAGCTCGCCGGGGGTGGCGAAAGCGTCGCCCGGGTTCCAGAACACGGTTCGATCACGGAAGGACCGGATGAACGCCGTCCGGTTGCGGTCCCCGTAGTCCTGGTGAATGAGCAGGTTGATGGCCGCCTCGCGGAACGCGGTGTAGTCGGGCGGATCGTCGTTTCTGCGGAGTGTCGCCGCGTCGAGACGAAAGGGGCGATCCGCGTGTCGCACGTAGGCTTCCGAGACCATGAGCCACGCCTGGGCGAGATTCTCCTCCACCAGGACCCGATCGCTCCAGCGCTGGTCCGTGGTCCAGGAATCGGCGTTGGCGTTGATGAACTGGTAGTCGACGAGGGGGCGGCCAACCGCATGTCGCACGTGACGTGGACGGCCGACGAGAAGTACCGCCGCTCGGGTCGGCGCTAGGCGATTTCCGTTGCCGACGACCAATCCCCATTCCCGTAGGAACTCGTCGTCGGACAGCCCCTGGTCTGGGCCGGGATTCCGGTCGTCGAACAGGCGCCGGAACCAGCGGACGGAAGGCGGGTCGAAGAAATCGCCGGCATCGACGCCGTCGAGCGGCTGCTCGTCGAGCCGATCCGTGGACGCGTCACGCAGAAACCGCTCGATTTCGTCGGAGGTGCAGCGTTCATCGCAACCGCCGCGCCGGATGAACGATCGCCGGATGTCGCCGTCGAGGTAGATTGGCTTCTCGCTACGTGGGGACTCCGGAATGTGGAACACCAGCAGTGTCCGGTCGTCGGACTCGATCACGTCCTCCCGAACCGCTATCGCCCGGTTGATCCTCCCACCGGAGCGGAGCGTGCTCAAGAACTCTCCCTGCACCTTGTCCACTTCGACGACGCCGACGATCTCGAAGGCTCCCCCGTTGTCTCGAACGCCGAACACGAGCCACCCGCCGGCCGTGTTGGCGAACGCCGAAACCGTCTCGTACGCGGATTTCGGCGCTTTGTTCCGGGCCTCCTTGAACTCGACATCCGACCACTCGTATCTCTTCAGGCGATCGATGATCTCGTTCCGGTTCATCGCTACCCCGACCTGACATTGGTCAGTGACCATGTTCGGCTTTGGCGTGCCGCCGACATGGTCAGTGGCCGTGTTCGGTTCCGTGACCATGTTTCGCCCGGAGCGGCGATCGCGACAACCATGATAGCCCGTTCCGGGCCGCCGTCCGCGGTCACTCGATCACGATCCGCACCTTCGTCTCTTCCAGCCCCTTCGCCTTCTCGTCGACGAAGTCGCCGAAGCGCCGCTTCAGCTCGGCGGGCGTGGCCGGCGAGCCGCCGGGGAAGAGCGCGCCGCGCAGGTCGTCGGCGGTGACGACCACCTTCGAGAGGCCCGACAGCACCTGCGCGACGGCGTCGATGAAGTCGCGGCCGGGCCGGGCCGGGAGCAGGCGCGAGGCCATGAACGTCCGCACCGGCAGGCGCTGGTCGGGCCGCAGCAAGTCGAGCTTGCCGCGGGTGGCGGGGTCGTCGAGGTTGGACAGCAGGACGTCGGTCCACGTCGAGAGCAGCCCGTCGAGTTCGTCGTCCAGCGCCGCCAGCCGGCTGCCGGCCGGTGCCCCGGCGCGCTCGCCGGACGGCCGGAAGGCGCAGTGCGGGCATTCGGCGGCGGCGTCCAGGTCGTGCTCGGTCAGCGCCGGGCAGCTCTTCAGGGCGGTCGCGCGGTCGAGAAAGTCGTCGAGTTGCCGCCGGGGCAGCAGGTCGATGGTCGCCAGCGCCTTGAGCTGCTGCAGCCGGCCGTCGGCGAGAAGCCGGCCCTTGCGCCGCTCCTCGTCGACGCCGAGCCGGGCGCGCGTGTGCAGGGCCAGGTACGTTTCGACGTACGCGCGCTTCAGGTCCGCGAGCTTCTTCTGCGCCCGCTGGCGGAAGCCGGCCGCCGCGCGCGCCGCGGGATCGACGAGCTGGGCGAGCAGCTCTTCCCGGACCGCCCGCAGCCGTTCGGTCCACGCGTGGTCGGAGGGCAGCGCGGCCTCGGCGGCGGGGAAGTACGACGCGGCGTTGGCGAAGTTCCCGACCAGGGCACGGAGGGCTTCGACCTCGCGCAGGGCGTCGAGGCCGGCGCGTTGCGCCTCGACCTCCGCGCGGCCGTGACGGAAGTGCTTCAGCGCGCCGGGGGACGAGAAGGCCTGCAGCGGCTCGAGGAAGTCCTTGGCCGCGTCGAGCCTCCCCCGCAGGTCGGCGGCGGCCGGCTCGTCGAGGAGCCGGCGGCCCCAGAAGTGCAGCCCCTCGGCGAGGGCCTGCCGGGCCGTCACGAGCCGGCCGACCCAAGCGTCGACGGCCTTCTGCAGCTCGCGGACCGGCTCGTCCTTGCCCTGGGCCGCGAGCTGGGCCATGCCCGGGGTCAGCGCCAGCAGCTCGAAGAGCGCGGCCAGCGCCGGGATGTCCCACGCCTTCGGCCGCTCCAGGTGCTTGAAGTCGACGAGGTCCGCCAGCGGCGCGGCGGCCAGCGCCGCGACATCCGTCGCGTCGAACTTGCGGCCGGGGACGGCCAGCACCACGTGGCCCGAGTAGACAAGGCTGGCCAGCACGACGACGACCCACTCGGGTTCCAGGCGATGGGTGCCGGGGGCCATGTACTCGACGTCGTGCACCGCCTGGATGAGCTCGCCGCGGTCGAGGACGTGTCCCTGCCCCTTCCCCTCCAGCCGCTCGACGACATGCCGCGCGTAGCGCGACCGCGCGGGGTCGAGCCGGTCTCCGTCGAGCAACTCCAGCGCGTCGAGGACCTGGCCGCCCTGCCGCGTCCGGCGCGGGCCGGCGATCCACCGCAGCGCGTCCTGCGCGGCCTGGGGGCGGCTCTCGGCGGTCCAGTAGACGGGGAAGGCGGGGTAATCCGGCGCCTCGTCCTCGAAGCGCGCGGCCAGCGCGGCGGCGCCGACCGCGTTCACGACATCGCGGACGTTGACCGGCGCGCTCCCGCCCGCCGGGCTCGCCGCCACCCACGCCGCGAGCGGCTTCTTCCGGCCCTGGTGCGTCACCTCGACCGCGGTGGTCAAGTGCGCCTGGAGCCACGCCGTGAGGTCGCGCAGGAAGTCGTCCGCCTTCCCCTGGTAGACAGCCTTCGCGTGCCCCGACGCGCGCGACGCGAGGTCGAGGGCCGCCGCGCAGCCGTGGAGCGCCTCGTGGAAGGCGTCGTCCCGGTCCGTGAGCCGGAGCCGGAAGAACACCTCGTCGGCCTTCTTCTCGTCGCGGAAGCGCGGCGGCTCGTAGGGCTGGATGAAATAGAGGTAGAAGTCGCGCGGCGGCACCGCCGTCGAGCGCTCGTTGGGGGCGCCGAAGAAGAGGTAGCCGAGCCGCGGGGCGTGGCGCTCGCGCCACTCGAGCTCGTGCTGCCAGATGCGGTAGCCGGTGACGTAGGTGGCCTCGGCGCACTCCAGCACGCGGGTCAGCGCCTCGTAGTAGTAGCGGTCGAGCTGCGCGTCGTCGAGCGATTCGGCGCGCTTCTCGATGTGCGCGTCGTAGTCCTCGGTCTTCTTCAGGTCGAGGTAGACCTGGCGGTTGTCGCGGTTCGACGAGATGAACTGCCCGCTGACGGTCCGGTGGATCTCGCGCAGGACCGTCTCGACCTGCGAGAGGAGGTCGTCGGCGGACTCGCCGCCGAGGTCCTCGATCTCCGGCTGGTAGAGGCAGAGGGCGTCGCGCAGCTCGTCGGGCGTGGCCCCGAGGGGGGCGTGGATGTCGTTGTGGGTGAGGCGGTGCACCGACAGCGCGTGCACGATGCGCAGGGCCATCGGCCGGTACGCGGGCCGGGTGAACGCCTGCGCGATGCGCGCCTCCAGCACCTGGCTGCACTCGATGACCGCCCTGATCTCGGGGACGGCGCGGAACGACGGGTTCTCGCGCAGCGTGCGCCAGTACGCGTCGTAGGCGACGAGGCCGGGGCGGTCGGCCGGGGGCTCGTCGTCGATCAAGCGGTTCATGGCGAGCGAGAGGGTCTTCAGCACCTCGCGCTTCTCGACCACCGCGATGCGCTCGAACGTGTCGATGAAGTCGGGATGCACGGGGAAGAGCCGCACGAACTCGTCGAGCCGCTCGTTCATGTTCCCGTAGAACCGGGTGAACGGCGTCAGGTACTCGCGGATGCGCGTCTGCTGCGCGCCGGTCTTGCTGAACAGCCGCTCGGCCACGACGTGCTTGACGTCGGTGCGCGCGATGCGGATCTGCTCGAAGCGGTCCTTCACCCGCCGCAGGCTGTCGGCGACGTGGTGGAAGCGGGGGCTGTCGAAGATCGCCTCCTGCACGCCGGCCACGAAGCGGAAGCGCAGGTCCTTGGAGACCTCGCCGACCTCGCGCAGGAAGTTCAGGTCGAGGACCAGCTCCTGGTCCTTCCGGCTCTTGAGGTAGTCGAGCAGCTCGTCCACGACGAGCAGCAGCCCCTGGTCGGGGTGCCGGTCGTGGAACGCCGCCATCATGTCTTCGAAGGCGCGCTTGTGGTTCGGGATGGTGTCGCGGGCCGGGAAGCGGTAGTCGACGCCCCAGCGCGCCAGCGCCTCCTCGAGCTGCGAGCAGACGAACGCGCGGAAGTCCATGGTCGTGGCGCCGAGCTCGGTGCGCGCGACCTGGAACCGGCCCGCGATGCGCCGCGCGGGGCCGGCGATGCGCGGGTCGGCCGCGTCGGCGAGATCCGCCCGCTCGGCGATGGCCGACAGCACCGACATGAGGTGCGACTTGCCGGTGCCGTAGTTGCCGACGACCAGGAAGCCCCGGTTGTCGGCGGGCTCGTCGATCTGGATCTGCGGGACGACGACGTCCGCGAGCCGCTCCGCCATCTCGGGGCTCACGACGTAGGTGGACACGAGCCGCCGCGCCTCGGCCTCGCGATCGGCGTCGCGGAGCTGCACCACCGTCTCGATCGGCTCGAACTGGATCAGGTCGCCGTATTTCATCTCGGTTCCGGGGGCGGTCACTGACGCAATGCGGCAGAGGCGTCCGGGCAGACGACGACCGCGTCGCCGCGGTCCGCCAGGGAGTACCGCCGGAATTCCGGGTGGTCGGGCGCGGCGTAGGTCAGGTAGCCGTTCTCAAGCGTCCCGTTCCAGGCGGCGACGAGGGTGCGGTTCCGCGAGACGCCCTGGAGGAGGCGGAGCGGATCGTGCTCGAACGCCGCGTCGAACAGGAGCTCGATGTTGTCGAGCAGCACCAGCGGCGCGTCCCTGCCCACCACGTCGTCGAGCAGGTCGGGGACCCGGAGCGCCCGTTCGCGCCCGGTGAGGTCGAGCATCCGGCGCGACAGTTCCAGGTTGAGGTTGACGAGCGGCGCCCCCGTGCTTTCCGCGACCCTCCGCAGCGCCTCGGTCTTGCCCGCACCGCTCGGCGCGGCCACGAGAATCAGCCGGTGGTAGAGCGCGCGGGCGCCGTCGATGCGGGCCAGCACGCTCTCGGACAGCGCATCCGGCATGGGTTCTGTCGGGGTCTTGGGTCAAAAACGTGCTACAGTCTTTTCCAGAGAGACGCCCCGCTCGACTCCAGGAAACTAAGGCTGACCCCGGACCTGGACCACACAAGCGGGTATCTGGAAGCCGGCGGCCTCCGGCCGGCGGCATGGGGCGCCAGAGGCGGGGCGTTTCTCCCACACCCCCCCTGGGATCACGCCAGCGCCCGCCCCGTGCGAGGGGCCGCGAACAGGCCGTCGATGTGCCGGCTGCCGCGGCGTGCTCAGCGTCCCTCACTGCCCGTCCGTCGTGGCGGCGCCGGTCGCGAGGAAGCGGATCAGCTCGGCGTTGACGATGTCCGGCACCTCCTCGTGGGGGTTGTGCCCCACGTTGGGGATGAGGAACGCCTCGCCGTTGGGCAGGATCTCCGCCGCCCGCCGCACGTTGTCGGGGAAGCCGGGGCCGTCGATCTCGCCGCCGAGGATCAGCGTCGGGGTCTGGATGTGGGGCCAGTCGTCGACCACCGTGTCCATCGAGCGCAGGTTGCCGCCGAGCCGGCGCACGTAGGCGAGACGCGGCCAGTCGCCGCTCAGCCGCTGGCCGTGGCGGATGCGCAGGTGCTCGAGGAGCTCGGGCTTCCACTCGACGTAGCGGTTCACGTCGGTCCGCACGTCCCGCTCGTAGGCCGCCTGCAGGTCGGGGTCGGCGTCGATCTCGCCGTCGAAGGGGTTGTAGCCGCGCCCCGCGCGCCGATCGGTCAGGCCGACCTGGTTGACGGTGACGAGGTGCGTCGTCCGCTCGGGGTAGAGGAAGGCGAAGCGGGTCGCCATCTGCCCGCCGATGGAGTGCCCGACGATGGCCGCCCGCTCGATGCCGAGGTGGTCCAGGAGCCGGGCCGTGTTCGAGGCGTGCAGGCTCATGCTGTAGGGCAGGATGGGCTTCGACGACTTGCCCCAGCCGAGCCGGTCCTTGACGACCACGCGGTAGCCGGCCGCGGCGAGGGCCTCGATCTGGCTCGCCCAGTACCAGCCGTAGTAGCTGCCCCCGTGCTTGAAGAGGACCGTGCGGCCGTTCGCCGGCCCGGTCGGCGCGACGTCCATGTACGCGAGGCGCACGTCCTGGCCGAAGACGCGGAAGTTCATGAACTCGACCGGGTGCGGGTACTCGTACCCCTCCAGGTTGATCGAGATCGGCCCCCAGTCGGCCGGCGGCTCGGGGGGCGGCGTATGCGACTGCGCCGAGGCGGCGCCGGGCAGCGCGAGGGCGAGCACGGCGGCGAGGGTCAGCGCGATGCGGGCGATGCGGCGTTCGATGGTCATGGGTGTTCTCCTGTCCAATGCGTGGTTTGCCGATCGTAGCACCAAGCCGCCCCCGCGATCGGGAGCCGGGCCGAGCCGCGTCCCGAGCCGCGTTCCAGGGTTGCGGACGGCGGGAACCTGAGCGATGATGGCCCTTTCCGGACGACAACGACGACAGCCTCCCGGGAGGGTTGAGCATGGACCACCGTCTCCGAACCGTCGCCGCGTTGCTCGCGGTCGCGCTGCTGGCCGCCGCGCCGGCCTCCGCCCAGAGCCAGTCGCAGAGCGCCCCCGAGGGGGACGCGAACTGGGAGATGCCCCGCCTGCCGGACGGCCAGCCCGACCTGCAGGGCTACTGGACCACCCAGACGTTCACGCCGATGGAGCGGCCCGAGTACCTGGGCGACCAGGCGTTCTACAGCGAGGAGGAGTTCGCGCTGCTCCAGTCGCAGCTCACCGTCGACGGGGCCGACCCGCTGGCCCGCTTCGTCATCGAGATCGCCGACCCCAACGAGCGCGAGCGGGTGCTCGACCAGAGCCACCGCGACGAGAACTACGTCCACTACGACAACGCCATCTGGCTCGCCACCCGGGTGCCGAAGGGGCTGTCGACGCGGCGGACGTCGCTGATCGTCGACCCGCCGAACGGGCGCATCCCCCCGCGCAACGCGCAGGCCGAGGCGCGGGCGGCGGCCATCCGCGCGGAGCGCGGCGACCGGGGGGCCTTCGACGGCTACGAGCTGCGTCCGCACAGCGAGCGCTGCCTCAACTACCGCTACAACGCGCCGCCGCTGCAGCCGCCCTCGTACAACGACATCCACCACATTCTGCAGACGCCGACCCACGTGGTCATCTTCACCGAGCAGAGCACCAACGGGCCGCGCATCGTCCCCATCGGGACGCCGCCGATGTCCGAGAAGATCCGCCAGTGGCCGGGCGACGGGCGCGCGCGGTGGGAGGGCGACACCCTCGTCGTCGAGAGCGGCCACTTCAACGACAAGAACCGGTGGCAGGGCTCGAGCCGCGACCTGAAGGTGGTGGAGCGGTTCACCCGGGTCGCCGACGACGCGATCCACTACACGTTCACCGTCGAGGACCCCGCGACCTGGGACCGCCCGTGGAGCGCCGAGGTCCCGATGATGGCCACCGAGGGGCCGATGTACGAGTACGCCTGCCACGAGGGCAACCACGACATCCGGCACATCCAGGAGGTCTACCGCAACATCGAGCGGCAGGAGGCCGAGGCTGCGCGCCCCTGACGGGGCGCGTTGGGAGTTTCGCTGTGCGAAACTCCGGCGCTGGCTGCCATGCCCCTGACGGGGCGGGTTGGGAGTTTCGCCGGCGCGAACTCCGGCGCTGGCTGCCATGCCCCTGACGGGGCGCGTTGGGAGCTACGCCGGCGCGAACTCCTGCGCGGCCGAAGCGCCCGTCGGCAGGTCTCCCTGGCGCGGAACGCCTTGCGCGGGAGGGCCTGACGGGCGCGTTTGGTTTCGCTGGCGCGCGGTTGCTGCGCGCGAGCTGCCGGTCGGGTCGGCGCGAGCGGTCTGCGTGGCCTACCGGGGCGTCCAGTAGAACACTTCCCACGTGTGGACCGGCTCGTTCACGCTGGGGATGATCTCGCCCGCGAAGTCGTACCCCATGCCCATCCCGTTCTTCGCGGCGTAGCTCTCGAGGTACGGGATGCGCTCGTCGCCGACGATCTCGGTCGCCCTCAGCGCGTAGGTCGCGTCGCCGAGCCGGATCCACCCGTCGCGCCGCCCGCTCCGCACCCGCGCCGCCCAGTAGCCGCCGTCGGGGCGGGTGGCGGTGATGACGCCGCCCTCGTCGGTCGAGTACACGATGCGGATGACGAACGGGGGGAACCCCGCGAGCTTCATCAGCACTTCCCCGTGGTCGTTGACGGTGTTCCAGTCCGCGGGCGGTGGCGTCGGCTCGCCGCCGATCACCACGCCGGGGAACCGCTCGTAGGGCGCCGTGGCGGCGTAGACCGCCGCCGCTAGGCCGACGACCGCAGCGACAACGAAGTACCAGGTGTTCTTCGACAGGGTGTTCTTCAGCATGCAGCCCTCGCAGGGACGATACGGAACGACGATCCGCCGTGCGCCGGGCGGGTTCGGCGCGCAGGCCGCCGCCGGCCCCCAATCATACGCCGAGCAGCGCATCTTGCCCTCGAAGACGATGTGGCCGTCCGCGTTCGGACCAACCGCGAGTCGTCGGTCCGTTGACGCGCGCGACCCGCCGACCCCTGGACGAGCCGCCGCCGACCTGCGACGATGGAGGGCGTGGCGACCCCCGACGACTTCCGCCGGCTCGCGCTCGACCTCGATGGGGCGGAGGAGCGCTCGCACATGGGCGCGCCCGACTTCCGCGTCGGCGGCCGCATCTTCGCCACCCTCGCCCACGAGGCGCAGGGCTACGGCAACCTCATGCTCACGCCCGAGGTGCAGGCGGCGTTCGTTGGCGAGGCGCCCGGGGTCTTCGTGCCGATCGCCGGCGGCTGGGGGCGCATGGGCATGACGCACATCCGCCTGGAAGCGGCCGACGAGGAGACCCTGGCCGGCGCGCTCCGCACCGCGTGGAAGCTCCGCGTCGAGAAGAACGCGCGGACGAAGCGCCGCCCGCGGCGGCGGAAGGCGTGACCCGCGGCGGCGGGCCGTGGCCGACCGGGGTCCGGCCGACCGGCGGGCGGCGGCAGGCTTTACACCGCGGTGGTCTTCGCAGGCGGCGTCACCCGCCCTGCTGGGCGATGCGGCGCGCCATCCACTCCACGAATGCCGTTCGCGTCATGTTGCGCCTGCGCGCCTCGCCGTCGATGAATGCGGCGACGCCCTCGTCGAGGTTCAGGCTGGCGCGTACGCGCCGGCCGGAAACCCGAATAAAAGGCACCGAGACCAACGTGCAGCCGGCCGGCGTGGTCACCCGCTCCATCGGAGTCGGCGGCGTGATGGCGTCGCTGGCCGTTTCCGCCTCGGTCACGTAGTCGCGCAGCGCTTCCTCGGCGTTCACGAGGGCTTCGTCGACCGAGGCGCCCATGGCGACGATGCCCGGCAGGTCCGGGAAGGTGACGCCGTAGGCGCCCTTCTCGCCGTCGATCAACGCGGGATATCTGGCCATGGCCGAGTCGGCGGCCTCCGTCGGCGGTCAGCGCTTCCCCCAACCCGCCTTCCGGGCAATGGAGCGCGCTACGGCAGGAGACAACTTCGCGTGCCGCGGAAGCGTGACGATGCCCGAAATGTCCGGATGCCGATAGACATCATGGGCGGAACCGCGACGGGCGAGATACCAGCCATCTCGCTCCAACCTGCGTCTGATCGTGCCGGTCCTCGTCTCCACGAACGCTATAGCGCGGGTCAGGAGGCCGCCCGCCCGGGCCGGCCGTCACCGATCGAAGGTCCACGTGCGGGACTCGTGTCCCGGTTCCGTCCGCACCTCCTCGACCACGACGCGGGGCGTTCCGCCGCGCCGGTAGCGCAGAATCCACTTGAGGCCGGCCCGGTTCGCCTCGGGCACCGGAATCTCGTGCGTCGCGTGCTCGGGCCCGTCGAAGACGTTGATCTCGCAGAGGTCCTCCCCCGCGCACAGCGCGATGGCCTGCTCGACCCAGTCCTCGACGGCGGCCCCGGGCGTGACCCAGGCCCCCCACGCGTGCGCGGTGGTTCCGACCCATCGGAAGACCACCGGCTCGGCGTCCGCGGTGCCGCGGTCCTGCGCGGCGCGCGTCGGCCCCGCGGGCGCCCGCTCGAGGGCCGGCGGCGCGGGCTCCGCCTTTCGATTGGCCCCGGCAGCGGCGAGCGGCCACCCGAACCCAACCGCGATAGCGAGCAGCCCGCCGCCGCCGATTCTCTTCGCGAGTGTCATGACCATCTCCTGCCGCCGCTGCCGGCCACCTCGGGCCGTCCGGGACGTTCAAGCATCACAGGAGCAGACTGGCGACCGCGATGCCGCGTCCGGATATCGGCGGACAGATCACTCCGTCCACCGGGCGCGCAGGGCCTCGCGGTCGACCTCGACGCCCCGAAGGTACACAGCGGCGATCTCGCGCGTGTTCATGATGTCGTCCAGCGGGTCGGCGTCGAGCACCACGAAGTCGGCGCTCCGTCCCGCCTCGATGCTCCCGGTCCCGGTCAGCCCGAACGCCCGCGCCGCCCGCGACGTGGCGGCCACGATAGCCGCGGCCGGCGTCATCCCGAGCCGCACGAAGAGCTCCAGTTCCAGGTGGTCGGCGTAGCCGAAGAAGTCGCCCACGGCGCCGGCGTCGGTGCCGAGGATGACGTGCTCGCGCAGCCGCATGAAGTTGTTTCGGATGACGCGGGCCCGCGCCTCGGCCGCGGGCGTGCGGGGGGCGTCGTCGCCGCCGGCCGCGGCGACCCGCAGCGTCGCGACGACCTCGTCCGGCACCTGCTCCTGGAAGAAGGGGTCCTCGTAGACCGGCCGGCGGTACGGCTCGCGCCGGGTGACCATGCCGATGGTCGGCACGATGTAGGCGTTGCGCGCGGCGACGAGCCCGAGATACTCGTCGTCGACCGGCGCGTCGTAGGGCATGTGGATGAAGCGCCGGCCGCCGGCCCGGAGCAGCCGCTTGTGGTCCTCCAGGGTGGTCGCGTGCGCGATGACCCGGACGTCCCGCACCTGGGCCTCGTCGAGGGCGGCCGCATAGATGTCGGGATGGAGCTTCACGCGCGCGCCCCGCCGCTCGTCCCGCGAGTCCACCCAGATCTTCAGGATGTCGATGCCGCGCGCGGCCTCGGCCCGCACGACCCCGCGCGCCTCGGCGGGGGTCGTCACCGCGTGCAGGCCCCACCATCCCGCGTCGTCCGTGAACCGGGGGTTGGGTCCGCCGCCGGGCGTCCCGACGCCGGGCGACACCAGGTAGCGCGCCCCCCCGACCTCGCCCACCCGCTGCGCGAGCCGGACCTCGAGGGCGATCTCCTCGAGGTCGCTGCCGGTCGAGATGATGGTGCCGACGCCGTAGTAGGCGTGGCGGTGCAGGTGGTCGACGAGGTTCTCGCGCGTGAAGTTCTCCGAGCCCCAGCTCGTGTACCGCTCCCAGCCGAGGTGCGCGTGGGTGTTGACGAGGGCCGGCATCACCGTGCGCCCGGACAGGTCGACGGCCGTCGCCTCGGGCGGCGCCGTCAGCTCGCCGGCGCTCCCGACGCGGGCGATCACGCCGTCGCGGACGAGGAACGCGGCCTCTTCGATGACCCTGCCGTCCCCGACGATCACGCGCGCGCCGGTGAACAGGTAGACGGCGGGATTCGGGGCGGCGGGATCCGGCGGTTGGGCGTCCGCGGCCCACGCAATGCTCGTCAGGAGCGCGAGCGCCGCCAGCCCCGTGGCGCGCCGCCGAGCACCGTTCCTGCCGATCGGTCGAGTCATGCACTTCCCACCGCAGCTCTGGTCAGAACCGGAAGTTGATACTGCAATAGTACCATCGGCGCGACCGCGCGGCTGCGCTACACTGTGGCGCCACCCGGGCGGAAGAGGCCGCCCGAGGCGGATTCGAGCCGGCCGGGAACGCCGCCCGGCACCGTGTCGAGGCCGTCGCGAACGGCTGGAGCGCGAAGATGACCCAGGCCCCCGGCGGCATCTCCCGCGGCCTCCGGAGGTCGGACGGCGCGGTGTTCCGCCTGCCGCTGCCGGCCGCCTTCGGTCCGGGGCTGCTGTGGGCGGCCACCGCGATCGGGGTCTCGCACCTCGTCCAGTCCACGCGCGCGGGGGCGTCGGCGGGGTTCGGCCTCGCCGGCGTCATCCTCATCGCCCTCGTCCTGAAGTACCCGTTCTTCGAGTACGGGCCGCGCTACGCCGCCGCCACCGGCGAGAGCCTCGTCGAGGGCTACGCCCGCGTCGGCCGCTGGGCGCTCTGGCTCTACCTCGTCATCACGGTGTCGACGACCGCCACGGTGCCGCCGGCGGTGGTGATGTTCACGGCCTACCTCGCGGGCTTCACGCTCGGCCTGGACTGGTCGCTGCCGGTGCTCGCGGCGGCGGTCATGGCGCCGGTCGCCGCCCTGCTCTGGTGGGGCCGGTTCCGGGGCCTCGATCTCACCGTCAAGATCGTGGTCCTGCTGCTGGCCCTGTCGACGCTCGTGGCGGCGGCGGTCAGCCTGCCGCGCGCCGACGCCTCGACGCTGACGCTGTGGCCGGGCGGCCTCGTCGGCTCGGCGGTGCCGTTCGTGTTCCTGCTCGCCCTGGCGGGGTGGATGCCGTCGGGGGTCGACAGCGCGGTCTGGAGCTCGTTGTGGACCCTGGCCAAGAGCGACGACGCCGGACGGCCGGCGTCGGTGGCGGCGGCGCGGCGGGACTTCCTCGTCGGCTACGTCGGCACCGGCGTGCTCGCGTTCGCCTTCCTGACCCTGGGCGCCGGGGTGATGTTCGGGTCCGGGCAGACGTTCGCGCCGGAGGGGCCGCGGTTCTCCACCCAGCTCGTCGAGCTGTACAGCGCGACCCTCGGCGCGTGGACCCGGCCGGTGGTGCTGGCCGCGGTCGTGACCACGATGCTGTCGACCGCGCTGACGGTCCTCGACGGGGGCCCGCGCTCGATCGAGCGCACCCTCGCGGTCCTGCGCGCCGGGCCCGCGGCCTCCCGCCCGGCCCCGTGCGGCCCCGTCTACTGGTGGAGCCTCGCGGCGGTGATGCTGCTCACCCTGGCGGTCCTGGCCCTGTTCATCGGCAACCTCACGACGATGATCGACTTCGCCACCACCCTCACGTTCCTGACCAGCCCCATCCTCGGCTACCTGAACCTGCGCGCGGTCGGCTCGGCCGAGATGCCGGCCGAGCACCGGCCGGGCCGGGGGATGCTGGTCCTGTCGTGGGTGGGCATCGTCCTCCTCGGCGGGACGGGGCTGTTCTACCTGCTGACGTTCGCCCTGTGAGCGGCCGACGGCGCCTGCCGGTACGCCGCACGCGCACCGGGACGCGTGACGGGGGCCGCGCGGCGCCGGTCCTGGATTGCCGGGCGGCCCTCCCTTCTCAGGGGATCGGCGGAAGCGCCGGGGTGGGGGAGCCTCGACCGCCCCCTCGACCACTACGCGGTGTCGAGCCCCAGGCGGTTAGCGCTGTCGACAATGAGGTGGCGAGCCTCGACTGTCCCCGACCGTCCAGGGACTATTCCACTATATGCGACATCGCGTGGGGGGTGTCGCCGATGGCTCCTGTTCAGCTTTGGCGATGCGGTATTGGCGTCGTGAAGCCGTGTTTCTGCGGTCGGCGACGCCGGCCATTTCCGGTTCGGCTCGCCGCCGGGGGGACGACGGCCGGGCGGAGTCAGCGTGGGACGACCCTCGACTGTCCCCTCGACCATTGCGCGGGGCCGGAGGCGGCGGTAGGATCGCGTGTCTGGGGGCGAACTGCGGCGCGGCGGGCGCCACCTGAAGGAGATGACGATGCGGCTCGGGAGAACGCTCGTGGTTCCGGCGCTGGCCGCGGCGGCGGGGCTCGCGTCGGCGGCGCCCCTCGCCGCCCAGGAGGCGGCGGCCGAGCCGACGCGCGCGGTCCTCGACCGCTACTGCGTCGCCTGCCACAACGACCGGCTGCTGACCGGCGGGGTGAGCCTCGAGGCGGCCGCCGTCGACGCCGCCGACCCGAGCCGCGACGCCGACGTCTGGGAGCGGGTGATCGCCAAGCTGCGGACCGGGGCGATGCCCCCGCCGGGCCGACCGCGGCCCGACGCCGACACCTACGACGTGGTGGCGGCCCGGCTCGAGGCCGACATCGACCGCGCGGCGGCGGCCAACCCCGACCCGGGGCGCACGAGCACCGTCCACCGGCTGAACCGCACCGAGTACCGCAACGCGGTGCGCGACCTCCTCGCGCTCGACCTCGACGTGACGCCGCTCCTGCCCGGCGACGAGACGTCGGACACCGGCTTCGACAACAACGCCGACGTGCTGTCCATCTCGACCGCGCAGCTCGAGCGCTACCTGTCGGCGGCGCGCACCATCAGCCGCCTCGCGGTGGGTCTGGCGCCGGCCGCGCCCGCGTTCGAGACGTTCGACGTGCCCCTGCTGCTGCTGCAGGACGACCGCCAGAGCGAGGATCTGCCCCTCGGCTCGCGGGGGGGCGTGGCCATCCCCTACCACTTCCCGGTCGACGGCGAGTACCTCGTCAAGATCGAGCTGCGGTCGAACTGGCAGGACTACATCCTCGGCATGGGCAGCGAGCACCTCCTCGACGTCCGCATCGACGGCCGGCTGGTGAAGCGCTTCACGGTGGGCGGCGAGGACCACGGCCGGCCCGCGCCGTTGACGTTCACCATCGCGGAGCGGGGCGACCCCGAGTGGGAGGCGTACCTGCAGACGGCGGACGAGGCCCTCGAGGTCCGCGTGCCCGTCGAGGCGGGGCCGCGCACCGTCGGCGTGTCGTTCGTCCGCAACGTCTGGGAGCCCGAGGGCATCCTGCTGCCGCGGCAGGCGGGCGAGGTGCTGTCGAACGACGAGGCGTACCACGGCAACGCCGCCGTCGCCGCGGTCGGTATCGGCGGTCCCTACGACCCGGCCGGGCCCGGGGACACGCCGAGCCGGCGCGCCATCTTCACCTGCCGGCCCGAAACGGCGGACGAGCGGGCGTGCGCGGCCGAGATCGTCTCGCGGCTCGCGCGGCGCGCCTACCGCCGGCCGGTGACGGCGGCCGACCTCGACACCCTGCTCGGCTTCTTCGACAGCGGCCGCGAGAGCGGCAGCAGCTTCGACGCCGGCATCCAGCTCGCCCTCGAGCGGATGCTCGTCGACCCCGACTTCCTCCTCCGCATGGAGCGCGACCCGGCGGGGGCGGTCCCCGGCGCGCCGTACCGGCTGAGCCATGTTGAGATCGCCTCGCGGCTGTCCTTCTTCCTCTGGGGCAGCATCCCCGACGACGCCCTGCTCGACGCGGCGGAGGCGGGCCGGCTGACCGACCCGGCGGTCCTCGACGAGCAGGTCCGGCGCATGCTCGCCGACCCCCGCGCCCGGTCGCTCGTCGACGACTTCGCCATGCAGTGGCTGCACCTGCGCAACCTCGAGGACGTCAAGGGCGACCCGGTGCCCTTCCCCGACTTCGACGACAACCTCGTCGAGGCGTTCCGGCAGGAGACGACGCTGTTCCTCGCCAGCACCCTGCGCGACGACCGCAGCGTGCTCGACCTCCTCGACGCCGACTACACCTTCGTCAACGAGCGCCTCGCCCGGCACTACGGCATCCCCGGCGTCTACGGCAGCCGGTTCCGGCGCGTCGAGCTGCCCGACCTGACGCAGCGCGGCGGCCTCCTCGGGCACGGCGGCCTCCTCGCGCTGACCTCGTACCCGACCCGCACGTCGCCGGTGCTGCGCGGCAAGTGGCTGCTCGACACCATCCTCGGCGCCCCGCCGCCCTCGCCACCGCCCGACGTGCCCGCCCTGCCCGAGGGGGCCGGCGGCGGGCGCACGACATCGGTGCGCGAGCGCCTCGAGCGCCACCGGCAGGCCCCCGCCTGCGCCACGTGCCACGCGTCGATCGACCCGCCGGGCTTCGCCCTCGAGCAGTATGACGGCCTCGGCGGATGGCGGACGGCGGACGAGTACGGCAACCCCATCGACGCGACCGCGACCCTGCCGAGCGGCCGGCGGGTCGAGGGCATGGCCGGCCTGCGCGCGTGGCTGATCGAGCGTCCCGAGCAGTTCGCGGGGACGGTGACCGAGAAACTCCTGTCCTACGCCCTCGGCCGCGGCCTGGACCACGCCGACCGGCCCACGGTGCGCGCCGTCGTCCGCGACGCGGCGGCCGACGACTACCGCTGGTCGGCCCTCGTCTCGGGCATCGTGAAGAGCCCAGCGTTCCTGATGCGGAACGCGGCGGCGGACTGATTGAAATGAGCGTCCTGAACTGGTTTCGGAGGTTTCCGGATCTCCCGCCACGGAGCGCGCGGAGGCGTATCGATTCGGTGGAAGAGGATCCGAATCTCGAAGGGCGAGGGATCTACCTTTGGTATGCTGACCGGCATGCGCGGCCGGTCCTGAGTGCAGCCGGCCTGCGTGTTCGTCGCGATGGTCTCGTCTATATCGGCAAGACGATGGCCAGCTTCCGACAGAGGGTGGTTTCAGCTCATATCAAAGGTACTCGGGACAGGAGCGGAGTGCGCGCGACGCTCAGGGGTATCCTCGAGAAGAGCTGGCGGTCGGCGCGGCGCGAGGATGTCGACCGCTTCATGCGCGCTCACTTTACGGTTGCGCTCCAGCCCGTCCGCAGGGGGCGAATCGACAGTATCGAGCAAGAGTACATCGACAAGTATCAACCGTGCTTCAACTTGAAGGACAACCCGTGCTCACATAACCCGGACCGAGTCCGGGAGTTGCGCGAGCGAGGCAAGGCCCCGCACGGGCTGCTTTCGCGATTGTGGCGCAGCGTGTCGGGTTCGTGACGCCATGTGCTGCCAGGGTGGGCCCCGAACGGCCTGCCCCAAGAGTCCGCTCTATTTGGGGATTGACCTCATGTCAGTGGAGAACGACACCATGACCATCAGCAGGAAATCGCTGCCGCGCCGGACCGTGCTGCGGGGCCTCGGCGTGACGTTGGGGCTGCCGTTCCTCGACGCGATGTCGCCCGCGCTGACCGCGCTCTCGAGAACCGCGGCGAAGCCCGTCCACCGGTTCCAGGCCATCTACGTGCCCAACGGCATGGCCATGCAGTACTGGACGCCGGAGCGCGTGGGCCGCGACTTCGAGCTGACCCCGATTCTGGAGCCCCTGGTGCCCTTCCGCGAGCAAATGCTGATCGTCTCGGGGCTCCGGGCGTCGTGGGCCTACGTGCACGCGGGCGCCTCGGCGTCGTTCCTCACGGGGACGCCGCGCGGCGGGCAGAACGAGACCGACGTGCTCGCTAGCACCTCGATGGACCAGATCCTCGCCCGCGAGCTCGGCAAGACCACGCAGCTCGGCTCGCTCGAGGTGTCGATGGACAAGTTCGCCAACGCCGGGCAGTGCACCGCCGGCCTGAGCTGCGCGTACACGCAGACCATCTCGTGGCGCACCCCGACGATGCCCCTGCCGATGGAGAACAACCCCCGCGCGGTGTTCGAGCGCCTCTTCGGCGACAGCGGGTCGGCCGACCCCGCGGTGCGGCGGGCGCGCCGGCGGCAGAAGCAGAGCATCCTCGACTCGGTCACCGACAAGCTCGCCGACCTGAAGGTCGAGGTGGGGCCGCGCGACCGCGTCAAGCTCGACGAGTACACCGAGGCGGTCCGCGACGTCGAGCGGCGCATCGAGATCGCCGAGCGGCAGCGCGACGTCGAGCCGTCGTTCACCGAGCAGCCGTCGGCCCCGCCGCAGGTCTTCGAGGACCACCTCGGGCTGATGTTCGACCTGCAGTTCCTCGCCCTCCAGGCCGACCTGACCCGCGTCGTCACGTTCATGATGGGCCGCGAGCAGAGCACGCGCGCGTATCCGCAGATCGGCGTGCCCGACGCCCACCACCCGCTCTCGCACCACGAGGACGACCCCGAGCGCATCGCGGTCATGTCCAAGATCAACGCGTACCACACCGAGCTCACCGCCGGCTATCTCGCGCGTCTCCGCGCCGCCGAGGACGCCGACGGCTCGCTCCTCGACAACATGACCATCCTCTACGGCGCCGGCATCTCGAACAGCACCCGGCACCTCGGCGTCGACCTGCCGCTGCTCCTCCTCGGCGGCGGCGCCGGCAAGCTCCGGGGCGGCCGCCACCTGCGCTACTCGCCGGACACGTCGAACGCCGACCTCCTGATGACCCTGATGGACAAGCTCGACATGCCGCTCGACCGCCTGGGCGACAGCACCACGAGGCTGCCCATCGACACGCTGTCGGAGGTGTGATCGATGGTCATGACCGAAGAGGCGATGTCGCGCGCCATCGAGAAGCTGAAGGCAAGTAGGAACAGGAACGGGCTGAAGAGGTACTGTCGACTCCAAGAGTCACTGTCGAGGGTCGACGTGCGCTCGGATGGAGACTTCCAACGGGCGTTCAAGAGCTTCTACCAAGTGAGAAGGGGCGCGGACTTCTGCGAGCCGTTCTTCTCGATTCTCTGTCGTGAGAAAAACAATCCGGCGCCGTCGTTCGGGGAAGTGCTGGCAGAGATCCATGACAGGACCGGGCGGGTCGAGGCGTCGTTCAGCTCGAAGCTGGTCGCCACCATCGATGCCGACCTGCCCGTGTGGGACAGGCATGTCCTCGACAATCTCGGGCTGAGACCGCCGTACTCGAGCATGAATCCGCAACGGCGCCTGTATCGTTGCAGCGAACTGTATTCCGGGATTCGTGCGTGGACGTCAGCGGCGATTCGGCAAGCCTGGTTTGGGGAGTGGCAGCGTCGCTTCGACACCGCGTTCCCGCAGTTCACTCACTTCTCGGATACGAAGAAGCTCGATCTGCTCCTCTGGAAGTCCAGGTAGGTCATCGCAACTGCGTCGTTCCAGATCACGCCTCCGGCAACTCGTCGCGCGGCACCGGCGGCGCGTCGGGCGCTTCGTCGAGGTAGCGCGTCAGGTCTCCGGGTCGGGCGCCGACGGCGCGATGCTTGAGGAATTCGCCCGCTGCCTCGACGGCAGCGATCTTCTGGGCGACGGCCGAGGTGATCCACTGGTTGAGGGAAACGCCGTCGTCCTTGGCCAGGCGCATGGCCGTCTCCTTCAACGAGATCGGCAACCGTAGCGGGTACTTCCAGCGCGCCGGCCGGCTCATCGGCGGAGTCTCCTGACGATCCCTTCGGCATCGCCGTCCCCAGCGTATCGACATCTCCAGGGATGTCAATGGCGGCTTCGGCTTGGCTTCGGCTTGGCCCATGACCAGTGTCGGCGGCTGCGTGGCGGCCGGCCGGCGGCGGCGTGGCGGGGTGTTGCCCGGCTGTCTGTCGCGCGGTAGGATGCCCCGTCGTCGGCCGGCGCTGTGCTTGTGCCGGGCCGTGACGGGCGTCGTCGGCCGGCGTGGGATTCACGGTTCGGGGGGAGAGCATCATGGGGGCGATCGGCGACCTCGTCGGGCGGATCAACGGCGTCGTGTGGGGCGCCCCGATGCTGGTCCTGATCGTCGGGGTCGGGGCGTTCCTCACGGTGCGGCTCGCGTTCCTGCCCATCCGGAAGATCGGCTACGGGTTCTCGCTGCTGTGGGGCGGGCGCGTGCGGGACGGGGCGGGCGACATCAGCGCGTTCAACGCCTTGATGACCTCGCTGTCGGCGACCATCGGCACCGGCAACATCGCCGGGGTCGCCACCGCCATCGCCATCGGCGGGCCGGGGGCGCTGTTCTGGATGTGGGTGACCGCCCTCGTCGGCATTGCCACCAAGTACGCCGAGGCGGTGCTCGCGGTCCGGTTCCGCGAGACCGACGCGTCGGGCAAACACATCGGCGGGCCGATGTTCTACATCGAGAACGGGCTGGGCGCGAACTGGCGCTGGCTCGCGGTCGCGTTCGCCCTGTTCGGCGGGTTCGCGGCCTTCGGCATCGGCAACATGACGCAGTCGAACTCGATCGCGGCGGCGCTGCAGGACAACTTCGCGGTGCCGCCGCTGTGGACGGCGGGCATCCTCATCGTCCTCGTCAGCGCGGTGCTGCTCGGCGGCATCACCCGCATCGCGACGTGGGCCGGCGTGCTCGTGCCGTTCATGGCCGTGTCCTACGTCGTCCTCGGGCTGGCCGTCCTCCTCGTCAACGCGGCGGAGCTGCCGGCGGCGGTGGGCCGGGTCTTCTCGGGCGCCTTCACCGGCACGGCGGCGACCGGCGGGTTCACCGGGGCCGCGGTGTGGGCGGCGATCCGCTTCGGAGTGGCGCGCGGCGTGTTCTCGAACGAGGCGGGGCTCGGCAGCGCGCCGATAGCCCACGCCGCCGCGTCGACGACCGATCCCGTGCGCCAGGGCACCATCGCGATGCTCGGCACGTTCATCGACACGCTGATCGTGTGCTCGATCACCGGGCTCGCCATCGTCTCGTCGGGCATGTGGATGGAGACCGACGCCGACGGCAACGGCCTGACGAGCGTCATCCTGACCGCGTCCGCCTTCGACGCGGCCCTGCCCGGCGGCACCTACGTGGTGACCGTCGCCCTCGCGATCTTCGCGTTCACGACGATTCTCGGCTGGAGCTACTACGGCGAGAAGTGCTGGCAGTACCTCTTCGGCGCGGGCAGCATCGTGTACTACCGCGGCGCGTGGATCGCCGCGGTGTTCGTCGGGCCGTGGGCGCTAACCTGGGAGGGCGGCGCGCGCCAGGGCATCGACTTCATCTGGCTGCTGGCCGACACCCTGAACGCGCTGATGGCGGTGCCGAACCTCGTCGCCCTCGCCCTGCTCTCGCCGGTCGTGGTGGAACTCACTCGCCGCTACTACCGCCGCAGCGCCTGAACCGCGCGGCGGCCACCTGTCGCCGCGGTCAGGCCCGGCTCCACCAGAGGCGGAGCGGCACCCGGGCTCACGCCAGACCGAAGAAAACCAGGATCGCCCGTTCGAGCCTGACCATCTCCGTGTCTTCGAGGAGTCCGATCCGCTTGCCCAGTTTGGCGCGGTTCACCGTCGTGATCTTGTCCACCATCAGCCGGGACACCGAGCGCAGGCCGTTGCTCTCGCTTGGGGACACCGGAAGCCGCAATAGCGGTAAGCCCGTCTCGTGGGAAGTGAACACGCAGATTCCCACAGAGGTAGTGGTGTCGAACTGATCGTTCTGGACGATGACCGCCGGCCGCGGCTTACCGGCGTAGCCGGCACCCGAAACCGTCCATATCTCGCCGCGCTTCATGTCTCCGTGCGATCGGACACCGCATCGATGAACGCTTGGTCCTCGGGCTCCTGGGGGCTGAGCGCCACCGCGGTCGCCTGCCGGCGGGCCTCGGCGCGGAACTCCGCCGTTCGAGTGTCGGGGACCCAGAAGTGAACGGGCCGGAGACCCTGTGCTGCGGCTAGCGCCGGTGAGACGTCTCCCGCTTCGTGGGGCGTGGTCTCGTCCACGCGGACAATGTCGATGCCGAGGTTGCCGAGGTGGCTGATGAAGTCGCTCATGGAGAGGCCGCTGACTTCTGCGGCCCGGCCCAGCGAGAGGCAGCCATCACGAAAGAGGCTCGCGGCCAGCGCGGGGCGTATCCCGTCCTCGGTGGCGGCCAGCAATCCGTCCAGATGCACCAGCAGGGCATCCGGTTCGTCGTCCTTCAGGACGAGGACGGGGCCGTTCTCCCTGGCCATGCGCAATGCCTGGGTGGGGTCCTTCTTCAGCGCTTGCACGTTGGTGGTCTGCACCGCCCGCTCCTGGTTCGATGTCCGGTGTGGCTGTAGTCCACGCCTGACAGGAACGCTAGCACGCGCCGACGACGGGCGTCAACGGGTGGCCGAGGGCGGGATGCTCGGGCGCGGGGTCGGCGGACCGTACCGGAACAGTCCGGGAGAGGCCCGCTTGATCGGCCGATCCGGGGCGGCTAACATGGTCGTGGAACGCGCGTGAAGGCAGGTCGAGGATGCTGATGAAACGTCGCACTGCGGTTCGTGGAAGCGTGGCCGGGGCGCTGCTCATGGCTGTCGGGTTCCTGGCGGGTGCCGGCGCAGTCGTCGAGGCCGGTCAGCCGGTCGCGGACGCCGCGCGGCGCGCCGACTGGGGCGCGGTGCGGGCGCTGGTCGGGCAGGGGGCGGACGTAACGGCCCGCCAGGGCGACGGGGCGACGGCGCTGCACTGGGTGGCGTACTGGGACGAGGCGGACGTCGCCGGCCTGCTGCTCGACGCCGGGGCCGCCGCGGACGCGGCCAACGACCTCGGGGTGACGCCGCTGTGGACGGCGGCCGGGAACGGACGGGCGCCCCTGGTCGCGCGGCTGCTCGGCGCCGGGGCCGACCCCGACGCGGCGCTGCTGTCGGGCGAGACGCCGCTGATGACCGCGGCGCGGGTGGGGGCGGCGGACGTCGCCGGCCTGCTGCTCGACGCCGGCGCGGACGTCGATGCGGCGGGGGCGCGCGGCCAGACGGCGCTGATGTGGGCGGTCGCGCAGCGGCATCCCGGCGTCGTCGAGGCGCTGCTGGCCCACGGCGCGGCCGTCGACGCCCGGTCGGACGTGCGCACCGAGGTCGTGAAGACGACGCCCGAGCCGTGGAACCCCGAGTATGTCACCGAGATTCCCCAGGGCGGCTACACGCCGCTGCTCTTCGCGGCGCGGGTCGGCGACCTCGCGTCGGCGAAGCTGCTCGTCGAGGCGGGGGCCGACGTTGACGACGCCGCACCCTACGGCACCAGCGCGACCGTCGTCGCCGCCCACAGCGGGCACGGCGGCGTCGCCGCCTACCTGTTGGCGCAGGGGGCGGACCCCAACGCGGCCGAGGCCGGGTACACGGCCCTCCACGCCGCCATCCTGCACCAGGACGCGGCGCTGGTGCGGGCGCTGCTCGACCACGGCGCGGACCCCGACGCGGCGGTCATGACGTCGACGCCGGTGCGGCGCGACGCCGTCGACTTCTACCTGCACCCGTCCTACGTGGGGGCGACGCCGTTCTGGCTCGCGGCGCGCTTCGGGGCGCCCGGCATCATGCACATGCTGGCCGAGCGCGGCGCCAATCCCCGCGCCGTCCACCACCCGACGTACTGGCCCGGCTCGCTCTCGGTGCGCGACGAGCGGGTGCAGGTGCGCGAGGGTGCCACCACCGCCCTGATGGCGGCGGTGGGCCTCGGCGGGCGCAACCCGCTCGTCGCGCTCGACCGGCTGGGCCGCATCGCCGAGAGCGCGCCGGTCCGCAGCACCCGGCGCGAACCCGACTCCGCCGAACGCGAGGCGGTGGTCCTGGAAGCGGCCCGGCTCGCGCTGGCCCTCGGCGTCGATGTCGACACCGCCAACGCCCGCGGCGACACCGCGCTCCACGCGGCCGCCGCCCGCGGCTACGACGCGGTCATCGAGCTGCTGGTGGCCAACGGCGCCGACCTCGGCGCGACGAACGCCGACGGTCAGACCCCCCTCGACGTCGCGTCGCGGGGGTCGCGCCGCCTCGGCATCGCGTGGGCGACGCCGACGCAGAGCACCGTCGAGCTGCTGCGGACGCTCACCGGGAACTAGACATCCGCCGCTGCCATGGAGGACGGATGGCCGGGCTGAGAACCGGCACGGTGGTGCACCGGGAGATCGTCGCCGAGACCCTGATCCGGTTCCGGCTGGCGCCCGAGGACGGCCTGCGCTTCCCCGACTACGAGGCGGGGCAGGCCATTGCATTGCACCGGGACGACTGCAAGCTGACCCGGAAGACCGGCGTCGGACCCAACGGCAAGCCGGTCCTCGAGCCCGAGTACGACCCCTGGGGGCGGCAGACCGTCGGTCCCCTCACGAACTACTACTCCATCGCCTCGGCGCCCGCCGACACCGCCGAGCACGGCTGGCTCGAGTTCCTCGTGGTCGTCGAGCACGGCGTCCACGGGCTGTCGGGCCGTCTCAGCGAGCTGCTGTTCGGGGGGGCGGGGGACGCCGCCGCCTGCCAGGTCGGCTATCAGGACCGCATCGGCGGCGGCTTCACGCTGTCGGCGCGGGCGGGGGACGCCGCGAGCGTCCTGCTGGTCGGCACCGGCACGGGGGTGGCGCCGTTCGTCTCGATGGTCCGGGAACTCCGGGCGCGGGACGACGGCGGCGACGGCCGCCGCTACACCCTCATCCACAGCGCCCGGACCGAGACCGAGCTGGCCTGTCACGCCGAGCTGTTCGAGATCGAGGCGGCGGGCCGCTTCGACTTCCTCTACCTGCCGACGGTCAGCCGGCGCGCCGGGACCGCGGGCCTGGACGCGCGCATCGGCCTGGGGCGGGCGAGCAACGTGGTCAGGCACGTCTACGGGCTGCCCACCGCGGAGGAGGAGAAGCAGGCCCAGGCGAGGAGCGAGGTCACCCGCGTGGCGGCCGATCTGGCGCTGGAGCGGCTGGTCTTCCCCCAGCTTCCCGCCCACGTGAGCGCGGCCGAACTCGCAGGCCGCCTCGCCCCGGCCGAAACGGTGCTGCTCGCCTGCGGCAATCCCGCTTCGCTCGCCGACATCGAGGCGACTGCGAAACGCCGTCAGGTGCGCTTCGAGCGGGATGCGTGGTGAGCGCCTCGCAGCCGCCTGCGTCCGCTCAGTCCGCCGGGTCGTCGAACGTCACCGCATCGTCGAAGTGCACGCCCTGGGCCAGGGTCTTGTGCACGGGGCACCGCTGCGCCACCTGCGCGAGCCGCGCGCGCTGGGCGGCGGTGAACTCGCCATGGATGGCGACCTGGGTGCGCACCTGTTCGATCAGGCCGTCGCCGCGCTCGTCGCAGTCGACGCAGTCGTCCGCGTGCACGCGGTCGAACTCCAGAGTCACCTCGACCCCGGCCAAGGGGATCTGCCGGCGCTCGGCGTAGAGCCGCAGGGTCATCGCGGTGCAGGCGGCGAGGCTGCCGAGCAGGAACTCGTAGGGGGTGGGGCCCGAGTCGGCGCCCCCGGCCGGCTTCGGCTCGTCGCTGCGCCAGAGGAAGCGGCGGGCGCGGATGTCGACCGCCGTGCCGTGCTTCAACGTCGCCTTGACGGTGGCCACGCGCCTCTCCTCTCACCCATGCGCCGTGCGACCGCCCGCCGTCCCCGTCTCTGGCGGTCCCCGCTCACCCGACCGTCACGCCGCGTCCCGCGGCTCCGGCCGGCCGTCGAGCCCGTCGGCGGGAGCCGGCCGCAGGTTGTGCAGTTCGGCCGCAGGTTGTGCAGCCAGGTTGTGCAGTATAGCCGGACCAAGGCCGCCGCCGGGGGAGCCCGCGGCGATGACCCGGTGCCCTCGCCGCGGGCGGCCCTTGCGGTCACGCTCCGGGGCCGGGTCGGGGTTCGTCCGGATCCGCCGGCCGGTTCCTCGGCAGGCTGATGTTCACCGCCCTCGACTCGCCGCTACGCACGGCGACGTCGGTAACGTACGACTCGTAGCCCTCCCGCCGGACCTCGATGCGGTGGCGCCCGGTGCCGACCTCGAGTTCCAGGCGCGAACCGTCGGGGGTGTACCACTCCTCGCCGTCGACGAAGATCGAGGCGTCGGCCGGCTGCACCCGCACCACGAGGCGCCCGAACCCGGCGACGGGGCCGGGCGGCGGTGCCGCGGCATCGGGGCCGGGCGGGAGGAACGGGTCCGGCTCAAACTCGGGCTCGATCTCCGCCTCGGCCCGCGGCTCCGGCGGGGGCGGCGTCGTTTCGCCCGGTGCGAGGGGCTCCATCACGTGCTCGATGCGGTAGGTCTGCCCGACGCCCAGGTAGACCTGCTCCTGGATGCTGCGGAAACCCTCGAGGCGCAGCTCGATGTCGTGCCGCCCCGGCGGCAGGCTCAGCCGCTGGAAGAACCCGTCGTAACTGTCGACGACGCCCGCGTAGTAGCCGTCCACGTAGACCTTGGTCTCCTCCGGCTTGACCTGCAGGCGGACGGCGCCGCGCTCGCGGTAGTAGCCGCCCCAGTACTGATAGGGTCCCCACGGGCCGTACGGGTGCAGGCCCCAGCCCGGGCCGTAGAAGTACCCTGGATGGTAGAAGGGGCTGTAGTACGCGTATCCGGGACCGTACCACCCCCGGGTCTGCCGCACGGGCCGCCCCGTGCGCCGCACCGCCCGCCGTCCCGGCGCGCCCGGCGCCCGCTGCGCCCCGGCCGGCGGTTGCGCGCCCGCCCCTCTCCGTGCCCCGGCGGGCGGTGCCGTGCCCGGCGCCCGTTGCGCGCCGGCTGCGGGTTGCGCGCCCGGTGCCCGCCTTGCGCCTTGCGTCGGCCGCATCCCCGCGGCGAGTTGCGGGCCGGCCGCGGGTTGTGCGGCCGCGGTCCATTGTGCCCCGGCTGCAGGTTGAGCGTCCGGCCGTGCCCCGGCCGCGGGTCGCGGGCCGGCCGCCTCTCGTTGGCCGGCCGCGGCGGGCGCGGCGAGCAGGCTCACGGCGCCCATCAGACACGCCAGCGACGCGAATCGTCTCGTCACAGTCACCGATTATCCTCCTTCGAGTACCGGACGGCAGTTGTGACTGCAAAGCGCGTTCCAGCGTCCGCGCCGCCGCCTGCTCGGATTCTCCGGCACCCGCCGCCGCCGGCGTGTCGCCTTCCCGCAGGTCGGTGACCTGTATCGAGGACACTACGCCATCCGCGTCGTCCCCGTCGCGTCTCGCACCCCGGCCGGCCGTCTGAGCAGTCCCTCGCCCCGCCGACACCGGCGGCCGCCGTTCCGCTATGCGGCATCCTCCCGGATGCCGTGGAACAGCACGCCCGGCGCGACGGGGCGCAGGCTGGCCAGCATGCGGGCGGCGAAGCCGGTCAGGGTCAGCTTGGTCACGAAGTACGCCCCCGCGCCCGCGATCGCCGTCGCGACCACGACCGCGGCGACCGATCGGAACAGCAGGTACTGGATGCCGACCCCGACGGCCATGGCCACCATGTACAGCATCATCACGCCGAACATCATGGAGCTGCGGGTCGGCGGCGTCTGCTTGCCGAACGGAACGCCTTCGATCAGTCTCAGGCTCGCGCCCAGGTACAGGAAGGCGACGGCGGTGCTGAAGGCCACCAACAGGACCGCATCGCGCACGCCCCACGACCACGCCAGCACGGGCAGCCAGGCGGCGTGGGGCACGACGATCAGCAGGAGCGCGAGCGCGGCGTGGATCCCGCGCGCGAACGGACGACCCGCGAAGCCCGGAGCCACCGCGAAGCACCAGATGCCCTTGTGGTCGTTGCCGTAGGCGAGGAACGCGCAGACGAAGACGGCGGTGATGCCGAACAGGTGGGGCAGGAAGTGCGCGAAGGCGAAGTCCGGACCGAAGGGCGACGTGTCCAGCCCGGCGACCAGCAGGGCGATGAAGCCGATAATCGGCCCCGGCATGACCTGGGCCATGTTGCGCCGGAACTGCCAGTCGCGGGCCATCACCGTGCGCAGGTACTCGAAGCCCGCGCGGCCGGCCGGGCCGCCGGTCCATCCCGCCATCCACGGACCGGGGTCGGCCCAACGCCACCGCCTTCGCCGCCCCGCCCCGCCCGCGCTCATCAGGCTGGAGACCCGGATGAGGTGATCCCGCGAGAACGCGCGCAGCCCGAAGACGACGGCGACGGCCGTGACCGCCACGCCCACAGCCCCGAGCGCCGCCGCGGGTCCACCCGGCACGGCCTCGACGGCGGCGAGCCAGTCCGCCGGCACCTCGATCGCGGCGGTCCAGCCCGAGACCGTCTCCCAGATCAGGTCCCGGGAATTGAAACCGAGCATCGCCAGCATCGGGAGGACCTGCACCATGGCCGCCGCCGCCTTGAGGCGTCGGATCGGCACGATGCGGACCAGCCACCCGAACACGCTGCAGCAGAGCAGGGCGAAGATCATCCCGACGACCAGGGCGGCGAGGAAGTGGAGGAAGGGGTAGGCGGCGCGCAGCGCCGCGTCGTCGTGCGCGAGGGCGAGGCCGACGATGGCCGGCACCGCGTTCAACCCCGTCACCGCATAGGCGACGATCTTCGTCAAGTGGGCCAGCTTGGCCCCCGACCAGGTGGCGCCGTCCACCGGTTGATGGGCGAGGATCAGCCCGTCGACCGGATTGACGAGGCTCTCCGCGATCTCGGGCAGCAGGAGGACGCCGAGCTGAAAGACGGTGAGGGCCAGGAAACCGGCGAAGTAGTAGCCCGGCGCGGCGCCGAAGGCGGCGGCCAACACGCTGATGCCGGCCGACAGGACGAACCAGATGTTCAGGAGGCCGCGCATCGAGTAGTCGTTGCTCATGCCGACCACTTCCTGCCGGGCCCCGAGGGTCTCGAACAGGTCGACGAGCACCCAGAAGCGGCGGACGTCGATGCCGCAACGCCGGAGCAGCGCGGTGAACGCGGGGCCGTGGAGCAGCCGCCGGACGAGGGCGCGGAGGCCGCTCACGACCGCAGGCCCTCGATGATGCCGGAGACGCCGCTCATCGTCCCCTCGGTCTGCGTGAGCTGGCGGAACACGTCCTCGAGGCTGCCCCGCTCGGTCGACGCCTTCAGCGCGTCGAGCGTGCCGTCGGCGATGAGGTGGCCGTCGTGGATGATGAGGGCGCGGTCGCACACCCGCTCGACGACGTCGAGCACGTGCGAGCTGTAGAGGATGGCCTTCCCCTCGGCCGCGAGGGCCGCGACGAGGTCGCGGACCATGAGCCCGGCGTTGACGTCGAGGCCCGACAGCGGCTCGTCGAGCAGCACCACGTCGGGGTTGTGGAGGAGGGCCGCGCTCAGCAGCACCTTCTGGCGCATGCCCTTCGAGTAGCCGTCGAGGGGGCGGAGCCGGTCGCCGGTCAGGCCGAGCTGCTCGAGGAACCGGCCGATGCGGAACTGCAGCCGCTCCTCGGGCACATCCTGCAACCGCCCCATCAGCTCCAGGAACTCCTGCCCCGTCAGGCTCTCGAAGAGGGCCGCCGCCTCGGGCACGTAGCCGATGCCCCCCTTGGCCTCGACCGCCTCGTCGGGCAGCGCGTGCCCGGCCACCCGGACCGTCCCCCCGCCGGGCGGGAGCACGCCGGTCAGGACCTTGATGGTGGTGCTCTTCCCCGCCCCGTTCGGCCCGAGCAGCCCCACCACCTCGCCCCGCCGCAGCGTGAACGAGATGCCGTGCAGTACCTCGCCCATCCCGTAGCTGAACGTCAGGCCGTCGACGACCACCGCCGCATCATCCATGTTCGGTCCCCCCGCCCGGCGGCGCGGCCGGGGCCGCCGCCCGCCGGGCGCCCCGCTGCTGCCGGGCGAACGCGCGGAGGTCGGCGACGTGGTCGAACTCGTCGACGATCTCGCGCCCGAGAATCTCCTCGAGGACGTCCTCGAGGGTCACGATGCCGCTGACGCTGCCGAACTCGTCGGTGACCACCATCAGGTGCACCCGCTGCTCCAGGAAGCGGCGGAGAAGCTGGTCGAGCTTGGCCGTCTCGACGACGAAGTGGACCCTGCGCATGAGCCGGTCGAGGGTGGTGTCGAACTCGTCCTTCGCGGCCGCGCGCAGGATGTCGTGCCGGTGGACGATGCCCACGACGTCGTCGGGGTCCTCGTCGTAGACGGGCACCCGGCTGTGGCGCAGCAACTGCTTGTCGGCGGCGGCCTCGGCGACCCGGGCCGCCGTCGGCAGGGTGAAGAGCACCGTGCGCGGGGTCATGATCTCGGCCGCCGTCTTCGCCTCGAGGGCGAGGACGTTGCTGATGACGTCGGCCTCGTGCGGCTTCAGGTCGCCCGAGCTGAGGCCGCGGCGCACCATCAGCAGCAGCTCTTCGTCGGAGACCCGCTCGACCGCCTTGCCCGCCGCGACGAGGCTCGTCAGGCGGCGGCTGAGCCAGATGATCGGCGCGAACGCGACGACCAGCGCCCGCAGGGGGGCGGCGATGGGGCCGGCGAGTTGCCGCGCGTAGACGACCCCCGCGGTCTTCGGGATGATCTCCGAGAAGATGAGGATGGCCAGCGTGAACGCGGCCGAGAAGTAGCCGATCCAGACCGATTCGAGGACGCTCGTGGCGATGGCCCCGGCGAGGGCCGCGCCCCCGGTGTTGGCGACGGTGTTCAGCGACAGGATGGCCGCGATGGGCCGGTCGACCTGCGCCCGCAGCCGCCGCAGCAGCGGCCCCGCGGGCTGGCCGGCGCGTTCGAGGGCGTCGACGTGGGCCGGCGGCACCGAGTACAGCACCGCCTCGAACAGCGAGCAGGCGGCCGAGGTCAGCACCACGGCGCCGACGACGAGGGCGAGTTCGAGCATGCGGGGTATGGTCGGGGTTCCCGCCGCCGGATGCAACCGTCACGGCGCGCTCGCGCCCGGCCGGTGTCTCTGGTCGGAAGGGCCGCGGGGGTCGGTGGCTGCGCCCCCGCGGCCTGCGTTCGCGACTACCGCGGCGTCTCCAGGAAACGCAGCAGCTCGCTGTCGGTTCCCAGGATGAAGAACGTGCTCGGGTCCATCGTCCGCTCGTAGGTCTCCAGCGACTTCGTGAACGCGTAGAACTGGGCGTCGCGGCCGTACGCGTCGGCGTAGATGTCGATGGCCTCGGCGTCGGCGTTGCCGCGGATCTCCTCCGCCGCCCGGAACGCCTCGGACTGGATCTGCGCGAGGTCGCGCTCGCGCTCGCCCTGGATGCGGGCCGACTCGCCCTGGCCCTCCGAGCGGAACTCCTCGGCGATGCGCTGCCGCTCGGCGATCATGCGCGCGAACACGTCCTGCTGGACGTCGGCGATGTAGTTGATGCGCTTGAACTTCAGGTCGAGCAGCTCGATGCCCAGCTCGCCCACCGCGGCGGCCGCGGCGTCGAGAATCTCGCGGGTGATCTGCTCGCGGCCGGTCACGATGGGATCGAGCGTCTCCGCCTCCTCCAGCTCGCTGGCCGCGGTGTCCGCCGGCTCGCGGTTGCTGGTGCGGACGATCTCGATCAGGTCGTGCCGCGCTACCGCGTTGCGCGTCTCGCCGTCGAGGATGTCGTCGAGCCGCGACTGCGCCCCCCGCTCGTCGCGCAGACGCTGGAAGAAGAGCAGGGGGTCGGTGATGCGCCACCGCGCGTAGGTGTCCACCCAGATGAACCGCCGGTCGCGGGTCGGGACCTGGTTGGGGAACCCGTCCCACTCGAGGAACCGCTTCTCGAACATGTTGGCGGTCTGGATGAACGGGATCTTGAAGTGGAGCCCCGGCTCGGTGATCGGGTCCCCGACCGGCTCGCCGAACTGGGTGATGACCACTTGGTTGGTCTCGCTCACGATGTAGGCCGAGCTGGCCGCCAGGAACAGGCCGACCACCAACACGATCACCAACGTGGGTCGCATGCTTCTCATTGCTCACCTCCCGTCCGCGCCGCGGCGCCGGCCCCGACGAGGGGCGCGGCGGCCGCGCGGGCACCGCCGTCGAGCGACAGCAGGGGCAGCACCCCGGTCGCGCCCTCGGCCACGAACACCTTGCGTCCGACCGCCGGCAGGATGCGCTGCATGGTCTCCAGGTACATCCGCCGCCGGGTCACGTTGGGCGCGACCCGGTACGCCTCTTCGATGGACGCGAACCGGGTGGCCTCGCCCTGCGCGCGGTTCACGCGGTCGAGGGCATACCCCTCGGCCTGCAGGATGGTCTGCTCGGCCTCGCCCCGCGCCCGCGGAATCACCGCGTTGTACTCGGCCAGGGCCTCGTTGATCAGCCGGTCGCGCTGCTGCTGGGCCTGGCTGACCTCGTCCCACGACGGCTTGACGGGGTCGGGCGGGTTGACGTCCTGCAGCACCACTTGGTCGATGGTGATGCCCATCTGGTACTGCTCGGTCAGCGTCTGCAGGCGGTCCTCGACGGTGGACTCGATCTCCTGCCGGCCCACCGTGACGACCTCGGTGACGGTGCGGTCGCCGACCGTCTCCCGCATCACCGCCTCGTTCATGGCGCGGAACGTCTCTTCGAGGTTGCGCACCTTGAACAGGTATTCGTAGGGGTCGTCCACGCGGTACTGGACGATCCACTCGACCACCGCGACGTTCAGGTCGCCGGTCAGCATGACCGACTCGTCGGCGAGCTGCTGCTGCTGGCCGGCGTACTCGGTGCGGATGCCCGCGGCGGTGGTGCGGAAGCCGAACTCCTGCTTGAGTTGCCGCTGCACCGGCACGCGCTCCATCGTCTCGATGTAGGGGATCTTGAAGTGCAGGCCCGGTTCGCTGGTGCGGACGTACTTGCCGAACCGGAGCACCACGCCCACCTCCTCCGGCTCGATCTGGTACGCCGTCCCGGCCACGGTGACGAGGGCGGCGAGGGCGAGGATGCCGGCGCCGATGCTCCGCCACGGGAGCCTCGGCACCCGGAACCCGTCGGCGTCGACGACGCGGAAGTTGTCGCTCATGGCGGTGTTCTCCTTCTGAAACACCCGGGTTGCCGCGGCCCCGCCGGCCGGCCGGCGGCGGTGACGGCGCTGTGAAACGGAGACGGCGTCGGGTCCCCCCGTGTCGTCACTCTGGACCGGCGCGCGCGCCGGTGTCGAGTTGTACTACGTAACGGGGGACGTTTCGATTCATCCTCGGGCGGCCTGCGGCTCCCCGCCGCGGCCCGGCCCGCTCTCAGCCGGCGGTTTCACGGCGTCCGTGACGCTGGCGCGTCACGTCTTCGGCGCGGTACGTTCCATCAACACGGCTACGTCTTTTCCGATGCTATGGACATCGGAACGCAGAGCGGTTATGGCGTCCGCATTCGCCTTGATGCCGTCCGCGTTCGCCTTCACGTCGGCGCGGAGCTGCCGGACGGTCATCGTCATCCATACGACGGCACACGCCAGCAGCACCGTCAGCAGAGCGCCGTCCTGTGTGAGCCCGATCAGCCTGAGAGCTTCAGCCATGCCTACCGCTCCGCCCAGCGCTGCCGCACCCAGTCGCCGCCGCGGCGCAGCGGCTCGGGCCTCATCTGGAAGTGACCCACGCCCTCGAGGGGCAGGAACGACACGTTCTGTCCCCGGGCCTCCATCTCCTGCGCGGTCTGCTCGGCCGGCGCGAACGGCACCACCTCGTCCTCGCGGGGGTGGATGATGAACACCGGCATGTCGCCGACGCGGGGGGCCTCGTCGGGGTCGGAGCGCGCGGCCATCGGGATGGCCGCCGTGAACAGGTCGGGATGGCGCGCCGCCATGTACCAGGTGCCGCGTCCCCCCATGCTGTATCCGGTGACGAGGATACGGGCGGGGTCGATGGCGTAGGTCGCCCGCACATCGTCGATCAGGGCGAGCACCCCGCGCTCGCTCGTCTCGTTGTTCCAGCGTCGCGCCGGGGCGTCGGGGGAGACGACGACGGCGCCCCACTCGGCGAGCGCCGGCGCGACGAATCCGCGCAGGAACTGCGCGCCGTACCCGGGGCCCGGCGACCCGCCCGGGTGCAGGGCGAGGACCAGCGGGCGGGGCTCGGCCGCGTCGTAGTCGCGCGGGACCCACAAGCCGTAGGTCACCGTGCCCACCCCGTCGACCTCGAGCGCGGCGCTGTGCATGCCGGGTTCGCGGGGCGACTGGACGAGCGTCGCGAGCAGGGCGGTGGTCAGCAGCCAGGGCATCATGGTCTCCTCTCGGTCGTGCGCCCGAGCGTCGGGCTCCCGGATCTCGTCCTCGAACGCCAGCTCGACGCGACGGAGCACGCGCCACGAACCCCCAACGTCGCCCGGCATTAGGTCGGGAGGGAGGATCACTGATTATAATCCCCGACCGATGGCCGTCCGCACCCGCTTCGCCCCCAGCCCCACCGGCTACCTGCACATCGGCGGGGTGCGGACCGCCCTGTTCAACTGGCTCTTCGCGCGTCGGCACGGCGGGCAGTTCCTCCTGCGGGTCGACGACACCGACGCCGAGCGCAACGTCGCCGCCGCCCTCCGCCCCATCCTCGACGGGTTCCGCTGGCTGGGGCTCGACTGGGACGAGGGCCCGGAGGTCGGCGGGCCGTACGCCCCGTACTTCCAGTCGCAGCGGAGCGCGCGGTACGCCGAGGCGGTCGAGCGGCTGCTGGCGTCGGGCGCCGCCTACCGCGACTACGCCACCGGCGAGGAGATTCAGGCCGAGCGCGAGGCGGCGCAGCGCGACAAGCGCCGCTTCCTCTACAGCCGCCGGTGGATGGCCGAGACCGACGCCGACGCGGCGCGGTTCGAGGCCGAGGGGCGGCGCGCCGCGGTGCGGCTGAAGATGCCCCGCGAGGGGGTCTGCGCGTTCCGCGACCTCGTGCGGGGCGATGTCGAGTTCGAGTGGGCGCTCGAGCAGGACCACGTCATCCAGCGGGCGGACGGGACGTGCCTGTACCACTTGGCGAGCGCCGTCGACGACCACGACTTCGCCATCACCCACGTCATCCGCGCCGTCGAGCACCTGTCGAACACGCCGCGGCAGATCTTCATCATGACCGCCCTCGGCTACGAGCCGCCGGCCTTCGCCCACGTGCCGTACGTGGCGGCGCCCGGGAGCGCCGAGAAGCTCAGCAAGCGCAAGCTCGACCGCTACCTGCGGCACCACGAGTTCAAGGCCGTGTACGACCGGGGCCTCGCCGTCGCCGAGCGGTCGCGGCTCGCGGTGGCGCCCGAGACGTTCAACCCCGTCGTCGTCGACTTCTACCGCGCCGTCGGCTACGAGCCCGACGCGCTGCTCAACTACCTGCTCCTGCTCGGCTGGTCGCTCGATGACCGCACCGAGCGGTTCACCCGCGACGAGATGGTGGCGCACTTCTCGCTGGAGCGCATCAACCGCGCCGCGGCCAGCTTCGATCCCGGGAAGCTCGCCGCGTTCCAGGAGCGGCGGATGCAGGAGATGGGCCTCGACGAGCGGGTGGCGCGCGCGACGCCGTTCCTCGAGCGGGCGGGCCTCGTCGCGTCGCCGCCGTCTTCGGCCGAGCAGGCGCGCGTGCGGGACGTCGTGCGGGCGGCGGGCGACCGCATCAAGGTCGCGGGCGACGTGCTCGACTATCCGGAGTTCTTCCAGGCCGACGCCGACGTCGCGTACGATGGGAAGGCAGTCGACAAGCGGCTGCGCAAGGACGGGGTGGCGCCGCTGCTCGGCCGGTTCCGGGACCGGCTCGCGGCGACGCGGCCGTTCGACGCGGCCACCCTCGAGCGGACGCTGCACGAGTTCGTCGAGGCCGAGGGCATCCGCATCGGCCAGATCATCCACGCCGTCCGGGTCGCGGTGACCGGCAAGGCGGTTGGCTTCGGCCTCTTCGAGGGGCTGGCCATCCTCGGCCCCGACGCCTGCCTCGCCCGCATCGACCGCGCGCTGGCGCACGTCGGGTCCCAGGATTCCGCGGCGTAGAACGACTCCACCCTCGGCCCGGAGGCGCCGACGCCTCGACTGGGTTGGCCGGGGCGGCGGCCCCAGGCGGCGGGCGGGCACCGGGCGCCGTGAAGATGGCGACTCCGTGATCCGAAGACCGGAACAACAGCCGATCTTGCGGCAAGCCGCGCAACAACGATGGAACGGTGATGACGACCGAAGTACGACGGGAGACGGCGGACACAGCGGCGGAAGCGACCGCCGGGCTCGACTTCATCCGGCAGATCGTGGTCGACGACCAGCGGACGGGGAAGCACGGCGGCCGCGTGCACACCCGGTTCCCCCCCGAGCCCAACGGCTACCTGCACATCGGGCACGCCAAGTCGATCTGTCTGAACTTCGGGCTCGCGGCCGAGCACGGCGGGCTGTGCAACCTCCGCATGGACGACACGAACCCGACGACCGAGAGCGTCGAGTACGTGCGGGCCATCGAGGACGACGTGCGCTGGCTCGGGTTCGACTGGGACGACCGGTTCTTCCACGCCGCCGACTACTTCGAGCGGCTCCACGACTGCGCGGTTCAGTTGATCGAGGCGGGGAAGGCGTACGTCTGCGACCTGCAGGGGGCCGAGGTCTCCGAGTACCGCGGCCTGTGGAACCGGCCCGGTCGCAACAGCCCCTTCCGCGACCGGACGGTGGCCGAGAACCTCGACCTCTTCGCCCGCATGCGCGCCGGCGAGTTCGAGGACGGGTCGCGCACGCTGCGGGCCCGCATCGACATGGCGTCGCCCAACATGAACATGCGCGACCCCACCATCTACCGCATCCGGCGGGTGCCGCACTACCGGAGCGGCGACGCGTGGTGCATCTACCCGATGTACGACTTCACCCATCCCCTGTCCGACGCGTTCGAGGGCATCACCCACTCGCTGTGCACCCTCGAGTTCGAGGACCACCGGCCCCTCTACGACTGGTTCCTCGAGAACATCGACGTGCCCTGCCGGCCGCGCCAGATCGAGTTCGCGCGCCTCAACCTCAGCTACACCGTCCTCAGCAAGCGCAAGCTCCTGGAGCTCGTGTCGGAGAAGCACGTGGCGGGCTGGGACGACCCCCGCATGCCCACCCTCGTCGGCTTCCGCCGCCGCGGCTACACGCCCGAGGCGATCCGCGAGTTCTGCAACCGCATCGGCATCGCCAAGGCCAACAGCATCGTGTCGATCGCCCAGCTCGAGGACGCCGTCCGCCAGGACCTCAACCGGCGGGCGCTACGGGTGATGGGGGTGCTGCGGCCCCTCAAGGTCGTCATCGAGAACTACCCCGAGGGGCGGGTCGAGGAGGTCGAGGCGGTCAACAACCCCGAGGACGAGAGCATGGGGTCGCGGGTGGTCCCGTTCTCGCGCGAGCTCTACGTCGAGCGCACCGACTTCCGCGAGGACCCGCCCCGCAAGTACTTCCGCCTCGCCCCCGGCCGCGAGGTGCGGCTACGCTACGCCTATTTCATCACCTGCCGCGAGGCGGTGAAGGACCCCGCCACCGGCGAGGTCGTCGAGCTGCGCTGCACCTACGACCCCGAGACGCGGGGCGGCTACGCCCCCGACGGGCGCAAAGTGCGCGGCACCATCCACTGGGTGTCGGCGCCCCACGCCGTCGAGGCCGAGGTGCGGCTCTACGACCACCTGTTCACGCGCATCAACCCCGAGGACGCCGGGGAGGGCGGCGACTACAAGGACGCCCTGAACCCCGCCTCGCTCGAGACCCTCGCCGGCTGCCGCGTCGAGCCCACTCTGCGCAGCGCCCCCGCCGGCAGCCGCTACCAGTTCGAGCGGCAGGGCTACTTCTGCGTCGACCCGGACTCGACGGCCGGGCGACTGGTGGTCAACCGGACGGTCACGCTGCGGGATACCTGGGCCAAGATCGAGAAGGCCCAGCAGGCGCAGGCGGCGGGCTGAGTGATGCGAGCCTGCGGCGCTGCCCCGGAGTGCGATCAGACAGAGCCTGGGGACGGAACCGGCCGACGCGGTCTCATGCGGCACGGAGCCGGGTCGGTCGCTCGGGGCCGGTCGGGCGGCCCGCGGGGTGGCGAATCTATGCGCTCAGCACGTTCTCGATGACCCGTTTGAGGCAGTCGGGGTCGTTGAGGAAGTACACGCCCTGCTGTTCCCAGGACGCCTGCGGACGTAGCTCGTCGCCGATGAGGTCGGGCGGGGTCACCGACAGCACGTAGGCGTGCAGGCGCAGGTCGGGGTCGGTGGCCTGCACGCGCGTCTCGATTTCCTTGATGTCGGTGTGGAGCTTCACCTTCCGACGTTCCTTGGGGCCGTAGCGGACGAGGCCCTTCGGGTCGAGGAAGACGACGTGCTGGGTCTCGTCGTCAATCAGCCAGACGATGAAGTCGGGGTAGTACGTGTAGTCGTCGAAGAACGACACGCCGCGGCCGCGCGACAGATTGCGGATCAGGTACAGCTCTCTCCCGCGCAGGCAGAGGTCCTTGCGCTCGGCGAGCTCGCTGAGCGCTTCGACCACCGTCTTCTCGTTGCGGTCCAGGGCGACGGGCTGGATGGTGATCTGGCAGCCCTTGTCCGTGTGCAGCAGCGGGTAGTAGGCGTGCGCGTCGATCTTGAGGACGGCGAGTTTCAGGTCGGGGTAGTGGCCCATCTGAGCCAACAGCTTGTCGTTGCCGGCTTCCATTGCCACCCGTAGGTTCTCGGCAAGATCCCGCGCGGCTTCGGTCAGACGGCTCTCGGCGGCGTCGATGGACAGGCGGTACTCGCGGATGTGGTTGGGGTCGTTCTCGTCGAGTCTGACGACCTCGATCCGGTCTCGCTCCCACCGCCGGCGCTGCCGTCGCCAGAACTCGTCGACATACTGAGTGATGAGATCGACGGCGACGTCTTCCAGCGCGCGGACGTCCGCGAATCGTTTCACCTGCATGCGTCCCGGGGGTGCGTGCAGCACGTACCACCCGTCGGTGTTCAGCAGCCGGTCGACCGTCTCGGGCCGGATGACCAAGTTGTGCCAGCCCATGCGCTGCTTCTGCGCGGTCAGCGCGTCCCGGATGCGCGTTCGGTCGAAGAGCGCGACGCAGCGCGGATCGAGCTTGATGGGCACCGGCTCGCCGTCCGCGTCCCCCGTGGCGTTGGTCGACCCGACAGCCTGCAACCGTGAGTGCAGGTCCATCTCGACCGCCGCCGGGCCGTCGGTGGCGGGGTCCGGCAGAACGGGGCGCTGGTCGGAGTACTCATACTTCGGTCCCTCCTGGAGCCGGATCAGCTTCAGGTTCTTCTGCCGGTCGAAGTTCCAGCCAACGGAGAGGGTGATCGTCTCCCGGTCGACGCGCACGCCTTCCGCCTGCAGCAAGTCGCGGAAGGTCTGCATGTAGTTGGCCCGCAGCCCGAAGATGTACAGCGTCTCCAGCTCCTGAAGCCCGGTGGTGTCGGGCGGCAACTCCGCCCCGCTCTCCCGATGCCGCTTCAAGCTCATGTTCCAGCCCTTCAGCCGCACCCCGCGTCCGAACATCTGGATGATCTCGGGGCCCTCGCCCCTGCCGACGTGCATCAACCCCATCGTGCTGACACGCCACGAGTTCCAACCCGCGATGAAGCGCCGCGCCCCGATGACCACGTTCACCGTCGAGTCCGGCCGGTCCACGTCGGCGAAGAGCCGCGTTGCGAAGCCCATCTCCCGGTCGACGTCGAAGTCGGGATCGGCGTCGTCCGTCAACAGCTTGTAGAGCGCCGGCGAGTCGCCTACGTTGACCACCCCGAACGGCGGGTGGTCCGCGACCCGCAGATGCAGCTCGCCATCGCCCGCGGTCAGGTAGACGACGTGCAAGCGCCCCTGTCCGCGGAAGAGGAGATCGCACAGATCCGCGTAGATGTCCGTTCCGGTCCCCGGAAGCCGGTCGAACCGTCCGGCGAAGTAGTCCTGGCCGGCATCGTCCAGAAGTCCCGACCGGCCCTCCAGCAGCCGCGCGATCTTCGGGCGCACAGCCTCGGCGTGGGCAAGCACCCATCCGAGAAACCGCAGAATGCGAACGACGTCTGATCGGGTTGCCTGATCCGCCTTGCTCGACCCCGTCACCGTCTTGCCGAGGAACACCCACAGCGGCTTCGCGGGATTGAACGCCTTCCAGTCTGCGCCCCGGTCGCGCCAGAGGCGGCACTGCTGGTAGAACGTCAGCAGGCAGCCGAGCAGGTACATGTCGCTGTTCTCGTCCTCGGCCCCCTGCGGGAGGTTCGAGATGGCGTAGTCCTTGCCGTAGCCGTCGTCGTGGAACCACCGGTACGCGTAGTCGAAAAGCAGGCACTTGCCGTACGCATGCAGCAGATCGGGGTCCTTGCCCACCACCTGATTGAAGGTGGCGGAGTACTCGAACGTGAACCCGCCGCGCGACAGCTCCCGGCGCCGCTCGCGCCACACCCTGCCCGTCGCGCCCAGGTGTCCCTCGTCGACCAGCACGAGATTGTCGTCGCCGAAGTCCCGCACCGCCACCCGCTTCACGCCCTTCTTCTCGGCCAGCTTGTTCAGGTCGATGACCTCCACCGGCTGGAACAGGTCCGCCGCGGCCTCGCTGGAGAACAGCCGCGCGTGGAGCCCGCTCGCGTGCATCTCGCGTTCGTGCTGCGCCGACATCTGCTCGTTGGGGGTCAGCAGCACGATGTTGTTGAGCCGTCTCCCCGCCCGATCGAGGTGGTGCCGGTACTGCAGGATGTGCGCGTGCATCAGCAGCGTCTTGCCGGAGCCCGTGGCGCTCTGGAAGGCCAGAACGCGCAGGTCATGCGGCGTGTACGCCGGCAGGGCCAGCGTCTCCCGCCACAGGGTCCGCGCCAGATTCAGATCGCTGCACAGCGCCTCCGGATCGTCGAAGTAGCGGTGCAGGTAGTGCTCCGTGAACATTAGCGCGACGTACTGGTGCGGCTTCCAGGTCCGGCCGTGTTCCCCGGTCATCCGCAGCCGCCGGCCGTGTGCGACGATGTTGGCGTCGTATTCCGCAAACCGATCCGCCGCCACGGTGGCCCTCGCCGTGAGCGGCGCGAGAGCCAATCCGTAGTCGCTGCGGCCGCCTGTCGCGAGTTCGCCACGGGCCGGGCGCAGCCGATCGAGCACCCCGCTCAGGTCGTCGTAGCCGAACTCGCGGCAGACGAACCGGTGCAGGACGAGGCAATTCCAGAGGGACGTCGTTTTCGCCTTCATGGGCCTGCGCGCCCGTCCGTTTCGAACATCGACGTCCGGAAGGTCGGCTCGATCGACTCCGCGATCCATATGTTGCCGGCCTGCCGCCGCGCGTTCAGCGTATGGTCGCCGTTGGTGTAGATGCGGTCGAGCGGTCCGGCGAACCGATTCCGATGACGGTCGAACCATGCGTCGAGCGCGGCCTGATCCACCGCATTGAGGTCGCGCCAGAGAACGAGGCACTGTCGTCCCTCCCCATCGACGCCGGTGAGGGTGAGCAGGCCGTCGATTCGGCGACGAGACTCCACCCGCAGGCCAATCAGGTAGTTGAACGTCTCGGGCAGATCGACGGGAACGTCGTGGCGCGCACCGTCCCTGACCACGGACAGGGTGTAGGCGAAGGGATTCACGAAGTCCCGACCCAGGAGGCTCGCGCTGGCTGAGGTTTCCGCGCGGAGGGCGTACCGCAGACGGTAGTCCTCGGCGAATCCCGAGTCTCCAGCCAGCAACGCCCCTTCGGCCGCGGGGGGCGGCACCAATTCCAGGCTGTCCAGGGAATCGTCGTACGACTCCAGTCTCACGTACTTGAACAACTGCGAGACGCCGTCACGCGAGACTGGTGCGCCGTCCTTCCAGTCTGACGAATGGACGACCTTCTTCATCCGCGGCAGAATCACGGCGTCGAAGTGCCGCCCGATCTCGACCAGGACGTAGCGGCGTCTTCCTCCGTGCTGGCGATTGAGGCTGACGACGGCATGACCGGTGGTACCGGACCCGGCGAAATAGTCCAGCACGGTAGCGCTGTCGTCGGAGATGGCGAAGACGGAGTCCATCACGGTGTGGAGAGACTTGGGGTACAGGTTCTGTTCGACCTTGAGGCCGAGCTTCGACAACCAGCGCGTCCCGTAGTCACCGGCGATGTACCGGGAATCGTCCCAGACCGTCTTGATCGCCTTCTCAGACCGGCCCTTCTCGATCTGTATTTCGCCCGAGCCCGCGACGACCTTGACACGCAGGAGGTCACGGATGTCCTCCACTGAACCTCGCGCGTAGCGCCACTTGCGTTCCACTCCCTGCGCATCGACGGGGTAGACCAGCACGCTGTCGTCGCGGCTGACGTTCGAGGCACCGGGGTGGAAGTCCTCGGGGCAGACGTCGCCGAAGCCGGTAATGCGCCGGTTGCGGACCACTACGGGATAGAAGCAGTTCCTGGCCGTGGACCGTTCGGACTCCCGGCCCCACTTGCGGAGATTGGCGAACTCCCGGTCTTCCTCGGAGACCGGCTTGCCGTTGGACCCCTGGTGCCCGGGCGGAATGCAGAAGAAGGCATAGTCGTGATTGTAGGAGAAGTACGCGCCCTGGATGCCCTTCTTGTTGTGTACGACCGCCACGGAGATCCGGGTGTGGTCGGGAAACAGCGTTGAGAGGAGTCTCCCGAGGACTTCCTGTTCGTTCTCGTCGATGGCCATGACATGGGAGCCGTCGGGGGCGGACAGCTCGCGGCTGAGCTTGAGTCGATCGTCCATGAGGGAGATCCACGAGGAGTGCTTGTACGAGTTCTTGTAGAGGATCTCCGTGGTCTTGGAATTGTACGGCGGATCGATGTACACGCAGTTGATCTGCCGGCGATAGCGCCCCCGCAGCAGGTTCAGCGCCTGGAAGTTCTCGCCGTGCACCAGCAGGCCGTCGGTCTGTTCGTCGAGCGGACCGGCGTCGGAGAGGGCCGCGAGCAGACGGTCCGTGAAGCCGCGGTCGAAGTGGCGCGTGTCGACGACTAGGTTGGGGTTCGCCTTCAGGAAGTCCACGGGCGGTGGGTCGGTCCAGGGCGCGTTGGCGTTGGTCAGGTCGCCGGTGATCTCGTCGACTCTGTAGAGGTCGACCCACTCCCGACGCTGGGCGGCGTTGGCGGCGACCTCGGCGTAGAGCGCGTCGGGAACCCGGTCGAGGGTGACGCACCAGTGGGTCTCCAACACGAACTTCTTCTTGAGCCAGAGGCGCTTCTGGAAGTCTTCGAGCTGGGCCAGGAAGTCGATGATCTTGCGGCCGATGTGACGGGTGGCCCGGACGCGGGCGAGGGCCCGGTCGAGGCGGCCGGCGTCGCCGCGCTCGAGGTCGTCGAGATTCAGGACGTCGGTGTTCAGGTAGAGATCGAGCTCGCGACGGAGGAAGCTGCGGAGGTCCTTGTGAATGAAGTAGTCGAAGCTGTTCTTGGCGGTGTAGCGCTCGAGGTGCTTGGCGAGCAGCGTGCGGTCGGGAGCCGCCTCGGCAGGGGCGGGCACCGCCAGCCGCGCGTGCCAGTCGGGATCGAGCGACCGCAGGATACGCTCGATGGCGGCCTCGATAGCCTCGTTGACACGCCCCTGCTGCTTGTCGCCGTTTCCGGGCCATCTGCTCTTCTCGGCGTCGGTCAGGGGCCGGTGTTCGAAGCGGACGATCAGGTCGGCGCCGTCGACGCCAACGGCGGCCTTGCCGGCGGCGAGCACGAAGCGACGCTGGCGGCCGGCGGGCTCCTTGACGTTGTCCCGCTCGCTATCGGCCGCCGCAATCTCGAAGCGCACGCGGTACGGCGGGTCGCCGGGGGCGACCGTGAAGATGTAAGACGCGTAGTTCTCGGTGGTCTTGATGTAGTACTGGTCGGCGTTGGCCCAGTGCAGCTTCACCTCCTGGCCGTCGTAGGGGATGAGGTAGGCGGACCGGCCGGCACCGGAGTACCGGCGCTGGGAGATGAAGTCTCCCTCCGTGTAGTAGCGGCCGAAAAAGTTGGCGAGATGGTTGTAGACGTCGGCCTCTGCGTCGGCGTCCTTCTGCATCTCGGCCAGACGCCGGTCGAGCTCGACGATCGTGGCGGACGGAGCCTTGTCGGGGTCATAGCCGGCTCTTCGAGCGTCTGCTCGGGCGGACTCCCTCTGCTTGGCGAGGTCGGCACGGTCCGCGTCGCTGGTGAGCTGCAGGGTGTCCTTGACCTGCGGCAGCAGATCGTTGTCGAGGAACGAGATGATCTCGGCCGACTTCAGGTTCATGATGCGGTACAGCCCGAAGTCGAGGTCGCCGCGGTCGAGCTGGAACATCTCGCGCAACAGCGCGCGGAGGCGGTCGAGGTTCCGCCCGGGGCCGGGGGCGTCAGGATTCAGCGGGGCCATGGTCGGTCGTCGTTCGCGGCGCGGTCATCGGTGGAGGTAGTACGCCCCGTATTGTAGTGGTGCTCGGCGGGCCGGCGAGAGGGCGCCGGACGACGTGGCCGGGGTCCACCTCCGACTCGCGCTGGGGCGCTGACGGTCCATCCACACCGCTCTCGATCCCTCGACGGAAGCATCAACTCAAGAGCCGGAACGGCGGGTACCGGTCCGTCGTCAGCAGCGCCATGTACGCCTGCACCCGCAACCCCCAGCGGAGGAGTCCGACCTCGAAATCGAATATCTCCCGCGGATAGCGGCCCGTGAAGAGGATCGCGAACCAGGCGATCACGAGCAGCACTAGGCCGATCAGCGCGACCGGTATCAGCGCGACGTAGTGCGGGAACGCGAGCAGCCACTTGACCAGGGGAAGCCAGCGGTTGAGATCGCGCGGGGCGTCGGGGTAGTCGATGTCGAGATGGACGGCCTGCTGCTCGTCGGTCGAGGGGTACTCGTCACGGAGCAGGAGCAGGTAGGCGCTGACCCGGGTGGTGAAGCGCGTCAGCTCGAGGTTCCAGTCGAACCACCACCGGGGGTACTTCTGCCGGAACACGATCATGAGGAGCGCGGGCAGGAACACTAGGCCGCCGGCCGTGAGCGAGGCGCTCCAGATCTCCAGCCGGACGTCCGCGTCCTCCCCCGTCCAGTCCAGGGGGTTGGTGGTCAGCAGTGCGGCAATCGCTCCGATGGGGAGCAGCAGGACGAGGCGAAAGGCGGTGCTGGCGCGGTCCAGGCCCTCTTCCGGGTAGTCGATCTCCAGGCGGGCCGGATAGGCGGGCGCTGCGGGCCGCGGCGGGTGGTCGTCAGCCATGGAGCCTCCTTCAACGGGGTTCGTACCACTCCGCCGCCCGCGTCATTCTCCCAGCGCGAACGCCACGTAGGCGTCGCCCGACTTGGTGCCGATCTTGCCGCCGCCGGCCGCGATGACGACGTACTGCCGGCCGTCGACGGCGTAGGTGATGGGGGTGGCGTAGCCGGCGGCGGGCAACCCCGTCTCCCACAGCAGGGCGCCGTCGCGGGTGTCGAAGACGCGGAAGCGCTCGTCGCGGGTGGCGCCGATGAAGATGAGGCCGCCCGCGGTGACCAGGGGGCCGCCGTAGGCCTCGGCCCCGGTGGGCGGGCGTCCCGCCGCGGACAGCTCGGGCCAGTCGCCGAGGGTCACCTTCCACAGGATCTCGCCCGCGGCGAGGTCGATGGCGTTCAGGGTCGCCCACGGCGGCTTGATGGCGGGGCGGCCCGCCTGGTCGAGGAAGCGGCGGTAGCCGGCGAAGACCCACTCCGACTCGCCGGGCCGGGCGTCGCGGCCGGCGGCCCCGGGGTCGGGCTCGTCCGAGTCGTAGAGGTACGCGAGCAGCGCCGCGCGTTCGCGCTCCGACAGGTGGGCGTGCGAGGGCATGTAGCCCCGGCCCTCGTCGATGACGGCGTGCGCCTCGTCGCGGGTCAGGCGGCCGGGCAGGTCGTTCACCGGCGGGTAGATGCCCAGCTCGTCGCCGGCGCCGTCCACGCCGTGGCACTGGACGCAGTGCAGGCCGTAGACGCGGCGTCCGGCCGCCGCCGGCGTCCCCTGCTCCGCCGCCGGTATCTCGACCATCGCGCCGATCCACGGCATGTCGTTCCCGTTGACGTACATGATGCCGGTGCCGGGGTCGACGGCCGCCCCGCCCCATTCGCCCCCGCCGTCGAGGCCGGGGAGGATGATGGTGCCCTCGCGGCTCGTGGGGACGAACTGCCCGTCGCTGCGCATGCGCCGCAGGCGGTCGAGCACGTAGCGGTGCGCCTCGGGCGAGATGTCGGTCACCTCGTCCTCGGTCAGGCGCTGCCGGGTGAACGGGGGCGGCCGCACCGGCAGGGGCTGGGTGGGCCAGGCGACCTCGCCGGGGATGTCCGAGGGCGGGAACGGCCGCTCCTCTATCGGGTGGATCGGCTCGCCGGTCTCGCGGTCGAACACGAAGACGTGGGCCGACTTGGTGATCTGCGCCACCACGTCGCGCCGCCGGCCGTCCTCGACGATGGACAGCAGGTTGGGGGGCGCCGGGAAGTCGCGGTCCCAGATGTCGTGGTGCACGGCCTGGAAGTGCCAGACCCGCTCGCCGGTGGCGGCGTCGAGGGCGAGCAGGGTGTTGGCGAAGAGGTTGGCGCCGGCGCGGTCGCCGCCGTAGAAGTCGGGGGTGGCCGAGCCGGTGGGGACGAACACGAGGCCCCGCTCGTGGTCCACCGACATGCCCGCCCAGTTGTTGGCGGCCCCGACCCGAAGCCACGCCTCCGGCGGCCAGGTGTCGTGGCCGAACTCGCCGGGGTGCGGGATGGTGTGGAAGATCCACCGCACTTCGCCGGTGCGGACGTCGAAGGCGCGGATGTTTCCGGGGGCGGCGGGGTTCGTCTCGGCGTTCCGCGTCGGCAGGATCAGCAGGTCGCGGTAGACGACCCCCGGCGTGTTCGAGATGACGAACAGGTCCGACACGTCGCGGCCCGCGTCGAGCCCGTCGTGGAGGTCGATGCTGCCCCCGTCGCCGAACGTCTCGACGGGAATGCCGGTGTCGGCGTCGAGGGCGAACAGCTTCGACCCGCCGCTGGCGAAGATGCGGCGGTCGGCGCCGTCGGCCCACCACGTCAACCCGCGGCTGACGCCGCCCCGCCGCACCGTCGCGCCGTGCGCGAACGGGTCGAACTCCCACAGCCGCCCGCCGGTCGCCGCGTCGACGGCGAAGACCTTCGTGACCGGGGAGACGCCGTACAGCACCCCCTCGACGACGATGGGGCTGGTCTGCATCTGGGTGCGGTTGGTCTCGGTGTCGGCGTCGCCGGAGTTGTACGTCCAGGCGACCTCGAGCCGCTCGACGTTGTCGCGGGTGATCTGGGTCAGCGCCGAGTACTGGCTGCTGCCCGGTCCCAGATAGACCGGCCAGTCGACGTCACCGGGCGTCTGGGCACCCGCGACGGCGCTGACCGCCAGCCCGATCCCCGCCGCCCGGGCGACGGCGCTGCGGAGGGACGATGGCGTTTCGACCATGCTGTGACTCTCCCACGGGCGTTCACCGGGCCGGGTGTGTCCGCGCTCGACACGCTTCCGCCGGCCGCTCTCCACGGACCTCCCGCGCGGCACCCCCGCCTTCGAATAGAGCATACCGCGTCGTCCTTGCCCCGGAACACGTTCCCGCGGGAACCCCGCCCGCCGCCCCGGGGCGCGCGGCCCGGCCCGCCGGGTCCACCCCGGGTTTGCCACCCGACGGGCATTGATGGAACGATGTAGCGCATGTCGACCCGCACGAACCGCCGGATCCTGCTGAACGCCCGCCCCGAGGGGTTCCCCGCCGAGGCCGACTTCCGCCTGGACGAGGCGCCGGCGCCGGAGCCGGCGGCGGGCGAGATGCTGGTCCGCACCATCTACCTGTCGCTCGACCCCTACATGCGGGGCCGCATGAACGCGGGGCCGTCGTACGCGGCCCCGGTCGAGCTGGGCGACGTCATGACCGGGGGGACGGTGGGGCAGGTGGTGGCGTCGCGCCACGACGGGTTCGCCGAGGGCGACTTCGTGCTCGCGGGGGCCGGGTGGCAGGAGTACGGCCTGTCGGACGGCGGCGGCGTCCGCAAGCTCGACCCCGGCGTCGCGCCTATTTCGACCGCGCTCGGGGTGCTCGGCATGCCCGGCCTGACCGCCTATGTCGGCCTGCTGGAGGTCGGCGGGCTGAAGGCCGGCGACACGGTCGTCGTGTCGGCGGCGTCGGGGGCGGTGGGGGCGGTGGTCGGCCAGATCGCGCGCATCAAGGGGAACCGCGTCGTCGGGGTGGCGGGGGCGCAGCGGAAGTGCGACTACGTGGTGGACGAGCTGGGCTTCGACGCGTGCGTCAGCCACCGCAGCGACAGCCTGGCCGGCGATCTGAAGACGGCCTGCCCCGACGGCATCGACCTGTACTTCGAGAACGTCGGCGGCCGGGTGTTCGACGCGGTGGTGCCGCTGCTGAACCAGTTCGCGCGGGTACCGGTGTGTGGGCGCATCGCCAGCTACAACGCGACGTCGCTGCCGGAGGGGCCCAACCGGGTCCCCCAGTTGATGGGGCTGGTGCTGGTGCGGCGCCTGAACATCCGGGGCTTCATCGTGTTCGACCACGCGCACCTCGAGGCCGACTTCCTGCGCGACGTGGGGGGGTGGATACGGTCGGGCGAGCTGAAGTACCGCGAGGACGTCGTTGACGGCCTCGACAACGCGGTCGGGGCGTTCCTGGGGCTGCTGCGCGGCGAGAACTTCGGCAAGCTCCTGGTCCGGGTGTCCGACGACCCGACGCGGTGAGATGACCGAGGGTCCGCCATGGCGGGGGCGCGGGCCGTCCGCGTCCACCCCGCGGGCGGTGGGGCGGCGCGCTCCGTGGCGCATGGGTCCGTCCCCGTCGGCAGACCCGAAGCGATGCGATGACCGAACACCCCGCGGCTCCCGGACGGGCTGACGCCAGCCGGCGAGCGGGCCGGCGCGACGAGATGACCGAGACCCCCCCGCGGCGCTTCCCCGACGCGCTGGTCCTCATCGGCGGGCTGATCCTGCTCGCCCAGGTCGCCACGTACGTGCTGCCGGCCGGCGAGTTCGAGCGCGAGGGCCGGCAGGTCGTCCGCGGCACCTACCAGGCCGTCGAGACCGAGCCGCTGCCGCCCTTCACGTTCCTGACCGCGGTCCCCGCGGGCCTGGCCGACGCCGCCGACATCATCTTCTTCATCCTCATCGTCGGCGGCGTGTTCGGGGTCCTGCGCGCCACCGGCGCCGTCCACGCCCTGATCGGACTCGCCATCGCGCGGCTGGGCGGACGCCCGGTGCTGCTCGCGGGGGGCATGGTCACCGTGTTCGCCGTCGGTTCTTCGACGGTGGGCATGGCGGAAGAGTACATGCCGTTCGTCCCCCTGCTCGTCACGATGTGCCTGGCCCTGCGCATGGACGCGGTGGTGGCCCTGGGCATCATCTACGTCGGGGCCGGGGTCGGCTACGCCTGCGCCGCCCTCAACCCGTTCACGGTGCTGATCGCGCAGGACATCGCCGGAGTCGAGCTGACGTCCGGCCAGGCGGTGCGGTGGCTGCTGCTCGCGGTGTGCCTCGCCGTCGGGGTCGACCACATCCTGCGCTACGCGCGCCGCGTGCAGGCCGACCCCTCGCGGAGCCTCGTCCGCGGCGTCTCCTACGCCGGCGGGTTCGAGCTGCCGGCCGATGTGAAGCTGACGCCGGCGCGGGCGGCGGTGGTGGCGGTGTTCGTGGCGGGGATGGTGCTCTTCGTCTGGGGCGTCAGCTTCCGCGGGTGGTACCTGACCGAGCTGACCGCGGTGTTCCTGGGCGTCGCCCTCGCCGCCGCGGCGGTCGCGCGCCTCGCCCCCAACCGGGTCGCCGCCGCGTTCCAGGCCGGCGCGGGCGAGCTGGTCTCGACCGCCGTCATCGTCGGCTTCGCCCGCACCATACAGGTCGTCCTGACCGAGGGGCAGGTCATCGACACCATCATCAACGGCCTCGCGACGCCGCTGCAGGCGCTGCCGGCCCAGGCCGCCGCCCTCGGCATGCTCGCGGTCCAGACCGTGTGCAACCTGTTCATTCCGTCGGGCTCGGGACAGGCCTACGTCACCATGCCGATCATGGCCCCCCTCGCCGACCTGACCGGCCTGACCCGGCAGACCGCGGTGCTCGCCTACCAGCTCGGCGACGGGTTCACCAACATGGCGGTGCCCACCAACGCCCTCCTGATGGGCATGCTGGCCCTCGCCCGCATCCCCTACCAGCGCTGGCTGCGCTTCGTGGGGCCGCTGCTGGTCAAGCTGTACCTGGTGGCGGTGGTCGCGCTGATGCTCGCGGTGCGCATGGGGTACTGACGCGGTTCGCCGTTCCGGCACCCGCCATCCTCCGGTCCGCGGGCGCGGAGGCCGGTGCGCGCGGCGTTCGGCGTCGGTCGGGCGGGCTCCAACGCCCGGTGCGGCGCGGGGTGTCACCGCGGGCTCCCGGGCCGGCTTGACGGGGTTGGTGACGGTGGACGATGATGGGACGTTGGATCGTGGAGACGGTGCCATCATGAGCAGCGACACCAAGTGGATAATCGGGACGACCATTGGCGCGGCCCTCTCGGTGGCCGGCCTGCTGACCGGGTTGTTGCTGGCGCAATTCGCCGGCGTCAACAATCGCATGGATCGTATCGAAGACGGCATGGAGCACCTTGATAACCGGCTGCGAACCGTCGAGATCGGCCTGGCCGAAATGAAGGCCCTGATCTCGCGCGGCGGGCGCGGTCGAGTGGGTGGCGGTGGAGAACCGACGGCGACGCCTCTGCGCCGAGGGAACTGAGCCATGAATTTCCGCTTGTTCCGTATCGTTCCGGTGGTCGCGGTCGGACTGATGGTCGGGTGCGGGGGATCCGGCGAGCCGGGCGGGGCGGCGGCGGGCGGAGGCCCGGCCGCGGTGTTCGACGTGCGGCCCGACACCATCCAGCTCGTGGCCGATCCGGCGGTACTGCCCGAGCTGACCCTGCAGACCCTCGACGGCCGCACCATCACCAGCGAGGACCTGCGCGGCAAGGTCACCCTCGTGAACTTCTGGGCGACGTGGTGCGGGCCGTGCCGGGCCGAGATCCCCGACCTCATCAAGCTGCAGGAGCGCTATCCCGACCAGCTCCAGGTCATCGGCGTGTCGGAGGACGAGGGGCCGGTGGGGCTCGTCGAGCGCTTCGCCGAGCAGTACGGCATGAACTACCCCATCGTGATGACCACGCCCGAGATCGACCGCGCGTTCCCCGGCGTCATGGCCCTGCCCACCTCGTTCATGGTCGATCCCGACCTGCGAGTGGTGCGCACCCACGTCGGGCTCGTCAACCCCGGCATCCTCGAGCAGGAGGCCCGCTTCCTCGCCGACATCGAGCCCGACGTCCGGGTCGACCTCGTCGAGGACGACCGCCACGGCCGCCTCGTCAACGCCGCCCACGCGACGGAGATCCCCGGCCTCGACCTCACCGTGCTCACCCCCGAGCAGCGGGTCACCGCGCTGCAGCGGCTGAACGAGGAGAACTGCACCTGCGGCTGCCAGCTCACCCTCGCCCAGTGCCGCATCAACGACTCCGCCTGCGGCTTCAGCCTGCCCCTGGCCGAGGAGGTCGTCGCGGAGATCGCCGCGTCCTGAGCGGCGCGGCGGGCGTCAGGGCTCGTACGGCCAGCCGGAGCGGCAGCCTTGGCGAGGGGTCACTTGCCGAGGCCCTCGGCCGCCAGATGATCGAGCTCCGTCAGGTCGACGGCCAACGCATCCCGAGTGGCGTTGGAAGCGTCCCGGTAGGCCCTCCGGAGTTCATCGCGATCCGTCGTGGATTCGAGGAGACGCAAGGCGCGGCGCACGACCGCGACGTTGGTCTTCACGCCGACTCGGGGCTTCAGTCGTTCGATGAGCGCGATTTCCGCGGCCGGCAGCGTGATGCTGGAACGAGCATTCGCCTTCATGCTTCTCTGAGTACCACCCGTTACTCGGATCCGTCAACATTCCCGCGTACGGCGGTCTGGCGGCCGAGCCTTGCCGTGGCGACATAGGTGACGGAGGCGGGTGTCCAGGCATGATTACGCGCTTGAGTAATTTACTCAATGATGTAATCATGCCCCATGGCCTTTGAGCGCGCCCAGGTCGCGGCCCTCGTCCGGCGCCTTTCGGAGAGGCCCGCGTTCATCCAGACCCTGTTCGGACCGCGACAGACCGGCAAGACCACGATCGTCCGGCAGGCGCTCTCGCAGCTCGATCGGGAATCCCGCTACCTGGCCGTCGACGAGCCCGACCCTGCGGGTCTCCGCGATGCGCGGTACGACGTCGACGCGCCGGTCGCCAGGGGGGCCGACACGCGCGACACCCGCTGGATCGTGCGGCAGTGGGAAGAAGCCCGGCGCACGGCCGAGCGATCCGGCCGCGGCGCGGTGCTGGTCTTCGACGAGATCCAGAAGATCGAGCGCTGGTCGGAAGCGGTCAAGGGGCTCTGGGACGCCGACCGGGCCGGGGAATGCCCCCTGCACGTCGTCATCCTGGGCTCGGCGCCCATGTCGATGCAGGCGGGGCTGAGCGAGAGCCTCGCCGGTCGGTTCCAGCGCATTCCGGTGACCCACTGGTCGTTCGCGGAGATGTCGGCGGCGTTCGGCGTCAGCCTGCCAGAGTATCTCTACTTCGGCGGCTATCCGCGCGGTGCCGCGTTGCGCGGGGACCCCGACCAGTGGCGCGACTACGTCCTCCGGTCGATCGTCGAACCCCATCTCGAGCGCGACCTGTTGGCGATGACCCGGGTGGACAAGCCGGCCCTGCTCAAGCGGCTCTTTGAGCTCGGCGCCGAGTGGTCCGGGCAGATCCTCGCCTACAACAAGATGCTGGGCCAGTTGCAAGACGCCGGGAACACGACGACGCTGGCGCGCTACCTCGATCTGCTCGCCGCCGCCGGCCTCCTCGCCGGGCTGCCGAAGTACGCCGGCCGCGCGCCCCGCCGCCGCGGGTCGAGTCCCAAGCTGCTGGCGCTCGATACCGCGTTCATGACCGCGGGCTCGGGATACACCCTCGACGAAGCGATGGCGGACCGCACGTACCGGGGACGCCTGACGGAGACCGCCGTCGGGGCGCATCTCTTCAACACCGCCTCGATCGCGACCCGGCTGTACTATTGGCGCGACGGTCCGCTCGAGGTCGACTTCGTGCTGCACCGCGGGCCGCGCCTCGTCGCCATCGAAGTCAAGAGCGGGCCGCGGAAAGCGGATCAGCGCGGCATGGACGCGTTCTCTTCGAGTTTCAGGCCCGCCCGGACGCTGATCGCCGGTGAAGGGGGCGTTCCCCTCAACGAGTTCCTGTCGGCGCCCGCCGACCACTGGCTGGACGAGACATGACGGGCGCCCGCGTACCGCGAACGTGCACGCCGGTGTCCGGGCAAGGCCGGCCGGACCGCCGCGAGGCCGGCGCGCCGGCGCGCGCGGGAGAGTCCGGGCCGCTGAGCGCGCATCGGGACGATTCGGCGTACGTCCTGCTCGGGGATCCGGGAGCGGGGAAGTCCACCGCCTTCCGGTGCGAGTACGAGGCGCTCGGCGGCGAGCGCGCCCATCTGATTGCCGCGCGCGACTTCCCAACGCTCGCGCCGGCGGCGCGGCGGGAGTGGCGCGACAAGGCCCTGTTCATCGACGGCCTCGACGAGGTTCGAGCCGGGGCACCCGACGCGAGAGCGCCGTTCGACGCAATCCGCGCGCGTCTCGATGCCCTGGGCAGGCCGCGCTTCAGACTGTCGTGCCGAGCCGCCGACTGGCTCGGCTCGAGCGACCGTCGGCACCTGGAGGCGGTCTCGCCGGGCAACCGCGTCACTGTGCTCGCTCTCGATCCGCTGACGTCTGACGATGCCCTGCGGATTCTCGACGTGGGCGACGGACCATCCGATGCGGCGGCGTTCATCGAGTCAGCCAGAGACCGCGGTCTCGACGCCCTGCTCGCGAACCCCCAGAGTCTCGTCATGCTGGCCGACGCCGTCCACGCGGGCGGCAAGTGGCCGACGAGCCGTACCGAGACGTTCGAGCGGGCGTGCCGGTCGATGGCCGAGGAGATGAACGAGGAGCACGCCAATGCACTTGAGGACTGGTATGCCCCGCCCGACGTTCTCGTCGATGCCGCCGGACGCCTGTGCGCCGGACTGCTCCTCGCAGACCGCGACGGCTACTCGCTGCGTCCGTCGGCATCCGACGTGCGCTATCCGTTGTTCCACGGCTGCGTCGCGGAGCCCGAGGGCTCGCCGGAATCGGCTGCCGGTGCCGCGCGCACCGCGCCGGACGGCGCGCGTCGGCTCCTTCGCCGTGCACTCCGCACGCGGTTGTTCACGTCGCCGGCGGCAGACGGGCGTTACTCCCCAGCCCACCGCCACGTGGCGGAGTTCCTGGCGGCGAGACACGCCGCTCGGCTGATCGAGGCCGGACTGCCGGCCCGGCGCGTCCTGGCGCTGATCGTCGGCGGCGACGGCACCGTCGTGACGGCGCTCAGAGGCTTCTCGGGGTGGCTGGCGGCGTTGTGTCGGTGTTCCGGCGTCCGACGGGAGTTGATCGACCGGGATCCGGTCGGCGTCGCCCTATATGGTGACGCCGCCGGTTTCTCTACCGACGACAAGCGCCGGCTGCTGCGGGCGGTGCACCGCGACGCATCGCGGCTCGTCGAATATCCGTCGTCATCGGGTTCCAGGTCGTTCGTGACAGCCGATCTCGAGCCCGCGCTACGGGAGATCCTGACCGATCCAGACCGCGGGCGCGAACAACAGAGCTTCGTCTACTTCGTCCTGCGCGCGTCCGCCGCTCCGCTTCCGGGCGTGTCGGAGCTGCTGCTCGACATCGTCCGGGACAGCGGTCGTTACCCGGACGTTCGTGCGGCCGCGTTGCAGGCGTTCATCCGCACGGCTCCGGGGGGGCAGGACACGTCGGCGGCGCTCCTGCTCGACGAACTCCACCGGGGAATCACCCCGGATCCCGACGCCGGACTTCGGCAGATGCTCCTGTCGCATCTCTTTCCCGACCGCGTAACGGCCGTGGGCGGGGCCCGGCTCTCGCACGAGCCGCTGAACCAACGAACCAGCGGGCACGAGCCAGGGCGGCCGCTTCAGAGCATGCCCGACCGTCCCATCGATCCCGCCGGTAGCGAACGCCAGTGCACCTGGATCGCGAGGGACGAGAGCCGGCGGCAGGACCTGCTGCAAGCCATCCGATCGCAAGAAACCGCGCTGAGGGAGAACCGGTGCCCGCCCGGGTTGCTGCGTCCTCTGGCCGCCGCGTGGTTCGGGCTCCTGCCGGAGGTCACCGGGGACGACGCCGTGACGCGGCTCCGCAATCTGCTGGCCCCCGACACCGGACTGGTCAACGCCGCGCTCGCCGGGCTGCGCGGCGCGCCGACGCGGGCGGATGTGCCGGCCGCCGAGGACGTGATCCGCAGGCACGCGGCGGGGGAGGAGTACCACCTGGCGCTTCCTGTCCTGGCCGGCCTCGCCGAGATCGACACGGATCGACCGGCCGAATCGCCGGCTCTCGACGAGCGCCGGTTGCGTAGCGCGTTGGCCTTCGGCTACACGACACCCGTTTCCGGTAGCGACGGCTGGTATCGCCGGGTCGTCCGCTCACGTCCGGAGGTCGTTGGGGACGTGCTGAGACGGTACGCTTCGGCCGAGCTTCGGCGGGGGACCGCCTCGGTCCCCGTGCTCTACGCGCTGGCCCACGACGACGACCATGGTCCGGTGGCCGCCCGCGCCGCGCTGCCGTTGCTGCGTTCTTTCCCGACCCGCTGCCGGAACGCGCAGATCGACGCGCTGATCTCCCTGCTGTGGGCGGCGCTGCGCTGGGCCGACGGGTCGGAATTGCGCCGGCTGATCGAGCGAAAGCTCGGCGCGGGGAGCATGAACGACGCCCAACGCGCACAGTGGTTGGCGGCCGGTCTGGTGACTGAGCCGGAGCGGTGGCGCAGACCGGTTGAGGAATTCGTACGGGGCCGGGACGCTCGCGTCCGGCGACTGGCGGCGTTCTTCGTCACCGGCCGGGGGCCCCGTTTGACTCACGACATGAGAGCGCCCGAGCTGGCCCTGCTGATCCGTCTGATGGGACCGGTCTTCGGCCCCCGCCTGCCGCGCGGCACCACTGGCGGGTCGCTCGATCTGGAGGTCTCGATCGCCATCGGCGAGATGATGGACCGCCTCGCCATGTCCCCCGACCGCGCCGCCGGCGAAGCCCTGGCGGGTCTTTCGTCGGACCGCGGGTTGTCCGCCTGGCGCGACGCCCTGGTCCGCGCGCGCGACGCGCAACGGGTCGTTCGGCGCGACGCCACCTTCCGGCCCCCGAGCATCGAGCAGGTCCGCCGAACGCTGGCGAACGGCCCGCCCGCCAACGCCGGCGATCTGGCGGAGCTGCTGATGGATCGGCTGCGCAAGATCGCCGAGGAGATCCGCACCGGCAACACCAACGATTGGCGCCTGTTCTGGAACGAGGGACCCCACCGTGAACCGATCGCGCCGAAACACGAGAACTCGTGTCGAGACGCGCTGCTGTCCCGGCTTCGGGAACGTCTTCCCTCTGCCGCCGACGGGCAGCCCGAGGGGCATTACGCGAATGACCGGCGGGCGGACGTTCGAGTCGCGTGCGGGGACTTCCATGTGCCGATCGAGATCAAGAAGGACTCGCACCCCGACCTCTGGAGCGCACTGCGCGACCAGTTGATCGCGCGGTACACCCAAGACCCCGCCACGGACGGCTACGGCATCTACTTGGTGTTCCGGTTCGGCGAGGGTGGCCCCCCGCCCCCGGACGGCCCGCCGCCCCGCAGCGCCGGAGAACTCGAAACGCGTCTGACCGAGTCGCTGCCCGCGGCGGAGGCGCGCCGGGTCTCCGTCTGCGTGATCGACGTCAGCCGGCCGCGCCCCGCGGCGGGTACAATCGGCGGTGAAGACCGCCGCCGGTGAACGCGCCCCATGCCCGACCACGGCTACTTCGCCAACCTGATCTGGCAGATCGCCGACCTGCTGCGCGGCTCCTACCGGCCGCCGCAGTACGAGCGGGTCATGCTGCCGATGACGGTCCTGCGCCGCTTCGACTGCGTGCTCGCGCCCACCAAGGCCAAGGTCCTCGCCGCCCACAAGCGGCGGGCCGGGGGGCGGATGAAGGGCGAGGCCCTCGACGCGGTGCTGAACCGGGTGGCCGGGCAGCGCTTCCACAACCGCTCGCCGCTCGACTTCGAGCGCCTGCAGGGCGACCCCGACAACATCGACAAGCACCTCGTCAGCTACATCGACGGCTTCTCGCGCAACGTCCGCGACATCTTCGACTTCTTCAAGTTCAAGGACGAGATCGATGAACTGCGTAAGGCGAACATCCTCTACATGATCGTCTCGCGGTTCCGCAGCGTCGACCTGCACCCCGCCACGGTGCCCAACGAGCAGATGGGGCTGATCTTCGAGAACCTCATCCGCCGCTTCAACGAGTTGGCCAACGAGACCGCCGGCGACTACTTCACGCCCCGCGAAGTGATCCGGCTCATGGTGAACGTCCTGTTCATCGACGACGACGCCCTCCTCTCGACGCCCGGCACCGTGCGCACCCTGCTCGACCCCGCCTGCGGCACCGGCGGCATGCTGGCCGAGGCGCAGAACTACCTGCGCGACCACCACCCCGAGGCGCGGCTCTACGTCTACGGGCAGGACTACAACCCCCGCGCGTTCGCGATCGCCGCGTCCGACATGCTCATGAAGCAGGTGGATCACAACGGCGGCGGCGACAACGTCCGTTTCGGCGACAGCCTCACCGAGGACGCCTTCGACGGCGAGCGGTTCGACTACTTCATCACCAACCCGCCGTTCGGCGTCGACTGGAAGCGCCAGCAGAAGGACGTCCGGCGCGAACGCGACCAGCGCGGCTTCGACGGCCGCTTCGGCGCGGGGCTGCCGCGCATCACCGACGGCTCGCTGCTCTTCCTGCAGCACATGATCGCCAAGTTCGAGCCCGTCGCGCCGGCCGAGCGCAAGAACGGCTCGCGCCTCGCCATTGTCTTCAGCGGCTCGCCCCTGTTCACCGGCGGTGCCGGCTCAGGCGAGAGCGAGATCCGCCGGTGGATCATCGAGAACGACTGGCTCGAGGCCGTCATCGCCCTGCCCGAGCAGATGTTCTACAACACCGGCATCGGGACCTACGTGTGGGTCGTCACCAACCGCAAGGAGCCGCGGCGCCGGGGGAAGATCCAGCTCCTCGACGCCCGCGAGCTCTACGTGCCCATGCGCCGCAGCCTCGGCGACAAGCGCCGCAAGCTCGGCGAGCCCAGCGACGCCGCGCCCGACAGTCCGGCCGTCGACCACATCGCGGAGATCGTGCGCCTCTACGGCGATTTCGCCGACGGCGACCGGTCCAAGATCTTCGACAACGCCGACTTCGGCTACACCCGCGTCACCGTCGAGCGCCCCCTGCGCCTGCGCTACCGGATGACCTTCGACGACAAAGCCCGCTTCCTCGACGCCTGCCCGCACCTGCTCGACGACGTGCAGGCGATCGACAAGACGCTCGGCCGCGAGCCCCAAAGCGACTGGAACACGGTCTGGTGCCGCATCGACGCACTGCTCGAGCGTCGCGACTCCTGGTGGCGAGCACCTGAGAAGAGAATCTTCCGCGACGTGTTCACGCAGCCCGACGCCGATGCCCAGCCCGTCCTCGCCGTAACCGGCGGTGCCCGGTCGCGCGCCGCGTCCAGCCCCGCCCATGAGACCGCCGACGCCGCCTGCGAGCCCGACCCCGCGCTACGCGACTTTGAGAACGTGCCGCTCAAGGTCGAAATCGACGACTATTTCAAACGAGAAGTCTGCTCCCACGTGCCCGACGCGTGGATGGACCGCAGCCGCGACAAGGTCGGCTACGAAATCAACTTCAACCGGCACTTCTATCGCTACACGCCGCCCCGGGCGCTGCAGGTGATCGACGCTGAGCTGAAGGAGGCCGAGGCCGAGGTCCTAAGGCTGTTGCGAGAGGTGACGACGTGACGACTCCCATCTCCACTCACAAGTGTCGCCTCAAGAACGTGGCCACGATCAACGACGACACGCTCACGGAGGATACACCGCCGGATTTTGAGCTTCAGTACATTGATATAGGCAACGTCGATTCCTCTGGAGCCCTGAACGAGATCCGCATTTATCGTTTCGCTGATGCGCCAAGTCGAGCTCGACGCCGTGTGCGCGACGGGGACGTGATTATGTCCACAGTGAGGACCTATCTCCAAGCCATTGCACCGATGCATGAGCCACCTGACAACATGATCGTATCCACCGGCTTTGCCGTCGTCCGTCCTCGCAGGAGCATCTTCGACCAAAGATTCTGTATGTATGCACTCCGTGAGCCGACGTTTCTCGCGGAGGTTGAAAGGCGTTCGGTAGGCGTGAGCTATCCCGCGATAAGCGCAGCCGACCTCGGCAATGTTCCCATCCGTCTCCCAGCGATTCGCAACCAACGCATCATAGCTGAGTACCTTGACCGCAAGACAGCCGTTCTCGACAGCCTGACGACCGAAAACGACAGCATCCTCCGGCTGCTAACCGAGAAGCGCCAGGCACTTATCACACATGCTGTCACGCGTGGCTTGGTTCCCAACTTGCCAATCCGCAACTCTGGCATCACTTGGCTTGGTAGTATTCCGGCGCATTGGAAAACCACCCGGTTGAAATTCGTAGCCGACATCCACACGGGACTTCCGTTGGGCAAGAAGTACGGACGCCTCAATTTGTCGGAATACCCCTACCTGAGCGTCGCGAATGTTCAAGACGGGCACCTGGATCTCTCCAATGTCAAGACTATTCGTTTGGCAAATAGGGAAGCCCAGTCCTACATGTTGCGTTCTGGTGATGTACTAATGAATGAGGGTGGCGACGAAGACAAACTGGGAAGAGGGTGCATCTGGCGCGAACAGATAGCAGCGTGCCTCCACCAGAACCACGTCTTCGCGGTTCGTCCGCGCGCCGTACGCTCTGAATGGCTCAACCTCTGGACTGCGTCTCAGGGGGCAAAGGGCTACTTTCAGAGTCATGCCAAGAGGGCTACGAATCTCGCATCGATCTCGGCGAGGAACGTCAAGGAGCTTCCACTCCCCTTGCCGCCGCCCGACGAGCAAGATGAGATTGTTGCCCATTTCACCACCGCCAGCGCGGCGCTTGATGATGTCTACGCGGCTGCCTTCCGTACAAAGCACTTGCTTAACGAGCGGCGCTCTGCACTTATCGCTGCCGCGGTAACAGGAAGGATCGATGTGGAGCGCGAGTCATGAGAGTTAACCGTCTCAAGCTCACCAATGTTCGTGCTATTGCGGCCGCCGAATTCCATTTCGGACCGGACTTCAATCTTCTTGTTGGCGTGAACGGCGTGGGCAAAACCACTGTACTTGATGCGTTGTCCGCCTGCCTCGCGGCGTTCATTTTCGATGATGGCGAGCTTCCACCTCACCGAACTCTGTTGGCGAAGACGACTGACGTTCAGGTTGGAGCGACCGCGCTGGATGTGGAATGTGAATTCGAGAGTCGTGGGGCGAGGTTCACCTACTGGCACCACAAGGAGCGCGATGCGCCCCACGGGCCCAACTCACTTGAGCAGACGTCGCCCGCCGCAGCAGGAACCGAAGGCGCTCGTGGTGCAGCGCTGGCGGTGCTGTTTGCAACCAATCGGGCCATACCCTCCAAGCGCGTGCCGAGCGCGAACATGGCTGCGGGAGGCAAAGTCGCGGCAGCGACGGGAGCTTTCGCACGACGCGCGCTGCGTTTGGCGGAGTTCGCTGCATGGATGCGGGCACAGCGGGAACTGAGCGATGAAGTGCCTACCGCCGGGCACGTGTTGACGGCCGTTGAAGAGACCGTGACGCGACTGCTACCAGGCTACCAACGCTTACGGGTGGGCGGGCGGGATGGGGCAGACCTGCTGATCGATCGCGGTGACAAGCCCCTGTCGGTTCGTCAGCTGTCGGACGGCGAGCGAGGTATCCTGGCCTTGGTTCTTGATGTCACTCGAAGGCTCTCGCAGGCGAACCCCCATATGGCGGATCCCGCAGCTGAAGCGGAGGCGGTCGTCCTGATCGACGAACTGGAACTACACCTGCATCCGAAATGGCAGCGGCGGATCGTACGCAACCTGACGGCGGCGTTCCCGCGCTGTCAGTTCATCGCCACGACGCATTCGCCGCAGGTCGTCGGCGAGGTGAAGGCCGAGGGTATCCACATCATGGCGGATGGTGAGGTCTACTCGCCGCCACACTCGTTCGGGGTGGACTCCAGTCGGGTGCTTGAAGAAGTCATGGATGCGCCGCCACGGACGGAGTCGGTTCACGACCTGCTCTCCGAGATTTCGCGCAGAATCGGGAAGAATCACTTCGACGAAGCGCGGCCGTTGGTGACGCAGCTTGTCGGGATTCTCGGGGAGAACGATCCGGAGGTGACGCGTGTGCGGGCACTGCTCGACTTCATGGAGGGCGAGGAATGAGGGCCATCGCCAAGGGTGTGGAACCGGCCAGCCTCACGGCGCATCGTCGGACGCGGCACGGCGGCTACGACAACTACGCGGACAAGGCGGAGCTCAGGCGTGCGCTCGTGGGCGAGCAGCGAGGGCTCTGCTGCTACTGCATGGGCCGGATTCGCGATGATGCGATCGGCATGAAGATCGAGCATTGGCGTAGCCGACGGCGGCATCCGAACCGGGAGCTCGACTATCGCAACTTGCTGGCGGCTTGCAGCGGCGGAGAGGGGCACCGGGCTCGGGACCAGCACTGCGACACCAAGAAGGGCGATCGCGATCTGCGATGGAACCCTGCGGATCCAGCTCACCGCGTCGAAACACGGCTGCGATACGAGCTCGATGGGGCCATTCGATCCGACGACGCGGAGTTCGACGATCAGCTCGACCGAGTGCTGAACCTGAACCTCAGCGTGCTGAAGAACAACCGGAAGGTTGTCTGGGACCTGGTACTCGGTTGGTGGCGCCGGGAACGGAGGAGAGTGCAGGGGCCGGTGTCCAGGAAACGGATCGAGCGCGAGCGTGACCGGTGGAGCGGCGGCAGCGGCGACCTTGCTCCGTACTGCCAAGTAGCGATCTGGTTGCTCACGCAGCGCTTGGAGCGGCGGGTGCGTTCGCGTGGTGGAGCGAGTGGTTCGGGGACATCCGCTCCTTGATGACGCCAGCGTAGTGGCGGGACACCATACCACAGCCGCGTCCGATGTCGGAGCGTCGCCGCGGGGGACGTGAATCCGCGCGGTTGGGGGCGAAGAGGGAGCGAGAGATGCTGATCCGGAGACTGAAGGTCTCGGGGCTCCTGTCGTTCGGACCGAGAGGCGTCGATCTGCCGATGGAGCCGCTGAATGTCCTCGTCGGCGCGAACGGTTCTGGGAAGTCCAACCTACTGGAAGTGATCGGGCTGCTTCGTGCGGCGGCCGAGGACCCTGGCGAGCTCGTCGGGAGGCGGGAAGACGCCTGTGATTGGCTCTGGAAGAGCGGGGAATCGGCGGCAGCGGCGACGGTGGAAGCGATCGTCGACGGCCCGGACGGTGCGGGGCGGCTCAGACGATGACGGTGGCCGACGACGGGGGGCGCCTACGAGTGACGGCGGAGGAGGTCACGTGGACCGAAGCCCGGGAGTCGGGTGCAGAGCGGTGCGGGGACGCTGCCCTGAGGCGGCTGCGGGAACAGTACGAGCGCATTCGGCTGTACCAGAACTGGTCGGTCGGACCGTCGGCGGCGCTCCGGCGGAACCAGGGTACGCACGCGGCGAGCGATTCTCTGAACGACGGCGGCGAGAACTTGGCTGTTGTGCTCGCGGGCTTTCGGGGGGAGGCGAAGAGACGGCTCGTCGGTGCGTTGGGAGAACTGGCCGACGGGATCGTCGACGTGTCCTGTCCGATGACGGGCGGCACCGCGGCGCTCTGTCTGGAGGAACGTGGCGGTGGCCGGATCCCGGCGGCACGTCTGTCGGACGGTACGTTGCGGTACCTGAGCTTGCTGGCGATCCTGCTGCACCCCGCTCCACCGCCGCTGATCGCGCTCGAACAGCCGGAGCTCGGCTTGCACCCGGATGTGGTCGGGGCGGTCGCCGGGCTGCTCGTGGGGGCGTCCGAGCGGACGCAGCTCGTGGTCACGACCCACTCCCGGATGCTCGTCGATGCCCTGACGGACCATCCATCGAGTATCGTGATCTGCGAGAAGGAGAACGGGGAATCGCGATTCGAACGGCTGGATGGCACGAGACTGAGGGCATGGCTCGACAAGTACAGCCTCGGCGAGTTGTGGAGCTCAGGAGAGCTGGGCGGCAATCGCTGGTGACCAGCGACGCGGTGGAGATTGAGTTCATGGAGGGAATGCAGACACCACGTCATCGTCGAACCCGGCCCTCCCGCGACCCAGACGAGGGGCTGGCGTTGCGGGAGGATTTCGCGCAACGGTTGGAGCTCTCTCTTGCCGAGGGCGCGGGCGGAAGAACGACGAGTCTTGCGGAGGTCGCAGAGCGCATCGAATCGTCCCGGATGACCGACCCATGAGACCCACGAGCGAGGCGGCGTTCGAGACCGTCATCGAGGCGCAGCTTCTCGACAATGGCTACGGGCGGCTGCCGGGAGACGGCTTCGACCGCGAGCGGGCGATCTTCCCCGACGCCGTCCTCGGTTTCATCCGCGAGACGCAGCCGCGGGAGTGGGCGAAGCTGGAGGCGTTGCACGGCCCGAAGACCGGCGAGCAGGTCCTGACCGATCTGTGCAAGTGGCTGGACGCAGAGGGCGCGTTGGCGACGCTGCGGCACGGCTTCAAGTGCTACGGCCGGACGCTGCGCATCGCGTTCTTCAAGGCGGCGCACGAGCTGAACCCGGAGCTGGAGGCCCGCTACGCGGCGAACCGGCTCGGGTTCACCCGTCAGCTCCACTTCTCGCCGCGCTCGGAGCAGTCGCTCGACGTCACGCTGAGCCTGAACGGCGTCCCCCTCGTCACCCTCGAGCTGAAGAACCCGCTCACCGGTCAGACCGTCGCGGACGCCCGCGAGCAGTACCGGCGCGACCGCGACCCGCGCGAGCCGATCTTCGCGTTCAAGCGGCGCACGCTGGTGCACTTCGCGGTCGATACCGAGTCGGTGCTGATGACGACGCGCCTCGCGGGGGACGCGACCCACTTCCTGCCCTTCGACCGGGGCGACGGCGGCGGGGCCGGCAACCCGCCCGACCCGGCCGGGCGCGGCTACCGCACCGCCTACCTGTGGGAGGAGGTGCTCGCGCGCGACAGCCTGCTCGACCTGCTCGCGCGGTTCCTGCATCTGCAGACTGAGGAGAAGCGCGACGAGCAGGGCCGTCGGGTGCGGAAAGAGACGCTGATCTTCCCGCGTTACCACCAGCTCGAGGCGGTGCGCCTGCTCGTCGACGCGGCGCGGCGCGACGGCGTGGGGCACAACTACCTCGTCGAGCATTCCGCCGGCAGCGGCAAGAGCAACACCATCGGCTGGCTCGCGCACCGGCTGGCGGCGCTGCACGACGCGGCGAACGAGCGGGTGTTCGACAGCGTGATCGTAGTCACGGACCGGGTCGTGCTCGACCAGCAGCTTCAGGACACGGTGTACCAGTTCGAGCACCGGCGCGGCGTGGTGCAGCAGATCGACGAGCGCTCGCGGCAGCTCGCGGAGGCCCTCGCGGGCGGCGTGCCCATCGTGATCACGACGCTGCAGAAGTTCCCGTTCGTGTCGCGCCACCTGTTGGCGATGGCGGCAGCGCGGGGCGCGGAGGAGGCCGGCGCGCCTCCCTCGGCGATGCAAGACCGTGGCGCGCTCCCCACCCGCCGCTGCGCCGTCATCATCGACGAGGCGCACAGCTCGCAGGGCGGCGAGGCGGCGACCGAGCTGAAGGGGGTGCTCGGCGGCGAGGAGTTGTGGGCGGAGGCGCGGCGGCGCGCGGCCGAGGAGGGCCGCGAAGACCTGGTGGGGCTCTACTGGAGCATGGCCCGGCGCGCGCGCCAGCCCAACCTCAGCTTCTTCGCCTTCACCGCGACGCCGAAGCACAAGACGCTGGCGGTGTTCGGGCGGGACGGGCGGCCCGCGCACCGCTACACCATGCGGCAGGCCATTGAGGAGGGGTTCATCCTCGACGTCCTCCGGCACTACACGACCTACGACACCTACTTCAAGCTGCTCAAGCGGGCGGCCGACGACCCGCACGTCGAGCGCAAGCCGGCGGCGCGGGCGCTCGCCCGGTTCCTGAACCTCCATCCCCACAACGTCGCGCAGAAGACGGAGGTGATGGTCGAGCATTTCAACGCCGTCACGCGGCACCGCATCGGCGGCCGCGCGAAGGCAATGGTGGTGACGGGCTCGCGGCTCGAGGCGGTGCGCTACAAGCAGGGCTTCGACCGCTACATCCGCGAGAAGCGCTACCCCATCCGCACGCTCGTCGCCTTCTCGGGCACGGTGCAGGACGACAAGGCGCCCGGCGTGTCCTACACCGAGGAGGCGATGAACGCGGGCATCCGGGAGACCGAGCTGCCCGAGAAGTTCGCCACGCCGGAGTACCAGGTGCTCTTGGTCGCCGAGAAGTACCAGACGGGCTTCGACCAGCCGCTGCTGCACACGCTGTACGTGAACAAGCGGCTCGCGGGCATCCAGGCGGTGCAGACGTTCTCGCGCCTGAACCGCACGCATCCGCTGAAGGAGGACGCCTTCATCCTCGACTTCGTGAACGACCGCGACGAGATCCGCGAGGCGTTCGAGGTCTACTACGAAGGCGCGGCGATGGGAGAGGAGGTCGATCCGGCGCGCCTGTACCAGGTGCGGAGCGAGCTCGACGCCGCGGGCGTCTACCTCGCCGAGGAGGTCGAGCGGTTCTGCGCGATCTACTTCAAGCCGCGGCAGCGCCAAAGTGCCGCCGACCACCGGGCCATGAACGCCGCGCTCGACCCGGCGGTGTCCCGGTTCACGGCCCGGCTCGAAAAGGACGAGGAAGAAACCGAGCTGTGGCGGGGCAAGGTGCAGGCGTTCCGGAACCTGTACGGATTCCTGAGCCAGGTGATTCCCTACCAGGACTCGGACCTCGAGCGGCTGCACGTGTTCCTCCGGCACCTAGCCGCGAAGCTGCCGCGCCGGCGGCCCGGCCCCGCCTACCAGTTCGACGACGACGTGCGGCTCGAGTACTACCGGCTGCAGAAGATCAGCGAGGGGTCGATCCCGCTCGGCCGCGGCGACGCGCGCCCGCTCGACGGCCCCACCGAGGTCGGCAGCGGCCTCGTGCGCTCGGAATCGATGCCGCTCTCCCGGCTCATCGACGTCGTCAACGAGCGCTTCGGCACCGAGTTCACGCAGGCCGACCAGCTCTTCTTCGACCAGATCGTCGAGACCGCGGTCGCCGACGACGGCCTGCGCCGGGCCGCGGCCGTCAACGCCGACGACAAGTTCAAGCTGGTGTTCCGCAACCTGCTCGAACACCTGTTCGCCGACCGCATGGACCAGAACGAGGACATCTTCATCCGGTTCATGAACGACCCCGCGTTCCAAAACGTGGTCACCGACTGGATGGCGTCGGAGGCGTACCGGAAGCTGCGGGCGGACCGGACCGCCGAGGCCGGACGGGAAGATCCGCTACCGCATGACGGCCGGCATCGGCAACGGAAGCTGCGGGCCGACCGGGCCGCCGAGGCGGAACACGCCGACGAGCGCGCCGCCGCCCACCCCTTCCGGGTCGTCCGGCCGAGTCCGGCGGAACGGTACGTCACGTGCGTGCCGCTCGTCCCCCTCGAAGCCGCCGCCGGCGCGTTCGGGGAGCCGCAGCCCGTCGAGGACGGCGACCGGACGTGGGTCGAAGTCGAGACGCGGCGGCGGCTCCGCCCGGGGATGTTCGTGGCCCGCGTCGCCGGCCGGTCCATGGAGCCCGCCATCCCCGACGGTGCCTGGTGCCTGTTCGCCGCACCGGTGACCGGCTCGCGGCAGGGCAGGACGGTGCTCGTCCGGCTGCGCGACGCCATCGACCCCGAGACCGGCGCACGCTACACCGTCAAGCGCTACGAGAGCGGGAAGACGCCCGACGGCGACACCTGGCGACACTCGGCGATCACGCTGAAGCCGCTCAACCCCGCCTTCGAACCCATCGTCCTCACCGGCCCCGGCGAAGACCGGATCGAGGTGGTCGCCGAGTTCGTCGACGTCGTAGATCCAGCGTGATCGGAGTTTCCGGAGGTGGTAGGGACGTGCTGACACGGTACGCTTCGGCCAAGCTTCGACGGGGGAGCGCCTCCGTCCCGCGCTCTACGCGCTGGCCCACGACGAGGGCCCGGTGGCCGCCCGCGTCGCGCTGCGGCTGTCGCGCTCCTTGCCGATCCGCTGCGGAAACGCCCGCCGCCCACAAGCGGCGGGCCGGAGCCCGCGGAGCGCGACCGTCAGCAGACGCCGAGGCCCACATGCCTCGTCGGTCCGAGGCGGAGCCTCGCTAGACGAGGTTCGTGTCCAGGGGCCCCGACAGCATGAAACGCGCGCTCGCCTCGTCGGAGCGGCGGGTCAGGCCGCGGTGCTCTCGATCAGGTCGCCCTTGCGCTGCAGCACGGTCACGCCCTGCGCCAGGGCCGCGCGCTTGAGTTCGTCGCGAACGTGGAAGGCCGCCAGCACGAGACGTTGCTCGCGGTCCCGCGTACTCGGGAAACAGGCGCCGGAAGCTGGCCGCCTTGTCGTCCAGCAGCCGCCGCAGGTCGTTGCCGTGCGCCTTGTACTTGACCTCCACGACGAACATCGCCCGCCCGTTGACCAGCAGCAGGTCGAACTCGTCCTCCAGCCCGGCGTGGCTGCGCGTGATGTTCTTGTCGACGAAGTCGAAGCGCACCCCGCCGAGAACCGGGTCGGCCTTGAGGCTGTTGTAGTAGAACTCCTCGGCGACCGCGCCCTGGCTGTTTCCCACGCCGCCGTACATCTCCGCCAGCCGGTCCAGCTTGGCGGCGGTCTTCGCCAACTGCGCGGCGGTCTCCGCCAGTTGTGCGACGGTCTTCGCCAGTTGCGCGGCGGTCTTCGCCAGTTGCGCGTCGGTTCGATCCTGGGCAACGGCGATGCGGGCGAAAAGCGCCTTCAGTTCGTCGTCGGTCATGGCAAGCGGTCCGGCTGGGTTCCGCAAGCCAGTATAGCGGAGGCGGGGTCCGGTAGGTCCCGGTGTGTCCCGGTGGCCGCAGATCTTCCGGCCCTTCGATGCGGTAGTCGGCGGTCGTCGCCGTTCCGTCACGGAAGTCCGCGGCCCAGGACGACAAGACGAACGGAGAGCTGCATTTTACTCAGTCTGGAGAGTAGAATTACTCACACAAATGAGCAATCCGGCATTCACCCGGCGGCACGTGACCGACCTGCTGGGCCGCCTGCGGGAGCCGCGCCGGTTCATCCAGGTGCTCTCGGGGGCGCGGCAGGTCGGCAAGACGACCGTCGCGCGGCAGGTGATGGAGCGGTGGGGGCGGCCGGTGCGGTACGCCAGCGCGGACGAGCCGACGCTGCGCGACGCGCGGTGGATCCAGGCCCACTGGGAGGCGGCGCGGCTGCTCGCCCGCGACGCCGGCGGGGCCGACGTCCTGCTCGTCCTCGACGAGGTGCAGAAGGTCACCGGCTGGTCCGATGTCGTGAAGAGCCTCTGGGACGCCGACACCCACGCCGGCCGTCCGCTCAAGGCGGTGCTGCTCGGGTCGTCGCCACTGCTCGTGCAGCGCGGCTTGGGCGAGAGCTTGGCGGGCCGTTTCGAACTGCTGCGTCTGCCGCACTGGAGCCTGGCGGAGATGCGCGCGGCGTTCGGCTGGTCGCTCGACCGGTACCTCTTCTACGGCGCCTACCCCGGCGTTGCGGCGCTCGCCGACCAGCCGGAGCGCTGGGCCCGTTACGTCCGCGACGCCCTCGTCGAGACCACGATCTCGCGCGACGTGCTGCTGCTGTCACGGGTGGACAAGCCGGCCCTCCTGCGCCGGCTGTTCGAGCTCGGCTGCGCGTACTCGGGGCAGATTCTGTCTTACACCAAGATGCTGGGCCAGCTTCAGGACGTCGGCAACACCACCACCCTCGCCCACTACCTCGATCTGCTGGCCGGCGCGGGCATGCTCACCGGGCTGCCGAAGTACGCGGGCGCGGCGGCGCGGCGGCGCGGGTCGAGCCCCAAGCTCCAGGTCTTCAACACCGCGCTGATGACCGCGCTCTCCGGCCTGACGCCGGCCGAGGCCCGCGCCGACCGCGAGTTCTGGGGCCGGTTGACCGAGTCGGCGGTGGGCGCGCACCTCGTCAACGCCGCCGTCGACGGCGCCATTGAGGTCTTCTACTGGCGCGACCGCGGGCGCGAGGTCGACTTCGTCGTCCGCGCGGGGCGCGACCTGGTCGCGCTGGAGGTGAAGAGCGGGAGGTCGCCGGCCGCCCTTCCGGGAATGGCCGCCTTCGACGCCGCGTTCCGTCCTTCCCGCACCCTGCTCGTCGGCGGCGACGGCATCGCCGTCGACGAGTTCCTCGAGAAGCCGGTCGAGCACTGGGTGCGGTGACCGCAGCCGACCGCGGCCGCGTGGCCTACACGTCCGTCAGGTACCGCAGCGCCCCGGTGCTGTCGCCGAAGGTCTCCACCGGCAGCCCCAGCTTGTCGAGGACCGCGACGTGCAGGTTGGCGACGGGGGTGTCGGACGGATAGCGCAGATGGCGCCCGCCCCGGACCCGTCCCGCCGCGCCGCCCGCGAGCAGGGTCGGCAGGTCGAGGTGGAAGTGGAGGTTGCCGTCGCTGATGCCCGAGCCGTAGATGAACAGCGAGTGGTCGAGCAGCGAGCCGTCGCCGTCGGGCGTCGCCTGCATCTTCTCCAGGAAGTACGCGAACTGGCGGATGTGGTGGGTGTTGATGCGGGCGAGCATCGCGAGGTTCTCGGAGTCGTTCTGGTGGTGCGAGTACCCGTGGTGGCCGCCGGGGACCCCGATCTCGGGGAACGACCGGCCGCTGACCTCCTTGCCGAACATGAACGTGCTGACGCGCGTCAGGTCGGTCTGGTAGGCGAGCAGCAGCAGGTCGAACATCAGCCGGCAGTGCTCCTCGAACGTGTCGGGGATGCCCACCGGCTGCTCGACGACGGGGATCTCGCGGTCGCTCTGCTCCTCGGCCTTCTGGATGCGGCGCTCGACGTCGCGCACCGCGTCGAGGTACTGGGCGAGCTTGAGGCGGTCGCCGGCCCCGAGGGCGCGGCGGAGGGCGTCGGCCTCGCCGGTGACGAAGTCGAGAATGCTGCGGTCCTGCCGCAGGCGGGCGAGCCGCGCCTCGACGTCGGTGCTGTCGGTGGCCCCGAACAGCCGTTCGAACACCGCGCGGGGGTTGTTCTCCATCGGCAGCGGGGTGGTCGGGGTGCGCCACGCGATGGTGTTGACGTAGGCGCAACTGTAGCCCTGGTCGCAGGCCCCGAGCACCTCGACCGAGTCGATGGCGAGCTCGAGCGACGTGAGCTGGGTCTCCCGGCCGAACGCGCGCGCCGCGATCTGGTCCATCGAGGTGCCGGCCTGGATGTCGGGCCCCTCGGTCTTCTTGACGTGCACGCCGGTCAGCCACGTCGACGCGGCGCGGGCGTGGTCGCCGACGCCCTCGCCCTCGCGGGGGATGGCGACCTTGTCGGCGAGGCCGCTCAGCACGTTAACGTGCTCGCGCACCGGGGCGAGGGGCTCGAGGACGGGGGTCAGCTCCAGCGGGCCGGCTGCGCCCGGCGGCGTCCACGCGCGCATCTCGACGCCGTTGGGGACGTAGATGGCGCCGAAGCGGCGGACGGGGTTGGCCGCGGTGTTCCGGGTCGCGGCGAGGGCCGGCACCATGCCGTCGAGCAACGGCAGCGAGAGCGAGGCGCCGAGGCCGCGCAGCACGGTGCGGCGTGACAGCGTCTTCTTCGTGATCATCATGGTCCAGACTCCCCGTCGCGGTATAGCCACCTGCGGCTCCGCCATTTTGCGGCGCTGCCGCGCAACCGATCCTACCGCAGTCCGCGCTGCCTCGACGCGGCCGCCTCGCTCGGCAATCGCCGCCCGCCGCTCCGATCCGCCGGTGCGTCGCCGCTTCCGTCCCGAGGCGGCACCGTTCTCGGGGCGGACCGATGCTACTGCGCGCGGTCGGCGCCCGCTTCCGGGGCCCGCCGCATCTGAAACGGCGTGCTCTCGACGATGCCCTGAATCAGCGACGACCACCGGTAGCCCGCGGGTTCGGCCTCGCGCAGGATGCGGCGGACGGCCGGCGCGTCGTAGTGTTCCAGCCCCCGGCCGAGGGCGTAGGTCATCAGCTTTTCGGTGACCGTCGTCGCGAACTCGGAGGCCCACGGCTCGCGCAGAAGGGCCTCGCGGAACGCGGCGGGGCCGTCGAAGGGGGCGCCGTCGGGCAGCGCGCCGGAGGCGTCGATCGGCGTGCCCGCGCCGTCCTCGCGCTCGCGCCACCGGCCCACCGCGTCGAAGTTCTCCAGCGCGAACCCCAGCGGGTCGATCTTGGCGTGGCAAGTCGCGCAGGCGGGACTCGCCCGGTGCCGCGCCATCCGCTCGCGCATCGTGGCTGGGGCCGCCTGCTCGCCGGGCTCGTCGAGCTCGGGGATGTCCGGCGGCGGCGGGGGCGGCGGCGCCCCCAGCAGGTTCTCGAGCAGCCACTTCCCGCGCAGCACCGGCGACGTGCGGTGGGGATAGGAGGTCACCGTGAGCAGGCTGCCGTGCCCCAGCAGGCCGGCGCGGCGGTCGTCGCGGTACGCCACTCGCCGGAAGTGGCTGCCGTAGACGCCGGGCAGGCCGTAGTGCCGGGCCAGCCGCTCGTTGATGAACGTGTAGTCGGCGCGCAGCAGGTCGAGCACGCCGCGGTCCTCGCGGATCTGGCTGGCGACGAACAGCTCGGTCTCCTGCCGGAGCGCTTGCCGCAGGTTGTCGTCGAAGTCGGGGAAGCGGCCCGGGTCGGGGGCCGTGCCGCGCAGGTTGCGCAGGTAGAGCCACTGTCCCGCGAAGTTCTCGATCAGCGACTGCGCGCGGGGGTCGTCGAGCATGCGGCGGACTTGACTCTCGAGGACGCCCGGCTCGCGCAGCCGTCCGCGCGCCGCGAGGTCGATGAGCTCGTCGTCGGGAATGCTGCTCCAGAGGAAGAACGCGAGCCGCGACGCGAGGTCGAGGTCGCCGAGGCGGTACGGCGCGCCGGGGGCGGTGTCGGCGGGGGCCTCCTCGACCCGGAACAGGAACTTCGGCGAGACGAGGAGCGCCTCGATCGCCCACCGGACGCCGTCCTCGAAGGCGCCGCCTTCCTCCCGTCCCGCCCCGTAGGCGGCGAGCAGGGGGGCGGTGTCGGCGGCGGTCACCGGACGCCGGTAGGCGCGCCGCGCGAGGGTCCCGACGATGCGCTCGGCGCAGGCGGCCTCTTCCGCCGCGGCGTCTGGATGGCAGGTAAAGATGGCGCGCCGGCTCGGCGTGTCGGTCGGGGTCCGTCCCGAGTACGGCCCGACGATCTCCACACGCTCCACCGACGGAGCGTTCGGATAGAGGGTGAACGCGAAGCTGGTGATGGGGGGCGGCGGCGGGCGGCCGTCCACGGGCAGCGACCGCTCAAGCGCCTCGACGAACGAGACGCCGAGCAGCCGCGTGCCGGCCGCGGCGGGGACGCGGACTTCGAGCGGCGCCCGCTCGCCGAGGTCGAAGCGGCCGACCCGCTCGCGGTCGAGCCGGATCTCCAGCGCGTGCCCGGCCCGCGCCCGGCCCCGCAGGGCCACGCGGATGACGTACTCCGCGTCGAGGGGGAAGTGGTGGCGCACCGCGACCCCGCCCCGCGACCCGAACGGCAGGTCCTCGCTCACCCGCCCGTCCTGGGCGAGCAGCGGAGACGTCCGGTAGAGGGCGGTGGTGGGGCGCAGCGTCGGGTCGCCGACGGCTTGGCGGCTGATCTTCGCGGCGGCGAGCAGGTAGCGCTCGAGCAGCCCCGGCGAGACGGTGAGAACGTCGCCGATGTTGTCGAAGCCGTAGCCCGATTCGTCGGCCGGCAGCAGAGTCTGGGCGTCGACTTCGAGGGCCAGGATGTCGCGGACGGCGTTGGCGTACTCGGCCCGGTTCAGCCGCTGCACCGCGGGCCGGCCGGGGTCGGGAGCGGCCTCGGCCGCGCGGTCGAGGGCTGTCTCCAGGTGGGTGGCGAGGTCGTCGTAGGTCGCGTCGTCGGGGCGCGGCCGCGGGGACGGCGGCATCGTGCGGGTCCGGAGCTTCCTCAGCACCTTCTCCCACACCGCGGCGTCTTGCGCGACGTGGGCCGGGTCGACCTCGTCGAGGGCGAGGCCGGCGGTGAGGCTGCGTGCGTTGTGACAGGCGACGCAGTAGCGGTCCAGAACCGCGCGGGCGGAGACCGCTTCGGCCGGGGCGCCGGACGGGGGTTGCGCCTCGACGTTGGCGACGGCCGCCGCCCAGGCGAGGCCGGCGAGGCCCGCGATGCCGACGATCCGTCCCGCGCTGCCTGTCATCCTTCCCTCTCCGGCGTCACGGACATGGTTCGGCCGCCGCGCCGGGAGCGGCGACGTGGGCGGTGCCGACGATCCGTCGTGCGCCGTCCGTCATCCGTCCGCCCGTCACGGCCGCGGCTGGGCCGCCGCGTCGTCACCGTAGTTCGTCAGCCCGAAGGTGAGCTGGATGCCCGCGTCCGGGTCGGCGCCCAGCGCGCGCAGCCCGGCCGCCGCCTCGGCGTGGCGCACGAAGGTCGTGCAGCAGATGAGGTGCCCCTCGGCGATGCGCAGCGGCGTCTGCTCGGCCGCGTTCAGCGCGTCGATGTCGGCCCCCCGCTCGACAAGGAACCCGATGACCCGGTTCGCGTTGTGGTACGCCGCCGCGTGCAGCGCGGTCTCGCCGTGCGCGTTGACCGCGTCGATGTCGAGGCCGAGGTCGAGGCCGACCGCGAGGGCCTCGACCGCCTTCTCCTCCGTCCAGTCGTAGTAGGTGATGTCGGTGGCGGCGCGCTTGCCCAGCCCCGCCGCCAGCATCAGGGCGGTGGTGCCGTCGTCGGTCGTGGCCCGCGGGTCGGCGCCGGCCTCCGCGAGCCGCCGCATCATGCCGGCGTCGGCCGACTTGCCGGCGACGAGGAACGGGGTCGACCCGATCTGGGTCAGCCGGCCGGAGCCGGGCGACGTGAAGACGCCGATCTCGAACGCGTTGGTCAGGCGCTGCGGGCGCTCTAGGCGGGCGTTCGGGTCGGCCCCGCGCGCCAGCAGCGCCTCCGCCACCGCCGGCTGCCCGGTGGCCGCGGCCAGGTGCAGGGCCGTATACCCCGCCTCGGCGGGATGCGGGTCCGCCCCCGCTTCGAGCAACTGGAGCGCGATGGCGGTGTGGCGCTTGGTCAGGGCGAGCATCAGCGCCGTCACCCCGTCGGGCCCCGCGTCGTCGGCGTCGGCCCCCGCCGCGAGCAGCGTCCCCACGGATCGCGCGTCGCCGGCCAGCACCGCGTACAGCAGGGGCGTGAACCCGCCCTCGGGCCTCGGCGGGTCGCGGTCGCCGTCGCGGGGCAGCGAGGCGGGATTGACGGCCTCGAACCGGCTCAGCACCCGCGCCTCGCGCACGATGGTCCGGGCCGGGCGGGTCAGAACCGCGGTGCGGGCGTGGACGTCGGCCCCGACCTCCGCGAGCACCGACACCACGCGGGGGTGCCTTTCCGCCGCCGCCCACATCAGCGCCGTCTGCCCCCCGCCGGCCGCCGCGTCGACGTCCGCGCCGGCCGCGATGAGCCGGCGCACCACCGGGGCGCTGCCGGCGCGGGCGGCCGTCATCAGGGCGGTGCCGCCGGCGGGGCGGGCGAGGTTCGGGTCGGCCCCCGCCTGCAGCAGCCGCTCGGCCATCGGGGCGCTGCCGTTCTCGGCGGCGAGCATCAGCGGGGTCACGCCGAGGTCGTTGGCGGCGTTCGGGTCGGCCCCCGCCTGCAGCAGCGCGTCGGCCATAGCCGCGTCGTCGCGGTGCGCCGCCCACGCGAGGGCGGTCGCGCCGTCGGCCTGGGGGGCGTCGACCGCGTGTCCCTCGGCGAGCAGGGCGCGGATCGCGTCCATGTCCCGCCGCTCGGCGGCGTCGGCGACCCGCGGATCGTCCGCCGGCGTGCTCGCGGCTCCCTGGGCGCCCGGGGGTGCGGAGACGGCCGCGGTTGCGGGCGGGACCGCCAAGCTGACGATTGCGACGAACGCCGGCGCCAGCGCGTGGGGCCGCATGGACATGGGGTTCCGTAGAATGCTACTGCACCGACCGCGCAAGTTCCAGCCTGGAGCCGACGGGTAGTGTCTCAGTTGACTTGCCGGGCCGGCCTCAGTCGGCTGGGAGCCGCGACCAGACCAGGATTGCGGTGAGGATCAAGGACAGAACGGCAGCCGCCCCGCTGACGATGGAGGCGTAGAACCACAACTGCGTGCGTAGAACATCTTCCTTCGAGGCGAGGTGCTTGAACTCGGCTTCTAGCGTCGCGAGGCGCTCGCCATAGGGCGGCTCTTCGTGGCTGGATGCGACTCGCCGCTTCCCTCGTGGGCTCACTGCGAGTCCTCAGACTCCCGACCTTCCAACCACTCCCAGACGCTGGGGTCCATCATGCCGGAGTACGACCGGTTGAGCTTGAAGACGACCCCGCCGGTGTCTGGATTGTCGTCCTCCGCAAGGGTGATGAATCCCGCAGATGCAGCTATCGCGTCAGCTTTGTCACCAGCCGTGCGAACTAGCATGGTGCCCTCGTTCAGGAGGAGGACAGAACCCTTGCCGTAGCGGTGCCTCAGGCGAGGAAGCACGTTCTGGTCGGATTCGTCGAGGATGACAGCAAAAACCGCCATAGAGTCATGATTTTCGTCCTGTCCGCCCCTGAATCGCAACCACAAGATGTTGTGGTCTACCTCCGACGGGGCGCGGTCCGTCCCCGCCCGGCCGGCACGAACTTCTGGACCCGACGCCCGTCGAGGGTCTCGCCCACGAACAGGTTGCCGCGCGAGTCGACGGCGAGGCTGTGGGGCGACTCGAACTCGCCCGCCCACCGCCCGCGGCGGCCGAACGTCGCCGCCGCCTCCAGGGTGTCGCGGTTCAGCACATGGACGGCGTGCGCCCCGCCGTCGGCGACGTACACGAGCCGCTGGTCGGGGTCGCGCGAGAACGTGAGGTCCCACGGCGTTCCGCCGACGGCGCCGTTCCGCAACGGGGCCGCGATGAGCGCTTCGGTCACGAACGTCCCGTCCGGCTCGAACACCTGCAGGCGCTGGTTCCCGCGGTCGCAGACGTAGACACGGCCGTCGGCCGCCCGCCCCACGCAGTGCGGCGTGTTGAACTGCCGCGGCGGCGGCCCGTCCCGCGAGAACGCCGGCTGGGGCGCGTCGTCGGGCGGGTCGCCGTAGCCGCCCCAGTGGCGCCGGTACTCCCCGGTGTCGGCGTCGAAGACGATCACCCGCCGGTTGGTGTAGCCGTCGCTGATGTAGACCTCGTCGGTCCCGGGGTCGACGAAGATGTCCGTCGGCTGGCCGAGGAACCGCGCGCTGCCGCTGCCCGCGGTGCCGCTGCCGAACTCGCCGATCTGGAGCAGGAAGTCGCCCTCGGGGGTGAACTTGAGCACGTGGGCGTTGTCGGTGGTGGCCCGGCTCGACAGGTCGTAGGGGAGCCCGCCGCCGAAGCCGACCCACACGTTGTCGCGGTGGTCGACGTGGATGCCGTGCGTCTGGGTGCCCCACGCGTAGCCGTCGCCGGGTCCGCCCCAGCTCTGCACGACGCGGCCGTCGGGGTCGAAGGCGATGACCGGCGGCGTCGACTCCGCGCCCCGCTGGCTGTTCGGCCGGTGGATGATCCACACGTTGTCCTGCGAGTCGGTGGCCACGCCCACGACGTTGCCGAGCAGCCAGTCGTCGGGCAGCGGTTCCGGCCAGTAGGGGTCGACCGCGAACGACAGGGGGGCCGGTGTCTCGGGGGGCGCGGCGGTCTGACCCGCGGCCTCCGGGTCTTGGGCCCGCCCGAAGGCCGGCAGCGGGAGGGCGAGCAGCGCCAGCAGCGGCAGCGCCGGAAATAGTCGTCGTGGCATGATGGTTCCGCAGTGTACGACACCTCTCCTATGTTGACGTCGGACGCGGTCAAGGCGAAGGCCCGCGACCTCGGGTTCGATCTGTGCGGGGTCGCCCCGGCCGGCGCGTTCCCCGAGTTGGCCGCGCTGCGCGGCTGGCTCGACCGGGGCTACGCCGGCGACATGGCGTACATGGCGCGCACCGCCGACCGCCGCGCCGACGTGCGGGCGGTGATGCCGTCGGCGCGGTCGGTGGTGGCGCTGGGCACCCTCTACAACACCGACCGGCCCTACTCGACGGAGGTCGCGGAGCCGGACACCGCCCTCATCTCCCGCTACGCCTGGGGCGACGACTACCACGACATCCTCGCCGAGCGCACCGGAGCGCTGGCCGAGTGGATGCGCGGGGCGCACGGCGGTGGGCCCTGCGAGACCCGCGTCTACGTCGACACCGGGCCGGTGCAGGAGCGCGTTTACGCCCAGTACGCCGGCCTGGGGTGGATCGGCAAGAACACCTGCCTCATCAACCCCGAGGTCGGGTCGTGGCTGTTCCTGTCCGAGGTGCTGTGCAGCGCCGCCCTCGAGCCCGACCCCCCGGCCCTCGACCAGTGCGGAACCTGCACGCTGTGCCTCGAGGCGTGTCCCACCGGCGCCTTCCCCGAGCCGGGGGTGCTCGACTCGACCCGCTGCCTGTCCTACCTGACGATCGAGAAGAAGACGGCGATTCCCGCGGACCGGCGCGCCGGCCTCGGCGCGCACGTCTACGGCTGCGACATCTGCCAGGAGGTGTGCCCGTACAACGCGGCGGCGCCAGTCAGCCGCGACCCCGCGTGGCAGGCGCGGCCGGCCCTCGACCGGCCCTCCCTAGTCGAGCTGTGGTCACGGACCGACGCGGGGCTGCGCCAAGCCATCCGCAAGGGGCCGATGACGCGGGCCCGCGTGAAGCGTCTGCGCCGTAACGTGGCGGTGGCGATGGGGAACCGCGGCGGCGCCGACGCCCGCGCGGCGCTGGCCCCGGCGCGGTGCGAGACCCGGACCGACGCCGACTCGGTCCGCGATCCCTTGGTCGCTGAGCACGTCGAGTGGGCGCGGGCCGAGCTCGCGCGGCGGCGCGGCTAGGGATCGACATGCACTATGATCAGCGGGTGACAAACGGCAAGGGCAAGTCGCTGGCCCCGAGGCTGCTGCTCTCGATGCCCCAGCTCCACGACCCGAACTTCCGGCGGACGGTGGTGCTGCTCTGCGAGCACGGGGAGGAGGGCGCCTTCGGCCTCGTGCTGAACCGGAAGACCGACACCCCCGTGTCGTCGGTGGTGCGGCTGACCCCGCCGGTCGAGGTCGACAACGGCCTGCAGCTCTGGATCGGCGGCCCCGTCGAGCCCGAGCGCGGCTGGATTCTGATGGGCCACGAGCCCGCCGACGCCGAGTCGGTCGAGGTCTGCGAGGGCCTCTACCTGTCCACGTCCCCGAACCTGCTGCGGCGGCTCCTCGAAGACCGCCCCCCCGACCGCACCCGCCTCCTGACCGGCTACGCGGGATGGGGGGCGGGCCAGCTCGACGCCGAGCTGTCCGCCTCGGCGTGGTTGATCGCCGACGTGCAGCTCGACCTGATCTTCGACACCCAGGCCGGTCAGATGTGGGAGACCGCCATCCGCCGCCTCGGCGCCGACCCCACCATGCTGCAGATGAGCAGCGGCGTCCACTGACGGGGGGGCGCCCGCGGGTGGTGCCGCGGCGGTCACTATAGCCCCGCCGGCCGGCTCCCCGCGTGCGCCCGCCGCGCGGCGTGTTCCTATTGCCCGGGTCCGGCCGGGTACCAGTCGCCGTCGCGCACCTCGATCGGCTCGCCCTCCAGGGCGTCCCGCAGCGCCTGGATCGTGGCCGCGATCTCCATCGCGTTGTCGGGACGGGGCTGGCCGGGATCGCCGAACCAGCGCGCGGTCGCGTTGTCGTAATGGATGAGGTAGACGACGGGCGGCCCGAAGGTCTTCACGCACTCCGCCACCGGGACCGGGCGCATGCGGTCGACCGGCAGGTTCATCGGCATGAACGCCACGTCGATGTCCTCGAGGGCCTGTATCTCGGGCACGCACTCCCCCACCCCCGAGAAGAAGAGCCGCTTCCCGCCCAGGGTGATGACGTAGCCGTTCGCCTCGCCCTTCGGGTGCCACGGTTGGCCGGGCGTCATGTCGTAGGCGGGGACCGCCTCGACCGGCACCCCGGCGAACACCCCCTGCTCGCCGTTCGCGAGCACCACGCCGTCGCCGAAACGCGCGTGGGCGGTCGCCGTCAGCACGACCGGGGCGCCGGGCTTGCGCAGCCGCTCGATGGCGGCGGGGTCGAGGTGGTGGGCCGGGTCGTCGGTCACGAGAATCAGGTCGGCGGGCTTGGCGTCGGACAGGTCGGCGGCCGTCCACGGGTCGATGTGCACCACCGTGCCGGCGTGCTCGATCTGAACGCTCGAGTGGAGGATGGGGGTGATGACGACATCGCCGCCCTCGGCCGGGAAGCGGTCCGACGGCTGCGCCGAGGCGGGGCCGGCGGCGGTCAGCAACGCCGAGGTGAACGTCGCGAGCACGGTGAGACGCATGGTGAACCTGCTTTCGGTCAGCCCTCGTGGCCCGTCCGTCGGGGCCACGGCGATGCCGGTAGGTGGCCAGGAAACCGCCGGAGGCGCCGGCATCGCCGGCGAGGTTCGGCGCCAACGGCGTTCGCAACCCTGCGACCGCCATGCTACGGCCGTTGCGCCAGCACCGTCAACGCCCGGAGGTCGCGCGGTCGCGCGGGTGCCGGCCCGCGACAACGGTCGTCGCGGTCGCCGTCGGTGCCGCGGAGCAAGTCGCGCGGGGGGGCGGCCGTTCGTCGGCTCGGAGCCGCCCGCCCGCGCGTTGACGATCCCACGCTCCACCAGCCACACTAGGCGTCCGCTCGCCGACCGTAGGATGCGGGCGGAAGCGTGAACCGCGGGCGGGGGGTGTCAAGCCGGCGGCTCGTGGATGAACAGTGGAACCCCCGCGCGGCCGTCCGGAAGCGGGGTTCCGGCGACGAGGGAGGATCGGATGGGATTCGCAGACGTCAACTATCTCGCGATCGGGCTGGCGGCGGTGCTGTCGTTCGCCCTCGGCATGCTCTGGTACTCGCCCCTGCTGTTCGCGAGGGCGTGGATGGCCGGCCAGGGCTACACCGAGGCGGACCTCGAGCGCATGCAGTCGGGCATGGGGCCGACCTACGCCCTCTCGTTCGTCTGCTGGTTCGTGATGGCGACGATTCTGGCCGTCGTCGCCAGCCACTTCGGCGAGGGCGTCGCGCCGACGTTCCACGTCGGCCTGCACCTCTGGCTCGGCTTCTCGGCCACCGTCGGCCTCACCAACAACCGCTTCTCGGACAAGCCCCTCAGCCTGTGGGCCATCGACGCCGGCTATCAGGTATCGTCGATCGGGGTGATGGCCGTCGTGATCGGCCTCTGGCGCTAGCCGTGTCAGCGGCTCTCGTTTTCGGAGGCGTTGTCGAGCAGCTCTCGGCCGCTGCCTCGGAAGTCGATATCCGGGATGATGGTCTGGGGTTTGAACACGACCCGGTAGTGGTACGCGCTCACCCGTGCGCCGTCGAGCTGCTCGGCGAAGTAGGTCACGTTGTCGCTGAGACCGAGAAAGTGCTTCTTGTACTCGGTCTCGCCGACCTTGCAGGTGACCTCCAACTGATTCGACTGGTCCTCGACCGAGCAGAGTCCTTCGATCGACAGCAGGTAGGTGTCGGTTATCCCGTTCAGGAATACGACGCGCCTCATGATCTCGAAGTTGTCCGCCGCCCGGGACAGGTTGCTGGAAGCGATCTGCGCGTCGTTGCAGCCTGCTGCTGCCGCCGCTGCCGCCAGCATCACCAACATTCCCTGCATGCGCTTCATGGCTCTTCCCTCTCACGTCAGCGAACGGGCGACGGCGTGCGTGTCGAGAATGCTCCCATTATCGCCGAAGCTGAACATTGGGGAGAACCGGCCGCCGGGGGCGGCGGCTAGGGCGCGGTGTTCCGGTAGACGACGCCGCCCTTCATCACGAACCGCACGCTGCGGACGGCGGTGACGTCGGCGAGGGGATTGCCCGCGACCGCCACGAGGTCGGCCTCGTAGCCCGGCGCGATCCGCCCGACGGCGTCCGCGAGGCCGAGCGACTCGGCCGCGAGCGAGGTCGCCGAGACGATGGCGTCCATCGGGTCCTGGCCGCCGTCGCGGACGCGGTAGACGAGCTCGTCGGCGTTGCGCCCGTGGGCGCCGGCCACCGCGTCGGTGCCGTAGACCACCTTCACGCCGCCGTGGGCGAGGGTGCGGCGGAACGTCTCGTAGCCGGTGGTCCGCGCCTCCTCCATCAGCGCGAAGCCCTCCTCCGTATAGTTGCCGCGGCCGATGAAGCGGTCGCGGTGCTCGAAGTAGTTGGCCCACAGCAAGTGGACGTGGGGGTCGAGGTAGGTGCCGCGCTCGGCCATCAGTTCGATGACCGCGTCGTCGTAGCGGTTGCCGTGCTCGATACCGCCGCAGCCCGCCTCGATCGACGCGGTCAGCCCGTCGGTGCCGTAGGCGTGGACCACCGTGCGCAGCCCGACCGCCTGCGCCTCCGTGCACACCGCATCGAGCTGCGCCGGGGTCATCACCAGCCCGCCGCCCTCGCGGATGCTCGCCGACGCGAACACCTTGACGACGTCCGCCCCGTCGTCCTTCAGGCGGCGCACGAACGCGCGGATCTCATCCGGAGATCCCGTGCCGGCCCTGACCGCGCTCAGGGAAGTGAGCACCCGGGGGCCGGGCAGGACGCCGCGGGCGATGGCGTCGCGCAGGTCGCGGTCGGCGGGGCTGCCGAGGCTCTGCACGGTGGTGAAGCCGGCCATCAGCGTGGCCCAGGCGTTCTCGGCCGCGTAGAGGATGGTCTGGGCCGGGGTCTCGTCCGGGTCGGGGTCGGCGCGCCCGTCGGCGTTGAAGTGCGCGGTCAGGTGCACGTGGGTGTCGATGAGCCCCGGCATCAGGGTCAGGCCCGACAGGTCGTAGGTGGCGGGGGCCGCGTCGTCGGCCGCCTCCACCGCCGTTATCCGCTGGCCCGTGACCCGCACGACGAAGTTCTCGCGCACGTTGCCGAGCCCGTCGAGGAGCCGGCCGGCCCGGATGGTGAGGGTGTCCTCCTGCGCCTGGGCGGCGGCCGCCGCCAGGACCAGACCGATTGCCGCGACTGCCGCGATTGCCGCTCTCATGGATGTCCTCCTACCCCTCGTCGCCCAGCCGGTTCGAGCGGAACGCCCGCATCGCCCGGTGCGCGGTCCTGCCCCGCCGCTGATCCTCGAGCCGCGCCAGCTCTTCCCGGCGCCGCCGCACCGCCTCGCGTTCCCGCCGCAGCCGGCGGAAGCTGTCGAGGCGGGCGGCGCCGAGGCGCCCCGTCTCGACCGCCCGCCGCACCGCGCACGCGGGCTCGCCGTCGTGGCCGCAATCCCGGAACCGGCAGTCGGCGGCCAGCGCCCGGATGTCGTCGAACGCGTCGTCGAGGGCTTCGGCGTCCTCCCAAAGCTGGAGCTCGCGCATGCCCGGCGTGTCGATGAGCAGGCCCCCGCCCGGCAGCAGAATCAGCTCGCGCTGCGTCGTTGTGTGCCGGCCCCGGCCGTCCCGCCGCCGCACCGCCGCCGTCCGCTGCCGCTCGCGGCCCAGCAGGCCGTTGATGATGGTCGACTTCCCCACGCCGGACGAGCCGATCAGGGCGCCGGTCCGCCCCGCGGGCAGGTGCCGCCGCAGGGGCTCGGCCCCGCCGGGGCGTAGCGCCTCGATGACGTGCAGGGGGGCCTCCGGTGCGAGGGCGGCGGCGGCCGCGCGCCGGGCCTCGGGGTCGGGGCAGACGTCCGCCTTGTTCAGCACGAGCACCGGGGCGGCGCCGCTATTCCTGACGGCGACGAGATACCGCTCGATGCGCCGGAGGTTGAAGTCGCCGTCGAGGCCGTTCACGACGAGCACGGTGTCGACGTTCGCGGCGACGAGCTGCCGCCGCGTCGGCTCGCCCGCCGCCTTGCGCGAGAAGCAGCAGCGGCGCGGTAGCACCGCCTCGATGGTCGCGGAGCCGCCGTTCGCGGCGGACCGGATGGCGACCCAGTCGCCGACCACGGGGCGGGCGTCGGCCGCGGCCGCGCGGTGCCGCAACCGGCCCGCCACTTCGGCCATCACCTCGCCGTCGGTCGTGCGCAACTGGAAAAGGGCGTTGTGGGCGACGGCGACGCGGGCCGCCCGCAGGCCGGCGTCGCCGTGGGCCCGCAGCTCGGTCTCGAACCGGTCGTCCCACCCCAGGGTCTCGAGCGTCAGCACATCGATACGCTTCCCTCGGCCGGAACCGTTTCCGGCCGTCTCAGATTCCAAAGGCCCGGGCTTGCGCGGTCCGAACGCCGTCTACACCGTCTAGAACACGGTTCCGGCCGTCCCGGATTCCGACGCCCGGCCGGCTTGCCCGCACGCGGTCCCCGCGCCCTCTGTCGGCCGCAGCACCGGCCGGGCCGCGATCCTGGTAGCGGATTGCGCCGCCGGCTAGGCGTTCCCGGTGTCGCGGGTGACGCTGGTCACGCTGCCGAGGAGGTACTCCAGGTTGATGCGGTCTCCCGGCTCCAGGGTCTGATCGACCGCCTCCGGCCCCACCCGCGCCATCAGCACCTGGCCGTCCGGATCTTCCGCGTCGCTGAAGAAGACGTCCCACGACACCTGGCCGTGCACGCTGATAGGCTGGATCTTCCGGAGGATGCCGGGACGCGTTCCCTTCAACATGGCTGAATTCTATCGCGGCTCGGGTTTCAACGGCTGCGTTGCGGACGCCGGCTCCCCCGGGGGAAGGTCGGTCCGGGCGGCGGCGGGCGAACCATACAGCGGGAGGGTGGGATGCGCGGGGCCGCGTCCGGCGTCCTCGTCCGCCGCCAGGTTGTGCAGGGTCACGCCGAGCAGCCGCACCGGCCGGTCGCCGGCCTCGGTCCGGCCGAGCAGCCGCGTCGCCCGCTCGACGATCCGCCCGGCGTCGCGGGTGGCGGGATCGGCGCTGTGGCTGCGGGTGACGGTGGTGAAGTCAGAGTAGCGCACCTTGATGGTGACGGTGCGGGCCGTCAGCCCCTTGCGTTCGAGCCACGCTGCGCCCTGCCGCGCCAGCTTGTCGATCTCGCGTAGGATCGTGTCGGCGTCGGTGAGGTCGGCCGGATACGTGTGCTCCGAGCCCGACGACTTCACGACGCGGTTCGGGCTGACCGGACGGTCGTCCTTCCCCTCGGCGAGCCGGCGCAGCCAGTCGATGCGGCTGCCGACCGCGCGCCGCAGCAGGTCGGCGTCGGCGGTGCGCACGTCGACGAGCCGGACCACCCCCGCCGCCCGGAGGCGCTTCGCGGTGACGGGGCCGACCCCCCACAGCGCCTCGACCGGCAGCTTCCGCAGGAACGCGTCGACCCGCTCGGCGGGGATGACGGTCAGGCCGTCCGGCTTGTCCCAGTCCGAGGCGATCTTCGCGAGGAACTTGTTGGGCGCCGCCCCGGCCGAGACGGTGAGCTTCGTCTCGTCGCGGATCCACCGCTTCAGCTTCCGCGCCACCGTCGTGGCCAGCGGCTCGCCCCAACTGTTGCGGGTCACGTCGAGGTACGCCTCGTCGAGCGAGAGGGGCTCGACGAGGGGGGTGACCGAGCGGTACAGGTCGAAGACGCGGTCCGAGATGTCCCGGTAGCGGGCGAAGTCGGGCGGCACCACGACCAGCTCGGGGCAGAGCCGCACCGCCCGCGCCATCGGCATCGCCGAGCGCACCCCGAACTTCCGCGCCTCGTAGCTCGCGGCGGCGACGACCCCGCGCCGGTCCGGCCGCCCCCCGACCGCCACCGGGCGGCCCCGCAGCGCCGGGTCGTCGCGCTGCTCCACCGACGCGTAGAACGCGTCCATGTCGAGGTGGAGGATGCGGCGCGCGGGAGAAGCCACGGCGAAAGTCTATACTTGATCCCTCCAAATGGCCGACGAGAAACCGCCGCAGACGACCCGGAAGAGATCCCTCGCCTCCCCCGGCGCGTGGCAGGAGGCGCGCGCGCTGGTGCACGCCCACCGGTACCGGCTCGCGCTGGGCCTGGCCCTGATGTTCGTCAGCCGGCTCGCCGGCCTCGTCCTGCCGTGGATGTCCGGCTACGTGGTCGACGACGTCATCGCCCAGGGGCGGGCCGATCTCCTCGTGCCCCTGGCCCTCGCCGCGGCCGGGGCCACCGTCGTCCAGTCCGGCACCGGATTCGCGCTGTCGCAGGTGCTGGGGGTGGCGGCGCAGCGGGCCATCACCGAGATGCGCAAGCGGGTGCAGCGGCACGTGACGCGGCTGCCCGTCGGCTACTTCGACGCGACGCAGACCGGCGTCCTCATCTCGCGGGTGATGACCGACGCCGAGGGCATCCGCAACCTCGTGGGGACGGGGCTGACCCAGCTCGCGGGCGGGTTCGTCACCGCGACCCTCGGCATCGGCGTGCTGTTCTACCTGAACTGGCGCCTGACCGCGGTGACCCTGTTCATCCTCGTGGTCCTCGGGGCGGCGATGGCGATGGCGTTCTCGCGGCTGCGGCCCCTGTTCCGCGAGCGCGGGAAGATCAACGCGGAGGTGACGGGGCGGCTCGCCGAGACCCTCGGGGGGGTGCGCATCGTCAAGGCCTACAACGTCGAGAAGCGCGAGCAGCGGGTGTTCGCCCAAGGCGTCCACCGTCTGCTGCGGAACGTGGCGAAGACGGTGACCGGGGTGTCCGCCACCACGTCGGCCGCCTCGCTCGCCATCGGCGTCATCGGGGCGCTGATGATCGTCATGGGGGGGCGCGCCATCATCGCCGGCGACTGGACCGTCGGCGACCTGCTGCGGTACCTGCTGTTCACCGGGGTGGTGGTGGCGCCGGTCATGCAGATCGCGTCCATCGGCACCCAGATCACCGAGGCGTTCGCGGGGCTCGACCGCATCCGCGAGATTCTCGGCACCCCGACCGAGATCGACGAGGACGCGGCGCGCCAGCCGGTGGGGCGCGTCGCGGGCGATGTCGCCCTCGACCGGGTCACGTTCTCCTACACCGAGGGGGTGCCGGTGCTGAAGGACGTCTCGCTGGAGGCGCCGGCCGGCAGCACCACCGCCCTCGTGGGGTCGAGCGGGTCGGGGAAGAGCACCCTGGTCAGCCTGATCATCGCGTTCAACCGCCCCCAGTCGGGGCGCGTGCTCGTCGACGGCCGCGACCTCGCCGACCTGCGGCTGGCCGAGTACCGGCGGCAGCTCGGGGTGGTGCTGCAGGAGAACTTCCTCTTCGACGGGTCGGTGGCCTCGAACATCAGCTTCGTGCGCCGCCACGCCACGCGGGCCGAGATCGAGGCGGTGAGCCGCATCGCCCACTGCGACGAGTTCATCCGCGGCTTCCCCGACGGCTACGACACCATCGTCGGCGAGCGCGGCATCAAGCTGTCGGGGGGGCAGCGCCAGCGGGTGGCCATCGCCCGCGCGATCCTCGCCGACCCCCGCATCCTCATCCTCGACGAGGCGACCTCGAGCCTCGACAGCGAGAGCGAGGCGATGATCCAGGACGGGCTGCGGGCGCTGCGCCGGGGACGCACCACGTTCGTCATCGCCCACCGCCTGTCGACGATCCGCAGCGCCGACCAGATTCTGGTGCTGGAGGAGGGGGAGATCGTCGAGCGGGGGACCCACGCCGAGCTCTACGCGGCGGGCGGGCGCTACCGCGAGCTCCACGACACGCAGTACAGCCTCGAGCAGGACCGCTTCATCAACCCCGGCGAGGACTTCACGCCCGAGCCCGAACTGGTGGGGGCGTCCGCAGGGCACGGGCGAGGCGGGGCGGGGGCCGGCCGCGCCTGAGGGGCGGTCGGCGAGTGGGGTAGAGTAGAGCCATGACGAGCCGCACGCTTGCTTGGGGCGTCGCCTGCATCCTCGCGCTGGGGCTGACCACCGCGGTCGAGACCCCCGGCCGGGCGCAGGGGACGGGGACGATCCGCGGGGTGGTGACGATGGCCGATCCGCCGCCGGCCGGCACCCTCGAGGTGAACGCCGACCAGGCCGTCTGCGGCGACAGCGTGCCCGACGAGGCGATCGTCGCTGACGCGGCTGGGCACGTGGCGAACGCCGTCGTGCGGCTGACCGGCGTGCCGTGGCCGGCGGAGCGGCCGTCGCCCCGCATCGACAACGCCGGCTGCCTCTTCGTCCCGCGCGTGCAGATCGCCCCCACCCGCAGCCAGGTGTTGGTGACGAGCCAGGACGACACCCTGCACTCGACCCACACCTACGACGACCGCAACCGCACCGGCTTCAACATCGCCATGCCGTTCCCCGGCCTCGAGGTCAACCGCCCCCTGCGCCGCCCCGGCGTGGTGCGCGTCGAGTGCGACTCGCACGGCTGGATGCGGGCCTGGATCGTCGTCAGCAACGACCGCGGCGCCGTCAGCGGCCCCGACGGCGTCTTCGTCCTCGAGGACGTGCCGGCCGGGGACCATGAGCTGACGATCTGGCACGAGCGGCTGGGCGCGGCCCCGCGAACGGTGACCGTCCGCGCGGGGGAGACGACCGAGGTCGCCATCGTCCTCGATCCGCAGTAGAACGGCGTCCGCCCGCTCGCGAACCATCCTCGACGGAACGGAAGCATGGCCCACCAATACGTCTACACGATGCACCGGCTCGGCAAGGCCTACGGCCCCGGGCAGGAGGTGCTGAAGGACATCTCGCTGGCGTTCCTGCCCGGCGCCAAGATCGGGGTGCTGGGGCTGAACGGGGCGGGCAAGAGCACCCTGCTGCGGATCATGGCCGGCGAGGTGGACGAGTTCACCGGCACCGCGTTCGTCTCGGAGGGCGTCAGCGTCGGCTACCTGCCGCAGGAGCCGCGGCTCGACCCCGACAAGAACGTCAAGCGCAACGTCGAAGAAGGGGTGGCCGAGCACAAGAGCCTGCTGAAGCGCTACGACGCGGTGACCGCGAGCTTCAACGAGGGCCTGACCGGCGACGAGCTGCAGGACGCGATGGACGAGCAGGGGCGCCTGCAGGACGAGATCGAGGCGGCCGGGGCGTGGGACCTCGACTCGCGGGTCGAGCAGGCGATGGACGCGCTGCGCCTGCCGCCGCCGCGGAGCGCCGTCACCCACCTGTCGGGGGGGGAGCGGCGCCGCGTCGCCCTGTGCCGGCTCATGCTGCAGGCCCCGGACCTGCTGCTCCTCGACGAGCCCACGAACCACCTCGACGCCGAGACGGTGGCGTGGCTCGAGCGGCACCTGCAGCAGTACAAGGGCACGGTGGTGGCGATCACCCACGACCGCTACTTCCTCGACAACGCCGCGGGCTGGATTCTCGAGCTCGACCGCGGGGCCGGCATCCCGTGGGAGGGCAACTACTCGTCGTGGCTCGAGCAGAAGGAGCGGCGGCTCGATATCGAGCAGAAGCAGGAGACCCGCCGCCGGCGCACCCTGGCCCGCGAGCTCGAGTGGATCCGCATGTCGCCGCGCGCGCGCCAGGCCAAGGGCAAGGCGCGGCTGAACGCCTACGAGGATCTGCTGAACCAGGACGCGGCCGAGCGCATCGAGTCGGCCCAGATTTACATCCCGCCCGGCCCCCGGCTCGGCGACGTGGTCGTCGAGGCGCGGAACCTGCGCAAGAGCTACGGCGACACGTGCCTCATCCAGGACCTGACGTTCACCCTGCCCCCGGCCGGCATCGTCGGCGTGATCGGAGCCAACGGGGCCGGCAAAACCACCCTGTTCCGGATGATCACCGGCGAGGAGGCCCCCGACGCCGGCACCCTGACCCTGGGCGACACCGTCGAGCTCGGCTACGTCGACCAGAGCCGCGAGCTCGACCCCGACAAGACCGTCTGGGAGACCGTCTCGGACGGCGACGACGAGATCCGGCTCGGGTCGCGGCGGGTGGCCTCGCGCGCGTACTGCTCGTGGTTCAACTTCAAGGGCCGCGACCAGCAGCGCGCCGTCGGCGCCCTCTCGGGGGGCGAGCGCAACCGCGTGCACCTCGCCCGCCTGCTGCGGGGCGGCGCCAACCTGCTGCTGCTCGACGAGCCCACCAACGACCTCGACGTCGACACCCTCCGCGCCCTCGAGGACGCGCTCGTCGCGTTCGCCGGCTGCGTGGCCGTCATCAGCCACGACCGGTGGTTCCTCGACCGCATCGCCACCCACATCCTCGCCTTCGAGGGCGACAGCCAGGTCGTCTGGTTCCAGGGCAACTACCAGGACTACGAGGCCGACCGCCGCCGCCGCCTCGGCTCGGCCGCCGACCGGCCCCACCGCATCAAGTACCGCCGCCTCGTGCGGGCTTGACCGGTAGCAGCGCCGGTTGCGGTGCGCGCGAACGGACACCGCATCAAGTAACCGCCGCCTCGTGCGGGCGTGACGGCCGACCCGGCCCGGTGTCGCCTCTTTGCCGCCTGTCTGTCTGCTGCTGCTGACGCATCAGGCAGGTGCGGGCGTGACGGCTGACCGGCCCGGTGTCGCCCGACGGCGTCGGGGGGATTGGCGGAAGGCCGGATCTCGAACCGGTGCCGGTCCGGGCCCGCCCGTCGAGCGACCGAATGCGACCAGAATCTTGCCCATCGCAGAATGGTCTTGACCAAAAAGTGATGGCCTAGATAATGGTCGGGCATGGAAACGGCCCCGCGCCTCTACGACGCCGTCCTGGCCGAGCACCTTGCGAACCACCGGCAGATGGCGTTCGTCAGCGGTCCGCGGCAGGTCGGCAAGACCACCACCTGTCGGCGTCACGCCGACGAGTACCGCAACTGGGACAACCTCGACGACCGCGAGCTCATGCTCTCGGGGCCGGCCGAGCTCGCCCGCCGGCTGGGAGCGAATCGCTTGTCCGGGGAGATTCCGGTGGCGCTCTTCGACGAGCTGCACAAGTTCCCGCGTTGGAAGACGTTCCTGAAGGGCGTGTACGACACCTACGCGGACCGGCTCCGGATCATGGTCACCGGCAGCAGCCGCCTGGATGTCTACCGTCGGGGCGGGGACAGCCTGATGGGGCGGTACTTCTCCTACCGGATGCACCCGTTCTCGGTCGCCGAGACCGTGAGCCTGGAGCTTCCCGACGCGGAGCGCGTCGTCCGCCCGCAGGGGGCGGTCGATGCCGCCGACTTCGAGGCGCTCTGGCGGCACGGCGGCTATCCCGAGCCGTTCCTGAAGCGCGACATCCGCTTCAGCCGGCGCTGGCGGTCGTTGCGGCTCAAGCAACTGGTCCGCGAGGACGTCCGCGACCTGACCCAGGTGCAACAGCTCGACCAACTGGAGGTGCTGGTCCAGCACCTCGGCCGCGAGTCGGCCCGCCAGCTTGTGTACGATCGGCTCGCACGCGACGTGCGGGTGTCGGTCCAGACGGCCCGCCGGTGGGTCGCCGCCCTCTGCGACTTCCACCTGGGTTTCCTGGTCAGGCCTTGGTTTCGCAACGTCTCGCGGTCCCTGCGCAAGGAGCCCAAGTGGTTCCTGCGGGACTGGGCGGACATCGAGGACGTGGGCGACAGGGCAGAGACCTTCGTAGCCTGCCACCTGCTCAAGGCCGTCGACGGCTGGAACGACCTGGGGCTGGGCCGGTTCGACCTCGGCTACCTGCGCGACAAGGAGAAGCGGGAGGTGGACTTCGTGGTCGTGCGCGACGGGCAGCCGTGGTTCCTCGCCGAGGTCAAGCACCGCGAAGAGAAGATGGGGCCGTCGCTCGGGTACTTCCAGGAGCAACTCGGGGTGCCGTTCGCCTTCCAGGTCGTGGTTGACGCCGAGGCCGTCGATGCCGACTGCTTCGCCGCGCCCGGGCCTCCACTGGTCGTGCCGGCCCGGACTCTCCTGTCTCAGTTGCTGTGACGCTTGCTCCAGAGGATCTCCACGCAGGGGAGGACGGAGGGTCTCGGGGGGGCGGGTTCAGAGTAGCGCCTGGAAGACGGTCCGAGCGTCCAGGACGTGGAAGTCGGGGATGGTGGAGAGTGCGCGGCGTTCTTGCGGCGCGAACGTGGCGCGGAGGACTTGCAGGTGGGCGATGCCGGGGAGGTGGGGTGTGGCGAGAGGGCGGTGAAGCTCCGCGGCCGACAGGGGCCGCGACCGCCACTTGGCCTCGCCGACGAGCAGCCGGCGGCCGTCCACGGAGCGCGCTACCACGTCGTACTCCGGTTCGTTGCCGCGCCAGTAGCGCTGCGCCGGCTCCCAGGGGCCGAGGGCACCGAGGGTGCAGTCGGTGCGGTGCAGGAACGGCACGGCCATTCGGCACAGCTCTTCCCAGGCGAGGGCTTCGAGCCGCGGCCGGTGGCGGCGCCAGTACTCGAGCCGCGTCTCGGAGGGCGCCTGCGCCAGCGCGGTCCGGTGGGGGGCCACGACCCGGAACCACAGGCGCAGGAAGGGGTCGTCGATGTGGTAGAGGCTGCGTTTCGCCGAGCGGGGGTCGCTGCCGAAGGGCGTCTCCCGGCGCACGAGGCCCATCTCGCCGAGGGCGGCCAGCGGACGCGCGAGGCTGGGGGCGGGGCGGCCGAGGCGGCCGGCGATCTCGCTGACGCGGTGGGCGCCGGCGCCGATGACGTCGAGCGGGGGGCGGAGGGCGGTGGCCGGCGGCACCTCCTCCATCAGCAGCCGGTCGGGCTCGCGGTGCAGGGGACCGGCGGGGTCGAGCACGAGGGCATCGACCGCCCGGTCGACGTCACGGCCGAACCGTTCGGCGAGTTCCCAGTAGCGCGGCATGCCGCCCCACAGGGCGTATAGGGCGACGAGGTCGCGCGGGTCGGCGCCGGGCACGAGTTCGGCGAGGTACCCCGGCTTCAGGGGGCGCACGGCGAACGCCTCGCGGGCGCGGCCGTAGAGCGGGGCGGCGGCGTCGAGCACCGCGCCGTGCATCATGCGCTGGCTCGATCCGCTCACCACGACCGTGGGCCGTCCCGGCGCGCCGTCGATCCAACCTTGAAGGACGCCGGTCAGCGTGGAGTCGGCGGCGATCAGGTACGGCAGCTCGTCGATTAATGTTGAGCTCAACATTATGCAGAGCATTCTTAGGTCGGCGGCGCGGCGGCGAACGGCCGGCAAGTGGCAGGGCGTGCACCGCGCCGGTGACCTAAGGATGTATTGGACTGAACCGCTGCTCCGCCGCTCGGCTATGGGCATTCCATCGCGGGGAGATGCTGCTGGGATGCCCGCGACGAGGCCGTACGTCGAGGGTCTCGGCTGAAGCTGGTTGGTGAAGGTGGCCGCGAAGGTCATCCCGCGACCGTGGCGGGGCGGCGGAGACGCAGGTGGACCGGCCCGGCAACGCGGGGTGCTGCGGACGTTGGCTGGCGGGCGTCGGCGGGCTCTTCACGACGAGTCCAGGATGGCCGGCGACAGCCGCTTGCCGGCCAGGTGGTCGACGACGAGCATGTTTCCGTCGTCGCATCGGGGACACCGCCTCAATGAGCGGCCGGTCAGTGCCTCGTAGCGGTCTCGATAGTCGGCGGTGCCGGGGCCGGCGTGCTCTGTCGGTGGCGGCGGCGCGGACAGCAAGCGCCGGCACTCGGCGAGCTTCTGCCGGCGGGCGCGGTTGGCGAGGAAGCCGTAGTAGCGGATGCGGTGGAAGCCGGGCGGGAGCACGTGGAGGAGCATGCGCCGGATGAACTCGGTCGCGGTCAGCGTCATCGTCTTCTGGCGGGACGCGCCGGCCCGGCGGTAGTCGGTGTAGCGGAAGCGCACGGAGCCGTCGTCGAGGCTGCACAGGCGCTGGTCGCCGACGGCGATGCGGTGGGTGTAGCGGCCGAGGTAGTCGAGGACCTGTTCGGGACCGGCGAAGGGTCGCTTCGCGTAGACCACCCACTCGGCCTCGCGGGCCGGGCGGAGGTGCCCGGCGAAGCGCCGGGGGTCGTTGAGGGCCTGCAGCCGACCGGCGAAGCGCAGCTTGCCGGACTCGAAGGCGTCGTGCAGCGCGTGGAGGAGGACCCGGCGGAAGTAGCGCGACAGGACCCGGACCGGCAGGAAGAACCCGGGGCGGCAGGCGACCCACCCGTTGCCGTCGGTCGCGAGCCCCCCGCCCGGGACCACGCAATGCAGATGCGGGTGATGGACGAGCGTCTGGCCCCAGGTGTGGAAGACGGCGAAGAAGCCGACCTCGGCGCCGAGATGGCGGGGGTCGGCGGCGATCGTGCGGAGCGTCTCGGCGACCGCCCGGAAGAGGAGGCCGTAGACGATGGCCTTGTTCTGGGTGGCGACCTCGGCGACCGCCGGCGGGACGGTGAAGACGACGTGGAAGTACTCGGTGGGCAGCAGGTCCGCCCGGCGCCGTTCGAGCCACGCGGCGCGGGCCAGCGACTGACAGGTCGGGCAGTGGCGGTTGCGACAGGAGTTGTACCAGACGCGGCGATGGCCGCAACGGTCGCACTGCTCGACGTGGCCGCCGAGGGCGGCGGTGCGGCACTGCTCGATGGCCGTCATCACGCGGCGTTGCGCCGTGGAGAGGGCGGCCCCGGCCTGGGCCCGGAAGGTGTCGCCGTAGCGGCGGAAGACCTCCGCCACGGTGAGCGCGGCGCCTGGCACGACCGTCGCTCAGGCGATGCCCGGGTTCGGTTTCCCCGCCGGCCGCGGGAGGAGGTCCAGCGGACTCGCGGTCGAGCAGACGGTGGAAGTCGCGACCCGCAGGTAGTTGGCCGTGGTCTGCAGGCTCCGATGGCCGAGCAGGAGCTGAATCGTACGGAGGTCGGTGCCCGCCTCGAGGAGATGGACGGCGAACGCGTGGCGGAGCGCGTGGGGAGAAACCGGCTTGGTGAGCTTCGCGCGTCGGACGGCGCGCTGGCAGGCGAGCTGGACCGCCTTGCGAGTGATGGGCTTCTCCGGGCGCTCCCCGGGAAAGAGCCAATGCCGGGGCCGGTCGACCTGCCACCAGGCGCGCAGCACCTCGAGCAGCCTGGGCGAGAGCATCACGTAGCGGTCCTTCCGCCCCTTGCCCTGCGCGATGCGGAGCACCATCCGCCGGCTGTCGATGGCGGGCACGGTGAGATGGATGGCCTCGGAGATGCGGAGGCCGGCGGCGTAGCACGTGGTCAGGATGGCGTGATGCTTGACGGCCTTGACGGCGTCGAGGAACTGCACCACCTCGTCGCGGCTGAGCACGACCGGCAACGACCGCGGCTTCTTCGGCACGGGGATCACGTCGTCGAAGACCCACTGCTTCCGGAGCGTCACCCGATAGAGGAAACGGAGGGCCGACACGGCGACGACGATCGAGCCCGGCGCAAGCCGCCGTTCGTTGGTCAGGTAGACCTGGTAGTCGCGGACCGCCTCCGGGCCGAGAAGGGCCGGGGAACGGTCGAAGTGGCGGGCGAACCGCGCGACGGTCTCGACGTAGGTCTGCTGGGTGCACGGCGAGAGCTGCCGCACCTGCATGTCCTCAAGCATGCGTTGACGAAGAGATGTCATGAGACGCTCCTCTGCGAAGGGCCCGGGGGATTCCGGGCGCTTGCAGAGCAGCGTATGGCGAGACGGCGGACGGGCGGCGGCGGCGGGACGATCTGGCTGGCCGCCTCAGGGTCCGCGGGTCGATTCAGCGTCTACCGCGAAGCGGTTTAGTCCAATGCGATTAATGTTGAGTGATCGGTAATGTGCAGTGATCGCCGCGCGCCCCGGCGCAGGCGACGGTACGCCCTCCAGGACTCCACATTACGTACGTAGCATCGGGACCGTGCCGATTCCGGCACCGCCTTCCTGGCGGTCCCGATGTTGGTCGAGCTGTTTCCCAGGGTGCACCGGCGGTACACGTCGCTGGCGGTCATCGGTCCGATCTTGGACGGCTACGGCGCGTGGCTCCTGAAGCGGGGCTACTCAGCCGAGCGCGCCCGCGAGCACTTCCGCGCTGCGCCGCGCCTCGTCGGCCGTCTACAACGGCACCGCGTGCGAGCCCTGACCGGCCTGACGCGGGCGCGATTGCGGGCCTGTGCCCCCGCGGATTCCCAGCAGGACCCCGATTTGACGGTCCTGGTGCGGCAGTTGACGCGGTACTGCGAGTCCGAGCTGTCGCTGTATGCGCCGCCCGCGTTGACCCGCATCGAGCAGCGGGTCGCCGGCTACGGGACCCATCTGCGGCAGGCCCGGGGGTTCGCGCCGTCGACCGTCACCTACCACGGCCGCACGGCGGGCGAGTTCCTGGCCCACATCGGCTACGAGACCCGCCCGACGCGGCTCGCCGCGATCGACCGCCGGGATATCGACGCCTTCCTGTGCGCCGTCGGCCCCCGCCAGTCGCGCGCGTCCCTCCAGCATGTGGTGGGCCACCTCCGGGCCTTCCTCCGGTTCCTGGCCGCTGACGGCGAGATTCCGACCGGGCTCGACGCCCAGATCGACACGCCCCGCGTGTATCGCGGCGAGCAGCTCCCGCGGGCGCTGCCCTGGGACACGGTTCGGGCGCTCCTCGACTCGATCGACCGCGCGACCCCGATGGGGCGTCGCGACTACGCGATCCTGCTTCTCATGGCGACCTACGGCCTGCGCGCGTGCGAGGTCGTGACCCTCACGCTCGACGACGTGGAGTGGCGGGCGGGGCGGCTGAGCATCCCGCAGCGCAAGACGCGCGGCTCGCTCTGGCTGCCGCTCACCGACGAGGTCGGCACCGCGCTGCTCGACTACCTCCGCCACGGACGCCACGCCCTGAACGTGCGGCGGCAGCGCGTCCCGTTCCGGGGCGGGCCGCCGCGCAGCTACCGGGAGCTGTTCCTGCGCTGCCGCACCCCGGCCGGCGTCCTCAAGCCGACCGCGGTCGCCGAGGCCTTCCAGGCGTGGTCGAAGCGGAGCGGCCTCGCCATTCCATTCCGGGGAGTCCACTGCCTGCGGCACTCGTACGCGGTGCACCTCCTGCGGTCGGGTCTGCCGCTCAAGACCATCGGGGACATCCTGGGCCACCGCACCCTGTAGAGCACGTGCGTGTATCTCCGCCTGGCGGTTGACGACCTCCGCGACGTCGCGCTGCCCCTGCCGGCCGCGGCCGACCGCGGCGCGCCGGGGGTGGCGTCATGACGACGTTCAACTCCGGCTTGTCCGCCTCCATCCGAAACTACCTGACGCTCAAGCGGGCGCTGGGCCGCCAGTACGCGTCGGAAGAATGGGTGATGGGGCGCCTGGATCGGTTCCTCGCCGCCCGCGGCGTCGATCTCGTCGCCGAGACGTTCGCCGCCTGGTGTCTCACCCTGCAGCATCTGGCCTCCGGCACGCGTCGGGCCCGCATGCGGATCGTGCGAAACCTGTGTCTGTATCGCCGACGCGGTGAGCCGGGCTGCTTCGTCCCCGACGAGCGGCTGTTTCCGCCCGTCCACCAAGCCATCCGGCCGCACATCTTCACCGACGGCGAGATCGTCCGCTTGCTGGCCGCCGCACGTACGCTGACCCGCAGCCCCAATTCGCCGCTCCGTCCCGAGAACATGCGCCTCGCGACCGTGGTGCTGTCCACCACGGGGCTGCGACGCGGAGAGCTGACCCGTCTCGCCGTCGGAGACTACGACCCGCCGCAGCGCACGCTGGCGATCCGAGAGTCCAAGTTCCACAAGTCGCGCCTCGTCCCGCTGTCGGCGGATACCGCCCGCGAGATCGAGCGCCTGATCGAGACCCGCGGGCGGCGGCGGCTGCCGGCCGGGGCGGAGACTCCGCTCCTCTGGCACCGCGGTCGGCCCCCCGGCGGCTACAGCGGCGGGAGCTTCGGCCAAGCCATGCGGGCACTCTTCCAGCGGGCCGGCATCCGGGCCGAGACCGGTCACCTCCCACGCACGCATGACTTCCGCCACGCGTTCGCCGTGAACGCGCTCCTCCGGTGGTACCGCGCCGGTCTCGACGTGCAGGCGAAGCTGCCCTTCCTGGCCGCCTACATGGGGCACGTCTCGATCGTCTCGACCGCCTACTACCTCCAGTTCGTCGAACCCTCGCGGCCGCCGCCAGCGCGCGGTTCGCCGACCACTGCGGCGACCTCGTCACCGGACCCGCCGGCGCGGGAGGTGCGCGATGACCGCCGCCGCGCCGAACGACCTCGCGCGGGCCCTCCGGGCGTTCTTCGCCGACCACCTGCCCCGGGTGCGGGGGACGAGTCCCCACACCATCCGCAGCTATCGGGACAGCTTGGTGCTCCTGCTGCGCTTCGTCGCCGCCCGGTCGCAGCGGTCCGTCACCCGGCTCGACCTTGAAGACCTCGGCCCCCAGCCGGTCCTCGCGTTCCTTCAGCACCTGGAGATCGACCGGCGCAACAGCGCCGCCACCCGCAACGTGCGCCTCGCCGCGGTCCACGCGTTCTTCCGGTACTGCGCCATGGAGCACCCCGCACGGCTCGAGCACTGTCAACGCGTCCTCGCCGTCCCGTTCAAGCGGACCGGCAGCCGCCCCGTGGAGTACCTCGAGCACGGGGAGATCGAGGCCGTCCTGGGCGTCGTCGACCGCCGCGCCGCCGACGGCCGCCGCGACTACGCGCTCCTCGCCACGATGTTCAACACCGGCGCCCGGGTCCAGGAAACCGTCGTCCTGAACGTCGCCGACCTGCGGCTGGACGCGCCCGCGCAGGTCCGCCTCTCCGCCTCCACGGCAAGGGGCGGAAGGAACGCGTCTGCCCGCTGTGGCCCCAGACCGCCGACCTGCTGCGCGCCCTGCTCGCGGAGCGCGGGCGCGAGCTGCGGCCCGACGAGCCGGTCTTCCGCAATCACCGGGGGATGCGGCTGACCCGATTCGGCGTCCGCTACCTGCTGCGGAAGTACTGCGCCCGCGCCCAGGCCGCCGTGCCGGCCCTGCGCACCAAGCGCCTCCATCCCCACAGCATGCGGCACAGCACGGCGGTCCACCTGCTCCGCGCGGGCGTCGACATCGTCACGATCAGCCAGTGGCTCGGCCACGCCAGCGTCACGACCACGCACCGGTACGCCACCGTCGACCTCGACATGAAGCGGCGGGCGCTCGCGAAGGCCCGCCCCACCACCCGCGCCGCGGCGGGGCCGGCCCCGTGGCGCACCGACGCGTCCGTGCTGGAATGGCTCGAGGCGCTCTGAGGGCCGATCGGTAATGTGGAGTCCGGCGACCCTCCCGTGCTTGGGGGGGCGCCGTTCTCCGCCGCGACTCCACATTACTGATCGCTCAACATTAGTCGAGCACGAACGGGCCGGGCCAGCCGCTTCCGCCCGACTCGGCGGCGAGGCGCAGCAGGAACGAGCGCCAGTCCGGGTACTCGACGTCGTCGAATCCGGGGAACCGCCGGGCCACCGCCGCGGCGAGGTAGCGGCGCTGCACGGTCGGTGCCGATCGGTCGGCTGCCGCGTACAGGCCGTTGCGGCGCTGCGCCCACTCGATGAGCAGCCGGGTCTTGCCGACCCGCCGCCGTCCCCAGATGACGGCGAAGGCACCGGGCTCCTCCAGCACGCCGTCGAGGCGGCGCATCTCTTCACCGCGATCCAAGAAGCGCACCCCTATATTATGCGTACAGGCATTATGTCTACGTGCATAAAAATCGAATCGCTGGCGCGCGCGTGCGCGCGTTGCGGCGGGATCAGGCGCGGGTTCGTGCCAGGTGGACCGCGATCGCGGCGGCGAAGCAGGCGGCGCCGACGAGGTCGGTGATGGTGGTGGCGTAGAAGAGCAGCAGGCCGCCGGCGACGGCGAGGGTGCGCTCGGCCGGCGTCGCCGCCCGCCGGAGCCAGCCGCCGAGGCCCATGGCGAGGGCGAGGATGCCGACCGCGGCGGTGAGCACCGTGCGGGCGATGTCGGCGAGCGGGGCCTGCAGCAGGACGCCGAGCCCCTCGGGGCTCAGGGTGAACGCGAACGGCACGAGGAACGCCGGCAGGGTGTACTTCCAGGTCAGCATCATCGTCTTGAACGGGTTGCCGCCGGTGATGGCGGCCGCCGCGAAGGGCGACAGCGCCGTCGGCGGGCTGACCTCGGAGAGCACCGCGTAGTAGAAGATGAACATGTGGGCGGCGACGTCCGGCACGCCGACGAGGGTCAGGGCCGGGGCGATCATGACCGCCGCGATGATGTAGGAGGCGGTGACCGGCACCGCGAGGCCGAGCATCCACACCGCCACCGCCGCGTAGAGCACGGTGAAGAACAGGTTCCCCCCGGCGAGGTCCACGATGATGCTCGAGATCTTCAGCCCGAGCCCGGTCAGGGTCACCACGCCGACGATGATGCCCGCCGTCGCGGTGGTGGCGGCGACCGCGAGCACCGCCCGCCCGCCGGTCTCCAGCGCGGTGGTCAGCCGCGCCGGCCGCAGCGCCGTCTCGCGGCGGACGAAGCTCAGCACGATGGCGAGCATCGTGGCCAGGAACACCGCCCGGAACGGGGTCATGCCCGACACCAGGAAGAGGACGATGGCGATGAGGGGCACGAACTGGTAGCCCGACTGCCGGGTGAGGGTCCACACCGACGGCACGTCCACGTCGACCGCCTTCGTCCCCAGCCTCCGCGCGTCGGCCTCGATCATGAGGACGATCGACAGGTAGTAGAGCACCGCCGGCACGATGGCCATCGCGATGACCTGCAGGTAGGTGATCTGCAGGAACTCGGCGATGAGGAACGCCGCCGCCCCCATCGTCGGGGGGGCGAGGATGGCGCCGATGCCGCTCGCCGACAGGATGCCGCCGCCGATCTCGGCCGAGAACCCGGCCCGGCGCAGCATCGGCCACGCCACCGCCCCCAGGGTGACGGTGGTCGCGACGCCGCTGCCGGAGACGGTGCCGAGCAGGAACCCGGACATGGTGACGGTGCGCCCCGGCCCCGCCCCGCTCGACGAGCGGCCGAACGCCGACATCGTCCACGTGATGAAGAACTGGCCCGCCCCCGAATGCTGCAGCATCGCCCCGAAGATGGTGAACAGCACGATGTAGCTGGAGGCGACGTTCAGGGGCACCCCGAAGATACCCTCCAGGGTCATGTAGAGGGTGCCTACCAGCCGGTCGATCGAGTACCCGCGGTGGGCCATTATCTCGAGCCCCATGAGCTCGAGCAGGGGGCCGTAGTAGCCGTAGAGCAGGAAGGCGACGGCGGTGGCGGGGAGAATCCACCCTACGGTGCGCCGGGTCGCCTCGAGCACCAGCAGGGTGGTGATAGTCCCGAACAGGACATCCAGTCCGCTGGGGGTCGCGGCGCGGTAGACGAACTGGTCGAAGTCGACGATGGGCCACGCGAGCACGAGGACCGACGCCGCCGCAAGGGCCCAATCGACGGCCGCCACCCGGCCGCGCCACGCGGGAACGGCGGGGTAGAGCACGAACGTGAGGACCAGGGTGATCAGCAGGAAGCTGACCCGGTACACCTGCGGCTGGACGATACCGATGACCCAGTAGAGCGCGTAGAGCGACAGGCCCGCGGCCAGCACCGTCACGAGGCGCGCCGGGAACCCGGTCAACTGCCGGGTCGGGACCTCGGCGTCCGGGTCGTCGCGCAGGGCGGCCGGCGGAGCGGCTGGATCGGCCAGGGGGATCTCCCGGTTCGAGTCGTCGGGCGGTGCGGCCCCCGCGACGCGCGTTCCGCACGCGTCACCGTGGCGACGGGCAAGGGTACTCGGTAACGCGACCGGTGAAAAGGGGCGTCCGGGTACCGCCCCCGAGTCACGCCGCCGCCCCGGCGGGGTTACGGAGCCCCCGACCGGTCTCGCCGGCATCTACGCGATGCGGGGTTCCGTCGCGACTTCCGGGATCGGACACGGGAAGCGACTCCCGCTTCCCGACGGCGGGCGGATCGTCGACCGGTCCGGCGCGCGCCCTACGACCCGGGCCAAGCCCCCTGCTCCTCGTAGTACCGGATGGCCCCCGCGTGGAACGGGACCGTGGACCCGGTCACCGCGCTCTCGACCGACAGCTTCTCGGCCTCGGGGTGGATGGCGGCCAGCTCTTCCTGGTGGTCGAACAGCGCCTTCGTGATGCGGTAGGCCAGGTCGTCGGTCATCTCCTCGTGCACGACCAGCACGTTGGCCACCCCCACCGCCTCGACGTCGCCGCTCATGCCGGGGTAGGTCGTGCTGGGGATGTTGACCGCGTGGTACACCGAGTCGCCGTAGTTCTCGTGGAGGAACGGCAGGGTGTCGGTATTGGGCACCAGCTTGACGGTCCGGCCGGGGGTTGAGGCGAGGTCCAGCACGGAGCCGGTGGGGACGCCGCCGCTCCAGAAGAACGCGTCGATCTTGTCGTCCTTGAGGGCGTCGACCGACTGCGCGGCCCCCAGGCTCTGCTTGCGGATGTCCGCGTCGGGGTCGAGGCCGACCGCCTCGAGCACGCGCAGCGCGGTGATCTCGGTGCCGCTGCCCGGCGCCCCGGTGGACACGATGCGGTCGCGGAGGTCGGCGACGGTCTCGATGCCCTTCCCCTCGAGGGTCACGAGCTGGTTCAGGTTGTCGTAGAGCACCGCGAGGGCCCGCGCCGGCACCGTCCCGAAGTCGGCGAACGCGCCGCGCCCCTGCGCCGCGTCGTCGAGCGAGTCGGCGAGCACGAACGCCAGGTCGGCGCCGCGGTTCGAGATGAACTTCAGGTTGTCGACGGTCCCCGCGGTGACCTCGGCGGTCGCCTCCACCCCCTCCAGGTGGTCGCTGATGACCTTGGCGACCCCGCCGCCGTACGGGTAGTAGACGCCCCCGGTGCCCCCGGTGGCCACCGACAGCCGTTCGGTCAGGCCCGCGCCCCCCTGCGGGCTGCAGGCGACCATCGCGACGCCGGCGGCCGCGGCCAGCGCGGCGAGAACACGCAATACGGAGCGGGACACGGTCATCGGACGGTTCATCATCACAGTGGCACCCCCGGCTGCCGGAACGGCGAGCCCCTATTCTAGCAGTCCCAGGCGGCGTGTCGGGCAGAGGCTATTCGACCTGCTGGCGACTGCTGTCGACTGCCCGGTCCCGTTGACGCCGTCTGCCTGAGCACGGTATTCTCGACTCATGGAAGCCTTCGATGTTGTGGCGGGAATCGCGGCTGTGGTTGGGGCGTGCGCCGGCTTGGTCGCCGCCATCGGTGTCCTGGTGGTCAACGGCAAGGTGGACCGCCTGACCGGCCGCGTCGACGAGCTGAGCCGCGCTTTCAACAGCCACGTGAACGCCGGTCACTGAATCGGCCTCCCGCTCGGTCGCGACGAGGCTACGCGCCATCATCCCGCGAGTTTCTCGAACGCGTCCAGATCGGCTTCCCAGGACCGTTCTCCGCAGGCCCCGCCGGGTCGGTCGGCCTTAGCCGTCCGATCGCCCGCGTTCCCCCGCCGGTCGGAATTCGCCGCCGAGCCCCCGACACCCTATGATAGTCGGAGGGCGGTCGGTGTCGGTGCCGGGTTCGGTGCCGGGAGGCTGCGGCCCGCACTGTTATGCCATCCGTCATGCGTTCCCGCGCCGTCCCACGCTGGCTTGCCGCGGTGGCGCTGGCGGCGGCCGGGCTGGCCGCCGCAGCGCGGAGTGCGCCCGCATCGGCCGGCCAGGACGACGCCGGCCCCCGCTTCGTGGTCACCCTCGACCCGTCGTTGCCCGCCCAGCCGCCGGGACGGCTGCTCGTGGTCATGGTTCCCGCCGGCCGGTCGGCGACGGAGCCGCGGTTCCTCATCGGCCGGGCGGGGTCGCGCGCCGTGCCCACCCTCGGGGTCGACGCCCCCCCGCTGGAGCCGGGAGGCCGCGTGACCGTCGGGGCTTCCGCGGCGGCGTTTCCCCTCGAGACCCTGCGGGATCTGCCGGCCGGCGCGTACCGCGCGCAGGCGGTGTTGGCGACCAACCCCGACATCCGCCGCACCGGCGCGCCGGGCAACCTCTACGGCGACGTCCGGCGGGTCGACCTCGACCCGGAGCGGCCCGCCGCGGTCCAGCTTCGGCTGACGCGGCGCATTCCCGACGAGCGGCCGCCCGACGAAACCGAGTTCCTGCGCTTCGTGCGCATCCGCTCCGAGCGCCTGTCCGCGTTCCACGGCCGGCCCATCCAGCTTCGGGCCGGCGTCATCCTCCCCCCCGGCCACGACGCGGACCCCGCGCGGCGCTATCCGCTGCGGGTCCGCATCGGCGGCTACGGCGCGCGGTACACCGGCGTGCGGCGGATGATGCGTCCCGGGTCGCCGTTCAGGACGGCGTGGCTCGACCCCGACGCGCCCCGCTTCGTGCTCCTGCACCTCGACGGGGCGGGGCCCTGGGGCGACCCCTACCAGGTCAACTCCGCCAACAACGGCCCCTACGGCGACGCCGTTACCGAAGAGCTGATTCCCCACGTCGAGGAGCGGTTCCGGGCCGCCGGCTTCCCGGGCGCCCGCGTCCTCGACGGCGGGTCGACGGGCGGCTGGGTGGCCCTCGCCCTGCAGATCTTCTACCCCGACTTCTTCGGCGGGGCCTGGGCCTCGTGCCCCGACAGCGTCGACTTCCGCGCCTTCCAGCTCGTCGACGTCTACCGCGGCGGCAACGCCTATGTCGACGGCGGGGGGCGCGAGCGGCCCAGCGCCCGGAACCTCGACGGGAGCACGCGGTTCACCATGCGCCACGAGCTGCGGATGGAGAACGTGCTCGGCCGCGGCGACAGTTGGGCCCGGTCGGGCGGTCAGTGGGGCGCGTGGAACGCGGTCTACGGCCCCCGCGGGGCGGACGGCCTCCCCGTCCCCCTCTGGAACCCCGCGTCCGGCGAGATCGACACCGAGGTGGCCGCGCACTGGGAGCGCTTCGACCTGCGCCTCGTGCTCGAGCGGGGGTGGGACACGCTGGCCCCGAAGCTGCGGGGCCGGCTGAACATCTGGGTCGGCGACATGGACGACTACTTCCTCGAGGGCGCGGTGCGCCGGCTCGACGCCTTCCTGCGCGACCGGCCGTCGATCGACGCCCGCATCGTCTACGGCCCGGGCCGCGGCCACTGCTGGACCGGCATCTCCCCGGCCGAGATGATGCGTGAGATGGCCGCCCAGGTCGAGCGCGCCGGGAGCGTCCAGGTCGAGGGTGCCGGGAGCGCTCGGGTCGAGCGCGCCGGGAGACGTTGACAATGCCGGCAGCCCTCGCGCGCTCGGTCGTCCAACTCGCGCTCTTGCTGGAGCCGCCGCGGCCGCCGGAGCGCCCGCGGCCGCCTCGGCGGTCCGACGCGATCACCGCCGACTTCCCCGGTGCCGCCTGCCCCGTCGGGAGCCGCGTGCGGTTCCCGTCGCGCGGACAGGCGGTCGAGGGGACGGTCGCCGAGCTGCAGCGCGCCCGCGCCGTGGTGGCGGCCGGCGACGACGCCCTGTGGAAGGTGCCCTACCAGCTCCTCACCGTCGTCGAACGGGTCCGGGAACGCGAGTGCACCCTGGCCGACGTCGAGAAGCTGGCCGCCGACCTCCTCGCCCGCCACAAGGCCGGCGGCGGGTTGCACGCGGACTGGGGCTTCGGCTTCGACCTGTCCACGGCGCGGGCCGGCGTCTGCCGCTACGACGTCAAGCGCATCGACCTGTCGGTGAGCTACTGCCTGCGGGCGACGCGGGCCGAGATCGAGGACACCCTGCTGCACGAGATCGCCCACGCCATCGCCGGCCACCGGCACCACCACGACGACGTCTGGAAGGCGGTGGCGCGGGCCATCGGCTGCACCGCCGAGCGCTGCCACGACGTGAACCACACGCCGGCCCGCTGGCTGGGCGAGTGCGGCTGCGGGAAGCAGTGGCGCCGCCAGCGCCTGAGCCGCCGGCTGCGGCACGGCGCGCGGTGCCGGAAGTGCGGCGGCGAGATCGCCTGGCGGCTGAACACCGGCGGGGAGGCTCCGCGGTCGACCGCCGCCGGCTCTCCGTCCCGGTCTTGAACGTGCCCCGGATCGTGTTCCGCGACCAACCCCCGGATGACGCAGCGCGAGTTCCGGGAAGGCCGGCGTCGGGCGCGAGAGACGATTCGGGCGTTCAACCGACACGAGGACACCGCATGACTCCGCCGTTCAGCATCGAGCCGACCACGCCCGACGACATCGAGGGGCTCGCCGCCGCGGTCGAGGCGGTGGCGCGCGAGCGGCGCTACTTGACCTCGGTGGACGGCTTCGGCGTCGACGGCACCCGGGCGTTCGTCGACGGCCTCGCGCGGGACGGCGGCGTGCAGCTCGTAGTGCGGTCGGCGGGGCGGGTCGTCGGCTGGTGCGACGTGCGGCGCCACCCCTTCGAGGGGCGCCGGCACGGCGGCGTCCTCGGCATGGGGCTGCTGCCCGAGTGGCGGGCGCGGGGGGTGGGCGCGGCGCTGCTGGGGCGTACCCTGGAGGCGGCGGCAGCGGCGGGCATGACGCGGATCGAGCTCGAAGTGTTCGCGTCGAACACGCGCGCGATCCGGCTCTACGAGCGGGCAGGGTTCGTGCGCGAGGGCGTCAAGCGGCGGGCGCGCCTCCTCGACGGACGGGCGGACGACATCGTGTGCATGGCCCGGCTCGCCTGAGCCGGGCCGCTCCTCACCTCCCCGGGTCATCCACCGCGACCGCGCTGCGCGGCGGCTCGCGCCGACCGTCAGCCCTCACGCCGGAGAGACGTACCGCCCGGAAGGGCGTCGGTCCGGCCGCCGATCCGCTCGCCGCCGAGCCGCCGTTCAGCGCCGCTGAAGTGGGGTCGCCATCCCGGGCTGCCGGCTGACGTAACGGGTGGAGTCGGGGTTGGGTCGCCATCCTCGCCATCCCCGCCGGCCCGGCAAAAGGTGCTATGCTTCCACGCTGCTGTTGCGGTGGAGCGGCGGGCAGGCGTGTCGCTTCGCGTCGGCAGAGGAGGTATCGATCATGCAGCCGTCCGAGTCGCGGTGCGTTCTCGTTCTTCTGTGCCTGGCCAGTCTCGTGCCAGTGCTGGTCGCCCCCGCCCCGGCCCTCGCCCAGGGCGAGGCGGGCATCGCGGGCACCGTCGTGGACGACGTCGGGGGCGTCCTGCCCGGCGTGACCGTCGAGGCGCGCAGCCCCGCCCTGATCGAGCAAGTGCGTACGGTCTTCTCTGACGGCGCCGGGAACTACCGCATCACCAACCTGCCGTCGGGCACCTACTCGGTGACCTTCACGCTGCCGGGCTTCAGCGTCGTGATCCGCGAGGGCGTCGTGCTGCAGGGCGCGTTCGTGGCCGACATCGACGCGTCGATGGCCGTCGGCGGCCTCGAGGAGACGGTGATGGTCGAGGGGACGGTGCCCCTGGTCGACGTCAGGACCACGCGGCAGCAGACGGTCATGCCGGCCGAGCGCGTCAACGTGCTGCCGGGGGCGGCGGGCATCACCAGCGCCGCCGCCTACGTGCCGGGGACGACCCTCGGCGAGACCCTCGTCCCCGGCGACAACAACTACAACAACCTGCCCAGCCTGCACGGCTCCGACCCGCTGGACGGCCAGCCCGCCATCGACGGCATCAAGACCGGCGGACAGCTCCAGGGGCGGAACGAGTGGGGGGCCGGCGTCGGCGGGGTCACCAACGAGGCGATGGTCACCGAGGTCGTCTTCGACACCTCGTCGCAGTCGGCCGAGTACGCCCAGAGCGGGGTGCGGACCAACGTCGTGCCCAAGGCGGGCGGCAACGAGTTCTCCTACAACTTCTTCATGAGCGGCACGAGCGGGGGCTTCCAGGCCGACAACCAGAGCCAGGCGCTCAAGGACCAGGGCTTCGAGTTCGCGCCCATCGCCTACCGCTACAGCTTCAACCCCGCGGTGGGGGGGCCGCTCGTCGAGGACAAGCTGTGGTTCTTCGCCTCGATGATCGAGAACCGCAGCCGGCAGTACGTCCTCGATCGGTTCTGGGACCTCGACGAGCCGTCGACCCCCGGCGGCGTCACCGAAGACGACCTGCGGGCGTACACGTGGAGCAAGAACGGCAACTACAACATCCGCCTCACCCACCAGGCCAGCCAGCGGCACAAGTTCACGTGGAGCTACTTCCAGGAGCCGAAGTCGTCCCTCTCCGGCACGGAATTCGCCTGGACCGGCCGCACGAATCCCGAGGCCTGGTACACGTTCAACGGCAACCCGACCCGCATGGTGACCGGCCGCTGGACGGCGCCGATGACGAACCGGCTGCTCCTCGAGGCGCACGGCTCGTTCATGCAGGCCGACGTCAATACGTTCCCGGTGGATCACGGCGGCGAGATCCGGATGCCCAAGGTCGACGTCTCGCTGGGCACCATGTCCGGCAGCTCTTTCCAGAACCACCACAACCACGATTTCCACCGCCGCCTGAACGCGTCGCTCTCCTACGTCACCGGCTCGCACAACTTCAAGGCCGGCGTCAACTTCGCGAACAACCGGACCGCCCTCGCGTACACGGGACCGGGAGACCTCTACTACGGCATGTTCTTCAACGGCTGGCCGTTCGGTATCCTGGTGACGGGGAACGGCAAGCAGCGGCAGGGCATCATCCAGGACTGCGACTGCGGCGTCTACGCGCAGGACGCCTGGACGATGGACCGGCTGACCCTCAACGCCGGCATCCGCTACGACTGGTTCCAGAGCTCGGTGCCGGGGGGGACGCGGGACGCCGGCTACTTCGCGCCGGCCCTGACCCTGCCCGACCCCGTCGTCGAGAACATTCCGAACTGGCAGGACGTCAACGCGCGGTTCGGCGCCGCGTTCGACCTGTTCGGCGACGGATCGACGGCGGTGAAGTTCTCGGGCGGGCGGTACGTCGCGAACGAAGGGACGGGCGTCACCCAGGGGTACAACCCCATCTATCCCTACGGCATGATCGACTACCGGCCGTGGACCGACCTCAACGGGGACGGGACCGCCCTCAATGCCGACGGGACGCCGCAGCTCAGCGAGATCGGACCCTCGAACAACCCCAACTACGGGTTGTCGACCATCACGACCCAGTACGACCCGAACCTGCCGCGCGCCAGCAACTGGGAGTTCTCGGGCGGCGTCGAGCGCCAGCTCGGCAACGGCTGGGCGCTCAGCGCCATGTGGCACCGGCGGCACTACACGAACTTCGACTGGTTCGACAACCTGAACACCTCGGCGGCCGACTGGCACATGGCGGGAACCTGGACCGGGCCGGACGACCCCGATCTGCCGGCGGTCGCCCGCGGCGTGCAGGTGCCGATATACGTGACCGCCCCGGACCTCGACATCCAGAGCGGAAACGACTTCCACACCGTGGCGTCGGGGGACTACCGGACGTGGAACGGGTTCGAGGTGATTCTCGACGGCGAGCTCCCGCGCGGCGGCTTCATGACCGCGAGCGTCACCGCCGGCACGAACAAGAACCACTTCTGCAACCGGGGCAACGTCGAGAACCCCAACTCGCTCCGGTTCTGCGAGACGCGGATGCCGTACCGGCCCATGGGCAAGCTGTCGGGGGCATTGCCGCTGCCGTTCGACACCATGATCTCGGGGCTCATCCAGGTGTTTCCGGGCGCGCCCATCCGGGCCACCTATGCGATCAACGCGGCCGATTTCCCCGGCCTAGTGAACCTCGGGGATCCCGACAACGCGAACCCGAACATCGAGGTCAACCTGATCGAGCCGGGCACGGTGTTCGAGGACTACACCACCGAGATGCAGTTGCGCTTCTCGAAGGTGGTGACGCTCAACGACGTCCGGACGCGGTTCTACATGGACGCGACCAACATCACCAACCGGGCCCGGGTCACCAGCCGGAACCGGTTCTACGGCGGCGGCGGGGTAAGGAACGAGGACTTCCTCCGCATCATCGGCATCGAGCCGGGGCGCAGGCTGTCGTTCGGCATGCAGATGTACTTCTAGGCGTCGGGAGGGGGCGAATTCACCGAGAGCGCCGGGCACCGTCGGGCTCGGCACTCCGCTATCGCCGGCAGTTCGGCATGCAATCGTGTCGCGCGGTTGACATCTCGGAACGACCGCCGCCAGAATGGCTCATGGGGAGGTCGCGGTCGGGCGCGGCCCTCCGGAGGAGGACATCATGCCAGGCGTAGCGGCGTTGGAGAACTCGACGGTCGAGGTTGACAACCCCGGCGGGGACGTTGACAGCCCCTGCAGGACGAAGCCGGACGGAACCGTCGAGATCTTCCATGCGCGGATGGAGGCGGGGCGCCCTTACCCCTTCCGGGTCGACGGTTGGTGGTTCATCGCCATGAAGCCGGAAGGAGCCAACCGGGCCGGGATCTACTACATCGGAGAGTAAGAGAATGCCGGACGGTGACGGTTCGTTCGGATCGCTCGGCTGGGCCAGATTCGCGGCGAAGGCTCTGAAGAGCCTGTTCAAGCCCGGCGATATCCCCATCTGCCAGACGCGCATCGTGCGTGGCGACCGCGGCATGCCGTGGGACGGGCTCATCGCCATACATCCCCGCGACGACTGCATCGAGATTCGGTCGTTGCGGACCGTCAGCCGCCACGAGCCGGGTTCCGGCGACGTGCTCGGATTGCGCTGACCGCGCGCGCCCATCGGCCGCAGATGCGGCTTGGTCGTTCGTCGCTTACGGTTTTGACTGTCACCGCAGTTCGACGCGCGGCAACGCGCGACCGGCGAGCTTGTTTTCCTGCCGAGGTGCCATGCATTTCTCCCGCCGCTTCCTCCATGGGGTGTCCGCCGCCGCGATCCTGCTGCTCGGTCCGCCGGAGGGGCTAGCGCAGAACGAAGAAGGCCGCATCCAGGGCCGGGTGTTCATCGAGGGCACCCGCGACCCCGTGGTCGGCGCCTTCGTCCGGGCCGACCCCCCGCTCTTCTCGCCCAACGGCGACCGGCTGCAGTTGGCCGATCCGCTGGAGACCGTCACCGACGACGACGGCCGCTTCGCCCTCACGTGGATGCGGAGCGGCATCTGGAGCACGATGGTCATGGCCGAGGGCTACGAGGACGCCCAACTGCGCGTCGAGGTGACGCAGAACCGGTCGAACGCGTGCACGCCGACCAAGATGCAGAACTGCGTGCAGCCCATCGAGTACTACATGGTCCCGCTGAAGGTGGACGCGGCAGACCAGGTGGAGTCGATCCTGGCCGGGTTCGACATCGAGGAGACCGAGCTGGATCGCGCCGTCGCCGAACTCGGCGCGGCCGACGACGCGTACAACCGCCAGGACTACCGGAGGGCTATCGACGGCTATACGAGTCTGCTCGCGAGGTGGCCGCAGATGGCCAACCTGCACCAGGACGTCGGCGACGCCCACCGCGCCCTGGCCCAGTACGAAGAGGCGATCGCGGCCTACGAGCGCTATCGGGCGGCGGCGCCGGACGACCCGGCGATCGAACGCAAAATCGCGCGGGCGCAGCTCCTGTTGGGCGACCTCGCGGCGGCCCGGGACCTCGCGGCGGCCGGCGGCGACGCGTCGCCCGAGGACCTCTACAACCTCGGCGAGGTGGCGTTCAGCGAGGGCGACATCGACGGCGCCGCCGGCTGGTACGAGAAGTCCGCCGCCGCCGATCCCGAGTGGCCGCCCCCCGTCTTCAAGCTCGGCATGGTGGCCCTGAACCGGGGCGACATCGCCGGCGCCAAGGCGTTGTTCCGGCAGGTCGTCGACATCGACTCCGACTCGGAGGAGGCGGCGCAGGCGCAGGGGATACTGTCGGCGCTGCCCTGAACCGGGTCGGGCGGCGGCGTAGCGGCGCCTTCCGCGCCTGCCGGTTGGCGGCGGTTTCGGCGGCGGCGAGTCGCTCCGGGCGTTTGCCGCCCATCGACGACCGGCGCATTGGCCGGCCCGGGTCGACTGCGGTGCCGCCTCGGACCCCTTTCGAGAACAGGCCGGATTCCCAACGGAGGTTCTGACATGGCGGCCCAGACCACGCGTCGGCGCCCGTTCACCGTTCTCGTCGCCCTCGCCCTCGCCGCCTTCACCGCGCCGTGGGCGGGCCAGCCCGCGTCGGCGCAGACCCAGTCGTTCTTCGTCAGCTTCACCGACGGCGAAGGCGCCCCGATCACCGACATGAGCCGCGCGGAGGTGTTCGTCGAAACGGACGGCGAGCGCAGCGTGGCCCTGAGCCTCGAACCGATCCGCTGGCCCCTGCGGGTGACGGTGTTCGTCGACAACGGGTTGGCGAGTCCGCCCCTGCTGGACCACATCCGCGAGGGGCTGAGGCGCTTCGTCGACGCGATTCCCGCGGACATCGAGGTGGCGATCGGCACCATCGGGGGACGGCCGCAGTTCATGGCCCGGCACACGACCGACCGGCGCGAGCTCGAGGACGCCGTCGGGGTGATCGCGCCGGAGATGGACGGCGCAGCCAGCTTCCTCGACGCGCTCTACGAGGAGGCGGAGCGGCTGCACGAGGACGAGGCGGGCGAGTACTTCCCGGTCATCGTGATGGTCGCGACCAACGGCCCCGAAGGGAGCACCCGCGTGCGCGAGCGGCCCTTCCGCGAGATGATGGAGCGTCTGATCGCGAACCGGGCCGCCCTCCACACCCGCATGTACACCTTCACGTCGGTCACCGGCGTGAAGCAGGGCGGCGACCAGATGCGGTGGGCCATGGACATCGGCCGGGTGACGGCGGGAAGCTACGAAGGGCTGAGCTCGGCCATCGGGTTCCGCACCCAGCTCCCGGAGCTGGCCGAGGACCTCGGCCGGAAGCACCGGCTGATGAGCAACCAGTACCTCCTGACCTACACGCCGCCGGAGAACGCGACCGCGCAATCGGTCGTCCGGCTGCTGACCACGCGGGCGGGCATCCGGATGACGCCGACGCGCGACGGGAAGCTTCCTTAGCGGGGAGAGAGCTTCAAACCGGTGTCCGAGCAGGGGCTGAATGCCCGAGGATAGCGCGACCCGGGTTGGGTACGGCCGCAATGCCGTGGCGCTGTAGCAGGTTGGACAGCGGCGTCGCCGAGAGCCGGCGACCTCAACTCTGGGACTCGATTTTGGACTCCAGCTTGGTCAACCGCTCAGGAATCTCTCTGATTCGCTCCAGCCGCTCGCCCTGTCCCTGTATGTCCTTTTCGGCGGCGATTCGCCAGTCGGCGATCGTCTTGATCTCCTGGCGGTGGTCCTCCAGTCGCTTGTCGTTGGTCTCGAGCTTCGTATCGACCCCAGCTCTCCAGACCGCAAGGTGCTCCTTCATGGTCGTGCGCAACTGCCTCCGAGACCACTCGAACATGCTGCCGATCAGGGTCAAGAGCGCAATAGCCGTGCCAATCAGCGGAAGGTCCATGTCTGCAATGCCGTCAAATTCTGTGGCTACTCCCTCGGGTATCCCGCGTTCTCCCGTCGGAGCCCCGTCTCGATCACGCCGTCGATGAACGTTATCCCGACAAGCTTCCCGCACACGCCTGCCTGCGTCATTGATTTGGATCGGCCTGGTCGATGATGTGAGTCAAGCGATCGCCCCGCCGGCATCGACTTCGCCCTGCATCGTGCAGGGGCGGATGCCCGGTGCGGGCGGGACCGCCGACCCGGCAGCGGTTTCCGGCTGGGCGACCCTGCCGCCTTCGCCGCGCCGGAAAGACCCTTCACCGAAAACGTCGATTCGCCGTGTGATAATCGCCGCGTGCGCGTGATGCCTCGGCGCCTCGGCGGCGGTGCGGCCGCCGGGTTGATCCTCGCGGTGTTGTGCTCAGCCGGGACCGGCGTCCTCTGGGGGGGCGTCCACGCGGCCCCGCAGTCGCCGGCACCGTCCGCCGGCGAAGCGTGGTTCACCGACCGGTCGGAAGAGGCCGGCATCGACTTCGTGCACTTCAACGGGGCGTCGGGCCGCCTCTACGTGAGCGAGATCCTCGGCCCGGGCGCGGCGCTGTTCGACCTCGACGGCGACGGTGATCTCGACGTCTATGTCGTGCAGGGCCGGATGCTCGGCGCGGGCACGATGTTCGACCCGGGATCCGGCCCGCCGGGGGACCGCCTGTACCGGAATGACCTCGTGGTGCACGCCGACGGAACGCGCACCCTGCGCTTCACCGACGTCACCGCGGGCAGCGGCCTCGACGGGCGTGCCTACGGCATGGGCGTCGCGGCGGGCGACGTCGACAACGACGGCCGCGTAGACCTGTACCGCACCGCCCTCGGGCCGAACCAGCTCTTCCGCAACGACGGCGACGGCACCTTCACGGACGTCACCGGGCAGGCGGGCGTCGGAGACCCCCGGTGGAGCGTGTCGGCCTCGTTCGCCGACCTCGACCGCGACGGCTGGCTCGACCTGTTCGTCGGCAACTACCTCGACCACCGTCTCGACGCCCCGCAGCCCGAGTGCTTCACCCGCACCGGGGAGCGGGACTACTGCGGGCCGAGCGCGTTCGTTTCCGTCCCCGACCGGCTCTACCGCAACCGGGGGGACGGGACGTTCGTCGACGTCACGTCCGCGGCGGGGGTGGCGCGCGAGCACGGCGCCGCCCTCGGGGTCGCCGCCTTTGACGCCGACGGGGACGGGTGGACGGACGTCTACGTCGCCAACGACGGCGAGCCGAACCTGCTGTGGATGAACTGGGGGGACGGGACGTTCACCAACGGCGCCCTGCTCGCGGGGGCGGCCCTCAACGACAGCGGCCGGACCGAGGGCAGCATGGGCGTCGACGCCGGCGATTTCGACAGCGACGGCGACGACGACCTGTTCATGACCCACCTCACGCGCGAGACCAACACCCTCTACGTCAACGACGGCCTCGGGCTCTTCGAAGACCGGACCGCCACGATCGGCCTCGGGGCGCCGAGCCTGGCCTACACCGGCTTCGGCACGGCATGGCTCGACTTCGACAACGACGGCTGGCTGGACCTGCTGGCCGTCAACGGGGCGGTCCAGGCCAGTCACCAGCGGTTCGCGGGGGGCGGGCGCGCGTCCGCGCAGGCGGGGGGGCCGCCGCCGCTCGACCAGCCCAACCAGTTGTTCCGCAATCTGGGCAACGGCCGGTTCGACGAAGTCACCCGGCGGGCCGGTCCCGTGTTCGGGCTGTCGGAGGTGAGCCGCGGCGCCGCCTTCGGCGACGTCGACAACGACGGCGACGTGGATGTCCTCGTGACCAATAACAACGGCCGGGCGCGCCTGCTGATCAACGAGGTCGGCAACCGCCACCGTTGGATCGGGCTCCGGCTGGTCGGCGGCCCGGGTCGCCGCGACATGCTGGGGGCGAAAGTCGGCGTCTTCCGCGACGACGGCCCCCCGCTGTGGCGCCGTGCGAGGACCGACGGCAGCTACGCCTCGGCCAACGATCCGAGAGTGCTGGTGGGGCTGGGCGCCGCCGCCGCGGTGCGGCGCGTCCGCGTCGTCTGGCCGGGCGGCCGCGAGGAGGACTGGACGGACCTGCCGGTGGACGGGTGGCTGACGCTCGAAGAAGGCACGGGCGAGAGCCGGGAGTGATGCTGGTGCGGAAGCTGTCGAGCGGCGTCGCGGCCACCTGCCTGCTGCTGGCGGCGTCGGGCTTCCATGCCGTGTTTGGGTCGAGTGGCGCGACCGCAGCCTCGCTCCAGGGCGGCGCGGCCGAGCCGGCGGTCCTGCCGATCGTCCTGCCCGACCTCGGCCGCGCCCACCCCGCGGTTCGGGCCCAGCTTCGCGAGGCTCACGCCGCGTTGACCGCCGTAGAGCCCGGCCGGCGCGGCGAGGCCTACGGCGAGCTGGGCAGGCTGCTGATGGCCGGCGACTACGTCGACGAGGCGGAGCGCTGCTTCCGGAATGCGCAGGTGCTCTCCCCCGACGATTTCCGCTGGCCCTACTACCTGGGACACCTGTTCCGGAGCACAGGGCGCCTGACGGAGGCGGCCGGGCACTTCGAACGCGCCCTGGAACTCCGTCCCGACGATCTCGCGGCCCTCACGTGGCTGGGCCAGGTCCACATCGACGCCGGCCGGCCGGACGCGGCCGAGCCGCACCTCGCCAGGGCCCGCGCCCTCCATCCCGATACCCCGGCGGTGCTGTTCCAGCTCGGCCGGGCCGCCGCGGCCAAGCGGGACTACGCCCGCGCGGTGGCGTTTTTCGAAGACGCGCTGCGGCTGGACCCCGCCGCTACGGCGCTCCGCTATCCGTTGGCCATGGCCTACCGTGGTCTCGGGGACATCGAGAGGGCGCAGGCCCACCTGGACCGGAGTGGGCCGCGCGCGGGCGACGGGGCCGGCGTCACCCTGCCGGATCCGCTGATGGCGGAGGTCAACACGGCGCTGCGGAGCCCGCAGGTCCATTGGGACCTGGGGCTGTACGCCGGCGCGAGGAACGACTGGCCCGAGGCGGTGCGGCAGTTCCGCGAGGCGGCCCGGCTCGGGCCCGACCTCCCCGTCGTGCGGCTGAACCTCGGCCTCGCCCTGAACCGCACGGGTGACGCCCGCGCCGCGCTCGGCCAGCTCGCCGAGGCGGTTCGGCTGGATCCCGGTCTGGCCGGCGCGCACTTCGCGATGGGGACGCTCTACGAGCGGAGCGGCCGTGACGAGGAGGCGACGGAGCGGTACACGCTCGCCGCCACCCACGATCCCAATCACGCCGAGGCGCACCTCAGGCTCGCCGACACGCTCCGCCGGACCGGCCGGATCGAGGCGTCGCTGGCGCCCTACCGGCGCGCGCTCGAGCTTGAGCCGGGCTGGCGGGAGGCGCGGTTCGGCGAGGCGATGGCCCTCGTGCGTCTGACCCGTTACCCCGAGGCCCTGCGGCGCCTGCGCGCGGCGATGGATCTTCATCCCGGGGAGCCGGCGTTCCCGCTGGCCGTCGCCCGCCTCCTGGCCGCCGCCCCCGACCCGCGGGTGAGGGACGGCTCGGAGGCGCTGGCGCTGGCGCAGGCCGTCGAGGCCGAGCACAAGACCACGGCGGTCGCCGAGACGATGGCCATGGCCCTGGCCGAGCTGGGCCGGTTCGGCGAGGCGGTCGAGTGGCAGCGGGCGGCGATGTCGGGCGCGGCGTCGGCGGGGCGGGCCGCGGCCTCGCAGCGGATGGCCGCCAACTTCGCCCTCTACCGGCTCGGCCGCCCGTGCCGCACCCCGTGGCGCGACGACGACCCGGAGCACCGGCCCGGGCCGGCGGTGGAACCGGGGCTGCTGGACCCGCCCCCGCCGTTCTGAAGGTTCACGCCGTCGGCAAACCTCACGGGACGTTCCCGTTGTCCGTGGGTATCGCCACGACGCCGACGCGCGCCGATCCCACCTGAAGGCGCGGCTGGTCTGACGCGTCGTCCGGCGGTCGGAAGGTCACCCGGTACTGGTTCTGCGTCAGCCGATGCCGCCGGGCGAGGTCGGCGGCGATCTCCGGCAGCAGCGTGCGGTAGCGGGTGGAGACCACCATCTCTTCATAGCGGCCCCGCGTCGACGCGGCGAAGTCGGCGCCCCAGGTGGCCTGGGCGCGGCCCAGGTTGCGCCCGACGCCGTAGGGGGAGGTGAACAGCAGCGTGTGGACGACGGCCGCGTGGTCGTAGAGCCGGTCCATCGTCCGCTGGACCGCGTCGCCGCGGGCCCGGCGGCTCCCCTCGGCCCCGCCGACCGCGACCATCACGATCGCCGACAGGTACTCGCGTTCCCGGTCGTCCTCCAGCCTCTCGCCCTCTTCGTAGAGCGCGTCGAAGAACGTCGCGGCGGTGCCCTCGCCCGCGAGCACGCCGACCCCGTCGAGGAGGTCTCCGCGGTCGCGGGTGTGCCGCACGCGGATCTGCGGCCGGCCGGCGGTGGTGGCTATCGCCACCTCGATGTCCGACGGAAGCCGGTTCAGGAAGAGCCGCAGCCCCTCGCGCATGTCCGGCATGGCGGCCTGGCTCTCCGTCGCGTTGTCGACGTAGACGGTCACGCGCACCGGCCAGTCAATGGGCTCGAGCTCGACGATCTCGCACGGCACGCCGTCCCACTGGATGACGATGTCGTCGAGGGTCATGTCGGTGACCGGGGCGCCCTCGAAGTCGGTGAAGGCGATGTAGAGCGACTGCTCCTGCGCCGACGCCGCCGGGACCCCGCTCCAGGGTGCTCCGAACACGACGAGAGCGGCCGCGGCCAGCGGTCCGACGAGCCGACGACGGCGTTCGGGTGCGGTCATGTGTCCAGGTCCTTTGGGCTTGGCGCTCTGGTTGCAGTCTAGCCGTCCACCAGCCAGCCGTCGCGGAGCTGGATGATGCGGCTGCCGTAGGCGGCGTTGACGTCCGAGTGGGTCACCTGCACGATGGTCGTCCCCTCGGCGTTCAGCTTCGTGAACAGCTCCATGATCTCGCGGCCCTGGTCGGAGTGCAGGTTGCCGGTGGGTTCGTCGGCCAGGATCAGCTTCGGCTTGGCGATGAGGGCGCGCGCCACCCCCACGAGCTGCTGCTGCCCGCCCGAGAGCTGGCTCGGGTAGAGGTCCTTCTTGCCCACGATCTGGAACCGGTCGAGGGTGTCGGCCACCAGTCCCTGGCGCTCGGACCGGGGCACGTTCCGGTACGACAGCGGCACGTCGAGGTTCTCGGCGACGGTGAGGTCGTCGAGCAGGTGGTAGCTCTGGAAGACGAAGCCGATGTTGGCGCGCCCGAGGGCCTGCCGGTGCTTCGCCCGCAGGGCGTGGACGGGCTGGCCGAGGAAGTCGTACTCGCCGGTCCAGTCCGCGTCGTGCATCCCCAGGATGTGCAGCAGGGTGGACTTGCCGGCGCCGGACGGCCCCATGACGGAGACGAACTCGCCGGGGGCGATGTCCAGGGTGATGCGGCGCAGGACGAACGTCCGGCTGACGCCGTGGCTGAAGCTCTTCTCGACGCCGCGGAGCGCGATCAGGGGTTCGGGCATCATACGAGCTTACCGCACCGAGGGTGCCGGCGTCGCGCGGCCGACCCTGGTCTACAATCCCCCGCCATGAGAGCCATGCTGTGCAAGGCGTACGGCCCGCCGGAGAGCCTCGTGTGGGAGGAGGTCGCCCCGCCGGACCTCGACGACGACGGGGTGCGCATCCGCGTGCGGGCGGCCGGGGTCAACTTCCCCGACTTGCTGATCATCGAGGGCAAGTACCAGTTCAAGCCGGACATGCCGTTCGCGCCGGGGGCGGAGGTCGCGGGCGAGGTGACCGAGGTGGGTGCCCGCGTGACGCGGTTCGCGCCCGGCGACCGGGTGATCGGGATGACGCGCTGGAACGGCTACGCCGAGGAGGCCGTCGTGCCCGAGGCGCGGTGTCTCGGGCTGCCCGCCGGCATGTCCTTCGAGACCGGGGCCGGCTTCCCCATGACCTACGGCACCAGCTTCCACGCCCTCGTGCAGCGGGGCCGGCTGCAGGCCGGGGAGACGCTGCTCGTGCACGGCGCGTCAGGCGGGGTGGGCACCGCCGCCGTCGACATCGGCGGCTGCCTGGGCGCCCGCGTCATCGCGTCGGGCGGCGGCGACGACAAGCTGAGCGCCGTCGCCGAGCGCTACGGCGTGGCCGACGTCGTCAACTACCGGACCGACCCGGCGTGGAAGGACCGCGTCAAGGCCCTGACCGGCGGCGCCGGCGCCGACGTGATCTACGACCCCGTCGGCGGCGACGTCTTCGAGCAGTCGCTGCGCTGCATCAACTGGGACGGCCGCCTCCTCGTGGTCGGCTTCGCGGGCGGCGCCATCCCCAGCGTCCGCGCCAACCTGGTGCTCCTCAAGGGGTGCCAGATCGTCGGGGTGTTCTGGGGCGCCTTCGTGCGGCGCGACCCCGAGGCGAACCGCGCCAACTTCGACCGGCTCTTCGCCTGGTTCGACGAGGGCCGCCTCCGGCCCCTGGTGTCGCGCACCCTCCCCCTCGAGCGGGCGCCCGAGGCGCTGCGCCTGCTCGCCCGCCGCGAGGTGGTCGGCAAGATCGTCCTGACGACCTGACGACCAAGGTGCACTCCCTACCGTGCCGCCGGCTCCGGCAGGGCGAAGACGTACAGCGTGTTCGTCGCCCCCGGCACCCTCCCCCCGCCGACGGGGACGGCCAGGTACTGTCGCCCGTCGACCGCGTAGGTGATGGGGAAGCCCTGCGGCGGCGACGGGAAGCGGGTGCGGAACAGCACGTCGCCGGTCTCGACGTCCATGATGTAGAGATACCGGTCGCCGTCGGCGGTCACCACGAGGCCGCCGGCGGTGGTGAGGGCGGCGGCGAGCGAGCGCAGCCGGGTCGAGTGGCGCCAGCGCACCTCGCCCGTCTCGATGTCCATGGCCACGAGGTGGCCGTCGTGGTCGGGGCTCCTGGGGTGGGGAAGCCGCCCCGCCGACTGCCAGCCCGTCCACCGTGGGTTGCCGTAGTAGTAGAGGTCGCCGGTCGGGTGCGGCTCGCGCGCCACCTCGCTGAACGTGCCCCGGACGCACGTCGGATGGATGGGGATGTAGAGCATCCCGGTCCCCGGGTGGTAGGCCGACGCGCGCCAGTTGCGGATGCCCTGGAAGTCGGGGCAGAACTCGAGCTCCTGGCCCGGCTCGGGAATCGTGCCCGGCCGGTAGGTGGCCCTTCCCGTCTCGGGGTCGACGTCGACCAGGGTCTGATAGCCGAGGTCGTGGGCGGCGACGAACGCGCCGGTGGCCCGGTCGAGCTCCCACAGGATGCCCAGCTTGCCCATCTTGAACAGCGACCGCCGCCCGCGGTGGTCGATGAGGACGCTCTCGAACACGTCGTCGAGGTCGTGGGTCTCGCCCGGCACGAACTGGTAGTACCACTCGAGGCGTCCGGTCTCGGGGTCGAGGGCCAGCGCGCTGTTCGTGTAGAGGGCGTCGCCCTCGGTGCCCCGCGACAGCCGCGCCCACGGCTTGGCCTGCGAGGTCGACCAGTAGGTGAGGCCGGTGGCGGGGTCGTAGCTGCCGGGAATCCACGCGTCGCCGCCGGCCCGGAACGTCGTCGGCAGGTCGCCCCACGTGTCGCCGCCGGGGTCGCCGGGCTGGGCGATGGTCGACGTCCGCCACAGCTCGGCCCCCGTCTGCGCGTCGTGGGCGGAGATGAAGCAGGTGCCGTCCTTGTAGCGCTCGCAGCCGGTCATGCCCGCGATGATCCGCCCGTCGACGACGATCGGCCCGCTCGTGTAGCGGTAGCCGAGCCGGGTGTCGGCGACGGTGTGGTCCCAGACCACGTCGCCGGTCCGGGCGTCGAGGGCGACGATGTGGGCGTCGTTGGTGTTCAGATAGATTTTGTCGTCGTAGATGGCGATCGACCGGGTGCGGGCGCGGAACGAGTCGTCGGGCGAACTCTCGAACGACTTGCGGTACTCCCAGATGGGGTCGCCGGTGACCGCGTCGAGGGCCTGCACCACGTTGAGCGGGCTGGGGAGGTACATGACCCCGTCGTAGACGAGCGGCGTCGCCTGGGCGATGCCGGGGGCCATCGTCCATGACCACGCCAGGCCGAGCTGGTGCACGTTGTCCCGGTCGATCTGGTCGAGGGGGCTATAGCCCCAGCCGTCAAGCGTCCGCCGCCAGTGCAGCCAGTCGGCGGGGTCGGGGTCGGCGAGCATCGCGTCGGTGACCGGCTCGAAGTCCCGGTCCTGGGCCGCCTCGGGTGCGTTGCCAGTCGCTACCGCTATCGCCGCCGCCAGCATCCCAATCCATGCCCGACTCGTGTTGCGCCATGTCTTCGTGTTCATGCTCGGCTCCCACTCGTCCCGTCGCGACGCCCGCCCGGGACTCAACCTCGAACGCTGTGCGTCCGACTGGAGTGACTCTACTTGTCGCGTTCCCACGCACTGCGGGAAGCACCACCACTGCCCTGGAACGGCCTGAACGAGTGAATCCGGACGTCATTGAACCGGCCTCACACCACCTCGCCGACCAAGCCCGTAACCGACACGAAAGACGTCCGGAATGTTCACCCGGCCGTCACGCATGTGCATGAAAACTCGCAACGACTCAAGGTCTTCGCGAACACCTTCGGCACCCCTGTCGATATGGAGAGGGGGGAGCTTCACTTCGTTCTGTTCGGTCTCCTCTGCCAGTCGTTCGAGGACGCCCCGACTTCTCCAGCGTTCCGCGATCTCATCGAACTCGCAAGGCACAACCATACCCCTGAGGGGACTCAGGACCCGGTGCACCCAGGGATAGTCTTCCTGGAGCTCGCTCACGCGTATCTCCGAGGCTGCCTGCACGCCACGCTTGATGCTGTCGTAGTGCAACGCGTGTTCATGCTCCGAATGCCGGTCGGTAGTGTCGTCGGCGGCAGTTCGCAGGGCGGCCATAAACGAACGCGGACTCACTCTTCCATCGGTATCGGCCAAGTGGCTCGGGATCCAGGTGTACGGGAAACCGCGTCGGCGGTCAGTTCCCATCCACCGGCCGGCAATGGCGTGGAACTTCTTGCGTTGGTATTCTTCCCTGAAGATCGACGATCGCGGTACCGAGAAAATCTGCCTCCCGGCCACGGTCATTGAGGGCCAGTCGCCAGCCTGGAAGAACGTCCGAAACGCGGTGCCGAGCCTTCCATTGGCCAGACAATGCCACAACAGGCCGTACAGCTCGTGCCGGGGCCAGTTCAGTTCGACCGCGGAAGACAGGATTTTCGAAGCATCCGGAAAATCGCCGATTCTGCTTTCGTCGATCTGATCCGACCGAAGAAAAACCTTGACCCGTAGCCGCCTGTATGAACGGAGTTCGATCGCAGTCTGCAGCAGGCCACGGATCGTCCGGTACATCTCCTTCCAGTCGTCGGCGCAGCGGTCCAGGGCGTCGCACAGGATCAGAAGGTAGACGCCCTTACGATCGAGTTCGGCGTCGCGCTCTTGAAACAGGTGCTCGGTCGCTTCGGCATTGGTGGATACGTATCGCGTGCGGGACGGCCAGGAGTGGCACTGTTTGATTGGATGGTCATTTGGTGCCAGTTGCCAGGCATGCACTGTTCGCCAGATGGCTCTCGGTTGGAAGCCGTCGTCGATCAGATTGTGCAACACGTCCTTATTGGGGTACTCAGCGAGCACCGGTCTGACCCCGAACCCCGTTCGCACCTCGGTGTTCTCTCCCAGCGTGGAGCGCTGGGCACCCACCAATTGACGGACAACGCCCTCCTGCAGCGCACTCCACCAAAAAGTTTTGCCGGCACCGCGCATGCCGGTCACGAGCAGGGTATTGGGGTCCATCGCCCTGAGATGGGAGCGCGGCAGGTAGACGTGTTCGGGCGCAGGCGTCTCGCCGTGGCTCGTACCCGCCGGCAGATCGCAGATCGCCTGACGCGCCTCGTCGATGTCGATCTTGGTCACTGCTCCGCCTTTGCGGCTCGGTCGGTGGCCGTCAGCCGGTCGAATCGGGCGAAAAACTGCGCGTAGGCCTGGCCAGCGGTGGTTCGTTCTGGATCGAGCAGCGGCGTGCCGGAGGCGAGACCGCGCGTCCAGTGAATCACGAACGGGGCGTGAGGCGCATCCTCTTCGAGGGCGTCGAAGGAGAACGCATCGTCTGGGTCGTCGGAGGGCGTGACATCGTCATACAGATGTTCACGGAACAGATCCCATGCCCTTTCCTGGAACTGCCGCAGGTACCGTTCCGTGTCGAGTTCGGGTGTCAGCGCAGAGACGATTGACAGCCGGTCCCTGATCCTTCTCGCCAAGTCAAGACTCTGCCAGTGACGAAAGAGGATGCGGTAATCCGTCCAGTGGCTTTCCGAATCAACGGCGAACAGCAGAACCTGTGCGTGGAGGTCGGTCACGGTCGCAGCGGCGATGTCGTGCAAGCCGCTACGGCTTTCCAGTAGAACGATGGATGGGTCGAGAATCCCTTCCAGTTGAGATAACAAACGCTCGAGGCGGGTAGTCCACGGAGCACCCGTGTCCATGTAGACCCGCCCGAGTTTCGCCAGATACTCACCGGGCTCACGCCCGTGGGCCGGTGCCACGCGCACGTCGCCTTCAAGATCGTGCGCCCACGAGGGAACGGCAGTCATTCTCTCAACCACGGAAGTGCCTTGATCCACGAGATCCTCTACGAACCAGTCAGTGATGCCGAACTCCGGTCGGTTTCCGGAATCGAGCGTTGTCGAGGACAAACTTGGCGATTCCAGGTCGAGATCGACAACGAGAACGCGCTCGCCGCTGCGGGCGAGTCGCCATGCGAGCATGACGGCGGACGTACTACGTCCCACGCCGCCCTTGACGGAGAAGAGGGTGTAGCGGTTCGCGCCCGTTCTGTCGCGTGGACCGCCGACCGTCCACCAGTTGTGGCCGGTTACCAGGCGGTCGATCCAGAACACGCCGGGTCGGAGCTCACGTGCCGCACCGTCTAGCGACTGGAGCGTGGCCGAATCCAAGAACAAGGCGGTGTCGTCCGCGGGATAGCCATGCGGGCCGAGCGCTTCGTGGAGGCCGCGGGTGAGGCGTTGCAGTGCTTGACGGCGGGAGTCGTCGGTCTCGACGGAGTCCGATACGCAGATGCGCACCTTTCCGCGTAGATCGCGCACCACATAGAGACGGTCAACGGTTTCCGGGGGGGGCAGGACACCAGAACCTCCGAGACGCGTTCCCTGATGCGGTCGAACGGAACGAACACGTGGGTCATAGCAGGCCATCCTCGCCGCGCAGCGCGGCGGGGGTGCTCGACAGATGTTCTCCTCAGGAGTCGCCCGGTGGGCTCGCGCGCCCGCTCCTCGGCCTGCAACCGCATCAGTCGGTTCAGGCTCATCCACTTGATGCCCTGTGGGTGTCTGTGCCTGTCGCCCACATCGGCGTTGTTGAATTGGAGGATCGTCCCCCTTCGCGGAGTTCTCGGACCCGTTGCCGCCCGCTGGTGACAGTTCCACGTAGCCGGTTCACCGTTCGCGAGGCGAACGGGCGCAAGCGCCGGTTCATCCGGCGGCTCCGCAGGGATCCCTGGTCGCGTTTGTTCCGACCCCGCGTTTGCGGACGACTCCTCGGGTCGCGGTCCAGACGACGAGTGGTGCGCGGAGTGCGGACGGCGGAGTCTTCGATGCACCGCGGACAGAGTGTCGGCGGCTAGCGTCAGCGCGCCCTTCAACGCCCGGGCCGTTCTGCGCGAAGTCCTGGTGTTCATGCTCGGTGCTTCATCGTACGGAGACGCGCCGGCACGCCGCGAACCTTCGAGCCGTCACGTGTCATCGCCGTCCGATGGCGGGTCCTGCCCATCCGCGTGGTCGCGCAGCGACGGTCCGTGCCCGTGCCTCAACCACCTCTCGTAGTCGACCTTCCGTCTCGCAGGGTGGACGCCCCCCGCGCTGTCGGTGCATTCGGGGGTCAGGTGGCACTCGTTGCGATCGAGGTTGTGGCTTTCCGCGACGTCGTAGAGCCAGTCCGCGACGTCGCGGCACGGGAAGTAGGCATCGACGCTGCCATCCGGCTCTAGGGTGCGCGGCAGCGGAGCGGTGCCGGAATCCTGTCCGAACAGGTCGGCGGCCTGGTCCGACGCGACCAGGAGATCGGCGGGCGGGTCGGCGTGGCGGGCGAGCTCGTCGCTCGTCCTGAGCGCTATGCCGGCCACCGTCAGCGGGTTCGGCCCCGGGTTGGTGACGGTCACGCGCAGGAACTCCAGCCCGGATTGACGGTGGGTGCGCCAGCTCCAGCGCACGCCCGGCGGCGCGGCGGGAACGTCCGTCTCCGCCGAAGCCGGAGGGGCGTCGTCGAGGGGGGGATCGTGAGTCGGCGGCGTCGCGTCGCCGGGTGAATCCAGCGTCGAATCCGGCGGCGGCGGCGTGTCGTGCTCGGGCGAATCCGGCGGCGGCGGCGTGTCGTGCTCGGGCGAATCCGGCGGCGGCGGCGTGTCGTGCTCGGGCGAATCCGGCGGCGGCGGCGTGTCGTGCTCGGGCGAATCCGGCGGCGGCGGCGTGTCGTCGGGCGAATCCGGCGTCAGCGGCGTGTCGTCGTCGGGCGAATCCGACGCCGGCGGCATGTCGTGCTCGGGCGAACCCGTCGTCGAATCCGGCGGCGGCGGCGGCGTGTCGTCCTCGGGTGAACCCGACGCCGGCGGCATGTCGTCGCCGGGCGAACGAGGTTCGGCCGGGCCCTCGGTCTCGAAGCAGAGCTTCCAGAACCACCCAACCGCGGTGACCAATACGGTCGCCGTGAGTCCAGCGACGAGGTACGCCAGCACTACTTCCCCTCCGTCGGTCGCGGACCTCGGCGCAAACTCCTACGACCAGCTCAGCGCGCCGGTGCTCTGGCCGAACGCGTCGGTCTCGACCCCCATCTTCTGCAGCAGGGTCACGTAGAGGTTGCACAGCGGCGCGTTGTGTTCGCCCTCGTGCGCCACGTGCTTCCCGTGCGCGAAATCGCCCCCGGCGACGAGAATCGGCAGGTCGACCGGCGTGTGGGCGTTGGCGTTGCCGAGGTTGCTGCCGAACAGCACCGAGGTGTGGTCGAGCAGCGAGCCGTCCGCGGCGCCGCGACCCGCGAGGTCGTCGAGGAGGCCGCGGAAGGCCTGGACTATCTCGGTCTCCACCCGCCTGAGCTGCTCGATCTTGGCCTCGTCCTGCCCGTGGTGCGACAGGCTGTGCTGGTCGCCGTTCACGCCCTGGACCTGGGGCACGACCCCGTGGTCGTGGATCATCAGGCTGACGACCCGCGACGAGTCGGTCTCGAGAATCAGCGGGATCATCCGCAGCATGAGCCCGATGCGGCCGATGAGGTCGGCGGGGTTCGGGATGTCCGTCGGCGGCTCGGCGTCGACCACCGGCTTGGGCCGGTCGAGCCACGCCTGCACCTCGGTCAGCTCCTGCTCGGCCGCCCGCACCGCGTCGAAGTAGGCGTCGAGCTTGCGGCCGTCGGCGGCGCTGACGCGCCCGCGCAGGGCCGACGCCTGCGACTTCAGGCGGTCGAGGATGCTGCCGCCGTCGTTCAGGCGCCGCGCCTCGCGCGCGACCTCCTCGGGCGTGCCCTGGAGGAACAGCTTGCCGAACAGCCCGGCGGGGCTCGTCTCGGCCGGCGCCATCGCCCCGCTCGAGGTGAACGACTGGCTCTGCGCCGACAGGGTGCCCAGGACCACGGACGGGAACCGGGTCACGTAGCCGAGATGGTTCGCGGCGACCTGGTCGAGCGAGATGGTGTTGCGGAACCCGTCGAGCCCGGGGCGCCGCGCCGCCGTCAGCCACGTGATCTCCGAGTTGTGGGGCTGGCGGCCGCTCTGCTCCTCGTGCGAGAAGCCCGAGAACACCGTGTAGCGCGACCGGTGGTCGTCGAGCAGCGACAGGTACTCGGACGCCTCGTAGCCCGCCCCGGCCGTCTTCGGGAACCACGACGCCGAGTAGAGCCCGAGGGTGCTGCACACGGTCACGAGCCGCTTAGGGCTCGCCGCCGCAGCGGCGCGGGCCAGCGGCGGGGCCATCGACTCGAGCAGGGGCAGGGCCATGGCCACGCCGGAGGCGCGCAGGAACGTGCGGCGGTCGAGGGGGCGGGTCAACGTCATGGCTATCGGCTCCTGAAGAGATCGCTCTGCACGACCTCGTGAATCATGCTTCTGACGGGGTAGCCGCGGTCGCCGATGCGGGCCACGACGGTCTCGACCGCGTCGCGGTCCGCGAACTCGATCTCCGCCCCGGTCGAGTAGACCAGGAGCTGCGAGGCGAGGTGGCGGGCCACCTGCTCGAGGTCGTTCCGCAGCATCAGGTCCTTGTACTCCGCGATGCCCGCGAAGGCGTCGCCGGCCGGGGTGACGCCGCTCGGGTCGACCGGCGGGCCCTCGCTGAACGGCAGGTTCACCGTGAACCCGCCGAATTCCGCCTGGCCCCCCGTCGCCCGGTAGTTCGTCCGGAAGCCGCCGATGGGGTCGAACGACTCGAGGGCGAAGCCCGGCGGGTCGATGACGCGGTGGCAGCTCGCGCAGACGGGGTTCTCGCGGTGTGCGGTGAGCTGCTCGCGGATCGTCGTCGTGCCCCGGGTGTCGGGCTCGAGCCCCTCGATGCCCGGCGGGGGCGGGGCCGCGGGCCGCCCCAGCAGGTTCGCGAGCACGAAGTTGCCGCGCGGCACCGGCGACGTCGTGGTGCCGTTCGCGGTCACCTTGAGCACGCTGGCGTGGGTCATCAGCCCGCCGCGGGGGCTGTCGTCGGGCAGGTCCACCCGGCGCATGTACTGACCCCCGACGCCCGTCAGGCCGTAGTGCTCGGCGAGGCGGCGGTTGACGAACGTGAAGTCGGCCGCGATCAGGCGGCCCACCCCGTGGTTCTCGTCGACCAGCTCGCCCAGGAACAGCTCGGTCTCGCGGGCCAGCGCCTGCCCCAGCCGGTCGTCCCACTCGGGGTAGAGCCCGGCGTCGGGGGTGGTCGCCCGCAGCTCGTAGAGGCGGAACGCCTGCCCCGCGAAGTCCTCGACGAAGCGGTCGGCTTTCGCGTCGTCGAGCATCCGGTCGACGTGCCCGGCGAGCACCGCGGGGTCGGCCAGCCGGCCCGCGCGCGCCGTGTCGAAGAGCCGCTCGTCGGGCATGCTGCGCCACAGGAAGTAGGACAGCCGCGACGCCAGCGCGAAGTCGTCGAGGCGACCGGCGTCACCCATTTGGTAGAGGAACGCGGGGGCGCTGAGAATCGCCCGCAGCGGCACGCGGACCGCCTCGAGGAACGGCCGCCCCTCGGCGAGCAGGGGCTCGGCGAGGCTGGCGTAGGCCTCGAGCTCGCCGTCCTCGAGAGGCCGGCGGAAGGCGCGCGGCGCGAAGCTCGCGACGATGTCGACGACATGCTCGTAGGGGGCCTTGGTCAGCCGGATCTCGCCCCACTCGTCGAACTTGACCCCGGCCAGCAGCTCGCGGGTGCTCGTCGGCGGCCACGCGTCGCCGGCGAGGAGCGGCCCGTCGAAGCTCAGCGACCGGAACGCGATGCCCTCGCCCGGATAGTCCTTCATGCCGCCGTAGCCCTGGGAGGGATCGCCGGGCTCCAGGAGGGGCGCACCCTCGGGCGGCCCGTCGAGGTCGGCCACCGAGAGCCCGATGAGGTCGCCGGGCCGCATGTACGGCGTCAGCTCCACCGTCCGCGGGCCCGTCAGGTCGAACGTGCCGATGAGCTCGTCGAGCGACGCCGCCACCCCCGCCATCTTCCCGCGGTACACCATGACCGTCACCGGCGTGTCCGCCTGGTAGGGATACGCGTCGACGGTGACGCGGTAGCGCCCCGGCGCCGCCGTCAGGTAGCCCTCGGTGGCGCTGTGGAAGGTGTAGGTCGAGCCGAAGTCGAAGAACGCCGCGAACGCGTCGTCGAGCTTCTTGACGATGCCGAGGCCCAGGGCCCGCGCGTTCTCGATGACCGGCAGGTACTGCGACTCGACGTACTGGATCTTGTGCCGGACCGGCTCGGGGCGCGGCCCCGTCCGGATGGCCGCGTCGAGGGCGAGGTCGGCCGCCGCGAGGTACGACCGCACGTGCAGCGGCGACATGCTCTGGTTGGCCGCCACCGTGTCGAACCCGCCCGAGTCGGCCTCCGCCGGCAGGGTCTGCGACAGGTCGAGGCCCACCGCCTCGTCGACCCCCAGCAGGTCCTGGATGGTGTAGGCGTACTCAAGGCGCGTAAGGCGCCGCAGCGGGGTGCGGGGGCCGTTCCGCGCCGCGAGGTTGGCGTCGACCAGCGCCCGCTTCAACGACCCGAGGGCGGTCTCGACCACCGCCGGGTCCGGCCGCCGGACCCCGCGGGGCGGCATCTCGCCCCGCGCGACCCGGTCGTGGATGCGCTCCCACGCGAGGAAGGTGGCCCGGTCGCTCAGGTCGTGGCCCAGCCCGGAGATGTCGAGCGGCGTCGCGGTCCGCGGGCCGTGGCATGTCAGGCACGACGTCTCGACGAGCGGCGCCACGTCCGCCTCGAACGACTGCGCGACGGCGCCGCCGGCGCAGGCGACCCCGGCGAGCAGCACCGCGAGGCACACCGAGTGCGTTCGCTTCATTCCTTCACCTGTCTCGATGGCGATTCGCGACGTCGGCCCGGACACCGGGACTCCGACGCCAAACCGTAATCATACCGAAAACCCGCGGCCCGCGCGCGAGGCCGCGGTCGCGCCGAGTCGCGCCGAGGTCGCGCCGGGTTCCCGAGCTCGCCCGCGGCGGGTCGTGCCGGTTTCCGAGCCCGCCTGCGGGTGGATCGAGGCAGCGATGCACCGCACGCCGGTTCCGGAGCTCGCCCGCCGGTGGTCGCGCCGGTCCCGGGCCCGCCCGCGGGGTGGATCGAGGCGGCGACGCACCGTGTGCGGGTCCGGGGTCAGAACGCGAACCCCATGACGTACATCGCGGTGCCGGTGGCCGAGGAGAGGCACAGGCCGACGAACGCGAGCTTGCCCCAGAGCCGGTGGCGGCGGCCGAAGGGGCCCGGCAGGGTGTGGGTGAAGCGCCGCCACGAGAGCGCGGCGAGTCCGCACCAGACGACGAACGTCGGCACCGCCACCGCGAGGTGCACGGCGAAGAGGCCGACCATCGCCGGCCCGTACAGCGAGCTGGCGCGGTAGGCCTCGCCGGCGCTGCCGAACCGGATGCTGGTCTCCAGCATCAGCACGGCGACGATGGCGACCCCCAGGATGCCCGCCTGCAGGTTCCGGTGAGCGCGGTGACGGTGCCGCGCGGCGAGCCGCAGCGCGTAGGCCATCAGGAACGGCGCGACGACCAGGAGGACGATGCCGGTGTCGATGAAGGCATCTGCCCGCGTGCCGAGAAAGCCCGTCGGCAAGTGCCACCCCCTGCAGCTCGGGATTGTCGATTGACAGCATCTTACCCGACCGTGTTCCGCCGCGCGAATCGGCGAGGTTGGCTCGGCCCGACGAAAACGGTTGACGGCGGGCGGCCGGCGCGCGAGGATCGGCCTTTGAAGAGCCGACGGCCGATTCAGGGGGTATGGCAATGAGGCGACGACTGCTCGAGCTGGTCGGGGTGGCGGCGGTGATCGCGGCGGTGGCGGTGCTGCTGCAGCAGACACCCGTTTCCGTGCAGGGCCAGGAGCCGGCCACGACCGCGTGGGGGCATCCCGATCTGGAGGGCATCTGGCTCGACGTGTACTCGACGCCCCTCGAGCGGGCGCCGGGGATCGGCGAGCGCGAGTTCGCCACCGAGGAGGAGCGGGCCGCCCGGGACCGGGCCGCGCTCGCCCGCCCGCCGATTCTGCCCAGCGGGGCCTACAACACCGTCTACACGTCGGCGCGGCCGGCGGGCCCGCGCACGTCGCTCGTCGTCGACCCGCCGGACGGCCGCATTCCCGCCCTGACGCCGGAGCAGGTCAGGCGGAACGAGATCGAGCAGGAGTGGCGCCTCATGCTCCTGCGCAACACCGAGACGTGCCGGAGCCAGGCGCCGCAGTGCGCCGGGGGCGAGTACGGGCCGCCGTCGCCACGCTACTACGAGACCACGCCCTACTACAACACCCGGGGCCGCATGAACCGCCACGACGGTCCCGAGGACCAGAGCCTCGGCGACCGGTGCATGTCGGGGCGGACCCCCGACCTGAACGGGTTCCGCCGCATCGTGCAGGGCGAGAACGCCGTCTCCATCGCCTACGACACCGGGCAGGGCCAGGGGTTCCAGCGTCTCGTCAACCTCGGCGGCAGCCATCCGCCCGCCCACATCCGCCTGCGCCACGGCGACTCGCGCGGCCGCTGGGAGGGCCAGACGCTGGTCATCGAGACCGCGAACTTCTCGCACAAGTTCCCCTACCAGGGTGCGGCCGAGAACCGCCGGCTCGTCGAACGGTACACGCGGGTCGACGAGGACACGCTCGATTACGAGATGACGATCGAGGATCCGACGGTGTGGGTGGCGCCGTGGACGATACGGCAGGAGTTGAGGCGGCAGAGCGACGGGCAGAACCGCATCTACTACGAGCCGCGGTGCCACGAAGGGAACTACGGCCTGCCGGCGTTGCTCCGCGGCTATCGTCTGGACGACCAGGCGTTTGCGGAAGGGCGCGGTCCGGAACCGGCCTCCTTCTCCATCTACGACGCCGACCGCCTCCAGCGGTGAGTCCCCTCGGGCGTGCGTTCAGCGGACAGACAGACCTCTCCGCTGAACGCACGCCTGCGCGCCTCGGTGGCCGGGTCCACGTCACCCAACAAGAGAACGGCCCGGACCGCCCACAGGGAGGCGCAACCCCGATGCCCAAGAGGGCGAAGAACCAGCCCCCGCCGGACCACGACCAGAATCGTCTGAAACGCCATGCGGGTGCCGTGGAGTGGATGCCCATCCTCGGCACCTGGGACGCGGAGCGGGGCGGTATCGTGCCGCTCTCGGACGCGGAGCGGAAGTCAATCCGGGAGGCGGGGAAGAAGGCGCACGCGGAACGCCAGAGGCGGCTGCGGAACCGCTAGTTGGGGAATAGCCCGCACAGAATCCGACCCCGGCACCGCGGGGCCGGACCCCGTACCGCTTTTGCCGTCGAGACGTCCGGGACAGGTAGGGGTCGCTACCTGGGAGGCGCCGCTACGGTGTCGACGCCGGGCCGCGCCAGCTCGTAGGGAGCGCCGGTGCCGGACGACCCGAGGAACAGTCGCGTCCCGTCGGGGAACGTGATGTCCCGGCCGTTGGCCCGGTTCGTCCCGTCCTTGGCTTGGTAGCCGTCGACGTTGACCTGGGTCCCGGGCATGAGCGACCGTCGGGTGAAGCCCCGTCGGAACAGCACGTTCGGGGTGCCACCCTCGAACGCCCATTCCTCGGTCGTGCCGTCGTCCAGCTCGACGTCGATGTGGATCCAGACGTGGGGGTTGACCCACTCGACCCGCGTGACCTTGCCGCTGAAGTCGACGGGCCGTTCCGCGTCGAACTCCGCCGCGAACGCGTGATGCGCCCTCACGGGCTCGGCGGTCCCCGCCAGCCCCAGACCGATCCCGACCACCGCGCTCAAGACCCCGATCAACAGCTTCGTCCTCATGGCCTTCGGCCTCCTGCCCCTCGTGTTTCACGAACGGTTTGCATCCGACGGGCCCCGGATCTCGACCGCGGCCCGCGAAAACGGTTGGTTACCGCCGATACCACTCGTGCAGCGCGTCGCCCTCCGGAATCTTGCGCGTGATCTCGACGATCATCATGTCGCCCTCCCACCGCTGCACGAGCTGCTCGCGGCGCAGGCTCCCGTACATGAACTCCTCGGCGAACTCGATGCACGGATAGTCGAGCACGGTGGCGTTCGGCTCGAGGCGCCGGTAGAGCGGCATGGCGATCGACCACGGCTCGGTGAAGGTCTGCGGATCTTCGATGGTCACCTCGTACCAGATGGCGTCGGGCGACATCGGCGTGTAGCGCTCGGTGAGCCGCAGGGCCTCGCTGTGGAAGTTGCCGGCCCGGTCGAGCCAGTTCTTGCCGTTGAACTCGGTCACCTCGACCACCAGGGTGTCCCCTTCCCAACGGCCGAGCGAGTGTCCCATGTAGGTCCAGTCGGGCGGCAGGTCGACCTCGTCGAGGTGGATGACGCGGGCCGCGTTCGAGAACGCGAAGTTCATGTGGATCTTGTCGTCGCCCTGCACGATCTGGAACGGATAGGGCATGTACATCGCCCGCGGCGTGCCCGGCAGGTAGCACTTGAGCTCGGGGTCGCGGTCGATCCAGTTCGCCTTGTTCTCCTCCTTGACCGCGAGCGCTTCCGGCGTGTAGGGGATGCGGCCGTCGCCCTGCACGACCCCCATCGACCCGGGCACGCCGGCCGCGGCGCCCAGCGCCACCACCGGGGCCGCCGGCACGCGGGCGTACTCGTAGGGATAGACGCCCTCCTGCATCACCATGCCCGGCAGCGCCTCGTGCGCCTCCAGGTCCCAGTGCGCCTCGTTGAGGGCCTGCCAGACGCCGTTGAAGTTCGGGCGCCCGTCGGGAGTCTGCGCGGGGCGGGCCTGGTCCTGGGCCTGGCTGGCCGTGCCCGTCACGCCGATGGCGACGGCGGCGCCGACGGCGAAGGCGGCGAGGACGGTGAAGACGGTCGAGACGCTGAAACGGTTACCCATCATCGATGCTCCCTGGCGACGAAGCCCGGCCCCGGCGCGGGCCGGGCGGAAGCGGGCTTCGTCGCCGCACGGCCAGCAGTGGCCCGGGGGCCCCGCCGGCGCATGGCCGACTTCCTTCAGTCCTGCAACCCCGTCACGCACGTGGCCGTGTCGAGCGAGAACGGGTCGGGGCCGCGCCCCTCCGCGAACGCCTGCTCGTCGACGCGGGCCCCGATGAGCAGTGCCGGCAGCCCGTAGTTGCCCTCGTGGCAGCGCGGCTCGTAGTAGATGCGGTTCTGTTCGTCGTTCTGGCGCTTCAGCTCCTGCCGGACGGTCCACGGCGCGGTCCACACCGTCGGGTCCTCGACGGTCACCTCGTACTCGAGGGTGTCCTGGTCGATGCGCGTGTACCGCTCGACGAGGCGCCGGTTCGCGCCCGACTCGCGGTAGGTGAACTTGGGTGAGAAGTTGGTGGTCTCGACGACCAGGGTCCGGCCGTCCCAGCGGCCCCGCGAGTCGCCGTGCCGCAGGCGGACGGTGGCCGGCGGATGGTCGCCGCCCAGGTTGACGATGCGGTGGTACCCCTGGCCCTGGCCGGTGTCGTAGCCGATGGCGATGGCGTCCTCGCCCTGCACGATGCGGCGGAACCCGTTGAAGTCGGGGGTGCGCCCCGACATGCACCGGTCGCCGAGGCTCTGGTCCTCGGGGCCGAAATGGCGGTTCATGCGGCCGGTGTTGTAGAAGGGCACCATGTCGAAGCGCCGCGGCGACGCGGGCCCGTACTCGCCGCCGGCGCAGCCGCTGCCCCCGAGGCGGCAGGTTTCGGTGCTGCGCAGGAGCATGAGGCGCCAGTCGCGCCGGAGCTCGTTGTCCCGCTGCGCCTCCGGCGTCAGGGCGGGGATGCGCCCGTCGGGCGGGTCGACCACGAGCGACGTGCGCGGCCCGGCCGGCCGCGCCGACGTGTAGACGGCGTTGTAGGCCCCCGCGACGTCCGTCCGCCCGTCCGTCCCGCGCCGGTCGCGCCCCGGGTTGACCATGCGGGCTTGGTCGCGCGCCTCCCGCTCGGCCGCGGTGAAGAGCTCGCGGTCGCCGACCCCGGCGGGCCGCTCGAAGGGCGTCGCGTACACGTCGAGCCAGATGCCCTCGAGGTCGGGATGGCCCCACGGGGTGTCGCCGGGGCCCTGGCCGCCGGCGGCGGGCTGCAGCAGCACCATGACCGTCGCGATCGCCACCGCCACGCCGAGCGACTCGAACAGTCGTCGCCTCATCTCCGTACCCTCCTGGGTCAGTACGGCCCGCTACCCGGTGCGCCGGTGCGCGAACCCGGGCATCCCGCTTTCGGCCCGGTTCGACGCTCCTGGAATCGAGTCGAATATACGCCCGCCGCCGTGGCCTGTCAAAGCGCGCGCGAGGGGATGGACGGCCCCCGAACCTCCATAGACCGGGTCGGCAACCCGATGAACGTCGGCCCGGTGCCACCGCCCGCCCGCGATGCTGCTTGAGCGACGCAGATCCGCTCGAAGGCGCCAAGCAGCCGCCCGATCACATTCCAGGCCAACGACCCGGGACCGGGCGGCGCTCGTGCCGTTGCGTCCCGTGCCGGGGCCGGGATTCCGGCGACCCTCCTGACCGCCCGGTGCCCGAACGTGCGGCGCCCTTACTGCTGACCCGCTCCGGCCGCCTCCCGCTCGGCCGCGCGGGCGCCGGCGAGGATGTTCACCAGCCCGTAGTTCCCCTCGTGGCACGCGTACTCGAAGAGCCCGCCCTCGATCGGGACCATCGGAATCTCCGCCGTCCACGAGCGCGCGTAGGTCGCGGGGTCGGTCACCGTGAAGCTGTAGTCGATGCGGTCGGCGGCGACCCGCGTGAACCGCTCGACCACCTTCGCCTCCCCGCTGCCCGCGTGCACCAGGTAGCGTACCCGCTCGTCGCCCTTCGGGGTCAGGTTGGTCGTCTCGACCACCAGGGTGTCGCCCTCCCACCGGCCGCGCGAGTCGCCCAGCCACTGGCCGATTTGCGCCGGCGCGTGGGGGCGCCCGTCGAGGGGGATGATGCGCGCGTCGTGGATCATCTCGACGAAGATGACCACGTGGTCGGGCGTCTGCAGGATCTGGTAGTTGTGGTTGTAGAAGCCGGGAATCATGGCGCCGGGCATGCCGCGCGTGATGCACCGGTCGTAGAGGTTCAGGTCCTCCCACGTGTCGAACCGCGTGCCGTCGCGCATCGCCGCGAACGCCTCGTCGCTCTCGCGCACGCGCTCGGTCTTGGCCGGGTACCGCCCGTCGGGCGGGTCGACGATGAGCGAGGTCTGGCTGGTCCGCACGCCGCGGTCGAGCCAGAAGTCGTTGTAGCCGCCGGTGCGTCCCGGCGGCGGCGGCGCGTCCCGGCGGGCGTCGGCCTCGGCGTCGAGGGCCGCTCGCTCCTCGTCGGAGAGCACCGCCCGCTCGCCGAGCTCGATCGGCCGCTCGAGCGGCGTCGTGGTCCGGTTGGTCCAGATGCCCTGCAGGTCTGGGTCGCCCCACGGCGTGCGTCCCGGGGCTTGGGCCTCCGCGAGCCCCGGAAGCAGGACGACGGTCGAGAGAATCGCGATGACGTACCTCATGCTGCACCTCCTCAACGCGGCCATCATACCCGGATCGAGGCCCGGCGCCTCTCGGATCGCCGCCCGGGTTTCGTCGGATCTCCGCCGGTGCTATCCGGGGGTTGCCGCCCGGCGCTTCCTTCGGCCGGACGTCAACTGTCGGGATCGGTCGCCGGCAGGGCCAGGGCGATCAGCTCGGGAACGCGGCCACCGCCGACGGTTAGGGCGATGTACTGCCGGCCCCCCGACATATACGTCATCGGCGTGCCGATGGCACCGCCCGGCAGGTCGACGGACGCGATCTCCTCGCCGGTCAGCTTGTCGAAGGCGACGAGGCGCGGGCGGTCGTCGGTGCCCCCGGTGGTCAGCGCGTAGATCAGCAGCGTCTTCGTCAGCACCGGGCCGACGCGTCCGCTGTCGCCGCCCAGGGGCGGCAGGTCGAGGTGGCGCAGCATGGGGAGGTTGCGGATGCGGTCGCCGTCGCCCATCGGGCGCATCCACAGGTGCTCTCCCGTGTTCATGTCGATGGCCGTCATCCGCGAGTAGGGCGGCTTGAACAGGGGCAGGCCCTGCGGGAGCTGGGGGCGGTGGGTCAGCGCGCCGCGCGCTTCGAGCACCGCCAGGGTGGCGTCCTCGTCGGGCCCGGGCGTGCGGAAGTGCTTGACGGTGTAGCGGTTGCCCGACGGCACGTACAGGATGCCGGTCTCGGGATCGACGGCGGCGCCGCCCCAGCTTCCGGCGCTGAACCCGGGCCGCACGATGGTGCCCCGCCGGCTGTGCGGCGTGTACAGGGGGCCGATGCGGTACGGGGCGACCGCCTCGATCGCCATCCGGCGTATCTCGGGCGTGAAGTCGACGAGGTCGTCGATGGCCACGCCCTGGTAGTCGAACGGTGCCGGCCGGGTCGGAAACGGCTGCGTGGGCCACGGCACCTCGCCCTCGATGTCGGTGTCGGTCGGCACCGGGCGCTCCTCGATCGGCCAGACCGGCTCGCCGGTCGCCCGGTCGAAGACGAACGTGAAGCCCTGCTTGGTGATCTGCGCCACCGCCTCGATGGGCCTCCCGTCCACCGTGATGTCGATCAGGTTCGGGGCGGCCGGCAGGTCGTAGTCCCAGAGCCCGTGGTGGACGACCTGGAAGTGCCACACCCGCTCGCCCGTCTCGAGGTCGAGGGCGACGAGGCTCTCGGCGAACAGGTTGGTGCCGGGACGGTGTCCGCCGTAGTAGTCGGGGGCGGCGGTGTTCAGGGGCAGGTAGATGTAGCCGAGCTCGGGGTCGATGCTCATCATCGTCCAGACCCCCACCTTGCCGGTCTCGCGCCAGGAGTCGCCGCCCCAGGTGTCGTTGCCGAACTCGTCTCCCTGCGGGATGGTGTGGAACGTCCAGCGGGTCCGGCCGCTGCGCACGTCGAAGCCGCGCATCCAGCCCGGCGGCATCTCCCTGCGGTTGTTGAAGCTGGAGATGGACATCGGCGTCACGACGGTGTCGCCGAACACGATGGGCGGCGACTGCACGGAGTAGAGCAACGCGTTCAGCCAGTCGCGCTCGCCGCGCGTGGCGCGCGGGATGTCGGCCATCAGGTCCACCCGGCCGCCGTCCCCGAAGTCGGGGCACGGCCGCCCGGTCCCGGCGTCGACGCAGACGAGGTACCCGTTGCCGGTTCCGAAGAGTATCCGCTCGTCGGTCCGGTCCGGCCCGTCCGACCAGTACGCCACGCCGCGCTGGTTCCAGCGGGCGCTCATCGTGGTGGTGCCCTCCTCGTAGCTCTTGGGGTTGTAGACCCAGAGCGTCTCGCCCGTCCGCGCATCGACGGCGGCGGCGGCCGACGTCGGCATGTTGAGGAAGAGCCGGTCGCCGACCATCAGCGGCGTGGCCTTGAGGTTGGTGATGGTGGGGGGCTGGCCGTCGCGCCACCGCTCGGGGTCGCGGCGGTTCAGTTCGTCGAAGACGAGCCGCGAGTCGGCGCGCCACTCCGAGCCGTCGGGCATCGTCAGGCTGAGCACCGCGTCGGCCGACCGCCAACGCCACGCAGTCTCGAGGTCGCCGAAGTTGTCGCGGTCGATCTGATCGAGGGGCGAGTACTTCGTGCTGCCGAGATCGCCCCCGTAGGTCGGCCACTCGCCGTTGGCGGGCGCGCCGTACTGCGCCGCCGCGGGACCGGCCGCGGCCAGGGCGGCCACGAGGCCGACGGCCAGCCCGCCGACGCCGCGGGCGGGTTCATGGGTTCGCCGCATGGGATCCTCCGGCCGGGCGCGCTACGTGGCGCGTGCGACATCCGTTGCGCCTGGCTGCCCGGTAGGATAGCAGCGACGCGCTACGCCGCGGGCGGTGGTTGGCTGGCAGCCCATGGTGAAGCCCTGCGTTGCACCACGCCCGGAGGGCGCGGGTTGATCGCCGCGGTGCCCGCCTGACAAGGCGCGACGAGGGAGAACATCGGGGCACTTGACCGAGGAGCAACGCAACCGGGAGTCTGCGCCGGTCACGGGGCAGCTCTCGGCAGGCACGGTTGGGCGGCAATCGGAGCCGGAGCCGACGGGCTGCCGGGGCTATTGCGCGACCGGCGTCGGGCGTTCGCGGCTCCGCTTCCGCTCGGCGACGGGAACGTCGGTGACGAACATGAAGCCCGGCGCGTGGGAGATCATCAGCCCGGGCCGGGCGTTCCGCGCCACCACCTGCGAGGTCACGCCGCAGGCCCAGAAGACCGGCACCTCTCCCGGCCGCAGCCCCCCGTCCTGCCCCCAGTCGGGGCGGGCGAGATCGCCGATGCCGAGCGCGGCCGGGTCGCCGGCGTGCACGGGGGCGCCGTGGGCGAGCGGCTGCTCGTCGCTGATCCGGATCGCCTCGTCCACCCGCGAGGCGGGAATCGGCCTCATGCTGACGACGAGGCGCCCGCGGAACGGGCCGGCCGGCTCGCAGTCGCGGCTGGTGAGGTACATGGGGACGACGCGGTCCTCGTCCTGATGCCGGAGCCGTATGGCGGCCTCCACTAGGCCCGCCTCGAAGCCGAAGCTGCAGCCGAGCAGGAAGGCGGTGAGATCGGGCTCCCAGACGTCCCGCACGTCCTCGCATTCGAGGTCCGGCGTCCCGCGCCGGGTCACCCGGTACCGGGGCAGATCGGTCCGCAGGTCGGCGCCCGGCGCGAGCGGGCCCAGCACGGGATGCTCGCTCATGCCGAGCAGCGGACACGGACGCGGGTTTCGCTCGCAGAACGCCCGGAAGTCGTCGGCGAGGGAACGGGGCAGGACTATCAGGTTCGCCTGGGCGAAGCCGGGGCAGACGCCGGATGTCGTGCCGGTGAACCGCCCCTCGCGGCAGGCCGCGCGCAGCGCCGCCGGGTCGAGCCATGCGTCCCACATGATCTGGAGTATAGCTGCTCCGGCCATCCGTGCAACCAAGTGGCCGTCCGTCCCCACTTCGGCGAGGTACGTCGAGGAACGGAGCGAACATTGTGTCCAGCACGGTAGTCGTCACAGCCTACCGTTACCCAGTGGCCGGCCATTCACGGACCGAGCATAGTCCTGAAGGTCAACGACAGGCGCCGACGCCGTCCACGCGGCCCGAGCGGGCTCTTTTCCGTCCTGCGCTTGTCTATGCCGTGCATCCACCGAGACCGTGAGTCCGCCGTCAAGATGAGTACGGATCCTTGCGCAAGCATGATCCGCTTGTCTTCTTTCGCTGATCCTCCTACCGGCCGCAGCCGCATTTCCCAATCATCGCCCAACGACAGCGTAGCCACCGTGTCGCCGAAACACTGCCGGTCGGCGTGCAGGGCGATACCCTGCCCGGATTGGTACTCGTTGACGATCGCTTGGTCTGGAACACGATCGAATAGTTTGGTTGCGGTGTGCAGCCGGGCTGCGACCTCGTCAACCCATAAGGGCAATGGTCCGAGGTCCATATCGGGCGTGACCGTCTTCGTGCGATAGTCGTACCGCCAACCATAATGCTGGACGCGACGCTCAAGGTCTGCGCGCCACGGGTTGGCATCAATGCACTCGATCAACGCGCGTTGAGTGTGTTCATCCAGAAACCCATGGTAATAGTACAGGCCATTTACTTCCGGGATTCTGTGCATTCCACGTTCTTGAATGCCGTAGTTGAGATGCTCCGGCAATGGTAGCACCGCGACGGAAATGTCGGATTCGAACATGCTCAACTGACCATCGGCAACCATTTCCTTCTACTCCTTCTTGAGCCGAGCAAACATGATGCTGCCCACGGTAGCGACAAACCGTTCTTTGAGAGACACTCCAACGTCTATCAGGGCATCACGCAGTGAATCGCACTGGTTGGCGAAGGCGGCGCGGGTTGCAGCATCGCTACGTGCGTCGACCGCGACCATGATACAGGAGTGGGACGGGAGTACACAAGCGATCAGTCTGGCGAAGTCACCCAAGGCGGCGCGGTTGTTGCGGACCTGGAGCAGGGCGTAGCCGAACGTAACTACAACATCGCAGTTGGTAAAGTCCTGGGCGGCTAACACCGTGGAGATATCGACGTGGTCGGAGAAACCGTGGAACTCGTACCGAACGGGAAGACGTTTTAGAAACAAGTGTGCCAATCGAATCATGGCGGGAGAATGATCGTAGCCATAGTAATCCACTCTGTCGGGATCATGTGCTTCGTGTGATGCCATCTCGTCATACATTACCCAGGAAACAACCCCGGTCCGCAAGCGATGTCGAGATGAACAATGCGCCGATCCGCAGAGGAAACCGCCGCCCCGTTGCCCCGGTGTGTGGACACTCAGGGATCCCCTCATTTTCATTAGAAGTCAACAGAACGAGCCCTTTCCTTGACCGGAGATTTTTTCCCTGCAAGACGTTGCAAAATGTTGCCCGTCCGGGTACTATATTGACCCATGCGCATGCATCAGAAACCGTCAAAGGCCGGTGCCCGACTGATCGAGAGACGAGATCTCATGAACTTCATAACCACGTTGCACGACGGTGATTTGCATGCCAAACGCGTGCTATCGTTGGCCAATGCAACCTTGGGTGTGTTGGCGAGTGCCTCTCTCGCGATCCACGCTGTGGGACGTGGCTTGGCCCAAGCTATGGGCACGTTAACCAAGCACGGTGTGAAACAGGTGGACCGGCTCCTGAGCAATCAAGGCGTTGACGTCTGGACTTTCTTCGCCTGTTGGACGCCGTACATCGTTGGTGCTCGCGAGGAAGTGGTTGTCGCGCTGGATTGGACTAGCTTTGCCTCCGACGGGCAGGACACGATCGTGCTGTCGATGCTGACCGGCCATGGCCGCGCGACGCCCCTGCTGTGGAAGACCGTGGAGACATCGACTCTGAAGGGCAACCAGCGGCGCTACGAGTACGAAGTGCTGTCCCGGTTGCGGGAGGTACTGCCGGCTGGGGTGAGGGTTACGGTCGTCGCGGATCGGGGCTTTGGGGATTGCAAGCTGTTCTACCTGCTGACGGAGGAGCTGGCCTTCGAATACGTGATTCGGTTGCGCGGAGACATCTACGTAACGAATGCACGGGGCGACCAGCGGCTGGCGGCGGACTGGGTCGGCTCTCGGGGCCGTGCGCGCCGATTGGTGGGTGCCCGGGTGACCGATGCTCACGAATGGCCCGTGGGTGCCGTCGTGTGTGTACATGATCGGAAGATGGACGAACCGTGGTGCCTAGTGGCCAGCGACGCGAAGGTACCCACGCCGGTGTTGATCCGGTACTACGGCAAGCGCTGGGGCATTGAAGCGGGCTTTCGGGACATCAAGGACATGCGCTTCGGGATGGGTCTGTCGTCGATGCGCGTTTCGAGCCCGGGTCGCCGAGACCGGCTATTGCTGATCAGCGCGCTGGCCATCGCGGTGTTGTCGTTGCTAGGTGCAGCAGGCGAGCGCATCGGCTATGATCGCTGGCTGAGGGCGAACACAGTGAAGCGGCGCACACATTCTCTTTTTCGACAAGGTTTGATGCTGTATCACCATCTTCCCAATTGGTCCGACGACCGGGTTCGCCCATTGATGGAAACGTTCGGAAAGATGCTGCTGGAACACCGGGTATACCGAGAGGTCTTCGGCGTAATTTGACGTTGAAACGGAAAATGAGGGGATTCATGAGGTGTGGACATCGTATCTGGCACGGCCGCACTTGGCCGGGGTCAGTGCAGGCGTTGAGTCCACGCGGACCCATACAGTCACGCCTCACGGGAACCTCCGGGCGGCTGATTGACCTCCCGGTCACCGGTGCGTAGTCGGGCCAGGGTTCGGGTGGCCACGCTTGGTGGTTCCGGGTTGCCGCTGACGAACTGGCAGGTGGCGAGGAGGTGGCCGCGAAGCCGCAGGCGGTGCAGGTGGGCGGCCGACGGCTCCGAGCTGGGCATGGGACGCGTTGCCCGGCCCGGTCCCCGCCAACGCGCTGGCCGCGGTCGCGCAGATCGGGCGCGCTTCCTCTTCCGTGGAGCGGTCGTTGTCCGCCGCCCGCACGGGCAACCGAGTCTTGACATCGTTGTCGAGGTTGCGAATCGTGATGCTCCATCGTCCGCCATGCCCGCCGTCCGGAAGCGTAACTCAGATCCGATTGGCGTTGCAAGCACTACGCGTTGGATGCATGCGGCCGCTGAGTGGGATCGGAGTCGCCGGAGACCACCCGGGAACCAGGACTTTCCCGAACGCGTCGTCGTCAGCGACATCAACGGCTGCGAGCGCTTCGAGGCCAAAGGCTGCTTCATCACCGGCCACGCGGACACCGGCGGGGAGCGCTGGCGCACCTCGACCATCGCCCAGCCGGGCGACGTCAACAGCGGGACCTGGGGCGACATCCCGCCGCAGAAGCCGTGGGTGGCGGCGAGGCGCGGGATGTCGGCCTACAACGACGCTCTCTACACCAACTCGACGCTCGCCCTGAACCCGCGCACGGGGCAGGGGCGGATGCCTCGGGGTCTCGCCATCGAGCTCCGACGAGATGCCGGGCACGAACGGCATGCTCGGCCGCCTCGCCGCGTACGACGTGCGCACGATGGTGGAAGTGTGGAGCCGCGAGCAGCGCGCCATCTTCCTGACGTCGGTCCTGACGACGGCCAACGGGCTGGCCTTCGTCGGCGACGCCGACCGCTACTTCCGGGCGCTCGACGTCGGCACCGGCCAAGTCCTCTGGGAGACGCGCCTCGGCCAGTCCGGCCACGGGTTCCCGATCTCGTACGCGGCGGGCGGCAGGCAGTACGTCGCGGTCCCGACGGGCGTCGGCATCTTCCGCGGCGTGAGCGGGGTGCTCAGCCCGGACATCTACCAGCCCGCGCCCCGGAACGGGCTCTACGTGTTCGCCCTCCCGGACCGGGAGTCGGCGCGGTAGAGCGGTGCGCACTCCCGCATGGCTGGTTGGCACCTCGCGGAGGCGTCCGGCGACGATGGGTGGGGAGTCGGCGCCGTGGAGGTCGTTTGCGTGCTCGCCGAGGGACACGTTGGAACCTGCGGGGCGGCGCGGACGAGGTGCTGACCTTTGCTGAAAAAGGCCCCTTTACTCTTCGAGAAAAGGGCCTGAAGAGTTGGCGCGCCCGACAGGATTCGAACCTGTGGCCTTCGGCTCCGGAGGCCGACGCTCTATCCAGCTGAGCTACGGGCGCTGACGCGTTCCGCGGCCGGCCTCCGCGCCAGCCGGCCGTACCAATCTATCCGAACCGGGGCGGTGAGACAAGTTGGGCAGCTCCCGGCCTCCGAAGACACGCGGAGGGCCGCGGGCGGCGGTTGCCCGGGAGACGGCGCGCCGACTCCGGCAGGGCCGGTCGGGCGGCGAGCGGAGCCGTAGGCGACGCTGTCCAGACTACTCCTCGGCGATCTTGTAGAGATGCCGGTACCCCCGCAGGTACAGCTCGCCGTCGACGAGGGCCGGCGAAGCGTCGAAGCCGTCGTCGAGGGTGTTCGCGGCGAGCACCTCGTAGCGGGGGCCGTGGCGGATGACGAGGGTCGTGCCGTCGCGGCCGGCGATGTAGACGCGGCCGGCGGCCCCGACGGGGGAGGCGAAGACGTTGGGGACGCCCCGGAGGCGCTGGAGCGCGTAGTGCGGGGCGCCGGTCAGGGGGTCGAAGGCCGAGAGGATGCCGTCGTTGCTCTTGAGCAGGTAGAGGGCGTCGTCGTAGAGCAGGGGCGAGGGCACGTAGGGGGTGTCGCGGTCGAGCTGCCAGACGATGGCGCCGGTGCCGGCGATGTCGCCGCGCGCGTCGGCGAGGCGGATGGCCTGGAGGTTGTTGCCGCGGTAGCCGCTGGTGACGTGGACGATGCCGCCGGCGTGGACCGGCGAGGGGATGGCGTTCATGGTCGTGCCGCGGCTGCGCCACACGGTCTCGCCGGTCTCGAGGTCGTAGCCGTAGACGTAGTTCATGGCCGGGGTGACGACCTGGGCGCGGCCGTCGTGCTCGACGACGAGGGGGGTGGCCCAAGTGTCGATCTCGTCCCGGTTCGACCGCCAGCGCTCGCGGCCGGTGCGCGCGTCGAGGGCGGCGACGAACGACTGGCCGCCGATGTGGTCCCAGGCGACGACGAGGGTGTCGCCGTGCAGGGCCGGGGTCGTGCCCTCGCCGAAGGCGTTGCGCATGAAGCGCGTGCCGAGGTCGGTTTCCCAGAGCGGCTCGCCGTCCAGGCTGTAGGCGTACAGCCCCCACGAGCCGAAGAACGCGTAGAGCCGCTCGCCGTCGGTGACCGCCGACCCCGACGCGTAGGTGCCGTTGGGCTGCTGGTACCCCTCGTGCGGCACCGCCTCGCGGGCGACCCGCCGCCACGCGACGTCGCCGGTCCGGCGGTCGAACGCCATGACGACGAACTGGTGCCGGCGGACTTCCTGCGCGCCCCGGCGGCCGCCCCGGCCTTGGCGGCCTCCCCGGGCGTCGCGGGCGGGCCGTCCCGCGCGGGCGCCCCGGCCGTCCCCGCCGCCCCGGCCGCCCCGAGCCTCGGGCCGTCCCCGCGGCGCGGGCCGGCGCGCCCCCTCCGGCGCGGCCACCGGGACGGGGTCGCCGACGGGCACCGCGGTGAGCAGGAACACCCGGTCGCCCCACACGATCGGCGACGCCGACCCGCGGCCGGGCACCTCCACCTTCCAGGCGACGTTCTCGGTCTCGCTCCACGTGAGGGGCGGGTCGGCGTGCCGGGCCACGCCCGTCGCCTCCGGTCCGCGCCATTGGCCCCAGTAACGCCCGGCGTCGGCGGGCTGCGCGCCGGCCGGCGGGGTCCATCCGAGCAGAAGCAGAAAAGCGGCCGCGGTCGTGACGCATCGATGCATGGCGTGTTCCCCCGAAGGCGGCGTTCTACCATACTCCCGACCATGACGCCATCGACACCCGATCTCCGCTATCCCATCGGCGAGTTCGCGCCCCCGGACGCGGTGACCCGCGACCGGGTCGACGCCTGGATCGCCGACATCGCGGCGCTGCCCGGCGACCTGCGGCGCACCGTCTCGCCCTTGAGGGACGCCCGGCTCGACACGCCGTACCGTCCCGGTGGCTGGACGGTTCGGCAGGTCGTGCACCATCTTCCCGACAGCCACATGAACAGCCTGATCCGCTTCAAGTGGGCGCTGACCGAGGACCGGCCGGCCATCAAGGCCTACGACGAGAAGGGCTGGGCGGAGTTGCCGGACGCGCGGAGCCCGATCGGGCCTTCGCTTGACCTGCTCGACGCGCTTCACCGCCGGTGGACGGACCTGCTCGGCGGCCTGAGCTGGGCGCAGCTTCGGCGCGAGTTCGTGCACCCCGAGTCGGGCGCGGCCACGCTGGCCGTCACCGTCGGCGCCTACGCCTGGCACGGGCGGCACCACCTGGCGCACATCGAACGGCTGATCGAGCGCGAGGGATGGCGCTGACGCGGGACTGGGGGCTTCCGGCACCCAAAGGGACGGCGGGTTTGCGAGCCGGCACCGTAGACCGGCACCCACGACTCCGGGGGCGTCGGGCGCGCCGGAGCTGAGCCGCGGGCGGCGATGGGCGGGGCTACCGGGGGGCCGGCCGCGGCAGGACGAGACGCTCGAGCGTCAGGAGACGCTGAAGGATCTCGCCGAGGGCGGCCTCGACGGCGTCGAGGCGGACTTGAACTGCCGCGAGGAGGGCTTCGACGGCGTCGAGGCGCTCGTCGAACCGCTCCAGGGTCGCGCGCATCTCGCGCATCTCGGCGCGCATGTCACGCATTTCGGTGCGCATTTCGCGCATCTCGGCCGCGACCCCGGTCCGCATCTCGCGCATGTCGGCGCGCACGCCGCCGATGAGGGTGACCACGACGGCGATCACGGCGATGCCGGTACCGACGATGGTGCCGATGATTGCCTTGGTGTCGCTGCTCACAGGTACCAGCATAGCATACCGGCGGTGTTGCCTGCCGAGGTCCCCGCCGCTCCCCGGGCTCCCCGGTCTGACGCCGACGCGGGGCGGTCAGTACGCCACCGCCCACCCCTCGCGGCGGCGGTCGGCGCCGGCGTGGCGGCGGCCCGCGATCTGGTCGACGAGCACGGCCTGGGCGCCGCCGAACTCGGCCGTCCAGCCGCTGCGCGCGTGCACGGTGTAGCCGCGGGCGGCGAGGGCGTCGCGGACCTCCTGCGGCACCCCGTCCTCGATGGCGAGCGAGCCGTCGCCCCGCCGGCGCAGCCGCGGCGCGTCGATGGCCTCCTGCGGGTTCATGCCGAAGAGCTGCATGTTGTTGATGACCTGCACCAGGGTGTGCGTCTGGCCGTCGCCGCCGGGGGTGCCGACGGCGAGCCACGGCAGGTCGTTGTCGAGGATGATGACCGGGCACAGCGTGTGGAGGGGACGCCGCCGGGGCGCGAAGACGTTGGGATGGTCCTCGTCGAAGCGGAACAGCGACCCGCGGTTGTGCAGCACGATGCCGGTGCCGGGCACCACGAGCCCCGACCCGAAGCTGGCGAACAGGCTCTGGATCAGCGACACGACGTTGCCGTACTGGTCGACCGCGATCACGTAGACGGTGTTCGGGTGGTCCTCCACGGGCTCGACGTGGACGGCCGGGGCGGGGCCGGCGGGGTCGATGGTGCCGGCGAGTCGCCGGATGCGGGCGGGGTCGAGCAGATCGTCGACGGTGACGCGCATGGCCACGGGGTCGGCGAGCTCGTGGTCGCGGTCGTCGAACGCGAGCCGGATCGCTTCCGACACCGTGTGCAGGTAGTCGGCCGAGTTGTGGCCGAGGGCCGCGAGATCGGCGTCGACCTGCTGCAGCAGGGCCAGCTCTTGGAGCAGCGTCACCCCCTGGGTGTTCGGCGGGAAGGCGTGCACCTCGAGGTTCCGGTAGCGGGTGGTGATGGGCAGGGTCCACTCGGCGAGGTAGTCGGCGAGGTCGTTGGGCATGAGCAGCCCGCCCCGCTCCTGCACGTAGCCGACGATGCGCCGGCCGAGGGCCCCGGTGTAGAACTCCTCCCAGCCCATCTCCTGCAGCGTCTGGAGGGTGGCCGCGAGGTCGGGCCGCGGCAGGACGTCGCCGGGCTGCGGGGGGGCGCCGCCGGGGAGGAAGATGCGGCCCGCCTCGGGGTCCCGCCGCAGCTTTTCGGCGGCCCCCGCGATGTCCGCGGCGAGGGTCTCCGAGACCGGCAGCCCCGCCGTGGCAAGGTCGACGGCCGGCTGCAGGGCCAGCGCGAGGGGGATCGTCCCGAAGCGGCGCAGGCCCTCGGCCCAGGCCCCGACGGTGCCGGGGACCGAGACGCTGAGGGGGCCGGTGCGCGGCATGCGCTCGTGGCCCTCCGCCTTCAGCTCTTCCAGCGTCTTCGCGCTCCCCGAGCGGCCCGAGCCGTTCAGGGCGTACGTGATCTGGGTGGCCGAGTCCCAGTAGAGCAGGAACGTGTCGCCGCCCACGCCGTTCATGTGGGGGCGGGCGACGGCCAGCACCGCCGCCGCGGTGATCGCGGCGTCCATGGCGAGCCCGCCGTTCCGCAGCACCTGCAGGCCGGCCTCGGCCGCGAGGGGGTGGCCGGCGGTGACCGCGGCCTCGTTACCGAGGGCGTCGCGCCCCGGCTCGGCGTTGCGGGAGAGGGGGGAGGAGCAGGCCGCCGCGGTCACGACGACGCCGGCGACGATCGCGGCGGGGACCGCCGCGGCTGGCCGCCGGGGGCGATGACGTGTGCGGTGTGCGGTCATGGCGTCCTCCCGAATGGGTCCGGTCGCTTCGATTGTAGCGCCTGCGCGCCGGCGCGTCTCTGATACGATGGCGCGCCATGGCCGACAAACCCGACGCGTACGACAAGCTGCCCCTGCCCGAGACCAGCCCCCGCGGGCTGATGCGCCACTTCGGCCCCGGCCTCATCCTGATGATGACGGGCATCGGCACGAGCCACCTCGTGACCGCGCCGGCGGCGGGGGGGCGGTTCGAGTACGCGCTGCTCTGGTGCATCCCCGTCGCCTACGTCTTCAAGTACTACGGCTTCGAGATGGCGTTCCGGTTCACCAACGCCACCGGGCGCAGCATGCTCGACGCCTACACCACCGCGCCGGGGAAGTGGCCGGTCTGGTACGTGCTGGTCACGACCATCATCCAAAGCGCCCTGGGGCAGGCGGGCCGGCTCGCGGCGGCCGCCGCGGTGCTGTTCTTCATCTTCTCCGAGTACCTCGGGCTGGGGCTGCCGAGCTGGCTGTACGGGCTGGGCCTCGGGGTGCTCTCGGTCGGCATCATCCTCTATGGCCGCTACGCCGCCGTCGAGCTTGCGACCAAGGTGCTGGCCGGCATCCTGTTCGTGTCGACGGTGGGAGTCTACGTCTTCAACCCGGCGCCGTTGTCGGAGATGGGGCACTTCTTCACGGTCGAGATCCCCGGCGGGTCGTGGCTCATCATCGCCGCGTTCCTCGGGCTCCTGCCGACCGGCATCGACGTCTCGCTGCAGGCGTCGGAGTGGGGCAAGGCGAAGCGGGTGGGCATGGGACGCATCCGCGAGCAGCTCGAGCGCGAGGGCTACGCCCGCCCGTTCGACGCGTTCTCGTCGACCGCGGACGACCTGCGGGTCGAGATCTCGAAGCTGCCGGCCCACGCGCAGGAGTACTGCCGGCGCTGGTTCCGCATCGGCATCTGGGACTTCACGATGGGCCACGTCGTGTCGTTCATTCTCGCGGCCATCTTCCTGCTGCTGGCCGCGGTTACGCTCTATCCGGACGACGTGGCGGGCAACGAGGTCATCGGCGCGATCGCGCGCATCTTCACCGAAAACGCGGGGCCGGCGATGATGTTCGTATTCCTCGCCGGGGCGTTCGCGGCGACGTTCTCGACCGCGTTCAACTACTTCGACGGCTGGCCGCGGGTGGTCGCCGCCTGCTGCCGGAACCTGTTCCGCGAGACGGCGGAGCTGTCCGGGGTCGCGGCCGAGGGGGTGACCGAGGCCCACCGGCGCTCGTGGTGGTCCGAGTACAACATCTACCGCGTCACGATGTTCTACTCGCTCATCGCGGCGGTGTTGATCATCGCGGGGCTGCCGCGGCCGGTGTTCCTGGTGCTGGTGTCGTCGGCGCTGGCGTTCTTCATCGCGCCGGTCATCTTCTTCCTCAACATCTACTACTGCGTGACCGTCATCCCCAAGACCGAGAAGGGGTTCTACCCGTCGCAGCCGGTCATCTGGTTCAGTTGGTTCAGCCTCGCGGTGTTCACCGCGCTGACCTTCGTCATCATCCTCGCGCGGGTGTTCGGGGTGACCCTGTTCGGGGGGTAGGCGTCGGGCGGGAATCTCCCTCGCCGGGCTGCCGGGCGCGCCGAACCCCAGGCGGGCTGCGCCCGGCTACGGTCGCCAACCTCGTATCGGCCACTGACCGCAGGGGTCTGCGCGTGGCGCGGTACGGACGGATGCAGATCAGTCGGACGCCGCCGAGAGCCGGAGGCGGCGCTCGCGGCACTGGCGTCTCGCCGCGGAACGATGTGGCTCGTCCGAGCGCAAGATGTCGTGGTCGAGCGTCTATCCATGCCCCACATACGGTAGAATGTCCCGCGGCGCGGGCTCCCGCGGTCGAGTGCGGGGGCGCGGCGGATTTGCCCGGCCGGGTCGGCGCGGGCACGCGGAGACATGGGGGCCGGAGTGGGTACGGTGCAGTCAGTGTCGTCGCCGATTCGGAGGATTGGTGTTCGGGCCGCTTGCTGGCGGCTCGCGCGCGCTCGCTGGGCGGTGCCGCTTCTCGTGGTGGCGGTGCCGGTGTTCCTCTCGACGGCGGCGGCCGAGCAGCCGTTCGACGTCGATGTCACCCATCACGCCCGCGGGGTGCAGCCCGGCGAAGCGGTCCTGGTCTACGTCGCGTCGCCGGAACGGCTCGCCGCGGTCGAGGGGAGCATCTTCGACCGCACCGTCCACTTCCACCACGCCAAGGACGGCTCGTGGCGGGGGCTCGTCGGCATCGACCTGATGGTCGAGCCGGGCGACCACGACCTCGTGCTGCGCATCACCGCGGCCGGCGGGTCGGCCCTGACCCGCGTCCACCGGCTGCCCGTGACCGACAAGCAGTACCCCACCCGCCGTCTCAGGGTGGAGCCGCGCTACGTCGAGCCGCCGCCCGAGGTCGCGGCCCGCATCGAGCGCGAGTTCCTGCGGCAGACCGCCATCTTCGCCACCGACACGCCGGAGCGGCTCTGGCGCGGGCCGTGGATCCGCCCCGTCCCGGGGCGCGCGAACGGCCGGTTCGGCGCCCGCAGCGTCTTCAACGGCCAGCCGCGGAACCCGCACAGCGGCGCCGACTTCCTGGCCGGCGTGGGCACCCCCGTCGCCGCCCCCGCCCGCGGGCGCGTGGTCCTCGCCGGCGACACCTACTTCTCGGGCGGGTCGGTCATCCTCGACCACGGCTGGGGGCTCTACTCCTATCTGGCCCATCTCTCCCGCATCCTCGTCGAAGAGGGCGACCTGGTCGAGAAGGGCGACGTGGTCGCCCGCTCGGGCGCCACCGGGCGCGTGACCGGCCCCCACCTGCACTGGACCGTGCGCATGAGCGGCGCGCGGGTCGACCCCCTGTCGGTGATCCAGATTCTGCAGGACTGACCCGTCCTGGACGTTGATCTGCTCCTCGTCCCGCTCTCTCGTCTCACTGGCTTGACGGCACGGCATCCGCCGAGTGCGCTATACTGGATGAAAGGAATCCAGCCGATGCGCATTCTCTTCTTCATGTCCATGCCGCGCCTGCGCGGCTGACCTCCGCTCTCCCTCGACAGCACCGCCGTTCGCTCGGACCTCGGGACCGGGCGACAGGCACCGGTGTCGGGATGCTCGGCGCCCCGCGTGATCGCGGCGGTGTCGGTCGTCCCCGGCGGTGTAGCTGATTCGCTTCCCGTTCTCTTCGGCTCGTGGTGCCGCCGCCGGTCGGCGCGGCGTTTTCGTGATCCCTCGTGTCTCCCGTGGTGTTCCGATGTCGCTCTCCAACGCCCTGTCCAACGGCCGGCCGACGCCGGCGGCGCCCGGCGCGAGCCTGTGGCGCGACGTGCGCGACGCCGTCCGTTCCGCGCCGCGCGACTACACCAGCGGCAGCCTCGGCCGCGCCGTGCTGCTGCTGGCCGTCCCCATGGTCCTCGAGATGGGGATGCAGTCGGTGTTCTCGGTCGTCGACGTCTACTTCGTGGGCCGCCTCGGCCCCGAGGCGGTGGCCATTCTCGGCCTGTCGGACTCGCTGCTCGCGCTCGTGTTCGCGGTCTCCATCGGCCTCGCCATGGGCGCGGCGGCGATGGTGGCGCGGCGCATCGGCGAGGGCAAGCCCGAGCGCGCGTCGGCCGCGGCGGTGCAGGCGATCGCCTGCGGGTGCGCGGTGTCGGCGGTGCTGGGCGTCGGCGGGGTGGTCTGGGCGCAGGACCTGCTGGCGCTGCTCGGGGCCGCCCCCGAGGTGGCCGCGAACGGCCGGACGTTCACCGCCATCATGCTCGGCGGGTGCGTCACCGTGACCCTGCTCTTCATGATCAACGGCATCTTCCGCGGCGCCGGCGACCCGGTGCTGGCGATGCGGGCGCTGTGGCTGGCCAACCTCGTGAACATCGTGCTCGACCCGATTCTGATCTTCGGCCTCGGGCCGATCCCGGCGTTCGGCCTCGAAGGGGCGGCCATCGCCACCACGGTGGGGCGCGGCCTCGGCGTCGCCTACCAGCTTCGCGTCCTCACCAGGGGGAACGGCCGGGTGGCGGTCGACTGGCGGCGGGCGCGCCTCGAGCTCGAGACCCTGCTGCGCCTGCTGCGGGTCAGCGGCATCGGCATCCTGCAGTACCTGGTCGGCACCGCCAGCTTCGTCGGCCTCATCCGCATCCTCGCCCCGTTCGGCGACACGGTGCTGGCCGGCTACACGGTCGCCGTCCGCATCATCATCTTCGTGCTGCTGCCGGCGTGGGGCGTCGGCAACGCGGCGGCGACGCTGGTGGGGCAGAACCTCGGCGCGGGCCGGCCCGACCGGGCCGAGCGCGCGGTCTGGTACACGGCGCGGGTGAACACGGTGTTCCTGGGCCTCGTCGGCCTGTTCTTCTTCGTCTTCGCCCGGCCCGTCGTGGGATTGCTGGCCGCCGACGCCGAGGTCGCGGTGGTCGCCGCCGCGTGCCTGCGCATCGTCGCCGCCAGCTACGTGTTCTGGGGCTTCGGCGTCATCACCGTCGTCGCGTTCAACGGGGCCGGCGACACCACCACGCCCACCTGGATCAACTTCTTCGTCTACTGGGTGGTGCAGCTTCCGCTGGCCTGGACCCTGGCGGGGCCGGCCGGCATCGGCCCCACGGGGGTGTTCGCGACGGTGGCCGTCTGCCAGACGCTGATGGCCTTGGTGGGCGTGCTCGCGTTCCGGCGCGGGACGTGGAAGACGCGGGCGCTGTAGGGCCGGGAGTCTGCGCCGGGAGATGTGATGCCGGTGATCCTGACGATTACGGTGATTACGGTAAGATGCCCGAAGGAGGACCGGGACGATGCAGAAGGCGGCCGCCGTCCGCGAGCTGAAGCTGATAGACATCGGCAATTCCAGAGGTATCCGCCTTCCCAATGTGATGCTGAGAAAGTACGGCTGGAGCGACTCGCTCGTCGTCGAGGAAACGGACGATGGCGTCTTCGTGCGCGGGGCCGCCGACAGGCTCTCCTGGGAGGACACCTATCGGGCGATGGCCGCCGAGGGCGAGGACTGGAGCGATCTGGACGCGGCGGTCGCCGACGGCCTGGACTGATGGCCGTTCTTGGGGGCGGCGGGAGCGGCGACCGGTGATTCTGCTGACCGGGGCCACCGGGTGCATCGGCGGGAGGCTGCTCGCGGCGCTCGAAGCGCGCGGCCGCGCGGTGCGCTGCATGACGCGCCGGCCGGCGGCGCTCGCGGGCCGGGTGGGCGCGGGGACCGAGGCCGTCTACGGCGACTGCCTCGACCCGGCCTCGCTGCAGGCGCCGCTTGGCGGCGTCGACACCGCCTATTACCTAGTCCACTCGATGGGGGGCGGCGCCGACTTCGAGGCGCAGGACCGCGCCGCGGCGCGCAACTTCGGGACGGCGGCGCGGGCGGCCGGGGTGGGCCGCATCGTCTACGTCGGCGGCCTCGGGGCCCAGGCGGGGCTTTCCCGGCACCTGCGCAGCCGGCACGAGACCGGCGAGGTGCTGCGCGAGTCGGGGGTGCCCGTCGTCGAACTGCGGAGCGGCATCGTGCTCGGGGCCGGCAGCCTCTCGTTCGAGCTGATCCGGGCCCTGGTCGAGCGCCTGCCGGTGATGATCTGCCCGGCGTGGGTCCGCACCCCCACCCAGCCCATCGCCCTCGCCGACCTCGTCGCCTATCTCGTGGCCGCGCTCGACCTGCCCCCCGGCGGGAGCCGCGTGTTCGAGGTCGGCGGGGCCGACGTGGTGTCGTACGCCGACATCATGCGCGAGTACGCGCGGCAGCGGGGGCTCCGCCGGTGGCTGATTCCGGTGCCCCTGTTGACGCCGCGCCTGTCGAGCCTGTGGCTCGGGCTGACCACGCCGGTCTACGCCCGCGTCGGCCGAGAGCTCGTCGACGGGCTGCGCACCGCGACCGTCGCGGGCGACGACGCCGCGCGCAGTGCGTTCCCCGTCCGTCCCCTCGGGCTGCGGCGGGCGATTGCGCGGGCCGTCGACGAGGAGGACGCGGCGTTCGCGGCCGGCCCGTGGACCGAGGCCCGCCTGTCGGCGGGGACGGCGCTGCGCTGGGGCGGCGTCCGCCTGTGCACGCGGCTGATCCACTCGTGCGCGGTCGACGTGCCGGTGCCCCCCGCCGCCGCGTTCGCGCCGATCCGGCGCATCGGCGGCGGCCACGGCTGGTACTACGGCGACTGGCTGTGGCGCCTGCGCGGCCTCGTCGACCGGCTACTCGGCGGGCCGGGCATGAGCCGCGGCCGGCGCGACCCCGAGCACCTCTCGGCCGGCGACGTCCTCGACTGCTGGCGGGTGGACGCCTGCGAGCCCGACGTCCGGCTGCGCCTCGCGGCCGAGATGAAGCTGCCGGGCCGCGCCTGGCTGCAGTTCGACGTCACGCCGCGCGAGGGCGGGGGGGCGGCGGTCCGTCAGACCGCCGTCTTCGACGCGGCCGGCCTCGCGGGCCGCGCCTACTGGCACGCCCTGTATCCGGTCCATGTCGTCCTGTTCCGGGGGCTCCTGCGCAGCATCGCGCGCCGGGCAGCGGGGCGCGATCTCGATCCATGAAAAATGCCACTTGAAGTGGGGATTATCATGGATCGATGGTGGACCGTCCGATTCTCCCCCGTGCGGCCCAGGCCCAGGTGACGCGGGCGCTGCGGCGCGCGCCCGTGGTCGCCGTCGTCGGGCCGCGCCAGTGCGGCAAGACCACCCTGGCCCGGCAACTCGTGCCGGCCGGTTCGGCCAACTACTTCGACCTGGAAGATCCCGTGAGCCTGGCCCGGCTCGACCAGGGGCTGACCGCGCTCCGGGACCTGACCGGCACCGTCGTCATCGACGAGGTGCAGCGCCGGCCCGACCTGTTTCCGCTTCTGCGGGTGCTGGCCGACCGCGACGACGCCCCCGCGCGGTTCCTCGTGCTCGGCAGCGCCGGTCCCGACCTGTTGCGCCAGAGCGCCGAGTCCCTGGCCGGGCGCATCGAGTACATCGAGCTCGCCGGCTTCCAGGTCGCCGAGGTCGGCTCGGCCGAGATGGGGCGGCTGTGGGTCCGCGGCGGCTTCCCGCGGTCGTTTCTGGCCGACACTGACGCGGACAGCGCGGCGTGGCGGAAGGCGTTCGTCCGCGCGTTCGTCGAGCGCGACCTGCCGCAGTTCGGCGCCGACCTCGGCGCGCCGGCGCTGCACCGGTTCCTGGCCATGCTCGCGCACTGTCACGGCCAGATTCTCAACGTCGCCGAGCTGTCGACCGCCCTCAACGTCGCCCAAGCGACGGTGCGGCGCTACCTCGACCTGCTGGAGCACCTGTTCCTCGTCCGCCAGTTGCGCCCGTGGCACGAGAACCTGCGCAAGCGGCAGGTCAAGCGCCCCAAGGTCTACCTGCGCGACTCCGGCGTCTACCACCACCTGATCGGCGTCGGCACGATGGACGCCCTGCAGACGCACCCGCGCATCGGCGCGTCGTGGGAGGGGTTCGTCATCGAGAAGGTGGTCGCCGAGGCGGCGCCCGACGAGGTCTACTTCTGGGCGACCCACAACGGTGCCGAGCTCGACCTGCTGCTGTTGGCCGGCGGCCGGCGGGTCGGCGTCGAGGTCAAGCGCGTGGACGCGCCGCGCCGGACGCGCTCGATGGCGGTCGCCTTGAACGACCTGCGGCTGGATGCGCTCTACGTGGTGTACCCAGGCGACACGCGGTACGACATCGACGACCGGATCACGGCCCTGCCGGCGTCGGTGCCGTTTCCGGCGGCCGCCACCGGCGCGGCCGCCACCGCCTGATCGGCACCCGGTCTGGAAACCGGGCTGAAGGTCACCGGGCGGGCGGGGCTGCCGGCTCGGACGCAGGCAGGACGACGCGCTCGATGGTTAGCAGCCGCTGGTCGACCTTGGCGAGGGCGATCTCGACGTTGCGCAGGCGTTCCTCAAGCCCGTCCATCCGCGCCTCGAGCCCGTCCATCCGCGCCTCGAGGCGCGCCTCAAGGCGGTCCATCCGCGCGGTGAGGTCGGCCCGCAGGTCGTCGATGCGGGTGTTCACGCCGGCGATCTGCGCCGACAGCAGGCCCGCGAGAACCACTAGCGTGCCGATGATCCACTTCGTATCGTTGCTTAGAAGCAAGGACCGGGCCAACGCGGGAACGGGCGGCACGCGCGGGAAACTGGCCTCGGCGAGTGGCCGGCGGGGCAGAAACTGCAACGTCGGGGCCGCGCAGAGGTTGCACGGACGACAGCGCGCCGGGGTCGGAAGGTGCGTCGACGCGAGAGGATGTCGTCGGAGGGGCCGGTTCGCCGCCGGTCCCGGAGCCCGCCTCCGTGGAGGGCCGTCGAGGAGGAGGACGCAGCGTCGAGGGCGCCTCGTGGTCCGAGGCGGCGCTGTCGGCCGGCACGCGGCTGCGGTGGGGCCGTGTGCGTGCGCATCCGGCTTGTCGGCGTCGGCGGACGTGTCAAGACGGCTAAATGTCCACCCCCCGAACCGGCGCCCGCACAGACCCGCCGCCGAAGTCCAAGCCGGCGAGCGGCGACCGCGACAGGAGGTCGTGCAGGCTCGGGGCGGCGCAGCGGGCGCGGAGGCGATCGAACTCGTCGGCGGCGACCACCACGACCGCGCCCAGGCCGCAGACCCTCACGCGCTGCGGCTGGCCGGCCGCCGCGAGCCGGACGACTTCGCTGAACCGGGCCCTGGCTTCGGCAAGCGTCCACTCGGGTTCGGCGGCGGTGCTCGGCGGGTTCGGTGGCTCGGGCACTGGGCGCTCCTTGCTGTGGTCGATTCTGGACAACCCGTCGGCGCGGGGACCGGTGCAATGAGGCCGCGATCCACAAGATCGCGGAAGGGTCAGCCGGCCAAGCGAGTCTCAAGGACCACGGCCCAGCTTTAATGCAGCCGCCGCTGCTCGTCGGCGGAACTCCGGTATAGGATATCATACGTTATGGGCAGTGGTACTTGAAATGAGATCAGAACCGTGGTAGGCTCTCTGCTCGAATGCTGAGAACGAGACGTGCAGCGCGCCGCTCCGCGGCAGCCGCCTTCCAAACATGGGGAGATCCAGAAATGAGAGGACGAGTCACCGTAGAGTACTCCGAGATCCGCTCGCAGACGGTGCGGGCCCGGCTCGAGCTGTCGCTCGACGGTCCCCCGGTCAGAGACCCGCGCGGCCCGACCGTGCAGCCCGTGGCGCGCGCCGTGGTGCACTATCCGCAGGACGCGCCAAGCTCCCTCGCCGAAACGGAGAACGACGCATGAGCATGACCGCCGCGGCGCTGACCGAGGCCATCGCCAACCACGCCGCCCTTCGGCGCGTTCAACGCCTCCAGCCGGTCGGTGGGACCGGGGACAAGATCTTCCCGCCGACCTATCCGCCCGCGCCGGGCGCCCGACGGGACGCGCCGCCCCGGCACGTGTTCGAGAGGCGGCGCGTCGACGGCGGCGAGGTCTGGTGCGTGCTCATCGACAGCGTGCAGAGCCAGGCGAACAGACTGGAAGAGGCGCTGCTGGCGGCGGCCGAGAGGAGCGCGATCCGGATCCCCTACGTGACGGTCGATTTTCGGGCCGCCGGCCTCGATCCGCTGGAGCGGATCACGTCCCTCGACGCGCCGCATCGCGTCTACGATGCGATCCTGCGTGACAGCCTCATGGACGGCGAGCCCTTCATGCAGAGCCCGCCGGGCAGGCGCTTGGCGGCGGCGAAGCCGGCCGACGCCACCGCGTTGCTGGAACTCTCGCCGACGGCGCTGTTGTTCGGGGCCTGGCACAGCCAGGGCGAGGGCGGCGGGCTCGGGGCGAAGTTCCCGCGTGCGCTCGTGTCGGAGATCATGGGTGTCGATACCCCGGTCGACGAAATCCCGAACGCGCGTACCGGCGAGGTGGAACCGAGGACGGCTGGACAGCGCACCGGAAGCCGCATAGATCCTCTGGGCGTTCTCAGGAAGGTAGACGTGTTCAAGGGAGGGGCGGGCTGGAGCCCCGATCAGAAAGAGGCGGGAGCGCGAGCGAAGAAGGTGCGTCCTTCCGAGATCAATCACGGCAACATCGCCCCCACGGTTCAGCCGCTCGGCGTTACCTGTTCGTATGCCGAGCACCGGGCCGTCATCACGCTGGCCGGGCTCAGACGGTTGCGGTTCGGGAGCGATGCGCGGAACGACGCGGGACGTGCCTTGGTCGCCGCCCTCGGCCTCGTGGCACTGGCGGAGCAGGACGTCGGCGGATACGCGTTGCGATCGCGCTGCGATCTGGTCTGCGATGGTCCCGCGCCTCTGGAGTTGGTGCGCGCGGACGGATCGACCGAAACCGTCGATCTCGGTCGCGATGAGGCGTTGGCCCTGTACCGGGATGCGTACGCCCGCGCCGAGTCCGCGGGCTTCCGGTTCGAGTCAATCGTGCTGACCCCGCAGGACAAGCTGGTCGAAATAGTCCGCCGCAGCCGGGAGTTGGCGCTGGAGGGTGCCGGTGGCGAGGAGCCCGGCGACTCATGAGTCTCGTTCTCGAGATCGAGTTTCTGACCGGCGTGTGCCGGGCGGCGCGAAGCCCGGCGAGCGAAGCGCCCGACTGGCCTCCCCAGCCCGATCGCGTTTTCTCGGCGCTGGTCTGCGCGTGGGCCGATCGAGGGGAACGCGACGATGAACGACGGGCGCTCGAGTGGCTCGAGGAGCAGCCCGTGCCGACCGTTCACGCGAGCGACCACGTCGCCAGAACGGCGCCCGCCGTCTTCGTTCCGCCGAATGACCCGAAGTCGTCGAAGTCGGCGAAGACGTACCGCAGGGTGATGCCGGACGCCCGCCCGCGCCAGCCGCGTCGGTTTCCCGTCGCCCGGCCGGACAGTCCCACGATGGCCGTCGTGTGGCCGGAGGCTCCAGATTCCGATGTATGCGAATCGCTCGATGAGGTTGCACGCGACGTTGCCTATCTCGGTCACTCGGCGAGCCTCGTGCGCTGCCGATTCCTGCGGGGTGATTCGGCGAAGCCCCCCCACCCTGGTGCGCCCGCCCGGCGGACCGTCTACGCCGGGCGCCTGGCGGAGCTGGAAGCCGCGCACCGCGCGAACCCGGTCCGCCCCGTGATTCGGCCCGGTGCCTCCGGCGTCTCCGCGGCCGCGTCGGCCACCTCCGCATCGACGGCATCGACGACTGAATGGCTCGTGCTCGAGAGGATCGAGGGGGAGATGCCGGATATCCGTGCGGCCGCCTTGGTCTGCCGCGTCCTGCGTCGGAGGCTGATGAGCGGCTATCGGCGAGCGGACATGGGTGACGCGATTCCGGAGATCATCTCGGGACATACGGCGGATCGCAGCCCGACCCGGCGACCCCATCTGGCGGTTGTCCCGCTCGCGTTCGCCGGCTATCCGCATGCGGACGGCCGCGTGTTCGGTTTCGCCCTGGTGCCCCCCGCCGGCACGAGCCTTCGATCGGTTCCCGGACTCGTCCAGGCCTTCGAGGAGGTCGCGCCCTACGATGCGGGACGCGAGCGCCGCGTGATGAAGTTGGAGGGCTCGCCCCTGAGCAAGCCGCTTCATCTCGCGCCCGCGGGGGCGACGCCGGTCCGCTCGCTGTCGCCAGAGCCGTACCTGGAATCGGCGCAGGTCTGGGCGAGCGTCACGCCCATCGTGCTCGACCGGCATCTAAAGCGAGGAGGTGATCGGGAGATCCGCGAGCTCATCGCCGGTGCCTGTGAGAACGCCGGCTTGCCGCGTCCCGATCCGGATCGGATCCAGGTCGGCAAGCACTCCGCCATCGAAGGCGCGCCGCCGGCGCGGCCACGGGCCGGCGCGCCGCCGTGGACCCGCTGGAAGACGCCCGAATCGCTCGCCACGCGCTCGCTGGTTCATGCGGTCATCGACTTCGGACGCGGCACCGCCGGCCCGGTGCTGCTGGGCGCTGGCCGCTTCACCGGTCTGGGCCTGTGCCGCCGCCTTGGGAGTTGATCGTGGACCTAGGTGCCGCCGACTTCACGGCCTTCTTTCGTGCAATCCACGGATACCCGCCGTTTCCGTGGCAGCAGCGTCTGGTCGATCAGTTGGCGGTCAACGACAAATGGCCCGACGTGCTGGATCTGCCCACGGGTTCGGGCAAGACCGCGGCGTTGGACGCGGCCGTTTTTCACTTGGCATTGCAGTTCCAGTGCCCGGCGCGTGCTGCGCTGAGAATCGTCCTGGTCGTCGATCGACGGCTGGTGGTGGACGACGCCTACGAACGCGCGAGGCGCATCGAGAAGTTCCTGGACGATCCGACATGCGCGCCGGAAGCAGAGCGCGGGGTCCTGGTCGAGGTGGCACGCCGCCTGCGACATCTAGCCGGCGATGGAGAAGACCCCTCGTCTGAGACCGAGGCGAACACTACCCTCCAGCGGTCCGGTCACCACAGGGGAGAGAAGCTCCATCCGCCGAACGCCAAGCGGTTCAAGCCCCCTCCGCTCGTCGCGAGTCGACTTCGCGGAGGCGCGCCACTGGAGTCAGACTGGGCGCGGACGCCGACGCAGCCGACGATCCTCTGTTCGACCGTAGATCAGGTGGGCTCGCGGCTCCTGTTTCGAGGTTACGGCGTGTCGGATCGCATGAAACCGGTTCATGCTGGACTGTTCGGCAAGCACAGCCTCATACTGCTCGACGAGGCTCATTTGTCGGAACCGTTTCGTCAGACCCTCCACGCCGTACGGGAGATCGGCGGGGCTGAACGGGAGATCGGCGGGGCTGACGTACGGACCGTCCTGCTCTCTGCGACACCGGGCGTCGAGCCTCAGCAGCCCTTCGGTTTAGCCCAAGCCGACTACGCCAACGACACGCTGAATGCGCGGCTCGAAACGCGCAAGCCCGCTGCGTTGAGTGTTGTTCGCAACGATCCGGGAGAGACGTTCGCGAAGGTCGCCCGGAAGACTCTGGAACAATTACAGCGGCAGCGCGTGTCGATCCCGGCCGTCGGCGTCATCGTCAACCGCGTCGACCTGGCCCGCGAGATCTTCGATAAGCTGAAGGCACTGGAGGAAGAAACCGGGTCCGACACGCTGTTGCTGATCGGTCGCTCGCGCCCGGTAGATCGGGATCGGATCGTCAAGAAGCTCGGCCCCTTTCGAACCGGCGAGTCGCGCGAACCATCGGCGTCTGCGTCAGCCGACGGGGGCGGGGAGGATCGTCAGCTCTCGCTCCCGCTCGACTCGCCCGGCAAGTCGCATGCGAGACCAGTGTTCGTGGTTGCCACCCAGTGTCTGGAGGTGGGCGTCGATCTCGACTTGGACGGGCTCGTTGCCCAGGCCGCGTCGTTCGATGCGCTACGGCAGCGCTTCGGCCGACTGAACCGGGCGGGCCGGCCGATCTCCGCCGTCGGTGCGATTATCGCGCTCACGGAGGATGTCGCGAAGGACGCCGACGATGCCGTCTACGGCGACCGCATAGCGAAGACTTGGGAAATTCTCCAACAAGTCTCGCGTGACGACGAAGTGGATTTCGGCATCACAGCGCTGGACCGCAACCTGCAGGAAGTGGACGCAGATGTGAGAGCGTTGGCGACGCCCGGGGCGTGCGTGCCGACGCTGATGCCCGCCTATGTCGATCTCTGGTCGCAGACCTCGCCGACGCCCTCCGCGGATCCGGACGTCGGACTGTTCCTGCACGGCGTCGAGCGCGCGTCGATGGGCGTATCGTTCGTCTGGCGCAGCGACATCACCACCGACGACTTGATGGCCGGCCGCGATCTGACACCTTTGCTGCAACTGGTGCCCCCACGTACCGCCGAGATGGTGGAAGTGCCGCTGTGGTCGGCGAGAGAATGGCTGGGCCGGAGCCGGAACAGGAAACGACTGGCGAGCATCTCGGACGTGGCCGAACGCGGCCCCGGCGAGGCGGCGGACGAGACGGGCGGAAGTGAACGGCCGGTGTTCCGCTGGGCCGGTGCCGACGATCCGCACACCGGGCGCGTGCCGCCGGACGCTCTGCGGCCGGGAGACGTGCTGGTGGTGCCGGCCGACTATGGTGGCTGCGACGAGTTCGGTTGGGCGCCAACCTCCGACAGGTACGTTGCGGACTCGGCCCCCGACAATCAGATCAGGCGGGTTAGGGACGTGGCCGACGAGGCGGCCCGTCCCTTCCGGAGCCGGCGCCACGCGGTGCGGGTTGCTCGCGATGTCGTGGCACTCGACAGCGAGTGGGACCGCCTCCGCGAGATCATTGGGGATGAAGGGCTGTCGGGTCACGAGATGCTGGAACGGCTTCTGATCGCGGTTCCCGGCGAGCGATCTCCAGAGTCGACCGACGAGAACGAAGACGACCCGCGGGTGCGGGCCGTACGCGAGCCGCTGGAGGCACTGCTGCACCCAACTGAACGAAGCCGCATCGTCGCCGAGTTCCCATACGCTGACGAGCGCGACGGCGGGGTGGTGCTCGTCGCCCCGCAAGGCGTGCGTGAACCTAGTCCAATCGACCGGGCGAGATCGGGTGGCACCCCCGCGACCGAAGACGACCGGCTCTCGCGGACGGCGGGGAAACCGGTGTCCATCGAGACACACACGGACCACGTAGTCGCGAACGTGAAGCGCTTCATAGAGGCGCTTGGGGATGCCGTCGCACCCGTCGCGAACGACCTGAAGCTCGCCGCGTTCCTGCACGACGCCGGCAAGGCGGATCCGCGGTTTCAGGACCTGTTGTCGGGCGGCGACCCCTGGAATCGCCCTGACGGCCCCGCATTGGCCAAGAGCGGCCGGCAGTCTCAGAAGGACGCCCGGGAACGCGCAGGCCTTCCGAAGGGATGGCGTCACGAGGCGCTGTCGGTGCGGATGGCGCAGGCGCATCCACGGTTCGCGGAAGCCGACGATCCGGCCCTCGTGCTGTGGTTGATCGGTACGCACCACGGGTTCGGGCGGCCGTTCTTCGATTTCGCAGATCCGCACGAGAGGGGCTTGGATCACGACGGCGTTTTCGCCTGTCTCGGCGTCGAGCGCTGGCGGCTGGATGCAAGGCTCGGACCGCAGTCGATGGCGTTCGACCTCGATGGTGCCGACTGGCCCGCCATGTACGAACAGCTCAAGCAGCGGTACGGAACGTGGGGATTGGCGCACCTGGAGTCTGTTCTGCGTTTAGCGGACCATCGGGCGTCGGAGCAGGAGCAGGACGATGACTGAAGGCTCCACGCATCGTCTGGTGGGGCTGGAGCCCGACAACCTGTTGGCCTTCCTGGCTCTGCTGGGCATGCTGCGCACGCTCGAGCACGTGCGAGCCGAATGGTGCCCGCGCGTGGCGTGGGCGGTCGACCGGCCGCCTGCCCGGCCGACGCTGGCCGTCGCCGCGCAGGCGACGGAGGACGAGGTCATTAGCGCGGTTTCGGAAGGGCTGGCGGACTTGGCTGACCGCCACGACTTCAACGGACTCAAGAAACTGGAGCTGTCTCGCGAGGAGGCGGCGCACAGACTCCGAACGGCCCTGACCGGGGACCGGTACACGTCCGACCTTTGGTCGGCGCTCGTCAGCGATGCCGCGATCCGTGACAAGAACAAGGCGGAAGCGACGGAGCCGACTCCTCTTTGCCTCATGTCCGGTCAAGGATGGCAGTTCTTCATGTCCCGCTTGGCATCAGTTCCGCAGCAATCGGTGCCGCCAGCGAGGGGCTCCGGCCGCAGCAAGGCTACCATCAGCGAAACGGATTGCCTGCGCGAAGCGCTGTTCGAGCCCTGGACACGCCCGGACGCGACGTTTGCGTTCCGATGGGACCCGCACGAAGACGTGCGCTACGCGCTTCGCGCTGCCGACCCGACGGATTCGAAGACTAAAGAAACGACGCAGCACGGAGCCAACCGGCTGGCCGCCATCGGCCTCTCCGCTGTGACCGTGGTTCCACGGTTGCGCGGCAAAACCGCTCACCTTGCCGTCGTTGGCGGTGGCCGGGAACCGGGCGGCGGTTTTGCCTTCACGTGGCCGATCTGGCGTCACCCGATCAGCCTTGCCGCGATTCGATCTCTGCTTGGCCACACAGGACTCGACAGGCGGGACACCTGGAATGCGCTGGGTATTGTCGAGTTGCGGCGTGCGCGGCGGATCTCGGTCGGCAAGTTCATGAATTTCACGAGGGCGGAACCGATTCACGAGCCGGAAGCAAAGGCGCGGGTGCCGCGCTTCCGCGCTGTCCGTGCCTCGCGACCGGGGGCGGGTCGGAGACACGATAGAATCGTGCGGGGCGGCCGATGATCAGGCGCAGACTGCCGCTCGGCATCCAGACCTTCCGGACGATCCGCGAGGACGGCTGCTACTACGTCGACAAGACGGCGTACGCGGCGCGGCTGATCGAACAGGGTACGCACTACTTCCTCTCGCGCCCGCGGCGCTTCGGCAAGAGCCTGTTCGTCGACACGCTGAAGGAGCTGTTCGAGGGCGACGAGGCGCTGTTCCGGGGCCTGGCCGTCCACGGCCACTGGGACTGGTCGGTTCGCCATCCGGTGCTACGCCTGAGCTTCGGGGGCGGCCTTTTTCAGGAACCGGGCGGCCTGCACGCGAACATGATGGCGCAGCTCGGCGACATCGAGCGCGAGGCCGGTGCGGTGTCCGACTGCACCACGGCGCCGGAGCGGTTCCGGGCCCTGCTCGCGGCGCTGCATCGGCGTGCCGGCCGCCGCGTCGTCGTTCTGGTCGACGAGTACGACAAGCCCATCCTGGACGCGCTCCACGTTCCCGACGTGGCCCGCGCCAACCGCGACTTCCTGCGCAGTCTCTACACGGTGATCAAGGACAGCGACGCCCATGTGCGGTTCACCTTCCTGACCGGCGTGAGCAAGTTCTCCAAGGTCAGCCTCTTCTCCGGCCTCAACAACCTGACGGACATCACCCTGGAGCCGGAGTACTCGGCCATCTGCGGCTACACCGACCGCGACATCGACACCGTGTTCGCGCCCGAGCTGGCGGGGCTCGACCGGCAGGCCGTCCGCGACTGGTACAACGGCTACAGTTGGCTCGGGGCCGAGCGCGTCTACAACCCCTACGACATCCTGCTGCTCTTCCGCCGCCGCAAGTTCGACGCCTACTGGTTCGAGACGGGCACGCCGACGTTCCTCGTCGACACGCTGTTCGAGCGCCGGGTGAGCTCGCTGGCCCTCGACGGCATGGTGGCCGGCGGCGACCTGCTGTCGGCGTTCGACGTGGACGAGATGGCGACCGAGGCGCTGCTGTTCCAGACCGGCTACCTGACCATCAAGGGGGAGGAGGATCTGGGCGGCGAGCCGGTGTATCGGCTCGGCTATCCGAACCGGGAGGTGCGGCAAAGCCTCAACCGGAGGCTGCTGCGCCGCCTGCTGGGCGGTTCGTCGCGGGAGACCGAGAACCGGATCCGGCTCTACCGGCTGCTGGAGGCCCACGATGTGGAGGGGCTCGGGGCGCTGTTCCACGCCTTCTTCGCCGGCATCCCCCACGAGTGGTACACGAACAACGACATCGCCCGCTACGAGGGGTACTACGCCAGCGTGTTCTACTCGTACTTCGCGGCGCTCCGGCTGGACGTCACGGTGGAGGACAGCAGCAGCCACGGCCGGGTGGACATGGCCGTGCGCTGCGCCGGGCACGTGTACCTGTTTGAGTTCAAGGTGGTCGAGCTCGCGCCCGAGGGGGCGGCGATGGCGCAGCTCAAGGCGAGGCGCTACGCCGACAAGTACCGCGGCCTGGGCGGGCCGATCCACCTCGTCGGCGTGGAGTTCAGCCGCGAGACCCGCAACATCGTGGCGTTCGAGGTCGAGCGGGCGTAGGGCCGGTCCCGCGGAGGTTCGGTGCAAGGCCATGACCGCCCCGCCGGCGCCGGTCGACTCGCCTGACCGCGTCGGGGGCACGGGGCCGATGCGCTGCCGTCGCCGGGTTGGTGCTGCCGGATGTGCGCCGCCCCCGGCTGCCCCTTCAGCTTCAGGGCCCGTCTACCGTCAACCGTCCGGCGGTACAATGCGGACGGACGGCGGACACCGCGACCGCCGACAGGAGGCATAACCGAGATGAGCCCGACCTCTTCGCGCGGCATGTGGAGTTCCCGAGCCGGCTTCATCCTGGCGGCGGCCGGATCGGCCGTCGGGCTCGGCAACATCTGGGGGTTCCCGACCCAGGTCGGGCAGGGCGGCGGGGCCACGTTCGTGGTGATCTACCTAGCGTGCATCTTCCTGATCTGCGCGCCTATCATGGCCGGCGAGATCGCCGTCGGCCGCCGCACGGGGCTGAGCCCGGTCGAGGCGTTCAACGCCCTGGCGCCCGGCAGCCGGTGGTGGCTGGTCGGGGCGCTGGGGGTGCTGGCCGGGGTCGGCATCCTCTCGTTCTACTCCGTCATCGCGGGCTGGGCCGTCGCCTACGTGTGGTTCACCGCGACGGGGGCGGTGAGCGGCAGCCCCGGCGACATCGGCGGCTTCTTCGCCGAGTTCACCGGCAACGGCGCCGTCAGCGCGTTCCTGGCCATCCTGGTGATCGGCGTCACCGCGGGGGTCCTCCTCGGCGGGGTCCGCGCCGGCATCGAGCGGGTGACGAAGCTGCTGATGCCGCTGCTCGTGCTGCTGCTGCTGGCGCTGGCGGTGCGGGCGGTCACCCTGCCCGGCGCGGGGGAGGGGCTGGCCTACTACATGCGCCCCGACCTGAGCCGGTTGACCGACGCGGGGGTCTTCACGTCGGCCCTCGGGCAGGCGTTCTTCTCGCTGAGCCTCGGCATGGGCTGCATCCTCACCTACGGCAGCTATCTGAGCCGCCAGGACGGCATCGCCGCCTCGGCCCTCTGGATCGTCGCCCTCGACACGTCGATAGCGCTCCTCGCCGGGTTCATCATCTTCCCGGTCGGGTTCTCCATCGCCGGGTTCGATCCCACCACGAGCGGACCCGGGCTGATCTTCACGGTGCTGCCGCGCCTGTTCGCGGAGATGCCCGGCGGGCACCTGTTCGGCGGCGCGTTCTTCCTGCTGCTCAGCGTCGCCGCCCTCACGTCGACCATCTCGCTCCTCGAGGTCCCGGTGTCGCACTGCGTCGACGCCCTCGGCTGGACGCGGCAGAAGGCGGTGGCCGCCGTCGCCGGCGCCGTCGCCGTGCTCGCCATCCCCTCGGCCCTCGGCAACGGCGCGGTCGGCGTGTTCACCAGCCTGCCCGGCCTCGGCATCGGCTTCCTCGACCTGATGGTGAGCGTGTGGAACGAGTTCGCCCTGCCCGTCGGCGGGTGCCTGACCGCGATCTTCGTCGGCCACGTCTGGGGCGTCGGCCGCGCCCTGGAGGAGCTGACGGCCGAGCGACGGTGGATGCCCGTGCCCGAGCTGTGGTCCTTCCTGCTGCGCTGGGTGTGCCCGGCCGCCATCGCCATGATCCTCGTCGCCACGCTGACGGCGATGTTCTGAGGTCCGTCCCGCGGCGCCGACTACTGGTTCCCCAAATGCTCGCGGAGGAACGCCAGGGTGCGCGGCCACGCGTCCTCCGTCGCGCGCCGGTTGGCATCCAGGCCCTCCTGGGCCTTCAGGAAGACGGTGGCCCCGTCGTAGACGACGCCCTCGAAGGACTTGCCGGCGGTGGCCATCGCCTCCCTCGCCCGAGGCAGCGTCTGGGCCGTCTCGAGCTCGCCGCCGTACAGGCCGAGGACCGGGGCTTCGATTCGTTCGTAGTCTGATTCCAGCCGGGGCGCGTCGCCGTAGAAGACGACCAGCGCGTCCAGCTCGGGCTGCTCGACCGCGTAGGCGAAGCCGGCCGACGCGCCCCAACTGAAGCCGACGAGGCCGAATCGCCCGTCGGCGGCCGGCAGGTCGAGGGCCCAGGATCGAACGGTGTCGAGCCGGCGCGTGCGTGTCCCCGGCCCGATCAACGCGACGGCCGGGACGAGCCCGTCCTCGCCGCCGAGGATGCTCCCCTCGGGGGTCAGGCCCGAGGGGAGGTCCGGGGCGACCGCGAGGAACCCCTCGGCCGCGAGGGCGTCGGCGATGCTCCGGACCCAGTTCCCCACCCGGTAGAGGTCGTGAACGACGACCACGACCGGCGCGGGCGAGCGCTCGGGCCGCACCACCCACGTGCGGACGGGCACGTCGCTTCCCGGAACCGGGACGTCGACGAACTCGCCGCGCCGCGGCGACGCCGCGAGGTCGCCCTCCGCCGTGGCCCCGCTCGGCGGCAGGTGGGCGGCGGAGACCGGAGCGGGCTTCTCGCCGCGGACGATCGTGCCCACCACCGTCAGCAGGCAACCGATCTGGAGCCCGGCGGCGGCGACGAGAACGACGAAGACGGCCCGCATCATTCGAAGCCTCCTTGTCACCTTGGACGCGCCGGAGAGGTGGACCGTTCCCGAACCCCGTCCCGCTCAGAAGCGCGACGCCTTGATCCAGGTGTCCGACCGCGCCCAGCTCGCCTCGAGGTCGGCGTCGACGGCCGCGTCGGTGCGGCCCTGCGCCTCGACGGCGGTCTTCAGGCCGAAGAGCGACCAGCCGTTGTGGGGGTGGTCGGCGAGCTCGTCGCGGTACGCCTGTTCGGCCTCGGCGTGGCGCTCCAGCTCGATCAGGAGCGCGCCGAGCCAGTGCCGGGCCGCGAACGGCAACGGCTCGGGCTCGTCGTAGGCCAGCGTGTCCTCCAGTTCAACCGCGCGCTCGAAGGCGGCGACCGCGGCATCGGTGTCGCCGCGCGCGCGCAGCAGCTCGCCCTCGAGGATGCCGGCGACGACGCCGAGCAGGGTCTCGGCGGGGTGGAACCGCATCCGCGCCTCGGAGGTCTCCGCCAGGGTCCGCACCCGGTTCAGGTAGACCTCGGCGAAGTCGGCGGCGCCCGCGCGCAGGTGGGCGTAGCCCTGGGCGAAGTCCCACAGCCCGGCGGAGACCTCGTTCTCGGGCCGGTCGGTCACCGCCAGCACCTCCGCGAAGCGGCCGAAGCGCAGCAGCGTCAGCACGTGGTGGACGCTGTCGCCGGTCAGCCGCTGGTAGTCCTTGCCGGCCTGGATGGCGACCGCGCCCTGGCCGTCCATCGACGCCGCGAACAGCAGCATGTGCAGGTTGTGGGTGGGGTAGATGGCCACGCCCGCGCCGCCGTCGTAGGCCTTCTGGTCGGAGTGCCAGGCGCGGATGTTGGCCCGCACGCCGTCGCCCCACCGGCCGACCTCGTTCCAGGTGTGCGACGGCATGTGGTTGATGTGGCTCGCGCCGGGGATGGCGGTGCCGAGGTGCTCGGCGCACGCCTCCGCCCTGCCGGGATCGACGGTCGACTCGGTGGCGTGGATGTAGAGGTGGCAGGCGCCCGGATGCTCGATGTCGCGCGCGAGGACGCCTTCGAGCACGCCGTGCAGCCGCTGGACGTTGGGGTCGTTCAGATCGCGCGTGCCGCGGCGCGGCTCGAGGAGGAACAGGGCGTCGCCGTAGAGGGTCGCGGCGTCGAGGTCGTCGGGGTGGCGCTCGGCGAGGGCCTTCATCGCCTCGGCGTACGCCGCGTCCTGCTCGCGCCGCTTCGCCACGTCGAAGTCCTCGACGTAGCGGACGGACAGCGCGTCGATGTAGTCGCGCTCGCGGGGGGTGCCGTGGCCCTCGGCGGCGAGGGCCATCGCCTTCTGCAGCGCCGCGTAGGCGTGCGGGGCCTCGGGGGGCCGCATCGGGCCGTTGAGGTACGAGCCCCAGGCCCACGCCTCGCCCCAGTAGCAGATGGCGCAGTCGGGGTCCTTCGCCCACGCCTGGCGGAACGACCGCACCGCGTCGACCTTGGCGAAGGCGTACATGAGCTGCATGCCCTGGTCGAAGAACTGCTGGGCCTCGGCGTTGTCCGACGAGATCGGGAAGGAGTAGGGTCCGAGCACGGCGGGCTGGTAGGGAATCGGCTCCCGGTACTGCTCGGGCAGCTCGGGCGCATCCTGGGCGCCCATCGGGGTCGACGCCAGCGCCACGGCGACCAGCGCCGCGGCCATCGCGCGCGCGACACGGATGCCGCGCCAAGTCGATTTCGTCATGCTCTTCCAGCCTCCTCCGAAACGGTTGCGTACGCGGGGATCATACGGGACGGGAGCGGCCGGCGTGAAATCGCGCGGCGACGTCACACGGAGACTTCCGGCACGTCGCCGTCGACCAGCAGTTCGGGCTCGGTGGCGGCGCGGATCTCGTCGACGGACACGCCGGGGGCCCGCTCGATCAACCGCATCCCGTCCGGGGTCACCTCGATGACTGCGAGCGAGGTGACGAGCCGGTTGACGACCCCCTTGCCGGTCAGGGGCAGGCTGCACTCGTTCAGGATCTTCAAGTCGCCCCGCTTCGACACGTGGTCCATGACGATGAGGACCCGCTTGGCGCCGCTCACGAGGTCCATGGCCCCGCCGGGGCCCTTGACCATGGCGCCGGGGATCATCCAGTTGGCGAGGTCGCCGGTGCGGGACACCTGCATGGCCCCGAGGATCGCGAGGTCGATGTGCCCGCCGCGGATCATCGCGAAGCTCTGGGCGCTGCTGAAGTAGCTCGCCCCGGGCACCGCGGTCACCGTCTCCTTGCCGGCGTTGATGAGGTCGGCGTCGATCTCGTCGTCGGTCGGGTACGGCCCGATGCCGAGCAGGCCGTTCTCGCTCTGCAGCTTCACATCGACGCCGGCCGGGATGTAGTTGGCGCACAGGGTCGGCATCCCGATGCCGAGGTTGACGTAGTAGCCGTCCTCGATCTCGCGGGCGGCGCGCGCCGCCATCTCCTCGCGGTTCAGTGCCATCGTCGAGTCTCCGAAACGGACAGCGTAGCAAGGGGCTTCCGGGGCGTCAACCGGCGGACGGCGGCGATGAACCGCCCTCGGAAACGGCGCCAGGCGTGGAGGGTCAGACCGGGAACCGCGCGTTCAGACCGGCAACCCGAACCGCTTCAGGGCATCAAAACGACAGACGGTCCCATGTTCTCCCGATCACCCTTCGCGTAGATGAACAGCGCGATGAGGCGCTTCTCGTTCCGCGCGTAGATCAGTCGGGCTCCGGTGGCTCTGCCCTTCCCGTCCAGAGGAAGACGGTACTTCAGAACCAGATAGCCATGCCCGCCCGTCCCCGGTATCCGGTCTACCGGCGGTCGCCGGGCCGTCGCGCAATGGGACAACGCCCGCTCCACCGTTGCACGAAAACCGGGATGCTTGCGGGACAGCCGCTCCTGGTCGCGCTCGAATCCGGGCGTGCGCTCGATTGGCCGGCGGCTACCCATCGGAAGCCGCAAGCTCATCCGCCACGGACTCGGCAAACGGCGCGTGCGCCGCCAGGGCGGCCGTCTCGGCGATGTCCTCTAGTCGACGAATCAAGGTGTCCAGTCGTCTGATCAATGAGGGGAAAACGCTGCGGATCCGCCACGCTTCCCGGAACGCCAGGCAGTCGTGCACGTACGCACGGTGCGCAGTCGCGACCCGCTCCAGCAGCTTCAGGTGTTCGGCGGTCAACGGACTCGGCAGCTCGCCAATCTCCCGGGCCACCCGGTCGGCACGCGTAACCGACCTGCGGAGCAGGTAGAGGCACTGGCAGTACCCGGCGAAGGTCCGAGGGATCTCGGCCATCGGCTCGATCCACTTCACCGCGTATCGATGGGCACTCTCGGGCTGCATGAATTCGGTGAGCGTCGTCATCGCCTCGGCACCTTCCGCCTGATTTGCGCCGCCCGAGCCGGACCGAACCCTCGGAAGAGCCGTCGGGTTCGCGCCCGCGACTCCCGGTTCGTCCCGTACGAGCCGGTCGGGCTGCCATCGCCCGGCATGCCAAGCACCGCAAGCTCTGCAATCCTGAGCGTACGAAGCGCGCGATCCCGCGTCAACCGCGCCGCTACGGCGCAGACTCCTATCCCGCGAGTTCGACGAGGGCGGCGGTGTACATACGCAGGTTCAGGCGCAGGCGGTCGACGGTCATGAACTCATGGTCGCTGTGGCCGGTGTAGGGCTCGTCGGGCATGGCGGGGCCGAAGTTCACGCCGTTGGGCAGGAGCCGGGCCTGGGTGCCGCCGCCCACCGAGATGGGCCCCGGCGCGGAGCGGCCGGTGTAGTGGCGGAACACGTCGAGGAGCACCGGGACGTGGGGGGCGGAGCCGACGTAGTAGGGGTCGCCGATGTCGACGGCGTAGTCGAGCGGCACGCCGGTCCGGCGCCGCCAGGCGTCGAGGGCGGCGCGGATGGTCTTCTCCACCGCCGGCCCCGACCGGCCGGCGGGGCGGCGGACGTTGAGGGCGGCTTCGAGGCCGCCGCCGTCGGCCGGGGTGAGGGTCGCGAGGGTGAGCGTGAGCCGGCCCATGACGTCGTGGGCGTAGGCGAGGTCGCCGAAGCGCTCGGCGTGGTGGCCCGTGCCGACCATGTCGTTGATGAAGCGCACCATCGACCCCGCCGCGGTCGGCGGCCAGGGGTGGCGGTCGAGCAGGGCGGCGAGCTGGGTGATGGCGTTGCGGCCCGTCCACGGCGCGGACGAGTGCGCGGCGACGCCGTGGGACCGGATGCGGAGGATGTCGCCGTCCCGGTCGACCTCGGGCCGGCCGGTTCCGACCCCGGCCCCGGTCCGATCACGGGCGGGGGTGCCGCCGTCCCGGTCGAAAGCGGGGGCCCCGCCGTCCCGGTCGATCTCGAACCGGTCGGCCCCGGCCGCGGCCCGCTGGAGGGCGGCGGAGCCGATCTCGAACCGGCCCGTCCCGCCCCCGGCCGCGTCCCGCTGGAGGGCGGCGGTCAGGGACTCGTCGGCGTCCGCGACGACCGCCTCGGCGCGGGCCGGCACCTGCGAGAGGTAGCCGCCGCCGGTGAACGAGGTCAGCTTCGGCGCGCCCGGCGCGACGGCCGCGGCATCGTCCCGCAGGGTGACGCGGACCGCGCCGGCGCCGAACTCGCCGGTGACCACCGGGTAGAGGGCGTCGAGCGCGACGTTGAGCGGCGGCGGGGTCCAGCCCGCGAGGAAGTCGCGGAACGGGGTCCAGTCGGACTCCTCGGCGAGCGAGACGATCAGCTCGACGCGGCGGCGTCCGGGCAGGCCCTCGTCGGCGAGCGCCTTCAGGCTGTAAAGGGCGGCGGCGACGGCCCCCTTGTCGTCCTCGACCCCGCGGCCGAGCAGCCGCCCCGGCTCGGTGTCGCGGTCGAGGGCGAACGGATCGGTCCGCCAGGCCGCCGCGTCGGCGGGCCGCACGTCGGCGTGCGTCAGCAGGCCGAGGCGGTCGGGCGACTGGCCGATCCCCAGCACGAGGGCCGCCCCGTGGTCCTCGAAGTCGAGCCCCAGCCGGGCCGCGGCGTCGGCGAGGTAGCCCTTGAGGCGCATGAACTCGGGGTTGCGGGCGTTGGGCACCCCGTCTTCGACGACGGTGCGGAAGGCGACGAGGTCGGCCAGGGTGTCGACGACGGCATCGAAGTACCGGGCGACCGCGCGGTCGGCGGCGGCGCGGGCGAGGGGCGACAGCGGGGCGTCCGCGGGCGTGGGCATGGCGTCGGTCATGGGGCGGCGGGGTTGCCCCCCCGGCTCCCGGGATTATGTGCCGATCCGTACGCGAGAGCTCGCTTGCGGCCCACCGCGGGACGCCGGCCGGGGGGAAGCGCGGCGCGTGGAGTAGGATTCTCCGTTTGCCGTGAGGCAACCTGAGCCGAAGGAGGAGCGGAACTTTGCCGCCTGACCGCCCGGCCCGTGCCGCGCCCGAGGTCCCCGAGTCGGCGATGTACCGCCGCATCTGGGCCCTCGCGTGGCCGACGCTGCTCTACAACGTGCTCGAGCTCAGCCTCGGCGTCGCCGACCTGCTGATGGTGCGGGGGCTCGGGTTCGAGGCGACGGCGGCGATCGGGCTGACGCGCCAGATCGCGTTCCTCGTCGAGGCGTCGGCGCTGGCCGTCGCCACCGGGGTCATCGCCCTCGTCAGCCAGGGCGCGGGGGCCGGCGACCGGCGGCAGGTCGAGGGCGTGATGCACCAGGGCACGCGGCTGGTGCTGGTGCTGGGCCCGCCCATCACGCTGGCGGGCTACCTGCTGAGCCGACCCCTCCTCGTCGCGATGCAGGCAGACGAGACGGCCCTCGCCCACGCGGTCCCCTACCTGCACATCTACTTCCTCGGGACGGTGTTCCTGTGGGGCACGGTCATCCCCGCCGCGATCTTCCGCGGCAGCGGCGATGCGATGACGCCGCTCAAGCTCGCCAGCGCGGTCGCGGTGCTGAACGTCCCCCTGAACTACATGTTCATCTTCGGGGCCGGGCCCTGGGCGCCGATGGGAGTCGCCGGCGCGGCGGTGGGGACGGTCATGGCCCGGGCCATCGGCGCCGGGCTCTATCTGGTCCTCCTGACCCGCGGCACGCGGCACGGCCGGGTCCGCTTCCGGCCGTTGCTGGGTCTGGACTGGCCGCTGATCCGGCGCATGCTGAGGATCGGGATGCCGCCCGCCCTGTCCAGCGTCGCCCGCAACGGCGCCCGGGTCGTGTACCTGGGCCTGCTGGGGGCCGGCGCCCTCGGGGCGTCGATGCACGCGGCGGCCGGCATCGGGATGCAGGTGCGGCTGGTCAGCGTGCTGCCGGCCCTGGCGTTCCAGATCGCCACCACCACCCTCGTGGGCCAGGCCATCGGGGCCGGACGGCTCGACCGGGCGGAGGCCCTGGGACGCCGCAGCGTTCAGCTCCTGTCGCTGATCATGGCGGGGGTGGTGGCCCTGACGTTCGCTTTCGCGCGGCCGCTCGCCGCCCTGTTCATCGCCGACGCCGAGATCGTGCCGCTGGCCGCGACGGTGCTGCGGTGGTTCGCGGTGGCGCAGTTCTTCAGCTCGGTGAGCATCTGCGTGCAGGGCGCGCTGACGGGGGCCGGGGACACCAAGCCGATCCTGACCTACACGATGATCACGCAGTGGGGGCTGCTGCTGTCGCTGACGTTCGCCGCGGTGGTGGCGTTCGGCTGGGAGCCGGAGGGGCCGCTGCTGGCGTGGGCGGCGGCGCCCCTCGTGCAGCTCGTGCTGATGCAGCGGCGGTTCCGGTCGGGACGCTGGAAGCGGCGGCATCAGAAGTGACTGGGGCCAACGGCGATGGAAGCCGTCACCCGCCCGGATGCTGTGCGCGGTAGTCCCACCGCTCGGGATCGCCGACCCACTGGTCGAGCCCCACCGCGCACCGCACGCGGCCTGCGTCGACCGTCTCCCGCAGGATGCGCTCGTTCTCGCCCACCCGGCTCCGATCCCCTTCGCCGTGGTCGAGATGGCAGGCCAGGGCCACCCCCCGCAGATTGCGGCGCAAACGCCCGTGGTTGCCGAGCCGAACCGCCAGCTCGTTGTCCTCGCGCCCCCAGCCCCACATCGCCTCGTTGAAGCCGTTGACGGCCACGAGATCCCGGCGCCAGAACCCCTGGTGGCAGCCGCGGACCGTCATGGGATCGCGGTGCGGGCGGTTGAACAGCCGCGCCGCCGCGACCGGCAGCCGCGCGAGCCGCGCCCGGCGCCGGACGCCGGGGCTGAACACCGAGGGCCACCATCCCGGCCGCGCGGTCATGACCGCGCTCGCCCGCGGCCCCAGGGGGATGCGCGACCCCTGGCAGAAGCAGCCCGCATCGCGCAGCCGGCCGTGGTCCTCGACGCAGCGCGGGTGGCACACCATGTCGCCGTCGAGGCTCACGACGTAGTCGCCAACGGCCCGGGCCATGGCCTTGTTGCGGATGCCGCCCAGCCGGAACCCTTCGTCGGGGTGCCAAACGTGGTGCAGGGGGCAGGGGGCGGCGACCCGCTGGCGCTCGACGACGGCGCGGGTGTCGGGCCCGCTGCCGTCGTCGGCCACGATGATCTCGAGGGGGGGTTCGGTCTGCCGACGCAGGGCGTGGAGGCAGGCGTCGAGGGCGGCCGGCCAGTTGTAGGTGGCGACGACGACGGAGACCGTGGTCATGAGCGGCCGGCGTCCCGGTAGAGCTCGTAGAGCCGCAGGCGCTTCATCACCGTGCTGTGGACGGTGATCCACGCCGCGATGACCCCCGGCCAGCCGTCGAGGACGCCCCGGCGGAGCACGAGGTCGCGGAAGAGGTAGGCGGGCAGCGACAGGAACGTCCCCAGCAGCCTCGGCTTCCTCCCCCGCTCGAACGCCTGGCGGGCCCACAGGTCGATGTAGCGGCAGGCCTTCTCCTGGTGGTGGGCGACGCTGGCGTAGCTGTCGTGGATGAGGGGCGCGGTCAGGCGGTGGGTGCGGCAGCCCGGGGCCGGCCGCAGGCGCTCGTGCACCTGGTCGGACGTCCACGCCGCGCGGCCCCTCCGGTAGCAGCGCCAGATGTGGTCGCGCGCGAACGGACGGTAGTGGTTCATGGTCCGGCCGCAGTAGCGGGTGCGCCGCGAGAGCTGCACCGCGTCGGCCCGCTCCAGCAGCCCCGGCAGCTCGTCGCGGCACTGCCGCTGCAGCTCGTCGCTCATCCACTCGTCGGCGTCGAGCATCAGGATCCACTCGTGGGCGGCGTCCTCCTCGGCGCGTTGGCGCATGGGCCCGAAGCCCAGCCACCCGCGGTCGATCACCGTCGCGCCGTGCGCCGCCGCCACCGCCGCGGTGCCGTCGGTGCTGCCCGAGTCGATGACGATCTTCTCGGCCGCGAAGGGGACGCTGTCGAGGCAGCGGCCGATGTTGGCCTCCTCGTTCCTGGCGAGGACGATCAGCGAGAGCGGCAGGACGCCGTCGGCCCGATCCAATCGCGTCACTCGACGTTATGGTAGGGCGGCCGGTGCTCGACGTAGGCCATCCACATACAGTCGAGCATGGTCCACAGCACGTCGAGCTTGAACTGCAGCACGTCGAGCATCGCCTCCTGCTGCTCGCGGGTGCGGCAGTAGTCGAGGGTGATGTTCAGGCCGTGCACGACGTCGCGGCGGGCCTCGGAGAGCCGCTTGCGGAAGTAGTTGTAGCCCTGCTCGGAGATCCACGGGTAGTGCTGGGGCCAGTTGTCGAGCCGCCTCTGGTGGATCCTGGGGGCGAAGAGCTCGGTCAGCGACGACCCCGCCGCGACCTGCCACGGCTGCCGCCGCGCGAAGTCCACGTAGGCGTCGATGGCGAACTTCACGCCCGGCAGGAGGTGCTTCTGGGCCCACAGGTCGTCGCGCGACAGGCCCACCGCCTCGCCCAGCTCCAGCCACGCCTCGATGCCGCCCTCGGCCCCGCCCGTCCCGTCGTGGTCGACGATGCGCTTGACCCACTCGCGCCGGACCTCGCGGTCGGGGCAGTTCGACATCAGGGCCGCGTCCTTGACGGGAATCGAGACCTGGTAGTAGAAGCGGTTCGCCACCCACCCGCGGATGGCCGGCCGGTCGAGCTCGCCGGCGTGCATCCGGACGTGGAACTCGTGGTTCACGTGATAGTACTTCTCCTTCGCGCGCAGCCTCCGCTCGAACTCGTCGCGCGACCACGGCGCCCTCTCCACGTCGCTCACCTGCTCGGCCTCCCCGGGTTTCCGCTGGTGCGTCAGGCTAGCACGATCCGGCCGGGGCTGTCTCCGGGCGGCGGCGGCCCTTCGGCTGACGCGGCAGCCCTGCCGCCCGGGAGCCCTGCCGGCGACGCCCTGCAAACGGCGCTCGGCGGCGGCCAAGCCCGCGGGGGCGGGTGCGCGCGGGGCGATTCCGGCCGGTGCATTTTTTTCTTGCACGGCCCCATCCGGGCGTGTATAGTTCGGCTTTCCGGTTGACCTTTTCCGACAGAAGGAGCGAGAACATGACCTGGACGAAGCCCGAGATCAGAGAGATCGCCCTCAACATGGAAGTGACTCTCTACGTCACCGCTCGCTAGACCCGACCGGGGCGCCCGAGCGGCGTCCCCGTTCGCGTCTTGGGGTATACGGGCTCTGGTTTCGACCCAGGGACATCGTGTTCCCCGGTTCTGTTCGCGCGTGTGCGGCCCTGCCGCGCACGCGCGTTTTTTTTGTACCGGCACCCTCCCGGATCGGCTTCGGCCCCCTCCGATCACCGACCGCCCGATTCCTGCGACCGACTGCCCCGGTCCCTGCGAAGGCCCGATCTCTGCTCCCGGCACAGTATCGCGGTCCGCGTAGAGCCTTCACCTCGGCCACCTGTCCGGGTCGCGGCCCTGCGGTTCCGACTGCCGCCCCCGCCCGGCGACCGTCGGCCCCGCCCGGCGACCGCCGCCCCCGCCCGGCGACCGCCGCCCCCGCCCGGCGACCGCCGCCCCCGCCCGGCACCCGCAGGGCCTACGGCGCGGAGCCCGGCGAGAGCGCGAACGTGATGATGGTGTCGGTCGCGATCACCGTCACGTACTGCCGCCCGTTCACCGCGTAGGTCATCGGGCTCGACCGGATGGGCCGCGGCGCGGCGTACCGGAAGAGCTGCTCACCCGTACCGGCGTGGAACGCGTAGAACGCGCCGTCGTCCGCCCCCTGGAACACGAGGTCGCCGGCCGTCGCGAGATTGCCGCTCGCGCCGATGTGGGTGAGGGCGGGGAACACCTGCTGCCACGCCTCCTCGCCGCTCGCGGGCTCGTAGGCGGTCAGGGTGGTGGTCGGGGTGAAGGCGGGAACGCGGCTGATCTCCTCGAAGTTGCCGCTGTGGCCGAGCCCGTGCGGCCCCGGCCGGAGGCTGTCGCCGAGCGGCTTGACGATCATCGAGACGGCGGCGTTCTTGCCGGTGACGTAGAGCAGGCCGGTCCGCGGGCTGAACGCCGGCGAGCCGAAGCTCGAGCCGCCGTGGGCGACGATGAGGTGCTCGTTGATGGAGTAGGGCGTGTAGATCTGCCGGGTCTGCGCCTGCAGCTCGGGGTCGTCGAGGTGCACGAACGTCGCGCAGAACGGGGTCATGGGGATGCCCCGCGCGTTGTGGGGAATCGGCTGGGTCGGGTAGACCACCTCGCCCGGCACGTCGGTCTCGGTGGGCACCGCCGTCTCGACCATCGGGTTGATGGGCACGCCGGTCTCGCGGTGCCAGAGGTAGAGCAGGCAGTTCTTGCCGGCCGCGCCGACGCCCTTGATGGTCTCGCCGTTCCGGGCCACGTCGAAGAGCACCGGCCCGGTCACGTGGTCCCAGTCCCAGAGGTCGTGGTGGATGGCCTGGTAGTGCCAGCGCAACGCCCCCGTCTCGAGGTCGAGGGCGACGGTGGCGTTGGTGAACAGGTTGGCCCCGGGCCGGGCCGAGCCGTCGTAGTCGGGCGACGGGTTGCCGGTGTTGAAGTAGACGAGGCCGAGCTCGAGGTCGATGGCGGGCTGGGTCCACACGCCGCCGCCGGCCATCTGGCCGTCGCCCCACGTGTCGCGCGTGATCTCCCACCCGTCGTCCTGGGGGCGCTGGGGGATGGTGTTGAACACCCACCGGATGGCCCCGGTCTCGGCGTCGGTGGCGATCACCAGGCCGCCGGGGATGTGGTTCTCCGAGTTCGAGGTGCCCAGATACAGCGTCCCGTCGTGGTAGGCGGGGGCGCTCGTGATGCGGTAGCCGATGTTGTGGGGATCGAGGTCCGGCGGATAGGCGTCCGGGTACTTGGCCTGCAACGCGAGGGCGACGACCGGGAGCACCCCGCCGTCGCCGTACGACTCGACGAGTTCGCCGGTGCGGGCGTCGGCCGCCACCAGGTTCGGCCCGGTGTAGGCGTAGATCTTCCCGTCTGCGTAGGTCGGCCCGCGGGAGCGGCTCTGCCGGGCCTCGTCGAGCTCGAGCGTCCACACCGACTCGCCGGTCGTCGCGTTCACGGCCACGACGCTCGCGCCGGCGTGGAAGTACATCAGGCCGTCGACGACGAGCGGCGTCACCTGGCCGACGTTGACCCCGGCCGGGACCGCGACCGACCACAGCTCGGTCAGTTGCCCGACGTTCCCTGCATCGATCTCGTCGAGCTGCGAGTAGCGGCTGTTCGCAAGGTCGAGGTTGTGGCTCGTCCAGTTGGTCTGCCCCCCCGCGGTGATGTCGGGCGGGGCGGCCCCGCGCGTCGTCGTGCCCTGCGCCGCAACCCCGCCCGCGCCCGCCGCGCCGACGGCAAGCGCTACGATAGCCGTCACCAGCCCCTTCGTGCGGTTCCCTGAAGTCATCAGTCTCCTTCCGGTCGGTTCAACAGACCGCAGCGAAAGCCCCGCATTCGAGCGGCGATGCGTCCCGTCCGAGCCCGGCAAGCGTCGCCTGCGGCTCGGATCGCCGCCCAATCACACCCACAGGGAACCCGCGCCGTGATCGGCGCCCATTCCCGGTTGCGCCGTGCATAGATCCGAACCGTCATGATCGGGGTCCGGTCACCCCGACATCACGAAACCCGAGGTGGCGTTCTCCAAGCAGTAGGCACCCCCGTCACGCCCTGTCACGCGGGCGCCTCGGTGTCCGCTGGCACCTTCCGGGCGCGAAGCGACGCCGGGCCACCACGGCTGTCACAGCGTGATGTCCATGCCATCGTACGCGATCTCGATGCCCGCCTCGACGAGGGCCGCGTGCTCCGCCGACTCCTCGTCGAGGATGGGGTTCGTGTTGTTAATGTGGATGACGATCTTCCGCGGGCAGTCGAGCGACACCAGGGTCTCGACCATGCCCCCGGCCCCCGACTGGTTCAGGTGGCCCATGTCCTGCGCCCGCTTGTCGCTGATGCCCTCGCGCGCGAGCTCGTTGTCGGTCCACACCGTGCCGTCGACGAGCAGGCAGTCGGCCTCCTCCATGTAGCGCCGGACGTGCGGCTCGATCTCGCCGAGGCCCGGCGCGTAGAACAGGTTCCTGCCGGTGGCGCTGTCCGCCACCCGCACCCCGATGTTGTTGCCGGGAATGGGGTTGTGCCGGTGGGGCGAGTACGGCGGCGCCTCGCTCTTGAGCGGCACCGCGGTGAAGAGCAGCCCGTCCGCCTTCGGGATGGAGAAGGGGACCTCGTCCAGCCCCACCTCGTGCCAGTTCACGCCCTTGAAGTGGGACAGGACGTTCAGCAGCGGGTAGCCGGTGGTCAGGTCGTCGTACACCACCCGCGTGCAGTAGATGTCCCACGCCTCGGTGTGCTCGCGCAGCACCACGAGGCCGGTCGTGTGATCGACCTGCGAGTCGACGACGAGGATGGCGCAGATGCCGGTGTCGCGCACCGCCCGCCCCGGCTGCAGCGGCGGGAACGAGGCGAGCTGCTGCCGGATGTCCGGCGACGCGTTGAAGAGCACCCAGTCGACCCCGTTGCCGCTGACGGTGATGGACGACTGCGTGCGGGCGCGCCCCTGGAGGGTCCCCTCGCGGAGCCGCCGGCAGTTGCGGCAGTTGCAGTTCCACTGGGGGAACCCTCCCCCGGCGGCCGATCCCAGCACGTGTATCTGCATCGATTGCTCCGGTGTCTGGTGAGCCTGAGCGCCGAGCTCCCGGGCCGCGACAGCGGCGCCGCGAGCCCGTGGCGGCGTTCGTTGTATCATCACTGCGGCGTTCGTCGCCACACCGAGTCGATGACGCAGCCGATCACCACCCCCGTCCTCGCCCCCGGCACCCGCTACCGCTGGGACAAGGTGCGCAACCAGCACCAGCTCGTGTTCCCCGAGGGGATGATGGTCCTCAACGAGCCCGGAAAGGCCATCGTGCAGCTCTGCGACGGGCGGACCACCGACGAGCTGATCGCCGCGCTGAAGGAGCAGTTCCCCGGTGCGGAGCCCGCCGACGACGTCCACGAGTTCATCGGCCACCTGGCGCAGCGCGGGCTGGTCCGCGAGGGAGCCGCGAGTGATTGATGCCGCTCGGGCGGATGGCCGCAGGTGTGGAGGATCCGCGCGTGACTGACGCCGCACGGGGCGTATGGGAGCCGACGCGCGGGGAGCCCGGCGTGGCCGATGCGGCTCCGGGCGGACTGGACAACGGAACCGGAATGGAAGCCGCGCGTGACTGACACCGCCCCGCCCCAGCCGCCCGCCCCGCCCCGGCCGCTCGCCCTGCTCGCGGAGGTCACCTACCGGTGCCCGCTGCAGTGCCCGTACTGCAGCAACCCGCTGGAACTGAACAAGTACCGCGGCGAGCTCGACACCGAGACCTGGGTCCGCGTGTTCAACGAGGCGGCCGACCTCGGGGTCGTCCAGCTCCACCTGTCGGGGGGCGAGCCGCTGGTGCGCCGCGACATCCTCGATCTCGTCCGCGCCGCCGCCGGGGCCGGGCTCTACTCGAACATGAGCACCGGGGCCACGGTGGTCGACGGCAACCGGCTCGAGCAACTGCGCGAGGCCGGCCTCGACCACTTCCAGGTGAGCGTGCTCGACACCCTGCCCGAGTCGAACGACCGGCTCGCCGGCGCGACGTCGTTCGACCGCAAGCGCGAGGCGGTGCTCGGCGCCAAGCGCCTCGGCTTCCCGGTGACCCTGAACGTCGTGCTCCACCGGCAGAACCTCGACCGCATCGCCGAGGTCATCGCCCTCGCGCAGGAGTGGCGCGTCGACCGGCTCGAGCTGGCGCACACCCAGTACACCGGGTGGGCGTTCAAGAACCGGGCCGCCCTCATGCCGACCCGCGAGCAGCTCGACCGCGCCCACGCTGAGGTCGAGCGGGTGCGGGCGGCGGGCACCGGCGGGGTCGACATCCAGCACGTCCTGCCCGACTACTACTTCGAGCGCTACCCGAAGGCGTGCCTCCAGGGCTGGGGCATGGTGTCGATGAGCGTCGCCCCCGACGGCTTCGTCCTGCCGTGCCAGACCGCCCGCGAGATTCCGGGGCTGGAGTTCCCCAACGTCCGCGACCACTCGCTGGAGGACATCTGGGTGCGCGCCCCCATCTTCCAGCGCTTCCGCGGCACCGACTGGATGCCCGAGCCCTGCCGAAGCTGCGACCGCCGCGAGATCGACTTCGGCGGCTGCCGCTGCCAGGCGTTCCTGATGACCGGCGACGTCACCGCCACCGACCCCATCTGCGAGCTCTCGCCCCACCACCACCTGGTGGCCGCGGCCCTCGAGGAGGCCGCGCAGGGCGACCCGCCGCTGGTCTACCGCGTCATGCCGCGCGACGCCGGCGCCGCTTGAGCGACGAGAGACGATCGCGGCCCTCCACATCCGCCGGCGCGGCGGTCGCGTACAATGAGCGGCGCGGGACAGCAACGCGATGAGTAGCGCAGAGGCTGCGGCGCGCCGACGGGACGCGGCCCCGCCGCAACGGCGGGCCACCTACCAGGACGTCCTCGACGCGCCGCCACACCGGGTCGCGGAGATCATCGACGGCGTGCTCTACACGCAGCCGCGGCCGGCCTCACCCCGCGCGCTCGCGACCTCGTCTCTGGGGTCCGATCTCTCCGCCCCGTTCCAGTTCGGCCGCGGCGGCCCCGGCGGCTGGTGGATCATCGACGAGCCCGAGCTGCACCTGGGCGAGGACATCCTCGTGCCCGACCTGGCGGGCTGGCGCCGGGAGCGGATGCCGGACTACCCCGACGTGGCGTACTTCACGCTGGCGCCGGACTGGGTGTGCGAAGCGCTTTCGCCGTCGACCCGCAAGATCGACCTGCACGGCAAGCGCCCCATCTACGCGCGGGAGGGGGTCGGGCATCTCTGGCTCGTCGACCCGGTGGACCGCACCCTGGAGGCGTTCGAGCTACGCGCGGGGGAGTGGGTGCTGATCGTGACCGCCAAGGACGACGATCCGGTCCGGATCCGCCCCTTCGAGGCTATCACCTTCAGCCTCGGTGACCTGTGGCCCTGAGCGAGAAACGAGGCACAACGCGATGAGTACCGCAGCATTGCGCGATTCCGGCCCGCAGCCGCGGGCCACCTACCAGGACGTGCTCGACGCCCCGCCCCATCGCGTCGCCGAGGTCGTCGACGGCGTGCTCCACACTAGCCCGCGACCAGCCTTGCCGCATGCGCGGGCCAGCTCGTCCCTGGGCTTCAAGATCGGCGGTCCTTTCGACTACGATCCCGGCGGTCCCGGCGGCTGGTGGATCATCGACGAACCGGAGCTGCACCTGGGCGAGGACATCCTGGTCCCCGATCTCGCCGGCTGGCGCCGGGAGCGCATGCCCGACTTTCCCGATGCGGCGTACAGCACGCTGGCACCCGACTGGGTATGCGAAGTGCTCTCGCCCTCGACCCGCAAGCTCGACCTGCACGCCAAGCGCCCCGTCTACGCGCGGGAGGGGGTGGCGCATCTGTGGCTGGTCGACCCCGTGGACCGCACCCTGGAGGCGTTCGAGCTGCGCGACGGCGAATGGGTGCTGATCGCGACGGCGAAGGACGACGACCCGGTACAGGTCCGCCCCTTCGAGGCGGTATCGTTCAGCCTCGGCGACCTGTGGCCCTGAGCCGGCGGAACCCGAGACGGAACTCGACCTCCTGGTGCCGGTCAGCGTGCCGTAGCGTAGCGACCGTGCCAGACGCCGCTCGAGAGGCAGAGAAACCGATGATGGATGAGACCCTTCGCCGCCGCATCTGGAACGAGATGATCGCCGCGGACACACGGTTTCGGTACTTCGGGGCACCGAACAGCAGTCTACCGCAGCCGGCGACCGCACCGGCCGCGCCGGCCGGCCGAGGCCGTCACGCCGTCGGGCGCGTCTTCCGGCGCTCGATCACCTTCTCCTGATGCTCGCCGACGACCACGCGGTCGACGTAGATGCCGGGGGTGTGGACCATGTGGGGGTCGATGGCACCGGCGGGGACGATCTCCTCGACCTCGGCCACGGTGACCTTCCCGGCCTCGGCCATCGGGGGGTTGAAGTTGCGGGCGGTCATCCGGTAGACGAGGTTGCCCTCCTCGTCGGCCTTCCACGCCTTGACGAGGGAGACGTCGGCGTGGAGGGCGGTTTCCAGCACGTACCAGCGGCCGTCGAACTGGCGGGTCTCTTTGCCCTCGGTCAGGGGGGTGCCGTAGCCGGTGGGGGTGAAGAAGGCGGCGATGCCCGCCCCGCCGGCCCGCATGCGCTCGGCCATGGTGCCCTGGGGGTTCAGCTCGACCTCGAGGATGCCGTCGAGGAACTGGCGCTCGAAGAGCTTGTTCTCGCCCACGTAGCTGGCGATCATCTTGTCGATCTGGCGGGTCTCGAGCAGCAGGCCGAGCCCGGCCCCGTCGACGCCGGCGTTGTTGCTGATGCACGTCAAGTGCTTCACGCCGGAGTCGCGCAGGGCGAGGACCAAGCTCTGGGGCACGCCGCACAGCCCGAACCCGCCGACCATGAGGGTCATGCCGTCGTGGAGCAGCCCGTCGAGGGCCTCCTTCGAGCCGGGATACACCTTCTTGCTCATGCCACTCCGCCTATCGTGGTCGCGGGCGCCGACGCGTCGACGGCGCCGCCGCCCAGCCTAGCCTGCCAGCGCGCGGCAATAGTCCGCGCCGGTCCTATCCCTTCATCGGCCCGTCCGGCACCCCGGCCCCCTTGCGCACGCAGCGCGCGAGGTTCGACATGTCCTCGTCGCCGTAGCCTTGGGCGATGAGGCCGTCCTCGAGGGTCGCGACGAGGCTGGCGATGTGCACCGGCACCTCGAAGGTGCGCGCGGTGTCGAGGGCGATGCCGAGGTCCTTGCGGTGCAGGCGGGTCCGGAAGCCGAGGGGATAGGTGTCGTTCAGCATGTTCCCCGACCGGTTCTGGAGGATCCAGGAGCCGGCCACACCCCCGCCGATGGCCTCGACGACCTTCTCGGGGTCGGCGCCGGCGCGGTGGGCGAGGGTCAGGGCCTCGCCGAGGGCGAGGAAGGTGCCGGCGATGACCACTTGGTTGGCGACCTTCGCGATCTGCCCCGCCCCGACGTCGCCGATGCGCGTGATCTTGGCGCCGAGCACCTCGAGCACGGGCTTCGCGCGCTCGAAGTCGGCCTCGGCGCCGCCGCACATGATGGCGAGGGTGCCCTTGATGGCGCCCTCCGAGCCGCCGGACACGGGGGCGTCGACGTAGCCGATGCCCTTCTCGCGGAACCGGGCGGCGATGTCGCGGGTGGCGGCGGGGGCGATCGACGAGCAGTCGATGACCAGTCCGCCCGCGCGCAGACCGTTGATCGCGCCGATCTCCGGGTCGAGCAGGACGCGCTCGACATCGGGGGTGTCCGAGACGCAGGTGAGCACGATGTCGGCGCTGCCGGCGGCCTCGGCGGGACTGGCGGCGCGGGTCGCGCCCTCGGCCGCGAGGGGCTCCTCGCGCTCGCGCGTCCGGTTGTGCACCACGACGCTGTGGCCGGCCTTCAACAGGTTCCTCGCCATCGGGGCGCCCATGGTCCCCATTCCGATGACCGCGATGCTCATGGCTGACTGTCTCCTTCGAACCGTCGATGGTGATGTGATCGGCCCCCGCCTCCTTGGACGATGCCGCGACCCGGTCGCGGGCGGGTCGTCAGCGGGGGCCGGCGCCTTCTTCCGCCAAGGTCGTCTCCGTCCGCCAAGTGCGTCTCATCTCAGACCATGGACGATGAGCCCATCGGCCCCGGTCTCGCGTGGACGATGCCGCGACCCGACTGCGGGCGGGTCGTCAGCAGGGCCAGCAGCTTCTTCCAGTAGCGGAACGACGGCCGGTAGACGACGTCCACCGAGCCGAACCCGGCGGAACGCAGCATCTCGGTCAGCGCGGTCATCGTGGGGATGCCGCACAGGTCGCGCGTCTGCTCGTCGACCCGCTCGTCGCCCGGGAAGAACGGCACCAGCGGGTACCGCTCGTGGATGAACGGCAGCAGGACGTGCGTCTCGCAGATCAGCAGCCGCCGGGTCACGCGGGCGATCCGCTCGAGCGCCGCCAACGGGTTGCGCAAATGGTAGAACACGCCGAGCAGCAGGACCAGATCGAACTGGCCGAGGCGATCGGCGTCGAGGTCGTGAACGTCGAGGCGCTCGTACTCGACCCGCGACCCGAGCCGCCCGCGCGCCGCGAGGAACTCGTCCATGCCGTAGCGGTCCCACGCGAACCGGTCGACCGCGAGCACGCGGTCGGCCCCCCGCCGCTCGCACTCGAACGAGAAGTAGCCGTGCCACGCCCCGATGTCGAGCACGCTCCAGCCGGTGAGGTCGGCGGGGATGCCGAGCAGGCGCAGCCGGCGCCGGAAACGCCGCCTGACCCGCCACTCCTCCGACAGCGGCGCCGCGCCCCGGTCCGGTTCGGCGATGTACTGGTGGGGTTGCCTGGCCATCGGCGGATGCGCGCGGTCGCCTCCCGCTGCTTCAGGGTGTCCCCGGCTCACTCGCCATGCAGGTCGTGGGCGTGGGGATGGGCCGACGCCGGCTCCAGGCGGGGGTCGGCCAGCGGCAGCACCGGAAACGTCTCGAGGAACGCCGTGTACGACCGGAAGAACAGCCCCGCCACCCCGGCGCCGACGAGCAGCTCGACGAGACCCAGGGGCACCCCCTCGCCGTGCCACAGCGACGGCGAGACGAGCAGGAAGCGCTCGAGGCACATGCCCGCGAACGCCACCAGCGCGATGGCGGTCAGCCCGCGCGGGCTCGTCTTGACGGCCCGGCTCAGGAGCACCACGAACGGAATGACGAACGCCATGGCGAACACCGTCCACGCCACCGGCGCCCACGCGCCGTGCATGCGGTGGTAGATGAACTCGGTCTCCTCGGCGAGGTCGCCGTACCAGATCACGAGGTACTGCGACCAGAACATGTACGCCCACAGGATGCAGAACCCGAACAGCAGCTTGCCGATGTCGTGGAGCTGGTGGGGCCCGATGTACTCGGCGAGGTTCAGCCGCTTCTGCGCCCACACCGCCACCACGGACAGGAACGCCAGCCCCAGGAACAGGTTGCCGATGAAGTAGTAGCCGCCCGCCAGGGTCGAGAACCAGTGCGGGTCGAGCGACATGAAGAAGTCGAACCCGACGAGGGTGAACACCCAGCCGTAGGCGATGAGCACCGCGGGGGCGAGCCGGCTCTGCGCCCGCTGCGCCGCGTCGCGCTCGTGGTGGATGCCGCGCCATCCCCCGATGAGGCGGCGGGCGAACCCGGTGGCGGGGTGCTGGCCCGACTGGTTGAGCAGCCCGACGTCGGCCCGCAGCGACCGGTAGACGTAGTAGAGGCTGAGGCCGGTCAGCAGCAGGAACGCGCCGATCTGCCGGCTCACGAAGAACGGCACGTTGAGCCACGCCGCCTTGGCCTCGACCGGCTCGTGCACCCAGGGCGCCCAGCCCTCGACCCCGACCAGCAGGATCAGGAGCAGCCCGAACGCGACGGGCAGAAACGCGGCGGTGGCCTCGGCCATCCGCTTGAGGGCCCGGCCCCACCGCGACGAGGTCACCTGCATGATGGCCGAGACGACCACGCCCGCCTGGGCGAGGCCGCCGAAGACGAGGAAGCTGACGAGCAGCGACTGCCACGCCCGGACGGGGTCGCCGAGGAACAGCGCCTGCAGGAACGCGAGGGCGCCGAGCACCGCGGCGATCGCGCAGAGCCGGCGGGCGCCGTCCGTGACGAGAGGGGTTCCGACCGCGATCATCTCCGGTGTCCTGAATCCACGGTTCGCAGCGTGCTCAAGGCGGTTCTTCCTTTGTTCCGCGTTCCCGGGCCGGTCTCGCGGCCGACGGCGTTGAGGGGACCTCCCGAACGCCGCCCCTAGCCCGCCCATCGTCGCCTTCGGCTCCGCTGGGCACCCGACCAACCCTCCAGGAGTCCGCGCCGTTCTACGGCGCAGACTCCTACCGCGCGTCCGGCTGCTTGAACGTCTTGACGTAGCGCACCAAGGCCCAGCGCTCGTCGGCGCTCATGGAATGGGCGAACGGGGGCATGCGGAACCCGCCGTCGCCGATGATGCTGAAGATCCAGCCGTCGGTGTAGTTGTTCTGCACGTGGCGCGCCGCGAGGCTCGGCATGCGCGGGTAGTGCCCCGCGATCTGCCCGTCGCCGAGCCCCTCCGGGCCGTGGCACATCGCGCAGTACACGTCGTAGAGCCACTCGCCCTCGGCGAGGACGGCCGGGGTGTCGGGCACTGGGTTGGGGAGGTCGCGCGACTCGAGGCGGTCGCGCTGACGCTCGCCGTCCACGGCGATGGTGTCTTCGACCGGCACCCGGGGGTCGACCTGCGGCAGCACGACGGGGCCGGTGTACATGTTGCGCATGAAGGCCGGCTGGGCCAACGCGACGGCGCCGGCCGCGGCCACAAGCACGGCGACGAAGACGCCTCGCGCGCCCGGAACGCGCCGCGGCCCGGTCCGGAATCGGCTGACGGGAAACAGGGTCATCCTCGGATCTCCACGGCCTCGTGGCGTTCAAGACAGGCCCGGACCGCGGCCGCGCGGTCGCCGGCGCAGGTCACCGCGATGCCGGTCATGTCGTTGGTGAAGCGGGGGTCGGGAGCGGGGCGGCCGAAGACGCGCGGCAGGCCCGACAGGAGCAGGAAGCCGAGCATGCCGCCGATCGCGCCGAGCAGGATCGTCAGCTCGAAGGCGATGACCACGAACGGGGGAATCGAGATGAGCGGCTTGCCGCCGGTGATCATCGGCCAGTCGAGCACGGTGTAGATGGGGAACGCGAAGCCGAGGAAGCAGCCGAGCAGCCCCCCGACGAGGACGAACACCCGCACCGGGCTCACCGAGACGTGCAGGGCCTGGTCCAACGCGTGGTCGGGCACCGGCGAGTAGGAGACGACCTCGCCGAGCTTCCCCTCGAGGATCTCGCGCGTCGCCGCCGCCGCCGTCTTGCCCCGATCGAAGATGCCGAGTATCTCCATGCGCGTTCGCCCCCGCGTCACACCGGCTCGGGCCAGGCGCTGGCCGGGTCGGCCTCCGCCGACCGGTCCATCGTCTCCTTCATCTCGGTGATCGACACCGCCGGGAAGTTCTTCACGAAGAGCAGGAACAGCGTGAAGAAGAGCCCGAACGACCCCACCGTGATCGCCGCCTCGACCCACGTCGGCTGGTAGACCCCGGCCCAGTTGGCGGGGTCGAAGTCGTGCGAGAGCGACGTGACGATGATGACGTAGCGCTCGAGCCACATGCCGATGTTGACGAAGATCGAGATCACGAAGAGCACGGCGAGGTTGGTCCTCACCGCCTTCCAGAAGAGGGTCAGCGGGATGATGACGTTGCAGGCGAACATCGTCCAACTGTAGGCCCGGTACTGGCCGAACATGCGGTCGAAGAACGTGCCCTGCTCGAACGGGCTGCCGCTGTACCAGGCGATGAAGAACTCCGTCAGGTACGCGTAGCCCACGATGAGCGACGTGGCGAGCATCAGCTTCGCGAGGTTCTCGAAGTGATGCACGGTGATGTAGCTCTCGAGCCGGAAGATGCGGCGCATCGGCACGAGCAGCGTGATGACCATCGCGAGCCCCGAGAAGATGGCCCCGGCCACGAAGTAGGGCGCGAAGATGGTGCTGTGCCACCCGGGCAGGATGGACACCGCGAAGTCCCACGACACCACGCTGTGGACGGAGATGACGAGCGGCGTCGCGAGGGCCGCGAAGAAGCCGTAGAGGGCGGTGTAGTGCCGCCACTGCCGGTCGGTGCCGAGCCAGCCGAACGAGAGGAAGCGGTAGATGGGGCGCCGCCAGTCCTTCACCTTGTCGCGGGCGGCGGCGATGTCGGGCATCAGCCCCAGGTAGAGGAACATCGCGCTGACCGTGAGATAGGTGGTGATGGCGAACACGTCCCAGATCAGCGGCGAGCGGAAGTTCACCCACAGCTCGCGCTCGTTGGGATACGGGATCAGCCAGTAGAAGAACCACGGCCGGCCGATGTGGATGATGGGGAACAGCCCCGCCGTCATCACCGCGAACACCGTCATCGCCTCGGACGCCCGCGCCACCGCCGTCCGCCACTTCGCCCGGAACAGGAACAGCACCGCCGAGATGAGGGTCCCGGAGTGGGCGATGCCGACCCAGAACACGAAGTCGGTGATGTAGATGCCCCAGAAGATGGGGTGCTCGTAGCCGGCGACCCCGAGGCCGGTCTGCGCCTGGTGCAGGAACGCCGCCGTCCCCGTGGCGAGGGCCGAGAGGGCCAGCGCCAGCCCCGCGTAGTACAGCACCCCGGGGGGCCGGAGCGTGCGCAGGATGTCGTCGTTGATCTTCGCGAAGCTCATGGCGGGGGCGTCACGCGTCGCGGTTCACCTTCTTCAGGTAGGTGACGGCGGGGCGGGTGTTGAACACGCTCAGCGCGTGGTACGCGCGGGCGTCGGCGGAAAGCTGCGAGACGCGGCTCGCCGGGTCGTTCAGGTCGCCGAAGACGATGGCCTGGGCCGGGCAGCTCTGCGCGCACGCGGGCGAGACGTCGCCGTCGCGCACCGGGCGGTCCTCGTCGCGGGCCCGCTCCTTGCCGTCCTGTATCCGCTGGATGCAGAACGTGCACTTCTCCATGACCCCGTCGCTGCGCGCGGTGACGTCGGGGTTGAGCTGAAGCTGGAGGGGGGCCTCGAACTCGGGCATGAACCAGTTGAACCGCCGCACCTTGTAGGGGCAGTTGTTCGAGCAGTAGCGTGTGCCCACGCAGCGGTTGTAGATCTGCGCGTTCAGCCCCTCGTCGGTGTGGTAGGTGGCGTACACCGGGCAGACGCTCTCGCACGGCGCGTGGTCGCAGTGCTGGCAGAGCATGGGGAGGAACCGGACGTCGGCCCCGTCCCCGCCGTCCCCGGACCGCGGCTCGTCGAAGCGCTCGATGCGCAGCCACGACATGGTGCGGCCGCGGCGCATGCGGTCGGCCCCCATCACCGGGACGTTGTTCTCGGCGTAGCAGGCGGCGACGCACGCGTTGCACCCGTTGCACGCGTCGAGGTCGATGGCCATCCCCCAACTGTGCACGGGGTGCTCGTGCTCGGGGTAGAGGCTGAAGTGGTGCTCCTCGGGGTGGACGTCGCCGGCCGCCAGCGCCGCCAGCGACACCGCCTGCGCGAGGCCCCGGTCCTCCTGGTCGAAGTTCCGCTGCAGCCGCGGGATGGGCCGCGACAGCTCGCGCGGGGTGACGTCGACGCCGGTGCCGACCCAGCGGACGCCGCCCGACGGCGCCTCCGGGATGGGGTCGAGCAGGGCCATCGGGCTGACCCCGCGGCCCGTCGCGTAGCGCCCGAAGTCGGTGTGCCCCTGGCCGATGGCGATGGCGACGACGCCGTCCGCGAGGTGCGGGTTGACGATGACGCTCGCGTCGACCTGTCCGTGGTCCGACGCGACGGTGACGAGCTGGCCCTCCTCGGCCCCGATCGCCTCGGCGGTGGCCGGGGTCATCTCGACGCCCGTGCCCCAGGTGGTCTTCAACAGTGGGTCGGGGATTTCCTGCAGCCAGGGGCGGTTGGCGCCGCGGCCGTCGAAGAAGTGCAGCGACGGATAGGTGACGAGGCTGAACCGCCGCCGGGGCACGGGGGCGCCGAGTTCGGCCGCGAGGTCGCCGTCGAAGACGCCGGGGCGCAACGACACCGCCACGGAGGGGGCCGGGAGCGTGACGCCGCCGCGGCGGAGGGCGTCCGCCCACCACGTCTCGAAGTCGGGCGGCTCGGGTGGCGGCGCGGCGGGCTCGGCCTGCGGTACCGGATCGGCGGGCGGCGCATCCTGATTGGCGAGCGGCGCCTCCGCGACGGGTTCGGGAACCGGCTGCATCGCCTCCCACGCCTCGCGCAGGTAGCGGTAGAAGTCGCCGCGCTGGGGCAGGTAGCCGGTCATGTCGCCGCCCAGCGCGCGCGCGACCTCGATGAGCAGGTCGCCCACGTGGCGGGTGTCGAACACCGGCCGCATCGTCGGCTGCATCAGGCCCCAGACGCCGCGGCGGGGGTTGCTGTCGCCCCACGACTCGAGGGCGGTGTGCACCGGCAGCAGCAGGTCGGCCAGCGCCGTGGTCTCGTCGGGCAGGCTCGACAGGGCGGCCACGAACGGCACCTCGGCCAGCGCCCCCCGGAAGTCGGCCGCGGCCGGCATCGCGAACGCCGGATTCACGTCGTGGACGATGGCCAGCTCAACCTCGCCCGACCGCATCGCCTCGGCCAGCCCCTGCATGTCGGCGTAGGCCGCCGCGTCGACGGAGGACGCGGCGCCGAAGTCGACCGTGGCGCCGACGTTGCCCGCGACGTAGTTCAGCAGGCTGACGGCCACCTGGGCCGCCGTCGCGTTGGCGCCCGACACCCCGACGCCGCCGCCCACCGCGAGGGTCCGGCCGGGGCCGCGCGCGGGGTCGGAGAACGCGCGCGCCAGCTCGCGGATGCGCTCGGCCGGGAGGCCGGCGGCGCCGCTCACCGCCTCGGGCGTCGCCCCGGCGACCAGTTCACCGACGCGCGCGGCCTCTTCCGGCTGGATGCCCTGCGCCCGCTGCTCGCTCACGATCGCCTGCACCATCGCCGCGGCGACGAGCCCCTCGGTCTGGGGGGCGACGGCGTGCCACGCGTCGGCGGCGGCTCCGGTCATCGAGAGCCGGGGCTCGATCTGCACGAACCGCGTCGTGCGGCCGTCGCGGACGCGGCGCTGCCCCGCGTGGTCGCGGGCGAACCCGGCGGGAGAGCCGAACGTCTCGAGGAAGTCGGCCCCGAACGAGACCACCATCTCGGCGCGGGCGAAGTCGTAGTGGGGCACCTCCCGGCGCCCGAAGACGCGCCCGTTGGCGGCGCGGATCGCCTCGTAGCCGAACGGCTCGTAGCGGACCCACCGCGCGCCGAGGGCGGACGTCCAGCTCGACACCAGCCCGGCGAGCGTGCCCGTCAACGGCGGGGTGATCACCGCGACGCGGTCGCCCCGGCCCGCCTCGTAGAGGGCCTGCAGCCGGTCGACGAGGTCCTGCTGCGCCTCTTCCCAGCCCACCGGCTCCAGCACGCTCCGCCCCGCCTCCGCGTCGGTCACGCGGCGGCGGTGGGGCCCGGTGATGCGGTCGGGGTTGTAGAGCCCCTGCAGCGAGGCCTGGCCCCGGACGCAGAGCCCGCCCCGGTTGACGGGGTGCTCGGGGTTGCCCTCGACCTTGACCGCCCGGCCCTCGCGGGTGCGGACGCGGATGCCGCAGCCGGCCGGGCACTCCCCGCACACGCTCGCGTACCAGGTGGCGACGCCGGGGACGACGTCGTCGGGGGGCACCACGAACGGGATGATCCGCTCGGGCGGCACCGGCGAGCACGCGGCGGCCGCCGCGGCGGGGCCGGCGCTCCCCAGCACCTTGAGGAACGTCCGGCGGCCGACCCGGTCGACGAGCGGTGACGACGGCTCGGTCACTGGTCCTTCCCCTTGGCGTCCGGTCCGCCCGCGCGCCCCGTCAGTAGTGACATGCCAGGCAATCCCGGGTCGCGCCCCGGTCCTCGTGGCAGCTCACGCACCAGCCCATGCTGAGGCTCTCGACCTGCACCGCCGCCTCCATCTGCGCCACGTCGCCGTGGCAGGCCTCGCAGGCGACCCCGGCCCGGACGTGCGCCTTGTGTGTGAAGCGCACGTGGTCGGGCAGGTCGTGCACCCGGACCCACGGGATGGGCTCCTCGTTCTCCCAGTACTTGAGGACCTTCAGAATCTCCGGCTCCTCGCTCAGGACCACGCTGTGACAACCCGCGCAGCGCTGCACCGACGGAATCCCCGCCACCGGTCCCCGCCGCGCGTAGGCGTGGCAGAACTGGCAGTCGATGCCGATCTCGGTGACGTGATGCGAGTGGCTGAACGCGATCGGCTGTGCCGCCGGGTCCGGCGGTACGGCCGCGTCCCCCGCCTCGCCGGGCGGCTCCAGGGAGAGCTCCGCCCCGGCCGGCTCCGGCTCCTGGGCAACGAAGACGGTCAGGGCACCGGTCCCCAGGAACATCGCGAGCGCAGTCACGAGAACGACGGCGGCCGGTCGAACGGTCATCGAGTACAGATCCAGCTCCTTCCGCGGACCGCCAGGGTCCGCCCGCGTCGCACGCGCCCGGCGGGCAACCGCCCTCGGCACCGCCGCCGCCCGACCAACCCCTCTGGCGATCTACGCCGCTCCAACGTCGGCCCCGCCGGCCTGTCACCCCGAATCGGCGCGTGATCTGTCAGAAGAGGGCGGGCACCGGCGCGCGGGACAAACCCGTTATTCTAACCCGAAGTGCGTTTCACGCCGCAAGCGCGCTGCTGCGCGGCGCGTCGGGGCCGACCGGGGTGTGGGGCGAGGAGAACACCCGCGATGCGATCTCACGCCACGCGCAACGCCGCCACCGGGCCACCCGCACGGCCCGCCGCGCCGGAAGAGCGTAGGCCAAGACGCCGACCACCGCCAGCGTCACGGTCACGACGCCCCACGCCACCGGACCCGCCGCCTCGTCCTGCCGCGGTTCCGAAGGCGGTCGCTCAGCGCGCGCCGCCGTCGTCGAGGTCCCCGTCATCAGATGCCTGTCCCGTCGCGTGCGTCTCCGTCCACGCGTAGTCGCGCCACCGCTGAATCGCGGCCTGCCGCGATCGGCTGAACAAGACGCGGATGTCGGTGTAGACCTCGTTCTGGAGAACCCCCCAGTTGCCGTCCAGCACCGGCCCGCGGTCGAAGGAGCCGCGGACGCGATGGATGGTGCCGACCAGCCCCCACCACAGGCGCACGCGGTCCATCAGCTCGAACTCCACGCGGGCCACCTCGCGCGCCTCCCGGTCGATCCAGATCCGGCCGCGCAACCGGTTGAGGGCGCGGTCCATCCCTCTTCGCACCGGCAGGTCGCCGTCGCGCGGCGCGAACGCAATCCGATGGCTCGGCCGGTTGCGCAGTTGCTCCACGCCGTCGAGGGTCAGGTCGTAGCGGGCGAGGAGCTCCTCGTCGAAGACGATCGCGTTCTCGTTCCGTTCCGGCTCTATCTCGCCGGCCCGCAATCGACGGAGCCGCGTTCGGAACGCCGCCTCGCGCTCGCCCTCGCGGGCGCGCTCCGCTTCGGTCAGGGGCCGGCCGTCGATGGCGAGTCGTCGTGAGAACCTGCCGCCGTCGATCGGGATCGACTCCCACTCCACGCGAGTCTCCTCCGCAACCTCGCCGCGGCCGTCGAACTCCCGGCTTTCGCTTGTCAGCAGCGCGCGATAGTCTCCGGAAACGGTCTGCAGGTCCTCACCCATGCGCTCGATCGCCTCGAGCACGAGGGCGCGAACGTCGGCTTCGTCGTCCTGCCGATTGACGGCTTCGGTGGGGACCCACCCGAACGAACCGGACCTCGCTGCAGAACCGCCGCTTGACTGGACGTGCATGTCGACTCCTCGCCCGCCACGGCGGGCCGCATGTCGAGCGACGCCGAAGACGGCGCGAGCTGCGTGTCACTCGAAACGGACTCGAGAGGCGCGGGCACGAGGGCGCTCTCGGCGTGGACAAGCAAGGCACATGCCACGAGGGCATGAGGCTGTCCAAGCCTGTGGGTGTCGGGGCGACCATCGCGCGGGGTAGGTCGGTGTCTCCGGCTGACGACACGGGTTCCGTTCTGTGGACAACCGCTGCGTGCCCGGCGATCTCACTCCACGCGCAACGCCGCCGCCGGGGCCACCCGCACGGCCCGCCGCGCCGGGACGGCGTGAGCCAGCGCACCGACCACGGCCAGCGTGACGACCGCCCCGCCCCAGGCCAGCGGATCCGCCGCGTCGATGCCGAACAGCACGCCGGCGGTGGCGCGGGCCGCCGCGAACGCCAGCGCCGCGCCGACGACGGCGCCGACAGTCACCAGGACGGCGCCCTGCCGGACGACGAGCCCCAGCACATCGCGGGGCGTCGCGCCCAGCGCCATCCGGATGCCGATCTCCCGCGTCCGCCGTGCCATCGCGTGCGCGATCACGCCGTAGAGGCCCAACGCGGCCAGCCACACCGCCACCACGCCCGCTGTCCCGAGCATCGCCGAGAGCAGCCGCAGCGGCAGCAACTGCGTCGCGACGTTGTCGCGCAGCGTCAGGCCCTCCCAGAAGACCACGTCGGGATCGATCCGCCGCAGCTCGCGCTGCATGGCGACGGCCAACGCATCGGCGTCGCCCCGGGTGCGCGCCAGGAGCACGGTGGCCGACACGTTGATGCCGGACTGCTGAGACGCCGCGAAGTGGACGTACGGCGTGGGCGGCTCCCGCAGCGACCGGACCTTGTAGTCACGGACGACGCCGACGATCTCGATCTGCGACCCGGCCAGTCCGCTGCGGATCCGCCGTCCGACGGCGCTCCCATCCGGCCAGAACCTTCTCGCGAACGCGTCGTTCACGACGGCGACAGGCGGCGAGTCCGCCGTGTCTACGGCGTCGTCGAACCACGCCCCGCGAGCACGGGAACCCCCAGCGCGTCGAAGTACCCGGCGCCGACGACGGCCGTTTCGACCGGTGCGAACGCCGCGTCGGGCTCCGTCCCCTCCGCGGGCGCGACGCCGGTGCGCATGTAGTTGACGGACAGCGGCGCGCGAGTCGCCCGGGCGACCGCCTGCACGCCGGGCAGCGCGCGCACCCGATCGCGGGCACGCTCGAGGAACCGCGCGGCCTCGTCGTCGTCGTAGCCGACGAGGCCGAGCCCGACCGTGACCGCGGCGATTGCGTCCGGCGAAAAGCCGGGATCGGCCCGGCCGGCCACGGCCAAGTTCCGCGCCAGCAGCCCGGCCACGACCAGGAGCACGAGGCTGACGGCGATCTGGACCGTCACCAGCGCCCCCCGCGAGCGCCACCGCCGGCCCCCGATCGACCAAGCCGACCCGCCCACCGCCAAACCGCCGAGCACGCTCGACCGCGTGCCGGTCCACGCCGGCATCAGGCCGGCCGCGACCCCCGCCCCCAGCGCCACCGCGACCGACAGCCCCAGGACCCGGCCGTTCAACGACAGATCGTCGCGCAGGTCCAGGTAGTCCGGATACGAGCTCCCGTGCCAGGCGAAGCCGTCGGTGTCGTTGGCGTAGACGTCGACGAGCTGCTCCGGCCGCTCGACCGGCAGCCGCCGCAGCAAGGTGGCGTCCACCAGCGCGAAGAGCGCGGTGTTCAGCCCGATGCCGATCGCGAGCGAGACCGCCGCGATCGCCGACAGCGCCGGGTGCTTCCGGATCAGCCGCAGCGCGCTGACCAGGTCGCGGCGGAGGATGTCGATCTGCCGGATTCCCCAGCTCTGCCGGCAGTCGTCCTTGACCGCGTCGACCGGGCCGAAGTCGAGCCGCGCCCGCCGGCGCGCTTCCCTCGGCGACAGACCGCGCGCCACGTGCTGCTCGACGGCGCGGTCGAGGTGGAAGCGCAGCTCGTCGTCGAGGTCTTCCTCGACGCGGCGGTGCCGGACGAGCGCGCGCAGACGGAAGCGGAAATCCTGAAGCATCGGTCGCCCTCCTATCCCGCGTCGAGCACGCGTTCTACCGCCGTCGTGAGCGCCCGCCACGCCTCGACGTCCGATTCGAGCTGACCGCGGCCGTCAGGCGTCAACGCGTAGTACTTCGCCCGCCGGTTGTGCTCGGAGGTCCCCCACGTCGCACTGATCCAGCCGCGGCGTTCGAGCCGGTGCAGGGCCGGGTAGAGCGACCCCTGCCGGACGCGCAGCATGTCGCCCGACATCTGGCGAATCCGCTCCGAGATGGCCCACCCGTGGCGCGGCTCGAGGGCCAGTGTGCGCAGGATCAACAGCTCGAGCGTCCCCTGCGGCAGGTCGAGCCGATCGGGGGGCGGACTCTCCTTGTACTTCGACATGAACGGGAGCATACACGCGCTCTTGTCGAAGTGCAAGGGGTTTCCCGGACATCCCGACCGGCTCGGGCCCGGGCTCGGGTCGAATCGGCGCAAGTCGGGCGAGCGCGCCAGAGCCCGCTTCACTCCCGCCGGAACCCGTTCCGGCGCCTGGTCGGAGTCGGAACAGCGTCGCCCGGGTGAACTTCGCCGCGGCCGGTCAACGCGTCCCGTCGGGGGGCTCGGGACGCAGCAGGGTCCACAGCAGGCGCTCGACCCGCTCCCGCCGCGGGGACGAGGGGAACAGGTGGGCGTGGATCCTCGCGGCGACCACCGGCTCTTCGATGCCGAGCCGGTCGAGCAACAACCGGATGTCGTCGACGTCGGTCCGCCGGCCGGCCTCGAGCTTCATGGCCAGCAGGTGTTCGGCCGACGCGCCGGTGATCACGAGGTTGGGGGTGCTGTAGAGGGTCGGCGCCCGGTGGTCCGCTCCGCTCGGGATGCAGGCCGCGGCCTGCTGGTTCAGCCAGTCGTATTCCAGGCCGTGCTCGGCCGCGACGTCGGCCACGGCGGCGATCACCGCTTCGTGGGCGGCGTCGATGCGCGCGTCGACGTCCGAGGTCGCGCGCGTGCGGCCGTAGGCCAGCAGCATCGCGGCGCCCCCGACCAGGTACAGGCTGGCGCGTACGTCCGCCCGCCGCAGCCTGTCGTCGAGGGCGTCGAGCAGGCGGCCGAGCCGGTCGCGGTCAAGCGACCCAGTCACGCCGCTCTCCGCCGCGCCGGTCGAGGTCCCTCGGGTCGGGCAGCACGCCGTGGCGGATGAACGCGGCCGGCGCGTACCAAACGGCGTCGTGCCGCATGTCGTCGAACTCGGGCTCGGGCAGCACCCATGGCAGATCGAGGAAGCGCGCGGGTTCGTCGGTCCACGTCGGCGGCGGCAGGCCGTGCAGGCCCGCGACGTGCTCCGCCGTGGCCGCGAGCAGGGCGTCCCAGGGCGTGGCGGTGAGGGGCGGCGGCTCGGCCAGCACCCGACTTCGTTCCGCTGGCGGCAGCCGCTGGAACCTGCGAGGCAGCTCGTGCAGGATGGCCCGCATCAGCTCATCCATCGTCCAGCCGCTCTCCACCGCCCGCGCGTAATCGGCGATCGACACGCGGCCGGGCGCCCGGGCTTCCGGTAGTGCGTCTGTCATCGTCCACGGTCCCGCCGGGGTGATCCGGTGCCCCCGACGCCCGCGCTCAAACCGGCGGCGGCGCTCACCGCCTCATGATTCCCGCCTGCGCCGAGCGCGTCAACCCGTACCGCAGTCGAGCCGACTCGCCCGACGCTCCGCCGAGCCCCGAAGAAGGCGATCGGCGGGCCAAGCGGCGGCGCCCGGCCGTTGACCCTCCGTTGACCCTTCCGCGGCCATCAAGGTAGAGTGTTGGGCTCACTTTGCATTCGTGCGCTTGATTCAGGCTACGGCAGGGAGGTAGAGAGAATGCGCATCGATATCCGCAGGCCGGCGGCGCTTGCCCTCGGCGGGCTGCTGGTGGCCGGAATCGCCACCTGGGGCGTGACCGCCGGGGCGCGCCAGGCCACCATGGCCGACGGCGTCATCGCCGGCAGCGTGGCGAGCGCCAACGGGGCCGAGGCCGGTGTCTGGGTGATCGCCGAGACGGACGAGCTTGAGACCAAGTTCGCCAAGATCGTCGTGACCGACGACGACGGCAACTTCGTGCTGCCTCAGATGCCCGACGCGACCTACGACGTCTGGGTGCGCGGCTACGGCCTCGTCGACTCCGAGAAGGTCCGGCTCTCGACGGGCCAGGAGGACGTGCAGCTCGCCGCCGTCGTCGCGCCGACGCCGCGCGACGCCGCCCAGTACTACCCCGGCAACTACTGGTACTCGCTGATCGAGCCGCCCGCCTCCAGCGAGTTCCCGGGCACCGGGAACAGCGGCAACGGCATCAACCCGGCCATGCGCACCCAGTCGCACTGGGTCGACAACATGAAGCAGGGCTGCCAGCTCTGCCACCAGCTCGGCAACACCGCGACGCGCGTCGTGCAGGAGCGCGACGAGTTCGACTCGACGGTCGCGGCGTGGGACCACCGCGTGACCACCGGCCAGCGCGGCAACCAGATGAGCAACGCCATGAACCGGTTCGGCCGCGAGCCCGCGCTGCAGATGTTCGCCGACTGGACCGACCGCATCGCCAACGGCGCGATCCCCGAGGCGCCCCCGCGGCCCGACGGCCTGGAGCAGAACGTGGTCGTGACCCTGTGGGACTGGGGCGTGGACACCTCGTTCATCCACGACGAGATCGCCACCGACAAGCGGAACCCGCAGATCAACGGCAACGGCCCGGTGTACGGCGTCTCGGCCGGGCACGGCACCATCACCTTCGTCGACCCGGTGGCCAACACCGCGACCGAGCTGACGATTCCCGTGCGCCCCGACCCCGAAACCATGCCGACCCGCTTCCCCGACGTGCAGGTGCCGTCGTACTACTGGGGCGACGCGGAGCTCTGGGGCGTCGGCGCCCATGAGCGGTCGGACCCCCACAACCCGATGCTCGACCACAAGGGCCGCGTCTGGATGACCTCGACGGTGCGCCCGTTCCAGAACCCCGACTGGTGCCGCGACGGCTCGGACAACCGGTACGCGCAGTACCACTCGATCGGCCGCGCCGGCCGGCACGCGTCGTACTACGATCCGTCGGCCGAGGGCGACGAGCAGTTCGTGCTCGTGGACACCTGCTTCGGCACCCACCACCTGCAGTTCGGCGAGGACGACGACGACACCCTGTGGTTCAGCGGCGACGGCAACGTCATCGGCTGGCTGAACACCCGCCTCTACGACGAGACCGGCGACGAGCAGGGCTCGCAGGGCTGGTGCCCGACCGTGCTCGACACCAACGGCGACGGCGTCATCACCAAGCCGTGGAACGAGCCGCGGGACGACAACCCCGACCCCGCCCTCGACACCCGGGTGGCCGGCTTCGGCTACGGCATCATCGCGAGCCCGATCGACCACGCGGTCTGGATCACCCGGACCGGGCCGTTCCCCGGCTCGATCGTCCGTCTCGACCGCGGCGACAACCCGCCGGAGACGTGCATCGCCGAGATGTACCAGCCGCCGTCGATCGAGAACGCCGACCTCGACCCGATGGAGACCGGATTCGCCCCTCGCGGCATCGACGTCGACCGCAACGGGGTCATCTGGGCCGCCCTGTCCGGCAGCAGCCACATGGCGAGCTTCGACCGCAGCAAGTGCGCGGTGACCGGCGGCCCGGACGCCACCGGCCAGCACTGCCCCGAGGGGTGGACGCTGTACCCGGTGCCGGGCCCGACGATGCAGGGCGTGGAAGGCCGCGTCGGCGCCGACTTCCACTATTACAGTTGGGTCGACCAGTTCAATACGCTGGGCATGGGCGAGAACGTCCCGATCGCCAACGGCTCGACGTCGGACTCGCTGCTCGCCCTCGACCCGGACACCGGCGAGTGGGTGGTCCTGCGGGTGCCGTATCCGATGGCGTTCTACTCGCGCGGCCTCGACGGCCGGATCGACGATCCCGACGCCGGCTGGAAGGGACGCGGGCTGTGGGCCAACTACGGCTCGAACTACATCTGGCACACCGAGGGCGGCCAGGGGACGAAGAGCAAGATCGTGCACTTCCAGTTGCGTCCCGAGCCGCTGGCGCGGTAGGGACGTAGCCGGAGACACCCCGCGATCGCCGCCGCCGGGCCGGCGGCGGCGCGGGACCGAAGCTCGGGCGCCGGGGACCCACGCGGTCGCCGGCGCCCGTTCCCGCCCGTCCGGCCATTCGCTCCTTCCCGGTGCCGCTCCCTTCAATCGCTTCCGCCGCCTCGCTCCCGAAGGCCACCCGTAAGCATGACCATCTCCGCCCGATGTCCCGCGTGCCCGGCCGCGCGGCCGGGCACGCCGACCGATTCGACTCGCCGACCCCGGCCGGGCGTCCCCGTGATTCCGTCGTGGAGCGACCGCCGCACGGCGGGCCGGTCTGCGCCGACGCTCCCGGCCTCGGTACGGCGGCGGGCCCGCGCGGCCGATACTCTGACTGGATGAAGCCTTCCCTGACCGGACCGACGTCTCCCTGACCGAATGAACGTCTTCCTCGTGCCCGTCGACCGGACCCGCTACGAGCTCTACTGCGAGCCGAACGACGCCGACCAGCCGGCCGGCGCCGTCACCGGCAAGCTGCTGCGCCGCGCCCGCGAGGTGCTCGCGGAGGAGCAGGAAGCCCGCCGCGACCGCCGCGCCGCGACCGCGGCCGGCGCGGAGAAGGTCGGCTGGACGGCGCGGATGCGCGCCGCCCTCACGCGGGGCCTCGCCGCCTGGATCTCGCAGCACCGGCTGCTGTGGCACATGCGCCACGTGCGGGAGGGGGTGCTGGTTCACGCCGGCGACCTCGACGCGGCGCAGGCGCTGTCGATCGCGCGGGGCCGCCTGCAGCGCCAGAGCGACCACCACCGGTTCTGGATGGTCGTCGACGGGCTCGCCACCGCGGTGTTCGGACCGCTGTTCTTCTTCGTGCCGGGACCGAATCTCATCTCGTGGTACTTCGCCGCGAAGATGGCCGGGCACTGGCTGGCGTTCCGGGGCGCGCGTCAGGGCGTGGCCCGCGTCGACTGGTCCGCGCGGGTCGACCCCGCCCTCGACGGGGTGCGCGAGGCCCTGGCCCTGCCGCCCGACCGCCGCCGCCCCCGCCTGCGCGAGCTCTCGCGCGAGCTGCGCCTGGAACATCTGGCGACGTTCGTCGAGCGCCGGACGCAGGCCTGACCGTCAACGACCGACGAGGGGCCACGTCGACTCACCCCGGACTGCCCTTCTGGTTGCTGCTCCCCGCCACGAACGCCGTCCCGCACGCGTGTTACGCTTGCCTGTCTTGAAGCTGCGCGACTTGGCGGATCGGCTGGACTGCCGGCTGGAGGGCGACGGCGGTGTGGAAATCCGCCGTGTCGCGGGCATCGAGACCGCCGGGGCCGGCGACCTCACCTTCTTCGTCAACCCCCGGTACGCGACGGCGCTGAGATCGACGCGGGCGGCGGCGGTGATTCTCGCCGAGGACGCGTCGGCGGCGCCGTGCCCGATGCTACGGACGGCCGAGCCGTACCTCGCCTTCGCCCGGGCCGTCGAGCTGTTCATCGAAGCCCCGGCCCCGCCGCCCGGCATCGACCCGGCGAGCCACGTCGCGGCCGACGTGAAGCTCGGAGCGGACGTCTCGGTCGGCCCCTTCGTGTCGATCGGCGCCGGCGCCGTCCTCGGGCCGCGGACGGTCATCCACCCCCACGTGACCGTCGGCGCCGGGGTGGCCATCGGCGCCGACTGCGTGATTCACGCCCAGGCGGCGCTGCGCGAGGGCGTGGTGCTCGGCGACCGGGTGGTGGTGCAGAACGGGGCGGTGATCGGCAGCGACGGGTTCGGCTTCGCCCGCCGTCCCGACGGCACCCACCAGAAGATCCCCCAGCACGGCGCGCTCGTCATCGAGGACGACGTGGAGATCGGGGCGCTGGTGGCGATAGACCGGCCCGCCCTCGGCGAGACCCGCATCGCGGCGGGGGCGAAGATCGACAACCTCGTCCAGGTCGGGCACGGCGTCAAGATCGGCCGCAACGCGCTGCTGGCCGCCCAGGTGGGCATCGCCGGCAGCACCGTGGTCGAAGACGACGTGGTGCTCGCCGGCCAGGTGGGCGTGAACGGCCACATCACCATCGGCAAGGGCGCCCGCGCGACGGGCCAGACGGGCATCACCAACGACGTGCCGCCCGGCTCGTTCGTCTCCGGCCTGCCGGCCGTCGAGAACCGCGCCTGGCGGAAGGCGGCGAGCTCGTTCGTGCAACTCCCCGCCCTGCGCAAGCGGGTGGCGGCCCTCGAGCGCCGCTGCGCGGAGCTCGAGCGCGCGGGCCGGCTTTCGACCGGTAACGGGCCGCCGGGCGAGGATGCCCGGGGCGGCGGCGATCCGCCGAACGGGCTGGGACCGGGGTAGGCGGGGGAGTGATCCGGCTGTCGTCGTTTACTTTCGCTTTTTTTATGCCTACAATGGCGTCCTGGGCAGTTCGAATCGATCCCCTGCCCCACTGCGGGTCCGTCGATGGCCGCGCCGACCTGTGACGGCACCGGTGTCTGAGGGCGGCCGTACGACGCCGGGACGACTGTGATGGAGGCCATCGCCTCGGAGCCGCCGGGCCCCGCGTGGAAAGCCAGCCTGGGTCTCTCCACCCGCCGGCCGCCCGAACTCTACGAGAGATCGGAACAGGTCGTGAACGCGCCCCATGCCGGCGCGCTGCGTACGGCGTTCGACGACCTGGGCCTCTCGGCGGTCTTCTGTGTCGAACACGTACCGACCGTCGCGATCCTGGTCGGCGAGTACGATCGAGGCGCGGCGGCGAGCGTGCACGCCGCGCTCTGGAATCAAGGCCTCGCGAGCCTTCTCGTCGTCGTCTCCGGAGAGACGGTCCGCCTCTTTTCGCTGAGTCGATTTCCACGCGACGGCGACTTCGAACGGTGCCTCGTCGACGAACTGGACGCCGTCACCGACGCGCTGACGCTCCGGAATCTCGCCTACGCCACCGAATCGGGCCGCTTCTGGGAGCAGGACGAGTACCGCGAGTACTTCGCCCCGCGGGAACGCGTCGACCGCGTTCTTCTCGACAACCTCACCGAGTCGCATCGCCTGCTCTGCGAGCATGGCGGCCTGCCGACCGAGGCGGCGCAGGCGCTGCTCGTGCAGACGACATTCGTCGCCTACCTCGAAGATCGCGGGATCATCGGCACCGAGTACTTCCGGGGCGCGGGCGCGGAGGCCGGAACGTTCGAGACGCTGCTGGACGCCGGGGACAGCGAGGCGCTGGAGCATCTCTTTCGGACCCTGCGGAAGGACTTCAACGGCGACCTGTTCGTCGCGCCCTGCTCGTTCGAGGCGGACGATCGCGGTCCGCGCCTCGACGCGTCCCACCTGGCGGTCCTGGCCCGCTTCCGCTCCGGCCGCGAGGAGATGGACGGGCGCGTCGGACAGTACCGACTTTGGAAGTACGACTTCAAGTACATCCCCATCGAGCTGATCAGCGCCGTTCACGACCGGTTCCTCGGCGAACGGGGCCCCGACCGACGCACCAGCGGCGCCTACTACACGCCGATGTTCCTCGCCGATACCGTGGTTTCCCACGTCTGGGACAGGCTGCCGGCGGCCACCCGGGACCGCGGGTGTTTCCTCGACCCGGCGTGCGGCTCGGGCATCTTCCTGGTGCGTCTGTTCCAGCGCCTCTGCGAACATCGACGCGAGGCCGGGCGAGACCGGACGATTCCCTGGCGCGAACTGCTCGACCTGCTATCGAGAGTGCGGGGCTGGGACGTGGACGGCGGCGCCGTGCGCGTAGCCGTCTTCTCGCTGTACGTCGCGTTGCTCGAGGAGATCAGCCCGCCGCACATCCGGAAGCTCATGGCGCGCGGCAAGGTGCTTCCCGCGCTCCACGGGAAGACGCTGCGCCGCGGCGACTTCTTCGCGGTAGCGCCGGACGATACGCAGGTCGACGTCGTCGTCGGCAACCCGCCGTGGTCGAGCCGCCGCGGCCAACGCCATTCTTCCCTCGAGTGGTGCAGGGTGGAAAGACTGCCGGCCCCGGGCCGCGAGCAGGCGTGGCCGTTCGTCTGGAAGGCGTTGCGGCATCTACGGGACGATGGCGTCGCCGCGCTGCTTCTGCCGGCCATGGGCTTCCTGCACAACCATGCCGGCGGGGCCGTCGAGGCGCGCAAGCGCCTGATGCGCGGGGCGCGCGTCTTGAGCGTCGTCAACTTCGCCGACATGCGGTTCCAGTTGTTCGACAGGGCCGTGCGCCCCACCGCGCTGATCGTCTTCGGTCGTCCGCAGGCGGACGCCCCCTACCGGTTCGACTACCTGACGCCCAAGGCCGACCTGAACCTGAAGTCCCGCCGCCTGATTACGATCGGCAGCGGCGACCGGCATGGACTCGATTCCCGGCAGGTCGACACCGATCCGTCCGTCTTCAAGAAGCGCCTGTGGATGACCGAGCCTGAAGGACGGCTGTTCAACTACCTGTCGCGGTTGCCCCGCCTTGGCGACCTGGCGGTCGAGTTCGGCACGCTCGCTCGCAAGAGGAAATCCGTGCAAGACCGCTGGGTCGTTGGTCAGGGCTTCAAGCCGGCGAACGTCGATCGACTCGGTCGTGGCGACTACCGACACGAACACAGTACGCTCGTCGCCACGCTCCCCCACCTGCCGATCGAGGAGTTCCGGATCCTGGCCGGAACGAGCCGAGGATTGCTCCCCTGGAAGGATGGGCTCGTACATCGGAAGGGCTTCGAGGCGGGATTCTCGGGGCCGCGCGTGCTGGTTCCGCGCGGCGTCGCCGCCGGCCCCTGCGGGCCGCGGCTGCGCACCGCCTACGTCGAGGATCCGCTGACCTTCCAGGACATCATCCAGGCCATCGTCGTCCCGCCGGGCGACGAACGCCGCGGTCGGCTGCTCGCGGGACTGCTCAGCAGCAAAGTGATGTCGTGGTTCGCGTTCCACGGCACGTCGTCGTTCGGCTCGGACCGCCCCGAGGTGCAACAGGCGGAGCTCCTGCGCCTCCCGTTTCCGGACCCTGATGACCTGTCCGAACCGCAGAGATCGCGCTCAGCGGCGGATGCACTGATCGCGGCGATTGAGGAGCAGGTTCGGCTGGCCGCGGAAAACCCCACATCGCGGCCGAATGAACGCGCCGTCGAAGAGATCGATGCTCTGACGTACGACTTTTTCTGCCTGTCCGAGACCGAGAGAATCCTCATCGAAGACACGGTGGAGCACACGATTCCCGCCGCGCAACCGAACCGCGGCAGCCGGCCCGAGATCTGGAACGCTTCGGCCCCGTCCGACCGCCGTGCCTATGCCCGCACGCTCGTCGACAGCCTCGCGGACTGGCTCGACGACGACTGCGCCATCCGTGCGCGTCTCGTGGCCCGCAACGACGATCTGGCCGTCCTCCGGCTGACGTTGCAGGACGGCCGAAGCGCGTTCGACTACGCCGAGACTGACGACACGACGGTCGGGACGGCGTTGTCCCGCCTCGCCCGCCGCATCGAGCAGCCGATTCCGGGCAACTTCCAGTCGACGCCGGACTTCCGGGTGTTCCTGGACCGCGATCTCTTCCTCGTCAAGCCCGCCGCCAAGCGTTTCTGGCTCCGATCCGCAGCCATGACCGACGCCCACGCCATTGCGCTCGACCTGCAGGGCCTCGTCGGACGGCATGGCGTTCGTCCGGGTCCGGACTGATGCTCGCTGGCGACCCCGCCGTCTGGGCCGGCCGGTTCCGGTCGTTCGACGTGCGGTTTCTCGAGCGTGTCGCGGCCGTGTGGCGCGAGTGTATCGGCAGGTTGCCGAAGCAGCCGGACGAGGACCCCATCACCGTCAAGGAGGACCCCATCACCATCAATCTGGTGGATCTTCTGAACCGGGATTCCGACGCTCGCCGCTGGTTCCACTATATCGACTTCCAGTACGAGCCCGTCGCACACACCGCGGAGGGTACGGCGTACAGCACCGGCCGCATCGACATGGCCGTCATCCTGAGCCAGGATCGTGACATCTACCTCGCGTACGAGTGCAAGCGGCTGAACCTCGTGCGCCAAGACGGCCGGAGGTCGCTGGCCGGCGACTACGTCCAGGATGGTCTGTCGCGTTTCGTCGTTGAACAGTACGCAGAAGGCCTTCCTCTTGCGTGTATGCTCGGCTACGTTCTCGACGGCGACCTGGAGTACGCGGAATCGAACGTCCGAACGAGGATCGCCGAACTGCGCGAGGATGTCGGCCTCGTCGCCGAACCGCGTGACGCCGCACCCATTGGCGAGTCGAAACGCTTCTTCAGCCGCCATCGCCGGCAATCGGGCGCCGAGATCGAAATTCGACATGCCCTGTTCCCGGTCGGACCGGGACCCCAAGCAGCAGGGCAACCGGCGGAACCCGGTCGCAGGAGGGCCGGCGGCCAGCGTCCGCCTGTGCCATAATTCGGCCCATGCTCCAGACGATTCTCCCCGCGGTCCGGCGGCGGCGCGGCGGTTCCGGCGCGAGCCTCCCCGGGTCCGGCGCGATGCTCCTCGCCGTGCTGGCCGGCCTGCTCGCCGTGTCGTCCACCCTGGACGGCGCGGTCCGGCCGACCCCGCTCGACTACGAGATGCACACCCTGGACAACGGCCTGCGGGTGATCCTCTCCGAGGACCACTCCACGCCCATCGTCCACCTGCAGATGGTCTACCACGTCGGGTCGAAGAACGAGCCCCCCGGCCGCACGGGGTTCGCGCATCTGTTCGAGCACATGATGTTCAAGGGCTCGAAGAACGTGCTCCCCGACTCGCACCTGACGATGATCTCGCGGGTGGGGGGCGACGGGAACGCGTACACGACCGAGGACGCCACGACGTACCTGCAGACGGTGCCGTCGCAGTACCTGCCGCTGGTCCTGTGGCTCGAGGCGGACCGGATGGCCACGCTGCGCATCGACCAGCGGACGTTCGAGGCGGAGCGCGAGGTGGTCAAGGAGGAGCGCCGCTGGCGCTACGAGGACGCCCCGTTCGGCCTGCTGACGGAGATCCTGTACGACCACGCCTACACGGTGCACCCGTACAAGCACTCGGTCATCGGCAGCATGGCCGACCTCGAGGCCGCCTCGATCGACGACGTGCGGGACTTCTTCGAGACCTACTACGTGCCGGAGAACGCGACCCTCGTGCTGGTCGGCGACTTCGACCCCGAGCGGGCGCTGGCCTACATCAAGCTGTACTTCGGCCGGGTGCCGAAAGCCAAGCGCCCGGTGCCGCGCGACATCCCCCGCGAGCCGCCGTCCACCGCGGAGCGCCGGGTGACCCTGACCCAGTCCGAGAACTGGCCCCTGCCCGCGGTCATCGTGGCCCATCACATCACCTACGACGGGCACCCCGACGCGTACCCGCTGCACATCGCGAGCAAGGTGCTCTCGGACGGAGAGAGTTCGCGCATCTACCGCCGGCTCGTCTACGAGGACCAGCTCGCGGTGTCCGCGGCCGGCGACGGCCTGCTCATCGAAGACCCGAACCTGTTCTACGCCGTATCCATCGTCCAGCCGGGGCGCACGCCGGCCGAGTCGGAGGCGGCGCTGATCGAGGAGCTGGACCGGCTGAAGACGGAGCTGATCACGGAACGGGAGCTGCAGCGGGCCAAGAACCAGTTCGCCCGAGACTACGTGTTCGGCCGCCTCACCGTCGAGCAGAAGGCCTCGCACCTCGTCCACGCGGCGGTGATGCACGACGACATCACCACCGTCGACGGCGAGTTCGACATCTTCATGGACGTCACCCGCGAGGACGTGCAGCGCGTGGCCCGAACCTACTTCACCGAGGAGAACCGGCTGGTGCTGACGATTCTGCCCGCCCCGCCGCCCGGACGCTCCTTCTTCCGGCCCGGAGAAGACCAATGAGCCGCAGCAGGTCTCGCTCGACTTCCACCGCGCGGACCGCAGGCCCAGCCCGCCCAGCGTCGCCTGACGGCTCCGCCGGGCGCCCGACCAACCCTCCGGGAGCCCGCGCCGTTCCCCGAATCGGGCTCCTGGTCCTCGGCCTGTCGCTGCTCGCGGCGACCGCAGCCCCCGGCCAGCAGCCCGTCGACTGGCCGGGGGAAAGCCCGTCGCTGCTCGCGGCGGCCGCCGCCCCCGGCCAGCAGCCCGTGGACTGGCCGCGGGAGAGCCCGCCGCCGCCCCTGCCGTGGCATCGGGCGACGTTCCCGCCCTACGAGGTGCGGACCCTGGACAACGGCCTGCAGGTGGTGGTGGTGATGCACCACGAGCAGCCCGCGGTCAACCTGCGGCTGCTCATCGGGGCCGGATCGGTCTACGACCCGGCCGGCAAGCCGGGGGTGGCGACGTTCACCGGCGCGCTCCTCGACCAGGGCACCACGAGCCGGAGCGCCACCGAGGTCGCGGACGCCATCGACTCGATCGGGGGCATTCTCAGCGCCGGCGCGGGCACCGACCTGACCTTCGTCAACGTCCTCGTCATGACCGACAGCTTCGAGTTCGGGCTGGACCTGGTCGCCGACACCGCGCGCAACCCGGCGTTCGCGCCGGCCGAGATCGAGCGCGAGCGGCAGCAGGTGCTGTCGGGGTTCCAGGTCAGCTTGGACGACCCCGAGTACTTGTCGGGGGTCGTGCTCGCGCGGCTGATCTACGGGTCGCACCCCTACGGGCAGCCGTCGAGCGGCACGCCGGAGTCGGTGCGGCGGATCACGCGCGGCGATCTCGTCGGCTTCCACGCCGCGCACTACGCGCCCAACAACGCCCTGCTCGCGATCGTCGGCGACATCGACGCCGAGGCGGCGTTCTCGGCGGCGGAACGGAGGTTCGGCGACTGGACGCCCCGGACCGAGGCGGCGGCGCCGCCCGTCGGCAGGATACCCGAGCCGACGCGCCGCATCGTCGTCATCGACAAGCCGGGCTCGCTGCAGACGGCGATCCGGATGGGGCACACCGCCCTGCCCCGCGCCAGCCCCGACCACCTGCCGTTCGATGTCGCCATCAAGATCCTCGGCGGCGAGGGGGGGAACCGGCTCGGGAGCGTGCTGCGGACGGAACGGTCGCTGACCTACTCGGCCTCGGCCGAGATCGGCAGCCGCCGCTACGGGGGGGACTTCGTCGGGAAGACCGACACCCGGACCGAGGCCACGGTCGAGGCGCTGCGGCTGATGGTCGGCGAGGTGGGCCGCCTGCGGCGGGAGCGGGTGAGCCGGCGCGAGCTCGAGAACGCGCAGGCGTACCTGGCCGGCAACTTCCCGCTGACCATCGAGACCCCCAACGCCATCGCCTCCCAGGTGCTCGAGGCGCTGCTGTACGGCCTCGACCTCGAGGATCTCCCGAACTATCCGGACCGGATCAACGCGGTCACGGTGGAGGACATCCGGCGGGTCGCGCGCACCCACCTGCGCCCCGACCGCCTCGCGATCGTGCTCGTGGGCGAGGCCCGCGCGTTCGTGCGCGACCTGCGGCGGGCGGGGTTCGGCGACATCGAGGTCCTGTCGGTGCCCGAGCTGGATCTGTCGAGCCCCGACCTCCGGCGTTGACGGGCCGGACGGCGGGCGGCGGCGTCCAACCACCATGCCGGCGCCCAGAGTGATGCTCTCGTGCGGCGAGCCGTCGGGCGACCTGTACGCGGGCGCGCTGACCCGCGAGATCCGCCGGCTGAGCCCCGGCGCGGAGGTCTTCGGACTGGGCGGAAGGCAGCTCGCCGCGGCGGGGGGCCGCCTCGTCGCCGACTACGCCGGGTTGGCGGCCACCGGGCTGACCGAGGCGCTGTCGGTGCTGCCGCACACCTGGCGGACCTACCGCCGCCTCGTGCGGGCGGCGCGGGCGGAACGCCCCGACGTGTTCGTGGCCATCGACTTCCCCGAGGTCAACGTCCGGATCGGCGCGGCCGTCGCGGCCCTGGGCATCCCCGTGGTCTATTACATCGGGCCGCAGGCGTGGGCGTGGCGGAGCGGCCGGTTCCGGACCATGGCGCGGTTCGTGACCCGGGCCCTCGTCATCTTCCCGTTCGAGACGCGGCGGTACCGCGAGGCGGGAATCCCCGTCTCGTTCGTCGGGCACCCGCTGCTCGACCTGGCCCCGGCCGCCGCGGACCGGGAGACGTCCCGCCGGCAGCTTGACCTCGAGGCGAAGGCACCGGTCGTGGCGCTGCTCCCCGGCAGCCGCGCCAACGAGCTGCGCCGCATCCTGCCGGACATGGCCGCCGCGGCCCGGCGCATCCGCGACCGCGTCCCGTCGGCGCGGTTCGTCGTCGCGCGCGCCCCCGGCCTGTCCGATGCCCTGTTCGAGCCGCTCGCGGCGCTGCGAGGCGCGGAAGCGCCGCCGCGGGTTGTCGAGTCGCAGACCGACGCGGTGCTCGCGGCGGCCGACGTCGTGATCACCGCGTCGGGCACCGCCACCATCCAGACCGCGATTCACGGACGGCCGATGGTGGTCGTCTACCGGCTCTCGCCGCTCACTTACTGGCTGGCGCGGCGGTTCATCGAGGTGGAGGCGTTCGCGATGGTCAACCTGGTGGCGGGACGGACCGTCGTGCCCGAGTACGCCCAGGCCGCGTTCACGCCGGCGGTGGTGGCCGACGACGCGGTGCGGTTCCTGACGGACGAGGCGCACGCCGCCCGTACGCGCGAATCCCTGCGCGAGGTGCGCGGGAAGCTGGGGGGACCGGGGGCGAGCCGCCGCGCCGCCGAACACGTCCTGGAGGTCGCGGCCGGCGGATGACGGCCTCGGCCTTGGTGGCCTTGGGATGGCCAGACTGCCGCATCCTATAATGGAGGGATGCACGAATATGGGTTTAGACCGTCGGCGCGCTCGCGAAGTGCCGCCGGCAAAGCGACCGACACAGGCGCCATGAGAGGCTGGAGCATCGTCGAGAGCAGGATGCGATCATGGGCGGCGGCCCTGCTGGTGCTGCTCGCCGCGGCCACAACCGCGGCCGCCCAGACGAACACCGCCGAGCTCCTGGGCGTGGTGGCGGACGAGAGCGGCGCGGTCCTGCCGGGCACCCTCGTCGTGGCCACCCATCCGGCGAGCGGGACGGTCATCGAGCGGGTCGCCGACGCCGAGGGGCGGTTCTTCCTCCCCGGCCTCGCGACCGGCGAGTGGACGGTTACCGCGGAGCTGCCCGGCTTCCAGCGGTCGACCCAGACCGGGATCCGGCTCGAGGTCGGCCGCACGCTGCAGCTCGAGTTCACCCTCGCCCTCGGCGCGATCAGCGAGGAGGTGACGGTCGAGATCAGCGCCCCATTGCTCCAGACCACGACGGCCGAGATCAGCGACGTCATCGAGACCCGCGAGGTCGAGACGATCCCCCTGAACGGCCGGCAGTTCCTGCAGCTCGCCCAGCTCAGCGACGCGGTGGTCATCCCCCCCGGCGGCACCCGGGGCGGGGCCCTCCAGCAGGCCGGCCCCCTGCCCAACGTCGGCGGGCAGCGGGCGGGGCACAACATCTACATGCTCGACGGGTTCAAGGTCACCGACGAGCTCTTCAACAACCTCGTCATCAACCCGTCGGTCGACTCCATCCAGGAATTCAAGATCCAGAAGTCGATGTACCCGCCCGAGTTCGGGGGGAAGGCGTCGGCCCTCATCAACGTGGCGACCCGGTCGGGCGCGAACATGTTCAGCGGGAGCCTGTTCGAGTTCATGCGCGACGAGCGCTTCGACGCCCACAACTACTTCGACGACCGCAGCCTGCCGGTGCCCCCCCTCGACCAGGACCAGTACGGCGGCACCCTCGGCGGCCCCCTCGTCCGCGACCGCACGTTCTTCTTCGCGAGCTACGAGCGGCAGGACACGCGGCGGTCGATCACCAAGACCTTCTCGGTGCCCGACGCGGCGGTCCGGGCCGGCGACTTCTCGGGCTGGGACCCGATCTGCGACCCGCTAACCATCGATCCCGTGAGCGGCGCGTGCCAACCGTTCGCCGGCAACCGCATCCCGGCGGACCGCATCGACCCCATCGCCGGCGCCTTCCTAGCGAACGTCCCGACCCCGACGGCCGACGGGCGCTTCCAGAACCTGACCTCGGTCGAGCCGCAGGACAAGGACGTGCACCAGTTCAGCGTGCGCGTCGACCACCGGCCGGCCGAGGCCGACCATCTCTTCCTGCGGCTCAGCACCTTCGACGCCGACGAGATCCAGCCGTTCGGCACCGGGGTGCAGCAGGAGGCCCTGGTGCCGGGCTTCGGCCGCACCCTCGACACCACGACCCGCAACGTCGGGGTGAGCTACACCAAGGCGATCGGACGGAACAAGCTGAACGAGCTCCGCTTCGGATACATGTCGGTGGACGGCGGGCAGCACAGCCTGAACGCCGGGGTCGACTTCGCGGAGCGGGTCGGCCTGCTGGGGGTGAGCCGGAACCCGCGCGACATCGGGTACCCGCAGATCTCGACGGCGGGGCTGTTCAGCACCATGGGCGACCCCACGACGTTCGTGTCGCGGAACAACGAGCACTTCGAGGTCTACGACAACTTCCTCATCGACCGGGGCAACCACCGCTACAAGTTCGGCGGCTACCTGTTCCACCTGCGCTTCCGCCCCGTCAACGCCGACACCGCGCGCGGCGCGTTCGCCTATACCGGGCAGTGGAGCGGCAACGCGATGGCCGACTTCCTCCTCGGGTACCCGACCTCGGCGCGGGCGGGCATCGGCGGCGGCGACCAGGACTCGCGCACCACGTGGCTGCACCTCTACGCCCAGGACGACTGGCGGGCGCGCGACAACCTGACCATCAACTACGGGCTGCGCTACGAGTACAACGCCCACATGCGGGACGTCGACAACCGCCTGTCGTCGATCGACCTGTCGGTGCCCGGCGGACGCTTCGTCGTCGCGAGCGACGACGCCGGCAACATCTCGCCCGCCGCCCAGGCGCTGCTGCCGCTGATGCCGATTCCCTGGGTGACCTCGTCCGAGATCGGCTGGGACCGCAGCCTCCTGCGCCCGAGCCGGGTCCGCCTCGCCCCCCGCGCGGGGTTCGCGCTCCTGCTCGGCGACCAGCGCTCGGTGGTGCTGCGGGGCGGCTACGGCGTCTTCCTCAACCAGTGGGCCTACAGCGTGCAGACCGCGTTCAGCCGGAACCTGCCGTTCTTCTTCCTGAAGCAGATCGACACGCCGTCGGACCAGCTCGCGCCGACCCACCAGACCCGCGACATCCTGACCAGCGACGCCACCGGCAGCATCGGCGGCTCGATCATGGACAACGACTACCGCGTCGAGTACACCCAGACGTGGAGCGGCGGGGTGCAGATGGAGGCGACGCGGCAGACGATGGTCGAGGTCGCCTACATGGGCTCGTACACCATCGGGGCCGACAACTCGACCATCCGCAACGTGCCCCTGCCCGGCCCCGGGCCCATCGACGAGCGCCGCCCCGTGCCCGAGCTGAGCGGCATCCGCGCCATCCGGTTCGACGGCGAGTCGATCTACCACGCGGTCACGATCAAGGCCGAGCGGCGCTTCGACGGGCGGCACTCGTTCAACGCCGCCTACACCCTGTCGCAGTCGAAGGACGACGCCTCGAGCCCCGGCGCCACCGCGTTCGAGTCGAACGTCCCCCAGAACGTCAACGACATCTTCCCCGGCGAGGTGGCGCTGTCGAGCTTCGACCACCGTCACCAGCTCGTGGCCAGCGGCACCCTGCAGCTCCCGTTCTTCGAGGGAGCCGGCGGCGCGGCCGCGCTCTTCTCGGGGTGGCGGCTGAACGGCATCGTCACCGCGCAATCGGGCGCCCCGTTCACCGTCAACCTCGGCATGGACCGCGCCAACATCGGCTCGGGCCCCTCCCAGCGCCCCGACCAGATCGGCGACCCCAACCTCCCCGCCGGCCAGCGCACCCCCGATCGGTGGTTCAACACCGCGGCGTTCGCCCTGCAGTCCCCCTTCACCTTCGGCAGCGCCCTGCGCAACAGCGTCTTCGCGCCGGGCCTCTTCAACGTCGACGTCTCGCTGCAGAAGGACTGGTTCGTGGGCGACACCGGCCGCCTGGAGTTCCGCTGGGAGATCTTCAACGTGCTGAACCGCGCCAACTTCGACGTGCCCAACCGCATCTTCGGCACCCCGAACTTCGGCCGCATCTTCAGCGCGTTGAACGCGCGAGAGATGCAGTTCGGGTTGCGCTACAGTTTCTGATGTCCTTACCAGACACACAGTGTGGGCGGCAGGCGGCCGCCGGTGCCTCCTCCCGGATGATCAGGGTGCGTTGATGAGCAAGCTGGACTACATCACCGTCGGGGGCTTCAAGAGCATCGCCTCCATCAAGGAGATGAAGCCCGGCCCCTTGACGGTGCTGATCGGTCCGAACGGGTCCGGCAAGACGAACTTCCTCGGCGTGTTCTCCTTCCTGAACGCTATCCGGGACGGCCGCCTGCGGACGTATGTAGCCAAGGCCGGCGGTGCCGACAAGGTGTTGCACTTCGGATCACGAGTCACCGAGGCGTTGCACATCCATATCTCGTTCACGAACGAGGCTCCTTATCAGCACGAAAAGAACGAGTACGAAATCACGCTCGAGCCAGGTGCGGCCGACAAGCTGGTTCCGGTGTCCGAGTTCGTGCGCTTCTGGGACCAGAGTTGTCATGACCAGCCCTATGAGGACGAAATCCACGCAACATCCAACTGGGAGGCCGGCATCAGTATACCGGGCCTGGAAGGGACCGCCCTCAGTGTGAAGCGGCGCTTGGCCGGCTTGCGCCTTCATCACTTCCACGATACCAGCGCCACGTCACCACTGAAGAAGACGGCCCAGCTGAATGACAACCGCCATCTCCGCCACGACGGATCCAACTTGGCGGCGTTCCTTTATCTCCTGCGCGAAAGGCACGAGCACTCCTACCGCACCATCGTCCGCACGGTCCGTCAGGTGGCACCGTTCTTCCAGGACTTCGCACTCAAGCCGGAGCTTGAGAAACCGGACACGATCCTCCTGCGATGGGAACACAGTGGAACGGACGCCTACTTCGACGCGTCTTCTTTGTCAGACGGAACTCTGCGCTTCATGGCGCTGACGACCCTGCTTCTACAGCCGAACAAGCCGTCGGTAATCGTGCTCGACGAGCCTGAGCTGGGCCTTCATCCCTCCGCGATCACCTTGTTGGCCTCACTAATGCAGAAGGCCTCAACCGACGCTCAAGTGATCGCCGCCACGCAGTCGGCGCTGCTCCTGGACCACTTCGAACCGGAAGAAGTGCTGGTGGCGGACCGCGTCGACGGGACCACGCAGTTCTCACGACTCGACTCGGCCCGCCTACAATCCTGGTTGGAGGACTACAGCCTCGGTCAGCTCTGGGAGAAGAACGAGATCGGCGGGCGCCCCGCGCCGGAGTAGCGGATGTCGCGGATTCTGGTGCACGTAGAGGGCCACACGGAGGAGGCCTTCGTGAATCAGGTGCTGGCACCCCATCTCTACCGGGTGGGGTATACGGGCGTCAGCGCGCGTCTCGTTGGGAGTGCCCGCCAGCGGAGCCGGCGCGGCGGCGGGCGATCCTGGGCGGCGGTGCGCAAGGGGATCCTGGATCACCTGCAAAGCGACCAGGCCGCGCTCTCCACGACGATGGTGGACTACTATGGCCTGCCGCGCACGTGGCCCGGTCGGGAAGGGGTCCCCCGCCACGCCACCCTGGGCGAGCGCGCCGCCACGGTGGAGCGGGCCGTCCTGGAGGACATTTCGACCGCAATCGGCCGCCCGCCGCGTTTCGTGCCCTACGTGGTAATGCACGAGTTCGAGGGACTTCTGTTCAGCGACCCCGACCGATTCGCGCAGAGCCTCGGCGACCCCGACCTGGCACCCGAGCTTCGGGCCATCCGCCGCCAGTTCCAGACTCCCGAGGGCATCAACGACTCCCCGGACACGGCACCGTCGAAACGAATCTTCAAGCTGTACAGGGGCTATCGGAAGCCCGTCGATGGAGCCCAGGCCATGGAGGAGATCGGTCTCGACACCGTGCGCGCGGCGTGCCCACTCTTCGATGCGTGGGTCAGCACGCTGGAGCAGCAGGCTCGGCGGTAGCGCGATCAGCGGCCAAGCGTCAGCCATCATTGGCCATGACATGACAATTTGTCTTGCCATGGCCAATGGCTGGCGCGAGGGATCCCGGACCAAGCCGGTCGCGGCTGAAGTCGCGAGCTCCTCGCCGCGCCCCTACTCCTGGAGCGACGGGATCGCGCAGGCGAAGCTGGCCTCGTCGTTTGGGTCGCCGCTGCCGTCGTAGACGGCGACCTGCGGGTACGGGCAGACGGGGCGGGTCATCGCGACCTCGCCGTCCCCGTCGAGCTTGGTCGCGAGCAGGCGTTCGGGGGCCCGGCCGTCCTCGACCCAGGCGCGGATGGCCTCGACCCAGTCGACGCGGTCGGGGCCGGGGCCGCCGGCGCAGTGGAGCACGCCGGGCAGCATGTAGAGCCGCGCGTAGTCGCGGGCCGCGGCGTCGTCGGCCGCGAGGCGCACGTAGTAGTCGATGGTGCCGAGGGGGGTGAGGGCGAGGTCGGACCAGCCGGTCCAGTAGATGATGCGGCCGCCGTTGTCCCGGAACCGGCCGAGGTCGGTGTCGGTGGCGTTGAGAATCGCGGCCGTCGGGGCCACGTCCTCCTCCCAGGTCGAGAAGTCGTACCCGGTGTAGTCCCAGTCGGGGTCGCCGAAGACGAAGTACTTGAAGAGCTCGGTCCCGAAGCCGTACTGCGCGCTCGGGGCCCCCGGCGGGCCAACCACCCACCCGGGCCAGCCGCCGATGGCCGACTCGCCGCCGTAGTTGAACCCGGGGTAGAGGGACTCGCCGTTCGACTCGGGGCCGTCGTAGACGGTCCGGATGGCGGCGAGCTGCTCCGCAGTGACGCAGCCGTCGGCGGGGCTATCGCCGGCGCAGCGCGGCAGGTCGGCGGGGTCGAAGCCGCACTGTCGGGGGTCGGTCATCATGCCGTCCCCGACGCCGTCGTCCGCATCGCATGCGGCGAGGATGCTCGACTCGAGCAGCGCGAGCACGGCCGGCGTCAGCACCGGCGCGTCCAGGTCGCCGTCGGGGTAGATGGCCTGCTGGTTCTGCAGGAAGCCGGCGGTGATGCCCGTCCAGTCGTAGGCGGGCGCGGCGGCCACGATGCCGTCGAAGTCGTCGGGGTAGCGCTGCGACGCCATCATCGCCTGGCCGCCGCCCCGCGAGCAGCCGACGAAGTAGTCGTACTCGGACGGCCGGTCGTAATAGTGCGAGATGATCGACTTCGAGGTCTCCGCCGTCAGGTGGACGGCGCGGTGGCCGAAGTTCTCCTGCCGTTCGGGATGGTCGAGGGCCCACGCGGCCGAGCGGCCGGGCCCGGCGTGCCCGGTGTCCGTGCCCGCCGTGGCGTAGCCGCGCTCGAGGGGGCCGCCCCCGTGCGCGTAGAGCGCGCGCGCCTGGTTCTGCACGCTGCCCACGAAGCCGCCCCCGCCCCCCATCAGGAAACGGCCGTTCCAGTCGTCGGGCAGCAGCAGCTCGAAGTTGATCTCGGTCTCGATGATCCCCGTCACCCGGCAGTGGGCCGGAACCTCGCCGTCGGCGACGTGCTCGGCCGCGCCGATGCGCAGGTCGATGAGATCGAGCGCCGTCAGGGCGGCGCAGGCGTCCGCGGAACTCGCGGCGGGGGCCGCGCACGCGGCGGCCGCGGCCAGGGCGGCGGCGAACACGCCGTTCGCGGAACAACGCTGGATGCGGGTCATCGTGGTTCTCCTGATCTGGTTCAAGGGTTCCCGGACGGGTCGGTCGCTTCGATCTCGTGCGAGGCCGGCGCCAGCGCGGAATCGCCCGCCAAGCGAGCCCGCTGCGCTTCCTCGAGGTTCCGAAACTTGAACACGCCGCGCCGACGGGGACGGGAAGCCGCCCGGCGGAACCGTGCGCAGAGGCGAATGAACCGCTCGAACCCGTCGGACGAGCCACGGCGCACGGGGGCCGCGTTCATCTCCTCGATGGATCGGAACCGCTCGACCGCCACGCTGCTCGCCCCTCCACCCAACAAGCCTAACAGTACACGGACCGGGTCCGTGCGGCCCGTGCGGAGAGCCGCCACGGTATGATCTCGATTCTGCCGCAGCCCGGGAGGGTACGGATGAGACGACTAGTGATCGTGTTGGCAGCCCTGAGCGTGACGGGGGCGCTCCCGGCACAGGCGCAGGAGCCGGTCGACCTGCTGCTGCACAACGGCAAGGTCTTCGCGGCCGACGAGCTGCTCTCCACGTACTCGGCGGTGGCGGTGCGGGACGGCCGGATCGTCGCGCTCGGCTGGGACGAGCTGGCCGAGCGCTATCGCGCCGCGCGCACCATCGACCTCGAGGGCCGGCTCGTGCTGCCCGGGTTCATCGACACCCACATCCACATCCGGGGCAACCCCGAGCGCTGGGTCGACCTGGCGGGGCTCGATGACCTGGCCGAGCTGAAGGGGCGGGTCACGCGGAAGGCGGAGCAGCTCGGGGCCGGCGAGTGGATCACCGGCTACGGCTGGTCGGAGGACGAGCTGGCCGAGCAGCGCCGGCCCCTGCGGTGGGACCTCGACGACGCGGCACCCGCCAACCCGGTGGTGCTGACCCGCGCCGGGGGCCACAGCTCGGTGGCGAGCTCGCTCGCCCTGGACGAGGCGGGGCTGACCCCGGACACCGAGACCCCGCCCGGCGGCATCATCGAGGTCGACGAGGCGGGCCGCATGAACGGCATCCTCCGCGAGGGGGCGCAGGGCCTGGTGAGCCGCCTCGTGCCCGACCCGACCGCGGACGAGCTGCGGGCGAGCTTCGTCGAGAACCTGCGCGACCTGCTGCGGCTCGGCGTCACGAGCATCATCCAGGCCGGGGTCGGCATCGAGGGCTTCGCGCAGTGGGAGGCGGCCTACGCCGGGCGCCGCGGCGAGCTGCCGCGGGCGGCGGTGCAGCTTCGGCTGCCGCCGGACCCGGCGCGGGCCGTCGACATGCTCGACCGGTTCGGCCGGAAGACCGGCGACGGGGACGAGTGGCTGCGGGTCGGCCCCGTCAAGTTCTTCGTCGACGGCGGCTACACGGGCGCCGCGGCGTGGACGCTGGAGCCGTACAAGGGGCAGCCCGGCTACTACGGCAGCGGACCGCTGATCGACGAGGCGGGGCTCTTCGCCATCTCCCGCGCCGCCCACGAGCGGGGCTGGCAGCTCGGGTTCCACACCATCGGCGACGCGGCCATCGCGATGACCGTCGACGCGTGGGCGCGCATGCTCGAGGCGTCGCCCCGCGCCGACCACCGCCACTTCCTGAACCACTTCACGGTCCGGCCCCCGGCCGAGACGATGCGGAAGATGGCGGACTGGAACATCCACGTCGCGCAGCAGCCCAACTTTACCTATACGCTCGACGGGCGCTACGCCGAGCACCTCGACGGCGAGCGCTACCAGACGAACAACCCCCTGCGCTCGCCGATGCGGCACGGGGTGGTGGTGGCCCTCGGCAGCGACATCCTGCCCATCGGGCCGATGGTCGGGCTGCAGGCGGCGGTGACCCGCCGGGGCATGGGCGGGGACGTCGTCGGGCACGGCGAGGCGCTGACGATGCCCGAGGCCATCGTCGGCTACACGCGCATCGCCGCGCACCTGACGTTCGAGGAGGACGAGAAGGGCACCCTCGAGGTCGGCAAGCTCGCCGACCTGGTGGTGCTGTCGCAGGACCTGCTGACCATCGACCCCGAACGGACGATGGACACCGAGGTCGACCTGACGGTGCTCGGCGGGCGGGTGGTCTACGAGCGCTGAGGGCCGGGCGGCATTCCGCAGTCATGCGCGCCGCGGTCGTACAGCTCCTCGCGCGTCCAGCCGCGGTCACCGTCGGCCGGCGGCACCGGGTTGTCCCGCTGGCGGCGGCGCTGGCGCTCGGTCGCTTGGTCGAAGAGGCGGAACCGTGTTTCGAGATCGAGCGCCTTCGGCACCGTGACTGGAGCTTGCGGGTGACCTCGTGCATTTCCGTACCATAGTCAGGATGGCGTCTTGTTTCCGGCTCGACTTAGCGATTCCGGAGTCGCATCGCCTTTGAGCACGGCGACGGCTTCGCTCGGCACGTTGCCGCATCCCCGCTCATGACTGACGCCCCCGTCCAACTCCGCCGGTTCCTCGGCCGCGGCGACGTGCTGGCCGTCGCGTTCGGGGCGATGGTCGGCTGGAGCTGGGTGGTGCTGGCCGGCGAGATGATCGTGCGGGCCGGCGCCGTGGGGTCGATCCTCGCGTTCGCGGCCGGCGCGGTCATGGTGTGGCTGGTGGGGCTGACCTACGCCGAGCTGTCCGCGGCCCTGTCGCGCGCCGGGGGCGAGCTGAGCTTCACGTTCCTCGCGATGGGGCCCGTCGGGGCGTTCGTCTGCGGCTGGACGCTGGTGCTCGCGTACGTGGCGGTCTGCGCGTTCGAGGCGGTGGCCCTGCCCACCGTCCTCGGCTACCTCGCGCCCGGGTTCGCGGCCGGGGACGCGCTCTACACGGTGGCGGGATGGGGCGTGCAGCCGGGTTGGGTGGCGGCGGGGGTGGCCGGCGCCGTCGTCATCGGCGTCGTCAACTACCGCGGCATCCGGTTCGCGGCGTTCGCGCAGCGGCTCGCGGTCGGGGCCCTGCTGCTGGTGGGGCTGGCGTTCTTCGTGCCCGGCACGGCGCGCGGCGACGTCGCCAACCTGGCACCTGCCGTCACCGGGTGGGAGGGGGTGCTGCGGGTCATGATCATGACCCCGTTCCTCTACGTCGGCTTCGACGTCATCCCGCAGCTCGCGGAAGAGATCGCCCTGCCGTTCCGCACCATCGGCCGCATCATCCTGCTGTCGATCGTGATGGCGTTCGCCTGGTACGGCCTCGTGCAGTGGACGGTGGGCCTGTCGCTCGACCCCGCCACCCTCGCGGACCGCGCCCTGCCCACCGCCGACGCGATGAGCGCGGTGTGGGGCGGCCCGTGGGGCGGGCGCGTGCTCGTGATCGGCGGCGCCGTCGGCATCCTGACGAGCTGGAACGCGTTCTTCCTCGGCGCGTCGCGGCTGCTCTTCGCGATGGCCCGCGGCGGGATGCTGCCGCCCGCCTTCGCGCGCCTCCACCCCCGCTACGGCTCCCCCGCCGCGGTCGTCGCGGTGCTGACCGCGGTCACCGCCGTCGCCCCGTTCTTCGGGCGGCCGGCCCTCGTGTGGCTGGTCGACGCCGGCTCGCTGGCCACGGTCGTCGCCTACCTGCTGGTGGCGGCGGCGTTCCTCGTCATCCGCCGCCGCCATCCGGACCTGCCCCGGCCGTACCGGGTCGCGGCCCCCGGCGTCGTCGGCTGGCTCGCGGTGGCGGCCACGGTGTTCTTCGTCCTGCTGTACCTGCCGGGCAGCCCGTCCGCGCTGGTGTGGCCGGAGGAGTGGGCCATCGTCCTCCTGTGGACGGCCGCCGGCGCGGCCCTGGGCGCGGGCCTCCGCCGCCGCGTCGCCGCCCTCGGCCCCTCCCGGCAGGCGCGCCTGATTCTCGGCGACCACGCGGGCCTGGTCGCACCGGACCGGCCGCGGGCGCTGGAGGCACCGGACGGGTAGGAGCGTCCGTCTTGTCGCGGCTCGCCCCGGGTTTCGGCAATCCCTCGCTGGCGAGGTAAGATTTCGACATGGACGCCACTGCCTGGACGGTCATCGGGGCGGCCATTGCGATCCTGGTCGCGGTCGGCGCGTCGTTCCGGAGCTTGCGCGAGGAGATGCGCGCCCAGAGCCAAGACCTGCGCACGCGCATCGATGCTCAGAGCGAACAGATGGGCCTGCTCCGCGAACCGATGGCCCACCTCGAGGGCCTCCTCGAAGGCCTCCGCGAAGCCATCTCCAGGCGAGTAGCGTGAGCCCGAGGGTCTGCCCGAGACCGAACCGTTCCCCCATCACGCGGCCTTGAATCGCGCCCGCGCGATCGCGCCCGACGACCCGGCCGTCGCCCCAAGTTCCAAGCGCTACGTGCCGGTCTGGGCGAGTCCAGGCCCCCGTGCCGAACAGCAACTTTCTTTTTCGCAGTGATTTACCAGGAACATGGTTTACTTGACGGGTACTTGATGATTGGGCGGGTGCGGCCCCAGGGTCTGGTACTTGACGGGTACTTGATCGAAACCCCGACGACGTACGGTCCGGGTGGACCGCCTGAACCGCAACCAATTTACTGTCAATGATTTACAGGGACACGGTTTACTTGACGGGTACTTGATCGGAACCCCGATGGCGCGCTGCCCTAGGCGGGTGGCCCGAACCGCAACCAGTTTCCTGTCAACAACTTACAGCGACACTCGTTTACTTGACGGGTACTTGATGGAACGCCCATGACGACAGACGACAGACGGAAGAACGCCGAGGACGAGGGCCCGGCCGCGACGCCGGTGCTGCCCAAGCTGGTCGGCCAGCGCGTGAAGCGGCGCGAGGACCCGCGGCTCGTGCGCGGGCGGGGCACCTACGTCGACGACGTGAAGATCCACGGCCTGCGGCACCTCGCGTTCAAGCGGAGCGACATCGCGCACGGGCGCATCCGGTCCGTCGACACGCGGGCCGCCGCCGCGATGGACGGGGTCGAGGCGGTGTTCACCGGCGCGGAGATCGCCGGGTTCCTCGACCCCATGCCCATCGGGACGCCGTTCCCCTCGCCCGAGCACCGCGCGGTGGCGGTCGACACGGTGCGCTTCGTCGGCGACCCCGTGTCGGTGGTAGTGGCGCGCGACCGCTACGCGGCGCGGGACGCGGCCGACGCGGTGGTCGTCGACTACGAGCCCCTGCCCGCGGTGGTCGACCCCGAGGAGGCGATGACCGGGCGGCCGGCGGTGCTGCACGCCGACTATCCGACCAACGTCGCCCTCGGCCCCCTGTCGCGGGGCACCGGCATCCGCCGCCGCGAACCGGTCGACGACACCGCCGTCGACGAGGCGTTCGCGTCCGCCGACGTCGTGATCTCGCAGCGGATGGTGAACCAGCGGCTCGCCCCCAACTCGATCGAGGCGCGCGGGGTGGTGGCCCACTACGAGGCGGGCAAGGACGAGATGACGATCTGGTCGTCGACCCAAAACCCGCACATCCTCCGGACGTTCGTGGCGAAGATGGTGGGCCTCGGCCAGGACCGGGTGCGGGCCATCGCCCCCGAGGTCGGCGGCGGGTTCGGGGCGAAGATCAACATCTACGGCGAGGAGTACGTGGCGGCGGCGCTGTCGAAGCGGCTCGACATGCCCGTCAAGTGGGTCGAGGACCGCTCCGAGGCGTTCCTCGCCACCGTGCACGGCCGCGACCTCATCGGCTACATCGACCTCGCGGCCCGGCGCGACGGGACGGTCCTCGGCCTGAAGCTGCGCATCGTCGCGGACATCGGCGCCTACAACATGCTGCTGACGGCGGGCATCCCCACCAACACGATGACGATGGCGAGCGCCACCTACGCGTTCCCCGCCGTCCGCGTCACCCTCACCGAGGTGTTCACCAACAAGACCCCGACCGACGCCTACCGCGGCGCCGGCCGCCCCGAGGCGATCTACTTCGTCGAGCGGGCGATGGACATGCTGGCGCGCGAGCTCGCCATCGACCCGGCGGAGCTGCGCCGGAAGAACTTCATCCCGCCCGACCGGTTCCCGTACCGGACCCCGATGGGCGCGGTCTACGACTCGGGCGACTACGAGAAGACCCTCGACCGCGCGCTCGAGGCGGCGAGATGGGACCGGCTCAAGCGCGAGCGCGCCGCCGCGCGGGCCGAAGGGCGGGTCGTCGGGCTCGGGCTCTCGATGTACGTCGAGATCTGCGGCATGGGGCCGTCCGCCTCCGTGTCGCCCGGCGGCTGGGAGCACGCCCAGGTCACGGTCGAGCGCGACGGGCGCATCAGCGCCACGACCGGCGCGTCGCCCCACGGCCAGGGCAACGAGACGACCTTCGCGCAACTGCTCGCCGACCAGTTCGGGGTGCCGATCGACCACGTGACCATCCGCCACGGCGACACCGCCGTCGTCAAGCAGGGCATCGGCACCTTCGGCAGCCGCTCGCAGGCGGTCGGGGGGGCGGCCCTTCACGACGCGGGGCGGAAGGTGAAGGCGAAGATGGCCCGCTTCGCCGCCTTCCTCCTCGAGGCGCACGAGGACGACCTCGTCTTCGAGAACGGGACCATCGCCGTCAAGGGCGCCCCGGCGTCGGCCAAGCCGTTCGCCGAGGTCGCCGCCTACGCCTACAAGCCGAGGAAGCTGCCGGCGGGGCTCGACCCCGGCCTGAGCGACGAGGCGTTCTTCGAGCCGTCGAACAACACCTATCCGTTCGGCTGCCACATCGCGATGCTCGAGGTCGACCGCGAGACCGGCGAGCCGAAGCTGTTGAAGATGGTCGCGGTCGACGACGCCGGGCACCTCATCAACCCGCTCATCGTCGAAGGGCAGATCCACGGCGGGCTCGCCCAGGGCATCGGCCAGGCCCTCGTCGAGGAGGTCGTCTACGACCGCGACGGCCAGCCCCTGACGGGGTCGTTCATGGACTACGCTCTCCCCCGCGCCGCCGACTTCCCGCGCTTCGAGCTCGCTAACACCGTCACCCCGACCCCCGTCAACCCGCTCGGCGCGAAGGGCGTCGGCGAGGCGGGGACCATCGGCTCTACCCCGTGCATCGTCGCCGCCGCCGTCGACGCCCTGAGCCCGTTCGGGGTGCGGCACGTCGACATGATGCTGCGGCCCGAGAAGCTCTGGCGGCTCATGCGCGGAGAATCGTCGTGAGTGCGCCGAGCATCCGCCCCCATGATTGGAACGAGCCGACGTGCCGCCGAAGATCCGGGAGCTGATCGCGGAGCTGGAACGAGCCGGGTTCGTGAACCGCGGCGGCAAGGGCGGCCATCGGAACTTCGTGCATCCCGACGTGGCCAGACCCGTTACCATAGCGGGAAGCCTCGGCGACGATGCGCGCCCGTATCAGATGAAGGCCGTTCGTCGGGCCGTCGAGGAATCGCGACGATGAAGGAGAGCGCGCGGTACGTCAAGGTCGTCGAGTGGTCGAAGGACGACGGCTGTTACGTGGGGAGCTGCCCCGGGCTGTTTCTCGGCGGTTGCCATGGAACCGACGAACGCGCGGTGTTCGCGGAACTGTGCGAGATCGTCGACGAGACCATCGACCTCTACCACGCCGACGGCAAGCCGCTTCCCCCGGCCACGGCCGGGCGCGGCCTCGCCGGCAAGCTGCAGGAGCAGGACGTCGCGTGACGAGCCATCCCCCGCACCGAGCCTGAGATCCTGGTATGGAACCTGCACCCTCTACCCGTGAATCGACCCGACTGGTGACGGGCGACGAGCTGATTCACATGCCGGGGCTCGACCCGTGCGAGCTCGTCGCCGGCCGCGTGGTGCGAATGACGCCGACCAACCCCACCCACGGACGCATCGAGGTGAACGTGGCCGCCGCCCTCAAGCACTTCGTCCGTACGCAGAATCTGGGCGTCGTCATGGCCGGCGAGGTGGGCATTTTCACCGCCCGGAATCCGGATACGGTGCGGGCGGCGGATGTCCTGTTCCTGTCCCACGATCGGAACGCGCGCCGACAGCGGCAGGAGGGCTTTCTGGACGTGGCCCCCGAGCTGACGGTCGAGGTCCTGTCCCCGACGGATCGGCCGGACCAGGTCCGGCTGAAGCTCGACGAGTACTTCGCGGCCGGTGTCCTTCAGGTCTGGGTGATCGACCCAGCCTCACGCACGGTGCACGTCCATCGCGCCGGCCGCAAGCCTCTGACGCTTGCGTCCGGCGCTGTGCTCACCGGCGGGGACATACTCCCCGGGTTCGAGCTGCCCGTCGACGACATCTTCGAATAGGGACACTCGCCCCGCGATGAAGCAGAGCCCGCTACATCAAGAGCGTCGATGGGTCGAAAGACGACGGCTGCGATGCCGGCCAGACGCCGGCCGACCCCATCCTGGCGCTCCGTGGAGTCGGCCGCGCGCTCTGGGCGGACGAGGAGGCCGACGCCTACGTCGCAAGACTCCGCGAGGGCTGGTCGTGAGCCGGGTGTTCCGGGACGCGCCTACCGGGAACCGTCGTTGATGCTCGTGGTGCCGAGGCGGCGCAGCAGCCGCTCGGTGTCGGGGTGCAACGGACGGGACACGGTGCCGACGTCGAGCGGGGTGAGGCCGCGGCCGTCGGCGATGTCCACCCGCGCGCCGTTCTCGGCGAGCACCTCGACGATCGCGTTCTTGGCGAGGCGGGCCGCGCCGTGCATGGCGGTGCGGCCGCGCCGGTCGACCGCGTTGAGGTCGATGTCCATGTCGACGAGCAGGGTCACCAGCTCGAGCGACTGGTCCAAGGTGGGCTGCCGCGCCTCGTTCAGCACCACGCCGACCGCGGCCATCAGGGGGGTGGTGCCGTCGTCCGCGGGCGTGCCGGGGTCAGCGCCGGCCGCCGCCAGCGCCCGCAGGATTTCGGGATCGGGCACCCGCGCCGCGGCGGCCAGCCAGAGGGGGGTCGCCCCGACGTAGCGGCCGTACGAGATGAAGTCGCCTTTGAAGACGAACGGGGCCCGGGTGAGCCGGGCGTTGGGGTCGGCGCCGTGCTCGAGGAGGGCCTTCACCAGTTCGGCCTTGCCCGTCTCGACGGCGGCGTGCAGGGCCGTCCGGCCGATGCTGTCCGGCACGTTGGGGTCGGCGCCGCGCTCGAGGAGGAACAGGGCGAGGGCCTCGTGGGTGCTCGGCGCGACGTCGAGCTCGTACTCCCAACCGCTGATCGCCACTTGGCTGGCGGCCGCCACCACCAGCGGGGTCCGGCCCGAGGTCTGCGACTCCTCGACGTCGACGCGCGCATTGAAGGCGAGGTACGGCTCGCCCGCGTTCACGTCGGCGCCACCGTCGACCAGCACCCTGGCCGTCTCGACGTCGCCGTTGCGGGCGGCGAGGAGGAGAGCGGTGGTCCCGTGCACGGATCGCGCGTGAACGTCGGCGCCGGCCTCGATGAGGAACCGCGCGACGCCCGCGTGCCCTTCCGACGCCGCCCACATCAGCGGGGTCTGGGCCCGGAAGTGCGCTGTGCCGCGGACATCGGCGCCGGCCGCGACCAGCAGCCGCACGAGGTCGGGGTTGCCGGTGCGGGCGGCGGTCATCAGGACGGTCTCGCCCCCGGGACGCGCCACGCCTGGGTCGGCGCCGGCGCTCAGCAGGACGTCCGCCATCTCCGCGCTGGCGTTGAGGGCGGTCAGCGCGAGGGGGGTCACGCCGAGGTCGTTCGCCGCGTTCACGTCGGCCCCGCCCGCCACGAGCAGCCGGGCGGTCTCGACATCGTTCCAGTGCGCGGTCCAATGCAGGGCGGTCGCCCCGTCGGGCTGCCGGGCATCCACGGCGGCCGATTCCGACAGCAGCGCCCGCACCGCGCCGCGGTCGCGCCGCTCGGCCGCATCGGCGAGCGGCACCTCCTCGCTGGCCGCCGCGGCGACCGGCAGCGCCACGAGCGCGGCGATCAGCCCCGCAGCGAACACCCGACGCCCGCGAGAGACTCCGGCTACCGTTCGTCCCTGCATCCCGTCACTCCTGGTAGACCGTCACACCCGACCGTCACACCGACAGCACGTCCGCCCGGCCGGTGCTGTCGCCCATCGTGTCGATGGGCACGCCCAGCTTGTCGAGCATGGCCAGGAACAGGTTGGTGTTCGGCGTGTCCTCGGCCACCCGCACGTGGCGTCCGCCGCTGAGGCGGCCGCCGCCGCCGCCCACGAGCAGGGTGGGCAGGTCGTGGTGGTTGTGGCGGTTGCCGTCGCTCAAGCCGCTGCCGTACATCACCATCGCCGAGTCGAGCAGGGTGCCGTCGCCGTCCTCGACCGACGCCAGCCGGTCGATGTAGTAGGCGAACATCTCGGTCAGGTGGTGGTCGACCTTCTTCAGCCGCTCGATGAGCACCCGGTCGCCGCCGTGGTGCGACAGCGCGTGGTGGGCGTCGGGCACCCCGATCTCGGGGTAGGCGCGGTTGCTCGTCTCGTGCCCCAGCATGAACGTGGTGACCCGGGTCAGGTCGGCCTGCCAGGCGAGCACCTGCAGGTCGAACATCAGCTTCGCGTGGTCCACGAAGCGGTCGGGCACGCCGGCCGGCTGGTCCATCGCGGGCAGCTCGCGCGCCGACTGCTGCTCGGCAAGCTGGATGCGCCGCTCGACGTCGCGCACCGCGCCGAGGTACTCGTCCAGCTTCACCTGGTCGCGGGGGCCCAGCTCCTTGCGGAGCCGCGCCACCTTGGCCGTCACCATGTCGAGCAGGCTCCGGTCGTGCCGGCGGGCGGCGAGCCACGCCGCGGGGTCGGTGGTGCCGCCGGTGCCGAAGAGCCGCTCGAAGACGGCGCGGGGGTCGCTGGCCATCGGCAGCGGGGTGGTGGGGCTGCTCCAGCACAGGGTGTTGGCGTAGGCGCAACTGTAGCCGGGGTCGCACGACCCCGCCCGGTCGGCCGACTCGAGCGACAGCTCGAGCGACGCGAGCTGGGTCTCCTGGCCGAGCACGCGGGCCGCTATCTGGTCCATCGAGACGCCGGCCCGGATGTCGTGCCCCTCGGTCTTCTTCGGGTGCACGCCGGTCAGGAACGCGCCGGCCGCGCGGGCGTGGTCGCCGGCCCCCTCGCCGGGGCGGGCGATGCCCTCGTGGCTGCACAGCCCGCTGATCATGACCATGCGCTCGCGGTGTGCGGCGAGCGGCCGCAGGGTCTCGGTGACGTCGAGGGCCCCGGTGCCGGACGGCGTCCAGTTCTGCATGTACATGCCGTTGGGCACGTACACGACGCCGAGGCGGCGGGCGGTCCCGGCCGCGCCGGCGCGCAGGCCGAACGCGGGCACCATGCCGTCGAGCATCGGCAACGCCAGGGTCACGCCGAGGCCGCGGAGGAACGTACGACGCGGGAGGTGCTTCCTGGTGACAATCATGGCTCTCGCGATCTCCTCAGTTGAAACGGAGTGCTCTCGACGACGCCGAGAATCATCGACGACCAGCGGTAGTCGTCGGCCGCCGCGCCGCGCGCGATGCCGCGGACGGCGGGCCCGTCGTGGTACTCGACCCCCCGGCCCAGGGCATAGGTCAGGAGCTTCTCGGTCACGGTCTCGACGAAACGCTCCTCGGCACCGAGCAGGATGTCGCGCAGCCCGGCCGGACCCGCGAACCGGGAGCCGTCGGGCAGGGTGCTCGACACGTCGATGGGGGCGCCCTCCTCGGTCGTCCGCCACGCCCCGATGCCGTCGTAGTTCTCGAGCGAGAAGCCCAGCGGGTCCATCAGCACGTGGCAGCTCGCGCAGACGGGGCTGATGCGGTGGACCTCCATGCGCTCGCGCATCGAGAGCCGGCGGGCCTCCTCGGGATGGTTGGCGTCGGGCAGCCCGGGCACCTCCGGCGGGGGCGGCGGGGGCGGCGTGCCGAGCAGGCTCTCGAGCACCCACAGCCCGCGCTTGGTCGGCGAGGTGCGGTTCGGGTACGAGGTGGCGGTGAGGATGCTGCCCTGGCCGAGCATCCCGCCCCGCCCGTGGGCGGCGACCGGCACCTGGCGGAAGTGGTTGCCGTAGACGTTGGGCACGCCGTAGTGCCGGGCGAGGCGCTCGTTCAGGTAGGTGTACTCGGCCCGCAGCAGGTCCAGGACGCTGCGGTCGCCGCGCACCTGGCTCTCGACGAAGAGGGCCGTCTCCTGCTCCATCGCCTCGCGCAGGTTCTCGTCGAAGTCGAGGAAGGCGTCGGGGTCGGGGGCCACCGTCCGCATGTTGCGCAGCAGCAGCCACTGGCCGAAGAAGTTGTCGACGAACGCGTCCGAGCGCGGGTCGTCGAGCATGCGCGCGACCTGGGCCTCGAGCACGCCCGGCTCGCGGAGCCTCCCGGCCGCCGCCGCGTCGATCAGCTCGTCGTCGGGCAGGCTGCTCCACAGGAAGAACGACAGACGCGACGCGAGCTCGAGGTCGCTGACCGGATGGGCCGTACCGGGCGCCGCCCCGGCCGGGTCGCGCTCGATGCGGAACAGGAACTCGGGGTCGATGAGGACCCCGCGCACCGCGAACTGGATGCCCTGCTCGAAGCCGCCCTCGCGCCGGCCCTCCTCGTAGAGCGCGAGGAGCGGCCCCACGTCGGCGTCGTCGACGGGGCGGCGGAACGCCCGCCGGGCGAGGCCGGACAGGATCTCGGCCGCGCAGGCGGCTTCCTCGGCCGCCGCCTCGGGGTAGCACGAGAACACCCGCCGGCGACTCGGCGTGTCCCCGGGCGTCGCCCCGCCGTAGGGGCCGCTGATCTCGATGCTGTCGAGGGCCATCGCCGCGTTGCGGTCGCGCGAGTAGGCGAGGCTCGACACCCCCGGCACCGGCTCGAGGACGCCCTCGGCGACGGCGGCCCGGTCGAGGAACGCGGCGCTGACGAGGCGCGTGCCCGCCTTCACTTCAAGCCGCACCTCCAGCCCCTCGTCGGCAGTCTGCTCGTAGAGCGAGGGCCGCGACACCGCGTTCCACGGCGCCCGCACCCCGTCGCCGCCCACCGTGAACTGCCCGATGCGGGCGCGGTCGAGGCGCAGCTCGATGTCGTTCGGCTCCTGCAGCCCGCGGATGTGGTTGCCGTAGGCGCGCTGCAGCTCGAGGCGGATGACGTACTCGCCGTCGAGGGGGAAGTGGTGGCGCACCGCGAGGCCGCCGCGCGAGCCGAACGGCAGGTCCTCGCTCATGCGGCCTTCCTGCCACTTCGTGTAGGGGACGGTGTAGGTCTCGACGGCGGGGCGGATCGACGCGTCGCCGAGGGCGAGCCGGCTAATCTTCTCCGCCGCGACCATGTAGCGGTCGAGGAGGACCGGCGAGATGGCCAGCACGTCGGCGATGTTGTCGAAGCCGTAGCCCGACTCGTCGGGCGGCAGCAGCTCGCGCTCGTCGATCTCGAGGGCGAGCAGGTCGCGGATGGCGTTGCGGTACTCGACGCGGTTCAGGCGGTGGATGGGCGGGCGGCCCGGGTTGGGGTCGGCCGCCGCGGCGGCGTCGAGGGCCGTCTCGAGGACATGGGCGGCCGCGTCGTAGGCCTCGGGCTCGGGCCGCGGCCGGCCCGGCGGCGGCATCGCCCGGCCGCGCAGCTTGCGGACGACCTTCTCCCACGCCTCGACCTCATCGGCGACGTGGCCGACTCGCTTGGCGTCGATGGACTGGAGGGTCAGGCCGGCCTGAAGCGTGCGGTCGTTGTGGCACGCCACGCAGTACCGGTCGAGCAGCGCCCGCGGCGTGGACGCGGCTTCCACCGCCAGCGTCGCCTCCGGCGCCTGTGCCCCTGCCTGACCCGCACCGACCGCGAGCACGAGACCGAGCAACCCCGCCAAACTCCTGGCCGTCATCGCAGTCCTTCCTGCCCGTTCCGACGCGACCGGAACGCGCCCCGCGTACGCTCAGATCCAGTTGTGCATGGTAACCCAACTGCCGCCGCACACCAACCCGGCCCGGTAGTGGGCTGGATTGGGTTCTGACGTGGCCGCGACTTCAGTGGCTAGGAGTCTGCGCCGTAGAACGGGCGCAGACTCCTAGCAGGGTTGGTTGGGCGGCGAGCGGAGCCGCAGGCGACGCTCTCCGGGCTAGGAGACCTTGGGGGCCTCGGGCGTCGCCGGCGGCGGGGGCGCGTTCGCCGGCACCGGGGGCCTCAGCATCGTCGCGGTAACGATGGCCTGTAGCAGCCGGCCGTGTTCGTCGACGCGTCCGGTCAGGATGTCGACCTTGCGGTTCGTGTCGTCGATCTTGCGGTTGTTCAACAGTGCGCCCACGGCCGCGGCTAGGGCCGCGGCCGCGCCGAGGGTCGACACGATCTCCGCGTAATAGCTCCACCCCACAGCCGAACGATACCACACCAGACTGCCTCAGATCGCGGTGGCGTTCTCGCGGTGGCGCGGCGGGTACCAGAACGCGCGTCCGTATTCCCAAGCTGGTTCCGGCCGCCAACTCACCGAGGATCAGCGCGTCTTCCATTTGTCGGTCGCGGGGGCGTCATCCCGCTTGAGCGCATCCAGCCGGTCGAGCTCCGCGGCGTCGAAGACGGGTCCACGTGCCCGGCAGAGGTTCAGGAACGCTCTGCCGGTCGTCGTCGTCTCGGGCCAGCTCGCCCGCAGCACGACCGCGCTGAACGACTCGCCGGGATAGCGGCGAGCCGCGCGCAGCCGTTCGTACGCCTCCCCCCCGAGCGTTATCGTCTTGCTGGACATGCGCGTAGTCTGCACGATGCACGAGTTGTAGCCGGCAATGCATGTCCGCCGGCGGGAACCCGTCGCCAAGCCGAGGGGCGAATGCTCTCCTTCACCGCCGCCGTGCGGCGCGGGTCAGCCCGTGGCCGGCGGGGAAGCCGTCGCCGAGGGTGATGGGGAGGCGTCCGCCGATGGCCGCCTCGCCCGCGACGGCGCGCACCGCGGAGGCCTCGGCCAAGTCGTACAGGTCGTAGGTCAGCAGCATCGCCGGCAGCTCGGGCAAGGCCGTCGCGACGTAGGGGTTGCCGAAGAACACCGTCACGAACGGCTGGTCGCGCCGCGCGGCGCCGCGGGCGACGCCGCGCAGGAGCCGCATGACGGCGGGGGAGAGGTCGAGGCGCCCGCTGAACGAGGCGGCGCGCACGAAGACCGACGCGACGACCGCGTCGTAGCGGCCCGCGGTCGCCTCCACAAGGTCGAGCTCGTCCTGCGACGTGTGGTCCGACACCTCGACCGCGGTCACGTTCGGCCACCGGCCGCGCAGCTCGGGAATGAACGTGCGGCTCGGGGCACCGTTGCCCCACCCCGACGGATAGTCGAGGACGGACAGGTAGAGGATCGCCGCCGACCGCGGCAGGGCCAGCGGCACGTCGCCGCGCTCGTCGCGGATCAGGGTCAGGCCCCGCCGGCTCGCCTCGGCCGCGACGGCCAGGTGGCGGCGCGCGCCGACGACGCGCGGCAGGTCGTCGAGGCTGACGGTCCGGGCGCGGTGCAGGCCGAGGGCGGCCTTCGCGGCGAGGATGCGGCGCACCGAGGCGTCGATGCGGGCCTCGCTCAGGGTGCCCCGCTCGACCGCCCGGCGCAGGCCGGCGAACGCCGCCGCGTCGTCGGGGGAGTGAACGACGACATCGTGCCCTGCCGCCACCGCCGCCACCGCCGCCCGCCCCGGCGACAGCTCGTCGGTGATGCCGCGCATGCGCATCGAGTCGGTGTACACCAGCCCGTCGAACCCCAGATCGTCGCGCAGCAGGCCCGTCACTATCGGCGGGCTCACCGTGGCCGGCCGGGTCGGGCCGGGGTCGAGGCGCGGCATGGCCACGTGCGACGTCATGACCGCCCCCGCCCCCGCCGCGAGGCCGGCGCGGAACGGCGGCAGCTCGACCCGGTCGAGGCGCGCCCGCGGATGCGCGATGAGGGGCAGCCCGCGGTGCGAGTCGACGTCGGTGTCGCCGTGCCCCGGAAAGTGCTTGAGCGTGGCGACCACGCCCCCCGCCTGGAGGCCGCGCACCCAGGCCGAGGCGAGGCGCGACACCACCGCCGGATCCTCGCCGAACGAGCGGGTGTTGATGACGGGGTTGCGGGGGTTGTTGTTGACGTCGGCGACCGGCGCGAAGTTGACGTGCACGCCGAGGGCGCGCGCCTCGACGGCGGTGACGCGGCCCGCCTCGAACGCCAGCCCCTCGTCGCCCGCCGCCCCGAACGCCATCGCCCGGGGGAAGGTGGTGCCGCCGCGCAGCCGGAACCCGATGCCGGTCTCGAAGTCGGCCGCGTTCAGCAGGGGCAGGGTGGAGAGGGCCTGCAGCCGGTTGTAGATCGACGCCCCGGCCAGCGGCTGCCCCAAGGTCGAGCGCGCGTAGCTCGGGTTGAGGAGCACGTCGGGGGCGGGGTCGCGTCCGCCGAACATCAGGAACCCGCCCGGGTGCTGCTCGCGCACCAGCGCCGCGAGCCGGTCGAACTCGGCGCTGTCGGAGCTGAGGTACGTGGATCGGAACGACGGCATGACGAGCTGGCCGACCTTCTCGTCGAGGGTCATCCCGGCCAGCGTCGTCTCGACCCACCTGGCCGTCTCGGATTCGAGCTGCGCGGCGGGGGTTGCGGTCAGAAGCGCCGCGGCGAGCAGACCGGCGGTCGCGGCGAGGAGCGCCGCCGCGCGACCCCCCGCCGGGGAACGCCGCGCAGGCCGTGGTCGCGGCGCGCACAGCGGCGAAGTCGAGGCCGCACGACCGGCCTCCGCCGGCGAGCGCCGGACAGGCCGCCGTCGGGGCGGCCGCGGCACCGACATCGCCGCCGCGGAACCGGCCGCCGCCGGGGAACGTCGGGCAGGGATGCGCATACCCGGATGGTAACAGGTATCATCATCGCCCATGAGCCACGAGGAGCACCGCGCCGCCGCGCCGGACGCGGTCGGCTGCCACGTCATCACCGTCAGCGACACGCGGACCGAGGAGACCGACACCGGCGGCCGGCTGCTGCGGACGCTGCTCGCCGAGAATGGACACCAGGTGCTGGGGTACGAGATCGTGCGCGACGAGCCCGCCGCGCTGCGGGCCGCGCTCGAGCGCCAGCTCGCGGCGGAGGCCACGCAGGCCGTCATCACCACCGGCGGCACCGGCATCAGCCGCCGGGACGGCAGCTACGAGGTGATCGCGGGGCTCATCGAGAAGCGGCTGGACGGCTTCGGCGAGCTGTTCCGGGCGCTGAGCTTCGAGGAGATCGGCCCCGCCGCCATGCTGTCGCGCGCCGTCGCGGGGGCGGCACGGGGCAAGGTGGTCATCGCCCTCCCCGGCTCGTGGGCCGCGGTGCGGCTGGGCATGACGCGGCTGGTGCTGCCCGAGCTGGGCCACATGGTGCGCGAGGTGTCGCGGTAGGGATCCGCCACGGAACCCCGTCGTGCCGAGACCGGGAGGCGCACCCACGGGCGGCGGAACGCCCGCGCCTGCCAAGGCCGTTCGCGAGGGAGCATGTTGGCGCATGAGGCCGACGGACAACGCAGTCAGGCAGGATGCGTAGCCGGGCGTCCACGAGGCGGCGGTAAGGAGCCATGACCGGAACGAAGATGCGGCCGATACGCAAGACCATCCCCGTCGAGGAGGCCCTGCGGCTGGCCGTCGGGGCGGCCCGGCCCCTTGACCGGACGGAGCGGGTCGAGCTGGACGCGGCCGTGGGGCGCGTGCTCGCGGCCCCGGTCGCGGCGGGCCAGGACGTGCCGCCGTTCGACCGCGCGGCCATGGACGGCTACGCGGTGGTCGCGGAGAGCACCTTCGGGGCGAGCCGGACGGACCCGCGGCGGCTCGACTGCGTCGAGACCGTGCACACCGGCGACGTCCCCACCCGGACCCTCGCGCCGGGCCAGTGCACGCAGATCGCCACCGGGGCGCCGATGCCCGACGGCGCCGACGCCGTGGTCATGGTCGAAGAGACCGACCGCCGCAGCGAGCGCGAGGTCGCCGTGTTCACCCCCGTCTACCCCCGGCAGCACGTCGGCCGCCGAGGCGCCGACATCGCGCGCGGCGCCGAGCTGCTGCGGTCCGGCGACCTCCTGACCCCGAGCCGGCTCGGGTCGATTGCCGCCCTCGGCATCGCCGAGGTCGAGGTGTACGCCCGGCCGAGGGTCGCGCTCCTCTCGACCGGGGGCGAGATCGCGCCGCCGGGGCAGCCCCTCGGGCCCGGCCAGATCTACGACGTCAACCGGTTCACCCTCGGCGCCCTCATCCGCGAGCACGGCGGCATGCCGACGCCCCTGCCCACCGCGCCCGACAGCCTCGACGAGCTCGGCCGCACCGTCGACGCCTGCCTCGACCACGACCTCCTCGTCTTCTCCGGCGGCAGCTCGGTCGGCGAGCGCGACCTGACCCTCGACGTCATCCGGGAGAAGGGCGAGCTGCTGTTCCACGGCATCGCCGTCAAGCCCGGCAAGCCGACGGCGTGCGGCGTCATCGGCGGCACCCTCGTGCTCGGCATGCCCGGCTACCCCACGTCGTGCCTGTCGAACGGCTACATGCTGCTCGTGCCGGTGCTGCGCAAGGTCGCCCGCCTGCCCGCGCACCGCTTCCGCACCGCCTCGGTCCCGGCCGCGCGCCGCTTCGTCTCGACCCCCGGCCGGCACCAGTTCTACACCGTCCGCGTCGTCGACGGCCGCGCCGTGCCCGCGTTCAAGGCCTCGGGCGACATCACGAGCATGTCGCAGGCCGACGGCTACATCGAGATCCCCGCCCGCACCGATATCGTCGAAGAGGGCGAGACGGTCGAGGTGAAGCTGTTCTGATTGGCCGTGTACCCACAAGCTGACACGAAGCTCCGAACACGGCCCCTCCGCTCGTCGTCAGGTACGGTACGCAGGAGGAACACCACATGGCGCTCAGTCCCGACCTGGTCGAGTTCGTCAAGGAGAGCCTCGGGCGCGGAATCGCGCGTTCAGACATCGAGGACGCCCTGAGCGCCGCGGGGTGGCCGCGCGATCAGATCCAGACGGCCCTGCTCCGGTTCGCGGACGCGGCGTTCCCCGTTCCCGTGCCCCGACCCACGATCTCGGTCAAGCCGCGCGAGGCGTTCCTCTACGCGGTGCTGTTCGCGGCCCTGTTCGTGAGCGCCTACAACCTCGGGGCGCTGGTGTTCGGCTTCGTCGATCTGGCGTTTCCGCACGCGGAGGACATCCCCGCCGAGCGCACGCGCGACGGCATCCGCTGGGCGGTGTCGCTGCTCGTGGTGGCGGCGCCGGTGTTCCTGTACGTCGCCCGGATCGTCGGCCGCATGGTGCGGTCGAACCCGACCGCGCGGGCGTCGAGGGTCCGGCATCAGTTGACCTACATCACCCTCTTCATCGCGTCCGCCGTCCTCATCGGCGACGTCGCGGCCGTCGTGTACAACCTCCTGGACGGCGCGGTGACGGTACGGTTCCTGCTGAAGGTGCTGACCGTCGCGGCCATCGCCGGCAGCGCGTTCGGCTACTACCTGCGGGACCTCCGCGAGGCGGAGGCCGATCCCGAGACCTGAGCGGGCTGCACGGCGTTCAAGAGTCGCCGGGCTTGCGGGGGCGCCACCAGCGGAGCCCGCGGACCGGCGACCAGTCGGTGAAGGCCGTCTTCGCGGGCACGTGAATCTCGACCTCGGTGCCGGCGCCCTCGCGGCTCCAGAGCCGCAGGACCGCGCCCATCCGCTCGGCCCCTTCGCGCATGCCCGGCAGCCCCAAATGGCCCGGGCGCCCTTCGTCGACGATGGGCGGCGCGATGCCGCGGCCGTCGTCGCGCACGCGGACGGTCAAGTCGTCGCGCGAGTACTCGACGTCGACCTCCACGCGCTTCGCCCGCGCGTGCCGGAACGTGTTGGCGAGGGCTTCGCGGCTGATCTGGTAGACGGCGTCGCGGGCGAGCGGATCGAGCGGCCGCGGCTTGCCCTTGACGGCCAGCCGGACGTCGATCTGCCGCTCGCCCTTGAAGTGCTCGGCGTCGCGGGCGAGGGCGTTCTCCAGGTTGTCGTCGCTGTCGGGGACGCGGAGCCCGCTGACGCTCTCGCGGCCCTCCTCGATGACCCGGTTCATGCGCCGCAGCACGCGGCTAAGCTTCGATCGGGCTTCCTGGTCGGCGATCTCGTCGGCCACCGCGTGGAGCAGCATGGAGCTGCTCGCGAACCCCTGGAACAACGTGTCGTGCAGCGCCTGGGCGACACGCTCGCGCTCGTCGAGCCGCTCCTGGAGCCGGGCGTGAAGCTGGGCGGTCACCCGGCGCAGGCGCAGCCGGTACAGCAGGGTCAGGCCCAGGATGACACCTGCGACGACGGCCAGCCTGAACGCGTTGGTCTGGTAGTAGGCCGGCGCGACCGAGAACGCCCAGGCCGCCCCGTCCTCGTTCCAGAGCCCCCGGTCGTTGGCGGCGATCACCCGGAACCGATAGGACCCGGGCGGGAGATCGGTGTAGAACGCCTGCCGCCGGTTGCCGGCCTCGACCCAGTCGCCGTCCCTCCCCTCCAGCTTGTAGCGGAACGCCACCTTCTCGGGTGCGCCGAGGCTCAGCGCCGTGTACTCGATGCTGACGTCGCGCACGCGGGCGGGCAGGCGCGCGACTGCCGGCGGGGCGTAGGTCACGCCGTCGGCGACGATCCGCTCGATGTGCACCGGCGGCGGGACCGGGTTCGACGGCAGCGCCCGGGGATCGACGATGCCCACGCCGTCGAAGCCGGCGAACCACAGGCGTCCGTCGGCGGCCCTGGTCACCTTCGGACCGTAGGACCCGAGATCGGCGTAGCCCACGGCGCCGTCGCTCGCGTCGTACGCGACGAGGTCGACGGTGGACGCCGGGTCCGAGATCCACCTGTCCAGCTCGTCTCGTTCGACGCGGACCAGCCCGCAGTTCGTCTGCAGCCACAGGGTGCCCGCGTCGTCTTCGATGGACCACTTGACGGCGTCGCACGGCAGACCGTTGCGCACGTCCAGCGTGTCGACGCGCCCTCCCGCGATTCGGCTCAGCCCGCCCTCGGTCGCCACCCACAGCGCGCCATGCTGGTCGTCGTGGATGTTGTTGACGTCGCCGGCGCCCAGCCCGTCGGCGCTCGTATAGGTTCGCCGCACCCGCCCGTTCTCGAAACGGGACACCCCGCCTCCGACGAAGCCGAGCCACAGCCCGCCGGATGGACCCGCGAAGAGCGCCCGCGCGCTCTCCCCGCCGAACGTCGACCAGGGCGCGACCTCAACGTCGCCGCCGCCGCGCAAACCGAACAGCCCACTCGTCGAGTCGCTGATCCACAGGGTGCCGCCGGCATCCTCCGCGAACGCCTGGACATAGCGCGTGGGCAGGCTCGCGCGCACAGGTCGCGCTCCGGGCTCGAAAGAGAACAGCCCCAGCAACGACGACACCCACATCCGGCCGTGACCGTCCTCGAAAAGCGAGCCGACGCCCCCGTTGGCGTCAGCGCCCGGAAGCGAGTAGCCCTGCACGACTCCGTCGCTCCACCGCTCGAGGCCGCTGAGGGTGCTCATCCACACGTCACCGTCGGAGGTCGCCAGCACGGACAGGACCGCTTCGTTGTCCAGCCCCCGCTTGGTCGAAAGCCCACCCACGGCAATGTCGCGGAAACGATCCAGACCGCCCAGAGTCGCCACCCAGACGTTCCCTTCGCGATCTTCGAAGATGTCGACTACAGCCGTGCCTGACAGTCCCGCTGCGCGCCCGAATCGATGCGTTCGGCCATCGTGCAGGTGGAGGAGTCCGTTGCCCTGGGTCCCGATCCAGAGTCCGCCGCGGCGGTCGCGCAGGAGCGAGGTCGGCCTCACCTCCTCGAGACCGCGGTCGACGGAAAGCGGTTCAAGCGTTACGTCGACGAGACGAGCGAGCTGCCGGGCCATGGCCACCACGATTGCCCCGCGCCCGTCGTCGACGAGAGCGTTGATCGTGCTGAAGGGGCCCGCCAGCGCGTACTGCGTCGGTGCCGCGTCTCCCCACCGCCAAAGGCCGGTGTCCGCGCCGACCCAGAGTTCGCCGGCCGCATCTTCGTGTAGAGCGAGGACGAAACGCCCCAGCCTGCCGCCGTCGCCTTCGCAGTCGACGTTGTCATCTCGAATCGAGCAGAGTTTCGCGTTGCCCCGCCCGCCGTCGGTGCCGGCCCACACAGCTCCGTGGCGATCTTCCGCGAGCGCGGAGACGAACTCGCCGTCGAGCTCACGATAGGCCGAGAGCACGCCGTCGTTCCATCGCACCAACCCCCGATTCGTGCCGATCCACAGGCTGCCGTCCCGCGTCGCGAGCAGCCTCACGGCCACGCCGGGCAACGACGAACCGGGCGGTGGCTCCCACGAGGTGAACCGGACGCCGTCGAACCGCTGGAGGCCGAAGTCGGTGGCCAGCCACAGGAAGCCGTCGCGGGTCTGGGCGAGGGACCGCGGATACCCCGGCAACCCGCCGTCGCGAAGGGTCCACTTGGCGTGTCCGTACTGGCTGACTTCACGAGACGCGTTGAGTGCAGTTGCCGACGCTCCAGGGCCTATAATGGTCGCCGTGAGCGCTGCACACGCGATCCGTGTCCTGAGCATCGACGACCACCCGCTCCTTCGGGAGGGCATTGCCGCGATCATCGGCGCTCAGGAGGACATGCGCCTCGTGGGACAGGCCGCGACCGCCCGCGACGGCATACGCGAGTACCACGAGGAGAAGCCGGACATCACGCTCATGGACGTCCGACTGCCGGACATGAACGGCATCGACGCTCTCATGGCGATTCGCAGCGAGGCGCCAAACGCGCGCATCATCATGCTGTCGATGTTCCGGGGCGACGTCGAGATCCGACGCGCCCTCACGGCCGGTGCGCGCGGGTTCCTGCTCAAGACCGCTCCTCCCTCGGAGATCATCGACTCCATCCGCCGCGTCCACGCCGGCAGGAAGTGCATTCCCGCCGAAGTCGCGTCGGAGCTCGCCGACTATTTCACCGACGACCTGCTCACGGCGCGTGAAGTCGAGACGCTGGGTCTCGTCGCGGCCGGCAACCGCAACCGCACGATAGGCGAAATCCTATCGATCTCCGAGGGTACGGTCAAGGTCCACGTCAAGCACATCATGGAGAAGCTGGGCGCCGCCGATCGCACCGACGCGGTCAGGATCGGTGTCCGGCGCGGGTTCATCGAACTACCTCAATAGTGGTAGCCTTACATTCCACGCACCGATGATGCGGCCCGTGACAGGCAGGGCGTATCCTGACAATCGGTGCAGCGCCTCTTTTCGGCATTTCCGGCGGGCGTACCCGGCGCGGGGCTCCTGCTCCTTCGCCTGACGCTCGGTGTCTACCTGATCGCGCAGGGCGTGCGAATCTTGGTGCCACTCGTGAACACCGGAACGCCCCTGACCATCCTCGCCGCACTGACGGCCCTTGCCATGCTCCTCGCCGGTGCGCTGGGAGCCGTCGGCATACTCACGCCGATCACCCAGAGCACGTCGGCGGCGGCGGGGCTGGTGACACTCGTCGACGCGTTATGGGTGCCGGCGGCGGTCTCCGGACTGGACGTCCCGTGGCCGCTCGCGCTCATGACCACGGTCATGGCCGTCTGCCTCGTGTTCCTCGGACCTGGTGCCTACTCGATCGACGCCTCGCTCTTCGGCAGGAAGGAAATCTCGATTCCTCTACCCCAAGAGTAGTAGTGCCGCTTCACATCGTCGGTGGTACGCGACGCGTGCCGGAACGAGGGACGCGCGCCCCGTCGGGCCGGGCTACGATTTCGTCCTCACGTGGTCGAACGTCAACCGTGGACGTTCGTGAGCGGGTACGACATGACACATCGAATGAAGCCCAACGCCTGCGTGAGAACATCGGTGCACGGCGAGGGCACCGTTTTCCTGCACGTCCGAGACGCCCGGCTGTTCGCCGCCAATCCCGTGGGTGCCGAGATCTGGAAGGGCATCGAGCGGCAGCTCGATTCCGACGCCATCGCCGCCGAGCTTCACGAGCGGTACGGCGCGCCCTGCGAAACCACTCGGGCGCACGTCGTCAGGTTCATCCACGAGCTCGAGCGTGCTGGGCTCGTCGAGAGGTGCCTTCCATGACGGCGCGGTTGCGCTGCGTTGTCCTGGTCGTTCGCGCCTGGTGCGAGTTGGCACGCTTCGACCTGCTTCGCGTCCTGTGGAGCGGCTCGACGCTGCGCCTGGGGAGGGTCGGCCCACGGGGTCGGAAACCGCCTGATGCCGAACGGGCGAGCACCGTGTGCGACGCGGTCGCCACTGCGGCCTGTCTGTACTGGAAACCGGTCATGTGCCTGCAGCGCTCGGTCTGCGCGGCCCGGCTTCTCCGCGCTCGCGGGGTGGCGGCCCGTCTCGTGATCGGATACCGCCCGGACCCGTTTCTCTCTCATGCATGGGTTGAGGTCGACGACCGCGTGGTGAACGACTCTCCCATCTACCGCCAGCGCCTGTTCGTCCTCTACTCGGACTGACACGAAGAGGCCCATGCGACACCACGCCCAACGCGCCCGCCTTCCCGCTCCTGCTCCCTCGGGGTCGCGTTGCGAGCTGCTGATGTGGCACGGCCGTCTCGACAACCGCGGTGACTTGGTGCGACAGCTCGGCGGCTCCGCTGCCGAGGCCTTGAGCGACGGAGCGCTCCTGGTCGGGGCCTACGAACGGTGGGGTGGCGCCGGACTCGGCCGCGTCATCGGCGATTGGAGCGCGGTGCTCTCCGACCCTCGACGTGGTGCGATCGTACTGGCGAGCGACTTCTCCGGCATACGCCCTCTCTACTATCACCATCGGGGACACGAGGTCCTGTGGTCGCGGAGCCTCGAGGCAATGCTGGTTCACGTCGACGCCAATGCGCTCGACGAGCAGTACGTTGCCGGCTTCCTCACGGTCGGCGGGTATCCGGGCCGCACGCCGTACGCGGATGTCCACGCTGTGGTGCCGGGATATGCCGTGCGCCTGACAATCGACGGTGCCGCCCTGTCGGCGTTCTGGCGGCCGCCGACGTCCGAAGGGGTTCGGTGCCACGACGAGCGCGAGTACGAGGAGCAGTTCCGCGCGCTCTTCCGCGACGCCGTCTCCTCGCGACTGCAGGCTCGTGCCCCGGTGGCCGCGGAGCTCAGCGGAGGCCTCGACTCGTCGTCGGTCGTGTGCCTAGCCGCCGGCCTGATCCGCCGGGGTGAAGTCGCTGCATCCGGCCTCACGGCAATCAGCTATGTGCAGAGGGGCTCCCGGGATGTCCCGTTCATCGGGAAGGTGGAGGAACACTGCGACCTCCGAAGCGTGCGTCTATCGGTCGACGACATTCCGCTGTTCGCAGAGTCCGACATTCTCGGCGCGCTCCCCCACAGCCGGTCCCGACTTCAGCAGTCCGCGGCGGCCGTCGCCCGACAAGCGGGCGCGACGGCCCTTCTCACCGGACAGGCAGGCGACCAGCTCACGGGTAACTGGCTCGATGACAGCCTGCAGGTCGTGCGCCCGCTCCGTCGTGGCAGCCTCTTGGAGGCGTGCCGCGATGCTCTCGCCTGGAGCCGCGCGGCCGGCGTGCCTGCGGCGTGGATTCTGTCTCGCGCCGCTCAAGCGATGCTCCCATATCTCGGCCGCGCCGCCTCGCTGTACCAGACCGAAGGCACGACTGGCCAGGGCGACACATCGCTGTGCGCATCGTTCCTCCAGCGAGCCGGTTTCTCCCAGCCGGATGCGGTGATCTCCAACGAGTGGATGGCGGCACGACCCTGGCGGCGCCCGCACGTACGTGCGCTGACGGTGATGCGGGAACTTCGTCTGCTCGAGGTGCCCGAGACGATGGATGGACTCGACTACGGACATCCGTTCATGCACCGACCGCTCGTCGAGTTCCTGCTGAGCGTTCCCGCCGACGTCGTATGCCGGCCGGGAGAGCCACGCCGCCTGATGCGTCGGGCGCTATCGACGATGTGGCCCGCCGCGCTCCGGGGACGCCGATCGAAGGGCCTCTTTGGCTCGTCGCATCTCAAAGCGTTCCGGCCGATGGCCGCCAAGCTTCTCCAGGCACGCCGCTGGCGTGTCGTGGAGCGGGGATGGATCGAACGCTCGAGTCTGACCTCACGCCTCGAACGCTTGGCTCGCGGGCTTGAGTGCCATCAGCGCCAGCTGACACAGGTGCTTCTGCTGGAATTCTGGCTACGCAACCGGGAGTTGTGAACTCCCCCACCTCACACAGCGTCACGAAGTAACATCCAAACGGGAAGGAGACCACCATGGACACCCGAGACAACCCCACGATCACCCGGCCAAACGCGACTGAGTTCGAGGCACCGGTATTAGTTCCCATCGGTGACGCCCAGAACGTCGTCCTGGGCCTTCCTTGGGCCGGCGAGGACCACTTCGGGTTCGCTTTGCCGCGGTTCGAGTTTGAGGAGGACGACGACGGGGCCGGCGCTCCGCCCGCCCAATCGCCTCCCCGGTGAGGACGTGCCGCGACACACTGGATGGGCATCCTGCGGATGGCGGGCGCGAGAGGAGTCTGTAGACCGTTGACAACCGAGCTTCCAGGCGGCCCGTTGCCGTTGCTTTGACAGCCCGATCCCATGGAGCGACGCGGCCATCGGTACGGCGGAAGCTGCATTTCTCTTGCGACTCGATCGGATCGGGCTCGACCTCGGGTGGCGATTCGGACGGGCCTGCTCCAAAGAGTTGTTGTCTGGCGCTCTCGAGTCGGTCGGCAGCGTGACCGACGGGTGTCAGTGAATACACCGCCGAGGCTATGCCCTGACCGGGACCCGATGCCGCCGCCGGATCCAAGATCGTGGGGGGTGGTCTGGTTGAGGCCGTCGTGCTGCGGACTCCTCCTGGAGTGCTGGCTGCGCAACCATGAGGTCCTGTCGTGGGATTGGGACAACGACGAGGGCGGCACCTCGATCGAGTAGGCGGCCCGCGGGTAAAGACACCCACCACGAGACACTGAATCGGACGTCCCATGACACGAATTCTCGTCGCCGACGCCGACGACGCCTCGGTCGAAGAAGTCATCAGCATTCTCCGGCACGAGCAGTTCCTCGTGGACGTAGCCAGTAGTGTCCCAGGAATTACTCCAATAGATTCAACAGGTTACGGGGGCCTTCACTAAGAGAAGTGTAATCGGTATCAGAAAATAGCTGCAAAAGCGGGGTTTTCTCGAACACTGTCAAACTCAGCGTCTGTAGAATTGTGTAGAGACTTACCGGGAGATCCAGCCGTTTCTTGATGATGGCCACGAGCACATACACCGACACCGCGATCCAGATTTGGCTCTTGACGGCGTTCTCCGAGGTCCCAAAGAACGACTTGATCCGCAGATGCTGCTTGATCCACTTGAAGAACAGCTCGACTTGCCAGCGGTGCCGGTACAGCTCGGCGACTGTGAACGCAGGGATCGCAAAGTTGTTGGTCAGGAAGTTGAACGTCTTGTCCGTGGATTTATCCCAGTACTTCACGCGACGGAGCGGCTGCGGATACCGGGACGTGGAATCCGCAGCCGTGAGCACGATGGTTTGATCGCAACGAAGACCGGTCGTCTTGTCGACCGGTCGAGAGTACCGACGCTGGTACCGCGTGTTGGACTTTGCGCGGATAACGAAGAACGCACCGAATGCCGCCAAGGCGTACAGGCGCTCGAAGTCGAGGTACGCACGATCCATCACGTAGAAGGCACCAGGTTCGGGGACGAAGCGGTCGAGCGCGTGAACGTCGGCCATTTTGCCGTCGGAGACATGCAGGAACGTCGGAATCGGGCCGCGCAGGTCGAGCAGCGTGTGCAGCTTGACCGCCGCTTTCGTCGACTGGAACGGTGCCCACGGAAACATGGACAGGCACAGGTCGATGGTCGATGCGTCGAGGGCGAACACGGTGTTATCGAGGTCCAGGCCCAAGTTCTCACTGGCGTACATCGGTCTGGCGATGCGGATCAACGCTTGCGCCACCTCGGCGTAGATTCGCTAGTCGCGTTGCTTGTTCGCATTGGCCAAGGTGTTGCGCGACACCGGACTGCGAATGCCCAAGTGATAGAGCTTCTGTCGCTGTGCGCGCAGGCAGACCTCGATATCTCGCAAACTTTCCCGATACGTAAGTTGGGCGAATGCCATGCACAGAAACTGGCTGTGGCACGGGAAGGACTTAACGTAACGGTTGCCGCCATATCGGCTCACGGCGCGACGGAAGGTGTGCATCGGCAGGTGATCCATCACCTGCGCGAAGACCAGCTTGCCTGAGTACATGCCCCATCTCCTCGGAAATAAGCACGAGCATCGTCTCAGAGCGGGAGCGAGTTCAAGTCGATGACAGTTCCAAATCTCTGTATCTCCTTTACGTTCTACGGTTTACGGGTGGCTGTCCCGAGTTTCTTGGGACACTAGTGGGACGTAGCGGGGACCTCCCGGGACGCCCTCACTCTGCCCGAGCGCACAACGTTCCACCTCATGCTGACCGAGGTGCATCTGCCCGACGCGCCCGGGCCGTCGTTGGTCGAACAGACACAAGCGCGTGGCATCGGGACGCCTTTTGTCATCGTTACGGCGTCCGGCTCTTCCCAGTCGGCGGTCGAGGCCCTGCGCATCGGTGCCGTCGACTACGTGGAGAAGCCCCTTACGCGGCCTGAACTAGTGGAAGTCGTCCGTCGCCGTCTGCGGGCACGACCGCGGGACATCGGTGCCTCGGAGTTGGATCGATCGGTGACTCCTCATGCCGCGAGGCGTTGGGCCTGCGCCGTCGCGACGATTCCGACCTCCGGCTCCGATCTCCGCACGCTTGCCGCTTGGGCGCGCCACGCGGGCGTCTCGGTGGCCGTGCTGAAGAGTACCTGCGGTCTCGCTGATGTATCGCCGCGCCGCTCGTTGGTCCTCGGCCGGCTGACCCGGGCGCTGACCCATCAGCAGCGGTACCGCCTGAGGCTTGAAGACCTACTGGACGTCCATGATCCGCGAACGATCACATCCTGGTGCAGGCTCGCCGGCACGCCAAGACTGGATAACGGACTCGACACGTTCCTGCTTACACAGAAGTTGGTGCCGGATCCAACGTTGATCCGCGAACTCCAGCACGCTCTAGCGCGTCCACCCGGGAACGATTGAGCCGGTTCACCCGGCACCAGCCGGTTCACGGGCACCAAGACCCCGATGCAGAACTCGCTCTCGGCGACGGGGCCGAAGTCGGTGTGGCTGTGGAAACGCCGCGCCATTCCTCGCAGCAACTCGACCGCTTCCGGGAACAGCATCTCGTAGGCGGGCGCGACGGACGAGCCGCACGAGACCCGAAGTGCTCGCATCGGCCCCGCGCACCGACGCGCAATTGTCCGCCGCGACCCGAGCGGATCGTGACGCGGCGACCGGCAACTCACCACCGGTAGCGCGATGGCGGCCACCTGGCGGTTCGCGTTGCCGCCGAACGCGGCACCGCCAACCGGGACAAGTACCGGTCCCTCCGGGGGCCCCACGGACACGGCCGTGGCGCGCCGCTGCGCTCGGCGGGCGGGACCATGTGCGGGGGGGCTGGCGGGGGGCTGGCTCGGTTGCCGTCGCTGGTCCTCATGAGCGACCCGCACGCTCGGTGGAGCCAGCGACCCGCTGCGCTGGAGCGAAAGCGGACGACCTGCGTACCTCGCTTGACGGCCGTGGAGCAAACCGGAATCCGAGGGACGCCTTCCCAGTCTGCCTTGCGAAATGGTTGGGTTCCCTTCAGGTGGCCGTCGGATTCCCTTGCAGTTGCGTATTTTGGCAGGGGGCCCACATGCACACCCAGTTTTCCGGCTGTTTTTCCGTCCCTATGCAGAGCTCTGCATAGCGACGGCTATGCGGAGTTCGGGACTATGCTGAGTTTGGTTCGGCGGCCCGCGGGAACACGGACGATTGCGTGGAGCGGTACTCCGCATAGTCAGAGGGCTTCCAGGAAGTCGAGGAGCCGGTCGGTGGCGGTGAAGCGGAATGGCTGAGGTGCGGGATCGTCGACGCGCCGGAGTGCCGCCTCCTTCATGGCGAGGTCGGCTTCGACGTACTGGTGGGTGGTGGCGGTGTCCTCGTGGCCGAGCCAGAGAGCGATGACGGTGATGTCGACTCCGGACTGGAGGAGATGCATTGCGGTCGTGTGGCGCAGCGTGTGGGGCGAGACCCGCCGCGTCGCGAGCGACGGGTGACGCTCGGCGGCCTTTCGGCAGGCAACGCGCAGTTGATGCTCGACCCCAGACCGCGAGAGGGGCTTGCCCGCGCGATTGGGGAACACGGGGGCGTCGGGGTCTCCATCGATTCGGGGGAGCCACCTGCGCAGTTGCGCCGCGGTGCTCTTCCAGAGCGGGACGACACGCTCCTTGCGTCCCTTGCCGTGGAGAAGCAGCGAGGACGCCCGGTCGAGGAGCACATCGGCGACGTGCAGCCGGATGATCTCGGAGACGCGGGCACCGGTGTTGTAGAGCACGGCGAAGAGGACGGCGTCGCGCTGCCCGCTCCAGGTGGACCTGTCGGGCGCGTCGATGATCGCGGTGGTCTCGTCGCGGGACAGGTAGCCGAGGACGGGCCGGTCGAAGCGCTTGACGGGAATCGCGAGGACGCGTTGCGCGACGGGCAGCAGGGATGGCTCGCGCAGCGAGGCGTAGCGCATGAAGGACCGGATGGCGGTGAGCCGGAGGTTGCGGGTGCGCGCAGAGTTGCCGCGTTCGGTCTCGAGATGGTCGAGGAAGTCGAGGACCACGGGCGCGTCGAGATCCGAGAGGGTCAGCGCCGAGGGGGTGCGTCCGGTGCGCTCTGCGGCGTACCCGAGGAACAACGTGAAGGTGTCGCGGTAGCTGGCGATCGTGTGCGTGCTGGCACCCCGTTGCGCGATGAGGCGCCGGTGAAAGAACTCTTGTAGGAGTGCGGGGAACGCCCGCTCGACGGAGGTCATGACGGGCGCTCCGACGCTTGATGGGCGAAGCGTTCGAAACGCTGTCCGGTGCTGGCGAGCAACTCGGGGACGGCGGTGCAGTACCAGTAGGTGTCGGCGACCCTGCCGTGGCCGAGGTAGGTGGCGAGAGCCAGGATTTTGTGATCGACATCGGCACCCTCTTGGTACCAGCGCAACAGCCGGCGCACGACGAAGGTGTGTCGCAGGTCGTGGATGCGCGGTTGGTGGGTGCGGCCGTGCCCGATCCAGTCCAGACGCTGCCTGATCCGGCGGAACGTCTTCCCTACGGCGGTGCCCGTGAGTCGGGGTGCTTGCTCGGTGCGGAAGAAGTAGTTGGACCGAGGTGCGGCACGACACGCGTCGCGCCGGTCGGCGTAGCGGGTCAGCGCCTGGGTCGTGGTCGGATGGAGCGGGACGAGTCGGGACTTGCGGAACTTGGTCTCGCGGATGGTGAGGATGCCGTTGACGAGGTCGACGTCGTCGGTCGTGAGGCGGCAGGCTTCGGAGAGCCGCAGACCGGTTGAGGCCAGCAGCGCGAAGTAGGCGACATAGGTGGCGGGTCGCAGCCCGTTTCGGGGCGCCAAGCGGCCCGCCTGCTGCAGGAGTGCAGCCATCTCCGTCTCGCTGTAGATGTGGGGCGGCGAGCGGCGCGGGATGCGTCCCAGGAGCCCGACCGGCGGCACTTCGGTAGCCGGGTCGAAGATCGCGCGATACCGGGCGAACTGCCGCACGACGGCCAACCGCCGTGCGGCCTGGGCCGGATTGCTGGACCGTGAGGATCGTGCCCACTGGACCGCGAGCTCGATTGTCACGGGCCCGATGTGTCCGATCCCGTCTGCATGGCTGGCGAAGTTTCGCAGCAACCCCTCGGCCGTTCCGAGGTGGAAGCCCAGTCCGCGGCGCGCGGTGAGGTACTCGTCGACCAGATGATTGAAGCTCGGGGGCGTCATCGGAGCACCTCCGGCCAGGGGAGCGCGACCTCGTGCAACCTCGGCAGATCGAGCTTGGCGTAGACCATCGTGGTGTCGAGGCTGCGATGGCCGAGGACGTCAGCGACTTCCTTGAGGCTGGCTCCCTCTTGCACCATGCGGCTGGCCACTGTGTGCCGGAAGACGTAGGGGCCGGCGAGCGGCGTGTCGACCGCCGCGCGGCGAAGGGCGCGGACCACGGCGGCTGAGACGGCAGGACTCGAGAGCGGCTCGCCGCGACGCGCTCCCAGGTGCTGCACGAACACCCGGCGTTCGCTGGTCGCCGGCCGCCCTCCGCTGAGGTAGGCGACCAGCGCCTGCCCCAGCACGCTCGGCAGCGGCAGCATGGCGCCCCGCCGGTTCTTCCGGGCGCGGATCTGAATGGTGCCGTCGCGCCAGTTGATGTCGTCCAGACACAGGTCGGCCACTTCGCCGGGCCGCAGCCCCAGGGTCGCCAGGCACTGCACGATCGTCCGGTCCCGTTGCCCGCACGGGGTGGGGGCGTCGAACGACGCGAGCACCTGCTCGACTTGCTGCTCGGTCAGGGAACGCGGCAGCGTCGCAAGCCGCCAATGGGCCACGGTCGGGAGAGCCGCCTCGAGCGCGTCGCCGCAGAATCCCTCGAAGCGCAGGAACCGGAAGAACGGTCGCAACGTCGACAGCACGGTCCGCATCGACCCCGGCGAGAACCGGTGCCGTAGCGACGTGATGAATGTCGCCACGTCGGCCGGCGTAAGGCGGCTGGGCTCGATCGGGTCCGTACCGAGAGTGGCCCGGACGAGCGTCCGGGCGAACCAAGCGCGGTTGCGCAAGGTCTGAGGACGCAAGCCGCGCGTACGTCGTTGGTGGTGCGTGTACGCCTCGACCAGACGGTCGAGGGTCCACGGGCCGTGAACGGTCATGGGATGCTCCTTTCCGGCCAATCAGGCCGGACGAGAGCATCTCAACTATGCGGAGTCCTGGGAACCGGTCAGCTCACGCAACCCCCGCTTCAACAGGCACTTGAAGTTGAACGCCTCAACCGACTCAGCATAGTCCCGAACTCCGCATAGCCCGCGCATTCCGCTTGAATGTCCGGACCTCTCACTGCGATGCTTCACTCACGAAATGAGTCTGAGACTCTTGCTCGCCATGAAGCAGCCTTGTCGTGAAGCGCCGAGACGCTGCGGAGGTCGTGCCGAAATGAGAACTTGGCTATCCGGCGGGGCTGGTGTGGTGGCCGTGGCGCTCTGCGCGGCCGTCGCTGTACAGGTTGCCGCGCGACGGCCCATCCGGCCGCAGTGCGACCCGTCGGCATTCGAGGCGGCTTCGGTCAGGGAGAGCGCAGCGCGGCAAGGCATGAGCTTCTCTGTTCGCCCGGGCGGGTACCTGGAGATCCGAGGTCATAGCCTCAGATGGCTGGTCGCGAGGGCTTATGGTCTCAACTCTCGCAGGGTGCTTCAAGGGCCGGACTGGTCGGAAGGTCAACGCTTCGACATTGACGCGGTGCTGCCGGGCGCTCAGCGAGCGGACGAAGCGCAGCTGCAATCGACGCTACGGAATGTCTTGACGGATCGATTCGCATTGCGAGTCCAGATTGAGGAGCGGATAATGCCCCACTACGCGCTAGTGCGGGCGAACTCCCGCGGCCGGCTGGGCGACGGTATCCATCGGTCGACGACCGACTGCGACGCCTGGCGCACGAGACGAGAACGGGCGGGTCCGTCAACGCGGCAGGTGGCGACCGGACCTCATTGCGGACTACGTTTTCGGCTCCGCGGCCGTCGGTTGATGGAGTTCGATCTGGGTGCCCAGACCACAGCCGAATTCGCGGCCGTTCTGCAGCCGCACGCCGGCCGCTTGGTGGTGGATGAGACGGGACTGGTGGGACGGTTCGACATCGGACTGGCGTTTTCCGTGGAACCCGCTCCCGAGGGCCGGTCGGTGTTCAAGGCCCTGGAGGAACAGCTCGGACTCCGCTTGGAAGCCCGGCGGGGCCCGGTTGAAATGATCGTGGTCGAAAACGCGGAGCGTCCGTTCCCAAATTGAACCAGGAGCGAGCCGCTGTCGGACGTGGGGACTGGCATACGCGCGCCGTGGTGACCTGAGAGGCTCCAGGAACCGGTCGACAACGCCGAAAGAGAGGAGTGTAAATGGTGTAACCAAGCGTCACGGTTGTTCTGCCGGCCGTCGTGTGGACGGGCGTACGGCACTCCAGTCAAGCGAGAACTTTACTCCAGAAAGGACTCAGTAGTCATGGCACGAAAGGATTGCTCTGTCAACGGTCGCGCGATCAGGAAACTCCTGATGGCTTCGTTGTGTCTCCTGACAGCAACGACCTTGAACCTGTTCACGCCAGCCACGGCCGCGGCACAATGGCCTTGGTTCTGTGCCGACGTTTGTGAGGAGGCCTGCTACGCCATGGGCTCGTCGTGCGCGGGGTTCTTCTATTCGGAGGGCGTCTGCAACTTCGAATGTAACTGAGAGCCGGCTGCGGCCAACGGTGCGGTCAGGATGGCACGCTTTGCCCGCGAGGGCGGGCGTGCCGTCCGTTCAGTGTCGGTCACGGGGCACGGGCGGCGGGACCGACACCCACGCAGCGTCGGCAAAGGTGGGCGGTCCTACTTGCCAAGTGTCTGAAATCAGGAATAAAGGAGCACGTATCAATGCGGCTTCGCGGCATGGATCGGTTGCTGGACAGAATGGCGTCGGTGGCGATGGTCCTCGCGGCTGGCGTTCTGCTATGGGCAATGCTGGCGGATCGGCGGCCTGAGGCAGGTCCCGGTCCGGCTGGTGTGGAGGAACTTGACGTGGCCAAAGTTGTGGGCCCGCCGCGACGGGCCAGCGTCAGGGGGAAGTCAAGCGCGGGCCTTGCCATCATAGAGTTCTCGGATTTCGAGTGTCCGTTCTGTGGTAGGTACGCACGTGACGTATATCCGCGTCTGGTCGAAGATTACGTAGACACCGGGAAGGTGCAGTACGTGTTTCGTCACTATCCACTGGAAAATCATCCGTTGGCCGTCAAGGCCGCGGAGGCTGTGGAGTGTGCGGCGGGCGAGGGGATGTACTGGAACATGCATGACCGGCTGTTTGAGGCGAACGGTGCCTTGACGGAGCGAAACCTCTTGGAATACGCGGCCTCATTGGAACTTTCCCCGGTAGACTTCGAAACTTGTCTCAGGACGGACGCCATGGCTGGGCACGTAATAGAGGACCGCCGACGCGGGGAAGAGCTGGGTGTCACGGCGACGCCAACATTTTTCTTCGCCGAGGTCCTTGAGGACGGGAAGCTCCGCTTGTTGGCGAAACTGCGTGGGGCAAGGCCATACTCCTCCTTTGAAGCCATCCTGGACGAACTTCTGCGTCGGCGCTAGCTGGTGTTGTGCTGTGGGAGACGCAGGGCCAAGTTTAGCAAGCTAGGCAAGCTGTCAAAGGTCGCGAAGAACTGAGGAAATTCTCGACATTCGGCGGTGCGCCTGACTCCGGCTTCTGGTTGAATCTTGAAGAGGATGACGACTGTGGATGCCGTTGGGAACCGCGGTCTCGGCGGTTCACGGCGCCCTGCGGCGGCGTCCACGGCCGCGGCGCTGGCGGACGGCCCGGTACTGCCCACCGGACCCTCGTGACCGCCCGGAGTTCCGACAGACCGGGTCGGTCCGCGCTGTTTTGCCACGGTTGAGGCCCGTTGTCCCGTCGGAGGCCGCCCCGCGGGCTCCGACGCCGTGGAAGAGCCCCCTCGGGCCGCCCGCTGGCGGGCGGTCCGAGCCGCTAACGGCCGCCATCGGAGCAGTCCCGAAGGGGTGCCTCGACCACCGCGACCGGCAACGCGCCTAGCGGGCCAGGCGCCGCCGCGTGAGGGATCACACTTCGCCCGCCCCGGGGCCATGCATTGGCTCGCCTGATCTGCTACCGGGCGAGCATCGTTGCCTCAGAGTTCCTGCTACCGAAGGGAGGCACGATGTCGACGATGGGTCCGGAGCTGGCCCGGGACGAAACATCCCCGGGTGCTCCCGCCGCAGACGGGTCGAAGAACTCGTGGTTGACGCCTCCCGACCGTACTCGGCGCTTCGGAGCAAACGCCCGACGCCGTCGCTCACCGGGCGTCGAGGCCCCGGGCTGTCGGGCCCATCAGCATGACGGTGTGCTCGCCGCCGTCAGGGCGCGTCGCTTCGCTCCGCCCCCTCGCTTCGCGGGGCTGACGGCCTTGACGGCGGCTGCCCGCACGGTCCTAGGCGGATTGCCGCACCGTTAGGTAACGGACCCCGGAGAACACCCGAACACGGGTCCGCCCGCGCGACGACGGCGCGGGTGAACCGCGCGGTTGGTGGTGCATCGTGAGGTATCGTGAGGCGGCCGACGGACGGGGTCGCCGCATCCACAGGTGACACGCTGCGCGCCCCGCGGCTCCGCTAGCAGTTCTGGGCCTTGCGGCCCGCCTTGGACCGGGGTGTCCCGGGCGTTCCTCGATGGTTCACGAGACGCGGCGGACTGTCGGGCTCGGGATCCGAGCACGCCGCGTGCCGCGGCATGCTTCCGCTCCGTGTGGAACCTCCCGCGGCCGGTTGCCGGCCCGTGGGTGCCGCCTGCTCGGGATTCGTCCGAGACAGCGGGTACGATCATTCTGAGGATGGCGGGTAACATTCTCATATGAGGCAACACGAGCGGCAAGACGCTGAACACCTCGTCGCCGCTGTCGTCACCGATGAGCTCCAGCGGCGGCAGGTCTGCTCGCCCGGCACCACAAGCAGGCCCGTTTCCACGATCCGATCGCTCGCTCGACGGCTTCGGCTTCGACTTCGCCGACACCGCACTACCCGAAGTGCGCAGCGTGGAATGCGGCGACGGTATTCGGCTTCCGGTGGCGGCTGTCAGTGTTATCGGCCGAAATCAGGCGAATCGCCTAGGGTGGTAGCAGCTAGCGTGCTGGGCGGGTTCTCGGTGGCCCCGTCGTACGCGTATTCGGAACGGTGTTGCACCTCGACGTCCCCGCGGCCCCGCACCTCGATTCTCAATCTGCGGCTGCCGACCGTGGGGTCGGAGTTGCCCACGACAAATCCGAGGATATAGTAGTCGCTCGTCTCGGCGTCGATCTGGCGGAACACATCGTCGAAATCGTTTCGGTTCACGAAAGCCCGGCCGCCGGTCTGCTCTGCGATCGACCGCAGGCTGTTCTGGGTCGTGAAGATCCAGTGGTTGAACGACCGGCTGTCGTTCAACCGGTAATGGGCGGCCTCGGGTCCGGCGACCAGCCCCCGCGGATCGACGGTGTAGAACGACGCGTTCGCGCGGTTCGCCGCGGCGGCGAGTTCCAGGATCTCCCTCGTGAGTTCGCTATGGCTCGCATCGCCGAAGAGCGGGAGCGAGCTGTCCTGCCGGAAGGCGGCGGCCCCGATGGGGGAGATGGAAGGGGCGCGGCGAAAGTACGCGGCGCGCTCCCCAAGGAACGGATTGAAGTCGTAGCCGCCGCTCAAGTAGATGACAACCTTGCGGAGTTGCTGGACTTGCTCGAGACTCCCCACGATGTTGCGCATGGTCTGGAATGCCAGGCGGGCCCGCACTATCAGCTCCGCCACTCCGAGGGTGTCCGGCGGAAAGTTCTCGATCAGGTCGTTGGGGCCGAACCCGTCGCCGGTGATGCGGGCGGCCGCCGTCTCGAGGAGACTGCGGTCGTCGGTCACGTCGATGGCGATAGACGACAGTCCGGTCGAGACGACGCCGAACAGATCGCCGTCGTGAATGACGTTCTCGACCAACTGCTCGAACACCTCGCGGGTGCGGAGCGTCAAGCCGGCCTCGATGTTCAGGTCGTCGACGAGGATGACGAAGAGGCGGCCGCCGGCATCGCCGGCGGCGCGCGGCGGCGCCGGCGGCGGAAGGACGACCCCGTCCGGCAATCGCAGGGGAGGCGCCAACTGGTCGCTGGCGCGTCCGCCGAGGACGCGCACGAGGGAGACGACCTGCTGCGGCTGATCGTCCTCGAAGACGAGGAAGTCCTCCGCGGCGAGGTCAGGCAGAAAGGCGCCGTTTCGGCCGCGCGGGATGACGACCGTCGTCATCAGCGTGACGCCGGATCGGAACAACGGGCTCGGGGCCGCAGTGTCCCCCGGTCGATCCGGCGGCTGGGATTCTGGCGGCTGCGCTTGTGCGGAGAGCAACGCGCCGAACACCAATATCGCTGAGGTAGATATTGCCCTCAATTGTGTCACCATGGGGGCAAGCGTACTACAAGTCGAACTGTCGGCGACCGCAAGATCGGCCGCAAGAACCGGCGGAACTCGCGAGACGCATCTGGCTTCAATCACGCGGGTGCTTCGACGGCTCGTGGTCGCCGGACGGGGGCACCTCTACTACAAAGGCGCGGGCCGACCTCGCGGGCGGGGCGGGGGCGGGGCGGGGGCGGCTGACCGGCGATGCCGCTGCGTACTACCGGGCGGCGTGGGGGCCGGGGGCCGCATCGTGTCGGTGCGGGCCTACCTGGCGCACGGTGAGGGCGGCGCGCCGGGCACCGAGATCGTCTGGGTCCTCGCCGATCCGGCGGGCGGCGACGGGTCGGCGGTGCCGCTGATCGCTCCGTCCGACCGGCGGGTCTGGCCGCGTTTCACGGCCGGGTCGGACCGCATCCACGTGTTAAAAGGCTCCGCTGTGACGGTGCCGACGAGAGGGAGCACGTGAAGGTCGAGGCCGGACCCGGCCGGAGCAACGGCCGGGCTTGCGCGGAACCGCCTCCGCCCCTGCGCCAGCTTGCGTTCGAGGTCGATCAGAAGGTCGTTTCGAGGATCTGTCGGGCGACACGTAAAACTGCCCCGTATGACCAGCTGGACATACGGGTCAGTTTTGAGTGTCGCTTGACAGAGGATCAGCGCGTTTCCCATTTGTCGGTCGCGGGGGCGTCATCCTGGGCATCATCCCGCTTGAGCGCATCCACTCGGTCGAGCTCCGCGGCGTCGAAGGCGGCTCCATGTTCCCTGCAGAGGTTCAGGAACCTCCACCGGTCGTCGTCTCGGGCCAATTCGCCCGCAGCACGACCGCGCTGAACGACTCGCCGGGATGGCGGCGAGCCGCCCTGCAGCCGTTCGTACGCCTCCTCCGTGAGCGATATCGTCTTGCTGGACATACACGTAGTATGCACAATGCATGCATTCTCGGGCAACTACATCCGTCGTACGGTCGAAGTGAAGCTGTTCTGATGCGCCATGTCCGCGTCCGTCAGGAATCGCGGGTTTCGCGAGAGCGGCGCCACCAGGGCCCGCGGCGGCCCGGCGACGCGTTCGGTGGGCGCCGTCTTCGCGGGCACGTGAATCTCGACCTCGGTCCGGCGTCCACGCGACTTCAGAACCGCAGCACCGCGCGGATCTGCTCGGTCCTCGCGCATGCCCGGCAGCCCGAAATGGCCCGGGTGCCCTTCGTCGGCGATAGGCGGCGCGATGCCGCGGTTGTCGTCACGCACCCGGACGGTCAAGTCGTCTCGCGAGTACTCGGCCTCGACTTCCACGTGCTTCGCCCGCCAAGAATCGACGCCTTGCTCTTCGGCAGGAAGGAGATTCCGATTCCTCCACCCCAATAGTAGTAGTGTCGCTCACATCGTCGGTGGTACGCGACGCGTGCCGGAACGAGGGACGCGCGCCCCGTCGTACTTGGCTAGGGTTCGTCCTCACGTGATCGCACGTCAACCGTGGACACTCATGAGCGGGTACGACATGACGCATAGAATGGAGCCCAACGCCTGCGTGAGGACCTCGGTGCACGGCGAGGGTGCCGTCTTCCTGAAGTCCCTTGTCCGGTCGGTTCCCGAAGAATTGGCCGGGTATCGGGCACCAATCCGCTTTTGGTCAGTTAGTTAGTTAAGTTAGCGCCTCAGGAGGGACCGGCGTGATGAACGGACGACGAATCGCCCTGTTGCTGTTGGCGTTGGCCTTCGTGGCCCGGTCCGGCTTCGCACAGGAGGGGCCGGCCGCCGAGGACGTCGATCTCGCGGTCATCGTCGAGGCCGTGCGCGAGGCGATGGAGGAAGACCTGGAGGAAGACCGGCGACCTGCGGCGGGCCGGAACCCGCTGGCGCTCACCTGGGAATGGGTAGCCGACCTGAGCAATGGCGACACGCTGTCGCTCATTGCGGTGCTTCTCTTGCTGCTGGACCGCATCCGGCCCGTCCAGCGGCATCGAGGAGGGAATTCATGACGCGACTCCGGACGAACGTGCTGTCTCTCGTGAGCTTCGGCTACGTCAGCGTCATCATCGGCTTCTGCTCGCTGTGGAAGGGGGGACTCGCCGCCAACGATGCCTACGACGCCGTGAAGGAGCCGCTGATGGCGCTCATCGGCGGCTCACTGGCCCTTTCCAAGGACGTTCTCAGGGCTGACAACGACAATTCGACACCCACACCTCCTGAGCAACGTGCTGATCGCCAGAATCAGCAAGCCAAGGGAGAGCGAAGCGAGGAGTAGCACCGCCGCCCCACTGCCCCGGCGAGTACTCTTCGTATCGCGTTCACCGCCCTCGACCGCCTGTGGGTGGCCGACGCGGACGGCGGCAACCCGCGGCGGCTGACCGGCGACGACCGGTCCGAGCACTTCCCCGCGTGGTCGCCGGACGGTGCGTGGATCGGCTATTCGACCTGCGACGGCGGGCAGGGGCATCTCTACAAGGCGCGGGCCGACGGTGCGGGCGGGGCCGTGCGGCCGACCCGCGACGCCGCCGCGTACTACCGGCGGGGCTGGGGGCCGGGGGGCCGCATCGTGTCGATGCGGGGGCCGGTGCGCGCCTACCCTGACGCAGGGCGAGGGCGGCACGCCGCGGACGGAGATCGTCTGGGTTCCCGGCGATCCGGCGGGCGACGACGGGTCGGCGGCGACGCTGATCGCCCTCTTCAAGCCGCCGTTCTTCGCCGGATCGGCTGGCGGGAACCCGCCGCCCTCCGTGGTACTCCGCAGCTCGCCTCGGTCACTCAGCACCCGGGTTGACAACCTCGGAAACCGGTCACAGAATCGTGGGGTCCATGAGGGTCCTGGCCACGGTCGGCCTCAGCCCGGCCGTCGCTCCGGCCGGGGTCGGGCCTCCGTCGGGCCCTTGACCTTCACGCGCTCCTTCTCGTCGGTGCCGTTCCCGCGGATGGACACCAGCGCGTCGGGAGCCTTGAACAGGTGGATGCGGTCCCATGCGGTCCGACCTGGTCCGACCCGGCCGTGAAAATGCGGTAGGCCCGCCGGTCGGAGGGAGGGCGGGCCGATACGACTGGAGGTGGATTGATGAGTGAGCGGTGCACGAGCAGTTGGCTTGTCGTATGCGCGGTCCTGGCGGCGGCGATTCCGGCAGGTGGGCAGGCCCCGGGCGAAGTGTTCCGGGACTGCGAGGTCTGCTCGGAAATGGTGGCCCTGCCCGAAGGCGATGTGGCCCTCGGGCGGTACGAGGTGACCTTGGAGGAGTACCGCGCCTTTGCCGAGGAGTTGACTGACCCGAGAGAGCGAAGGTGCTTCGCCCACGGCCCCGGGGGCCGGGAAAGCTGGCGGTCTCCGGGATACGTGCAGACCGGGCGACATCCGGTGGCGTGCGTGAGCTGGAACGAAGCACAGGTGTACGCGGAATGGCTGTCGCTGGAGACGGGCCACCAGTACCGTCTGCCGACCGAGGCGGAGTGGGAGCGAGGCGCGGCCGGCAGCCCGAGGGGGTGCTACATGCGCTTCCGCAACGGCGAGGGCGGAACCTGCGCGGTCGGCGCCTACGGGCCGAGCGACGCCGGCCTCTTCGACATGGTAGGCAATCTCGAAGAGTGGACGGACAGTTGCTGGGACGGGGACTGCGGTCGAAAGGTGCTGCGCGGTGCCGACTGGAGGCGCGCGGTACGGTTTCAGCGCGCGGATACGCGGGGGTGGTCCGGTCCCGGCCGCCAAGATTACACGATCGGCTTCCGGGTCGCCAGGACACTTCCGTGACTCCGAACTGCATCGTCTTCGACTTCCTCGGCGACCTGTTCACCGTCCCTATCGCCGGCGGCGACGCGACGCAGCTCACCTCGGGAATGGCGTTCGACGCCCATCCGCGGTTCTCGCCCGACGGGTCGCGCATCGTCTACACGTCCGACGCCGACGGGGGGCAGAACGTCTGGGTCATGGACAGCGACGGCTCCGACCCCGTGCAGATCTCGGAGGGCGCGTCGAACCGGGCCGAGTCGCCCGAGTGGATGCCGGACGGCGACTACGTGGTGGCAGCGATGGGCGCGTTCCGCCTCTCCGGGCTTCCAGAAGCTGAAGCTGTTCCACGTGGACGGGGGCAGCGGCGTCCAGCTCATCTCCGAGCCGGACAACCTGAAGACCCTCGGCCCCGCCGTGAACGCCGGTCCGGCCACCACGATCTACCCCGCGGGCGCCCGCAGACCGAGGTCGTCATCAGGCGGCGTCGCGCGGCCGGATCGCGGTCAGCCGGTCGCGCAGCGACAGCTTCGCGTTCTCTAGGTCGTACGTCGCCTGCAGCCGGAGGAACAGTCCTTCCGACAGGCCGAAGTACCGGGTGAGCAGCAGGTCCGTTTCCGCCGTCACGGCGCGCTTGCCCAGCACGATCTCGTTGATGCGGCGTGGCGGAACGCCGACCGCGCGGGCCAGCTCGGACTGGTTGATCCCCATCGGCCGCAGGAAGTCCTCAAGCAGAATCTCCCCGGGGTGGGGGTTCGGCAACCGGTCGCGATCAAGGGTCGTCATGCCGTTCTCCCGTCAGTGATAGTCCACGATCTCGACGTCGAAAGCGTTCCCCGCACGCCACCGAAAGCAAATCCGCCATTGCCGGTTGATGCGTATGCTGTGCTGTCCGTCGCGGTCTCCCGTCAGGGCCTCCAATCGGTTGCCGGGCGGCACGCGGAGATCCTCCAGGCGGCCCGCCGCGTCCAGATAGCGCAGCTTGCGACGCGCGGTCCGTTGGATGTCCCCCGGCAGCCGGTGCGAGCGCCGGCCCCGCCAGATCCGTTCGGTCGCCTGACTCCTGAATCCGGTGATCAAGGCGAGGATTATACCGCATGACGCCATGCGGTATAATCCGTCGGTGATCGCTGGCGGAACGCCTTGGGACCGTCGGGCTGGTCGCCGCCCCGCTGGATCCGGGCGGGGTGCCGGTCCAGTCATCCGAGGCGGGGGCGAGCGCAGCGACGAGCCCAAAGCAAGGGCCTGCCCCTGGAGGTCGACCGGCTGGTCCCCCTCGGCATGACCGCGGGGAGCTGGATCGGCGACGGGGTGCCGTCGCCCGGCGGCGGGCGCATCGCGTTCACCGCCCTCGACCGCCTTTGGGTGGCCGACGCGGACGGCGGCAACCCCCGGCAGGACGGCATCGACACCGAGGAGGGGGCGCGCGACGCCCTCAAAGCGCTACGCCGACTACTGCGACACCAAGACCGTCAAGATTTACGTGGCGGGCCGCTGTGGTGGTGGGACGAGGAGCCCGACGGGGGGTCCTGCGGAGCCGCCGCATCGCTGGAGAACCCGGAGAAATTCCGACCGAATTCCGCACTACCTCGTGAGAAAATCAACGCCAGCGAGCAGCTTGACGCCGGCACCAGGAAACCGAGGATGAGGACGATGACGAGACAGGCAGCCCACGAAAGGAGTCGGGACCGAGCAGCGCCGTCCGGGAAGACCCTCGTGATCACACCCTATCCCGACAGCCTGCCGGCGAAGCCTGGACCCCCGGAAGCTTTCGACGACGACCTCGCGCCCGAGGACTGGGCAGACGCTCTGCCCTGGGGCGATCGCACGACTACGGGCCGAGATTCGAACATCGTCAACCTGGTGTTCCACTCAAGGTGCGCGGGATACCGAAAACGACCGACTAGCCGGGCGCTCTACGACGGGATGCGCGCGACGACGCCGACCGAGGAGCAGGCTCACGCCATCCGAACATGGCTCGATTATGCGACGGTCGAGCAACACTGGTTCGCCTGGGCCGAACGCGTCTACAGTTGGCGAATGCTCGCCAACGCCATGCGCAACGCAGGGTTCACTGACCCCGAGAAGGTGCGAACGCTGAACGAGCACGCGGCCAGACGACACCTCATCCCGGCGAAGGACCGTCGACGCCGAGGCTGAGCAAGGGACGATGGAAACACTGACGCTCCCGGAACCGGCAGCCACGCTCTGGAAGAAGATCGGACCGAGACTCGAAGATGCGATGCGCGAGATCCTCGGAGACAACGAACGCTGGACGATGACCGGAGGCACGATACTCACGGCGCGGTACAAGCACCGGTCGAGCACCGACATCGATCTCCAGTTGGCGCCCTCGGCCGCCAACCGGTTGATCGCGAAGCGGTGCCCGCACTTCATGGCCTCGATGACCGAACTCGGCGCCACGGGCGGATACCAGGGAGTACGGCAAATCGTCATCTCTTTCCCGCGATCTGAACTCGACCTGTGGCAGAGGAAGAAAGGTGAGGAACGCCACCCGGAGGGCAGCGAACGCGAGGCGCGGATAGATGGACGGGCCGAACACGTCGAGTCGAACGCCCAGATCCTCCACGGCAAAGCGAAACGGGCGAGCCGGAAGGCACCCGTCAGGGATCTCTACGACTTCGCAGTCGCCATGGAGATCGACCGACAGAGCCTCGAAACCGCCATCAACCTCGAGCCGCTCGAGGAGATGACCACCCTCAGGAAGAAGTGGCGCGACACCGCCCAGACGTACGCGAAGGACGCAAGAACCGATATCGAGAATGTCCCGGAGCGCTTCGCACACATCCAGGCCAACCCCGCCGGCCGCGCGGCCCGAGCGACGGAGAACGCCACGTGGAGGGCCGCCGACCTCCACTACGAGAACAGACGACTCGAGTGGCAGACAAAATGCCACGACGGTACGACGAACACGCAGACGACCAACGCCCGCAACGCCGCAGGGCTGAGAGATTGGATGAGACAGACCGGAATCGACCGGTTCATCGAGTTGAACGAGCCGACCCAAGCCGACGCGATCACCGCATCTGCCATCCAGATCGCCGAACGAGGGCCAACGGGGTCAAGGACGATCTGGAATATCACCCGAGATCGCACGTTGCTCGACACGTCGTGATCGGTTCTTCCGCTGCCGGGCGCATCCAACGGCTTTCCCGGCGCCGGGGCCTCGTCCGGCGCGGATGCCATTCGACTTCGGGTGTCAGGCTCGGGGACGCGTGTCGTTCCAGCCGTCGAGTTGATACCATGCCTGCGACACCGAAGGAGAACACCACCATGCGCATGCCGACCCTGCTCTCCGGCGCCCGGCCTCGTCGCGACGTCTTCCGAATCGCCGGCGGCGCGGATCCCGGTTCCACCCGGGTCGTGGTCCTGCTGCTTGTGCTGTGGGCGTCGATGGGCGCATCGGGCGCCACGACGGCGGAACCCGTCGGGCCGAGGGCGGCGCCGGCGCAGTCGGCGGGAGCCGTCGACGACCCCGACGACACGGGCCTGCCCCTGGAGGTGGACCGGCTCGTGCCCCTCGACATGACCGAGGGGAGCTGGATCTCCCTCGACGTGAGCCCCGACGGGGAGACCATCGTCTTCGACTTCCTCGGCGACCTGTTCACCGTCCCCATCGCCGGCGGCGACGCGACGCAGCTCACCTCGGGGATGGCGTTCGACGCCCAGCCGCGGTTCTCGCCCGACGGGTCGCGCGTCGTCTACACGTCCGACGCCGACGGGGGGCAGAACGTCTGGGTCATGGACAGCGACGGCTCCGACCCCGTGCAGATCTCGAAGGGCGCGTCGAACCGGGCCGAGTCGCCCGAGTGGATGCCGGACGGCGACTACGTGGTGGCGGCGATGGGCGCGTTCCGCCTCTCCGGGCTTCCGAAGCTGAAGCTCTTCCACGTGGACGGGGGCAGCGGCGTCCAGCTCATCTCCGAGCCGGACAACCTGAAGACCCTCGGCCCCGCCGTGTCGCCGGACGGGCGGTACATCTGGTACTCGCGGCGCACCGGCGACTGGCAGTACAACGCCCAGCTTCCCCAGTACCAGCTCGAGGCCTACGACGTGGAGACCGGCGAGCGCTATCCGCGCTCGTCGCGCTACGGGTCGGCCCTGCGGCCCACCCTGTCGCCGGACGGGCGGTGGCTGGTCTTCGGCACGCGGCACGACGAGCACACGGGGCTGGTGCTGCGCGACATCGAGACGGGGGAGGAGCGGTGGCTGGCCTATCCGGTGCAGCACGACGACCAGGAGTCGCGGGCGACCCTGGACGTGCTGCCGGGCATGTCGTTCACGCCCGACTCGCGCCACCTCGTGGCCTCGTGGGGCGGCGGCCTGTGGAAGGTGCCGGTCGAGGGCGGGGCGGCCGAGAAGATTCCGTTCCGGGTGCGCTTCGACCTGACGCTGGGGCCGAAGGTCGAGTTCGACTATCCCATTGAGGACACGCCCACGTTCACGGTGCGGCAGATCCGCGACGGGGCGCCGTCGCCCGGCGGCGGGCGCATCGCGTTCACCGCCCTCGACCGCCTGTGGGTGGCCGACGCGGACGGCGGCAACCCCCGGCGGCTGACCGGGGACGACCGGTCCGAGCACTTCCCCGCGTGGTCGCCCGACGGGGCGTGGATCGCCTACTCGACCTGGGACGGCGAGCAGGGGCACCTCTACAAGGCGCGGGCCGACGGTGCCGGCGGGGCGGTGCGGCTGACCCGCGACGCCGCGGCGTACTACCGGCCGGCGTGGGGCCCGGGGGGCCGCATCGTGTCGGTGCGGGGGCCGGTGCGGGCCTACCTGACGCAGGGCGAGGGCGGCACGCCGGGCACCGAGATCGTCCGGGTGCCCGCCGATCCGGCGGGCGGCGAGGGGTCGGCGGCGACGCTGATCGCCCCTTCCGACCGGCGGGCCTATCCTCACTTTAGGGCCGGGTCCGACCGCATCCACCTGTTCAAGGCTCCCGACGCGCTGGTGTCCATCCGCTGGGACGGGACGGACGAGAAGGAGCACGTGAAGGTCGAGGGCCCGACCCCGGCCGGCGCGACGGCCGGGCTGAGACCGACGCGCATCGTTATGGCGCCGCGCGGCGACCAGGCCCTGGTCGAGCTGCAGCGCAACGTCTACACGGTGACCGTCCCGCGGCTGGGGACGGCTCCGACCATCAACGTGTCGAATCCCGAGAACGCGGCGTTCCCGGCGCGGCGGCTGACCGACCTCGGGGGCGAGTTCCCGGCATGGAGCGCCGACGGACGGACGGTGCACTGGTCGCTGGGCAATGCTTGGTTCTCGTACGACCTCGACGAGGCGCGGGCCTTCGAGGAGCGCCGGGAGGCGGCGGAAGCGGAGGCTGACGACGGGGCCGCGGAGGAGGACGGCCCCGCGGACGCCGGACCGGGCGACGACCTGGACGACGGCGGCGCCGGGCCGGGCGACGACCTGGACGACGGGGGCGCCGGGCCGGACCAAGACGCGGACGGCGGCGGCCCCGACGATTCCGACGAAACGGACGAAGCGGAGGACGCCGACGAAGACGCCGAGTTCAGGGCCGCCGAGGTCCGCGTCGTCATCGACGCCACCCGGGACCTGCCGGAAGGCGTGGCGGTGCTGCGCGGCGCGCGCGCCGTCACCATGAACGGCGACGAGGTCATCGACGACGCCGACATCGTGGTGCGCGGCCCGCGCATCGAGGCGGTGGGGCCGCGCGGCGAGGTGGACGTGCCCGCCGCGGCCGCCGTCATCGACGTGTCGGGGCGCACCGTGGTGCCCGGCTTCGTCGACACCCACGCGCACCTGCGCGCGCGCGACGAGCTGCACCGCACCGACGTGTGGCCGTACCTGGCCAACCTCGCCTACGGCGTCACCACCACGCGCGACCCCCAGACCGGCAACACCGAGGTGCTGTCCTACGCCGACATGGTGCGCGCGGGCACGGTGCTCGGCCCGCGCATCTACTCGACCGGCCCCGGCGTCTTCTGGCAGGACGGCATCGACACCGGGGAGGAGGCGCGCGACGCCCTCAAGCGCTACGCCGACTACTTCGACACCAAGACCATCAAGATGTACGTGGCGGCGGCGCGCAAGGGCCGGCAGCACATCATCGCCGCCGCGCGCGAGCTCGGCCTGATGCCGACCACCGAAGGGGCGCTCAGCATCCGGCTGAACCTGACCGAGACCCTCGACGGCTACCCCGGCCTCGAGCACTCCATCCCCATCTTCCCGGTGTACGGCGACTACGTGCGGCTCTTCGCCGAGACCGGCCGCGTCTACACGCCCACCCTGCTCGTGTCCTACGGGGGGCCGTGGGCCGAGAACTGGTTCTACAGCCGCGAGAACCCCCACGACGACGCCAAGCTGCGCCGCTTCGTGCCCCACGACGAGATCGACGCGCGCACCCTGCGGCGGGGGCAGTGGTTCCGCGACGGGCAGCACGTGTTCGAGCGGCACGCGCGGTTCGTGCGCGACCTCGTCGAGGCGGGCGGCCGCGCCGGCGTGGGCAGCCACGGCCAGCTCCAGGGGCTGGGCTACCACTGGGAGCTGTGGGCGATGGCCGCGGCGGGCATGAAGGCGCACGACGCGCTGCGCATGGCCACCCTCATGGGGGCCGACGCCATCGGCCTCGCCGGTGACCTCGGCTCGATCGAGCCCGGCAAGCTCGCCGACCTCGTCGTCCTCGCCGGCAACCCGCTCGACGACCTGCGGAACACCAACACCGTCGAGCAGGTGATGCTGAACGGCCGCCTCTACGACGGCGACACCCTCGACGAGGTCTACCCGCGCCCGCGCCCGCTGCCGCCGCTGTGGTGGTGGGACGAGGAGCCGGACGGCGTCCCCGGCCTAGGGCGGTGAAGCGGCGCGCCGCCGCTGACCTGCTTGACATGATGCAGGCACGCATGTAGATTCATGATGTCATGCCTTCGACGCAACTGACGCTGCGCAACGTCGACCCCGAGTTGGCAAGTCGGCTTCACGCCATCAGTCAGGAACGCGGCGACAGCTTGAACAGTACGGTGTTGCGCCTTCTGCGAGACGCCGTCGGGCTGGACGCACGCCGCGAGCGCCTTCGGCGCTACACCGGCTGGACGGCCGACGACTTCGAAGAGTTCGATACCGCGATGCGAGCCCAGCGGGTCGTCGACGCACGGTCGTGGGAATGACGCCCGCCGCGAAGCTCGTCCTGGACACCAGCGCGTACTCCCACCTTCGCACCGGGCATGTCGAGGTGATCGAGTACGTGGCGGCGGCGCGCGTCGTCATCATGCCGGTGACCGTTCTCGGGGAGCTCGACGCGGGATTCGAGCTGGGCCGGCGCGCCCTCGAGAACCGGCGAATCCTCGCCGAGTTTCTCGACGAGCCCTTTGTCGGCGTCCTCGATACGACCGCCACGACGGTTCGGCACTACGCCCGGATCTTCGCGGCCTTGCGTCGAGCCGGTACTCCCATCCCCATCAACGACGTGTGGATCGCGGCCGCCACGGTGGAGTGCAACGGCCATCTGTTGACTTTCGATGGAGACTACTCCCGCATCCCTGACTTCGATCACACGTTGCTCGACACACCTTGATCGGTCCTTGCGCTGCGGGGCGGGCCGACACCGGTAGAATGGAACGACAATGCACGCGCCCACCCACGCCGACGACTGGCGCCTCCCGCCGTTTCGGCTCTCGAACTACACGAACATGGTCAGGGCGGGATGGACCGACGGCGAGCTCGAACGCTTCATCCTGCGGGACCTCCCGCGGCAGTTCCACGCCCTGGACCGGGAAATCCAGAGACGGGAGCTGAAACGGGGGGTCGAGGTGACCGGAACGCGCTGGGACGCGCTGATCGCGGCCGTGACCGAGCAGCTCGCGCTGACTCACGGTCTCCCCGTACCGGCCTGGATCGACGAGCCCGAACGGTTCCTCGACGAGACGTGGGTGCTCGCCCAGGGCGCGATAAACCGACGGCTGTGTCTGATGTACGCCCCCGGCCCGTTCCTGCGGCACGGCGCCGTCCCGCATCCGGACGAGTTCAACGAACGGGCGGGAGACACGGATGAGTGGGCCCCTGCTTGATCGAGCGACGCTCAAGCAGCTCTTCGAGGAGCTCGCGGACGAGCTCAGGTTCGCGCGAACGCGGGTCCAGCTCTACGTGATCGGCGGCGCGGCGATGAGCATGAGCTTCGACCGGGACCGGACCACGCTGGACGTGGACGCCAAGATCGAAGCGGGGCACGGCAAGCTGGTCCAGGCCGTCCGGAAGATCGCACGGAAGCGGGGGCTCGGCGACAACTGGCTCAACGAACAAGCGACCGCGTGGATGCCGCGTGAAGCAGACACGGCCGCCCGGGTCCTGTTCAACTCCCCGTACCTGACGATAACGGGAGCATCACCGAAACACCTGCTCGCGATGAACGTGGGTCGGGGCACGGGAACGGGGAACGCCGCGTCCGCGAAGCGGAGCAGGGCCGTGCGGACCTGATCGCGCGGCCACCCCGCCCCGGTCAGGGCGTCCTCGATGTCCGACCGCGCGATTCCGCGCCCCAGGCTCTCCTTGACGAACTCGACCAGGTCGGGACTGAGCGCCATGTGGTGTTCCCCCGTGAATACCCCGCCGGCGAAGGCCCTCACTTCTCAAGGACGCCGCGGATGATCAAGGTGTCCGTATCTGTGAGCAGGTCGGCCATGATCACTCGACGACCCTCAGCCGGTCGGATCGCAACGCCCAATCGTCGCGTCCCGGAACCTGCGCCTCCGGTGCGGCGCCGAAGGTGCTATCGAGCGCCGTCGTCGGGTCGACAGGCGCCTCCGCGATACACCGATCGACGGCCTCACGGACGACCGAGGCGAGGCCCGGGGCGCGCGAGCCCGCGATCTCGTCGAGCCGCTGCCGTTGGTGGCGTCGCAGGTGCACTTGCGTGCGCGTGGCTGGCATACAGCACAGCATACAGCACCGTCACGCCCGGCTCCTTCCGCGAGGTGGACACGGCTTCCGTTCCCGCAGTCCTGCAACCCGATTGACGACCGGCTAGAACTGCACCCGCGCGCCGCCGTTGACGACGCGGCCGTCGAGGGGTGCCCAGGCGTCGACGGTCCAGCGGCCGTCGGGGGCGCGGTCGGGGCGGAGGACCGGATCCCACTGGTGCTGCCGCACGTCGGTGAGGTTCTCGAGGTTGACGAAGAGTCGGAGCGGTCCGAGGCGCCGCTCGATCAGCACCCCCATCAGGATGTAAGGCTCGCCGAAGCCGCGGTACGGGTTGGCCTCGAGCCGCTGCCGTCCCGTGTAGTACAGCTCGAAGCCGATGCGCCCGTCCTCGTTCTCGGCCATGGCCACAAGGCCCAGACCGTGCCGCGGGGTCTGGGCGACGTCGGCGGCGACGCCGTCGACATGCTCGCGCGACCGCACGTAGGTATAGCTGGCGGTGAGGGCGAACGGCGGCTGCCGGAGGGTCCCCAGCAGTTCGGCACCGAGGTTGGTGACCGGCTGGTCGAGGTTGCGCAGCACGTAGGTCGCGCGGTCGACGTGCACCGGGTCGGCGATGCGCGAGCCGAAGACGGTGACGGTCCAGGTGGCGGGGCCGTGGGTGCGGGTGAGGTCGATCGAGACGCTGCGGCCGCGCTCCGCCCGCAACGGGCCGTCCACGGTGAGGCGGGTCAGGCCCGCCGCCTCCGTCTCCTCGGTGAGCGCCGTCGGCCCGAAGAACCCGGTCCCCGCCGACAGGCGGGTCGACCAGTCGCCCGACCGCAGGAGGGCCGACACGCGTGGGCTGAGGAACCAGCCGTAGGCGCTGTGGCGGTCGAGCCGGCCGCTCATCGACAGGGCCAGCCACGGCCGCACGTCGACGTCGTCCTGCACGAACAGGCCCGGCGTCGTGAAGGCGTGGCCGAACCGCGGCACGTCGTCGGGACGGTAGGCGTCGCGCTCGACCGCGGCCCCCGCGACCCACGTGTGCCGCCCCGCCGTCCGCCGCACCGCGATCTCGGCGAAGCCCGTGTCGTGGAGGTCGCGCTCGAAGGCCTCGCCGAACCGGTGCTCGTGCCACCGCCGCGCGAGGGCGGCGCGGGCGGTCACGACGGCGCGCCCGGCCAGCGTCTGCCACAGGACGCCGAGGTCCTGCCGGCGCGTATCGAGGACCTCCCGATATGGCGCTTCGACAGCGGGGAGCACGCGCCCCGGCTCGGTCCCGCCGCTTCGTGTCTCGCGGATCGCGCCGGCCGTGAAGAAGAGCGACCGGCCCTCGCCGTCGTCCCAGAAGAACCGCGGCCGGACGACGCCGCGGTCGTAGCCGGCCATGTCGGTCCACCCGTCGCCGTCGACGTCCGCCCGGCTCTGCCGGTGGCCGCCGCCGACCAGGGTCATGCCCCACGTCTCGGACAGCGGCGTCGACAGCCACAGCACGCCGTCGGTGGCCCCGCGGGTCGACTGGTTGAGCAGGATCTCGCGCTCGGCCTCGTCGCCGGGCCGCCGCGACAACAGGTTGACGACGCCGCCCATCGCCCCCGCCCCGTGGAGGGCCGACGCCACCCCCTTGATCACCTCCACCTGCCCCAGGTCCATCGGCGGGATCTGGAGCAGCCCCAGGCCGCCGGGCTGGCTGCCGTAGAGGGGCAGCCCGTCCGAGAGGACGCGCGTGTAGCGGCCCCGCATGCCTTGGATGCGGACGCTCGCGGCCCCCAGCGACGGCGACGTGGCCTGCACCCGCATGCCGCCCATCTCGTTGAGCATCATGACGATGTCGCCGGGCGTCATGAGCATCTTCTCCTCGATCTCCTCCCGGTCGAGGGCCTCGACCCGCATCGGCTGGTCCTCGATGCGGCGGCCGGTGCGGGTGGTGGCGACGACGGTGACCTCCTCCTCGACGGTCAGCTCGGGCTCAAGCGCGACTTGGACCACGCGCTCCTCGCCGGGGGCCAGCGTCACGGGCACGGTGACGGGGACGAACCCTTCCCGCACCACCGTGACCTGCACCGTCCCGGCCGCCGCCGGCGCGAGGGCGACCCCGGCCGCGTCGGTCACGTGCGTCGTGCCCGCCACGACCACCATCGCCCCCGCGACCGGGTCGGAGCCCGCCCGCACCTCGACGCGGATGCGGCCCGGCTCCTGGCCGGCGGCCGCCGCCGCCGCCACGGCTAGCAGTACGAGGAGGGCGAGGACGGCGATGCGGTGTGGCACTGTCTCCCGTTGGCCGAGCTCCAGGTCGCCGCGGTGAACCCCTGGGCGCACGCGAACCGTCGATCCGAATCGACCGCGGACCATCTTACGCGGGATTCTCCGCGACGCAACCCCCGGGTGCGGCGTCACCCGGCTCTCGGCCCGGCGACGTGGTGTAAGCTGCCCCGAGGAGAGTTTGGATGGTCGGCAGCGGCGCTCAACACGCCCTGCATGCCCGACCATCGGCCTCGGCCGCAAGACGTGATTCGCGCGGGCACCGGCGCGTCTGCCCCGGCCCGGCCGTGGGGGCGGCCGGTGACCGTCGACGACGCGGAGCGACAACGAAACGCATGGCTTTCGTACGCAACGTCGCCCCGGGCTGGCACCGGGCGGTGCCCGGCGCACGCTGGTTCAAGGCGGATCTGCACATCCACACGATCGACGATCGGCCGGGCGGCCGGGCGAAGCTGCCGGCGGGCGTCAACGGCCCCGCGGATGCGGTCGAGACGATCGCGGCGTACGCCCGGCGGTTCCTGCAGAGCGCCGTCGCCCGCGAAGTGCGCGTGCTGGGAATCACGCCGCACGCGATCCGCGTCGGGGATGACCCGGGAACGAGTGCGGCGTGGCGGATCGTCGAGGAGTGGAACAGCGGATCGGACAGCGACGGCATACCGTTCCGGGAGAAGATCTATGCCGTCTTCCCCGGGTTCGAGCCGTCGTTGAAGCAGGGCAGGAACGGCTTGCACCTGCTGTTCCTCTTCGATCCGGAGATAGGACGGGAGCGCTACGCCAAGGCGTTCGACCTCGTGATGGGAACCACGCCGTCGCCATGGATCGACAACCGGCTCCAACTTTCTTCCAAGAGCCCCGACGACGCTTTCCGCGAGCTCCGGGAGTTCCACGCCCAGGCTGCCGGCGGCGCGGCGCCGGTCGAGTGGAACTACATCACCCTTGCGCCCCACATCAACGACGACAAGGGTCTGCTCGGGGCGCAGAAGGGACAGATGCTGCAGCGTTTCGAGCACGGCGCGGTAGCCGGTCTCGAGCTCGCCGACGATTCGCTGCCCGAGGACGCCGAGAAGAACCGTCCTTGGCTGAAGGAGGGCATGAGCCGGCACCACCAGGCGTTCTTCCACGGCAGCGACGCGTACACCGTGGATGCCATCGGCACCCGCCACACATGGTTCAAGCTCGCAACGCCCCGGATAGAGTCCCTGCGTCAGGCCTTCATCGGCAGCGATTCCCGAGTGCGCATCGCGTACGCACGGAACGGAGACAGTCGTCTCGACGAGGTACCGGATCCTCCCGACGTCACCGTGAACAAGCGGCCCTGGCTGAAGTCGGTCACCGTCAGGGGGGGAGCCTCGTTCTTCGGCGGCCCGGAAGGCAGGGAGACGCACTTCCAGCTCAGCCCCGACCTGACGTGCATCATCGGCGGCAGCATGACGGGCAAGAGCACCCTGCTCGACGGCCTTCGCGTGCACGTCGACGCGCCGCCGCCGAGCGACGACGGCCTCGCGAGCCAGGTCACGGCGCGGGGTCGCGACGGATTCCTCGGAGGCTCGCCGGAGGTCTCGCTCGACTGCCCCGGACGAGACCCGACCGCGCCGGCGCACGAGCGATGGCCCGCCGTGTTCTATTCGCAGAACGAGCTGCAGCGCCTCGCGCAGGATCCCGGCGAAGTACAGAACATCCTCGCTAGATTGGTGGCCGCGGAGACGGCGGGCATCTCCGCGCGGGAAGCGCGGTTGACCGACATGGACCGGGAGCTCGCGGGTGTCGCCGGACGTCTGTCGAAGCTGGACGACGATCTCGCGGTGGCTGAGCAGGGGCTCGAACGCTGCCGCCGCGCGGCCGCGGAACTGGCCGCGTTCTCGGACGCCGGCGTCGCGGACCTTCATCGCGCGTCCCGCGACTTCCGGAGCTGGCAGGACGCCGAACGTGCGGGGAACGAGCTGGCAACCAGCTTGAACCGCGTACTGCAGTCCGCAGCGTCCCTGGAGGCGCCCGACGTCGACGAACTCCCTGAACCGGTGCTGCGCGCCGCGGGGGTCTCCGACGGAGGCACCGGGCTTCGCGGGCGGTGGGAACGCATCCGTGCGGATCTTCAGTCCGCGAAGGACGGGTTGTCGGCGGCGAACGCGTCGATGGCTGCCGTGGCCGCCGCTCTGGAGAACCACGAGAAGACGGTCCGCGTGGCCGTCGAGCGCAAGTTGGCCGATCGGGGCGTCGACGGCGCGAGAATCAAGGAGTTCCAGTCGCTGAGCAATCAGGCGTCGCTGCTGGCGAGCTATGAGGCGAACCTCGCGCAGACCCGCGACCGGCACGAGGAAGCCGAACGCACGTTCGAGAGGCTGCTGACCGAGCGGCGGGATCTGACCCAGGAGCAACGACGCGCGTTCGATCGCGTGATGAAGGAAGTCGGCGTCGAGTTCGCCGGACGCATCGCCGCCCGCAGGATCGACGACGGCGATCGGGGTCCGCTGGAACGCTTTCTCAGGCAGTTGAACCAGCGGGGCGTCACGCGCTGGTGGAACGACCTCGCGGACGGGCGAAGGCCGGCGCCCCACGACCTGCTCGCGGCCATTGAGGTGGCCATCGAGACAGGCGTCTTGGCGGACGTCGGCATGAGCGACGCCGTGCAGAAGACGTTCCGCGACGCCTTGAGCCGGCCGAAGCGCCGGGAGCTGGCCGTCGTCCGTTGCCGCGACCGCTACGTGATCGAGCTCCGGATGGACGACGGCGCCCTGCGCCCGCTGGACGACCTCTCCGGCGGCCAGCGGGTCAGCGTCCTCCTGTCCCTCCTGCTGCAGACCGACGACGAGCGCCCCCTGGTGATCGATCAGCCGGAGGACGAGCTGGACAACCGGTTCCTGTCCGACACCGTGCTGCCGGCGCTGAAGCGGCTGAAGGGCCGCCGTCAGATCGTGGTCGCGACTCACAACGCCAACATCGTCGTCAACGGCGATGCCGACCAGGTCATTCAGCTCACCGCGACCGCGAACCGGGGACGGGTGGCCGAAGCGGGCGCCATCGAGGCCCCCGCCGTGCGCGACGCGATCGTGCGCACCGTCGACGGCGGAGACGACGCGTTCCGTCTACGCCGGCTGAAGTACGGATTCTGACCGGCGAGGGGGAACTCCGACCGTGGAATGGCTGGACATCCTGCGCCGTATCGAAGACGGCGAGAGCCGGCACACCGAGTTCAAGCGCGGACTCGGCGATCTGTCGGCCGTCGGCAAGGCGATGTGCGCCTTTGCGAACACCGAGGGCGGGGTCATCGTTCTCGGCGTCACCGACGCGCGCGAGATCGTCGGCGTGAGGGAGAATGCGGAGAAGGTCGAGGAGCGGCTGACCGCGTTCCTGCACACCGGATGCAGTTCGCCGGTCTCGGCGCGTACCGGACGCCACGAGGATCCGCACGGACGGGTGCACTGGGTGGAGGTGCCGCGGCAGCGCGGGTTCGAGCCCATGCGGTACGACGGCCGCGTCTGGATTCGCCGCGAACGCAGCAGCGTCGAGCCGTCGCCCACCGAGCTGCAGGAGCTCTACAACACCTTCGGGTACATCCTCACGGAGGAGCGGGCGATTCAGGATGCGACCGTCGAGCACATCGACGTCGCGGCGTTTCACCGGTACCTGCAGCGCCTGGGGTTCGAGACCGACGAGGAGCCGCAACCCGACCCCGAGCACGATCTGCGCAACCGCGGCGTGCTCGTCGACATCGGCGGCGAGGCCCGGGCGACGCTGTACGGCGTGCTGGCATTCGGAAAGACGCCGCAACGCTACCCGCAGACCCGCAACTTCCGAATCGAATGCGCCGCCTACGCGGGAGACGACCGCGCCTCGGACGTCCTGCAGGTCGCCGACGGCGCGGGGCGCCTCGACGAGCAGGTCGACAGGGTCGTCGGGTGGTTCCTGGGTCTCGGCCGTTTCGAGTCGTACCGGAATCTGGTGCGGGAAGACCGCCATCTGCTGCCGCGGGCGGCGATTCGCGAGGCGCTCGTCAACGCGGCGATACACCGCGACTATGCGATCACCGGCTCGGCGACGTTGCTCGAGGTGTTCGCGGACAGGGTCGATGTGACCAGTCCGGGCGCGCTCCCCAACCACATGACGGTCGACCAGGTCCGGGCGGGCGCCAATCCGCGGGCCCGGAACGACTCCATGGGGCACTTCATGGCGGGGATGGGTTTCATGGAGAGGCGCGGCCGAGGCTGGCTCATCATGCGGCGCGCGATGCGCGCGTTCAACGCCACCGAGCCGGACATGATCCAGGACGGGCGCAGCCGGTTCGTCCGGGTCACGTTCCGCCTGCATGGAGAAGCCGCGTGACGGGAGGCGGGATCGATTGCGCGCGGCGATGGACGCCGGACCGATGAAGGAGGAGCCATGACCGGACCACACACCGTTGCCCCCCTCGCCCGGCGGCTCTCCGCCGTCGGCCTGCTCGCAGCCCTGGCCGCCGGTGCACTCTGGATGACCGTACCGGAGGCGCAGGCACCGGCCGCCGCCCCCGAGTACCGCGTCGACCCCTTCTGGCCGAAGCCCCTGCCGACGACGACCGACGCCGACGGCCTCGCCCGCCAGTGGGTGACGGGCATGGTGGGGGCGAGCTGCATCGACTCGCGCGACCACGTCATCACCGTCAACCGGGGCTTCCTGCCCGGCGGCCTCCTGCCGCAAGAGGGCTCGCAGTCGGTCCCGTCGCCGCCCGTCATCCTGTACGACACCGACGGCAACGTGGCCGCGAGCTGGGGCGACCCCGCCCTGACCCCGGCGGGGGCGGCGGCGGTGCTGCCCCACGGCATCCACGGCTGCGCGACCGACGAGATGGACAACATCTGGATCGCGGGGAACTCGGACGGCGTGGTCCAGAAGTGGACCCGCGACGGGTCCGAGATGCTGCTGCAAATCGGGACCAAGGGGCTCTGCGACGGCCCGCCGACCCTGAACCCCAACTCGCCGCACCCGACGTGCGGCGAGCCCGGCAACAACAGCAGCCGCACCCTGCTGAACGCCCCGGCGGACGTCGCCGTCGACCCGAACCCGGACCCGGTGACCGGCGAGACGGGCTCGGTGTATATCGCCGACGGCTACGGCAATCACCGAATCGTCGTCTTCGACCGCGAGGGCAACTACCTGCGGCAGTGGGGCTCGGCCGGCAGTGGCGACGGGCAGTTCGTCGAGGGGGGCGGGGGACACCCCCACTGCGTCGTGCTCGGCAACGACGGCCTCGTCTACGCCTGCGACCGGGGCCAGAACCGCATCCAGGTGTTCGACCGCGAGGGCAACCTGCAGCGCATCATCCGCATCGACCCCGCGGAGTACGGCGAGGCGACCCTGCGGGCCACCGACATCGAGCTCTCCCGCGACCCTGAGCAGCGCTTCATGTTCGTCGTCGACCTTGGCAGCAACCGCATCTGGATTCTCGAGCGCGAGAGCGGCGACATCGTCGGCAGCATCGGGGGCTCGGGGCACATGGCCGGCGAGTTCACCTTCCCCCACACCGTCGTCAGCGACTCCGACGGCAACCTCTACGTGGCCGAGACCATCGGCGGGCGCCGGAACCAGAAGTTCACGCTGGTGAGCGACTGATTCCGCGGGGGTCGCACCGCTCTCGGCGTACGACCGCCCAAAACGGCCGCGGCATATGAAGACGATATCCGTCACTATCGACGAGCCCTTGCTCAGCGACCTGGACCGTGCGGCCAGGAAGGCCGACAAGACACGTTCCGCGCTGTTCCGCTTGGCATTGCAGGAGTGGCTGGATGGCCAACGGCGGCGTCGGCAGGCCGCCGAGGACCGGGCCGGCTACCACACCCTTCCGGTTCGTCCGGGCGAATTCGAGGGCCTCATCGCTGCTCAGGCGGTCGAAATGCCGGAGCTGCCGGCAACGCTCGAAGGCGGGGATGACTCGTGAAGCGCATGGAGAACGTCGCGCGTCTGACCGGCGTACGACCGCGTTGTCCGTCGGATCGCGATGCGTTACGATGGCTTCGTCCATGCCTGTCACGGGGGACTCCGGAGTGCTCTTCGAGCGCCGGAAGACGTCTGGCAGTCATGGACGCTTTGCGCAAGCGGCCGCGCCGATACCGCGTGCTCGCGCCAAGGACTTCCCGACCGACGGTCACCGGTCATGAGCACCCGCTACGAAGAGCTCGTCGCCAGGCTGGACGGGGTTGACTTCTACGCCCACGTCCTGGAGTTGGCGCGCAGCGGCGTGGACGCGCTGCCGGCCGTCCACGCGGCGATGAGCCACTCTGACTGGCGCATCCGCCGCGGGTGCGCGGCGGCGCTCGGGTACACCGACGATGTCGAGTCGCTGCGGCGGCTAGCGCTCCTGACCCGCGATCCGAAGAAAAAGGTGCGCAAGATGGCCGTGCTCTCGCTCGGCCTCGGCCGGATGCTGCGCAAGGACGATCGGGACCCCGTCGACCCCGTGCCCCATCTCGCCCACAGCGCCCTGCACGACCCGTCGGTGCGGGTCCGCCGCGTCGCCGTCCTCACCCTCCTCCTCCGGCCGCCGGCGCGCCGGGTCGCGAGGCTCCTGCGGAAGGTCCTCGCGACCGAGACGGACGTGAAGGCGCTCCGGGTCGCCGAATGGGGTCTCGCGCAGCAGGAGAAGCGCGCGTAATCCTTCGGTCTCCGCCGCTCCCTTGACGTTCTACCCGAGTAGCGCTACTCTGGTAGCTGTTCTACCCGGTGGCATCCGGCCCGGCGAATCACGCATCCGTCGGGCGTCGTGGAAAGGGAGGGCCGATCCCATGCACGTGCGAGACTGGTTCCGCCGCGCCCTGCCCTATCTCGGCCGCGGTCAGGCCGACGCGGACCTCCAGGAGGAGCTGCGCCTCCATGTCGACCTGGAACGCGAGCGGCTGCGCGGCTCCGGCGTTCCCGACGACGAGGCGGACCGGACCGCGCAACGGCGGCTGGGCAACGCGACCCTGATTCGCGAGCGCACGCGCGACGTCTGGGGCTGGCGCTGGCTCGACGACCTCGGGCGCGACGTGCGCCACGCCCTGCGCGGGCTGCGCCGCAACGCCGCCTTCACCGCCACGGTGGTGTGCGTCCTCGCGGCCGGCATCGGCGCCAACAGCGCGATGTTCGGCATCGTCTACGGCATGCTCATCCGGCCGCTGCCGTATCCCGACGCCGGGGCCATCGTGCGGCTCGGGGAGGTGGACCGGGAGCGCCCGCGATCGCAGGTGCAACTGACCAGCGCCACGTTGCCGCGGCTGCACGCGGAGGCCGAATCGTTCGAGCAGATAGCCGGCTATCGGCCGCGTTCCTTCGACTGGGACGGCCCCGACGGCCGGACCGCCCTGAGCGGCGCGTGGGTCTCGCCCTCGCTGTTCCCCCTGCTGCGGGCGCGGCCGCGGCTCGGCCGGCTCTTCACCGAGCCGGACGCCCGCGCGGGGGCGGAGCAGGTCGCGCTGCTCAGCCACGGCGCCTGGACCCGCCGCTTCGGGTCCAGGCCGGACGTCGTCGGGACGGTCCTGACCCTCGGCGATACGCCGCACACCGTGGTGGGCGTCCTCGCCGAGGGCTTCTACTTCCCGACGCCGGCCGCGGAGGTCTGGACGCCGTGGGTGATGCTGTCGGCCGCGCCGCCGGGGCCGGAAGACGGGCGGTCGGCGATCGTCGCGTTCTTTCCCGCGCTCGGGCGGCTCCGGCCCGGCGTCTCGCCGGAGCAGGCGGCCACCGAGGTCCGCACCATTCTGCAACGCATCGAAGACGATTCCCGCCAGCGCCCGCCCGGGAGCGACGAAGACGCCCCCGGAGCTCCCCCGCAGGTCGACGCCCGCGTGATTCCCCTGCAGGAAGACCTGGTCGGCGACTACCGGCCGGCGCTTCTGGCCCTGACCGCGGCGGTGGCGCTGGTGCTGCTCATCGCCTGCAGCAACGTCGCGGGGCTCCTGCTCGCGCGCGGAGTGACGCGCCGACGCGAGCTCGCCCTCCGCGCCGCCCTCGGCGCGGGGCGGGGCCGGGTCGTGCGCCAGCTCCTGACCGAGAGCGTCGTGCTGGGCCTAGGCGGGGGCCTGGTCGGGCTGGCCGTGGCGACCGGCGTGCTCCGCGCGGTGCCGGCCCTGGTGCCCGGCGACGTCGCCCGGCTGCACGAGGTGGGCGTCGACGGCGCGGTGCTCGCGTTCACCCTCGGGCTGTCGGTCCTCGTCGGGCTGGCGTTCGGCGCCGCGCCGGCGTTCCAGTGGTCGGGGACCGGTCTCGTGGGCACGTTGAACGAGGGAAGCCCGCGGGCCGCCGGCGGCTTCCGGCTGCTGCGATCGAGCCGCAGTCGGGCGGCGCTCGCGGCCGGCCAGGCGGCGCTCGCGATCTTGCTGCTGGTCGGCGCGGGGCTGCTCCTGCGCACCTTCGCGGAGCTCGTCACGATCGACCGCGGCTACGATCCGAGCGGCGTCGTCGCCGCCCGCACCCGCAATCCCGATCGCGGGGCGCCGGGTCGACCCTTCACCCAGGCGCTGCTCGCGGAAATGCAGACGATCGCGCGTCTCCCCGGCGTGGCCGCGGTCGGCCTCTCTTCCCAGCTGCCGCTCGGCGGCGCCTCCATGGGAGCGGCGATGCGCGCCGCCGGCCAGCCGGCGCCGAGCGACCCGAGCGAGTCCCTGGTGTCGTTCGTTCAGGTGGTCAGCCCGGGCTACTTCGACGTGATGCGGCTGCGCCTCCGGGACGGACGCCTGTTCACCCGCCTCGACGGGCCAGGCAGCCCCGGGGTCGTCGTGCTCAACGAGACCCTGGCGCGCGAGGTCTTCGGCGGCGCCCCCGCCGTCGGGCGGCAGGTGCTGCTCGGCGAGCAGCCGCTCGAAGTGATCGGCGTGGTCGCGGACATCCTGTACTCGGGCCTGGGACCGACCGAGACCTGGGCGGAGGCGTTCCTGCCGATGCACCAGACCGAGACGGTAGCCGGGCTGTCGCCATCCAGTCCGTTCATCTCCGTCCGGACCGCCGGTGATCCTTCCGCGGTCATCCCCTATCTCCGCGGGGCGGCAACGGCCGCCCACCCGCGCGCGTCGCTCGAGGACGTGATGACCATGGATGCGCGGCTGTCGGCCAGGGTCGCGCAGCCACGCTTCTACGCCGTCTTCGCCGGCTTCTTCGCGGCCCTCGCCCTCTTCCTCGCCGCCGCCGGCGTCTACGGGCTGCTCAGCTACTCCGTCGCCCAGCGCCGGCGCGAGATCGGCGTCCGGATGGCGCTGGGGGCGCAACGCCGCAACATCGTCGCCCTCGTCGTTCGTCAGGGCGCCGCCCTCGTCGCCGCCGGCGCCGTCGCCGGCCTCCTCGCCGCCGCCGCCGTGAGCCGCATCCTGGAGAGTTTCCTCTTCGGGGTCACCCCGTACGACCACTTGACCTTCGTCGGGGCCCCCCTGTCGCTGGCCGCCGTCGCGCTCCTGGCGTGCTGGCTGCCCGCGCGCCGGGCAACCCGGATCGACCCGATGGAGACGCTCCGCGCCGAGTAGCCGGGGCGCCCGCGCCGGCAACGCGGGAGATCAAGGCGGCGAGGGGCCGCCCGCCCGTCTCGTCGACACACTGCAGGTGGGCGGGCTGAGGCTGGCGATCGCCCGAGGCCCACATGGCGGCTACCACCACCACGAGATGCCGACGGCGAGCCGTACCGACGCCGCGTCGAGGTCGAACAGGGCGTCCGGCCGCCCGCGCGTCCCGTGCGCCGGGACATCGCCTGCGGGAACGTCCTCGAACGTGCCCCGACCCCAACTGACGTTCACGTCGAGGGCCCGCGCCTCGGACAGGTAGACGAGGAGCCCGCCGCCGACGCCGAGCGGCGGCATGCCCTTGAACTCGGCGGCCCGTTCGCCGTTCCTGATGACGTCGGTCACCGGCCAGAACGTCAGGGCGAGATCGCCGTAGGGGACCCACCGGCGGCGGCCAGCGGCCAGGTGCAGCCGCACACCGAGGTCGACGTAGCCGAAGGTCACGCTGTCGAATGCCTCGAGTCCGCGGCTCTCGATGGCCGCGTAGGCTACGCCCACGTACGGGGCGACGACGGAGTTGAGGCCACGGCCGATGCGGACGCCGACGAGCGCCGCCCCGTCGGCCGGATCGCTCCCGAAGGAGACGGCGGCCGTTCCCGAATGCACGCCCGCCACCCACCCTTGCGTCCTGGACGGCTGTGCGCCGCCCTCGACCACCGACCCGAGGCAGAACAGGACCGGCAACAGTCCGCGGCCGAATCGCGAGCGGGTCAACGGCAATATGCTCACCTTCCATCTACCAGTCGTCGCGGCCGTTTCTCAAGCAAAGACCCGCCAACGACGGCATTGGACGGCCTGAATCCGGTGCCGAGCAGGGTCTGGCGAATCGTGCCGGCGACATCCGGCGTCGAGCAGGCCCTCGCCGATCGTGCCGCCGATGCATAGACGATGCCAACCGGCGGTGTGCCAGCGGGTGCCCGCCCCGCAGCGTCGGGCCGACGCGAAAGACGGCCGCCGCACCGCCACTCACCTGGCGGGACGGAGCATTTTGTGTCAGCCCATGTGCACAACATGTACGGTGTGCGGGGCCTCATTGGTGCCGACCGACGCGCATCCGGTCACGACCCCAGCCCGGGGTTCCTCCGCCAACTCCCGGGCTGCAGCGGCCCGCCTGAGCGTCCAGAACCGGTCACTCCGGCCCGGTTTCCTTCCGCCAACCCCCAAGCACGCGACCGCGGGCGGCGCCGGGCAGGGACTGCCGGATCGTTGGCATCCCCGTTGCACTGACTCTCGTCAGCCGGGAGCGCCCCGGATCGTCCGCAGGCGTGCTTCCACCGGCGAAGGAGGAGCGGGATGCAGATTGGCCACATCGTGCGGCGCGCCGCCGCGCTGGTGGCGGTGACGGGGGTCGTGGGCGGATCCGCCGTCGGCGCGCAGTCGTTGCCGGCCGACGGACGGGACGGGGGCGCGGGCGGATCCACGGCTGTCGCGCAGTCGTTACCGGCCGACGGACGGGCACTCGCGGGCGGGCGATCAGCGGGTCCGGGTCGCGCCCCGGTCGAAGCGCGGGACGGGCGCATGGGACGAAGCGCGCAAGGTGACCAGCCGCCGCAAGCGACGTACTTCGACAGCGGGGGCCTCCACCTCGCCCTGGGAGCCGCGTCGTTCTGGCAGCAGCCGACAGCCCAGCCGGAAGCGGCGACGTTCCTGTCCGCGGGCTTGCACCTCGGCCGTTCCCTGGCGGTCGTCGCCGAGATGGGGAGGGGATGGTGGGCGGACGGCCGCCTGGAGACGCCGGGCGGAGCCGGGCCGGCGGCGGCGTGCACCGACATCGAGGCGGGGTTCCACACCTTCATGGGCGGCGTGCAGTACCGGCTGTCCCGCGTCCGGCGCAGCACGCGGTTCGTCCGGGTTCTGGCCGGCCGCGCGTCGTTCGCCGGCACCGCGAGGGACCTCCGCGACGGCGTGTACACGGGCTGCCTCGACGCGTTCTCCTCGGGATGGGCCCTGGCCGCCGGCGCGGGCGTGGACTTCCATCTCACGGATCGACTCGCCCTCCGCGTCGCCGCGGACTACCGGCGGGTCGCCATCCCGTCGCTCGAAGGCACGGAGCGGGTGTTCATGAGGGACGACACCGATCGTCATCTGGGCATGATGCGCGTCGCGGTGGGTTTCGCCCTGGGCATCTGAGTGATTCGGCGGCGCAGAAACCGGATGCCGCGCATCCGACGAGTACGCCCGCAAGGCGACCCGACGTCGGACCGAGGCACCCGCGGCACGCGCCCGCCAGCTCGCGCAACGGGCCACCTGCTGGTCATCGGATGCCGATACCGCGGCGGGTCCGGTCAGGGCGCCTTCGGGATCAGCTCGTGCGGCACCGTCGCATGGCGGATGCGGCGGCGGTTCCAGGTGTAGGTGATCTGCAGGTCCCCGTCCGCGTCCTGGATCATCGCCGGGTACGAGAGCTCGCCGCGCCCGCCCTCGGCGAGGGCCTCGACGACGAGGAAGTCGCGCCACGTCGCCCCGTCGTCGAACGATACGGCCAGCGAGAGCGGAGTGCGCCGGGTGATCGACGGGTTGTAGATCAGGAGCGAGCGCCCGTCGTCGAGCCGTAGCGCGTCGATGCCGGCGCTGGGATGATCGAGGTCGGTGAGCCGCAGCGGCTCCCAGGTCCGGCCGCCGTCCCGCGAGAGCGACGTCGCGATCTTCCCCATGCGGTTCGTCCGGAAGAACGCGCGGACGACGCCGGGCGCGACCTCCAGCAGGGTGGGCTGGATGGTGCCACGGCGGTCGCGCTCGGGGTCGCCGAACAGGATCGGGCCGTGCTTGCTCCACGACTCGCCGTCGTCGCGGCTGATCTCCATCCAGGACGACCACGTCCGGTAGCTCTCGAGCGACGTGCCGGCGAGGATGTCGCCGTTGGCGAGCCTGATCGGCTTCGCCCGCACCGGCCCCAGCATGCCCGCGGGGAGCCACGCCGGGTCGGACCACTCCCCGCCGGACGTGGTCGACGTCATATGCGCCCCGCTCCAAGACCGGGGGCTCGGGCCCACCTTGAAGTAGAGGTGGATCGCGTCGCCCGCGCCGCGGAACAGCACGGGGTTCCACGCTGGCTGATCCGGCTCCTTGTAGAGCTGCCGCGGGGGCGACCACTCGCCGCCCTCGGGCTTGCGCGAGGACCACACGCCGACGTCGGGGCGCCCCTCGCCCGAGCCGCCGAACCACGCCGCGACGAGCGATCCGTCGGGCGCCTCGACGATGGTCGAGGCGTGGGCGCGCGGAAAGGGCGCCTCGTCCCAGATGAAGCGCAAAGTGTGCTCGGGCGGCTGCGCGCCCGCCATCGCTGCGAGGGCCAAACCGGAGAAGACGAAGGCTGCCGGCATCCGCACGATCTCACCCGTCCCTCCTGCCTACCGCCCCCACCTCAAGGGGACCGTCGTAGAGCACTATCGTTGCCGGGTCGAAGCCGAATGCCCGCCCGCATGTCGGCAATTGGGATCCGCGGCCGGGTTCTCGGCTCTTCACCGAACCATAGTGGAAGCGGTGCCGCAGAGCTTTCGAACCCGGCGGTACTCCACGGCACCACCCAGCCCATTCCGGCCCGATCCGGCTGGCCCACCCCATGGTACACTGCACCAGAGGTTGATCGATGGGAGAAGGTCTCCGAGTACCGAAGATCATCGCATGGTTGTGCGTGTCGCTCTTTACTGGCCTCCTGGCGACAGCGCAGTCCCCGGTATCGCCGGAGCGGGCGGATCGGCTGGGCGCGGCCGCGCGCGACGATGTCGGGGACCTCTCGGTTGACGCTGGGAAGCAGCCCCGACAGCAGATCGTGGCGAAGGAGGCGGTGCCGATTCGATTCAGCCCCCCGACGCCCTGGTTGTTTGGTCTGGCCGGATGGACGGTCGCGCGAACGGAGGTGTCAGAGAGCTACGGCCTGCTGCGCACGCTGGAGATCGACGTGTTCTCCACCACGCACGCTTGGGCGGAAGTCGAGCTGCCGGGGGTGGCGGGACGCAGGGTCAGCCCTAGGTCGGGATGGGTGTACTGGGGCGAGTCGTTCACGGCGGACAGCGAGCACTTCGCCTGGGAAGACACCGCGGCCCACGCCGACAGTTCTCCGCCGCGGGAAGGCCGACCTTGACATCTCCCCATGGTCGAGTTCCTGAGTCATCCCGTCGTGGCCTTCGGCGTTCCGTATGTCGCCTGCTTCTTCGGCACCTTCATTGCCGACATGCTGTCGTTGTACCCCGACGTGAAGCGACCGCACCTGTATCTGATGTCGGTTCCCGTCACCCTCGTGACCGTCGGCGTATTGCTTTCGGCAACGACCGTGTCGGTTCCGGTCGACAGCCCGTCTGGAACGACCCGGGAGTACTGCTGCGGCCACACCCAGTCGATTCCCGGGTTCGGCCTCTTCGTCGGAACGATGATGTTCTACGGCACGTTGGCACCGGACCTGTTCGCAAAGCGTCGCGATGGCGTGCGCTGACAGAGACTCGGACGTCCGACGGCAGGCTCGGCCCGCCGTCAACTGGCCGCCCCGCCACGAGTCACCGGGCGACGACGGATATGCCCCGCGGCCCGTTGACGGTCTGAAGACCCGCAACGGCATCGTCGTCTCCCGGGGCGCCCGGCCGATCACGACCGAGACCGTGCGTCGGAGCGAGACCGAAGATTCCGGCCTGTCCGAACTCCCCGGCGACCCTCCCGTATCGCTTCACGACTAGCATCAGGCCGCGCCTCGCGCCTCCATCTCCGTTCTCGCCGGCCGGTTCTCCCGGGTGCCCGTTCCTGGAGGAACGATGGCGCTCTTGCGCTAGCCAGTCCAGAACAACGTCTGATCCAGTCGATGCGTGCCGGGTCGCCACGGGCCGGCCGAACCGAATCGCGGCCGGCGGCGTCTTGCCTGATGAGAAGGGAATGGAGACGACAGCGGCGACCTTCACGGGCGGCACCGAGGTGGAGCAGGACGAGCTGGCGCGCGAGTTCGAGACCCGCCTCGTCGAGTCGTCGACCCTCGCGTTCCGGGTGGCGTACAGCGTGCTCCGACAGCGCGAGGACGCCGAGGACATCGCCCAGGAGGCGTTCGCGAGGGCATACCGCCGCTTCCGGCAGTTGAGAGACCGCACCCGGTTCCGCGCCTGGCTCGTGCGCATGACGTGGCGGCTGGCCCTCGACCGGCAGCGCGGCGAGCGACGCCGCGTGACCCGCGACACCGCCTGGGCCGACGATGCGGCCGCCGCGACGGCTCCGCCGGGACCGGTCGAGCGGCTGCGGGCGCGCGAGCTGTGGCGCGCCATCGATGCCCTGCCGCCGAAGCTGCGGATGGTCGTGGTGCTGGCCAACATCGAGGGGCACGGGATGGACGAGGTGGCGGCCCTGCTCGGCGTGCCCGCGGGGACCGTCAAGTCGCGTCTCTTCGAGGCGCGGCGCCGTCTGAAGGAGATGCTGGCGTGACCGACGAACGACGAGGACACTCGCCGACGCCGCGCGTGGGCGACGAGCCGCTCGATCGGGAGATCCGCCGCCTCCTCGCCGCCGACCCGTCGCCGGCGTTCGAGGCGCGGGTGCGGGCGCGGGTGGCGGCCGAGCCGGCAACGAACGCCTGGCGGGGCGGCCGGCTCTGGATGGCGTTCGGGGCCGCGACGGCGGCGCTGGTGCTCGCCGTCGCCGTGTTCCGGCCGGAGCCACCGGCCGACACGGGCGCCGGGTCGGGGCTCGGGGCCGCGCGAGCCGGCGGCACCGCGCCACCGCCTTCCGGGATCGCGACGCGGGTGGTGAGGGACGACCCCGCCGCCGTCAGCTTGCCCGTCGGGCTCGCCGAGACGAGCGCGGCCCTCGAACCCGCGTTCCCCCGGGCGCTGGAGGCCGGGCTCCGCGTCGCCGCCCCGGCGGCAGCGGGCGAGCCCCGCGGTGCCGGCTACCCGCCGGCGCCGGCGGCCACGCCCCCCGGGCCCCCGCGATTCACCCGGGTCGTGTTCTCGGAGAGCGAGACGGCCGCGCTCCGGCAGCTCCTCTCCCGGGCCCCCGCCCGACCGGTGATCGTACCCGTGCCGGTGGAAGCGCGTACGCCCGCCGTCGGCGAGCCGCCGGCCGAACTCGTCATTCCGCCCATCGCCATCGAGCCGCCCCTCACCATCGAGCCGTTGAACGTGGCTCTTCTCGACACGGGAGCAGACCAATGACACGAAGAATCACGCTTGCCGTCGCCCTCGCCGCAATCCTCGCTTCGGGAACGGCCGTGCTGGCGCAGCCGTCGGCGCAACCCACCCAGCAGCCCATAGCGCCGCCCCTGCCGCCGCCTCCACCGCTACCTCCCCCCGGAACCCCTCCTCCGCCACCCCCGCCGCCGGGAGCGCCGTCCTCCGATGTGGGCGTGGACCTGAGCGTGGAGGTGACCATCTCGCGGTATCGGGGAGACGACCTGGTCAGCAGTCTGCCGTACGTGCTGTCGTTGACGACCGGCCGCGATGGTCGCGGCAGCCTCCGCATGGGCGCTGAGATTCCCGTGATGAACAGGCCGATGCCCACGAACCCCGCAAACGCGGCAGAGCCCGACCCGGCTCGGTTTCTGCCCGGCATGTCGTACCAGTATCGGCCCGTGGGCACGCAGATCGACAGCTTCGCGCGAAGCGCCGGCGGCGATCGCTACAAGGTCACCGTCATCATCGAGGAGTCGTCGGTCTACGGGGAGGACGCGACGGCGATGGAGGCGTTCAGGGCGCCCGGCGTGCCGGTCTTCCGCTCGTTCGAGTCGAGCAACACGCTGGTGCTGCGGGACGGGCAGTCGCGCCAGTACACCGCGGCGGCAGACCGCGTCACCGGCGAGAGCATCCGCGTGGACGTGGTGTTGACGGTACTGGACTGAACCCGTGGGAATCCGTGCGTTGCTGCGGAACCGCCGAGGGGCGTCAGCGCGGGCAGGGTGCCGGCGCGAAGACGCGACAGGTCGGGCGGCCCGCGGCGACCGCCGCGGGCTCGCGTCGGGCACCGCCGACGTAGTGGGCGGGGGCAGCCCGCCTGATGGGCCGCCCCCGGGCAGGTCCGACCCCCGGCTACTTGAGCGCCGAGAAGTCGCTGGCGCTCATCCAGAAGACCTCGATGCCCTCGAGCGGGGCCGGGTACTTTCCGATCAGCTCATCCCAATCCGGATCCTCGCGGAACGCGGCCCACACCTCGTCCCGGTGCGCGCGATCGCGGTAGGCGAGCATCCAGACCAGGGTGTTCGGGTTGTCGAGCCGCTGCCAGACCGCGACCACCTCGGCCCCGTGCTTCTCGAAGATGGCGACCTCGCCGTCGCGGAACCGCTGGTGCAGCTCGTCGATGCCGCCGCTGCCGTCTTCGGCCTGCGGACGGGCGGTGTACATGCGGACCTCGAAGCAGCGCGAGTCGGCCGCCACGTTGTTCCGCAGATCGGCCGACAGGTCGACCTTCGGACCGCACGCGTCGGGCGGCGCCTGGGCGGCGGCGAGGCCGGTGACACCGAAACCGATGACGACGGCGAGCACAACTGTTCGAATCACTGTTCTCCTCCTGGTTCGCTTCTGCCGAACGTTGCTCTGGTCGCACAACCGCGACCGGCTCACGGTACACCGTCCGTTCCCGTTTCGTCTACCGTCGCGGGCGGGCGGCTTCATCCCATGCGCGGCGACGCGCCGGTACGCACCCACGCCAGCCATGGACGTGCCGGGCGGGCGGTGCCTCTGACATACTGGAGTTGACGATGGTCGAGAACCGAACGAACCGGACTTGGCTGCGACGCTCGGCAAGGGCCGTGGCCGTCGCGACGGCGCTGGGGGTCACCCTCCTGACGCCGACCCACGTACAGACGCAGGGCGGCGCGAGCATCGACCTGACGCCGGGCGCGGACGTCGAGACCGTCATCGATCCCACGCGGGTGACCACCGGCATGGGTTTCGGCCATGCCCTCGAATGTGCGTTCCCGCCCTCCGGCGCTATCGAGGACTGCCGCCCCGTCATCGTCGCAGCGAAGGTCTTCCGCTGAGGGCCGGGGCGGCCGTCTGCGCCGCGGACGCCGGTATCCGGCCTACCGCTTGCCGACCTGCCGCTCGTACTCGGGCTCGAGCAGGTCGGCGGTGTGGAGGTCGAAGGCCCCCGCGGTGCGCTCGTAGGCGCCGCGGAACTCGGCGTGACAGCGGTAGCAGACGGTCAGGTCGCTCAGCCGGCTGTAGATCGCGAGGTCGATCAGGGTGGCGGCGGCGAGGATGCCGTAGGCGACGAGATCGAGGCCGAAGTAGTAGAAGCCGGCGCTGATCAGCGCCCCGACGGCCACGATGGCCACCCCGAGCTTGGGGTCGAAGTCCTTCCGCAGGTAGAAGTCGTCCCCCTGGCAGACCGGGCACCGGTCGACCTGCCGGTCGGCGCGGATCGCGTCCGAGAACGCCAGCAGGAAGGCCTGGCCGCACCGGCCGCAGTCGATCTGCGCCGAGTCCGCGTCGGGCGGCACCGGCAGGGCGCTGTCGCACTGGTGGCAGCGAACGGTGACTTCCATGGTGAATCAGGTCATCCGGCTTCGACGGCTCCCGCCGCGTGGACGGGGTGGCAACCCGGTCCGGCAGCACGAGGTCATCGGGCGGGCGGCGCCAGCCGGGCGGACGGGGTGGCAACGAGCGGTGGCTGCCATGATGGATCAGACCGGCACCGAGGTCGCGACGAGCACGTACTTCGCCAGCACCTCGCCGACGATGACGGTGAAGAAGTCGACGTAGAGGATGCCGGTGGCCGACTGCGTGGATCGGATCTTCGCGGTCTCCCAGGTCATGTAGGCCAGCACCACCGGCCCCAGCAGGCCGAAGAGCACCCGCTGCCAGAAGAACACCCCGTCGATCGAGAAGATGTAGCGGTCGAAGGGGACCCCCGGCGGATCGGCCAAGGCGATTCCCCACCATACCGCCGCCGCGACGACGAGGATGCGCAGCGCCGTCGAGCCGATGTGGAAACGCACCACGGACTGCAGCAGCGATACGTCCATCGACGGCAGCACCAGGTACCAGTGACCCAGGATCATCGCCGTCGACGTGCCGCCGAGCAGCGCCGCCGAGGTGACGAAGCTGGCCGCCGTCAGGACCGCCGGCAGTCCCGCGGAGCCGGCCGCGGCCACGCCCTGCGCCACGAGGGCGGCGCCGCCGGCGAGCACCGCCGTCCACACCCACAGCGGCCGCAGCCGCGCGAGCACGCGCCCGATGGTCGCCCAGTAGACGAGCACGGCCGCCGTCGCCGTCAACAGCAGCGCCAGGGCCACGCCCCGGACGTCGGTTCCCAGCCGCACCGGCTCGGGGCGCATGGCCAGCGCCACGAGCAGCAGCACCGCCGCGAAGCCGGCGTTGAACCGGAAGAACTTGACGCCGGCCTCCCTCCCCACCAGGACCAGGGTGAAGACGATGCCGATCCCGAGGTGGGCGAGGAACAGGAACAGGACGAAGGAGAGGGTCATCTACCCCAGCCGGCGGTTGACCTCGTTCCAATTCACGACGTTCCACCACGCCGCGATGTAGTCGGGGCGCCGGTTCTGGTAGTTCAGGTAGTAGGCGTGCTCCCACACGTCGAGCCCGAGCACCGGCACCCGGCCGCTCATCAGCGGGGTGTCCTGGTTCGGGGTGCTCTCGATGGCGACGCTGCCGCCGTCCTTGACGAGCCACGCCCAGCCGCTGCCGAAGCGGCCCACGGCGGCCGCCGCGAACTTCTCCTTGAAGCTGTCGAAGCCGCCGAAGGCGCCGTTGACGGCGTCGGCGGCGGCGCCGGTGGGCGCGCCGCCCCCGTTCGGGGCCATGACCTGCCAGAACAGGGTGTGGTTGGCGTGCCCGCCGCCGTTGTTGCGCACCGCGGTGCGGATGCCCTCGGGCACCGCGTCGAGATCGCCGACGAGCTCCTCCACGCTCCGGCCCCCGAGGTCGGGATGGCCCTCGAGGGCGCCGTTCAGCTTCGCGACGTAGGTCGCGTGGTGCTTGCCATGGTGAATACGCATCGTCTGCTCGTCGATGTGCGGGGCGAGGGCGTCGAAGCCGTAGGACAGATCGGGAAGCTCGTGCGCCATGCGGAAACTCTCTCCTTCGTGTGTTCTTCAGGTTGTCGGGATTGGACCGCTCCGGGAACGTGGGCGGCCGGACATGCGCGGCCCCTCGAACGTCCTCGTCGCGTCGCCGGCGTCCCCGCGAATTTCGTGACGCCCTGGTGTGTGCGTCCGCGACTTGCGGCGGCGCGGAATCACGCCGAGACGACGTTATAGAGCGTGTCGCGCTCGACCGGATCGCGGCCCGCGACGCGGATGAGCCGGCTGATGTCGTCGGTGGTCATCGCCTCCGGCGTCCGCGCGCCGGCCATGTGGTAGATCTGCTCCTCCTGGACCGTCCCGTCGAGGTCGTCGACCCCGAACCACAGGGCCGCCTGCGCCGTCTCGACCCCCGTCGCGATCCAGAACGCCTTGATGTGGGGCACGTTGTCGAGCACGAGGCGGGCCACCGCGTGCACCCGCAGCGTGTCGGCCGCGGTGGGGGCCGGCAGCTTCCGCATCTGGTTGTTGTCGGGGTGGAACGCCAGGGGGATGAACGCCTGGAACCCGCCCGTCTCGTCCTGCAGGGCGCGGGCCCGCAGCATGTGGTCGACCCGCTCCTCGTCGGTCTCGATGTGCCCGTAGAGCATCGTCACGTTCGACCGCATGCCAAGCCGGTGCGCGGTGCGGTGGATGTCGAGGTACCGCTCGGTGCCGCACTTGTCGTGGCATATCTTGCGGCGGACGCGCTCGGCGAACACCTCCGCCCCGCCCCCCGGCAGCGAGTCGAGCCCCGCCGCCATCAGCTCGCGCAGCACCTGCTCGTCGGTCCGGCCGTAGAGGTCCGCGAAGAACGCGATCTCCACCGCCGTGAAGCACTTCAGATGCACGTCGGGGCGGATGCGCTTGAACCCCCGCAGCAGCTCCAGGTAGTAGTCGAACGGCAGATCCGGGTGCAGGCCGTTGACCACGTGCACCTCGGTCAGGGCCTGGTCCCGGCGCAACCGCAGCTTGTCCCACACCTGCTCGAGGGTCAGGGTGTAGGCGCCGTCGTCGCCGGGCTGCAGCCGCGCGAACGCGCAGAACAGGCAGCTCGCCACGCAGACGTTGGTCGCCTCGATGCGGATGTTGTGGTTGAAGTACGTCCGGCCGGCGTGCCGGCGCTCGCGCTCGCGGTTGGCGAGCCAGCCCAGGGCCAGGAGGTCGGGGCAGGCGAACAGCCGCACGCCGTCGTCGTGGCTCAGCCGCACCCCGGCGTCGAGCTTCTCGGCGATGTCGAGAAGCCCGGTCCCGGCGAGCCGCGACGGCGACGGCGGAGCAACGGCCACATCTTGCACCCGACTATCGTACGCCGGACCGCCCGCCTCAGGCAACCGCGCGCACCGATGCCGGCAGGACTATCCCACGCTGTGACGCCGCCGTGCCCCCTGTCAATGGTTGAGGTGGTGGCGAGCGGGTGGCGATCTCGTTGATGCGCAGCGCTGACCGTCTTGTTGACTCCCGGGATGGGTTCGGCGCCCTGCGGAGAGGGTTCAGCGGTCGGGAGGCCGACCCGGCGGGCAGGCTGGTTCCGGAGGGCCGGCGGGCGGTGGGTTCAGGGTTGCAGCAGAGCGTCGAGGGCCGCCCGGGGGCGGCGGGCGAAGTGCCGGGTGGCGGCGGCGATGCTGTCGAAGCGGGTACGGTGCAGGATGATCGCGAGCGCGATGTTGGTGCAGGTGGCGTTGTTGGTGGGCGCGAACCGGGTGCGGGCGAGGCAGGCGTCTTCCGCGAAGGTGGTGTCGCGGATGTGATGGTTGACTTCGACGACCCAATGGCCGCGGTTCCAGGCGAGCAGTTGCCGCGGCGTCGCCCGCTCGGCCGGCACCGAGGTGAAGCCGTAGGCGTGCTCGGTGGTGGTGGCGCCGTCGCGCCCCTGCCGCGCGTCGGTCCGCCGGCGGGTGATGCGGAAGACCTGGGCGGCGTGGGGGTAGTTGAGGAGGCGTCGGGGCGGGGTCAGGACGGCGATGGCGCGTTGCTCGATGCGCCCGTGCGCCTTGTTGGCCCGTTCCCGGCAGTGGCCGGTCGCGTCCCGCTCCCAGTCGATGGTGCTGAGGAGCCGGTGGGTCTCGGGGGCGTTCTTCTTGACGGTCATCAGGTAGTCGGCGGCGTGGGTGCCGACGATGAGGCGGGCGGTCTCGCGCGTGGTGTACAGCGCGTCGATGGTGAGCAGGCGCCCCGCGAGGGGCACCTGTTCGAGCAGGGCGCGCACGGCCGCGGTCTCGCCGCCCTCCTCGTGGAAGCCGAGGGTCGCGACCGGCAGCCCGGTGTCGTGCGCGACCAGGGTCGCCGTTTCGTACCGGGTGGCGGCGTGGCGGTTGGCGCCGCGGATGCGTTTGCCGTCGATGGCGATCGCTTGGCCGAGGGCCAGCCGGGGCATCGCGAAGCGCCGCAGCACCGCCTCGACCTGTTCGGGGTCGACCGAGCCGATGACCCGGTGCAGGGTGGACTTGGAGACCGGCACGTAGCGGCCGGTCCGGGGGGACTTCCAGGCCCCGACCGCCTTCAGCTCCGACTGGCTGAGCTGCCGGGCGTATTCGGCGGCGGCGACGGGGCCGCGGCAGTTCGCGAGCCGGGCGAGGATGTAGACGGCGAGCACCGAGGCCACGGTGTGCTTGCGTCCCTGGGCGCGCCGGAAGTCCGGGACCGCGGCCAGCTCGTCGTAGAGCGAGCGCAGGCGGGCCGGCGCGTGCGCCGTCGGCCCCTTCGGCTCCCAGGCGGCGGGCAGCGGGCCGGGGTCGCGCAGCCGCTCGCGGGCGTCGCGCCGCAGGGGGTGGACGTAGAGCTGCTTGGGCCGCCCGTGCGGTTGCGTGTATCGGCCGTTGTGGCGCGCGTACCCGCGGGTGCGGCCGAGGAACTGCCAGTTCGCGGCCCGGTAGCAGGTGCCGGCGAACCGGCCCGGGTCGACGAAGCTCTCGGCGGCCAGCAGGGGATGGCCGTACTGGGCCTCCCAGTCCGCGCTGAGCCGCCGCGTCATCCGGGCCAGCGCCCAGGAGCCGAGATGCGGGAAGACCCCGGGCGGGCTCAGGATGACGAACCGGGTGTTGTTGGCGATCAGATGCAGCCGCCGGTAGCGCAGCTCCTCCGACCAGCCGACCCATCGGTCCCGGTGGCGGCTCTTGAACGCGCCCGACTGCCAGCCGGCGAGCGCGAGCCACTGCTCGTTCCACTCGACGACGTAGCGCAGCCCCCGACCGGCGAACCGCTTGAAGCCGAGGTAGTGGTGGAGGTCGACCTGCTCGTCCCACCGTCCGCGCTCGTCGGGACGCGCCAAGCGGACGGTCACATCACCGAGGGAGAAGCCGTCCGGCGCGGCCGTGAAAGCCCGGGGTCCGCGACTACCATGCCTCCAGCATGACGCATTCGGCGAAAAAAAGCCAGCGTCCGCAGGAAGCCCCAGCGAGCCGGGACGACTCATCCCATCATCTTTAGCGTGGGATGGCCCTGCCGATGCCGGACGGGCCGGCGGCGGGGGGGAATCACGCGCGACCCGCGGCCGGCGCGGCCGTGTCCCGCGGTGACGCCGGCGCCAGGGGCAGCGTGATGCGGAACAGGCTGCCGCGGCCGCCGTTGCGCTCGTAGGCGAGCTGCCCCCGGCTGGCCTCGACCGCCCACTTGGCGATGGACAGTCCCAGGCCGCTGCCCCCGGCCGCCCCGCCCTGGGCGCCGCGGTAGAACCGGTCGAAGAGCCGCGACCGGTCGCGGTCGGGGATGCCGGGACCGGTGTCGCCGACCTCGAGCACCGCGTTCCCGGCCGAGACGGCCACGCGGAGGCGGATGTCGCCCTCGGCCGGGGTGTACCGAATCGCGTTGTCGACGAGGTTGATGACCGCCTGCCGCAGCGCGATGGGGTCGCCGAGGCACCGCGGCCGGGCCGCGTGCTCGACCGTCATCGACTGCCGCTTCTCCTCGGCCAGCACCCCGAGGTGCGCGGCCACGTCGTCGGCGAGGGCGGCGAGCTCGACGGGGCGGTGCGCCAGCGCGAGGTCGCCGCGGTCGGCGCGCGATACCAGCAACAGCCGGTCGACGAGGCGCGTCAGCCGGTCGGTCTCCTCGAGCATGCTCTGGATGACCTGTTCGTAGGCGCGGGCGTCGCGGTGCTCGCGCAGGCCGACCTCGCCGACGCTGCGGATCGCCGTCAGCGGCGTCCGCAGCCCGTGCGACACGTCGGCGGTGAACTGCCGCATCTGCCTGAACGACGACTCGAGCCGGCCGAGGGTGTCGTTGAACACCGCCGCGAGCCGGCCCAGCTCGTCGCGCGGACTGTCGATGGGCAGCCGCTCGTCGAGATTCGCGGCGGTGATGGCGCGCGCCCGCTCGGCCATGCGGTGCAGCGGGGAGAGCGCCTCCCGCGCCAGGAGATAGCCGCCGGCGCCGGCCACCGCCACCGTCAGGGGCAGCCCCAGCAGCAGGAGGGCCGCGAGCTCGCGGACCTCGAGCCGCATGAACGCCTCGGAACGGCCGACCTGGATGACCACCGGCCGGCCGGCGACGGTGGCGCGGGCGCCCAGGAGGCGGAACGGCGCCGGGTCGTCCGGCAGCGAGCGGATGCGGCCGTCCGCCTCGTCCACGAGGGCCTCGCTCGTGGGCACCGGCAGCCGCGCCGCGACCGACGTCCGATAGATGAGCTCGCCCCCGGGGCTCCAGACCTGCAGCCACGGGCCCTCCGTCCACGGCTCCCCCTCGAACCACGACAGCGAGCCGTCCGGGCCCTGCTCGGCCATCTCCGCCGCCCATCGGAAATCGCTGCGCAGGCGGGCGTCGAGGGCGTCCGACAGGTTGCGCGCCACCAGGACGAGCACGGCCGAGACGTAGACGCCCAGCACCGCCACCATGACCGCCATGTACCACAGCGTCAGCCGCGCCCGCAGCGTGTGCGGCCCCCAGCGCCAGCTCATGGCTCACCAGCCCGCAGCATGAAGCCGACCCCCCGGACGGTGTGGATCAGTTTGACCGGCTGGTCGAGGTCGATCTTGCGGCGCAGCCGGGAGATGTGGACGTCGATCACGTTGTCGAGGGTGGTGCTGAGGGCCGTCTCGCGCCAGACCTCGCGCGCCAGGGTGTCGCGCGAGACGACCTGGCGCGCGTTGCGGGTCAGGTAGTGCAACAGGTCGAACTCCTTGGCGGTCAGCTCGATGGCGTGCCCGTCGCGCGTGACCCGGCGGGTCGCCCGGTCGATATCGAGCGTGTCGACGGCCAGGCGGTCGGCGTCGCTCGCCCGTCCGCGGCGGGCGACGGCGCGGAGGCGGGCGAGCAGCTCGGCGAACGCGAAGGGCTTCACCAGGTAGTCGTCGGCCCCCGCGTCGAGCCCGACGACCCGGTCCTCCAGGGTGTCCCGCGCGGTCAGCACCACGACCGGCGTGTCGAGCCCCTGCTTGCGCAGGGTCGAGAGAATCTCGAGGCCGTCGCGCCCCGGCAGCATCAGGTCGAGCAGGACGACCTCGAACCGGTCGCGCGCGAGGCGGAAGAAGGCGCCCTCGCCGGTGGTCTCGACCACGACGTCGTACCCCTCGCCCTCGAGGCCCTCGCGCAGGGCGCTGGCGACCTTCTCCTCGTCCTCGACGACGAGCAGGCGGCCGGCCGGCCCCGGCGGCGGCCCCCCGGCGGCGGCGCTCTCCGGCGAGTCCGTGGTGGTCGGCGGCATCTGCAAACCAAGCCTACAGCAGTCCGCGCCGATCCCCGGCGCGAGGCGCGCCCCGCCTGCGTCCGTTCAGGCAAACTTCAGGAATGAACCGCGAAGGGTACCGCAGTATGATAGCGTTCCGGCCGCGGGGACCGTATGCTCGCGGCGGCTCCGACGAGGAGGGAACGATGACGCGCTATCTGGCCGTGCTGATCGTCGCGGGCGCCAGCCTCGTGAGCCTGCCGGTTGACGCCCATCACCCCACCTCGGAGGTCTACGACGAGGAGCGCACCATCGTCCTCGAAGGCGACGTGACGTCCTTCCTGTTTGGCAACCCGCACTCGATGGTGCACCTCCGGGTGGCGGACCCCGACGGCGACCCCCACACGTGGGCGGTCGAGTGGCGCGCCGCGAGCCGGCTCCGGCGCCTGGGCTGGACGGCGGCGGATCTCAACGTCGGCGACCGCGTGAAGGTGTGCGGCAACCCGGGGCGGGACCCGGGCGCCTACCGGCTGTACCTGCTGAACGTGACCCGGATTCTCCCGGGCGCGCCGGCTTCGGACGCCGAGGACAACTTGTGCGAGCCGGCCCCGCCGGCCGCGCTTAGCGCCGGTTCCAATGGCCGACCCGGGTCGTCCCGGACCACCCGACGCTGATCGGCGGTCTCCGGACCCGCGCCCGGGCGGCCCGACCGCATTCTCGTCGGTGGCGGACATCGCGGAGGCGATCATCGCCCGCGGCCCGTCCCGCGTACTCCTCTTGAGCGATTTCGACGGGACGTTGTGCGAGTTCCGGGACGATCCGGAGTCGGTGCAACTCGCCGAGCCCCGCCGCGCCGCCCTGTCCACCCTCGCCCGCCGGCCGGCCCTGTGCGTCGGGATCGTCAGCGGGCGGCGGGCCGCCGACATCCGGGGCCGCGCCGCCCTCGACGGGCCGGTCTACTACGCGGGCCTCCACGGCATGGAGATCGACGGGCCCGGCGGCGGCTTCACCGTGGACCGGCTGGCCGCCCAGCGCGACCGGTTGCGGGCGCTCGCGGGAACCCTCTCGGCCGCCGTCGAGCCCCTCGACGGGGTCTTCCTCGAAGACAAGGATCTGTCGGTCGCCCTCCACGTCCGCGCCGCCTCGCCCCCCGACCGGGTGCGGGCGGAGCAGACGTTCTGGGCCCTCGTGTCCCCCGCGCTCAACGCGGGGCTGGCGCGGGTGCAGCGCGGGCACCACGTGTTCGAGCTGCTCCCGGATATCGCCTGGAACAAGGGGAACGCGGTCCGCTGGATAGAGGCCGACGCCGCCCGCCGGCTCGGGTCGCCGGTGCGGCCCGTCTACCTGGGCGACGACCGCACCGACGAGCACGCGTTCGAAGCCGTCGGCGACCGCGGGGTGACCGTCATCGTCGGCCGCGCCCCGTCGGCCGCGGCGCACCGCCTGCCCGACCCCGCCGCCGTCGAACGGCTCCTCGACCGCCTCGTCGCCCTGACCGCGGAGCGCTGACGGCGCGGCGATCCGCCGCCCCGCGCCGCCGGGTGCTACACTGGCGGGCATGACCCCCGCCGACATCCTGCGGCACCCCATGCGCGCCTACTATTTCCCCATCGCGGCCGGCCTGCTGCTCGGGGCCAGCGCGTTCATGCCCTGGATCGAGGTCGGCGAGCAGCGCTTCGGGGGGGTGCCGGACCTCGCCGGGCTGTGGGTGCTGGGGCTGGCCGCGGCGGCAGTCGGCCTCGCGGTCGCGAGCATCGTGACGCAAAAGAACTCGCGGCATCCGCTGCTCCTCGTGGGGCTGCTCGCGTTCGGCATCTTGTTCCTCTCGGAGCGGCTGATGGAGCGGGCGGCCAGCCAGCAGGGCTGGGTCACCTCGCAGGCCCGCGCCATCGTCGAGGGGGGCAGCGCCGCCCCCGTCGTCGCCCCCAACATGGGCCGGGGCGCCCGCCTGGGGCTCGCCGCGTCCACCCTCATCGTGCTCTTCGGCCTGACCGTGGTGGTTAAGCGCGCCCCCCAGGTGTACGCCGAGGCAGAGGACGACGACGCCTGACCGCCGGTCAACGCCGGCCGGGGAGCCGCCCGGGGGCGGGGGGCAGCGAGCGGGGATCGAGGTTGTCGAGCTCTTCCAGGATGTCGGTGGCCCATCGGAAGACGTCGCGGCCCGCCACCACCCGCCGCAGGGCGCGCATGCGCCGCTGGCGCTCGTCGTGCTGCATGTCGAGCGCGAGCTGCAGCCCGTCGGCGAACCCTTCGACATCGTAGGGATTGATGATGACGGCCTCCGTCAGCTCCTGCGCGGCCCCCGCGAGCTCGCTCAGCACCAGCACTCCGCCGAGGTCCTCGCGGGCGGCGACGAACTCCTTGGCGACGAGGTTCATGCCGTCGTGCAGCGAGCTGACGATGCAGAAGTCGGCGAGCCGGTACAGCGCTGTCAGCCGCCGCAGGCGCAGGGCCGACTTGCGGTAGCGGATCGGGCCGGAGCCGTCGGCGCGGGCGTGCTTGGCGTTGATGGCGGCCACGCGTTGGTCGATGTCGGTCTCGACCGCCGCGTAGCTGTCGAGCGTCGACCGCGACGGCACCGCGATCTGCACGAACGTCAACTGGCGGTTGAGCCCCGGCCACCGCGTGAACAGCGCGTCGAGGGCGGCGAGGCGCTCGGGAATCCCCTTGGTGTAGTCGAGGCGGTCGACGCCCACCCCGACCAGGGCGGTGTCGATGCGCAGCTCGCGGCGCAGCCGCGCCTGCTCGGCCTCGAAGGCGGGCGCCCGCGTCACCCGCTGGATGCGATCGTAGTCGACCCCGATGGGCACCGCGCAGACCGCCATCGTGCGGTCCCCGACCTGGAGCCGGCTGCCGCTCGCCCGCGCCCCGAGCTCGGCCCGCGCCGCGGCGAGGAAATTGCGCCGGTCGCGCTCGAGTTGGAACGCCAGGAGGTCGCAGTCGGCCAGCCCCTCGAGGATCTCGCGGCGGTAGGGGCAAATGCGCAACTGGTCGGGATGGGGGAACGGGATGTGCCAGAACAGCGCGACCCGCGCGCCCGGCCGGAGGGCGCGCAGGAACCCCGGGACGAGGGTGAGGTGGTAGTCCTGGACGAAGATGGGGGCGGCGACGTCCGGCAGCTCGGCGTGGACGGTGCGGGCGAAGCGCCGGTTGACGCTCTGGTAGACGCGCCAGTCCTCGGTCCGGAACACCGGCTTGACGTGGGCGACGTGGCAGAGCGGCCACAGCCCCTCGTTGGCGAACCCCTCGTAGTAGTGGTGCTCTTCGACCGCGCTCAGCCAGACGCGCCGAAGGTCGTAGGCGGGCGCGTCCGGGGGGACCCGCACGCGGTCGTTGTCGTCGACGGCCAACCGGTCCGCGTCGCCGGCCCCGTGGGCTATCCAGACCCCCCCGCGCTCGCGCATCAGGGCGTCGAGGGCCACCGCGACGCCCCCGGTGGTGGGCGACCACGTGAGGCTTCCGTCCTCGGCGCGCGAGTGGATGTACGGCTCGCGGTTGGACACCACGACCAACGGGCGCGTGAGAGCCGGCTCGCCGCCGCGTCGGTCGGGCTGCGCCATACAGGTCTGGTTTTCAGTGGGATGATCCCGCGCCCCGGGGAACCGCCGACGGGAACTCCGCCGCCCCCGGCGCCGGACGCGGTCGCGCCGCGCGCCTCCGCCCCCGCCTTGCGCCGCCGGCGCTCCGCCCGCCGCCTCGGGCACCGGAACGCGGTCGCGCCGCGGGCTCCTCAGACGCCGAACGACAGGCCGCAGCCGCACTCGGCCTTGGCGTTGGGGTTGCGCAGCACCAGCGACTGCCCGAGCATGTTCGGGTCGCAGTCGAGCACCGTGCCGTCGAGATACTTGAAGCTCTTCGGGTCGACGTAGATCGTCGCGCCGCCGTCGCTCTCGAAGACCTCGTCGCCGGGGGTCGGCGAACGCTCCCACTTGAACACGTAGCTCAGCCCCGAGCAGCCGCCGGCCTTCACGCCCACGCGGAGCCCCCCGCCGGTGATGCCTTCCTGCCGCATCGCGCTGTGTATCCGCTTGGTCGCCGCCTCGGTGATCTCGATCATGATTGCCTTCCAGTTTACCGCAGTCCGCCGACGCGTCCCGCCGCGCCACGCCGCGCCGCGGAAGTCGGAGCCTCGTCCGCAGTGAGGCCGAGCAGACCCCGGTTGGCGGGACGCCCGCAACGGCGCATCCACGCCGGAGAACGGTGCGGGCTCGAAGCAGGCGACCAGCGGCTAGCGCCACTCCGCCGGCAGGTCGTCGTCGTCGACCTCGAACACCGGGGCGGGGTCGCGCAGGCGTTCGACGAGCGTGCGGAGGGCGTCGGCCGCGTGGTCGACCTCGGCCTCGGTGTTGAAGCGGCCGAGGCCGAAGCGGATCGACGCCCGCGCCGCGTCCTCGTCGAGGCCGAGCGCCCGCAGCACGTGGGACGCCTCGCGACGCACCGACGTGCAGGCGGCCCCCGACGAGACGGCCACGTCGCCGAGCCCCGCCAGCAACTGATCGCCGTTGACGCCCTCGATGCTGACGTTGAGGTTGTGGGGCAGCCGCGACGTCATCGACCCGTTCACGGTCACCCCGCCGAGCGACCGCTGCAGTCTCTCCCAGAGCCGATCCCGCAGCCCCCGCAAACGGACCGCCTCGCCCGCCATCTCCTCCCGGCAGATGTCGGCGGCGCGGCCGAAGCCCACGATCGCGGGCACGTTCAAGGTGCCGGACCGCAGGCCGGCCTCGTGGCCGCCCCCGTCCATCGCCGCCGCCACCGCCACCCCGCGGCGCACGAAGAGGGCGCCCACGCCCTTCGGCCCGTAGAGCTTGTGGGCGGTCAGCGACAGGAGGTCGACGCCCGCGGCCGCGACGTCGATGGGCACGAACCCGGCCGCCTGCGCCGCGTCGCTGTGCAGCGGCACGCCGCGCGCGCGGGCGACGCCCGCCAAGTCGGCGATCGGCTGCACCACCCCGATCTCGTTGTTCGCGAGCATGATCGAGACGAGCACCGTGTCGGGGCAAATCGCCGCCGCGAGCGACGCCGGGGTCACGAGGCCGTCCGGCCGCACCGGGAGGTACGACACCCGCATGCCCCGCCGTTCGAGACGGGCGCAGGGATCGAGCACCGCGCGGTGCTCGGTCTCCACCGTGACGACGTGGTTCCCGCGGTCGCGCGACGCCTCGGCGACGCCCTTCAGGGCCAGGTTGTTCGACTCGGTGGCGCCGCTGGTGAAGACCACCTCGCGCGCCGCTGCCCCGATCAGCTTCGCCACCGACGCCCGCGCCGCCGACACCGCGTCGCGCGCCCGCCAGCCGAACCGGTGGTGCCGGCTCGCCGCGTTGCCGTAGTCTTCGCCGAAGAACGGCAGCATCGCCTCGACGACCCGCGGGTCCACCCGGGTCGTCGCGTGGCCGTCCATGTAGATCGGCAGGTTCATCGTCGCCGCCCGCGGCGGCTAGCGGTCCGGAACGGCGGCCCGGTCGAGGGCCATCCCGCGGGTCGGCGACGGCCTCGACACCGAGATCGGCACGAGGGGCGGCTCGTCGGCGGCGAGCGCCTGCAGGCTGTACGAGTTCAGCGCGTGGACGATCTGGTCCTTGATGCGCCACAGTGGATCGCGGATGGTGCACGTGGCGTACTGCTCGCAGTCGTCGTCGGCGCTGGTGCAGGCGGTGACCGTGACCGGACCGTCGATCGCCTCGATGACGTCGGCCACCGAGATCAGTCCCGCCGGCCGGGCGAGGTGGTAGCCCCCCCGCGTCCCGTGGTGCGAGGCCAGCAAATCGTGGCGCACCAGCCGCTGCAGCACCTTCGCCATCAACTCGATGGGGATGCAGTACCGCTCGGCGATCTCGCGCGCGCTCGCCGCCCCCGCCTCGGGACGCGAGGCGAGATCCTTGAGCGCCATCAGCGCGTACTCGGCCTTCTTGGAGAGTCGCAGCATGGCCGTCACCCCGCGGCGTCCCGGCCCTCGCATCCATCGCGTCACGTCACGGAACGCGGTGCCTCGGCGCCGTTCGCCCGCATTGTACCGGACCGTCCGGCCTCGAACCACCCCACCCGCGTGGACCGCGGGGTCGACGGGCGTGTATGCTGGATCAGCACATACACCTTGCGGCACCCATGCGAACCAACATCGACATCGACGACCGGCTGATGGCGGAGGCGCTGAGAGCGGGCGGCCTGAAGACGAAGAAGGCGACCGTCGAAGCGGGCCTGCGCCTCCTGGTGCAGACGCGGGCCCAGGGGCGAATCCGTGCGCTGCGCGGCAAGCTTCACTGGGAGGGCTCGCTCGACGATATGCGGCGGGACCGGTGATCGTCGTCGATACCTCCGTCCGGATCGACTACTTCGACGGCACCGCAACCCGCGAGACGGCGCTGCTCGACATCGACTCCGGGTGCTACCGAGACAGATCGAACGCCGCCATCTGGCGGGCGTTCCGCACCAGGAGGCGGCCGCCGGCCAGCGCCGGGACGTTCCAGGTCTTGCCGTCGATGGCGCGGAAGCGGGCCAACTCGTCGTGGCGCTCGGGGGTCGCGCGCACCAGCACGAGGTCGCCGCGCTCGGTCAGGACCACGAGGTGGCCGTCGGCCTCGAGCAACTGCCCCGAGCCGTAGCGGCCGCCCTTCCACATCACCTCGCCGGTCGCGGCGTCGAGGCAGGCCAGTATGGAATTGTCGAGGCCGTAGATGTAGCCGTCGACGAGCACCGAGCTGCTGAACCGGTTGCGCATCCGGTACGTTTCCCAGACCGTGGCGGCGGTGAACCGGTCGCCGTCACGCGTCAGCTCCATGAGGGCCGCCCCCTTGCCGTAGCTCGCCGACAGGAACAGGCGGGCATCGCCGACGACCAGGGGCTGGGCCATGTTCGGCACCGTCTGCACCCGCCAGCGGTATTCCCAGAGCAGCGCGCCGTCGTCGGGACGGAGACCGGCGGCGCGCGCGGCGGTGACGACCAGAATCTGGCGCACCCCGGCCAGGGTGACCAGCATCGGAGACGTGTACGACTGCACGTCGTCCAGTGCGCGCCAGACGACCTCGCCGGTCAGCCGATCGTAGGCGGCCACCGACCAGCCGTCGCGGCCGCCCGGCTGGACGACCACCACATCGTCGACCACGAGGGGCGCGCCCGACATCGCCCAGGTCAGGTTCGACGCGTCGGCGTCGTCCAGGATGTTCCGCGCCCAGACCTCGTCGCCGGTGGCGGCGTCGAGGCACACGAGCCGGCCCGTCGCGCCGAGGGCGTAGACGCGGCCGGCGTGCCACGTCGGGGTGGCGCGCGGCCCGGGGCCGCCCATCGCCTCCCGGAAATGCGCCGGCCACGCGTGGGTCCACCGCTCGACGCCGGTGTCGACGTCGTAGGCGGCGACGACCTCGTCGTCCCGGCGCTGCTCGATGGTGAACGCCAGCCCGCCCGCGACCACGAACGACGCGTAGCCGCCGCCGATCGGCTGGCTCCACAGCGGGTCGAGCCCGCCGGCGGGCCAGTCCGTGCGGATGGGAGGCCCGGTGTAGCGGCCGTCGCGGTGCGGCCCGCGGAAGTCGGTCCACGCGGCGGCGTCCCGGCCGGCGGCCGCCTCGCGCGGGGCCGGCGGGTCTGCCGGTTCCGGCGCGTCCGCGGCGTCGTCGGCCACGGCCCGGGGAGCGGCGCGAGGGACCGGCTCGGCATCGTCCGCGGCGGGACGGTCCGGCGCCACCGCCGGTGCGCCCGCGGCCGCGCCGTCCGCGGCGCGATCCGGCCCGCCGCCGCCCGGCGCGGCCGAGCGGTGACCCGCGCGATTCGCGTCGAGCCCCGCGAAGTGGTCGTTCGGATCGCCGAACGAGAACAGCGGTCGGAAGCCGTTGCCGGCCAGCTCGACCCGCAGGTCGAAGACGCCGATCAGGAACGCCGCAACCGCCGCGGCGAGCGCCGCGACGATGACGATGCCGGCCAATGCGCGCGAGAGCAGTGTCTTCATAGGGGTACCGGAACCACGTTACCACGAGTCGGGCGCCCCGGCCACGGCGTTGCGCGGCCCGAGCTTGAACGCCCTGCGGAGACGGTCGATAATTCCGCCCACAGCCCCGAGACACGTCGCCCATGGCCCTGAAGAAGTCCCAGTTGTACTCCTCGCTCTGGCGGAGCTGCGACGAGCTGCGCGGCGGCATGGACGCCTCGCAGTACAAGGACTACGTCCTGACGCTGCTCTTCATGAAGTACGTCTCCGACCGGCACGCCGGCCGCCCCGACGCGCTCATCGACGTCCCCGCGGGCGGCGGCTTCGCCGACATCGCGGCGCTGAAGGGCGCCAAGGACATCGGCGAGGGCATCAACGTCATCATCCGCAGGTTCGCCGAGGCCAACGACCTGCAGGGGGTCATCGACCAGGCCGACTTCGACGACGACAGCCGGCTCGGCTCGGGCAAGGAGATGCAGGACCGGCTGTCGAAGCTGGTCGCCATCTTCGAGGGGCTCGACTTCCGGGGCAACCGCGCGGGGGGCGACGACCTGCTCGGCGACGCCTACGAGTACCTGATGCGGCACTTCGCCACCGAGTCGGGCAAGAGCAAGGGGCAGTTCTACACGCCCGCCGAGGTGTCGCGCGTCATCGCGCAGGTGGTCGGCATCGGTCCCGGGACGCGGCAGGACCAGACCATCTACGACCCCACGTGCGGCTCCGGCTCGCTGCTGCTCAAGGCCGCCGACCAGGCCCCGCGCGGCATCACCGTCTACGGCCAGGAGATGGACGTCGCCACCTGGGCGCTCGCGCGCATGAACATGATCCTGCACGGGCACGAGACGGCGGAGGTGCACCGCGGGAACACCCTCGCCGCGCCCCACTTCAAGGGCCCCGGCGGCGGCCTCAAGACGTTCGACTTCGCGGTCGCCAATCCGCCGTTCTCGGCCAAGGCGTGGTCCAACGGCCTCGACCCCGCCCACGACGAGTTCGAGCGCTTCGAGCACGGCGTCCCGCCCGCCAGGAACGGCGACTACGCCTTCCTCCTGCACCTCATCAAGTCGCTCAAGACCCGCCGCGGCAAGGGCACCATCATCCTGCCCCACGGCGTGCTGTTCCGCGGCAACCGCGAGGCCGACATCCGGCGCAACCTCGTCCGCCGCGGGCTCGTCAAGGGCGTCATCGGGCTGCCTCCGAACCTGTTCTACGGCACCGGCATCCCCGCGTGCATCGTCGTCATCGACAAGGAGAACGCCCACGCCCGGAAGGGCATCTTCATGGTCGACGCGAGCCGCGCCTTCCGCAAGGACGGCAACAAGAACCGCCTGCGCGCCCAGGACATCCACCGCATCGTCGACGTGTTCAACAGCCAGACCGACGTGCCGCGCTACTCGCGCATGGTCCCGGCGTCGGAGATCGCCGACCCCGCCAACGACTACAACCTGAACATCCCCCGCTACGTCGACGCGAGCGAGCCGGAAGACCTGCACGACCTCGACGCGCACCTCAACGGCGGCATCCCCGACCGCGACCTCGACGCGCTCGGCGACTGGTGGGAGGTCTTTCCGTCGCTGCGCGCGACGCTCTTCGAGAGCGCCGGCCGCGACGGCTACAGCCGGCTGCGGATCGACAAATCGGACGTGGATGCGGCCATCCGTGACCACCCCGAGTTCCAGGACTACCGGCAGCAGGTCGCCGAGGTCTTCGACCTCTGGCGCGACGCCCACGCGCCCTTTCTCCGCGACCTCGACGACGGCGACGTCCCCGCCCGCGTCATCGACGCCCTGTCCGAGAGCCTGCTCGTCGGCTTCCGCGACCTGCCGCTGATCAACGGCTACGACGTCTATCAGCGGCTCATGGACTACTGGGACGACGTGATGCAGGACGACGTCCACCTCGTCGTCTCCGACGGCTGGGTAGACGCCGCCAAGCCCCGCGCCACCATCGAGGACCGCCACCGGCAGATCAAGGAAACGCCCGACCTGACCGTCCAACGCCGACGCTACAAGATGGACCTCGTTCCGCCGCGGCTGGTCGTCGCCCGCTGGTTCGCCTCCGACCAGGCCGAGGTCGACGCGCTACGCGCCGCCCACGAAGCCGCCGTTCAGGCGCTCGACGCGTTCATCGAAGACCACGCGTCAACCGCCGACGGCGACGACGGCCCACTGGTCGCCGTCGTCAACGACAAGGGCAGGGTCACGAGGGCGGGCGTCACCGCGCGTGTCCTGGAGGTGGAGGCCGACCCGGAGACTCACCACGAAATGGAGCCGCTGCTCCGCTGCCTTGCCCTGATGGACGCAGAAACCGCTGCCGGACGGGCCGTCAGGACCGCCCAAGCCGCGCTCGACGCCCAGGTCCTTGCCCGCTACGAGACGCTGAAGGAGGACGAGATCAGGACCCTCGTGATCGACGACAAGTGGTTTGCCACCATCCGCAGCGCCGTTGACAACGAAGTCCGGCGCGTAGCGCGTCAGCTCGTGGGCCGCGTTATGGAGCTCGAAGAACGGTACGCACAGCCGCTGTCGGCGCTGGAGCACGATGTTCACGTGTTCACCGCCAGAGTCGGCGCACACATGGAGCGAATGGGGTTGTCGCCGTGAACCGAAAGCCCGCTCTCGAACGCAACGTCAAGGGAGTCAAGACGCGTACAGCGGGGCCCATCCGGCCGCCGGTACCGTCCGATGGCCGCGCCCGGAAACCGTCTGCTAACGGCTCGGATTGTCGCCCGAAGAACCCTATAGACTGCACATGGACAACCCAGACGCTCGGCGATGTGGCGGACATATGGAACGGGGCAACACCGAGTACTCAGATCCCCGCATACTGGGACGGGACCATTCCTTTCGTAACCCCGACCGACGTCACGGAGACGTCCGGCAAGTACCTTGACACTACTGCCCGCAGGATTACCGCGAAAGGCCTGTCCAGTTGCCCCGCACGTCTCCTCCCTGTCGGCACTATCCTCGTCTGCAGTCGAGCAACAATTGGCGAAATCAAGATCGCCACAACGCCATTGTGTACGAACCAGGGGTTCAAGTCACTGGTTTGCCGAGAAACGGTATCCAACGAGTTCGTTTATTATCTTCTCCTCACGCTCAAGCCGAAGATGGTCGAACGGGCCACCGGGTCCACGTTTCTGGAAATCGACAGACGCCAGATGGCGTCCATCGAAGCGAAGTTCCCACCGCCCGCTGAACAGCACGCCGTCGCCGGAGCATTGTCGGACGTCGACGGCCTGCTGGAGGCGTTGGAGGCACTGATCGCCAAGAAGCGGGCCGTCAAGCGGGCGGCCATGCAGCAACTCCTAACCGGTAAGACCCGCCTTCCAGGTTTCCGTAGCGGGTGGAATAGCACAGTTCTTGTGCGGGTCGGTTCTGCCTACGGTGGTCTGTCAGGCAAGGCCAAGGCCGACTTCGGAAATGGCAACGCCCGCTATGTGACGTTTCTCGGTGTCCTCAACAATGTCACAATCGACGCAAAGCACACTGACCAAGTGCGAGTCGCAACCCACGAAACACAAAACGTGGTGCAACAGGGAGATCTACTGTTCAATGGAACGTCGGAAACGCCCGGCGATCTTGCCATGGGTGCAGTCGTCGGTGCACAAATCGAGAGTCTATACCTGAACAGTTTCTGTTTCGGCTTTCGCATTCACGACAAGAACAGGCATGTCCCATTGTTTCTCGCATATTTCTTCAGGGGATCGGTCGGACGGAGTCTCATGAGTAGACTGTCGCAGGGAGCCACTCGATATAATATATCAAAAAAGCAGTTCCTCGCCTTGAGCCTGATTATCCCTGACTATGAAGAACAATCGGCAATAGCAGGCGTTCTGTCCGACATGGGTGCCGAGATCGCCGCACTCGAACAACGTCTCGCCAAGACCCGCGCCATCAAGCAGGGCATGATGCAGCAGCTTCTGACCGGCCGCGTGCGACTGGTCGAACCGACTGCGACCACGGCACCATGACTCCTCTCCGCATCTTCGTGAGCAGCGTCCAGCGCGAGTTCGCGGACGAGCGGGCGGCGTTGCGCGACTACCTGCGCGGCGACCCGCTGATGCGGCGGTTCTTCGAGCCGTTCCTGTTCGAGGACGTCCCGGCGACGGACCGGCGGCCCGACGCGCTCTACCTCGGCGAGGTCGAGCGGTGCGACGTTTACGTCGGGTTGTTCGGGCACGAATATGGGTCGGAAGACGACGACGGGGTGTCGCCGACGGAGCGGGAGTTCGAGCGGGCCGGCGCGGCCGGGAAGCACCGCTTGATCTTCGTGAAGGACGCCCACGGCGACGGCCGGCACCCGAAGATGCAGGCGCTGGTCGACAAGGCGCAGGCCGATCTGGTGCGGAAGCGCTTCAGCACCTCGGCCGATTTGGTGGCCGGGCTCTACGCAGCGTTGGTGGAGTACCTCGAAGGCCGAGAGCTGTTGCGCTGGGGACCGTTCGACGCGGCACCGTGCACGGACGCGACGTTCGACGATCTCGACCACGAACGCATGACCGCGTTCATCGGCACGGCACGCCGGGCGAGGCAGTTTCCGCTGGCCGACGACGTGGCGCCGGAGGCGCTGCTCGAACACCTGAACCTGCTGAACCGGGGCCGGCTGACGAATGCGGCGGTGCTGCTGTTCGGGAAACGGCCGCAACGGTTCCTGATCTCGTCGGAGGTCAAGTGCGCCCACTTCCACGGGAGGCGGGTCGCCAAGCCGATTCCGTCCCATCAGGTGTACAAGGGCACGGTGTTCGAGCTGGTCGACCACGCCGTGGACTTCGTGCTCAGCAAGATCGCGCTGTCGGTGGGCACGCGGGCGGAGAGCGTCCAGGCGCCCGTCGCCTACGAGATCCCGAAGGAGGTGGTGACCGAAGCGATCGTCAACGCCGTGGCGCACCGCGACTACACGAGCGCCGCCAGCGTCCAGGTCATGCTGTTCGCGGACCGCCTGGAGGTCTGGAACCCCGGGGCGCTGCCGCCCCCGCTGACCCTCGACAAGCTGCGGGTCCCGCACGAGTCGGTGCCCGGCAACCCGTTGCTGGCGCGCGCGATGTACCTGGTCAAGTACATCGAGCAGATGGGGACGGGAACCCTCGACATGATCGAGCGCTGCGTCGCCGCGGGCCTCCGCGAGCCGGAGTTCGAGGCGTCCGGCGAGTTCGTGACCCGCATACGGCGCGCGGCGCTGGCCGGGCAGCCGGTCGTGTTCACCGACAAGGACGATGTGCGGCGCAGAACGAGGGGAAACGCCGAGTCACAGCTAGAGTCACCCCAAGTGGAACCGCGGTCCGAGTCGCAGCGAGAGTCGGGACGGTCGGGACCGGGGCGGCTAGAGTCGAAACGACAGCTAGAGTCGAGACAGCTAGAGTCACGGCCAGAGTCACTGAGGACGAGAGTGCTCGGCTCTTTGGTCGGTGGCCCCCTGTCGAAGGCGGAGCTGTCGAACCGTGTGGGACAGAAGCAGGCGTCCGGCCAGCTCCACGAGGTGGTCCGGCGGCTCGTGGCCGACCGCATGATCAAGTACACGGTGCCGGACAAGCCGCGCAGCCGACTGCAGAAGTACCGACTGACGGAGACCGGCAGGGCCGCATTGGCGACTTCGGAGCCGATGCGGGCGGGCGAATGAGCCCGTCGGGGTTGACGGAACGGGTGGCCGCGGGCATGAGCGAGAGCCAGAACGTCGAGTGGAAGAGTCGCTGGCGTGACGAGTATCTGCGCTGGATCTGCGGCTTCGCGAACGCGGAGGGCGGGGTGCTGGTCATCGGCCGGGACGACGACGGCCAGATTGTCGGCGTTTCCGGGGTCCGCAAGCTGCTGGAGGACATTCCGAACAAGGTGCGCGACGTCCTGGGCATCGTGGTGGACGTCAATCTCAAGGCTGAAGCCGGCAAGGAGTACCTGGAAATCGTCGTGGATCCGCAGGCGCACCCGGTCAGCTACAAGGGCGAGTACCACTACCGCAGCGGCAGCACGCGGCAGGAGTTGAAGGGCGCGGCGCTGTCCCGGTTTCTCCTGCGCAAGCAGGGACTGCACTGGGACGGTGTTCCGGTGCCCCACGCACGCCTGGAGGATCTGTCGGAGGCGGCGGTCGACCGGTTTCGGGAGGAGGCCCGGCGAAGCGGGCGTCTCGACGCGGCGTTGCTGGCGGAACCGACGCCGGCCCTCGTCGACAGGCTGCACCTGCGGGAGAGGTCGCACCTGAAGCGGGCCGCGCTGCTGCTGTTCCACCCCGACCCCGAGGTCTTCTTCACGGGCGCGTGCGTGAAGATCGGCTTCTTCCGCGACAACGTCGATCTGCTCTATCACGACGAGGTTCACGGCGATCTGTTCGCGCAGGTCGCCCAGACGATCGATCTGCTGTTGACCAAGTACCTGCGGGCGGGAATCCGGTACGAGGGCATTCGGCGGGTCGAGTCGTTCCCCGTCCCGAGGAACGCGCTGCGCGAGGCGGTGCTCAACGCGGTGGTCCACAAGGACTACGCGTCGGGGGCGACGATTCAGATCAGCGTGTACGACGACAAGCTCATGATCTGGAATTCGGGCCAGCTTCCGCCGGACTGGAAGGCGGAAGACCTGCTGGAGAAGCACGAGTCGAAGCCGTTCAACCCCGACGTGGCGCACGCTTTCTTCCGGGCGGGCTTGATCGAGGCGTGGGGGCGCGGCATCGACCTCATCCTCGCGGATTGCCGTCGGGCGGGCGTCCCCGTGCCCGAGCTGGGCTTCAAGCGGGGGGGCTTCTGGGCGGTCTTCCGTTTTCCGGCGGGCTATCCGGTCCCCACCGGCGCGCCGGGAACCGACGAAGAACAGACGGATTCGGCTGAACCGACAGAGAAGCCGACAGAGAAACCGACAGAACGCGCGGCGCCGGCCGAACAGCCGGTCGTGTTCACGGACCTGAGCGCCCGCGGGAGCCGCGCAGCGGAGAGAAGCACTACCCAAGAAACCGGGGCCACCACTACCCAAGAAACCGGAACGACTACCCAAGAAACCACGATCACTACCCAAGAAACCGGGGTCGCCACTACCCAAGAAATCGGCGTGACTACCCAAGAAACCGCCCAGGAGAGCCGCGCCGCCACCCAGGAGCGGATTCTGGCCCTGCTCAGGACCGAGCCCGCAATCAGCCGGCGGGTGATGGCCGAACGCATCGGCATCACGCCGGACGGCGTCAAGTACCACTTGACCAAGCTGAGGGCGGCCGGGGTGGTCCGACACGTCGGGGCGACCAAGGGCGGGCGCTGGGAGGTGCTGAAGTGAGGGCCATCCACGGGGGCGGGTCGTGAGCCCGGTCGGCGAGCGGGAGATCCGCACGCAGCGGCGCGTCGCCGCGTTCTTCCGCGACGTCCTGGGCTACACCCATCTCGGCGACCGGCGCGACCGGGCCGGGAACGCCAACGTCGAGGAGCCGGCGCTCACCGGCTGGCTCGGGCGGCGGGGCCACGACGACCGCATCATCGCCAAGGCGCTGCACGCCCTGCGCCAGGCGGCGGCGGTCGGCGGCAGCCGGACGTTGTACGACGCCAACCGCGCGGTCTACGACCTGCTGCGCTACGGCGTGAAGGTGCGGCCGGAAGCCGGCGAGCAGACGGTCACCGTCAAGCTGATCGACTGGGAGCGCCCCCTCGACAACGACTTCGCGGTCGCCGAAGAGGTGACGGTCGCGGGGCCGAACCCCCGGCGGCCCGACCTCGTGCTCTACGTCAACGGCATCGCCCTCGGCGTGCTCGAGCTGAAGCGCTCGACGGTGTCGGTGGCCGAGGGCATCCGCCAGAACCTCGACAGCCAGAAGCCCGAGTTCATCCGCCCGTTCTACGCCACCGTGCAGCTCCTCATGGCCGGCAACGAGACCGAGGGGCTGCGCTACGGCGTAGTCGAGACGCCGGAGAAGCAGTGGCTCCGGTGGAAGGAGGCCGACGCGCCCCCCGCCGCCGGCGCCAACCCGCTGCTCCGCGAGCTCGGCCAGGTCTGCCGCAAAGAGCGGCTGCTCGAGATCGTCCACGACTTCGTCGTCTTCGACGCCGGCGTAAAGAAGACGTGCCGGCACAACCAGTACTTCGGGGTGCGGGCGGCGCGCGCGCACGTGAGGCGGCGGGAGGGCGGCATCGTCTGGCACACGCAGGGCAGCGGCAAGAGCCTGACCATGGTGTGGCTGGCCAAGTGGATCCGCGAGAACGTGCCGGACAGCCGGGTGCTCGTCATCACCGACCGCACCGAGCTCGACGAGCAGATCGAGCAGGTGTTCCGGGGCGTGAGCGAGCAGATTCACCGCACCACGAGCGGCGCCGACCTGGTGCGCGTGCTCCACGAGGGTGCCGAGTGGCTGATGGCGTCGCTCATCCACAAGTTCGGCGCCTCGGACGAGACGACGGCCGGCGACGTCGACGCCTACGTCGCCGAGGTCAGGCGGAGCCTGCCGCCCGGATTCCGCGCGAAGGGCGACATCTTCGTCTTCGTCGACGAGTGCCACCGCACGCAGTCGGGCAAGCTGCACGAGGCGATGACCGAGCTGCTGCCCGGTGCCATGCTCATCGGGTTTACGGGCACGCCGCTGCTCAAGGCCGACAAGAAGCGCAGCATCGAGACGTTCGGCCCGTACATCCACACCTACAAATACGACGAGGCGGTGCGCGACGGCGTGGTGCTCGACCTGCGCTACGAGGCGCGCGACATCGACCAGCACCTCGCGTCGCCGGCCAAGGTCGACCAGTGGTTCGACCTGAAGACGCGCGGCCTGACCGACGTCGCGCGCGCGCAGCTCAAGCAGCGGTGGGGGACGATGCGGCGCGTGCTGAGCGCGCGCGACCGGCTGGCCGCCATCGTCAACGACATCCTGTTCGACATGGAGACGCGCGACCGGCTGCGGAGCGGGCGCGGCAACGCGCTGCTCGTCTCGGGCAGCATCTATTCGGCCTGCCGGCTGTTCGAGATGTTCCAGCAGACCGACCTGGCGGGCAAGTGCGCCGTCGTCACGTCGTACCGGCCGGCGCCCGGCGATGTGAAGGGCGAGGAGACCGGCGAGGGCCTCACCGAGAAGCTGCGCCAATACGCCATCTACCGCCGGATGCTGGCCGACCACTTCGGCGAGCCGGAAGAGACGGCCATGCACAAGGCCGAGCGCTTCGAGCAGGAGGTCAAGCGGCGCTTCGTGACCGAGCCGGGCCGGATGAAGCTGCTCATCGTGGTGGACAAGCTGCTGACCGGCTTCGACGCCCCGCCCGCGACGTACCTCTACATCGACAAGCCGATGCAGGACCACGGGCTGTTCCAGGCGATATGCCGGGTGAACCGCCTCGACGGCGACGACAAGGAGTACGGCGGCGTCATCGACTACAAAGACCTGTTCCGGTCGCTCGAGCGGTCGATTCACGACTACACCGGCGGGGCCTTCGAGGGCTACGACGCGGCCGACGTGCAGGGCCTGCTGAAAGACCGGCTGCGGCAGGGCCGCGAGCGGTTGGAGGAGGCGCGCGAGGCGGTGGCGGCGCTGTGCGAGCCGGTCGAGGCGCCGCGCGACACCGCCGCGTACCTGCGCTGGTTCTGCGGCGGGAGCGGCGGCGGCACGAAAGGCGGCGACGGCGGCACGGCCGGTGAGGCCGGTGGCGCGGCCGGTGAGGACGGCTTCGGTGAGGGCGCGGGTGGCTTCGGCGAGGATGGCGACGTCGGCGGGAACGGCGGGAACGGCGCCGCCGCGCTCAAGGCCAACGAGCCGAAGCGCGTGGCGCTTTACAAGCTGGCCGCGGCGCTCCTGCGCGCGTACGCCAACCTCGCCAACGAGATGCGCGAGGCCGGCTACTCGGACGCCGAGGCGCAGGCCGTCAAGGCCGAGGTGGACCACTACGAGCAGGTGCGCAGGGAGGTCAAGCTGGCCAGCGGCGACTACATCGACATGAAGCTGTACGAGCCGGCCATGCGGCACCTCCTCGACACCTACGTCCGAGCCGGCGAGAGCGAGAAGCTCTCGGCCCTCGACGACCTGACCCTGGTGCAACTGATCGTCGAGCGCGGCGCGGCCGCCGTCGAATCGCTGCCCGACGGCATCCGCCGCGACCGCAATGCGGTGGCCGAGACCATCGAGAACAACGTGCGCCGCATCATCCTCGACGAGATGGCCGTCAACCCCCGCTACTACGAGCGGATGTCGGGCCTGCTCGACGCCCTCATCCGTCGGCGCCGACAGGAGGCGCTGGACTACAAGGCGTGGCTGGCGCAGATCGTCGACCTCGCCCGGCGCGTCGGCAACCCGGAGACGCGCCCGGCCTATCCCGCGGGCATCGACGGCGCCGCGCTGCGCGCGCTGTTCGACAACCTGGACAGGTTCGCGGCACCGGGGGCGGTGCGGGAGACGCCGCCGGCCGACGGTGACGGACCGTCCGGCGACGCCACCGGTGCCCGCGCGGCCACGGCGCTGCTGGTCGACCGGGCCGTCCGCCGCGTCAAGAAGGCGGACTGGCGCGGCAACCGCATGAAGGAGCGCGAGGTCCGGAACGCCGTCCGGTCGGTGCTCGGCGACGACGCGGACCTCGTCGACCGGATCTTCGAGATCGTGAAGGCCCAGCATGACTACTGAGGCGGACCGGGGCCGCTTCCCGATCGTGGAGCCCGACGTGGCTGCTGACGCGGACGGCGTCCGCATCGACGTGCGCGGCACGCCAGTTGAGGTCGTTCGCAAAGACGTCAAGCACCCCCACTCTTCGAGATCGTGAAGGCGCAACATGGCTACTGAGGCGGGGAGCCGCCGTATCGACGTGCGCGGCACGCCGGTCGAGGTCGTCCGCAAGAACGTCAAACACCTCCACTTGGGCGTCTACCCCCCCGGCGGCCGGGTGCGGGTGGCCGCGCCGTCGTACGTCAACGACGACGCGGTTCGGCTCGCCGTGGTCGCGCGCCTGGGGTGGATCCGTCGCCGCCAAGCCGAGTTCCGCGAACAGGACCGCCAGCCGCAGCGGCGGCTCGTCAGCGGCGAAAGCCACTACGTCGACGGCCGGCGCTACCGCCTCGCGGTGGTCGAACGCCCCGGCCCGCCCGCGGTGCGCCTGCGCAACCGCACCACCCTGGAACTGCTGGTCCGCCCCGACACCGGCCGCGACGCGCGCGAGGCCGTGCTGCACGGCTGGTATCGCCGCCGCCTCCGCGAGCGGCTGGCGCCTCTCGTGGCCACCTGGGAGCCGCGGGTGGGCGTGGAGGTCGCCGAGTGCCGCATCCGGCGGATGAAGACCCGCTGGGGAACCTGCAACGCCGCCGCGCGCCGCATCTGGCTCAACCTCGAGCTGGCCAAGAAGCCCGTGCCCTGCCTCGAGTACATCGTGGTGCACGAGATGGTTCACCTGATCGAACGCCGCCACAACGACCGCTTCCGCGCCCTGATGGACCGGGTCATGCCCCGCTGGCGCGCCCACCGCGACACCCTGAACCGCGCCCCCCTCGCGCACGAGGCGTGGACGTACTGATGATGTCCGCAAGAGCGTTGATCCGGTCGGCCGGTAGCAGCTTCCGCTGATTTCGAGGGTGCTGTTGTCGTACCATTGCCGTTCGAGAATTCGACGCCCTGCACTCTTGGGATGCGCTCCCCTCGACGCCGCCGCCCGCGAACGCGCGAGATTGCCCGCCCGCCCGACGGGGTCGCCCTGAGTGAATTGGCCGAACAGGTGCGGTACGTGGGCAGCCCGGAACACAAGGACGCAGCCAGCTTCGCGGGTGCCCCGCGGCTGCGGGCCGACGCGTCCTGCTGTCCCCGGGACGTCGCGGAAGACCGCGCGGCGATCGACGAGTGGCTGCGGGACGCGATTCGCCGGGGCGCGGTCGGGACGCCCTGGGAGGGATCGTTTCCCCGCTACGTGTGGTACAAGCATGAGGGAACGGTCTTCGAGGGCCGGCTGGTGAACCGGGAGGCTGGCGAGTACAAGGGGTACCCGCTCGACCGCGACGAGTGGCCGGCCGGCATCGACCAGATCTATGCCGATCACGTTCGAGACTGAGTGGGCGCCGGCCGAGGGCATCAAGGCGCCCGAATTGGCCGCGACGTGGGCGTCCCTGCTGATTCGGGTGGGCGACTCGGTGGTCACGCGCGTCGTCGACCGGCGGGCGCAGACCGTCCGCGACCGCGTCTACGTGCCGCTGTATCCGCTCGCCGAGTCGCTGGTCTCGAACTGGTGGTTCCTGCTCCACGAAGTCGGGAACCCGGCGAAGAACGACGGCGCGTTCCGGCGGCGACACGCCCTCGTGTCCGTCGGAGACGGCTACGCGTTCCCGAGGCTCCAGGTCGCAACGTCCGGTGCCCGAACGGTCCTCGCCTGGTCGCCCGAGTCGTTCCGGTGGGCCCAGCTCGACTATCAGCGCGGGGACCAGGTCTCGGTCGACACGAACGCGTTCCGCGAAAGCTGCGCCGAGCTGGTGGACCGCGTGGTCCGCCGGCTCGTGTCCTGCGGCATCGAGGGGACGTTCCTCCAGGAGGAATGGGCGGCGGTTCAGGCTGCGGACGAGAACGAGTCGCGGTTCTGCCGGACCGCCGCCGGCCTGGGCTGGGATCCCTACGCTCTGGGCGAGTCTGAGCGTGAGGCTGTGGTCCGGCTCGATCAGGTTCTCGACGAGACGATCTTCGAGGAGGCCCTCGCGGTGCTCGACGCCGAGTACCTAGAAGCGGAAACGACGGCCATCGCCGCCGCCCTGCGTCCCGGCAACGGGACACCGCTTCCCTTGGAGCACGTTCGCGCCGTCGGCACGCAGCCGACCGTGGGCGGCGACAGCCCATGGCTGGCGGGCTATGCGCTCGCCAAGGATCTGCGGGGGCGGCTCGGTCTTGACGGCGCGCCTCTGCCGACCATGGAGGCCCTCGGCGATGCCCTGCGCGAGAGTCCGGCCGCGCTGGCCGAGGCGACCCGGCCCCGCGACCTCGGTGCCGCCGACCTCTTGAACGGCGTAGTGACATGCAATGAAGACGACCTCCCGGCGTTCGCCCTCCGGCGGGGCCCCGAGAGCAACCGGCGGTTCCACTTCTGTCGCGGGCTAGCCGAGATCCTGACCTCGCCCGGTTCGCCGGCATTGCTCACGCAGGCGCGGTCCGACCGCCAACAGCGAAGCCGCGCCTTCGCCGCCGAGTTCCTGGCCCCGGCCGCCGCCCTGCGGGCCAAGGCGCCCCGTCCGATTCTCGACGAAGAAGACGTCGACGAGCTGGCGGCGGAGTTCGGCGTCTCGCCCTGGCTGATTGCGCACCAGCTCGAGAATCACGGGATTGCCGGGATCTGGAAGCAGGCGTCACCGCGAGACGGCACGCCATCATCGAGTTGAGCCCTCCGAGGGCCGCCCGCGCGATCCTGCCCGGCCGCCGCCCCCAAGTTCATGCGTGGCGGACCCGCCTTGGTGAGACCCGGACACCGTTCGGTACTCCGACGAACCAGTTGCGGCTACGCGCAAACCCGGGCGACGATCGACGGGTGGCCGCGGGACGCGGTTCGCCGGGGCGCGGTCGGGACGCCCTAGGCCCCTAGGCGTCGGCGCGGGAGAGGGACGCCCGAACCGTCAGTGAGTCGGCATCGTCTTTGCAGGTACCTTTTCGCGGCAGATAGCTTTTCGACGAAAGGAGTGTGAACATGCGACGACTCACGGGATTGACGGTGGTGATGGTGTGGCTCGCGGCCTGGCCCGCGGCGGCGCAGGGGCCGTTCATGAGCCTCGATGTCGGCATGGCGGTCGCGACGGGCCTAACGGGGGCGGACGTGGTGGCGATCGGCGTCGACGGCGCGCAGCAGTTCCATGACCTCGGCCACGACCCCCGGCGCGGCTTCCGGGCCGGGGGCGCGGGCGGCTACGCCTGGGGCCGCGTGCGCGCGGAGGGCGAGTACTTCAACCGGACGGCGCCGGAGACCGGCCCGGCGCACGCGACGTTCGCCAGTGTCCTCTACGAGCTACACGACCGTGGCGTCTGGAGGCCGTACGCGGGCGTCGGCGGCGGGGTGCAATGGGTCGGCGGCGGCGAGATGGCGGCGTACGCTTACGCCGACGACGCGGCGGCGTCGGCGATGGCGGCGGTCGGCGAGAGCGACCTCGGCTACATCCCGGAGCCGACGGGCGTGCCCGCCAGCCCCCGCTCGGCCCTCGGCTTCCAGATCGTCGGGGGGCTCGAGCGCGTCCTGCGCGAGTCGGTGCGGCTCGGCACGCGGCTCCGATGGGCGCGGTTCGAGCAGGTGCTGCCCGAGTCGCAGTTCTGGAGCGCCAGCGTCACGTTGCGCTACGAGTTCTGAGGGGTCGGCACCGGGCGGTGCGGGTGCTGCCGGCATCGCGCACGGGCATCCCGCTACGGTTCGGTCCGGGTCCATCGGCCGCGGATCGTGATGCCGCTCGCCGCGCCCGGCATCGTCAGGTCGAAGACCTCCTCGAAGGTGCGGTCGTCGATGCGGTCGATGGTGAGGGTGGCGCGCGTGCCGGGCGCGTTCTCGGAGGCCTCGAGGACGAAGACCAGGCGTTCGGGGAGCGTGGACGAATCGTCGAGGTAGAACGTGTTCACGAACCCCTCGCTGTTGAACTGGCGCAGGACGTAGGTGTCCCGGCCGGTGTCGTAGCTGAACACGGTCCAGTCTCCGTGGTTGTCGCCGTCGGGCAGCCCGTTCTGCGGCGGGAAGACCGAGCGGTTCCGACCGAGGAGATAGCGGTCCTGGAGCACGAGCTCATAGGTGCGCTCGCCACGGCCGTTCCCGAAGGTGGCCGACTCGTCGCCGGTCCAGGCGCCGACGAAGTACTCGAACTCGGTCCAGCGGTCCGTCTCACCGCCCGGTTGGCCGCCCGCGGGCAGGGCGGTGCAGGCGACGAACGACAACGTCACGAGGGTCCTCATCGGTTACCTCCCTGCGTCGCGCCGGCCTTCCGCGAGCCGCCAGGGGTGGCCGTCGGCGGAGGCTCGCGGCGCGCCGCAAGAGCGCCCGATACCTGAGCGAGCCGCATGGCCTCCTCGAGCCAATCCAGCCGCTGCTCTGCCGTGGCGGCGAGCCCGGCCTCGATCTGCGCCTGCCTCACTGCGTCCCAGGAGGCGACCCAAGGCTCTTCCCGCCCCGCCGCCGCATTCGTCTCAGCGTTCGCCATCCTCGCCTTTCAGCCGACGAATCTCCTCCAGCTTCGCAACGTCTTCGCGGTCCTGTGGCCGGCCCGCCAAGCGCTCAAGCTGGATGAGGTCGGCGATCCCTTCGAAGGCCGGCGGCTCTCCCTCACGGCATCGTCAGCAGCGGCGCCCGGTTGGCCGGCAGGTGCTGGTCGAACGCGATCAGCAGGGTGGCGTCGGCGACGTGCTGGGCCATCAGATCCACCAGATCGACGAGGTTCGTCGTCCCGCCGACTGTAGCGAGGGCGCTCGCATAGGTCTCCGTACTCACCGTGTGCGGGCCGAAGAGCTCGCGGCCGAAGGCGATCAGCGCCGCCTCGGCGTCGCCCAGTCCCGTGACCGGCGCCCCGTTGCGAACCACGTCGATGACCGCGGGGTCCAGGCCGTTCTCGAGCGCGGCGGGCTCGGCGAGGGTCCAGGCGTACTGGACGTCGTAGGCGCGCGCGGTGACGAGGACCGCGAGGTCCAGGAGCGGCCGCGGCACGTTGGCCTCGAGCGACGCGCGGCCGGCGCCGTGGCCGCGGATCTGCCCCGGCCCGGTTCCCTGCGGCGACAGCGTGCGGCCGTAGAGGCTGGGGGTGGCCCGCGTCGTCTGGGCCGGGGCGGGCAGCAGCGGCAGGCGGCTGCGCGAGCGCGGGTCCACGTCGTCCGGGGGCGTGAAGGGCAGGGGCAGGAACTGCGGCCAGCCCGGCGGCATCTGCTGGTTGAACGCCGCGAGCCGCGCCGCGGTGCCGGCGTAGCGCGCCATCAGGTCGACGACGTCGACGAAGTTGGCCTCGCCGAAGAGGGCCACCGCGCGCCGGTACGTCCCGGGGCTCAGGCGGTGCGCGCCGAAGATCTCGCGGCCCGCCTGGATGATGACCGCCTCCCGGTCGCCGAGCCCGAACAGCGGCCCGCGGTTCCTGACGACGTCGATGACGTCCGGGTCGAGGCCGACCGCCACCGCCTCGATCTCGTGCAGCGACCACTCGAAGGGCGCGTCGTGCTCGCGCGCCGTGATCAGGATGGCGAGCTCCAGCAGCGGGCGGCCCACCGGGGAGTCCCAGCGCGCGTTCACCCCGGTGCCCGCGCCCCGTATCGCGGCCGCGGCCGCCGACGGGCCGCCGTCTGGATCGGGAGCGGAGATGGCGAGCCGGTTGCGGGACTCCGGATCGACGTCCGCGGGGAGCGGGGTCCCTGTCTGCGCGCCCGCTGCGACCGCCAGACAGAGCGCCACGGCGGACATGATCGGCAGTCTCGTGGATGCGTGCATCGGCTCAACCCCCGTACGACCAGTTGGTCGCCGCGCTCTCGCACGGCGTTGTACTCCCATCCATCGGATGGATCTCGACGTTTCGCCAAACGACCGGCCGCCGCCTTCCCAATGAGCGGGCTGCCTACCGGCCGGCGCGGGCGCTCGCTCGCCCCTCGTCAGCGCCAGTATACAGGGGCATTCCACGCCGACGCCGCGGGCGGCGCTCCCCGGCGTCCTGTCGCCAGCCTGACGGAGATCGGCGTGGCGGCCGGGACCGCCGACGGGCCGGCGCGCCGGCCCGCCACCCCGTTGAACGCCCCGCGGCAAGGTGATAGGGTGTCGGAACCTGAACAGTCGGAAGAGGGCGAGACCAATGAGAGACGGAAGAGCAGCCCGGCGGCGGTCGGCTACCCCGGTCGCGGTCTTCGCGGCCGGCATCGTCGCGCTGGCCTTGGCGCCGGCGGCGGCGCAGAGCGGCGCATCGGGCGACGTCACGTTCACGCGGGACGTCGCGCCCATCCTGTACGAGTCGTGCGTGGTCTGCCACCGGGCCGGCGAGATGGCGCCCATGGCCCTGACGACCTACGCCGAGGTGCGGCCCTGGGCCCGGTCCATCAGGAACCGCGTCGTCGCGCGGGAGATGCCGCCCTGGCACATCGACAAGAACATCGGCATCCAGGACTTCAAGGAGGACATCTCGCTCGCCGACGAGCAGATCGCCGCCATCGCGGCCTGGGTCGACGCCGGTGCCCCGATGGGCGACCCCGCCGACCTGCCCGAGATGCCCGAGTTCCCGGACTGGTCGCAGTGGCAGATCGGCGAGCCGGACCTCGTGGTGCGCTATCCCGACTACCTCGTGCCGGCGGAGGGGCCCGACCTGTTCGGCTCGCTCTACGCCCCGTTCGGCCTCGATGAGGACCGCTACATCAAGGCCATCCAGACCCGACCCGTGGACGAGCGCTCGCGCCAGGTCGTCCACCACGCGCTGTCGTACGCGGTCGACCCGGACTACGACGACCTGACCAACGACGGCACCCAGGACCAGGGCGTCTTCCTCGTGGAGTACGCCTCGGGCAAGGGCGCCGAGATCTACCCCGAGGACTCGGGCAAGCTGCTGCCCGCCGACATGAAGGCGCGGGCCAGCTATCATCTGCACTCCATCGGGGAGCCCGTCGAGGCGGGCATCGAGCTCGGCATCGTGTTCCACCCGAAGGATGTCGTGCCCCAGTACATCCGCTGGTCGAAGCAGCTCGCCCGGCACAACACCGACCTCGACATCCCCGCCGGCGCGGTGGTCCGCCAGGACGGCTACGAGCGGCTCAAGAACCCCGCGAAGCTGACCGCGTTCCAGCCGCACATGCACATCCTCGGCAAGTACCAGTGCCTGGAGCTGATCTACCCGACCACGCCGATCACGAGCGAGGTCGTGAGCTGCGCCAACTTCGACTACAACTGGCACCTCGTCTACAACTACGCGGACGACGCGGCGCCCATCGTGCCGGCGGGGACCATCCTCCACACCATAAGCTGGCACGACAACACCGAGGGCAACCGGGCCAATCCCGATCCGGACAACTGGACCGGCAACGGGGGCCGCACCATCGACGAGATGGGCTTCGCCTGGATCGGCTGGTACGACCTGACCCAGGAGGAGTACGAGCAGGAGCTGGCCGCGCGGAAGGCGAGACGCGAGGCCGCGGCGACCGACGACGAGTAGCGGCGCCCCGCCGACGGGACGCGCGGGTCTCCGAGAGCTCTGCCGGGCGGCGGCCCGGCAGAGCTCGATCTATTGAAGGGGCCGTCCACGGTTCATTCGCGGGAAGGTGCTGCCATGACGATGAGTTTCCGCCGGTGTCTCGGAGCGGGCCTGCTCGGGTTGGCGCTCGCGGCGCCGCCCCTCGCCGACGCCCAGCCGAACCCCTACAACCTGAAGTACCGCACCGGCCAGACCGTGCAGCCGATCTTCGAGGGGTGGTCGCGGAAGCCCGACGGCGGCTTCACCATGCACTTCGGGTACTTCAACCGCAACTTCGTCGAAGAGGTCCACGTCCCGGTGGGGCCGGACAACCACTTCGAGCCCGGCGTGCCCGACACCGGCCAGCCGACGTTCTTCTACCCGCGCGCGCATCGCCGCGAGTTCAGCATCGACGTGCCGAGCGACTTCGGCGACCGGCGGCTGGTCTGGAACCTGACCACGCAGGGCGAGACGCTGCGGGCCGTCGGCTGGCTCGAGGCGACGTGGGAGACCGCGGCCCGCTCCGCCGGCGGCCGGCGGCTCAGCCCGGAGGCGGCGAGGAACACGGCGCCCGAGATCGGCGTCGACGCCCCGGCCGCCGTCGCCCTGCAGGACGGCGCGACGCTGCTCGCCCGGGTGATGGACGACGGGCTGCCGGTGGTGCGCGAGATCGACCCGAACCGGCCCCGGCGGGGCACGAACGATCCCCCCACGCTGCAGCGCGGCCCCGACGACATCGAGCCGCCGCACAACGTCCCGAGCGTGCCGAACCGGCGCGGCACCGGCGCGCAGCAGCCCCGCGTCCGCGGCCTCCGCGTCTCCTGGATCGTCTGGCGGGGACCCGCGGGGGTGACGTTCGAGCCGGCCGCGACCGTCGCCGTCGAGGACGGACAGGCGGCGGTGACGGCGGCGTTCACCGTCCCCGGCGACTACGTGCTCCGGGCCACCGCCAACGACAACCTGCTGACCACCGAGCACGACGTGGCCGTCACCGTTCGGTAAAGCTCATCTTCTGCAGGTCCCGCTCGGCCTTGGCGTCCCTGGCGACCCGGGACAGCTCGCCGAAGTCCCTGGACTCGCCGGATGGCCCCACCGATCCATGGAGCGATTCCAGGTCGTCGGACACGGGTTTGCCGCGCACGCGCGGCCGAGGCGTCGTAGTGGCTTCCGTCACCGCTGAATCCTCGCATGATCTGGGCCTGGACCGATGATACGTGAACTCGGTTTCGGCACCGCGCACAACCTCGGAAGCCGAAGGAACACACCCATGAACCGATACGCGCACCCCACCGCCGCCATCCGGCTCGCCCTCCTGCTGCTGACGACGGCAGCCCTGGTGCCGGCCGCCGTTCAGGCGCAGACCCCGGCCGGCGACTTCGTGCCCGTCACCGACGCCATGCTCCAGAACCCGCCGCCCGAGGAGTGGCTGATGTGGCGGCGGACGCTCGACGGCTGGGGCTACAGTCCGCTGGACCAGATCGACCGCGGCAACGTCGGCGATCTGCGCATGGTCTGGTCGCGCGGCCTCGCCCCCGGCAGCAACCAGGGGACGCCGCTCGTCTACCGCGGGGTGATGTACATGCCGAACCCGGGCGACATCATCCAGGCCCTCGACGCGGTGACCGGCGACCTCCGCTGGGAGTACCGGCGCGACCACCCGGAGGACGTCTCGGACCACGTCTCGGGGCTGTCGCGCACCAACCGGAACGTCGCCATCCACGACCGGTTCATCATCGACACCAGCGTCGACGACTACGTCTTCGCCCTCGACGCGGCGACCGGCGAGCTGGCGTGGGAGACGGAGATCCTCGACTACCGCACCCTGCCCGCGCACCAGTCGTCGGGGCCCATCGTCGCCGGCGGCAGGGTCGTGTCGGGCCGGGGCTGCATGCCCGAGGCGGGGCCGAACGCCTGCGTCGTGACCGCCCACGACGCGGCGACCGGTGAAGAGCTGTGGCGGACCCGCCTGATTCCCGCCCCCGGCGAGCCGGGCGACGAGACGTGGGGCGGGGTGCCGTTCGAGGAGCGGCGCCACGTCGGGGCCTGGATGGTGCCGAGCTACGACCCCGCGCTGAACCTCGTCTACATCGGCACGTCGGTCACCTCGCCGGCCCCCAAGTTCCTGATCGGCGGAATCGAGAACACCCACCTCTACCACAACTCGACGCTCGCGCTCGACGCCGACACCGGCGACATCGTCTGGTACTACCAGCACCTGAACGACCACTGGGACCTCGACCACCCCTTCGAGCGCCTGCTCGTCGACACCGCGGTCGCCCCCGATCCGGCCGCCGTGACCTGGATCAACCCGCGGCTGCAGCCGGGCGAGCGGCGCCGGGTGGTGACCGGCATCCCCGGCAAGACCGGCGTCGTCTACACCCTCGACCGCGAGACCGGCGAGTTCCTGTGGGCGCGGCCGACCGTCGCCCAGAACGTCATCAGCGCCATCGACGGCGCCACCGGCGCGGTGACCGAGAACGCCGAGGTGGTGTTCAGGAGCGAGGGCCAGGAAGTGATGGCGTGCCCGACGTGGCAGGGCGGCAAGGACTGGGAGGCGGGCGCCTACAGCCCCCTGACCAACCTGATGTACATGCCCCTGCGCCACACCTGCGGCCGCATGCTGGCCACGGCCGGCGTCGGCTGGTACGCCCTGACGGTGCGGACCGAGGTGACCCCCGGCGAGGAGCACCTCGGCACCATCGAAGCCATCTCGGCCGAGACCGGCGAGACCGTCTGGACCCACGACCAGCCCGCGTTCACGATGTCGCTGGCGGCCACCGCCGGCGGCCTCGTCTTCGGCGGCGACGCCAACGGCCGCTTCAAGGCCCTCGACCACGAGACCGGCGAGGTGCTGTGGGAGATCAACCTCGGCTCGCCGGTCACGGGCTTCCCGATCACCTACGCGGCCGGCGGCCGGCAGTACGTCGCGGTGAGCACCGGCCGCTCGCTGAACACGAGCGGCCTCCGGCGGCTGACCCCCGACCTGCGCCCGAGCGACGGCAACACGCTGTTCGTGTTTGCGCTACCTTGAGTAGCCACCAAGTTCCGATCGGGCGGGATCTTCAGCGGCGTCGGTGAGGACCGAGGCAAGCCATGAGACGACTCTATCCCGACCTGTGGCAGACGGCTCAACAGAAGCAGTTCTCGACCCTGAACGTGCACGCCTACATGCTGGAACGCCCGGAGGGCAACGCGCTCTTCTACAACCCTCGAAGCACGGGCGACTTCGAGGCAATCGCCGCCGGCGGTGGAATCAGCCACCATTACCTGAGCCACTGCCACGAAGTCGGCGGCTCGCTGGTCGACGTTGCGCAACGTTTCGGTTCGAAGTTGTGCTGTCACGCCCTCGTCGAGCGGTATCTCTCCCACACGGTACCGGGGGACGTGTACTTCCGTTCGCCCGACACGGAGGTGCACGCCGGTGTCGAGGTCATTCACACACCCGGTCACACGGACAACAGCGTGTGCTACCGCTACCGCTCGCCGCACGGCAAGACATACCTGTTCACCGGTGACACCCTGTACCTCGATGGCGGGGAGTGGGCCACCCTCGTCGTGTCACAGGATGGCGGGAACCACCAGGACTTGGCAGGCAGCCTCGCCCTGCTTCGCGGCCTCGACGTCGACGTGATCGTCTGCAGCGTGTCGCTTGGAGAGACGAAAATCGTCGAAGTGACTCGCCTGGAGTGGCACGGCATCATCGATGAACTGATGCGACCGCTGGTCGGCACGTAGAGCCCTGCCGGACGTTGCCGGGCGAGGTCACCGCCCGAGCTGGCGATGCCAGGCGCCGAACGCGACCTCGAAGGAACGAGCCAGGGACCCGAACGCGCCCCACGCCTCGAACCCGGCCGGCAGCCGGAAGCCCGCCGCCGCTTCCGCGGGCGACTGCCCCGCCGCGAACGACCGCCGGCCCTCGGCCTCGATCTCGTCGAGCAACGCCCGGTAGTCGTCCAGGGTGCCGGCGTCGGGGAGCGGCCCGTGCCCGGGCACCATCGTCGCGGTGCGGTCGCCGAGCATGGCGTCGACGGTCCGGTCGAGGTCGATCGGCGTCGCGTGGACGTAGTTGGGCACGAGGCCGTTCCACAGCAGGTCGCCGCAGAACGTGACGTCGTCGACGGTGGCGACGATGTCGCTGGCGGTGTGGCCGGCGTACGGCGTGATCGCCACCTGCCGGCCGCCGAGATCGATGGTGGTCGGGCCCTCGGCCGCGACGAGCGCGGCTTCCTCGAGCATGTCGCGCGCGTCGTTCCCGTCCTCGGACAGGACGGTGTCGCGGGTCGACGCGGTCGCCCACACCGTCGGCCGCGCGCCCGGCGTGCCGAAGCCGCTCAGGCCGCCGTGATGGTCGCCGTGGCGGTGGCTGATGACGACGTCGGTCGCCGGACCCCCCGTCAGGACCCGCGCCTGCTCGGCCACCCAGGCCGCGCCGTCGGCCGAGCCGAACCCCTCGAACACGAGCACCCGCTCGCGGCCGGCGACGATGCCGCCGTTGCAGAGGGTGGCGAACGAGGTGCGGTCGTCGGGACTCGGTGTGGAGACCACGGCCCAGACGCCGTCGGCGACGGCGTCGATTCGGGCCCACACCTCGCGGGCAACCGGGGCCGCCTGCGCCAGCGCGGACCGGCGCCGGCCGGCCGCCAGCCAGGCCGCGGCGCCGAGAAAACCACGGAGAACATTGCGTCGTGTCATCTGTTCGTTCCTCCAGGAATCAAAAGCGTCAAGGAACCAAGCGTCCTCCGGGGCGCGGCTACTCGGTCCGCAGCGTCGTCATGGGATCGATGCGCGCCGCACGGCGCGCGGGAAGGTAGCCGGCGGTCACGCAGGCCGCGAGGATGACGAGTCCCGCGCCCACCCAGGTCGCCACGTCGAAGGCGTCCACCCCGAACAGCACGGCGGACAGCGCGCGCGTCAGGCCGGCGGCGCCGAGCGCCCCGACGGCGATGCCGAGCGCCGCGGGCTGCAGGGCCGTGCGCATCGCGAGGGCGACCACCCGCGCGGGCCCGGCGCCGAGGGCCGAGCGGACCGCTAGCTCCTGCCGGCGCTGGACGACGGCCTGCGTGATCACGCCGTGGACGCCCGCGGCCACCAGCACGAGGGCCAGCGTCCCGAATAGGGCCATGAGCAGCGTGCCGGCGCGCCGCTCGGCCTGCGAGGCGGCGACGACCTCATCCATCGAGCGGACGTCGGTGACGAAGGCATGCGCGTCGACCCCGCGGATGCGCGCCATCACCTCGGCCGCCTCGGCCATCGGGTCGCCCGCCGTCCGCGCGACGAGGGTGATCGCCGCCTGCGGGTAGAGGCCCTGCGGCAGGTAGACGTCGTCGGTCGGCACCGCCTCGAGGCCGCCGTACCGCACGTCGCCGGCCACCCCCACCACCGTCATCCACCAGTCCGCATCGCCGATCAGCGAGCCGATGCGCCGGCCGAGCGGATTCTGCCCCGGCCAGTAGCGCCGGGCGAACGACTCGCTGACGAGCACGGTGCGGTTGTACCCCCGCTCGCCCACCTCGTCGCGCGCCTCGAACTCCCGGCCGGCGACGACGGGAATCCGCATCGTCTCGAGGTAGCCGGGGCTGACGACCCGCAAGCGGTAAATCGGTGCCTCCGCGCCGGCGGGCGGGACGTGGCCCTCGATGACCCCGGAGCCGAAGAACCCGCCGGTGCCCATGGGCACGCCCTGGACCACCGCCGCATCGGTGACCGAAGGCAGGGAACGAACCGCGTCGACCACCTCGCGGGCGAAGACCGCGTTGTGGTCCCAGTCGAACTTGTTCTCGGGCAGCGAGACGGTCATCGTCAGCAGGTTGGCGGGGTCGAACCCCGTGTCCATTCGGGCCGCGCTCAAGGCGCTGCGGACGAGCAGTCCCGCCCCCAGCAGCAGAACCACCGTCAGCGCCACCTCGGCCGCCACCAGGACCCCGACGAGGCGGGTCCGCGACCCGTCCGACGCGGCGCCGCGCGCATCGCGCCCGGTCAGCCGCACCCCCCCGGTCCTCGCCGCGCGCAGGGCCGGCGCGGCGCCCGCGATGCAGGCGGTCAGGCCGGCGCTGACGACGGCGAACCCGAGCACGGTGGGGTTGATGGCCAGTTGCTGCAGCGCCGGCAGGCCCGGCGGCAGCCACGGCCGCGCCAGGGCGATGGCCCACGCGGCGAGGCCGACGCCGAGGGCGCCCGCGCCGAGCCCGAGCGCCGCCGCCTCGACCAGGAACTGCCGCGCGATCCGCCAGCGGCCCGCGCCCAGGGCGGCGCGGATCGCCACCTCGCGGCGCCGCGCGACGCCGCGCGCGAGCAGGAGCGTCGCGACGTTGGCGCAGGCGATGAGCAGCAGCAGGGCGGTGCCCGCGGAGAGCAGCGCGATGCCGTCCCGCGCCCCGGCCGCCGTCAGCTCGCGCAACGGCGCCACGCGGACCGCCCAGCCCCGATGCTCGTCCGGATGGTCCGCCGCCTGCCGGCGGGCGATGGCGTCCATCTCGGCCTGCGCCCGCGCCGCCGTCACCCCCGGCCGCAGCTTCGCGACCACGTTGATCGTCCGGTCCTCGGCCTCGCGCGTGTCGGTCGGCGCCACGAACATCGGCAGCCAGAAGTCGACGGTGTCGACGACGGTGCCCACCCCGAGCTCGAAGTCGGCCTCGATCGGGGGGAAGCGCTCGGGGGCCGCCGCCACGCCGAGCACCGTGAACCGGGTGGGCCCCACGCGGGAGAGATCGCGGACGTGGAGGTCGATGGTCCCGCCGACGAGCGATTCGTCGGCGTCGAAGAGGCGGCGCCACGCGTCGCGGCCGAGCACGACGGCGCCCGCCCCGCGGTCGCCGGCGGCGAAGGCGCGCCCCGTGACGGACACGCCGAACACCTCGAAGAGCTCCGGCGTGGCCAGCAGCCCGCTCAACCGGTGGCTCCGCGCGCCGTCGATCACGTCGACCGAGACCCACCGGTAGCCGGCGACCGCGTCGAACGACGTCGCCTGGCGCTGCCAGTCGGTCAGCGTCCCCGCCGCGGCGCGGGTGGACGGGAAGTCGCCGAGTCGCCGGACGCTCCGCAGCGCCACCAGGCGGTCGCCCTCGGGATGGGGGAGGGGACGGAGCAGGAGCGTCTCGCTGACGCTGAAGACCGCCGTCGTCGCGCCGATCCCGAGGGCGAGGACGAGCACCGCGGCCGCCGCGAAGCCGCGGTGGCGTCGAAAGTGGCGCAGGCTGCCGCGCAGGTCCTGGTTCAGCGAGTCCATCGTGCGCTCCGGCGGCGGCGCATCCGGCGCGTCCAGCTTCCATCGTATCAGGCCGTTCGTGAGTGCGGCTTGAGGTCCTGGCTCTGCCTTGGCCGCCGGCCGGTGGTCCGGCGCCGCGGGAGAGAGCACCGGACCACGGCCTGGAGGCGGGTGCGATTTTCCTTGACCGCGAAGCACGAAGGGGAAACACTGTGGTCCCGTCCGACAGCGTACAAGGGTAGGGCTGCGGCTCTCTTCGGGCGCGCAGCGAGCAGGGAGCGTAAGCGCGTCATGTCGCTGTTACGTCTCGCTCACCTTGTCTCGTCAGTGGTCGGCTCGCCGGCAGGGGTGCCGGTTTGCCGGCCGCTCGGCCGCCGCTCACCCGTTTCCAGAGGCTTGATCACCGCCGGCCGACGCCCTCCGCGGGCGCCGGCATCGCCGCTCCGCAGTCCACCGCGAGCCGGCGGCCAATCGCCCACCCGCTACCCCCGGCGTCCCCGTGGCTTCCGCCACGCGGACGTCCCTGTGAAGTCCGTGGCGCGGACCGCCCCGGGAAGTCCGCGGCGCGGGCGTCCACGGGGAGTCCGCGGCGCGGACGTACCGGGGAGAAAGGAGTCCAAGGAACGAGGCACCGGCACGCGTGGACCGACGGTTCGTCTCACCGCTGCATGAAGGGAGAGAAAAATGGCAACCAGAGTCGTGGTCGGCTTGACCGCCCTCGTCGCAATCGTGCTGGCCGTGGCGCCCGACGCGAACGCAGGCAACGCCCTGACGATCGTGCTGGTCCTTCTCGGCTTCGCCTATCCCGTGGTGGCGATAAACGCCGAGGACGCGACATCGTTCTTCGTCGTCGTCCTGGCTGTGGGCGCCGCCGCCGGGGCGGATGTGCTCAGCAACCTGCCGGCCATCGGCACCTATCTGGACGCCTTCCTCGACGGCCTGTCGACATCCCTGTACGCCGCCGTAGCCGCCGTCATGGCGGTGAGGATGACGAACCGGATAAAGGGCTGAAGCGCGGATCGAGGCGGGCCTCCCCGGCCGCTTCCTCGACCGGCTTTCGATGCACACGGCGCCGGCCGGACCCTCTACGGGCCGGTGCCGTGAGAGGTCGGCCGGATCAGTACTTGGGCAGGGTCGGGTCGATGCGGTCGATCCAGGCGAGGATGCCGCCCTCCAGGTTGCGCGCCCCGGCGTAGCCCGACTCGTGCAGCAGGCGCACCGCCTTGCCGCTGCGGACGCCCGACTTGCAGTGCACGATGATGTCGTCGCGGCCTTCGATCTCGGTCAACCGCGCCGGCAGATCGCCCAGGGGAATGAGCACCGAGCCGGGGATGCGGCAGATCTCGAACTCGCGCGGCTCGCGGACGTCGAGCAGGAGGAACGCGTCGCTGCGGTCGATGCGCGACTTCAGCTCCTCGACGGTCGCGGCGCCCGCGGCCACCGGGTCCGCCGCGGCCGGGGCGGGCTCGGCCTCGACCGCCGGCACCCCGCAGAACTGCTCGTAGTCGATCAGCTCGGTCACCGTCGGGTGCTCGCCGCAGACCGGGCAGTCGGGATCCTTCCGCACCGTCAGCTCGCGGAACCGCATCTTCAGGGCGTCGAACAGGAGGAACCGCCCCACGAGCGGCTCGCCCGCCCCCAGGACGAGCTTGACCGCCTCGGTCGCCTGCAGGGTGCCGACGACGCCCGGCAGGATGCCCAGCACCCCGCCCTCGGCGCAGCTCGGCACCAGCCCCGGCGGAGGCGGCTCGGGGAACATGCACCGGTAGCACGGGCCGCCGGCCGCCGCGAAGACCGAGGCCTGCCCCTCGAATCGGAAGATGCTGCCGTACACGTTCGGCTTGCCGGAGAGCACGCAGGCGTCGTTGACGAGGTAGCGCGTGGGGAAGTTGTCGGTGCCGTCGACCACGAAGTCGTAGTCGGCGAAGAGGGCGAGGGCGTTCTCGGACGACAGGGCCAGCTCGTGGGTGACGACCTCGACCTCGGGGTTGAGGGCGTTCAGCCGCGACTTGGCGGAGGCCAGCTTGGACCGGCCGACGTCGGGGGTGCCGTGGATGATCTGCCGCTGCAGGTTGCTGAAGTCGACCGCGTCGAAGTCGACGATGCCGAGGGTCCCGACCCCGGCCGCCGCCAGATAGAGGGCGACCGGCGAGCCGAGGCCGCCGGCGCCGATGCACAACGCCCGCGCCGCCTTCAGCTTCTGCTGCCCCTCGACGCCGACTTCCGGCATGATGAGGTGCCGGCTGTAGCGGGCGACCTCTTCGTTGGTCAGCGCCGGCAGCGCCGCCGTCACGGTCACGACGCCCTCCCGCCGGCCACCGACGGGATGATGCTGACGGTGTCGTCCGCGGTCACCGGCGTCTTTTCCTTGTCGAGGTAGCGGATGTCGTCGTCGTTCACGTAGATGTTGACGAAGCTGCGCAGCGACCCGTCCTCGGCGTACAGGTGCCGGCGCAGGCCGTCGTAGCGCGCGGTCATGTTGGCGAGCAGCTCGCCGACGGTCTGCCCGTCCGCCTCGACGACGTCCCGCTTGTCGGTGAAGGCGCGCAAGGGTGTGGGAATCAGGATCCTGGTGGCCATGGTGTCTCGTCGTGGTCGCTCGGTGATTTCGGTTCCGGGGTGGTCGCCCGCAGTGCCATCGCCGCCCCTCAACGCCGTCCCGGCCGCCTCCGGGAGGTCCCCACCGCCGCTACGGCGCCGGCTCGCCGCCGCCGGGCGGATCCTCGATGACGACCGCCTCCTCATCGAACTGCGACCGGTCGTCGCGCAGCCGCCACGACGTCAGCGGGCCGGGTTCGCCGGCCGCCACCGCCAGGATGACGTAGGCGAACGCGGGCCACGCGTGGTCGAGGTCGAACTGCGACGGCCGCGCCCGACCGTCGGGGTGCGAGTGGTAGAACCCGAGTAGTTCGTCCCCCCGCTCGGCCGCCCGGCGCTCGGCCGCCTGATAATCGACCGGCCGCACCAGGAAACGCCGGCGCGGACCCTCGGCGGTGGCGTTCGGCAACGCGAGGGCCTCGGCGACCGACCCGCCGCGCCCGATCAGGGCCCCGCAGCACTCGTGCGGATACGCATCCCGGCCATGCCGTCGAATGCCCGCGTCGGCCGAGGTGCGGAGGGTCAGCATGGCTCGACGCCGCGCCTCCCCGTCGAGCCGGCGGCGTGATCCATCGCCGAGGACCCGCGGCGAAACGCGCGACCGCATTCGACCCGCGCGGCGCCGAACCCCGCCACGGCCCTACTCGGAATCGGTGGCGTAGCCCTTCTCCCGCCACGCGAGGGTGCCGCCGTTGATGCTCCGCACGTTGCGGTAGCCGAGCGACTTCAGGAACAGCAGGCCCGACAGCGAGGCGTTGCCGCGCTGGCACACGCTCAGCACCGGCGCGTCGAGGTCCCGCGGCAGCACCGCGAGGTAGTCGGCGTTCTCGCCCAGCTCGGCCAGCGGGATGTTGATGGCGCCGGGAATGTGCGCCTCGTCGTACTGGCCGGCGGGCCGGACGTCGAGGACGAACGGCTTCTCCCGCCGCCACTGCTCGTGCGCGTCGTCGACGTCGATGGTCAGCTCCGCGTTGCCCCGCACGTTCTCGCGCATCCGCTCGAGCAGGGGGTTGGGCCCCGCCCCGTTGCCGGCCTGCGCGCGCGGGGCGAGCTGCGGCAGATGCTTGACGACCGACGAGGCGTACTTGAACGCGCTGTCCGGGAAGATGACGACGACCACGTTGCCGGGCTCGTCGGGCACCACCGCGAACGCGCCGGCGAGGGCCATCGCCGAGCTGGGGCCGGCGGTGATGCTCTCCTCGCGGTTCAGCCGCAGGCACAGGTCGAACGCCTGCTGGTTCGTGACCTCGACCTGGGCGTCGTACTCGTCGGGCCGGTAGAGCTGCGTCTGCTGAAGCTGCCGCAGGCTGCGCACCCCCGGGATGTCGTGCCCCTCGTTCGGATAGACGCCGACCACGTGCAGGCCCGCCCGCCGTTCCTTCAGGAACCGGCCGGTGCCGGTGATGGTGCCGCACGTGCCCAGCCCGGCCACGAAGTGGGTGACCGCGCCGCCGGTTTGCCGCCAGATCTCGGGCCCGGTGGTCTTGTAGTGCGCCTCGGGGTTGGCCTCGTTCACATACTGGTTCAGCATGTGGAAGTCGGGCCGTCCGCCGATCTCGGTGGCCTTGGCGATCGCCCCCTCCGGAGCGCCGGGGGCGGGGCACAGGGTGTCCTGCAGCTCCATCACGTCGGCCCCGAAGAACCGCAGCATCGTGCGCTTCTCCAGGGGGATTTCGCTCGAGAGCGGCGTGGTCAGCGTGTAGCCCCTGGCGTTGGCGATCATCGCCAGGGCCATGCCGGTGTTCCCCGACGTCGGCTCGACCAGCTTCTGGCCGGCGTGCACCGTGCCCCGCTCCTCGCCGTCCGAGACGAGATTGGCGGCGACCCGGTCCTTGACGGCGCCGAAGGGGTTGTACCACTCGAGCTTGGCGTAGACCTGCGCGTGCTCGAACGGGCTCACCCGGTTCAGGCGCACGAGCGGCGTCGGATTGTCGGCGTCGCACTGCAGGCCGAGAATCGAGTCGTAGACGCGAAGCGCGTGATCGTTCATGACTGTCGCCCGTGCGCGTCCGTCCCCGCGTCCGCCCCGCGCCTCCCGGCGGCGCGCGGCACGCGGCGAACCCGCAACCGTTACATGTTAATTCGGCCCCGGCCGGGCTTCAAGTCCGGCGCCTCGCCGCCGCCCTGGCCGGCCTGTCGAGCCCTCGACGCCCTCGACCGTCAGCCCGCACCGATGCAGTACACTGCTGTGACCGGGTCGAGCGATCGTGCTCACACCCCACCCTCGGCGCGGGGTTTCTGTCGGAGCGCCGCACAACCGCACAAGATGCGCATCGACCCCTTCGAGCTCGAACGCTGGCAGTCGGTCCACGAGCACCACACCGGGATCAACTTGACGGAGAGCGGCGCGCATCCTCTGCGGGTAGGGGAACTCGCGGCCGGTGCGGATCGGGACGCGCTGCTCGGCCAGGCCCTGGAGTACACGCAGACCAACGGCACCGAGACGCTGCGTGAACGCATCGCGGCACTCTACGGCGGGGCGTCGGCCGCCAACGTCCTCGTCACCAACGGGAGCTCCGAGGCGAACCTGCTCGCGTGCTGGCAGCTTATCGAGCCGGGCGACGAAGCCGTCGTCGTGCATCCCGTCTACATGCAGTTGCCCGGGCTGATCCGGTCGTTCGGGGCGGCCGTCCGCGAGGTTTGGCTCGAGCCCGGACCGGCGCGGTGGCGCCTCGACCTCGACGCGGTGCGGGCGGCGGTCGGCCCCCGCACCCGCTTCATCGCCGTGTGCAACCCGAACAACCCCACGGGGGCGCGGCTGGACGAGGCGGCGGTCGCCGCACTGTGCGCGATCGCCGCCGACCGGGGGTGCTGGCTGCTCGCCGACGAGGTCTACCGGGGCGCAGAGCTCGACGGCCGCGACACGCCGTCGGCGTGGGGCGGCGGTGAACGCGTCCTCGTGACCGGCGGGCTCTCGAAGGCGTACGGCCTGCCGGGCCTGCGCATCGGGTGGCTGGCCGGACCCGCGGGGCTGATCGAGACGCTGTGGGGGCGCCGCGACTACACGTCGATCGCGCCCGGCGCCGTCAACGACCTGCTGGCGCGGCTGGCCCTCGAGCCGCGCCGCCGCGGCGAGCTGCTCGCGCGCACCCGGCGCATCCTGCGCGGGAACCAGGCCGTGGTGGCCGAGTGGATCGCCCGCCGCCCGGCCGTCCGCTGGATCCCGCCGGAGGCCGGCGGCGTGACCCTGATACGCTATTCGGGTGCCCGGCCTTCGGCCGAGCTGGCGGAACGGCTGCGGGCGGACCACGACGTGCTCGTCGTGCCGGGCTCCCATTTCGGCCTGGAGCACTATCTCAGGATCGGGATCGGCGGCGAACCGGGGCCGTTGCGGGACGGGCTCGCGAAGCTGGGCGATGCGCTCGACGCGGAGCCCTGACGCCCGCCGGGCGCGCGGGTTTCGCCACGGACTCGTGACCGCCGGCCGGGTCACGGAGAACTAGCCCGGAGAGCGTCGCCTACGGCTCCGCTCGCCGCCCAACCAACCCGCTGGGAGTCTGCACCGTTCTACGGCGCAGACTCCCAGGGGCGCGGCGGCGCGCACGCCTGACGGCACCGGGTAGAACGCACCGCGTTGCACTGCGCCGGCGGGCCGTCGAGGCGCCCGCGACGAAGCGTGACGCGGGGCGCATGATGAGCGCTGCGCCGCGGCAGCCCCTTTCACGGAAGACTGGACGACCCATGAACGACGACGTCGCGAACACCGATCCGACGACCCGCGGCCCCCTGACAGGGTTCACGGTCCTCGACCTCACGCGGGTGCTCTCCGGCCCCTACTGCACGATGATGCTGGCCGACATGGGGGCCCGGGTCATCAAGGTCGAGCAGCCGGGCAAGGGGGACGACACCCGCGGGTGGGGCCCGCCGTTCCAGAACGGCGAGAGTTCCTATTTCATGAGCGTGAACCGCAACAAGGAGAGCGTCACCCTCGACTTCAAGCACCCCGAGGGCCGGGCCGTGCTCGACCGGCTCATCGCCGGGGCCGACGTCCTCGTCGAGAACTTCCGCCCCGGCGCCCTCGACCGCCGGGGGCTCGGCTACGAGGCGGTGTCGGCCGCCCACCCCCGGCTGGTCTACTGCTCCATCTCCGGGTTCGGCCAGACCGGGCCCCGGCGAACGGAGCCGGGCTACGACGCGGTGATGCAGGGGGAGGGTGGCCTCATGAGCATCACCGGCGTGCCCGACGGCACGCCGTACCGGCTCGGGGTGGCCATCGCCGACATCGTCTCGGGCATGTTCGCGGCGTGGGGGGTGGCGGTGGGGCTGCTCGCGCGCGAGCGCACCGGCCGCGGCGACTACATCGACGTGGGCATGCTCGACTCGGTGGCGGCCATCCTGACCTACCAGGCGGGCATCTGCTTCGCGACCGGCCAGGCCCCGCCCCGGCTCGGCAACCAGCACCCGACCATCGTGCCCTACGAGACCCTCACCGCGTCGGACGGCGACCTCGTGGTGGCGGCCGGCAACGACACCCTCTTCGCCCGGTTCTGCGACGTCATCGGGGTGCCGGCGCTCGCCGACGACCCGCGCTTCGCCGCCAACGAGGGCCGGGTCGAGAACCAGGACGCGCTGCGCCCCCTCCTCGCCGAACGCCTGCGCACGCAGCCGCGGCAGCACTGGCTCGACGGCCTGAAGCAGGCCGGCGTGCCGTGCGGGGCGGTGCGCGATCTGGCCGAGGTGCTCTCCGACCCGCAGCTCCAGGAGCGCATGATGGTGCTCCCGCTGACCCACCCGAAGGCGGGGCCGATCCAGGTCCTGGGGGTCCCGGTCAAGGTGGCCGGCGCCCCCGGCGGCGTGCGCACGCCGGCCCCGGTGCTCGGGCAGCACACCCATGCGGTGCTCGGCGAGCTAGGCTACGCCGCCGACCGCATCGCCGCGATGGAGCAGGCCCGCGTGATCTGACGGCGGAGGCCGCGCGCCTCACCGCTCCACGAACACGCGGATCGCGTCGAGGAGGAAGTCGAGCACGTGCTGCTCGGTCAGGGCGTCGATCTCGACCTCGGCGGCGAGGGGCCGCTCGGTGGTCAGTACGCGCCCGCCGCGGACGTGGTTCACCGTAGTCAGGATGGTCACCGGGTCGCCCGCCGCGTCGACGGCGATGTCGATGAAGTCCTCGCGCCGCCGCTCCGACACGAGCCGCACCGCGCCCGACGGCGTCGACAGGCGGAAGCCGAAGCGCTCGGCGCGCAGCACTGACACGACCTGCCGGGCCACCGGGGTGGCGACCCGCTGGATGAAGCGCCGGCCCTCCTCGCCAGCCGCCTCGGCGCGGGCGCGGCGCTCGACCGCGTCGAGCCGCGCCTGCTCAATCGCCCGGCGCACCCGCTGGCGCACCTCCGCTATCTCAGCCATGGCCGTCGCGCTCAGCAAGCATGGTCGTCACCCCCGGACCACGGGTCGTCACCCCGAGCCACGGGATCGCCGCGCGCTCAGCCATGAGTCGTCATCCTCGGCCCGGTTCGTCCCTGCGCGGCGGCGTGCCGACCTCGCATCAGCCCCGGCCGTCACCCCGACCCTGATCGTCCCTGCGCGGCGGCGTGCCGACCTCGTAGACGCGGACCAGTTCGACGAGCTTGTAGCCGCGGGTTTGGTAAGGCGGGACGACGCGCTCCGTTCGCAGATACTGCAGCATGCCCTCGTCGGCGTAGTCCGGCGGCCCCACCTCCTCGATCCGGCCCAAGGCCTCCTCCAGACCGGCCACCGTCATCACCGGCTCGGCGACGGTCCGGGTCACCGGCAGCAGGCCCAGAACCTTTCGGCGGCGCACCGCGTCGCGCGTGCGGAAGCGGACGAACACCTCGTTGCTGATGAAGTTGTAGTCGACGTCGGACCGCGACGAGCGGGCGTCCTCGACCCGGAGGAGGCTCACCTGGCCCAGCCCGCGGACGGCGTCGATCAGGGTCTGGGTGAACGCACCCTCCCCCGACCAGTCGGTGGTGTCAACATCCATGGTCGAATCGGCGACGGCAACCGATCCTATCAGCCGGCGCCGACGCGGCGCGCGCGCCCCGCTGCGGGAACCGGCCGCTGGGTTGACGGTTCCCTTCGGCGGAAGCAGGATGCAGAATATCAGGCCCGCCGCCACCGGGGCGCGGCGCAGCAGGCGTCAGCCGGGAATCCGATGCTCCCCTCCGCCACCGTCGAGAACTACTTGAAGGCGCTGTACCAGGCGGAGACGGCCACCGCCGACCGGCGCCTCGTGCCGATGGGGCAGCTCGCCACCGCCGTCGGCGTGGCCCCGGGCACCGCCACCACCATGGTCAAGGCCCTCGCCGAGTCGGGGCTGGTCGAGTACGAGCCCTACGCCGGGGTCCGGCTCACGCCGGCCGGGGCCAAGCTGGCGGCCATGGTCCTGCGGCGGCACCGCCTGATCGAGCAGTTCCTCGTCGAGATCATGGGCATGAGCTGGACCGACGTCCACGACGACGCCGAGAAGCTCGAGCACGTGGTGTCCGACCGCTTGATCGACCGCATGGACGCCATGCTCGGCCACCCGTCGGTCGACCCGCACGGCGACCCCATCCCCACCCCCGACGGCGCGATGGAGGCACACCGGTACCACTCGCTCCTCAAGTGCCCCATCGGAACCCCGGTCACCGTCACCCGCATCGCCGACCAGGACACCACGTTCCTGCAGTTCCTCGAGACCCAGGGGCTGAAGCCGGGCCAGTCGATAGAGGTCGAGGCCCGCGACCCCGTCGCCGACCGCGTCTGCCTCCGCGCCGGGGGCGGGCGCCGGGTCATCCTCGGCACCCAGGCGGCGGCGAAGGTGCTGATCGAAGTCGCCCAGGAGCCCGCGCCGTAGCCCGCCGATCGTCACCCGCGGCCCCGCTTCGCACCCGACCAACCCTCAACGGAAGTCTCCCCTTGTCGGACCCAACCGAGCTACGAGCCGAAGAAACGCCGCGCCTGCGCGGCGAGCGCGCCGGCTCAGCGATCCTCCGACGGAGCTATCGGAGTTGCGACGGGGGCTGGCCGCCGGCCTCCCCGTAGGTCGCGTAGGACGACGGCGTCTCCCACAGCGTCACCCGTACGACGGGGAGGCCGGCGTCGGCGGCGACGTCGTAGATGAGGCGGGCGATCCGCTCGGCGGTCGGGTTGGCGTCGATGACGTGGACGGGCTCGCCGAGCGATTGCAGCGCTTCGACCAGGGGATCGCCGCGCTTGAGGATCATCTTGTGGTCGAGCTCCCGGTCCACCCAGGCTTCGACGGCGCGCCGGACGTCGGCGAAGTCGCACACCATGTCGAGCCGGTCGAGGGACGCCGAGCGCACCGCGATCTCCGCGACCGCGTTGTGGCCGTGGGGGTGCCGGCACGGGCCGGGGTGGCCGAGCAGCCGGTGCCCGTAGCAGAACTCGATGCGGACGGCGACGGACCAGGCGCGGTCGGACATGCCGTCACTCCTCTCCGGGACCGGCTGCGGAGCGGGCCTGCGCCTCGAGATCGGATAGCAGCGCCGCGCGCCGGTCGAACAGCCGCCGTCGCGGGCGGCGGCCGCGCTCGGAGCCGACGACGTACTCGCACAGGATCGGGAAGGCGATGGTGGCGTCGCAGTAGGCGACCACGGCGTCGGGCAGGCGGCCGGGCTTGACCTTGCCCCAGCTCACCGCCTCGGACGGCGTCGCCCCCGACAGCCCCCCCCAGACGACCTGGTCGGTCGTGATCTGGATGAAGTAGTCAGTGCCGCCCTTGGGGATGCCGTAGATCTCCCAAAGCGTCGGCTGGCCCTGCAGGTAGAAGTTCTTGGGCGACCCGCCGCCCAGGATCAGGCAGCCGTTGGTGGCGCCGCCGAGGATGATGGCCGCGACCTCGTTGACGTCGCGCCCGGGGTCGAGCAGTGACCCGCCGCCGCGCATGAGCTGGTGCGACGCGAGGTTCATGCCGATCGAGCTGTCGCCCGGCGACGACGTGTAGACGGGCACCCCCGCCGCCGCGGCGGCGGCCACCACCGAGTGCGCCTCGCAGCCGGGGGTGCGCGCCATCAGGTCGCGGCCGATGGCGTGGTGGAGGGCGGCCGACGACACGGGGCCGTCGAAGGGGCGGCGGGCGAGGAAGTCGCGCAGGTACGCGTCCGTTTCCAGCAGTACCTGCGCCGGGAACAGCACGTCGTAGATGCGGATGACGCCGTCGTCGTGCAGCTCGACGTCGTCGAGGAACGGCGAGCCGCGGTGCAGGGTGAAGTTCAGGGCGTAGTGCAGGTCGTGGTAGAGGTTCGCCCCGGTGCTGACGACGAAGTCGACGAGGCCCCGCTCCATCAGCTCGATGACGCAGCCGCCGAGCCCGGCCGGGGTCAACGCCCCCGCCACGGTGAGGCCGATGGTGGTGTCGTTCGCCGGGTCGAGCATCTTGTCGGCGAAGACGTGACAGGCCTCGCGCAGGCGGCCGGCGTTGAACGCCTGGAACCCCTCGTCGACGAGCCGCCGCGTCTCGGGGCCGCCGCGGGGCCGGTAGTACCGGATCGGCTCGCCGGTCAGATGGCGGCCGGCCGCCGCCGACGCGGAGGGGGGTACTGAACGATGGGGCACGGGTTGCCGTTCTACCGCGCGGGTGCCTACGCCGGGTCGATCCAGTCGGGGCGGCGTCCGCCCAGCGCGGTCAGGATCAGCGCGGCCCCGGTCGCGAGGCCGGCGAGGCCGAGACCGTCGGTCAGCCAGCTCTCCCAGGGATAGTCCGCCGCCGTCACCGCGACGGCCGGCAGGAGCAGCGCCAAGCCGCACGCGAACGCGGCGGGGCGGCTCTGCGCCAAGCGCAGCAAGCGCCCCCGGAGGCGGCGCGCCCGGGCGGCGGTCATCGCGACCGGCTCTTGCCGCGGCTCCGGGACGCGTTGTTCTTGTTGAACCGCTCCGGGCGCCCGTTGCCGTTGCGGCGGGCCGACTTCGATTCGTTCTTGCCGTATCCCGACCGGGTGAACTGGCCCGGATAGCCCTCCGCCCGGTTCCCGTTCGGCTCGGCGCCGGGCCGCGCCCCGTTGCGGCGCCGGCGCGACGAATTCCCCCGATCGACGTTGCCGGCGCGACCCTCTTGCTCGCGCATCGTGAACACCGGTGCCGGCCGGGACGCGGCGGCGGGGTCGGGCCGCCCGAGCGTGGCCCGGATCAGCGGACGGCGGACCGAGTCGACGTGCACAGGTTGGGAGGGGCGGTCCACCGCCGGCAGGGGAATGTCCGGGGGAGCGGCGTCCGCGGGAACAGCGGCCGGGAACGCGGCCGGCGGGAGTCCTGCGGCGAGGGGCCGCGCCGCCGGAGACCCCGCAGCCGGGGGCGCGGCGGCGAGGGGCCGGGAAGCCGACCCCGCAGCGAGCGGCCGGGCGGCCGGAGGCCCCGCGGCGAGGGGCCGGGCCGCCGGGGGCCCCGCCGCGAGGGGGCGACCGGCCGGAGGCGGCGGCTTCGGCGCCGCCTCCGCCGGCGCGGCAATCAACGCCCCGTCGGCGCCCGCGGTCGAGAGGGCCGCCACCAGCCGCCTCTGCCGGCGCGGAGGCACGCGCGCCCCCTTGTAGGGGTGCTCGGTGTCGCACGTCGTGCACCGGGTCAACTTGATGTCGTCGCCGACGAGGGCCACGACGGCATGATTGGTCACCCGGCGCTCGCGTGGACAGTAGTCGTCCAGGACGTCACCCAGGCGCACCCGGCGCTGATCCATAAATCCCTCTCAGGTCGGTTCAGTAACGGTAGGATGCTTCCGCAGTCGCTCGAACTGCCGACGGACTGACACGAACAGCCATGACGGGACTGTCCCGGGTCGGCCTCACCGACCCCGGCGACCCGCGGCGGCAAGCACCCGTCTGCGCCCGGCCGGCGCAACGGAAGGCCCGACCGAGCCGTTCCCCGGTTGCATGTACCCGGCTCCGCCGTTCATCGACGAGGCGGCGCGCCCGCGGGGCCGCGCTCGGAAGCCCCCGGCGAAAGGCCCCGCCGCATTCGACCGGCGATGTCCCGAGTTGCGAAAACGTGAACCACCAGCTCCGTCGCTTCAGGAAAGGTCTCGCGCTGCGCTGCAGGGACGGACCCGCGGACGGCCGCACCACGAATCCCCCGTGCGGGGCGGTGCTGGCGGTCGGCGATGCAGCAGCGGGACCATTCTACTACGCCAATCCCGCCGCGTAAACGGCATGATCGCCGCGGGCCGATCAACGGCCCCGCGCGTCGATCCAGCCGCGGGTCTCGCGGAGCGCCGCCGCCACCGCCTCCGGCGCCGTCGACTGGGGGGTGCGGCGGGCCTCGACGGAGCCGCGCGCGGTGATGCGGGCGGCGGCGTCGGCGTCGAGGCGCCCGTGGTACCCCCGCCACTCGTCCGGCGTCAGCGACGCGAAGTCGCGCCCCCCCGCGAGCAAGTCGCGGACGATGCGCCCCACCACCTCGTGGGCCTCGCGGAACGGGACCCCCCGCGCCACGAGCAGGTCGGCGACGTCGGTCGCGAGCGAGAGCCCCGACGCCGCCGCGCCGGTCCGGGTCGCGTCCAGCGTCAGCGTGCGGACGACGGCGGCGGTGGCGCGCAGCGAGCCCATCACCGTGTCCTCGGCGTCGAACACCGCCTCCTTGTCCTCCTGGAGGTCCTTGTTGTAGCCGCTGGCCAGCCCCTTCGCGGTGGTCAGCCACCCGGCGAGCCGGCCGATGACGCGGCCGGCCTTGCCCCGCACCAGCTCGAGGGGGTCCGGGTTCTTCTTCTGCGGCATCAGGCTGCTGCCCGTGGTGACCGCGTCGGACAACCCCAGGAACCCGAACTCCTCGCTCGTCAGGATGACGAGGTCCTCGGCGATCCGGCTGAGGTGGACCATGACGCCGGCGCACGCGTGGAGGAAGCCCGACACGAAGTCGCGGTCGGCGGTGGCGTCGAGGCTGTTGGCGACCACCCGCGAGAACCCGAGGCGCCGGGCGAGGGCGTCGGTGTCGACGTCGTAGCTCGACCCCGCGATGGCCCCGGAACCGAGGGTCAGCGCGTCGGCCTCGTCGCGAGCGATTTCGAAGCGCCGATGGGCGCGGCGCAGGGCGGCGGCGTGGGCGAGGAAGTAGTGGGCCACGAGGATGGGCTGGGCGCGTCGCAGGTGCGTGTAGGAGGGCATGAGGGCCGTCCCCGCCGCCTCCGCCCGGCCCGCGAGGGCGTCGACGAGGGCCACCACCTCGTGCTGGAGGGCCGCGATGCGCCGGCGCAGGTACAGGCGCAGGTCAAGGGCCACCTGCTCGTTCCGCGACCGGCCGGTGTGCAGGCGCTTGCCGGCGTCGCCGACGCGCTCGATCAGCTTCCGCTCGACGAAGGCGTGGACGTCCTCGTCCGGCCCGTCGACGAACGCGGGGTCGCCGCGGCCCCGGTCGCGGATCTCGATGAGGGCGTCCCGGATCGCGGCCGCGTCCCCGGCCGACAGCACACCGGCGCCGGCGAGGGCCTCCGCCCACGCGAGGCTGCCGGTGACGTCGTCCTCGAACAGCCGCCGGTCGAACGCGAACGACGCCTGGAACGCGAAGACTTCCGCGTCGGGGGCGCCGTCGAACCGGCCGGACCACAGGTGCGTCATGCCGTGCGGAAGCGTCTAGACCGGGGCAGCCTTGGCCGGCGCGGCCTCGACGGCCGCGGCCTTCGCCGGCTCGGCCTTGGCCGCCGCGAGCTCGACGGGCAGCCCCCAGATGCGGATGAAGCCCTCGGCCGCGGTGTGGTCGAACTGGTCGCCCTCGTCGTAGGTCGCCAGCGCCTCGTCGTAGAGGGCGTGCGGCGACTTGCGCCCGACCACCCGGCAGCCGCCCTTGAACAGCTTCAGGCGGACGGTGCCGGTGACCCGCCGCTGCACGTCGGCGACGAGGGCGTCGATGGCGCGGCGGGTCGGGGTGAACCACAGGCCGTTGTAGACGAGGTCGGCGTACACCGGGGCGAGCCCCGTCTTGATGCGGTCGAGGTCGCGGGGGATGACTAGGCTCTCGAGCTCGCGGTGGGCGGCGTACAGCACGACCGCCGCGGGGGCCTCGTAGATCTCCCGCGACTTGATGCCCACGAGCCGGTTCTCGCACATGTCGATGCGCCCGACGCCGTGGGCGCCGGCGATGGTCTCGAGGCTCGCGATGAGCTCGACGAGGGGCATCGCCACGCCGTTGACCGCGGTGGGCACCCCCCGCTCGAAGTCGAGGCTCACGTAGGCGGGCGCGTCGGGGGCGTCGGCCGGCGACTTCGTCAGGGTGTAGACCTCCTCCGGCGGCTCGGTCCACGGGTCCTCCAGCACCCCGCACTCGATGGACTTGCCCCACAGGTTCAGGTCGGTGCTGTAGGGGCTGTCGACGGTCGCGGGCACGGGAATGCCGCGCTCCCGCGCGTAGGCGATCTCGGCGGGGCGGGACATCCCCCATTCCCGCGCCGGCCCGATCACCCGGATGGCCCGGTTCAACGCCCGCGCCGACACGTCTATCCGGACCTGGTCGTTGCCCTTGCCGGTGCACCCGTGGGCGATCGCCAACGCCGACTCCATCTCCGCGATCTCGACGAGCCGCTTGGCGATCAGGGGACGGCCGAGGGCCGTCGCCAGCGGGTACTGCCCCTCGTAGAGGGCCCCCGCCTGCAGGGCCGGCAGGACGTACTGGTCCGCGAACTCGGCGCGGACGTCGAGGACGTGGCAGCGGATCGCCCCCACCGCCATCGCGCGCTCGCGGACGTCGTCGAGTTCCTTCCCCTGCCCGAGGTCCAGGGTCACGGCCACGACCTCCGCGTCGTACTTCTCGGCCAGCCAGGGAATCGCGACCGACGTGTCGAGGCCGCCCGAGTACGCGAGTATCACACGCTCCATCTCATCTCCATCTGCGTCGGAACACCGCGCCGTTGCTTCGCCGCCGCCGTCCCACCCGCGCCGCGCCCGGCCGCGTCCCCCGCCCCGCACTGGTTGCCTGACGGCTCCACTCTGCGGCCCACCGATCCGCGTCCGCGCCGTCCTTAATGCACAGGCTCCTGCGCCGCCGCCCGCCCCGCCACCCATCGTTCCACCCGGCGGCCCACCGTCCGGGCACCCGCCTCCGTCCGCAGGACGACGAGGATCGTGTCGTCGCCCGCGACGGTGCCGACGATCTCGGGCCAAGCCGCGTGGTCGAGGGCGAACGCGAGCGGCTGCGCCTGCCCGGGGTCCGTCTTCAGGACCAGGAGCTGCTGGACGCGTTCGACGTGCCGCAGATATTCCGCGACGGCCCGTCGGACCCGCTCGTCAGGGATGGCCGGCGTCCCCGACGGTCCCCGCGCCGACTGGTACGCGCCGTCGGCGGCGCGCTTGACCAAGCCGAGCTCCTTGACGTCGCGCGAGATCGTGGCCTGGGTCGCCCGGATGCCCATCCCCGCCAGCAGCCGGCGCAGCGCGTCCTGGCTGCGGACCGGCCGGCCGGAGACGAGATCGAGTATCGCGGACTGGCGGCGGCCCTTCATACTTATTCACGCATCGGGATTTATATACACCGTCGCCGTGCGCTGTCAAGCCGCCCACGCGACGCTTCGGCGACCAACGCCTCGCGGGTGCATAGCGCCCACCGGCGGACCGCCCCGGAGCCGACGGTTTCCGCGATGCCGCCGATTCGCGCCGGCAGGCGCTACCGGAAACGCCCGGCGACACAAGCCGCGGTTGCGGCGCGTCCACCGGCCGCGGCGGACCCCCCTGCCGTTCCTGCGCAACGACCCGTACCGCGAACGACGGATTCGGCGTTGACGGCCCGGCCGCGCGCGATGTATAAATATGCAGAAATGCCGTCCACGCTTGCCGTCGGAGTCGCCGGGGCCACCGGCTATGCCGGTCAGGAGCTGCTCAGGCTGGCCGCCCGCCACCCCGCCGTCACCGTCGCGGCGGCGATGGGGTCGGGGGCCGCCGAGGGCGTGCGCCGCCTGCCCGCCCTCGCGCGCATCTGGGACGGCGACGTCACTCCCCTCTCGATCGACCGGCTCGCGGCCGAGACCGAGGCGGTGTTCCTGACGCTGCCCGACGCGGTGGCGGCGGAGGTCGGCCCCGAGTTGGTGGCTCGCGGGGTCCGGGTCTTCGACCTCTCGGGCACGTTCCGGCTGCGCGACGCGGGGCAGCGCCGCCACTGGTATCCCGCGACGCCGGACATCGACGAGCCGGTGGTTTACGGCCTCACCGAGCACTGCCGGACGGCGCTGCCCGGGGCACGCCTCGTGGCCTGCCCGGGCTGCTACCCGACAGCGGCCCTCCTGGCCCTCCGCCCGCTGGCCGGCGCGGACCTCCTCGACCCCGACGGCGACGTCATCATCGACGCGAAGTCCGGCATCTCCGGGGCCGGCAAGAAGCCGTCGGAGCGCACGCACTTCTCGGAGTGCCACGGCAGCGTCGCCGCCTACGGCGTGCTGGCGCACCGGCACGGGGCGGAGATCGAGCAGGAGCTGGGGCGGCCGGTGACGTTCACGCCGCACCTCGTGCCCCTCGACCGCGGCATCCTCGAGACCATCTACGTGCGCACGCGGCGGGACGTGGGCGCCGCGCAGATCGCCGACACCCTGGCGCGGGCCTACGCCGACGCGCCGTTCGTCCGCCTCACCGGCGACGCCCTGCCCGAGATCAAGCACGTCGTGCACACCAACCTGTGCGACATCGGCTGGAAGCTCGACGCCGCCTCCAGGCGCCTCGTGATCGTCGCGTGCCTCGACAACCTCGTGAAGGGCGCCGCGGGCCAGGCCATCCAGAACCTGAACGTCGCCTTCGGCCTCGGCGAGGCCGCCGGTCTGTCATGACCCCGACGCCCCGCATCGTCCTCAAGCTGGGCGGCGAGCTGCTCGCCGAGCCGGCGCAGCGCCGCGACATCGCCGCCGCCGTCGGCCGCCTCGCCGCCGGCGCCGCCCTCGTGGTCGTGCACGGCGGCGGGCGGGACGTCGACGCGGAGCTCGCCGGGCGCGGCATCGCCAAGCGGGCCGTCGACGGCCTGCGGGTCACCGACGCCGCGACCCTCGGCGTCGTGGTGGGGATGCTGGCGGGACGGGTGAACACCGCCCTCGTGGCCGCCGCCCGCGCGGCCGGCGTCCGCGCCGTCGGGCTCACCGCGGCGGACGCGGGGGTGGCCGCGGTCGAGCGCGCCGCGCCCTACGCCGCCGCCGACGGGTCGGTGGTGGACCTGGGCTTCGTCGGCCAGCCGAACGGCGACGCCCCGCCGACGCTGCTCGAGACCCTGTGCGCGGCGGGGTTCGTGCCGGTGGTCGCGAGCATCGGGGCCGCCGCGGACGGACAGTTGCTGAACGTGAACGCCGATACTCTGGCCGGGGACCTCGCGGTCCGGTTCCGCGCCGGCCGGCTGCTGGTCGCGGGCGGCACCGCCGGCGTCCTCGACCCGCGGGGAGAGACGCTGCCGTCGATCGACGATCGGATGCTTGAGCAGCTCATCGCCGACGGCCGGGCGAGCGCCGGCATGGTCGCCAAGCTGAACGCCTGCCGTCACGCGCGGCGCAACGGAGTCGCGCGGGTGGAGATCGTCGACGGCCGGGGGACGCGCGACCTGGACGGCCGCCCCGGGTCGCAGATCGCGTAGCCCCCGGGCGCACGGGCGGCGGCGAGGCCAGAACGCAGAGAGAGCAGTCATCGATGTCGACAGGAACGACAGGCGCAGCCGGGGAACAGGACGTCCGGGCGGTCGAGAGCGCGCATCTGCTGCAGGTCTACAAGCGGGTGCCGGTGGTGCTGACCCGCGGCGGGGGCAGCTACGTCCACGACGCCGACGGCCGGCGCTACCTCGACTTCGTGTCGGGGCTCGGCGTGGCGTCGCTCGGCCACGCCCACGCGGGGCTGGCGGACGCCCTCGCCGACCAGGCCCGCACCCTGGTCCACACGTCCAACCTCTACTTCCATCCACTGCAGGGGCAGGTAGGGCGGCGGCTGGCGGCGCTGTCGGGCCTGCCGCGGGCGTTCTTCTGCAACAGCGGCACCGAGGCGGTGGAGGGCTGCCTGAAGTTCGCGCGGCGCTACTGGCATACCCGCGGCGAGACGGCGCGGACGCGCATCGTGGCCCTGGAGCGTTCGTTCCACGGCCGCACGCTCGGCTCGCTGTCGACGACGTGGGAGCCGGGGTACCGCCGCCCGTTCGAGCCGCTCGTCCCCGGGGTCGACTTCGTGTCGCCCACCGACCCCGTAGCGCTGGACGCCGCGGTGGGCCCGGACACCGCCGCGATCATCCTGGAGCCCATCCAGGGCGAGGGCGGCGTGTGGCCCCTCACCGCCGAGTTCGCGGCGGCGGTGACGGCGGCGTGCGGGCGGACCGGCGCGCTCCTGATCGCCGACGAGATCCAGTGCGGGCTGGGCCGCACCGGGAGCCCCTTTCACTCGGCCGCCCTCGGGCTGCGCCCCGACCTGATGGCCCTCGGCAAGGCCCTGGGGGCGGGCATGCCCGTCGGCGCGATCCTGATGAGCCAGGCCGTCGCCGACGCGATCTCGCCCGGCGACCACGGCACCACCTACGGCGGCAACCTGCTCGCGTGCCGGGCCGCGCTGGTGTTCCTCGACGCCCTGGAGCACGGCGGGCTGGAGCGCGTGCGGACGGCGGGCGCGCGCCTGACCGACGGCCTTGAGGCGCTGGCAGGGCGGTATCCGATGATCGCCGACGTGCGCGGCGCGGGCCTGATGCGGGGCATCGAGATGCCCGAGGCGGCCGCGACCCGCGCCGTCGAGCTCGCGCTGGCGCAGGGCCTGCTCGTCAACCGCACCGCGGGCCGCGTGGTGCGCCTGCTGCCGCCGCTCAACGTCTCGGACGCCGAGATCGACGAGGGGTTGCAGGTCCTCGACCGGGTGTTCGGGCAAATCGTCGCCGACGAGTCCGCGCCGTAGACTGGCGCGGACTTTTCGCGCGTTGGTTGGGACGCCAAGCGGATCCGCGGGGGACGGTCGGCGGGCTGGAAGCCGCCGCGGGACCCGCAGGCAAGTACCACGAGTCAGCGCCGCAGACTTGGTGTGGACTCCGGCAGGTTGGTTGGGCGCCGGGCGGATCCGCGGGGACGGTGGCGGGCTGGAAGCCGCCGCGGGACCCGTAGCGAGGCCCCCCGGCGCGACACGCGAGCACGACCCGATGATCACCATGTCCACCGTTTCCGTCGCCGCCGCCGAGGCCGCCGAGCCCCGGCCGGCTCCGAGGGCCGAGGTGTCGATCCGCCCCGCCCGCCGGGCGGACGCCCCCGCCATCGAGCGGCTGGTCGCCGCCAACGTCGGCCCCGGGCTGCTGCTGCCCCGGTCCTCCGCGGACATCCTGCGCCACGTCCCGCGGTTCCTGGTCGCGACCCGCGGCGGCGGGGTCATCGGGTGCGGAGAGCTGGCCCCCCTCAGCGAGACGATGTCCGAGGTGCGGTCGCTGGTGGTCACCGCCGCCGAGCGCGGCGGCGGCATCGGCACGCGGCTGCTCGCCACCCTCGTCGCGGGCGGGCGCCGGCAGGGCGCCGCGCGGGTGTGCGCGTTCACCCACAACCCGCGCGCCTTCGTCGCCCAGGGTTTCTCGATCGTGCCGCACACGTGGCTGCCCGAGAAGATCATGACCGACTGTCAGGCCTGCGAGTGGTTCAGGCGCTGCGCGCAGTACGCGATGGTCATCGAGCTGGGCGGCTCGCGCGGCCGCGGCCCGCGGCGCGGAAGCGCGTAGGGGCGGAGACGACACCCATGCTCGAGCGCATTCCCGGGGGGATCACCGCGCCGGCCGGCTTCCGGGCCGCCGGGGTCGCCTGCGGCATCAAGTCGTCGGGACTCGACTTGGCGCTGCTCACGTCGACGCCGCCGGCCCGGGCGGCCGGCATCTTCACCACCAACCTCGCGGTGGCGGCGCCCGTCACCGTCACCCGCGAGCACCTGCGCCGGTCGGACGCCACCAGCGCGGCGGTAGTCGTCAACAGCGGCTGCGCCAACGCCTGCACCGGCGCGCGGGGGCTCACCGACGCCCGCGACATGGCGGTCACCACCGCGGACCTCGTCGGCTGCCCGGTCGAGCAGGTGCTGGTGTCCTCGACGGGGGTCATCGGGGCGTACCTCGACCGCGACAAGCTGCGGCAGGGCATCCGGCTGGCGGCCGAGACCCTCGGCCCCGACGGGCACGCGGCGGCGGCCGAGGCCATCATGACCACCGACCCGTGGCCCAAGGACGCGGCGGTGCGGGCGGCGGTCCCGGCGGGCCGCTTCCACGTCGGCGGCATGGCCAAGGGGGCCGGCATGATCGAGCCCAACATGGCCACGATGCTCGCGTTCCTGACCACGGACGCCGCCGTCGAGCCGCCGCTCCTCCGGCGCGCGCTGCGGGAGGCGGCGGAGACGACCTTCAACGCCATCACGGTCGACGGCGAGCCCTCGACCAACGACATGGTCCTCGCCCTGGCCAACGGGGCCTCCGGCGCCGCCATCGACGACGCGTCCTATCCCGCGTTCGTCGAGGCCCTCCACGCCGTCTGCCACGAGCTGGCGCTGGCCGTCGTCAAGGGCGGCGAGGGGGCCACGAAGCTCGTCTCCGTCAGCGTGACCGGCGCCGAGAGCGCGGCCGAGGCGAAGCGGGCGGCGCGGGCCATCGCCAACTCGCCGCTCGTCAAGACCGCGGTCCACGGCGGCGACCCGAATTGGGGCCGCATCGTGGCGGTGGCGGGCCGGGCCGGCGTCGGGTTCGACCCCGCCCGCGCCCGCGTGGCCATCGGCGGGGTCGAGCTCTTCCGCGACGAGCGGATCTTCGCCGAGCGCGAGCCGGCGGCGGCCGAGCACATGCGGACGGCGGAGGTGGCGATCGCCATCGACCTCGGCGTCGGCGGCGCGGGCGCCGCCACCGTCTGGACCTGCGACTTCAGTGCCGAGTACGTCCACATCAACGCGGACTACCGGACCTGACAACGCGGCTATCGGACCTGACGACGCGGACTGCGGCACCTGAGAAGGCGGACGGTCGCGCCTGACAACGCGGACTACCGGACCTGACCGACGACGCGGACTACGGCACGCGGACTACGGCACCTGACGACGCGAACTACGGTACCTGAGAAGGCGGACGCGGCGCGCCCGCCCGCCTCCCGGCGCGGGGGAGGTCGCGACGCCCGGCGACACCATGGACACCACCGATATCGCGCCGAACCCGAGCGCGGCCGCCCCGGCCCCGGCGCCGCCGTCCGCCCGGACCTACCTGTCGATGTTGGACCTGACGCCCGACGCGCTCGAGACCTGCCTCGCCCTCGCCGCGAAGCTGAAGCGCGAACGGCGGATGGGGGCGGACGCGCCCACCCGCCGCGCCCTGGCCGGCCACTCGCTCGCCCTGCTGTTCGACAAGCCGTCGCTGCGCACCCGCACCGGGTTCGAGATCGCGATGCAGGAGCTGGGGGGCATCGTCACCTGCCCGCCGTCGGCCGACGCGCTCGGCACCCGCGAGGCGCTGGCCGACGTCGCCCGCACCCTCGAGCGGTGGATCTCGGTGGCCGCCATCCGCACGTTCCAGCAGTCGAGGCTGCGCGAGATCGCCCGCGCGACGACGCGGCTGCGGGTCGTCAACGCGTTGACCAACGAGGAGCATCCGTGCCAGGCCCTCGCCGACTGCCTGACCCTACGCGAGCGGCTCGGCGACTTGCGTGGGGCCACGCTGGCGTACGTCGGCGACGGCAACAACGTGGCCACCTCGCTGACCCACGCCGCCGCGATGCTCGGCGTCCGTCTGCGGCTGGCGTCGCCCACGGGCTACGCCCTGCCCCCGGCGACCGTGGCCGCCGCGCGCAGGGTGGCGCGGCACGACGCCGAGATCGTGCATTGCCACGACCCGATCGAGGCGGTTCGGGGGGCGGACGCCGTCTACACCGACGTGTGGACGTCGATGGGGCAGGAGGCGGAGTCGGCGGGGCGGCGGGAGGCGTTCGACGGCTACCGGGTGACCGCCGACCTGATGGCGCAGGCCGGCCCCGACGCGTTCTTCATGCACTGCCTGCCCGCCCACCGCGGCGAGGAGGTGGACCCCGACGTCATCGACGGCCCGCGTTCCGCGGTCTTCGACCAGGCCGAGAACCGGCTCCACACCCAGAAGGCGCTGCTGATGCTCATGCTGGGCGCCGCTCCCTGGCCGCGGTAGCCAATCGCCGCCGAACGCGACCGCAAGGTCACGCTGCGGCCTCCGCTTGGCGCCCAACCGACCCTGCAGGAATCCGCCCCTTCCACGGAGCAACCCCCGGCCGTCACACCGGCTCGAGGCCGGCCGCCGCCTGCTCCACCTTCTCGGCCAGCCCCCGGCGGTAAGCGTCGAGGCGCGCGCGGACGTCCGGGTCGCCGAGCGCGAGGATCTGCGCCGCGAGCACCCCCGCGTTGGTGGCCCCCGCCTTCCCCACCGCCACCGTGGCCACGGGTACCCCGGGGGGCATCTGCACCGTCGACAGCAGCGCGTCGAAGCCGCCGAGCGGCGACGAGTCGACGGGCACGCCGATGACCGGGAGCGCGGTGTGGGCGGCGACGACCCCCGCGAGATGGGCGGCCGCCCCCGCCCCCACCACGAACACCCGCACCCCCCGCTGGACCGCCTCGTCCATCACGCGGCGGACCCGGTCCGGCGACCGGTGGGCGGACGCCACCGTCATGTCGGCGGCGACGCCCAGATCGCGCAGCGTGCGCACGGTGTTCGCCATCACCCCCGCGTCCGACGCGGAGCCCATCAAGACCTGCACCTGTATGTCACTCATCCGACCCTGCGTCTCCCTGCTCTCCGACTGCCGATTCGTTCCCGGCCGCGTCGGCGGCGGCCCCGCGCGCGGCCGCCAACGCCTTCCGTCCGATATCCGAGCGGACGTGCTTGCCCGCGAAGGTGATGCGCGCCTCGGCCGCGTAGGCGCGCTCGATGGCCCCGGCGAAGTCGCGCCCGCGGCCCACCACCGTCAGCACCCGTCCGCCCGCGGTCACCACCGACCCGTCCCGCACGGCCGTGCCGGCGTGGAACACGAGCACGTCGTCGAGGGCCCGCGCCGCGTCGAGCCCCGAGATCGCCGCGCCGGTCTCGTACCGGCCGGGATACCCCCCGGAGGCCAGCACCACCCCCACGTGCGGGTCGTGCCCGTACTCGCAGACGCACCCGTCCGCCGCCCCGCGGGCCGCGGCGTCCAGCAGCGGGGCCAGCTCGCCGGTGATCATCGGCAGCACGACCTGGGCCTCGGGGTCGCCCAGCCGCACGTTGAACTCGACGACCTTCGGGCCCTCCGCCGTCAGCATCAGCCCGACGTAGAGGAACCCCCGGAAGGGATGCCCGGCGGCGCGCATACCCGCGAGCACCGGCTCGACGATCTCCCGCCGGATGCGGCGGTCGAGCGCGGGGGTCATCAGCGGGCTCGGCGCGAACGCCCCCATGCCGCCGGTGTTCGGCCCCCGGTCGCCGTCCCAGGCCCGCTTGTGGTCCTGCGCCACGGGGAGGCCGACGGCCTGACTCCCGTCGCAGACGGCGAAGAACGACGCCTCCACCCCCGCCAAGTGCTCTTCGACGACCACGCACCGCCCCGCCTCGCCGAACCGCCCGTCGAGCATCGCCTCGCGCACCGCCCGCGCCGCCGCGGCCCGGTCCGGGGCCACCGTGACCCCCTTCCCGGCGGCGAGGCCGTCCGCCTTGACGACCACCGGGAACCCGAACTCGGCCCCGTCCACCGCGGCCAGCGCCTCGTCGGCGCGCCGGCAGACCCGGAAGCGGGCCGTGGGCACCCCGTGGCGGGCCATGAAGTCCTTGGCGAACGCCTTGCTCGATTCGAGCCGCGCCGCGAACCGGCTGGGCCCGAACAGGCGGCGGCCGCGCGCCTCGAACAGGTCCCGGACCCCGCGCGCCAGCGGCAGCTCCGGCCCGACGACGGTCAGGTCGACCGCCTCCGCCTCGGCGTAGGCGAGCAGCGCCGCCGGATCCGCGGCGTCGAGCGAACGCGCGGCCGGCCCCGTCCCCGCGTTGCCCGGCGCGCAGATCACCTCGCGGACGGCCGACTCCCGCCCCAGCTTCCACGTCAACGCGTGCTCGCGCGCGCCGCTCCCGACGACCAGCACCTTCATCCGACCCGCGGCCCTCCGACCCGCGCCGCCCGCACCGTCTTTGACACGCCGCGGACACGCCGCCTATAATGCCCGTTTGCTCCGCGCCGGCCGAGAGCCGCCGCCCGCGACGGCGCGGGCCGCACTCCCTGCGGACTTCATGCTACACGTTTCCGCGGCGGCCGGGGCGTCCGTTTTCGGCGGGAGGACGGGAGACGGGACGGCGCGCCGCCGCCCGAATCGGGACGGCGCGCGTCGAGACACGCGGCCCCGGGGCGCCACGCCCCCCGGCCGGCGGGCCGTCCGGACCGCATGCCGGCCACGCGAGGAGGTGACGAACGGTTTGGCTGAAGTCAAGGTGCAGGAGAGCGAGTCGATCGAGAGCGCGCTGCGGCGTTTCAAGCGCAAGGTGCAGCAGGAAGACATCATCAAGGACATCAAGAAGCACTCGTTCTACCTGAAGCCGGGCGACAAGCGCCGGGCCAAGCAGGCGCTGGCGCGCAAGCGGACCCGGAAGAAGCAGCGCCGCGAGACCGAGTAGGGCGCCGATGCGGACGGCGCCGCGGCGCATTGACAGTCCCTCGGGTCCATAGTAGTTTTTGCGCGGTTGCGCGGCCCAGCGGTCGCGTTGGTGCGCTTTGCCGGGCGGGGCGGCGGAGCCTCGGGAAGCCGGCGGGAACGGACTTCCGCTCGGCGCTTGCGTCTCTTCCGGGGACGGCGCGGACCGCGGCGCGGAGAAACCCATGGAAATCCAGGAGAGAACGCTTCAGGACGTGGTCGTGCTGGATCTGACGGGGAAGCTGACGATCGGCGAGGGCGACGAGCTCCTCAAGGAACGGATCAGCAACCTGGTGCAGCAGGGCCACCACAACCTGCTGCTCAACCTCGAGGGCGTTCCCTACGTCGACAGCGCCGGCCTCGGAGAAATCGTGCGGACGTACACGACGGTGAGCCGTCAGGGCGGCAAGCTCAAGCTGGTCAACCTCACCAAGCGCATCACCGACCTGCTCGCGATCACGAAGCTGCTGACGGTGTTCGAGACGTACGAGTCCGAAGAAGAGGCCGTGAAGAGCTTCGGCGCCTGACCTGATCGGCTCCTCGCCGCCGCCGGCGCGGGCGTTCCGGTGCCCGCGCACCCTTCGCGGGGCCGGCCGCCCACCCACGTCCACCCGGCGGCGGCGTGCCGGCCGGCGCCGGATGCCGCGCCCGGGCCGGCCTCCGGGCTCACCCTGACGCCCCTCGCGACCCACCATGGCCGAGTTCGACACCCGGACCGACGCCGTCGACGTGACCCGGCTCATGGAGCGGATCCGCAGCGACATCCGCGGGCGGCGGGGCGCCGACGACACCGAACGGCAGGCCCGCGAGCTGGCCGAGGCCGCGCTCGACCGCTGCCTCGAGCCCCTGCGAGCCGGCTCGGAGGTGGTCGAGCGGAACCGGCGGCTCACGCCCCCGGGACGGTTCGACCGGGACGGGGAGGGCGGCAGCCTGGCGCCCGAGCCCTTCGAGTTCGACGAGAACACCGTCTACGTCTCGTCCAGGGGAACGATGGGGAAACTGCTCTACCTGATCCGCAGGCTCCTGAACCCGATCCTGCGCCTGTTCTTCAACCCCGACCCGATCATCCTCGCCATGATGAGACAAGCGGAAATCAACTCGCGGCTCCTCGACCTGCTCGATCGGGTGAACGCCGAGTTCGAACGCACCGGCAGGAAGTTCGCGGCGCGCGAGGAGATCGACGCCCTGAACTACGAGGTGACCAGCAACCTCGTGACGGAGATGACGCGGCTCGCCGTCGACATGAAGAACCACAGGCTGCTGGTCGAGTCGGTCGCCGGGCGGCTCGACTTCGACGAGCGGCGGGCCCGCGCGCTCGAATCGGTCGGCCAGGCCCGGTCCACGCCGACGGCGGAGGCCCCCGAGGCCGCGGAGGGCGACGCGACCGCGGCCGGGCCGACCCGGCCGCGCCGCCGCCGACGGCGGTCGCGGCGGCGCGCCGGCGGGGGCGCGGCGGCCGGCACCGCCGGCGAGACCGCCGCGCCGGAGGCCCCCGAGGCCGCGGAGGGCGCCACGCCGGAGGGCGTCGCTTCGGCCGACGCCGGCGACGGGGCCGCGCCGGGCGGAAACGCGGGCGGGGGGGCGGCGCCGCCCGACGGCGCGCCCCCTGCGGACATCTCCACGGTGCCCCCCGACCCCGCGCCCTCCTCCGCCGACCCCGCGCCCGCCCCCCCCGGCGCGGTGCCCCCGGACGAGGACCGGCCCGCGGCGCGGGGCGGCGACGAGGATCGATGAGGCTCGCCGTCGTCGTCCAGCGCTACGGCGCGGAGATCACCGGCGGTTCCGAGTATCTCTGCCGCCTGAGCGCCGAGCAGCTCGCGCGTCGGCACGAGGTCGATGTCTTGACCACCTGCGCGCGGGACGACCGCACGTGGAAGAACCGGTATCCCGAGGGCGACGACCGCATCCGCGGCGTCACCGTCCGGCGGTTCGCCAACGAGCGCACGCGCGACCCCGAGTCCTTCGCGGCGTATTCCGACTGGATCCGGCGGCACGACCACTCGGCCGACGACGAGGCCGAGTGGTTGAAGCAGCAGGGGCCGTGGTGCCCGGGGCTGCAGTCATATCTGGAGCAGCATCGGCGCGACTACGACGCCCTCGTCTTCTTCGACTGCCTCTACGCGCCGACCGTCCTCGGGCTGCGCGTCGACCCGGCGCGCAGCATCCTGGTCCCCGCCGCGCGGGACGCGCGGGCCCTCCGCCTCGACCTCTATCGCGAGGTGTTCTCGCGGCCGGCCGGCATCGCCTACACCACCGCGGTCGAGCGCGGGTTCCTGAAGCGCCGCTTCGCCATCGGCGCGAAGGTGGAGGAGACGGTGGGCTGCGGCGTCGACCTGCCGCCGTCGCGCCTGCACGAGAGGCCGCCTTCGGACCCTTCCGCGTCGCCCCTGTCCGCGCGCGGCGCCGTTTTTCGGCGGCGCCACCGCCTCTACGGTCCGATCGTCCTCTTCGGCGGACGGATCGAGCCCGGCCGCGGATGCGAAGAGATGCTCGACTATTTCGCCGGCCGCGCCGAGTCCGACGGCGACGCGTCGCTGGTGCTGATGGGGCTGAAGCTGATGCCGATCCCGAGCGCCCCGCAGTTTCGGCTCGCCGGCCTCCTGTCCGAGACCGAGCGGTCCGAGGCCCTGGAGGCGGCCACCGTGGTCGTCGCGCCCGCCCCGTCCGAGAGCCTCTCGCTGCTCGCCCTCGAGTCGTTCGCGGTGGGGACCCCGGTGCTCGCCAACGCCCGCAGCGACGTGGTCGTGGATCATTGCCAGCGGAGCAACGCCGGCCTGTACTACGGCAGCCGGGACGAGTTCCAGGCGTGCCTCCGGCTCCTGGTCCGCGACGACGACCTGCGCGCGGCCATGGGACGCCAGGGCCGCGCGTACATCCGCGCCAACTACCGGTGGGAGGTCGTCCTCGGCAAGTACGACCGGTTGATCGCCGGCCTGCCGTCGTCGCGTCCCGCCGGCCGGCCGCCGCGCGCCGGCCGCCGGCGCGGCGCGAGGGCGGGCTGACCGGACGACGCCCGCCGGGCGGACCGCACGGCACGGGCCCGCGCCCGTTCGGAGGGCCGCGGCGGGGCGTCAGGCGCCGCCGGCCTCCGGTGCCGCCTTCCGCCCCTCGCCGCCGACGGCGCCCCGTCCGCCCGGGACGCCGCCCCGTTTCCGGCGCGGGAGGATGCCGTAGCGCTTGATCATCTCGTTGAGCGTCGTCGGCTTGATCTGCAGCATCTCGGCCGCGCGCTTCTGGACCCCGCCGGCCGCCGCGAGGGTGCGCTCGATCAACTGCGTCTCGAACGCGGCCACGACCTCCCGGAACGGCAGCCCCTCCGCCGGCATCGCGAACTGCGGCATGTGGAACGGACGCGGGGTGCGCACCCCGTCGGGAATCAGGGCCGGACCGATGCGCGGGCCGGTCGCCAGCACGACCGCGCGCTCGATGACGTTCTCGAGCTCGCGCACGTTGCCCGGCCAGTCGTAGGCCTCCAGCAGATCGAGGGCCTCGGCCGTGAGATCCAGGTTCCCCTTGTCGTTCTCCGCCCCGTACTTCTCGAGGAAGTGCTGGGCGAGCAGGGGGATGTCCTCGCGGCGTTCGCGGAGGGGCGGCAGCTCGACCTTGATGACGTGGAGCCGGTAATAGAGGTCTTCGCGGAACGTCCCCTCGGCCACGAGCCGCTGGAGATCGACGTTGGTGGCGGCGATGATGCGCGTGTCGACCCGCTTCGTCTCGACGCCGCCGAGCCGCATGAACTCCCGCTCCTGCATCACCCGCAGCAGCTTGGCCTGGGTCTCGACGGGCACGCTGCCGATCTCGTCGAAGAAGATCGTGCCCTTGTCGGCCAGCTCGAAGAGCCCCTTCTTGGCGGCCACGGCCCCGGTGAACGCCCCCTTGAGGTGGCCGAACAGGTTCGACTCGAGCAGGTCCGGGGGCAGGCTGCCGGAGTTCACGGTGACGAAGGGGTGGTCGGCGCGGGGCGAGCCCGCGTGCAGGGCGCGCGCCGCCAGCTCCTTCCCGGTGCCGCTCTCGCCCTCGACGAGGATCGTCGTGCGGCTCATCGCGGCCTGGGTGATCAGTTCGAACACTTGGCGCATGCGGGGGCTGCGGCCGATGATGTTCCGAAGCCCGTCGTTCTGGGTGCGCAGGTTCGCGCGGAGCGCGCGGTTCTCGGTCACGAGCCGCCGCTTCTCGGCCGCGTTGCGCACCACGACCAGCACTTCCTCGTTCTTGAACGGCTTGGTGATGTAGTCGAACGCGCCGCGCTTCATGGCCGCGATCGCGTTCTCGAGCGACGCGTAGGCGGTGATGAGGATGACCGGCAGGTCCTCGTCGAGCCGGTGCAGCCGGTCGAGCGTCTCGATGCCGTCGATGCCGGGCATCATCACGTCGACGACGGCGACGTCGAAGCGCCGGCCGCGGGCCAGCTCGAGCCCCTCGTCGCCGTTGACCGCGGTCGAGACCTCGCAGCCCTCCTTCGAGAGCAGGGTCTGCAGGACCTCGCGCATGACCTCCTCGTCGTCGACGACCAGGACGGATGTGTCGCGAATCATCGGGTGCAGGCGCCGCTCCCGCGGCGCGGACGGTCAGCCCGCCGACTGCTTCCGCAGGCGCGACGGCGCGGGCAGGGTGACGGTGAATCGGGTGCCGCCGGCCCCCGTCCGGCAGTCGATCGCCCCGCGGTGCTCCTGAACGACGCTGTAGACGATGGACAGGCCGAGTCCGGTGCCCTGACCCACCGCCTTGGTCGTGAAGAAGGGGTCGTAGATGCGGGACAGGTCCTCGCTCGCGATCCCGGTGCCGGTGTCCGCGACCTCGATCACCGCCCGGCCGCCGTCGCTCCGCGAGCTGACGGACAGCCAGCCGCCGTTGGGCATGGCGTCGCGCGCGTTGAGGATCAGGTTCAGGAACACCTGCTGCAGCTTGCCCTCCACCCCCTGCACCGTGGTCGGGGCGGGTGAAAGCTCCCGCCGGATCCGGATGTTGGAGGTCCGGAGCTGATGCTCGACGAGGACCAGCACGTCGTTCATCACCCGGTTGACGTCCACCGGACCCGCCGCGTCGGACTGCCGTCCGGGCCGCGACAGGTTGAGCAGCCCGTTCACGATGCGGGCGGCGCGGTCGACCTGCCGTTCGATCTTCTTCAGCAGCGGCAGGCGGGAGTCGTCGGGCGCCGTGCCCTCGATCAGCAGTTGGGTGAAGCTCGATATGCCCGTCAGCGGGGTATTGACCTCGTGGGCGACGCCCGCCGCGAGGAGACCCACCGAGGCCATGCGCTCGGAGAGCTGCAACTGCTCCTCGAGCCGGACCCGCTCGGTGATGTCCTCCAGGAGGATCATCGTGCCCGCGGTGTCCCCGCCGGGGGTTAGCAGCGGCGCCCGCGCCGCGTTGACCAGCAGTTCGCGCGGCCCGCCGGCGTGGCGCGAGGTCAGGGGGACGCGGTAGAGGGTCGATCCCGCGGAGTGCCCGCGCCGCCCGCCCGCGAGCCGGTCGGTGAACGGCGCGTCGAACAGGGCCGCCAGCGGCCGACCCACCGCGGCTTCGCGCGCTACGCCGTAGAGGCGGACGAGGGCCGCGTTCCACCGGACGACCCGGTCCTCGAGGTCCAGCACGACCAGCCCGTCGTTCAGCGACTCGATGATGTTCTCGTTGAATTCGCGGATCCGGTCGACCTCGGCCGCCTTGACCTGCAACTGCGTGTAGAGCCGGCCGTTCTCGACCGCGGTCGCGACCTGCGCCGCCACCGCCGCGAGCAGCGCGAGATCCTCGCTGCTCAGCGGCTCGCCGCTCGTCTTCGCCCCCAGCGCCAGCACCGCGATGGTCCCCTCCTCGGAGACGCAGGGCACGAAGTAATGGATCCCCCGGTCGCGCCAGAACGCGACCTCGGCCTGGGGATAGCGGAGCGCCGACACCGGGTCGTCGAGCAGGATCGTCCCCCCGCCGACCACGTGGCCGCCGACGCCGGAGGCGGGATCCAGCCCCGGCCACCCGGCGGCCGGCCGCGGCCCGGTCGCGCGGAAGGGCCGGAACGGCCGGCCGTCCTCCGATGCCGCGGGCGCCACCATCAGGACGGTGTGGTCGACGACCAGGGTCTCCGTCACCCGGGCCACGAGGCGCCCGGCGAGGCGGTCGAGGTCGAGGTCGCTGTTCAATTCGCGCGCGAAGCCGAGCAGCGCCCGCCGGTAGTCGTAGCGGTCGCGGTAGTGCGCGCGGTCGAGCATCGATTCGATGGCGTCCTTCACGGGGCGGGCCAGCAGCACCACGACCGCCGTCGCGAGCAGGGCGACGACCGAGCTGTGCCCGTCCGATCCGTCGAGGAAGACCGCCCGCGCCAGCCGCTCGAGCGCGAGGTAGATGGCCACCATCGCGGCCGCCGCCGCGGTGTAGACCAGCCCGCGCTTGACGATGACCTCCACGTCGCGCAGGCGGTACTGGACGATCGCCGATGCGAAGGCGAGGGGAATCAGGCTCAACGGAATCGCGGTCACGTCGAGGGGGGCGGGGTCGAACCCGAGCGACCACGGCACCGCGTAGCCCACGACGAAGGGCAGTCCGCCGAGCACCGCGCCCCACACGATCCAGCGCAGACGGCGCTTCGAGGTGACCGACGGCACCCGCCGCAGGGTGAGGATCATGAGGGCCAGTCCGCCCACGACGCAGACCGCGAGATATGCGATCTCCAGCCTCCAGACGCGCTCGACGGCGGCGGTGAACAGGGCCGAGCCGGCGTCGCCGGCGAGCGCCGCCGCCTGGAGGAGGCCGAGGACGACGGCGGGGGCGTAGACGATCGGCAGCACGAGACGCCCCAGGCGGTTCCTGACCGCCCCGGGCGCCCGCTCGGGGAACACGAGGGCGAAGTGGACGAACAGGGGGGCGAGGGCGAGGGTGGCGAGGGCGTCCGCCCAGTAGAACACCCAGTCGAGCCGGTCCAGGCGGCCCGTGAACGAGAACGCGAACATGCCGAAGAACGCCACGCTGAGCCAGAAGAAGTGCAGCGTGGCCTGGGTGCCCGGCCGCCGCAGCCGCACCGAGGCGCCCACGAGCAGGGTGAACACGCCGATGCCGACCAGCACGAAGTAGAGCTGGGTCCGGGCCGGCGGCGCCGGCTGCAGGGTGACCTCGATCAGCCGGGCCTGATCGAGCCGCAGCAGGGTGTAGTCGAGGCGGCCGTCGCGCTGGCGCGCGTGGAGACGGTCCACCGCGTCGCGGGTCGACTGGACGGGGACGCCGTCGAGGGCCAGCAGTACGTCTCCGGCCTCGATGCCGGCCCGGTCCCCGGCCTCGTCCGGCGCCACCTCGACCGCGGTGACGCCGCCCGGCCGATCGACCCACAGCACGCCGTCCACCAGCTCGTTCCAGTCGGCGCGGACGACGACGTTCGCGGCGGCGAGGCAGAGGAGGGCGGCGACGAGGGCGACGGCCAGGACGGGAGCCACCCACGCACGCCACCGGCCGCGCCGACGGGCGCGCAGGGCGTGCGGAGACGGTGGGCGGCTCATTCGACGATCCAGGAGAGAAAGCCGGACGTACGAAACCGCTTATCTCACATGCAAGCGCTATTCCAGGAGAGGACGGCCGGCGCGGGAGCCGTCCCGCGGGCGATTCCGAGCCGGAGCACGTCGTCGCGGCCCGGCGCGATCACACTCATCCAAAGTACCGGTCGACTCGATCCAAGATTTTGGAATGCACCGGCGTGGAGGAACCGCGGACCGACGCGGCAGAACCGGCTCGAATCCGGCCGCGCGCCGCCGCAACGGGCGCTTCAGAAATGCACCACGACGCCGCCGACGACCTGGCGGGGCGGCCGGATTACCAACAGCTCGCTGAAGAGGGACGCGGTCTCGCGGGGATCGAAGAAGAGGCTGCGGACCGCCAGCAGGGCCTCCCAACGACCGCCGCCGACCGGCGTGAACGGGAGGGCCTGGTGGATCAAGAGGTCGAAGCGGGCGTCCAGCCCGCCCGGATTCCGGGGATCGAAGCCTTCGAACGCCCCGCTCACCCGGCAGCGGACGGAGACCCGGGTCGCGGTCTCGGGAACCTCGGCCTCGATGGTCCCGCTGATGTCGTGGAACTGCTCGACCGCGGGGCGGAGGACCCCGGGCGCCTCGACCGCCGCCACCGGCCCGACGCCGCCCTGCCCCCACCGCGCCTCGACGACGGAGAAGTCGACCGAGCCCCTGACGCGGCGCCCCAGCTCGCGGCGCACCGAGACGGTCCACCCGCTGCTCTCGACGGCGCCGGCGCGGGCGACGTGGTAGAAGCCGGCGGGCACGGTCTCGAGCCCGCCGGCCCCGAACAACGTCACCAGTTGGTTGGCGACGTCCTGATGGAAGCGCCGCACCCCCACGACGAAGCCCCCGGCCAGGTCGCGCTCCATCCCGACGTCGAAGTGCCGCGTCCGCTCCGGGTGCAGGCGGCCGCTGCGGGACATGGCGGCGAAGGTGCGCTCCTGGGGCAGCCATAGCCCCGGCCCCGCCGCGGGCAGGAACGTCTCGGCCCCCGGCGCGACCATCTCCTGCGCGCCCGCGAAGCGGAAGCGCAGCCCCGGCACGGGGGTCACGGTCACCGCCGCCCGCGGGCTGAACAGCCCGCCGTCGATGTAGTCGTACCGCGAGTAGCGGCCGCCGTACTCCAGCGACAACCGCGGCGAGACCGTCCATCGATCGAAGGCCCCGACGCTCGCGGCGACCCTCGTCTCGGGCGCGAGGCTGAGGGCGAGGGGGTTCGCGCCGTCGTAGCGTTGCCGCCCGTACGCCGCCTCGACGCCGAACGCGTGGGCGCGGCCGGCCTCGCCGAGGTACGCGCCGGACGCGAACCACGACGAGACGTCGCCGGTGTTCATCGCCCCGTGGGCGGTCCAGTCGCCCCGCCACGCCGGCGCGCCCACCGACAGGTTGGCGACCCCGCCGGGACGCGTGGACCCGAGGGCGCTCGCGGACTCCAGCGTCCCCCGCGTCAGCAGGTTGACCTCGCCGCTGAGGGGCAGGGCGCGCAGGCCCGACGCGAACGACGCCAGCGTCGCCGCCGGGCGGGCCCACGCCGTCGACCCGCCGTCGCCGGCCGGCGCGTCGCCGGGGGCGGCGACGCCGCCCCCCCGTTCCGCCTGCTTCAGGACGCTGCGCCGGGCGCGGCGCAGGCGCCAGGCCTTCTGCGAGTGATCGTGCGTCGGGTCCGACCCGCCCGCGGCCGGCCCCCCGCGGTCCGCTTCGGGCGCCTGCTCCGCCGCCTCGGGGCGCGCGAGGCCGAGACCCGCCAGGGCCGGCAGCACCGGCGGGGCCGGCGGCGGGACTTGGCTCATCGCAATCGCGTGGACGACGGGACGGCCCGCCGTCACCAGCACGAACTGGCGCCGCGACGTGGCGAACCCGGCGACGTGGGCCTGCACCAGGTACCGGCCCGGGGGCAGCGACGGCAGCACGAAGTGGCCGTCGCCGTCCGAGACCACGAGCTCGGCGCCGAGCGGGCCGAACGCGGAGACCATGGCGCCGTCGAGGGGATGCCCGTGCACGTCGGTGACCGTGCCGGCGATGCGCCCCAGCCCGCCCGGCGCGTGCGCGGCCGCGACCCCGGCCGGTCCGGCCTCCTGGCCCGCCGCGGCCGGTGCGGTCCCGAACGCGAACAACCCCGCGGCGACGACCGCCGCCCGTCGGAACGTGTCCATGGCGCCCTCTCTACCCGGCCCGATCAGGACTCGGCGGCCTCGGCGACGGAGAAGCCCAGGCTGTGGGTCAGCGACTCGCCGCTGGTGTTGTCGGTGACCGTGATCTCGAGGCGGTACTCGGCCGGGGGGAACGAACTCAACGGCACCGCCTGGCCCGCCACCAACTGATGGCCGGCGCCGACGTCGAACCCCTGCGGCAGCGTCCGTTCGTTGAACGCCTGGGGGCTCGTCTCGTTGAAGAACTCCTCGCCGGCGTCTCCGCGGACGTGGAACGCGTACTGCACGGTGACGTCGGGCATCCCCGACGCCGTCAACCCCGCGTTGTACACCAGGAACAGCATGGAGAGCTCGTCGCTGACGACGTACTCGCGGGTCGGTTTCGGCACGATGCGCATCGTGCCGAGGGTGTAGGGGTTGGCCGGCAACTGCTCGGGGGGCGGGGGCGCGTTGAGCGACTCGATGCTCTCGGCGACGATGACGCTGCTCGTCGCGAACCCGCCGGTCCACAGATCGGGGACGGAGAGCGCCCGGCGGAGCATCATCGTCGCGGGCGCGGCGCCGGCCTCGACCTCGCTCTCGCTCAGCGCCACGTAGACGTCGTACTCGCCCGCGGGGACCCAGAAGCCGCGGCTGATCCGATAGAAACCGTCCTCGCCGGCCGAGCCGAGCAGGACATGATATCCGTCCTCGAACGCCGACGACGGCACCGCCGCCGACCCGCCGCCGCGCGGCGCCACGAACAGGTACATCGCGACGGCCGGGGTCGTCAGCTTCGACTCCTCGATCGAGAGCGTGAACGGAATGAAGGTGGTTCCTTCGCTGCTCTTGAGGAAGTCGTTGGCCCAGCCGAAGGGCTCGTCGGTGGGGACGATCTCGCCCCGCAGGGCGGTGCCCACCACGTCGGCCAGGGACACGATCTCGCGTTCCTGCGCCCCCGCGTCGGGCGGCTGGGCACCCTCGGCCTCGGCGGGGCCGGCCGCGCCCGCCGCCAACCCTGCGGCGGCCAGCCACGCGGCCGACATCCAGCGGATCGTCACTTGCGTCACCCGGTGTTCTCCCGGCCCGAGCCGCCGCCGGCGGCGCGCCGCTCCCGCCCGGCGGGGCGGCATCGGGACCGTCGGCGCATTCGAGCCTGATCGGATAGTCAATCACAGGCGGGCGGGCCGGCACAAGTCCGGGGTTCCGCCGCCACCGGTGATCGATGCCGCGCCGACCGCCGGCGCGCCAACCCCGACCCGGCGGGCGCGACGGACGGTCCGGACGCCGGGCATGCCGTTCGGGCCGCGACCCGAGCCGCAAGCCCCGCTCACCGGACTCGCGGCGCGGGCGGCGCGGGGCGCGTCGGGCGCTCGGGGCGCGTCGGGGCGTGTCGGGGCGCGGTGGCCGCAGATCGGCCGTGGTAGCATGCGCGGTTCGGATCGCCCCGTAGACGCATGTCCACGTCCCCCCCGCGCCGGCCGCCGCTCGTGCTCGTGGTTCTCGACGGCTGGGGCGAGAGCCCCGATCCCGACGGCAACGCCATCCGCCGGGCGCGGACGCCGGTCTATCAGGCGCTCCGCGACCGGTATCCGTCGGCCCGGCTGACCACCTGCGGCGAGGCGGTGGGGCTGCCGCCGGGCCAGATGGGCAACTCCGAGGTCGGGCACATGAACCTCGGGGCGGGACGCATCGTGTTCCAGGACCTGACCCGCATCGATCAGGCGATCGCGGGCGGCGGGCTCGCCGCCAACGCCCCCTTGAGCGCCCTGCTCGACGCCTGCACCGGGGGCGGCCGCACCCTGCACCTCGTCGGCCTCGTGTCGGACGGCGGCGTGCACTCGCATCAGCGGCACCTCCACGCCCTGGTGAAGCTGGCCGCGGGGCGCGGCGTGGGCCGCGTGCTCGTGCATGCCGTCACCGACGGCCGGGACACCCCGCCCAACGCCGGCGTCGAGTACCTCGCGGCCCTCGACCGCTGCTTCGCGGCCGCCGGCGTCGGACGCGTCGCGACCGTGATCGGCCGCTACTGGGCCATGGACCGCGACCACCGGTGGGACCGCACGCGGCGCGCCTACGAGGCGATGACCCGCGGGCTCGGCGACCGCGCGACCGGCCCCGCGGCCGCCGTCGAGCGCGCCTACGCCCGCGGCGTCAGCGACGAGTTCGTCGAGCCGTGCGTCATCACGACCGCCGACGACCGGCCGGCGGGGCTGCTCCGCGACGGCGACGCGGTCGTCTTCTTCAACTTCCGGGCCGACCGCGCCCGCCAGCTCACGCGGGCGCTGGCCTTCGCCGACTTCGACGGCTTCGAGCGGCGGTCGCCGCCGGCCCTGCGGGTGCTGACCCTGACGCAGTACGACGCCACCTTCGGCCTGCCCGTGGTTTTTCCGCCCCAGACGTTCTCGGGCAATCTGGCCGAGGTGCTCGCCGCGCACGGCCGGACCAGCCTGCGGCTCGCCGAGACGGAGAAGTACGCCCACGTGACGTACTTCTTCAATTGCGGCGAAGAGCAGCCGCCCCCCGGCGAGGACCGCATCCTCGTCCCGTCCCCGAACGTCCCGACCTACGACCTCCAGCCGTCGATGAGCGCCGCCGCCGTCACCGACCACCTCGTGGCCGACCTCGCGGGCCGCCGCCACGACGTCGCCATCTGCAACTTCGCCAACGCCGACATGGTCGGCCACACCGGCCGGCTCGACGCGACCGTCGCCGCCGTCGAGACGCTCGACGGCTGCCTGGCGCGCATCCTCGCCGCCGCCGGGGCGGCCGGGGCCACCGTCATCGTCACCGCCGACCACGGCAACGCCGAACAGATGTGGGACGCCGAGCGCCGGGGGCCGCACACCGCCCACACCACCAACCCCGTCCCCGTGGTGCTCGCGGGCCCGGACGTCGACGCGGGGATGCCCCTGCGCGACGGCGCGCTGCGCGACGTCGCCCCCACGATGCTGGGCATCCTGGGCATCGAACCGCCGCCGGAGATGACCGGCCGCGACCTGCGCGGCTGGATTGCGTAGAATCGCACCATGCCACCCGAGACCGCCGCCCCGGCGAACGCTCCGGACCGTACGGCCGAGGACGCCCTGGGGACGCCCGGCGCGTTTCCGTTCACCCGCGGCATCCATCCCACGATGTACCGCGGCCGGCTGTGGTCGATGCGCCAGTACGCCGGCTTCGGCACCGCCGCCGAGTCGAACCGGCGCTACCGCTACCTGCTCGAGCAGGGGGGCAGCGGGCTGAGCGTGGCGTTCGACCTGCCGACCCAGATCGGCTACGACTCGGACCACGCGCTCGCGCGGGGCGAGGTCGGCCGGGTCGGCGTGGCCATCGACTCGATCGAGGACATGAGCGTCCTCTTCGACGGGATCCCCCTCGACCGGGTCTCGACGTCGATGACGATCAACGCGACCGCCATCATCCTGCTCGCCCTGTACGTCGCCACCGCGCGGCGGCAGGGGGTGGAGCCGAAGGCCGTCGCGGGCACGGTGCAGAACGACATCCTCAAGGAGTACGTCGCCCGCGGAACGTACATCTTCCCGCCGCGGGCGTCGCTGCGCATCGTGACCGACGTCGTCGAGTACTGCGGGGCGGAGCTGCCCAACTGGCACCCCATCTCGATCAGCGGCTACCACATCCGCGAGGCGGGGGCGACGGCGGTCCAGGAGGTCGCCTTCACGTGCGCGCACGCGGTCGCCTACGTGGAGGCGGCCATCGCGTCCGGCCTCGATGTCGACGCGTTCGGGCGCCGGCTGTCGTTCTTCTTCGCCGCCCACAACGACTTCCTCGAGGAGATCGCCAAGTTCAGGGCGGCCCGGCGACTCTGGGCGCGGATCATGCGCGACCGGTTCGGGGCCGCCGAACCCCGCGCGCAGCAGATGCGCTTCCACGCCCAGACCGCCGGAAGCACCCTGACGGCGCAGCAGCCCGACAACAACATCGTGCGGGTCGCCCTGCAGGCGATGGCCGCGGTGCTCGGGGGAACCCAGTCGCTGCACTGCAACGGCCGCGACGAGGCCCTCGCCCTGCCGACCCGGACCTCGGCCCACATCGCGCTGCGGACCCAGCAGGTCATCGCGGCCGAGACCGGGGTGGTCAACACCGTCGACCCGGTCGCGGGGTCGCACGTCGTCGAGTCGCTGACCGACGCCATCGAGCGGGAGGCGCGCGCCATCCTCGACCGCATCGACGCCGAGGGGGGGACGCTGGCCGCGATCGAGCGCGGCGACATCCAGCGGCAGATCCAGGAGTCGGCGTACCGGGACCAGCAGGCGGTGGACGGCGGCGGGCGCACGGTGGTCGGGGTGAACCGCTACGACGACGACGACGGCGTGAGCATCGACATCCTGCGCATCGATCCCGCCGTCGAGACCGGGCAGCGCGAGCGGGTGGCCCGGGTGCGGGCGTCGCGCGACGCCGTGCGGTGCCGCGGCGCGCTGGACGGGGTGACCCGGGTCGCCCGCGACGGCGGCAACCTCGTGCCCCCCATCGTCGCCGCGGTCGAGGCGCGGGCCACGGTGGGGGAGATCGCCGACACCCTCCGCGCCGTCTTCGGCGAGTACCGCGAGGACGGGATCTGACCACGTCCCCCCGCCCTTCCCCGGAACCCTTCGTCAACGAAACCGCGGCCCGACCGGGCGCGGGAGTCCGCGCCGTGGGACCGTGTGGACTCGCGCAGGACTGGTTGGGCGCCAAGCGGAGCCGTCAGGCGACGATCGGCGGGCCAGCCGGCCGCGGCGTCAGGTCAGGCATTCGGCTCCCGAGGCGGCGGGGGCACCGGCGGCGGCGACGCCGGGGGCGCTTCAGGAGTTGACGGCGGCGACGGCGACGCCGGGGGCGCTTCAGGAGGCGGCGGAGGCGCCTGGGCCTGCGGCGGTGCGGCGGCCGGAGGCCGCGGCGGCCCCGACTCCAGTTGCGACGTGGGCGACGGGGGCACCGGCGGCGACGGGGGCACCGGCGGTGACGGGGGCGTCCACGACGGCGACGGGGGCATGTGAGGGGGCGACGGGGGCGCCTGAGGCGGCGACGGCCGGAAGATCAGCGCGCCGAACATGCCGCCCAGCGTGCCGAAGATCACGCCGGCGATCAGGTAGAGGACGAAGTAGACCGCGACGCTGACGATCATGCCCTCGGTGCCGAAGCTCTCGAACATCTCCCGGACCTCGGGAGGCACGTCGCCCCCTGAGTTCATGAAGAACTCCATCATGCGCCGCTGGAACGGCGCGGTCACGATGCCGATCGGTATCGACACGGCCACGTAGACGACGGAGCCGGCGACGCCCGCCAGCAACCCGCCGATCGCTCCCTCGCCGAGCGCCAGCGGCTCGGCCCGGTCCCGCTGGAGCAGATACGCGGTCAGCATGCCGCCCCCGACGATCCAAAGGCAGCAGCAGAGGTTGCCGACCGAGATGATCGGCAGGCCCGACAACACCCCGATGAACAGGCCGCCGAAGATGACCGGCTGAAGCTGACTCTGATTCATGCGTGACAATCCCGCGCCGCCGCGCGCACTACCGGGTTGAACGGGCGGCGCTCAGTCGTAGTATTCCAGACCCAGGTGGGTAATCAGGTCCTCGCCCCGCAGATAACGCAGGGTGTTCTTCAGCTTCATGAGCTGGATGAACAGGTCGTGCTCGGGGTACAGGCCCGGAGCATGCACGGGGCTCTTGAAGTAGAAGGACAGCCATTCCTGGACCCCGCTCATGCTCGCCCGCTTCGCGAGATCGAGGAACAGCACGAGGTCGAGGACGATGGGGGCGGCGAGGATGCTGTCGCGGCACAGGAAGTTGATCTTGAGCTGCATCGGATAGCCGAGCCAGCCCACCAGGTCGATGTTGTCCCAGCCCTCCTTGTTGTCCCCCCGCGGCGGGTAGTAGTTGATGCGCACGACGTGGCACAGGTCGTCGTAGAGGTCGGGATAGAGCTCGGGCTGCAGGATGTAGTCGAGGACCGACTTCTTGCTCTCTTCCTTCGTCTTGAACGACTCCGGATCGTCGAGGACCTCGCCGTCGCGGTTCCCGAGGATGTTGGTCGAGTACCAGCCGGACACCCCGATGAGCCGCGCCTTGAGGCCGGGGGCGACGATGGTCTTGATCAGGGTCTGGCCCGTCTTCAGGTCCTTCCCGGCGACGGGCGATCCGTTGTCGAGCGCGAGCCGGTCGAGCGCCGGGATGTCCGCGCTCAGATTCGGCGCCGCGTTGGCGTAGGGAATCCCCTCCTTCAGCGCGGCATAGGCGTAGATCATGCTCGACGAGATGCTCTCGTGGTTCGCGTCCATCGCCGCCTCGAAGGCCGCGACGGACTCGTGCTCGGGGGCCGGGGTCATGAATATCTCCGTGCTCCCGCACCAGATCATGACCAGGCGGTCTAGGCCGTGCTCCTCCTTGAACGCCCGGATGTCGGCGATCACCTGCTCGGCGAGGTCCCGCTTGGTCGCGCCGGTCTTGACGTTGGTGCCCATCAGCCGCTTGACGTAGCGCTGGTCGAACACCGCGGGCCACGGGCGGATCGCCTCGAGCTCGGGGCGCACCTTCTCGAGGAGCGACGCCTCGATGACCCCGGCGGTGGTGGCCGCCTCGAATCCGTTCTCGTCGAAGATGTCCCAGGCCCCGAAGACCAGGTCGTCGAGGGACGCGAGCGGCACGAAGTCCTTGATGAGGGGCGAACGGCCCTCGTTGCGCTTGCCCAGCCGCACCGTCCCGCGCTCGGCGAGCGAGCCGATGGAGGGCGCCAGTCCTTTCCGGATGAGGAGGGTGCCGGCCATGAACGTGGTGCTGACCGCCCCCATGCCGACGAGAAGAACCCCGAGCCTGCCGTGAGCGGACGCGATTTCGACTGGGCGTTTCACGACCGGCCACTATATCATCAAGGTGGTTTATGGCTCTCTGGACGCGGTTGTCGGTCAAGGCCGGGGCCCAGGAACGACTCATCGCCATGGCGATCTTCAAGAAACTCAAGGGCGAATCGGACCTCCGGGTGTCGATGGCGGGGCTGCGGCTCGGCGACCGCGTGCTGCAGATCGGGAGCGGCGACCCCGGCCTCATCGCGCTGCTCGCCGCCCAGGTGGGCATCAGCGGGCAGGCGTCGGCCCTGGTGCCCGACGACGGCGGGGCCGGGTCCGTCCGGCGCGCCGCCCAGGCGCGGGGGGTGCTGGTCGACGTGAAGGTGGCCCCCTTGCGGACGCCGCCGTTCGCCCAGGGGTGGTTCGACCTCGTGGTCATCCCCGCGCTGATCGGCGCGATGCGCCCCCACGAGCGCGTCGGCACTCTGCAGGGCGCGCGCCAGGTGCTCCGGGTGGGCGGCCGCTGCCTCGTCGTCGAGACCGCGCCGCGGGGCGGGCTCGGGGCGCTCTTCTCGGGGCGCGCCCTCGACCCGCACTACCGCTCGCAGGGCGGCGCCGAGCCCGCCCTGCGCGCCGAGGGCTTCAAGCCGGTGCGCACCCTCGCCGAGCGGCGGGGACTGCTGTTCACGGAGGGCGTGAAGCCGGATCCGCAGGACGCCGCGGCGGGCGGCGGCCGCTGAGCGCGGCCGACCAACCCCCCCCAGCGCGCCTCCGTCCCCGCGGCAGGCGGTGCCGTCCCCCGGCGCCTAGCAAACTCCCCGGCGCCTACAGTAGCGCGTCGACGTGACCGACAAGAGGTACGAGGACGAGTCCGTCCCGTACCGGCGAGTCCGCCCGTACCGGCGGGACCGTCTCGACGCAGGAAGAGGTCCTGGAACCAGGCAAAGCGATCCCGACGCAGGGCACAAGACCGCCTGGACGCGGGCGCACAGGGGAGCTCCGAGCGCATGGACGTCACGCTGGCCACCGTCACCGTCATCTCCCTGCTGTTGGCGTGGGCCATGGCCATCGTCTCGTGGCAGCGCGTCCGGGCCGAGCGGCGGCGCGGCGACGCTCGGGTCGCGGCCCTGCTGGCGGAGCTCGCGGGCGACCCGGCGCCCCGCGGGGGACGGGCGCCGGGGGAGCGCCTCGGGCCGGCCGGGGGGGCGGCGGCGAGGGCCGCGGGACCGGCGCGGCGCGGGCACCCGCCCGGCAACCCGCGTCTGCCGTTCGCGGCGCCCGACCCCGCCCCGGGCGACGGCGGCCCCCCGGGCGCGGCCTGGAACCGACCGCCCGACCGCGTGAACCGACCGCCCAACCGGCCAACCGCCGACAGCACGGCCTGGGGCGGCACGCCGCACCCGGCCCGGGCCCGCGACGGACGGGCGCGGGGCGCGGCGGAGGGGGACGCCCGCCGCGGGCTCCTCGATCCGCCGCCGCAACGTCCGGCGCGGGCGGTGCCCGCCGCCCCGCCGCGCCGACCCCGGCCGGCGGCGTCCGCGGGGCCGGGGGCGCGGCTCCGGTGGGGCCACCGCCTGGCCGCCGTGGCCGTCGCCACCGTGGTCGTGGCCGGCGTCTCCCTCGCCGACCGCGCGGCGCTCCGCCGCGACGGGGAGGCCGCCCCGGTCGAGCTGCTGTCGCTCGACCACCGCCGGCAGGGCGACTACCTGACCGTCAGCGGCTCCCTGCGGAATCCCCCGGCGGGGCGGGAACGGACCAAGCTCAGCGTCACCGCCACCTCGCTCGACCGGACCGGCGCGATCATCGGCACCGGCCAGACCCCGCTGCCGGTGGCCGCGCTGCCCCCGGGCGGGGAGACCGCCTTCACGATCGCCCTCCCGGACGCGGATCTGATCGGCCGCTACCGCGTCAGCTTCATGGAGGACCGGTCGAAGCTCCCGCACGTCGACCGGCGCGGAACCGACGCCGCGTCGGCGGCGGGGACCCGACCCTGACCGGGCGCCGGGGTCGCCGCTGGCCGCGCGGCGGACCGGCCGACTGGCCAGACGCGGCGAAGGCGCATATATTGGTGGCATGCGCCCTACCACCAACACCGTCGCGGCGCCGAGCGTCACCGGCCGACGGCGGCGATGCCGACGCGTACTCCTGGCCCTCGCCCTCGCGTCGTGGGCGGCCGGCGCCGTCGGCCAAGCGGCGCCGGGCCCCGGGACCGCCCCGCAGGCCGGACAGCGCGCCGCGCAGGCCGGCGAGCCGGACAACCCGGACGCCGTCTTCCGCGCCGGCATCCAGCTTATCAACGTGAGCGCGACGGTCACCGACGCGCGGGGCCGCTTCGTCGACGGGCTGACGAAAGACGACTTCCGGGTCTACGAGGACGGCGAGCCGGTCGAGATCACCCAGTTCGACAACGAGCGGGTGCCGGTCAGCCTGGGCATCGCCCTCGACACGAGCGGCAGCATGGACGGCCGCAAGATGGAGGCGGCCCGGAACGCCCTCGACCGTTTCCTCTACGACCTGCTCGGCCCCGGCGACGAGTTCTTCCTCTACCGGTTCGACTACACGCCGGCGCTCCTGCAGGACTGGACCACGAGCCCGGACCGCCTCAGCCGGGCCATCCGCGACATCCGCCCCCGCGGCGGCACCGCCCTCTACGACGCGGTGGCCGAGGCGGTGCCCCACGTCGCCGAGGGCCGCCACCGCAAGAAGGCGCTGCTCGTCATCTCGGACGGCAACGACACCAACAGCGAGACCGACGACCGCGACCTGCGGGCGCTCATCGAGGAGACCGAGGCGCTGGTGTACGCCATCGGCATCGACGGCTCGTCGCCGCGCCGCCGCTGGCTCGGCGGCGGACCGCTCCGGCCGCCGGAGCTCGGCCCCTTCCCCATCCCCGGCCGCGGCCGGCGGCCCCGGCTTCCGCGGGCCAATCCGTTCCAGCGGGTACAGGAGGAACGGGTGAACGTCGGCGCGCTCCGCGACCTGACCGACGACACCGGCGGACGGACCGAGATCGTCCGCGACGCCGACGACCTCGACCCCGCCACGGCCGGCATCGCCCGCGAGCTGAGCCGCCAGTACTACCTGGCGTACCCCGCCCGGAACGCCGGGGACGGCCGCTGGCACCGCATCCGCGTCGAGGTGCGCGACCCCGACCTCCGGGTGCGGGCCCGGCGCGGCTACCTCGCGGCGCCCTGACCCCATGCCCGCCCGACTCCGCCCGCGCCGCTCCGCCAACGCCGTCCGCGTGGAGGCCTGACCCCGATGCCCGCCCGGCTCCACCCGCGATCTGCCAACGCCGCCCGCGTGGAGGCCTGACCGCATGCCCGCCCGGCCCCGCCTCTTCCTCGTGGACGGCAACTCGCAGATGTACCGAGCGTACCACGCGATCCGCGGGTTGACGGGACCCGACGGCCGCTCGACCAACGCGGTGTTCGGCTTCATCACGATGCTGCGCAAGCTGATGGCCGATCAGGCGCCCGAGCTCATCGCCGCCGCCTTCGACCTCAAGGGGCCGACGTTCCGCCACGAGCTCGCGGCCGACTACAAGGCCAACCGGCGGCCGATGCCCGACGACCTCGTCGAGCAGGTGCCCTGGGTGCACGACGCGTGCGCGGCCCTCGGCGTGCCCATCGTCACCCGCGCGGGCTTCGAGGCCGACGACGTCATCGGCTCGCTCGCCGCCCGCGCGGTCGGGGCGGGGCTCGACGTCGCCATCGTCACCGGCGACAAGGACTTCTTCCAGCTCGTCGACGACCGCGTCCGCGTCTTCAATCCGCGCGACGACGGCGCGTGGTTCGACGAGGCGGGGGTGCGGGAGAAGTTCGGGGTGCGGCCCGACCAGGTCGTCGACGTCCTCGCCCTGATGGGCGACGCCAGCGACAACGTCAAGGGCGTTCCCGGCGTCGGCGAGAAGAGCGCGCGGGCCCTCGTCACCGAGTTCGGCACCCTCGACAAGCTGCTGGAGGAGGCGCCCGGGCTGACGAAGAAGAAGCTGCGGACGGCCCTGACCGAGCACGCCGACGACGCGCGCCGCAGCCGCGACCTCGTCCGCATCCGCACCGACGTGCCGCTGGACGACGCCGACCCCGCCGGCTACCGCTACGCGGGGGCGGACCGGGAGCGGTGCTTCGCCCTGTTCTCGACCCTCGGGTTCAAGTCGCTCCTGAACGAGTACGCGCCGACGGCGCGGACGGTCGAGACCGACTACCGGACGGTGACCGACGGCGACGATCTCGGGGCGCTCGCGGCGGCCCTGCGCGACGCCGGTCGGTTCGGGCTGCACGTGCTGACGGTGGCCGGTCCGCCCTCGCGCGGAGGCGTCGTCGGGCTCGCGTTCTCGACCGGCCCGCGGACCGCGCGTTATGTGCCGTTCGCTGGCGGCGGGCTCGACCTGTCGGGCGGGCTCGACCTGTCGGGCGGGCTCGACCTGTCGGGCGGGCTCGACCTGTCGGGCGGCCTCGACGCCGGCGCCGTCCTCGCGGCCCTCGTGCCGGTCCTGGAGGACCCGGACGTCCGCGTCGTCGGGCACGACCTGAAGCGGTCGATGCGGTGGCTCGCCGGGTGCGGGGTCAAGCTGCGGGGCCTCGACCTCGACACCATGCTCGCGAGCTACCTGCTCGACTCGACCCGCGCCGCCCCCACCGTCGAGACGCTGGCCCTGGAGCACGCCGGCTACCAGGTGGTGACGGCCGAGGCGGTGCGGGGCAAGGGCGCGAAGGCGCCCGACTTCGACCGCATCCCCCCCGAGGCGGTCCTCGCCTACGCCTGCGAGCGGGCCGACCTGCCCCTTCAGGCGGCCGCCCCCCTCACCGAGGCGCTGGAGCGCGAGGGGCTCCTGACGCTCTACCGCGAGCTGGAGCACCCGCTGATCCCGGTGCTCGACGGCATCGAGCGGGCCGGGGTGCGGGTGGCGACGGCGGCCCTCGCGGAGCAGTCGCGGGCGATGCAGGCGCGGCTCGACGAGCTCCAGGCGCGCATCTTCGAGCTCGCCGGCGAGGCGTTCAACGTCAACTCGCCGAAGCAGCTCTCGGTCATCCTGTTCGAGAAGCTCGCCCTGCCGACCCGCAAGAAGACCGGCAAGACCCGCGCCGCCTCGACCTCGGTGGAGGTCCTCGAAGAGCTGGCCCTGCAGCACGAGCTGCCGCGGCTCGTGCTCGACTGGCGGACGATTCAGAAGCTGAAGGGCACCTACGTCGAGGCCCTCCCCCAGCTCGCGCGCCCGGACACGGGCCGGGTGCACACCTCGTTCAACCAGGCGGTGGCGGCGACGGGGCGGCTCAGCAGCAGCGACCCGAACCTGCAGAACATCCCCATCCGCACCGCCCTCGGCCGCGAGATCCGCCGGGCGTTCGTCGCCCGAGACGGCTGCGCGCTCGTCTCGGCCGACTACTCGCAGATCGAGCTGCGGGTGCTCGCCCACCTCTCCGAGGACGCGGCCCTCGTCGAGGCGTTTGTCCGCGGCGACGACATCCACGACCGCACCGCCCACGAGGTGTTCGGGGCCGACAGCGGGCTCGACGCCCACGAACTGCGGCGCCGTGCCAAGATCATCAACTACGCCCTGCTCTACGGGAAGACCGCGTTCACCCTCGCCCGCGATATCGGGGTCACGCCGGCCCTCGCGCAGGCGTTCATCGACGCGTACTTCGCCGGCTATCCCGCCGTCAAGGGGTTCCTCGACGGCGTGATCGAGGAGGCGCGGGAGAGCGGCGAGGTCCGGACCCTCTACGGGCGCCGGCGGCTGGTGCCGGAGCTGCGCAGCCGCAACGCCCAGGTGCGGGCGGCGGCGGAGCGGGCGACGGTGAACATGCCCATCCAGGGCACGGCCGCCGACATCCTCAAGCGCGCCATGATCACCCTGTCGGGCGAACTGCCCGACACCGTCTCGATGATCCTCACCGTCCACGACGAGCTGCTACTGGAGACGCCGCGGGGCGAGGCGGACGCGGCGGCGGCGCTCGTGCGCGACACCATGTCGGGCGCCGCCGACCTCCGGGTCCCGTTGACCGTCGACGTGGGCATCGGCGACAACTGGATGGCCGCCAAGGGGTAGGAGTAGGCGCTATAATGGCGTCCCGATGGCGGAGCCGACGAGCATCCCGCGGTCGGAACACATCCTGTCCCGGCGGCACATCGACGACGACGCCCTCAAGGTCATCACCCGCCTCCAGCACCACGACCACGAGACCTACCTCGTCGGCGGCGGTGTCCGCGACCTCCTGCTCGAGCGGCGCCCCAAGGACTTCGACATCGGCACCTCGGCGCACCCCCAGCAGATCAAGGCGCTCTTCCGCAACTGCTGGATCATCGGGCGGCGGTTCCGGCTCGCCCACGTGAAGTTCGGCGACAAGACCATCGAGGTCGCGACCTTCCGCAAAAAGGTGCCGCCGGAGACCGACACCGAACGGAAGGCGCGGGAGGAGGCGCGGGAGCGCGCCCGCCGCGAGGCCGAGGCGAAGGGCGTCCGCCCGCGGCGCTTCATCCCCCGCGACAACACGTTCGGCACCGCCGAGGAGGACGCCTTCCGCCGCGACTTCACCGTCAACGGGCTGTTCTACGACGCCGCGAACCGTTCGATTCTCGACTACGTCGACGGCATGCGCGACATCCGCAGCCGCACCCTCCGCAGCATCGGCGACCCCAACGAACGCTTCGTCGAAGACCCCGTTCGCATGCTGCGCGCGGTGGTCCTGGCCGCCCGGCTCGACCTGTCGATAGACGCCGCGGTGACCAAGGCCATCCGGCGCCACCGCGGCGAGATCGTCCACGCCTCGCCGGCGCGGTTGATGGAGGAGCTCTACAAAATCGCGCGCAGCGGCGCGTGCGAACGCATCGTCCGCGACCTCGGCTCGGCCGGCCTGCTGAAGTTCTTCGCCCCCGAGCTCGACAAGGCCCGCCGCTCCGACGCCCTGTGGCGCTCGCTGGCCGCGCTCGACCGCTACCGCCGCGGCTTCGACGACGCCCCGCCCACGCTGCGCAACGCGCTGCTGCTGGGCAGCCTGGTCACCCCCTTCGCCGCCGTCGAGCGCCCGCGCCGGCGGGCCCCGCGCGACCCGTCCCCCCGGCGTCCGCCCGAGGTCTCGCTCGGGGCGCTGCCCATCGCCCGGCGCGACCTGGAGCAGCTCCGACAGATACTCGACCTGCAGCGGCGCCTCGCCGACGAGCGCCTGTCGCCGCGGGTCCGGCGCATGCTGACGCAACGGTCCGCGTTCGAGCCCGCGCTGACGTGGATGACGATTCACGGCGGGACGCCGGAGCTCGTCGAACGCTGGCGCAGCGAGGCCGAGGCGCCGGAAACGTCACCGGACGCCGAACGTCCGCGCCGCAGACGGCGCAGACGGCGCAGACGGCGGCGCCCCGGCGCCGCCACCCCGGAGCCGGAGGGCGGCGGTCCCGAGGCGTGACCCTCGACGGCGAACGGCCCGCGTCCACCGGGCGGAACGCCCTTCCGGGCCGCCGGCAAGCGTTCGGCGTCGAGCGCAGTCCGCCGACCACGTGCTTCGCCACCGAAGGTCCTTCGCTCGGCGGGACGTAGATCGGAACCGGAGACGGCCCGGAACAGAACCGGTTCGGGGTGCGACACACCGCGCCCACCGGCCCAGATCAGCGCGGCTCCCTCTTCCGGGGGCGCGGGGCCAGGTCCACGCCGACGGGGCAGTGGTCGGAGCCGGTCACTTCCGGCCAGATGAACGCGTCGGTCACGCGGGCGGCGGCGTCCGGCGAGGCCAGCACGTAGTCGATGCGCCAGCCGACGTTCCGCTCGCGCGCCCCGCCCCACTGCCGCCACCACGTGTAGTGCCCCCCCGCGCCGGGGTGGCGCGCGCGGAACGTGTCGACCCAGCCGGCGTCGAGCCAGCGCGTCAGCTCGGCCCGCTCCTCGGGCAGGAAGCCGCTGGTCTTGGTGTTCGACGCGGGCCGCGCGAGGTCGATGGGCTCGTGCGCGGTGTTGTAGTCGCCGACCACCACGACCGGCCCCTCGCGGCGCAACGCCTCGAGGCGCTCGAACAGCGCCGCGTAGAAGTCGAGCTTGTAGGGCACGCGGCGGTTGTCGCGGTCGCGGCCGCTGCCCTTGGGAAAGTAGACCGACGCCACCGCGAGCCGGCCGAACCGCGCGATGACGAGCCGGCCCTCGACGTCGAAGCGCGGCTCGCCGAGCGACGTCTCGACCCGCGCCGGCCGCTTCCGCGAATAGAGGCCGACACCGCTGTAGCCGGCGCGCTCGGCCGGCGAGAACGCCGCGTGCCAGCCCGCCGGCGCGCGCACCGCCGCGTCGAGCTGGTGCTCGAACGCGCGCACCTCCTGCACGCCGACGACGTCGGCGCGCGACGCCTCCAGGAAATCGAGGAACCCCTTCCGCGCGCACGCGCGCAACCCGTTGACGTTCCAGCTCACGATGCGCATCGGCGGGCGCTCCGGCTCACGGCGCGACGCTCCGGCTCATGGCGCGACGCTCCGGCATACGAAAGTGATCGATATAAGTTGCCAACTTCAACCAGACACAGCCCGTTCTCTACTATCTTCTGGGGCTTGGCACGTGGCAACGGCAATTCCCGCCACTGTCCTTACGACGCGCATCACGCCGCGCCCGCGAGTGCGTCGAGATACTGCCGCACCGCCGTCGAGAGGCCGACGTCGAGCGCGTCGGCGATGAGCGCGTGGCCGATGGAGACCTCGGCGATGCCGCCGACGGCGACGAACGCCGCGAGGTTGTCGAGGTTCAGGTCGTGCCCGGCGTTGACGCCGAGGCCGAGCGCGGCGGCGTGCCGCGCGGCGCGCGCGTAGGCATCGAGGCTGGCGAGGGTTTCCGGATGGTCGAGGCCGCGGCGCGAGGCGACGTCCGCGTACGGCCCCGTGTAGAGCTCGATGCGGTCCGCGCCGCACGCCTTCGCGCCGTCGATGTGGGCCTCGACCGGGTCCACGAAGAGGCTGACGCGCGCGCCCCACGCTTGGTAGCGCGCGACGTTGTCGGCCACCCGGCGCGCGCGGTCCGGCTCGGACAGGTCCCAACCGTGGTCCGAGGTGAGCTGCGCGTCGGCGTCCGGGACCAGCGTCGCCTGATGGGGGCGCGCCGTCTCGATGAGGCGGTCGAACCCCGGATAGTCGTTGTCGCGCGGGCCCGCGGCGGGGTTGCCCTCGATGTTGAACTCGACCTGCGGATGGTCGCGGGCCAGCAGACCGGCGAGGGCCTCGACATCGGCGGGCCGGATGTGCCGCTGGTCGGGACGCGGGTGCACGGTAATACCGTGCGCGCCGGCCGCAATGGCCGTCCGCGCCGCCGCCACGACATCGGGCCGGTCGCCGTCCCGCGAGTTGCGCAGCCACGCGATCTTGTTGACGTTGACCGAGAGCGTAGTCATCGCTCCCTCTACTGTATCGCAGGCCGCCCAAGCGGGAAGACGGCCCGGGCATCGGGGGGCCCGGGCTCCGAATCGACCGGCCGGGCTCCCCGCGGGCGGTCCCGCGCCGAATGCACGGGCGGGTTCCGGACGGCTCCCACCGCGCGGCGGCGACGACGTGCCGGACGCATCAGCCGCCGCACCCTCCGCAGGCGTCAGCCGTCCAGGCCGTCGAGCGCCGGCGGTTGCGGTAGCCACACGGGCGCTCCGCCGACGTTCAGCCGCCGGGCAGTTGGAGCGCCGCCGGGTGCCCGACCCGCCGGGCAGCTTCGCCGCCCCACCGAAGGCGCCGCGGACTGCTAACATGCATCGGCAGCCCGAGCCCGTCATGACGAGCCAGACTTCCGCAACGCCGACCCGGCCCCCGGCCCCCGCCGCCCCCGCCGTGCACACCATCGCGGCCACCACGCACGGCCGCTATCTCGTCGCGCGGGCCGACGGGCCGGGACCCGCGCCGCTGCTGGTCGGCTTCCACGGCTACGGCGAACATGCGGAACGGCATCTGTCGGAGCTCAACCGGATTCCCGTGAGCGCGCGGTGGACCCGCGTCGCGGTGCAGGCGCTCCACCGGCACTACAGCGAGGGCGCCCGGCACGTCGTCGGGAGCTGGATGACCCGCCAGGACCGGGAGCTCGCCATCGCTGACAACATCGCCTACGTGCGGGCGGTGATCGACGAGGTCCGGGCGGCCTACCCGACCAACGGCACCCTGGTCTGCTGCGGGTTCTCGCAGGGGGTCGCCATGGCCTACCGCGCCGCCGCGCGGTGCGGCCACCCCTGCCACGGCATCGTCGCCCTCGCGGCCGACTCGCCGCCCGAGCTGCGCGGAGACCCCGCTATCGTCTGGCCGCCCATCCTCCTCGGCCGGGGCCGGACCGACACGTGGTACACGCAGGAGAAGCTGGAGACGGACCTCGCCGCCCTCCGCAGCGCTGGCGCGACCGTCGAGTCGGTGGTGTTCGACGGCGGACACGAGTGGACCGACGACTTCCGCGCCGCAGTCGGCCGCTTCCTCGCCGCGCTGGTCCCGTAGCCCGTCACGACTCCGAGCAGTCCATCATCTTCGCCGGCCCACGTGAGCGCCTCACGCGGAACGGTCCCCGTCATCCGCGGCGGCCAGCACGCGCCGCACCTCGTCCACGTCGATGGACAGCGCCGCGGCGATGGCGTCCGGCGCCTGCCCGAGGCCGCGCAACTGCCGGATGGACCGGGAGAGCGCCTTCTCCGCCCGGTCCGCACGCCGGCCCTCGCGTTCCTTCTCGGCCCGCTCGCGCTCCTTCTCGGCCCGCTCGCGATCCGCGCGCCGCCGCTCGTAGTCCGCCTGCCGGCCCCAGGAGATCGAGTCGCGCAGCAACTGGTCCTCGCCCTCCATGAACCGCCGGACCTCCGACTCCGCCGCCGCCCGCTGGAGCTGCCGCAGCACGAAGCCGTACTCCCGCGGATAGGCCGTCTCGTCGACCGTCAGCACCTGCGCGCCGCCGCGTTCGATGCGCGACTCCCCCTGGTCGAAGATCGACAGCACCCGCTCCAGGTCGTCCCGCCGCCGCCCCCGCAGCCGCGGGATCTGCACGACATGGCTGCGGTGGTGGATGCCCGCGATGAACGGATGGCCGGCGTCGATCTCCGTCCCTGTGCGCCGCGCCGTCACCCGCGGGCACACGTCGAGCACCGCCTCGTCAGACACCCCGAGGTCGTAGCCCAACAGGTAGATGGTGACGATGGGCAGCGCCTCGCGCCGCCCCGACGGATGCTCGACGACGTTCGCGGGGTTGCAGAGCTGCTGGCCGAGGTAGGCGCGGAAGCGCTCGACGACGGTGGGCGCGTTGGTCTTCTGGATCTCGATGAGCACCTGCCGCTCGCCGCCCCCGGCCGTGCGGACGCGGGCCGCGAAGTCCATGCGGAACAGGGCGAGGGGCGGCTGCACGGCGCCGCCTTCGTCCCGGGGCGACGCGTCGCGCGGGGTCGCCAGCTCCTGGGGGCGCAGTTCCAGCGACTCGATGTCGAGCCCGGCGATGCGGCCGACGAGGAGGCGCGCCGCCCGCTGGTCCTGCATGAGGTACTTGAAGGCGGCGTCGTAGATCGGGTTGGCGATCTCCATACGGCTATTTCAACCCCGCCGCCGCGGCGCGTCAACCGCCGGTCGTAGTGGCCGGCGACCGCGATCGGGGGGGCCGCATTTCAATCCCGCCGCCGGGATGCGTCAACCGCCGGGGGATCGTCCGAGGAACCGCGTACCCTCCTGCGAGAAGGCGCTTCGCGCCGTGGCCCCCGCTCAACCGGGGACCCTGGGGGAACCGGGGGGACCGGAGGGACCGCGCCCGTGGTACGATGCCAAACGGATGGAGCCTTCGCCATGGCGACCCTGAATGTTCCGGTTCCGTCATCGCCCGGCCGCGGAGCCGCGCCCGCCCCGTCGTCCGCGAATACGCTTGAGAACGGCGACCGCCTGACCCGCGGCGAGTTCGAGCGCCGGTACGAGGCGCGCCCAGACATCAAGAAGGCCGAGCTGATCGAAGGGGTCGTCCACATGCCGTCGCCGACACGCTCCGCCAGCCACGGCCGGCCGCACGCGGCCACGATCACCTGGCTGGGAAGCTACGCGGCGTCCACGCCGGGCGTGCAGGTCGACGACAACTCCACGGTGCGCCTCGATCTCGACAACGAGCCGCAGCCGGACGCCGCGCTCCTCATCGACCCCGCCGCCGGCGGGCAGGCCCGGCTGAGCGACGACGACTACATCGAGGGCTCGCCCGAGCTGATCGCCGAAATCGCAGCCAGCAGCGCCTCGTACGACCTCCACGACAAGCTCCACGCGTACCGGCGCAACGGCGTGCGCGAGTACCTGGTCTGGCGGACACTGGACAACCGCATCGACTGGTTCGAACTGGCCGACGGCGCCTACCGCCCGCTTCAGCCCGACGCGGACGGCGTGATTCACAGCCGCGTCTTCCCCGGACTGCGTCTCGCGGTCGACGCGATGCTCCGCGGTGACCTCGCCACCGTCCTGCGCGAGCTGCACCACGGCTTGGAGACGGACGCCCACCGGACGTTCACAGCACGCCTCGCGGGCCGGTAGCCGTTCGAGTTCCGCGGCATGACGGAAATCGAACTGCTGCTGTCGGTCGAGCGGACGCCGGTCCACGGCAGCACCGTGGACGAGTTGGACAGGCGCCGCCTGGACGAGTACTTCCGCCGCATCCTCGGCGACGACGACGTAGAGGACTGGCACCGAACCCTCCTGCGCCGCGAATTGCTTGTGGAGCCGACGCCTGCGGGAGAGCCCTGCTGCTCCTGCGCGGCGTACGTCCTGTTCGCCATCGAGCCGCGGCGCCGCCTGCCGCAGGCGGGCCTTCGGCTTCTGGTCTTCCCCGGTACCGACATGGACTACGACGCCAGTCTCGACGAGGTGCTGGACCTCCCCTGCGTCGGCCTCGGCGAGCAGAAGCCGGGTCGGTTCATCGAGCAGTCGCTGCCCGACCGCGCCCTCGCCTACCTGCAGCCGCACATCAGCCGCGAGCGCCTGACCGGCGCCACGCGGAGCCGGCAGTGGGACTATCCGCCCGAAGCGATCCGCGAGCTCGTCGTCAACGCCTTCGCGCACCGCGACTGGACCCGCCAGAACGATATCCGCCTGACCGTCTACCGCGACCGCCTGGAAGTGACGAGCCCCGGCGCCCTCCCCAACGCTATGACCGTCGACAAGATGAAGGCCGGACAGCAGACGCCCCGCAACACCAACCTCGTCCGCATCCTGCGGGACTACGGCATGATGGACGACCGCGGCATGGGCATCCGCCGCAAGGTCATCCCCCTGATGCGGGAGCGCAACGGCTGCGAACCGGAGTTCGAAGCCGCCGACGACTACTTCAGGGTGCGCCTGCCCCGCCGCGCGGACTGACGGCCGGCCGCTCGGTCGGAACCGTTCGTGCCGGAACGCGTCCTCGGCCCGCGCCAGGTCCCACCTCGGTTGCCCACACGGCGACGCCCGCACTCATGCCGTTCCGCCCTGCCTGACCGACATCAGGAACCGGGATGCTGATCGGAAGGCCGCGGAGTCACGCTGCTCAGGGAAGCACCCGCGCTCGCGTCCTCGGAGGTGTCCAGGGGCTCCAGCATCCTCACGATGTAGCCGAACATGAGGGCGCTGAGTCCCGACAGCAAGAGCAGTAGCTTGATCGCCGCCTCGGTCCCCCAATTCAACTCGAGAAACGCACCCAAGGTGAACGCCGGGAGCATCGCGACGAAGTAGCCGACAAACCACGCGCCAACCCATGGAACGGGTCCCCACGGACGTGGCCGGGTGCGGAACAGCCCGTTTCTTGCGGCGAAGGACACGCCCAGCACGGCGGCCCCCGCCGGGAGCCCGGTGATGGCCGCCAACCCCCAGGATGCCCCAAAGACCTGACCCAGCGCGACCGCGACGAGCACACCGGTCGCGAGGGCGGCTACGCTTGATCGCCGCGTGAACACCCGTGGGTCCATGCTCGAACCTCCCGCACTGAATCTACCATGCCCGCGAGTGATAGCAGCGCATCTGCTTCAGGGTACGCCTATCCCGCCGCGCTGGCTGACGACCGGATTTCCTTGTAGACGAGTAGACTCCCCCCACACTCATGTCGTGGAACCACCCACGATTTCGTAGAACGGCACCGCCTGCATGAAGCGACCGGGAACGTCCAGAGTCTTGTAGAGACAGTGGTGGACGTCCAGCGACTTGACGGCATCCACGGTCGAAGAAGACACGCGGTTCAGCCCAATGCCCTGCAGGTCCCTCGGGGTGACGTTCGGGACTTTGTGGATGAACCAGGTCAACAACGGCTCCGTATAGTCGGTTTCCCGGGTTCTGAAGTGGGAGAGGAACTGCGAAGCGAGCACGACGCCTACGCCGAACTCCCGCCCCTGGAGCAGCACTTGGCGCAGGACGTCGAAGTTGTACTTCATGATGTTGTCGGCCTCGTCGACGAGAAGCATGGAGTCGATGAAGCGGAGCTGCGGATCTCGGCCGAGGTACGGCTGCTTGACCAAGTTGATCATATACTCGTAGTACAGGTTCAGGAACAGCACGAGAAGCATGTTCCGTTCCTTTTCTCCGATGCCGAGAGCCGCGAGATCGACGACGGTCACGCCCGCGAAGAACTCGTCGAAACGCTCGGCATCGGTCGAGCGCTCGACGAAGACCTCCAGGTCGACCAGATCGGAGAGAATGCTGTAGGGAGCGTCAACCTTGTCGCCGACGACGTCGGCGTACTCGCGCAGCACGTCCTTCAGCGTGGGCGATCCACCGGCGTCGACCTCGTAGGCCTGCATGACCGCCGTCTTCAGGTGGTTCCGCTGCCGGGGGCCGATGCCGCCGTATATCTTCTGCAGGACGTCGTTCAGGAACTTCACGCGCCCGAGACGCGCCGCGGGCAGGTGGCCGCCAGCGGCGGGCAGCTCGAACACGTTGAGAGGAATGCGGTGCGGGGCCACGACGCGGGCACCGACCGCCTCGACGAAGTCGGGCTTGGTGTAGTCGCGCTTGTAGTCGAAGATCAGGAACTTGGGCGCGTGGCCGCGGTTGTGTGGCGCGTGGCGCGTGAACTGGTGGATCAATGCCTTGGTCAACTGCGTCTTGCCAGTCCCGAGGTCGCCGACGACACCGATGTTGAGCTGATTCAACCTGGTGTTGCTGGGATGCAGCCAGTAGGGTTTCCGTTCGCCGGCGCTGACGCTGTGACCGACTGTGAACCGAATGCCTAGATCCCCGGGGACGGTCTCAGCCGCCGGGCCGGAGGGCGGCGTCGACGGTCCAGACTCCGGAACCGCCACAGCGCTCCCGCCGTCGTCTCCACCGCGCCCCGGCGGGGACGGAGGCGCCGGAGACGCGGCGCGCGGAGGTAGCCCGTCGGGGTCTCCGCCACCGCCGCCCTCGGTCGGTGGCTCAGACGCGGGAGAGATCAATGCCTGTATGCGTGACTCCCGGAGGCGGAAGACCGCGATCTCGTACGGCCCACCCCGGAGGCTCTCGTCCTGGGACGGCTTGTTGTTGCCGAGCTCGACGGCATAGACCGTACCGCGCAACCGAATCTCGTCCGCACCTTCCTCCTGACGGAACAGGACCTGGAGCCAGCGCGCCCACCGCGTGCGGTCCTCCCGCGAGGCGGTCAACGACTGGCAGCCGGAGACGAACACCTCCTTCAACATCTCCTGCCGCGGCGCCGCGAGGGGCGATGGCGGTTGTCCAGGCTGTTCTCTTCCCTCGTTCACACCCGACTGGATCGCGGCCAGCGTGGCCATGAGCTGACGGGTCGCCTTCTCGATTTCCGGCTGCTGCACGCCGGTGTCTCCGCTCGCGGTCTTGACCTCGATGGCATCCACCGTCAGCACGCCGTCGTCGCGGCGCAGCGCGAGCAAATCGCAGCGTTCGGCGGTATCGGTGTCGGCGAGACGGAGCCAGAGGCGCGCGAGCTTCGTGTCGACCGACACCACCAGCGCGCCGGGGTGGCGGTCCCAGTAGTCGCGGGCGGCGATGAGCATGCCCGCGAATCCTCGGACGCCCGTGGTGTCGGGTTGCGCGTCGGCCTTGAAGAGGCTGATCAAGCCGTCGCCGATCAGGGCGACGCCCTCTTCGAGCAGCTTCCGGAGCTCGGCCGCAGGAAAGCGAAGATTGAAATGGTCGAGCGGAGACCTCAGCAGGAGAGCCAGGCGTTCGTAGCTGATGTCGTAGCAGACGGACCGGCGCCGGGCGTGGTGGCGCTCCAGCACGCGGGCGGCCCCGACGCGGCCGGGCGTGGGCAGCGCCCGGTCGGCGAAGAAGAACCAGAACGCGGCCGGCGGATCGTGGGCCAGGGCGCCATCGATGTGGCCGGCCATGCGCTCCGCATCGGCGGAGGCCTGGGGCGTCTGGCTGGCGTGTGCGCCGTGGAGTTTCCCCACCATGTCGTAGAACGACCGGAACACCGATTCGTCCAGGGACGGGCGGAGCTCCACCTTGCGGTGGATGCCTTGGAACCCGACGCGGCGACGGATCGCGAAGGGGCTCATCGGCAACAGGTTGACCCCTCCGGGCTGATGCCGCATGGCCGTGGTCGCCTCGTCGAACACCGCGACGATGTGAACGGGGCTGTCCCGGAACGTGCCGAGCAGGTCTTCGAGCGGCCGGATGCGTTCGTGAACGCGCAACTCCAGCCGGCCCGCCGCGATGTGTTCCTCGAGCTGGTCGCGATCCGCGGTCGAGAACCGGCGCGCGCCGAGCAGACGCGCTTCGTGGTCCGGGGTCGCGTAGATGTCGACGGACAGCGCCGCCCGCGAAGCCGGCAGCCCGCGACCCCGGCTGAGCAGCGCCACCAGCGTGCGGCTCGCGTTCGGCGGGTTGATCAGTGCGAGGCGCAGAGGCCGCGCGTGGTTCGCGTATATCTGGGCGAACTGCCGGACACAGTGCTGCAGGGCATCGACCCCGTCATCGCCGCTATAGGCGTTGCGCAGGTTCTCGAAGACGGCCAGTCCGCGGTAGTCGCGCGCGACCGGCAGCGGCTGGCTTCCGCCCCTCCCGGCGGGGAGGCTGGTGAGGTAGACGACGCCGAGGTAGTGCTCGGGCTTCTGGAGCTGTTCGAGCACGGCGTCGCGGTCCATGCCGTCCGGCTTCAAGCCGCGGGCGAGCGTGGCGATCCGCTCGTAGCGCCACAGGTGCAGCGGATGCGTGGGCAGCAGCACCGCCTTCCAGGCGGTTTTTCCGGTGCTCGGCACCGTCTTGATCTGGACGATGTCGAGCGACGCGACGGCTTCGAAGAGCAACTGCGTCCACGCGTGGTCGATCTCGTGCATCGCCGCGTGGTGCTTTGCCAATGCGGCGTACAGCCGTTCCCAGGCCTGGAGGAGCTCCGAGACGACGGCGCGGAGATGGGCCTGACCGGCGAGCGCAAGCATGGGCTGGTGGACCAGGATGTCGAGATGACCGAGCACTGCCCCTCGGGCGGCGACGATGCTGTCCCAGAGCCCGCAGAGGTCCTCCGTCGTCGTCGTGCCGTTGCCGGGCAGCTCCCCCTGCATGGCCTTGATGAGCGACCGGACGTCGTACGACTGGCCGTCGTGCGGAATGGACCGCTTCAGCGCTGCGAAGGGCGTCGGCTCGCATTGGCGATAGTCGCGGAGGGCGTCCTCGAAGGACGCGGTGCGCGCCTCGAAGAAACCGCCCCAGGCGTCGCCCGAGCAGAAGAAGCGGACCCAGGTCAGGACGTCGCGCTCAACGTCGAACTCGAACGCGTGCTCGTCGCCGCCGATCTCGTAGTGGCCGCTCGCCGAGTCCTGATCGCCGTCGACGGCATCGGTCAAGGCGTCGTGGATGCAGTCGACGACGCCTTCCAGCGCGTCGTCCTTGCCGTCGATGAGCAACTCTCCACCGTCTTGCGTCACCGCGTGGCCGTCCCGGACACCAGGCTGCGACGGCTCGTCCGAGTCCTCCGGGGGCGGGGCCGTTCGCGAAGTGGGCTTGAAGACTTCGACCGCCTCCTCGTAGTCGAGATTGCTGTACGCATCGAAGTCGCCGGCGCGCCGAATCGTCTCGGCGCGTTCGAGCACCCGCTCCCCCTTGCGTCGCTCGTCGGGGCTCCCTCGATTCACCCTCCGACGAATCGCGTCGAGCCGGCTCCCCGGCATCCTGGCGATCTCCCGTGCCAAGCTGAAGTTCTTCAGGAGTCGGTCGGCGATGTCGTTCGACGCGCTCAGGAGGTCGCGATCCGGAAGAATGCCGAGCCGCGGCAGCGCCCGCCGGGGGGCGCCGAGCTCGTCGCCAGCCCGCAATTCCCGCCACGTGGCGAGGAAGTCCGCGACGCCGCTCAGCGACACCAGCGGCGACAGGGCGGCGTTCTCCGCGAGGACCCGCAGGAGGGTCGCCTGCGGGGCCGTGGCCGCGAGCTGCGCCTGCGGCGTCCGGGCCCACTGCAGGAGATCCTGCGCGAACACGCGGGGGTCGCCTTGGAGAAAGTGTGCAAGGGTGCTGACCCCGGGATGCCGACCGGTCGCGAGCGCAATGATCTTCGAGTGCAGGTTCGGCTCGTTCCGCCAACCGGCCGCGACGTGGAGGTCGGTCGTGACGTGGCCGACGGCGAGTCCCAGCGCATCGATTCGATCACGCAGGTCGCTGTCGGACGGCCCATAGCCCACGAGGGCGAGCGAAACCGCTTCGACGTCGGCGGCATCTTCGCCGAGCGCCGCCAGGAAGCGCGCGACGTCCATCGCCGGAAGCTGCTCGCAGAAGAAGTGGCCGCCCTCCCGAGCGGCCCGGACGACCTGCAGCGCCGCCGCCCGGGCGATGTAGCCCCCGCCGCTCATGACACCTCCCCGACGTCTCTGGAGCAGAGAATGAGCCCGTCGGAGGGTTCGACGGCGAGATTGAGGCCCTTCAGGCGATCCGCGAACGCCACGGCATTGCGCTGGAGGTCCGCCTCGTCGAATCCGAAGTAGCCCTGCTTCCTCAGCGTCTCCGGATCCGTAGCGGCGCCGCCGACCACGACGTTCCACGTGTCCTTGAGCCGGGCGCACACATCCTCGAGGGTGATGGCTCCCGCCGCTTCGCGGTCGAGGACGCTCAGCATGAGCGTGCGCAGCGTGTCGGGCTGCAGCTCGAAGTGCTTCTGCGGTACGCGGGAGGCCCGCGGCTGAGCGTAGCCCATGCGCAGCGCGAGATCGCCGAAGTGCTGCTCGAGAAACCGGAAGTCGTCGTCGTCCTCCCGGTTCCGTCGCGCGAACACCCTCTCCGCAACCGGATCGGCACTGAACCGGCCGGCCGCGGCGAGGTCCCGGTAGGCGCTCCTCACCGTCTCCCGAAGGCGGGCGTAGCAGGTCTGGCTCTGCGACCGGACAGGTCCGTCCTTCTGGCCGAGGAAGTCGAACAGCAGCAGCGGGTCGGCCGTGCGGACGGCGGCGGTCCTCAGAAGATGGGCCATCAGCCACGCCAGGAGGCCGATCACCAGATACCGGATCCGCCGGTAGGGGCCATAGTCGCCCAGGTTCCCGCAAAGGCGGGCCAGCGCGTCGGTCTGCGCCCGCATCTCTCCGGCGATACGGCCGATGCGCGCCGGAGTCAGCTCGCCGTACCTGCTCTCATAAGCCTCCGCGAGCCCGGCCGGTTCGCCGGGTTCGCCCTCACCGGCTGGAAGCAACGGGTTCACGAAGCGCTCCAGCGTGCCCGGCGACCCGGTGGAGACGGCGCGCGCGAACTCGAGAACTTCTCTCCCGGCACCGGTCGCGGCGAGCACGGTCGCCACGAGGTGGCCGGCGTAACCGTCGGTCCGGTTCGCCCTGGTCAGCACGCGCGGCGAGATGAAGGTGTAGTCGTTGCCCTTCGGCCGGTACGGTCGAAACGCCGGATACATGGCGTCGTCGTTGTTGACGACTCCGTTGACCTGTATGCGGAGCAACTCGACATCCGCCTGTGTCATCGTCTCCGCGATCAGCTCGTCCTTCCGAAGTCGCGCCAGAACCTCCTCGGGGGCGTACTCTTCAAGCAGCCCCTTGTTCGCCTTCGTCACCGCGACCTTGTTCAGGAGCTCGTTCGCGTAGACCTCGCCGCTCAACGCCATGAAGAAGCCCGAGGCGAAGTGAGCCGGCTTCATGCGTAGCGGCTCGTAGCCGAAGGCCTCGAAGTGAACCTGCTTCTTGTCCATTCGTCGCTGCCCGAAGATTAGAGTCGGCGCGTGCCCAGATAGCGGTCGAAACGGGTGGACATCTTCACCGCGCTCGACGCGACGTGCTCCGCGTTGTAGACGAGGAAATCGGGCAGCGGCGACGGCGTCCCATGCCGGAGACGGTCGACGAAGGTGTCGAGTCGATTGAGTTCGCCGGGATCGATGAGGTGACGGGGCAGACCGCCCTTGACGGCCCAAAGGGCGTGGAACAGGGCCGCGTCGATGCGAAGCGACCCGTCCCGGGGGGCGTCCCCCTGCCGCCCTTGCTCGGTGAGGACCAGATGATCCGGAACAAACGCGAAGGCATCCTTGAGAGCGCCGGGCGGTTCCGGTCGTCGGATGCACAGGCGTTCGCGGAGAATGCACTCACCCGCCACGAAGCTCTTGGTCGGTTGCTCGTCCAGCCGGTGGCCGATCCACAGGCACAGCTTGTCCTCGATGCCGTCGAAGTGGTGAGGGAAGTAGCAGCGGTTGATCGCCTCAATGAGTACCCGCAGGTGCCCCGCGTCCTCCTCGGGAGTCCGCAGCAGCTCGTGGAAGGTGGCGTGCGAGCCACGGTCGAGCCTGAAGACACTGCCGCCGCCGTCCACATGCTCGAAGTAGAAGCGTCGCTTCAGAGCGAAGAAGCGCGTCCGGTATCTGTCGCGATCCTCGCTGCGCGGACCGAGCGCCGCGACCGGCGAGGGCAACGCCGCGGGCGGCTCGCTGTCGGCGAGCCACTCGCCCGCCCTCATGCCGTCGGGATCCTCGATACGCCGATCGACGTGGGGATGCGACACCCCGGCCGGATCGGCGGTACCGCGCAGCGCTTCACTCAAGGGGAAGCGTGCGTCAGGCGCGAAGAGCCGTTCGGAATACCAGGCCTGCGGGGCGTCGGGCACTTCGTCCTCCACCTCGTCCCCCGACGCACCGAAGAGCAGACGGGCGGTCAATATCCAGAGTTCGCGCACCGTCGTCCGCCGCCCCGACGAAATCACCCGGTCGAACAGCTCGAAGAGCCTCTCCTGAACCTTGCGGTTGGCGAGGCGCTGGAAGTTGAGCGAGAAGTTCCGGTCGACGCCGCGCTCGGCGTGCCCCCTGACGACGGAATCGGAGAGCATTCTATCGAGCACGCGACGGGCAAAATCCCGCGACAACGGGTTTCGGAGCGAGAGGTCGACAAGCAGCACGGAATCGCCGTCCGCCGTGGCACCGCCGTCGCCGGCCAACCGCGCCCTCCACTGCCGCTCGATGCTCTCCGAAAGCTCCGGCAGGGCGTCGGGAAGTTGCCGTCGGAGCATGTACAGCGGGTACTGGTTGATGGCGAGAACCATGCCCTTGCCCGCGTTCTCCGCCTGCCGCCAGCGCTCGACGATGGGCGCGACGCCCTGCTCGCTGTTCATCATCGCCGTGGCGTCGAAGGCGAACTCGAAACGCTCCGCGCCGTCTTCGAGCCGGCGCCGCAGGACCCGGGCGAGGTGGGTCTTGCCATCGCCCGCGTTGCCCGTCAGCACGATAGAGAGACCGGCGCGGGCGCGGTCCAAGAGGTAGTCCTCGATCGGTGTCGGCAAATGCAGGGCCTCGAACTCCGCGTCCGTCAGCCCTTCCGAGACGGCGTTGGAACCGGCGCGGGCGAGCCTGCGCCAGAACGCCAGCCGGCTCTCGTCCTCCGGTCCGCCGCCGTCGGCCGCCCCGCCGCTGCCGCCGGCGTCCCGCGACGGCGGCTCGGGCAGCGGGGCGGTGGCGCTCAGCAGCCACGGGCGGGTCTCGCCGAGAGCCGTCCAACTGTCGCCGTGCTCGAGCCGGCTGGAGAGCCAGCGCCGCCGCCAGAACTCGGCGATGCGCTCGGTGGCGTCGGCGTGGGCCTCGGGTCTGGCGACGTAGTCGGGAAGGTCGGGTTCGACGCCGCACAGGTAGGCGCCGGCTTCGGGGAAGAGCGGCACGCCGTAGATGCGCCTCTCCTGGTGATGCAGCATGGTGAGGTCGGCGCGGAACCCGATGGCGTCGAGTCCCGAGCGCAGCTTGCGGAGGCGCGGGCTCGCGCCCTCCCCGAAGATGCTGTTGACGTCCCGATAGCCGCGCCTTCGCCGCAGCACATCGTCGAGAGCGCGAACCGTGTGGTCCGCGAACTGCACCGTGCCGTAGCCGGTGGTGTCGCCCAGATACGTGTAGCGGATCTCGGGCTGGTCGGGGGCGATGGTGCCGGCGGGAAGACGAAGCCGCTCGTACTGGCTGCTGCCGTGCGAGAAGAGACTGGTGGTGCCGAGCCAGACCAGGGTGTTGTCGGGGACGACGCGCGCGTTCCTGAGCTGCGAACGGATGATGGTGGGCTCGCGGCCGTAGCGCCGCTGGTTGTCGGCGGCCACCTGCGGGCTCAGCAGCAGCAGGGCGACGAGTTTGCCGCCCAGCATCCGGTTGTAGGGCGCGACCGCGCCGCAGGTGGTGATGTCGAGCAGGTTCGTGCCGATGCGGCGGCCCTTGATCGCGGTCATGGCGGCGTTGACGGCGGTCCGCACCTCGTCCTGCTGCTGGATGACGCTCAGGGCGGTCGCGGGGTCGGTCAGCGCGCCGCGGTTCGCGGCGAGGACCCGGCGGGCGTCGAGCAGACGCGCTAGCTCGAACGCGCGCTTCTTCATGACGAGCATCCGCCGCGAGTCTTGGATGGGAGCGTTGGACGAGTGCTTGTCCTCGAGCTTCAGCACGTCGTCGTCGACGGGCACGTCCTGGGCGGCTGGCGGAAGAGACGGCGTACGGGGCTTCAGCACGTCGTCGACGGGCACGTCCGCGGAGAGGGTGTCCGAGGCATCAGGATCGTCGTCTTCGTCCCTGCGGCGCGCCAGAGCCTCTTGCCGGCGGGAAGCGAACTCGCGGCTGCGGTGGCGCAGGCGCTCCACGACCTGCCGCGTCGGGGCGGCGACCTCCGCGTCCGTCGCGAGCCCCCGGCGCTCGATCTCGTCGAGGGCCGTCGCGACGCCTTGCAGCAGCCAGTCGATGACGCGCTCCAGGGCCTCCCGCTTGGCCGCCGGCGACGGCTCCATGTCGGCGGGAAGCTGCGCCTTCAGCCATCGGTAGATGCCGTGGAGCCGCAGGGCGGGATCGGCCGCCTCCCGCTCCCGCCGCGCCTTCGGCGGCGCGAACAACGTGTCCAGGGCGGCCTCGAGCCCGGCGGCGCTCCAGCCGATGGCCCGGTCGCGCGGGGCCAGTTGGACGGCGCAGTTGCTCAGGGCGGCGATGCCGACGACGGCGTGCGCCTCGTGGGCGGCGTCCCGGACCAGGTAGAGGAGGCTGCGCCCCGGTATCGGCGTCTGCGGTATCGACCACGTGTAGCGGAAGTACCGCCAGATGTCGCGCAGGGGGATGTTCGTGCCGCCGTCCCGACCGGCGTCGACGAGCTGGAGGTAGGGTCGGACGGCCTGCCGTAGCGCCGCGATCCGTTCTGGATGGTCGGCGGGGTGACCGCGCGCGGCGGACAACCGGCCCTGCAGCTCGGCGCCGTCGGCGATCAGGGTGCGGATCGACTTCCGCCCGGCGGACGCGGGCGGGCGCTCCATCCGGTGGATGAACTTGCCCACGTTCGGGTCCGCGAACTGCTGCAGCAGCCGCGGACGTAGCTCGTTGCGGATGGCTTCCTTGCGCCGACGCGCCTGGGCGGGGCCGGAGACCCGCTTGTCCTGGGGCCGCGGCGACTGCAGCTCAAGACCGTAGCCGCTCTCCACCAGCGTCCAGCGCAACTGGGCGAGGTCGCCGAGCACGCGGACGCAGGCTTCGTATTCGTCCGACTGGCCCTTGAGGTCGCCGAGCCCGGAGACGCGCGTCGTCTCGTCCTCGACGAGGTTGCCGATGCGTTCGGGGTCGCGCGCCTGCTGGTCGAGCATCTGCCGCGCGAAGCTGAAGAAGCGCCGTTCGGCCAGGCCCTCGAGCCTGGGTTCAAGGGGGATGATCATCGCGAGATCAAGAGCGTACCCGGTCGCGGGCCGATGTTCCAACCCGCGGCGGGTCTGCCGAGGGGTCCGCCGACCGACTATGGGACGCGCCGACCCCGTTGTCGTCCGCGGTGCCGTCCGACCCTGGGCGACGGCCGCCGACCGGCTGCGAGCCGGCGACGCAACACACGCAACACCGCGGCGCGGGCGTGGTAGGCTACCCGTTCCAAGCTCTGGCATGGATTGTGCCTCTCGACGGAGATGAAGGAGGAATTTCGATGAAGCGGTTGATCCTCGCGGCGACGGCGGCGGCGCTGATCGTGTCCACCGGCGGGGCGGCGTTCGCCCAGGACGTGACGAAGTACGTGCGGTACGACTTCGACGGCCAGGTCTCGTACGGCATCCTCGACGGCGAGTTCATCCACCAGTTGCGCGGCGACATCTACACGTCGGCCGAGAAGACCGGGGCGGTGGTGGCGCTCAGCGCGGTGCGCCTGCTCGTGCCGGCGGAGCCCCGCAAGGTGGTGGCGGCCGGGTTCAACTACCGGAGCCATCTCGGCGACCAGAACGTGGCGGCCGAGCCGGGGCTGTTCGACAAGCACGCGACGTCGCTCGCGCCCCACGAGGCGACGGTCATCTACTACGAGGGCGCCACGAACCTGCACTTCGAGGGCGAGATGGTCCTCGTCATCGGCAAGCGGGCGCGCAACGTGACCGAGGCCGAGGCGGCCGACTACATTTTCGCCGTCGCGCCGGGGAACGACATCAGCGAGCGGGTGTGGCAGGGGAACGACCTGCAGTGGTTCCGGGCGAAGGGGGCGGACACGTTCGGCCCCGTCGGCCCGGTGATGGCGCGCGGCGTCGACTACAACGACCTGCTGCTGCAGACCCGCGTGAACGGCGAGGTGATGCAGTCGCAGCGGACCGCCGACCTCATCTTCGGCCCCGAGTTCCTCGTCAGCTACATCAGCCGCTACGTGACCCTCGAGCCGGGCGACATGATCTTCACCGGCACCCCGGGCACGACGTCGGCGATGCAGCCGGGCGACGTGGTCGAGATCGAGCTCGAGCACGTGGGCGTGCTGCGCAACACCATCGGGCAGAAGGGCGCGCGGACCACGAACGACCAGTGAAGCGCGCCCGCACGGAATGCCGCCGGTGACCACGGGCGAGTCACCGGCGGATCCGGCGGCCGAGGCGTCGGTCAGCCGAGCAGCTCGGCCGTCACCTGCACCAGGGAGAGGCCGAAGCCGACGACGGTGACGACGATCAGGGCCAGCGACGTCAGGAGCACCCAACTGCTGTCCTGCCGGTCGTCGTCAAGATTCATTAGGCTCGCGCCGATCCAGCCGGCCGCGAACCCGCCGCCGTGCGCCCAGTTGTTGATGCCGGGCATGATGAACCCGAACACCCCGAGGATGATGGCCCACTGCCAAAGCTGCTGGGTGACGACCGAGCTCCCGCGGCGTCGGCCGTAGACGATGAGGGCGCCGAGCAGGCCGAAGATGCTGCCGGAGGCCCCGATGGTCGGCACCCCGCTCATGACGTTCGAGACCAGGAAGCCGCCGGCGCCGGCCAGGTTGAACAGCAGGAAGGCGCGTCCGGGGCCGTACACCTCGGTCACCGCCGGACCGAGGTTCCGGATCCACATCATGTTGAACACGATGTGGAGCAGGCTGCCGTGGAGGTAGATGGCGGTCAGGAGGGTCCACCACCAGCCTAGTCCCAATGTGACGAAGCCGCTGGTCATCCCGAGCTGGTACAGGGCCCGGCCGCCCGGCGACAGGATCGACAGCAGCCCCCGCGACTCGAACAGCGCCTCGGGCTGCAGCAGGCACGCCAGCGCGTAGAGGGTGACGCAGACGGTGACGATGGCCGCGAACAGGTCGAGCCGGCCGCCGAGGGCCCGGCGCAGGACCGTGGCCCAGCCGAAGAGCCCGGGGCGCCACGCCCCGCAGAAGGGGCACTGCTGCTCGTTGACGCCGACCAGGCGGCCGCAGTTGGGGCAGACGACCGAGCCCTGAGTCTGTCTCACGCTTCCTCGCCCGCCTCTTTCCGTGCTCGCGGTCGCCCCGGTGTATGGAGCCCCGATGCCGCGGTGCCCGCCTCGCCGGGCGCAGTCGGCACCCCCGCGGGTCAGCCGTGGACCCGCTCGAACTCGGCCATGAACTCGACGAGGGCGGTGACCCCGGCCTCCGGGAAGGCGTTGTAGATGGACGCCCGGATGCCGCCGACCGAGCGGTGCCCCTTGAGCCCCGCGAGGCCCGCCGCGGCCGCCTCCTCGATGAACCGCGGCTCGAGCGCCTCGTCCCGCAGGCGGAACGTCACGTTCATGAGCGACCGGCTCGGCGGGTCGGCGGTGCCGCGGTAGAAGCCGCTCCGGTCGATGGCATCGTACAACAGACCCGCCTTGCGCCGGTTGCGCGCGTCGATGGCGGCCAGCCCGCCCTCCTCGCGCAGCCACCGCAGGACGAGCCCCGCGAGGTAGATGGCGAAGACCGGCGGCGTGTTGTAGCGCGAGCCGTGCCGGGCCGCGACCGAGTACCGCAACGTCGAGGGGAGGGTGTCCGGCCCCCGCTCGGCGAGGTCCTTCCGGACGAGGACGACGGTCACCCCGGCCGGCCCCAGGTTCTTCTGGGCCCCGCCGTAGAGCAGGCCGAGGCCGTCGAGCGGGATCGGCCGGCTCAGGAGGTCGGACGACGCGTCGACCACCAGGGGGGGGCTCCCGGCCGCGGGCAGGGCCGGCCACTGGGTGCCGGCGATGGTGTTGTTCGAGGTCACGTGCAGGTACGCGGCACCCGGCGTCGGCCGCAGTTCGCCGGGGGCGGGGACGCGCGCGAACCCCTCGTCCTCGGTCGTCGCGCAGACGTTGACCCGCCCGAACCGCTCCGCCTCGGCCGCCGCCTTCTTCGCCCACGACCCGGTGAGCGCGTAATCCGCCACCCCGTCGGGCGGCAGCAGGTTCATCGGCACCATGGCGAACTGCAGGCTCGCCCCGCCCTGCAGGAACAGCACGTGATAGTCGTCGGGCAGACCGGTGAGTTCCCGCAGGTCCGCCTCGGCCTGCCCGAGGATGCGCTCGAACGCGGCGGACCGGTGGCTGATTTCGAGGACCGACATCCCGAGGCCGGGCAGCGCCATCAGGTCGCGCTGCGCTTCTTCGAGTACCGGCTCGGGCAGCACCGCGGGCCCGGCGCCGAAGTTGTGGACGCGGTGGGCGGGCGAGGATGACATGGGGTCAGATCAGGTGCGTCAACAGACCGTCGCGCAGCTTCGGTTCGAACCACGTCGACTTCGGCGGCATGATGCCGCCCGCGTCGGAGACCGCGAGCAGCTCGTCCATGGTCACCGCGGCGAGGGAGAACGCCACCGCCGCCTCTCCCGAATCGACCAGCCGCTCAAGCTCGCGCGTGCCGTGCGCGCCGCCGACGAACCGCACCCGGGGGTCGGTGCGGATGTCCTCGACCCGCAGCACCGGCTCGAGAAGCAGCGTCTGCAGGCGCGCGGCGTCGAGCCCCGCGCCCGGGTCTGAGGCACCATCCGCGGCTGGTCGGTTCGCGGAACCAGCCCCGCCCGACGGATCCGCGGCACCGCCACCGGCCGGATCCGGGGGCCCGCCCCCGCCCGAGTCCGAGGCGCCGCCACCGGCCGCGGTCAGGTCGACGCGGTGCCAGCGCCCCCGGACGTACATCGCCACCGCCCCCTTGTCGGGCGTCGTCGCGGCCGTCGGCGCGACCGGCAGCCGCGCCGCCACCGCCGCGAGGAACTCCTCCGGACTGGCCCCCGCGAGATCCGACACGGTGCGGTTGTAGGGCAGGATGCGCGTCTCCCGGTCGGGGAACGCCACGGCGAGTAGATGGTCGCGCGCGGCCGGGTCCGCCCCTTCCGCGCTCCGCCCGGCCAGCTCGCGGCGGGCGCGCGCGGCGCTCGCCACCCGGTGGTGCCCGTCGGCGATGTAGAGGGCGGGGACCGCCGCGAACCCGTCGACGAGGTCCGCTGTCTGCCGTGCGGTGGCCCGCCAGACCGTGTGCCGCACCCCGTCGGGGGCCTCGAAGTCGAACAGGGGCGCCCCCGCGCGGACCGCCGCGACGAAGCCGTCGATCTCCGCCCGGCGGCGGTAGGCGAGGAAGACGATGCCGGTCTGCGCCTCGACCGCGGCCATGTGGTGGGTGCGGTCGTCCTCCTTGTCGCGCCGCGTCCGCTCGTGCCGCTTGATCGCGCCCGCGTCGTAGTCGTCGAGGGGGAAGCACCCGGCCAGCCCGGTCTGCTCGTGGCCGCCGCCGCGCAGGCGGTAGACGTAGAGGGCCGGCTCGTCCTCGACCACGAGGGGGGCCTCGCGCCGCAGGCGCGCGAGATTGCCCCGCGCGGCGGCGTACACCGCCGGGTCGTGGGGATCGAGGTCCGGCGCAAGGCCGATCTCGGCCCGCGTCACGTGGAGGAAGCTGAGCGGCGCGTCGGCGGCGAGGGCCCGCGCGGCGTCGGTGGTCACGACGTCGTAGGGCACGCACGCGACGGCGGCGGCCGCCGCCGGGGTCGGGCGCAGGGCGCGGAACGGACGGATACGCATACTGGTGAATGGTAACGCGATGTGGGGATGCGCCGTGTGCCGACCCGCCCTACTGACCGCCGGCCTCGAACGGTGCGGGCGACTCGCGCCGAGCCGGGGCCGAGCCCGTCATCTCTGCGTGCGCCGGTCGGCGTCGAACGCCGCCATACGCCGACCCGCCCTACTGACCGCCGGCCTCGAACGGTGCGGGCGACTCGCGCCGAGCCGGGGCCGAGCCCGTCATCTCTGCGTGCGCCGGTCGGCGTCGAACGCCGCCATGTGCCGACCCGCCCCTACTGACGGCCGGCCTCGAACGGTGCGGGCGGCTCGCGCCGAGCCGGGGCCGAGCCCGTCATCTCCGCGTGCGGCCGGTCGGCGTCGAACGCCGCCATGTGCCGACCCGCCTACTGCCCGCCCGCCCCGAACGATACGGGCGGTCCGGCCGCCTCGGCCACGGTCGGGGCCGAGCCCGTCATCTCCCCATGCAGCCGGTCGCGCAGGGCCTCGAACGCCGCCATGTGGTCGGCGGGCACCGGATCGCCGGGCGGCGTGTTGCGGATCTCGACGAGGGGGTTGACGAACATCCCGTTCTTGCGGATGCGGTAGTCGAGGTGCGGGCCGGTCGAGAGCCCCGTCGACCCGACGTAGCCGATGGTCTGCCCCTGCGCGACCCGCACGCCGGGGCGCATGCCCCGCGCGAAGCGCGACAGGTGCAGGTAGTAGGTCTGGTAGCCGTTGGTGTGGCGCAACTGCACCATGTTGCCCGAGCCGCCGCTGCGCCCCGCGAACTCGACCGTGCCCCGCGCCACCGCCTGCACCCGCGTCCCCGTCGGCGCGCCGTAGTCCACGCCGAGGTGGGCGCGGCGCGTGCCGAGTATCGGGTGCAGGCGCCGGTACGAGAACCGCGACGTGATGCGCGGCTCGAAGGGCAGGGGCGACTTCAGGAACTGGCGCTTCAGCGACCGGCCCTCCGCGTCGTAGTACCCCGGGTCTTCGCCGGGCACCTCGAACCGGAAGGCCGAAAGGTCGCGGCCGTCGTTGTGGAACGTGGCGGCGAGCACGTCGCCGTAGGTCACCTCGACCTCGTCGCTCACCACGGGCTCGTAGAGCAGCTCCTCGTAGAGCAGCTCGAAGTGGTCGCCGGGCTGCAGCTCGGTGTTGAAGTCGATCTCGCCCGCGAACACCTCGGCCATCGACATCGCGAGCCGGATGCTGCCGCCGGCGGCGTCCATCGCCATGGTGAGAGAGTTGTTCTCGCGGTCGATCAGCCCCCGCATGGCGACCTCGTGGCGCTCCTTCTCGTAGTCGATGAGGGCCGCCTCGAAGCGGGGCTCGGCGTCGGGGCGGCTGACGACCTCGAGGTACTGGTCCTCGTCGACGTGGTACTCGAATCGGCGGAACGCGTCGTCGCGGTCGTAGACGATCTGGTAGGGGTGGCCGATCTGCAGGTCGCGCGGATCGAAGACCGGGCGCACCGCCTCGACGAACGCGTAGGCCTCGCCGCCCATATCGTGCTCGGCCAGCAGCGTCGCGAAGGTGGCGTTGCGCGCCACCTGGTCCTCGACGACCCGGATGTCGGGCACGAGATGGATGTCGGGACCGGCGGTGTCCTCGGGCAGGGGCGTCTCGACGTATCCGTCGCCGCATCCGGCGAGAACGACCAAGAGAGCGAACGACGTCACCAATCGCGACTGTTCAGCCATGCGCCAACCCGGTTAGCGTGCACGATGCACGGGAACTCGCGCCGGCGCCGCGGGCTCTGCCACCGCCGGCCGGACCGATCCTTACACAATACAGTATCGGCGCCTCCACGGGGCAACTTTTCGCGTCACGTCAGGCGCACGGGCGGACCCTGGTCCCCCCGCGGCTCGACGGCGCCGACGACCGCCGCCTGCGGGTACCCCTGGGCGACGAGCTCCGCCACGCACGCCTCGGCGCGGTCCGCCGGCACCCCGGCGAGCAGGCCGCCCGCCGTCTGCGGGTCGTACAGCAGGCGGTAGCGCGGGTCGCCGGCGTGCGCCCCGGGGTCGTCCACCGCCCGCCGCAGGCGCACGTTGTGGGGGTGGAGCGAGCTCAACAGCCCGGCCCCCGCCGTCTCCAGCGCGCCGTCGAGCACGGGGACCGCGGCGAGGTCGAGGCGGGCGTCGACCCCCGACGCGCGGGTCATCTCGACGAGGTGCCCCAGCAGCCCGAACCCCGTCACGTCGGTGCACGCCGTCGCCCCGTGGCGGCGCAGCGTGACGGCGGCGAGCCGGCTCGACTGGCGCATCGCCTCAATGGCGCCGTCGATCCAGCGCCCCTTCGCCCGCATGCGCATCTCGGCCGCGAACAGGGTGCCGGTGCCGAGCCCCTTCGTGAGCACCAGCCGGTCTCCGGGGCGGAGGCCGCTCTTGCGCAGCACCGCGTCGGCGTCGACGAGCCCCGTCAGCGACAGCCCGAGGGCGAGTTCGGCCCCCTCCGACGTGTGCCCGCCGACCAGGGCCGCCCCCGCTTCGTTGAGCACCCCGACCGCGCCGGCGAGAAGCTGCACCAGGGTGTCCTCGACCTTCCGGTCGAGCCCGAACGGCACCGTCGCCACCGCCAGCGCCGTCTGCGCCTCGGCCCCCATCGCGAAGATGTCGCCGAGGCAGTGGTTGGCGGTGATCTGCCCGAACACGAACGGGTCGTCGACGATCGCCCGGAAGGCGTCGACGGTCCGCACCAGCGCCTTCCCCGGCGGCACCTGCACCACCGCGGCGTCGTCGGGGGCGTCGAGGCCGACGAGCACGTCGTCGCGCCGCACCGGGGTGAGCCGGGCGAGGACGCGGTCGAGGGGCGTCGCGCCCACCTTCGAGCCGCAGCCGCCGCAGCGCATCGCCGCCGTCGAGATCGCCTTCAGGTCGTCCGGGGCGGCCAGCCCCGCCGCGACGGCGGGGCCTTCGGCGGCGCGCATCTCCGGCAGGTCGGCGTACTTGGCCATGAACCGGCGGTCGATCCGGTCCTTCCAGCGCCACACCAGGGTGCCCTCGCACGACCACGCGCCGCGGCCGCCCACCGCGTAGCGGTCCCCCGTGGACACCAGGATAAGGAAGCGGCGCTGGGGGCGGAACGGCTGGGGCGGGCGCCCGAGGAGGACGCGCCGCAGGTTGCGGGCGAGCGGGGGACCCTGGCGCACCGCGAACACGCCGGCCTTCTCGCGGGGATGCCCGACCACCGCCGCGACGTCGCCGGCCGCGAACACGTCCGGATGCGAGGTCGAGCGCAGGGTGTCGGCGACCTCGATGAAGCCCTCGGCGTCGACGGCGAGGCCGGCGGCACGGGGCCACGGCGGGGCTCCCGCCTGCGTCACCCACAGGATCTCGTCGAGCGGCACCGCCGCGCCGCCCCCGAGGACCGCGCCGTCGTCCCGCGCCGCCGCGCCGTCCCCGAGGGCCACGGCGCCGTCCCGCGCCGCCGCGACGCCCCCGAGGACCACGGCACCGTCCCGCACCGCGGTCACCGGCTGGCCGAGGTGCAGGCGCACCCCGCGCGCCCGCAGCACCCGATCGAGCCGCCGCCGCACGCCGCGGCCGCGGGTGGGCAGAATCGTCTCGTCCGCCCCGAACAGATGCATCTCGGGGAACAACGCCCGCCGGTCCGCGCCCAACGCCCGCTGAAGGGCGAACTGCACGGCGAGCAGCAGCTCGACCCCCCCGGCCCCCGCCCCCACCACCCCGATGCGCACCGGCGCCTCGGCGGACAGGACGCGGGCGCGCAGCCGCCGCCACCGCTCGACGAAGCGGCTGATGGGCTTCACCGGCACCACGACCTCCGCCGCCCCCGGCACCCCGTGGAACGCGGGGGTCGAGCCGACGTTGATCGACAGCACGTCGTAGGGCACGGGCGGGCGTCCCTCGCAGCGCACCTCGCGCCGGTCGAGATCGAGCCCGACGGCGGGCTGGTGGTAGAGGCGGGCGCCGGCGAAGCGGGCGAGGCGCGCGAGGTCGATGTGCACCTCGTCGAACGTGTAGTGCCCGGCCACGAAGCCCGGCAGCATCCCCGAGTAGGGGGTGTGGACGTCGCGGGCGATCACGGTGATGCGCACGCCGGGCACCGGCCGCATGCCGAACCGCTTGAGCACCGCGACGTGGGTGTGCCCGCCGCCGATCAGCACGAGGTCCTTGACGACAGGCGCGGCGGGGGCGTTCATCGCGCCGGACTCCGCGTCGCCCGGGCGAGGACCCGGGCCGCCGCGCCGGTGAACGCGTCCGGCGGCGGCAGCAGACTGAGCACCAGGAACGCCTCGCGCGCGAAATCGTAGAAGTAGCCGGGATGCACGTGGACCCCGTCGTGCCGGAGCAGCTCGATGACCAGCGCCTCCTCTGAACGGAGCGCGGGTACCTGGACCACAGCGTACCATCCCCCCTCCGCGCGCAGGACGCGGCACGCGGGATACGCCTCCGCCAACCGACGCAGCGCCGCGTAGTTGGCCCGCACGCGATCGAATATGGCGTCGGCCACGGGACGCGCCCGCCGCAGCAACGCGCCGGCCGCGAGCTGTACCGGCGTCGCCACCGAAAGGTAGCTGTCGCAGACCAGCTCGAGGCGCTCGCGGGCGCGGGCGACCGGCCCGTCCGGCCCGCCCATCAGGATCCACCCCAGCTTGAGCTGCGGCAGCCCCGCCGCCTTGGACAGACCGCCCAGGGTGAACGTCAACGCCTCGGTGTCGGCGGCCAGCGCCCCGGAACGAGGTCCCGCGCCTTCCGGGCCGCCTCGCGATCCCGCGCCGCGTCGTCCCGCCGCTCTGTCCTCCAGCGGGTAGTCCGCGAACACCTCGTCGCAGATGACGGCCAGCCCGTGCCGCGCCGCGGTCCCGCGGACCGCGGCCAGCTCGTTAGCCCGCACGAACGAGCCCGTGGGGTTGTTGGGGCTGACCAGCAGCACCGCCCTGGTGCGGGCATCGACCATCCCGGCCAGCCCGTCCACGTCGATCTCCCACCGGCCGTGATACTCCAGCCGGTAAGGCCGCGCCACGACGCCGTCCAGGCGGGTCAGGTGCTCGAAGAGCGGATAGCTCGGCTGCGGCACGAGCACGGCGTCTCCCGCGTCGCACAGCAGCTTGAACAGCACGCTGTACGCCTCGCTGGTGCTCGCGGTGAGGACGACGCGGTCGGGATGAACGCGGACGCCCCGGTCGGCGAGATGCGCCGCCACCGCCTCGCGCGCGGCGGGCAGCCCGAACGGTGCCGGATCGTAGGCCAGGGCGTCGGGCGACGCGAGGGGGACGAGCAGGTCGTGGGGGTACCGCAGGGCGACGCGGGTGGGGTTCGACGCCGTGAGGTCGTCGAGCTCCCGGCCCGCCGACCGCAGGCGGGCCAGCTCTTCGGCGACGCGGTTGGTGCGGAGCGCGGGCACGCGGGCGGAGAACATGCGATAACCGTATCCCGAATCCCGCTTGGCCGACCGGACGACGCTGCACGCGCGGTGCTGGTTTCTCGTCCGGGTCTGGCGTACGATGGTCCGGCGACATCGCGCCAGCAACCTGGAAGGCAGCATGCACCGAATCCCCATGCCCCGAATCCCGTTCCGCGCCGCCCGCCGGGCGGCGGCCGCCGCCCTCCTCGCGGCCCTGGCCCTCGGCCCCGCCGCATCCGGCCTCGCGCAGGAGGCGACCGGCTACCTAACCCCGCCGGCGGACATCGTCGACATCCTCGACGCCCCGCCGACCCCGCAGATCCTCGTCAGCCCGAGCCGCGACACCGTGGCCCTGCTCGCGCGGCCGGCGATGCCGTCGATCGCCGAGGTGTCGCGCCCCATGCTGCGCATCGCCGGCTACCGGCTCAACCCGCGGACCAACGGCCCGCACACCAGCGGCGGCGTGAACCGCGTCACCGTGAAGCGCATCGACGGCGGTGCCGAGCACGTGTTCGACGCGCCGCGCGAGACCTCGCTCGGCGACTTCGAGTACTCGCCCGACGGCTCGCACCTGCTGTTCACCCTCACCCGCTACAACGGCATCGAGGCGTGGGTCATGAACACGGCGACCGGGCAGCCCCGCCCCATCAGCGACGCGTCGATCAACGCCGCCTGGGGCAACCCCTGCGACTGGCTCGACGAGGGGGCGACCGTCCTGTGCCGGTTCAAGGCCTCCGCCCGCGGGGCGCCCCCCTCCCCGCCCGAGGCACCGGCGGGACCGAACATCCGGGAGCACGAGGGCGGCGCCGCGCCCATCCGGACCTTCCAGGACCTGCTGCAGAACGCCCACGACGAGGCGCTGTTCGAGTACTACTTCACCAGCCAGATTGGCACCGTCGACCTCGCCACCGGCCGGCGCACCGCCGTCGGCCGGCCCGGCCTCTACGAGCGGGTCAGCGCCTCCCCGAGCGGCGAGCAGCTTCTCACGGTCGAGGTCGAACGCCCGTTCTCGTGGCTGGTCCGGGCCAACAGCTTCCCCAAGGACGTGACGGTGCGCAACCGCAGCGGCGAGATCGTGGCGTCGATCGCCCGGCTGCCCCTCGCCGACGCCGTGCCCATCGGCGGCGTCCCCACCGGGCCGCGCCGCCACACGTGGGACCCCACCCGGCCCGCCACCCTCGTCTGGGCCGAGGCCCAAGACGGCGGCGACCCCCGCGCCACGGCGCCGCACCGCGACCGCGTCCTCGCCCACGCCGCGCCGTTCGACGGCGAGCCGGCCGAGATCGCCCGCACCGAATACCGCTTCGGCGGCATCTCGTGGACCGCGGACGGCACCGCGCTGCTGACCGAGAACGACCGGCCCACCCGGTGGACGCGGACCACGCTGCTCGACCCCGACGGCGGGCGCCGCACCCTCTGGGACCGCAGCACCGAGGACCGCTACGCCGACGCCGGCCGCCCCCTTGCCGTCAGGCGGCCGGGCGGGGCGGTAATCCGGCAGGCCGATGGCGCCATCTACCTGACCGGCAACGGCGCCTCGCCCGACGGCGACCGCCCGTTCCTCGACCGGCTCGACCTCGCCACCCTCGAGAGCGAGCGCCTGTTCCACAGCGCCGGCGACGCCTACGAGGTCGCCCTCGCCCCGCTGTCGGACGACGGCAACCTCGTGCTCACCCGCCGCGAGACTCGCACCGAGCCGCCCAACTACCTCGTCCGCGACCTCGCCGCCGACACGGTGAAGCCGCTCACCGCCTTCGAGAACCCCGCGCCGCAGCTTGCCGGCATCTCCAAGGAACTCGTCACCTACGAGCGCGCCGACGGCGTGCAGCTCTCCGGCACCCTCTACCTGCCCCCCGGCCACCAGGACGGCGACCGCGTCCCCATGCTCGTGTGGGCCTACCCCCGCGAGTACGTCGACCCGCGGCTGGCGGGCCAGGTGACCGGCTCGGACAACCGCTACACGGCCATCCGCGGCGCGTCGCACCTGCTCCTGCTGACCCAGGGCTACGCCATCTTCGACGGCCCGACGATGCCCATCATCGGCCCCGGCGAGACCGCCAACGACACCTACGTCGAGCAGCTCGTGGCGAGCGCCCAGGCCGCCGTGGACACCGCCGTCGCCCGCGGCGTCACCGACCGCGACAACATCGGCATCGGCGGCCACAGCTACGGCGCGTTCATGACCGCCAACCTCCTCGCCCACTCCGACATCTTCCAGATGGGCATTGCCCGCAGCGGCGCCTACAACCGGTCGCTGACCCCCTTCGGCTTCCAGAACGAGCGGCGCACCTTCTGGGAGGCCACGGACATCTACGCCGCGATGTCGCCGTTCTTCCACGCCGACAAGCTCACCGAGCCGATACTGCTCATCCACGGCGAGATCGACAACAACTCGGGGACGTTCCCGATTCAGTCGGCGCGCATGTACATGGCCCTCAAGGGCCACGGCGGCACCGTGCGCTACGTGACCCTGCCGAACGAGTCGCACGGCTACATCGCGCGCGAATCGGTGCTGCACGCGGTGGCCGAGATGCTGAACTGGGCCGACCGGCACCTGCGGAGCAAGCGCCCTGCTTCTGCCGGTAACACGCACAGCGCCCCGTGACCCGTCTCAGCGATTCTCACTGACTAGACACCGGCAACTCCGACCCCACCCTGCCAAAGTCACACGTGACAACAGACATCGCCTCCCGCCTCGGCAGTTTCCTCCAGCGACCGAATCCAGTCCTGTTCGCAGGTGCTGGAGTCGCCACCCGCGTAGGCTACCCTACGTGGAACGAGTATATCCTCCACTTGGCCAACGTCTGTGACGAGTTCAATGACCCTGCTGCCGCTGCCTTGATTCGCAGCCGCCTCAACGACGGCCAGCATCTCGCCGCAGCCACCGTGTTCAAAACCAGCCACATGATCCCAATTGGCGAACGATGGGCTGCACTCGCTACGCCGTTTACCCGTGATCCAAGAGATCTCGACAAATTGGATGCCTTGATCAGTCTACCATTTGGTTCCATTGTCACCACCAACTATGACCGCAGTCTCCACCACGCGTACAGTCAAGTCTTCGGCAAATGGGTTGCACCAATTGAGCGCACCAATCTGCGTGCTGGTTCCCACAGCCGAGAGTATTTCATTGCAAGAATCCACGGCAGCGCCGACAGTCCCACATCTATGGCCGTAGATGTCGCCGACTACGACAACCTCAGAACGGATAGCGGTTACCTTGATTTCGTTCTAAGTTTACTTCAAACCCGTTCTTGTTTTTTCTTCGGATTTTCTTTTTTGGATCCAGCCATCCGCCATGTGCTGACTATCCACGCAGATCGACACGGCCCAACCTTCCCGAAAACCCACCTTGCTCTTATTCCGAACAGACAACCAGAACTCCACCAACAGCTTCGCCAAGTCAATATTGAAGTTCTAGAATACGATTCATCTGACGGACATCTCCAAGCCTGGAGAGCTATCCGAACCCTTGCGGATAGTTATTCCACCGCCACGTTCCGGCCCGCTCCATCCATTGACCCTACGTTCGGTCACGGCGCACTCCATCATTTTCTCGCTTTCACGGATGCACAAGCCAGAACGCGTCAATATGCACAACCGATCACCGAAATCGCACGCGACGGCCTCGTCGCATCCTTGGTGTCGTCACCATCGCAATCCGTCAGCGAGGAGTTCCTTCGGAATAAGGCAGCAGTTCTGCTCGGATTGTCCCCAGAGGAGGCGCAACAGGTGGTCACCACCTCCCTTGACCGCCTCGCCACCCGAGACTGCGTCAAGCGAAGTGGTTCTCACGTGACCTGGATTGGCCCGACCACTTTTGGTGTTGATCAAGATCTACAGCAACTAGCGGATAATGTAGTACACCGAATGCAAGTACGATATGGTGTCCGAGCGACCACCAAAGATCGACAAGTAGCGTTGGTTTTGATCGAAAACGTACTCTTGACAAGGGCCTGGGACATTGCTGCCCAATTCGCCCGAGGTGCATCTGGCTTCACGGCTAACGCTCGCGGTATCATTGATGAGACCCTAAGTCGTCTTCCAATCGCAGAACGACCTACGCATGGATCGCAGCTCAGTGGCTCCCTTCAAGGACTATTGCATAAGCCGGAGAACCGCGACGCCGAAATCCTCACGAGGCTAAGCCGTGTAGCGTTCGGCGTTCAACTAGTCCTATCATCTCCTCGGCAGACATTATTCCATCAGTACGCACTTCCTCGATCAGTGTACCTGGACGCCAGTGTACTGCTACCCACAATTGTGCCTGGACATCCTTTGGAGGCAACATACACGCAGGTCACTACTCGTTTGGCTGCCGCCGCGCGACAAGCTGGCCTGAACTTCTTTATTTGCGTGGGTCATCAGTTCCTGAATGAGGTCGTGGCTCATCGCGAACGCGCGATTGAAATGGTAGAGACGGGTGACCTTGAAGATCCTGACGTTCTGAGACGTCACATACAGTACCACTCCGCGATCAATACGAATGTGTTTATTGGTGCATATGGAACGGCTGTGGCGACCGATTCCAAACCTCCGACATTCTCGGAGTTTCTTGGTTCTATTGCTCCATATTCAAACGAAACGCAACTCGCCAGATACTTGGACAAGAAGGGCATTCAAGCAACAGAGATGCAATTCAGAAACAAGTTCAACCGAGAATACTTGTCCATTCGAAATCAACTGGAAACTGCATATGAGGCTATAGATAAAGGCAAGTCTACGATTTTGGTTGAACACGAGGCGCAACAGCTCACGCAACTGAAGATAGATACCGAGGCGGGCATCAGTAGCGTGTTCGTTACGGCGGATGGCAAGTTAAGGAGAGCTGTCGCCTCAGCCGTGGATTTGCGCGACTTATCGGGATCGCTGTTGTCTCATCTCGGACTGGTCGCTCTCACGGACGTGATCGCGGGAATTGATGGCACTGACGCGACTTCGCTAGCGAGACTGATGTGGCTAACTGCGGACACGAGTGAAGAAAGGGAGCTTGTAGAGTATTTCGTGACGTTAGGTCTTCGTAAGTACGACGAGAACATGTCTGCGGACCTGCAGTCGCTTGCCGAACGATGCGCCGAAGAGGCCGCTAAGGAGGCGAAAGCGCAACGGCTAGATCTTTCGTCGGCAACCAAACAATTGGGCAAGAAGAATAAATTTCTCGATCGATTTGAGAATCATTTTTATGAGTACTGGAATGAAGCGGTTCAGCGACGGCAACGCGAGGCGTCAGAGGACATGGATGGTTGACCAGTAGTCGGAATCGTTCCATGACGCCGCACGAGTTCATCACCAAGTGGCGGGCCTCCACGCTGAAAGAGCGCTCCGCGTCGCAGGAGCACTTCATCGACTTGTGCCACCTGCTCGGCGAGCAGACGCCGGCAGAGGCCGACCCGACCGGCGAGACGTACTGCTTCGAGCGGGGCGCTCGCAAGGACACCGGCGGCGACGGCTGGGCCGACGTCTGGAAGCGCCATCACTTCGCCTGGGAGTATAAGGGCCATCGCGCGGACCTGGACGCTGCGTTCGGGCAGCTCCGGCAGTACGCGTTGGCGCTGGAGAACCCACCGCTGCTCATCGTCTCCGACATGGTGCGGTTCCGCATCCGCACCAACTGGACCAACAGCGTCAGCAAGAGCTACGAGTTCGACCTGGATGACCTGGCCGACGCGGCCACGCGCGACCGGCTCAAGTGGGCGTTCTCTGACCCGGAGCGCCTGCGGCCGGGCGAAACCCGGCAGTCACTGACCGAGCGCGCCGCGGCGTCCTTCGCGACGGTCGCCCAGGCGCTGCGTGACCGGGGCCACGACCCGCACCGGGTGGCCCACTTCGTCAACCGGCTCGTCTTCTGCATGTTCGCCGACGACGTGGGCCTGCTGCCCGGCCACATGTTCACCCGGATGCTGGGGCAGGCGCGGCGGACGCCGGCGCAATTCGGGGAGCTCGCCGGCGATCTGTTCCGCGTGATGGCCTGCGGCGGGAGGGTCGGCTTCGAGACGGTCGACTGGTTCAACGGCGGGCTGTTCGACGACGACGAGGTCCTGCCGCTGGAGAGGGCCGACGTCGACGCGGTGCTGGCCGCGTCGAAGCTCGACTGGTCGGAGATCGACCCGTCGATCCTCGGCACCCTGTTCGAGCGCGGCCTCGACCCCGGCAAGCGTGCCCAGCTCGGCGCGCACTACACCGACCGCGACAAGATCGTGCTGCTCGTCGAGCCGGTCGTGGTCCGCCCCTGGCTCGCCGAGTGGACGGCCGAGAAGGCCGCCATCGTCGCCGAACTGGAGCGGGCGGAAGCCGCCAAGTCGCCGGCCGCGCGCACGAAGCGCCGGAACGAGGCCGAGCGGCGGTACCGAGCATTCCTCAACCGGCTGCGCACGTTCACGGTGCTCGACCCCGCCTGCGGCTCCGGCAACTTCCTGTATCTGGCCTTGCAGGCGCTAAAGGACCTGGAGCACCGCGTGCAGTTCGAGGCGGAGGCCCTCGGCTTCCAGCGCGCGTTCCCCGAGGTCGGCCCCGCCAACGTCAAGGGCATCGAGATCAACCCCTACGCGGCCGAGCTCGCCCGCGTCTCGGTCTGGATCGGCGAGATCCAGTGGATGCGGCGCAACGGCTTCTCGGAGGCGCGCGACCCGATCCTGAAACCGCTCGACACCATCGAGTGCCGGGACGCGATTCTGACTCCGAACGACACCGAGCCGGTGTGGCCGGAGGCGGATGTCGTGATCGGCAACCCACCGTTCCTGGGCGGCAAGCTGCTGATCACCCATCTCGGCGCAGACTACGTGTCACAGATGTTCAAGACCTACGCCGGGCGCGTGCCCGCGGAGGCCGATCTCGTCTGCTACTGGTTCGAGAAGGCGGGCCGGCAGATCGTCGCGGGCAGGACGCGACGGGCCGGGCTCGTCGCCACGAACTCGATCCGCGGCGGCGCGAACCGGCGGGCGCTGGAAGCCGCGACCCGCAACTGCCGGCCGCGTTCCGACGGAGGCCCATCGGGCGCGCTGATGGTGCGTGAGCGCGCGAGAACCGAAAGCCACGACGAGCCGCCGCGGCTCTTCGAAGCGTGGAGCGACGAGCCGTGGGTTGTCGACGGGGCAGCGGTCAGGGTGTCGCTGGTCTGCTTCTCGCGCGCCGACGACGCGGCGGCGTCCGACGTCCGCCTCGACGGCGAGCCGGTCGATGAACTCCACACCGACCTGACGGCGCGACGCGGTGGCGCGGGCGTCGACCTCACGGGCGTCCGGCGGCTTCCGGAGAACGCCGGCGTGGCCTTCATGGGCGACACGAAGGGCGGCCCCTTCGACGTCGCCGGCGACCAGGCCCGCGAGTGGCTCCGTCTACCGGCGAACCCCAACGGCCGGACGAACGCCGACGTGCTGAAGCCGTGGGTGAACGGCATGGACCTCACCGGGCGGCCGGCGGGGAAGTGGATCGTCGACTTCGGCTGGACGATGTCGGCCGGCGACGCGGCGCTGTACGAAGAGCCGTTCCGGTGGGTGAAGGAGCACGTCCATCCGATGCGCCAGCGGAACCGGCGCGACGCCTACCGCGAGTACTGGTGGCGGCACGTCGAGCCGCGGCAGGGCATGTGGCGTGCGCTGGACGGGCTGCCCCGCTACATCGCCACCCCGACGGTCGCCAAGCACCGGCTGTTCGTCTGGTGCGACGCGCGCGTCTGCCCGGATCATCAACTGATCGTCATCGCCCGCGACGACGACACGACCTTCGGCATCCTGCACAGCCGGTTCCACGAGCTCTGGTCGCTCCGGCTCGGGACATGGCTCGGGAAGGGAAACGACCCGCGCTACACTCCGACCACCACGTTCGAGACGTTCCCGTTCCCGCCCGGCCTGACACCGGACGTGCCGGCCGCCGACTACGCGGCCGACCCCCGCGCCGCCGCCAGCGCCGACGCGGTCAGCCAACTGGTCGAGCTGCGCGACCGTTGGCTCAACCCGCCCGAATGGGTCGAGTGGATGGACGAGCCGGCCCCCGGCTATCCGAAGCGTCCGGTTCCCCGAGACGAGGACGCCGCCAAGGCGCTCAAGAAGCGCACGCTGACCAACCTGTACAACGCCCGCCCGCAATGGCTCGCCGATGCGCACGCAGCGCTCGATGCCGCTGTTGCCGGTGCCTACGGCTGGCCCGCGGACATCTCCGATGACGATGCGCTTCGCGAGTTGCTGCAGCTCAACGGCGGGTCCTGAGCCGCGCCTCCGAGGTCCGCCGCCACAGCGACCCACCGGGAGCGTGGGGTTCGCCGGTGGTCGCGGCGGCTGACTTGCCGGGCCGCGGGCCGGCGGCGACCAGAAGTGCGGAGGAAGTGGGTGCAGAAAACGATACCAGCCCGCTGATCACCGGGGCGACGCTTCGACGAGTTCATCCTGTTCGGCCGCCGTGGCTTCTGTGCTGTAGCGGCGCAGGATCTTGGCTGCTGCGGGGGGAATCCCGGCCTTCCCCGCGGCAATCGGCAGACCCAGCACGTGGCTGTCATCCACAAACGGGAATCTGCCCTCGACGCCGACCCTGACCAAACACGCAATCAACGCACCCATCCCGAGTCGCAGACTCTTGACCTCGGCTTCAAGTCGTTCAATCTTCTGTTGCGCGGTCTCGTCCGTCATCGCGATTCCCTTCTTTCCATCCCGCCAGACGGGCCTCCACCTGAGCGAGTCGTCGCTCGATGCTCCTGTTCTCGGAAGTCAACTCTCTGCGAACCTGATCGATCTTGTCATCGGTCCTGTTGACGCGTTCGCTCAATGATCGAATCCACTCGACGTTGCCCTCGAGCAGCCTGTGGGAGCTGGTCGTCAGGTCCCGATGGGTCGTTTCGTTCCTGAGCATCTCTCGGCGCAGAAACCAAGCGATGACGCCCAACAGTGCGGCGATTACGGTGCCGGCTGCGCCGGCCACCCAGGCCAGCACCGTCGGCAATTCGACCGAGATGGAGGTCCCCAACGATACACCATCGGACACGTCACAACCGCACGTCGCGCGACTTTGGCTCATGCCCCGCCCTTGGCACGCGGCAGCCGGACCCCGTTCAGCCAGTCAGCCGAAGTATGGTGCCGGCAAACCGCCGACTAGCACGAGCCGGATGTCAGCGGCGGCGAGGCGGCGGATCAGGGTTCGAAATCCGTCACGGGGCGTCTTGCCGGCGGGCGGCCTCGCGGAGCGCCTCGGCGAACCGCAGCGCGGCGATCATGTTGCGCACCCTCTCGTCCACGGAGCGCCGCAATTGCTCACGGATCAGCGTGCGGTCGACATCGCGCTTGTAGAGTTCGATGACCGGATCCGGTTCCAGGTCGTCCGGCGCTTCGGACCGTTTGGGCCGTTCATCTTCTTGTAGCATCTTCCATCCCGCCGACACATCGTGATGCCATGACCCGTTCGCCGCAAGCGCCGGCCGAGCAGCTTCGGCGGCGCGGACGGGGGCACCGGGCAGGCGGCGATGACCATCTGCCTCACAACGTCGCCTCGCTTGATGGCGCTCACGTCGCGCCCTCGTCTACGGCGCAGCCTGCCCGCTCTCGGCCTCTTCGAACAGCGCCGTGACGTCGACGGCGACCCCGTCCAGCAGGGCCGATGTCGCCCGGTCTCCACGGGCGAAGACGCCGTGCTCGACATAGGCGTCGCCGACGAGCGCGAGCACGGTCACCGTCTCGCTGTCGGGATCGACGATCCAGTACTCGGGGACGGACGCCTCCGCGTAGTCGGCGCGCTTCACCACGAAATCGCGGGCGGGGTCGTCCGGGCTGACGATCTCCGCCACCAAGTCCGCGCCGAGCCAGAAGCGGTCGCGGCGGCGGGGATCGGACCGGTCGCGGAGCAGCAGCAGGTCGGGCTCGCGGAACTTGCCCCCGCGCACGCGCATCCGCAGCCCCGAGGTCACGACGACGCCCCCGCGGGGCGGTGCCTGCACGCGGGCGTAGAACAGCCGGTAGAGGAACAGCAGGATGATCTGGTGCCTTTCGGTCGGCATGGGCAGCAATTCGACGCGGCCGTCCGTGAACTCGACGAGGCGGCGGGTGCGGTCGGTGAGCCACAGGTAGTGCTCGTCGCGCCAGGAGCCCTGAGACGGCATGGCACCGCCGAGGACGACGTTCAGGGCGTCCTGAGACGTGGCCGCCGCCGTGGTTGCTTGCGTCATCACATTCCCGGCTATCCGACGTCTTCGTCCCGAGGCCTGTCGCCGGGCGGGCGGCACCTCGGGTTCATTGTGGCGGAATGGACCGTTCGCCGCAAGCGCCACCGCGCGAGCTGCAGCCTGCCCAGACAGCACCACCTTGCGACGCCGATTTCCTGCGCGGGCGCGCCGGACGGGTTGAGACCCGGTCGAACGGGATGCTATGATTTTCGTCGGCTTCTCACGCAAGCAAAGGAAACAGCCGACATGCCGCGGCGCGCACAAGAGGCGGACGATCGCTACTTCCAACTGCACGGCCTCACCGCCCAGGCACCGCGGGCCCTGAACGCGGCCCTGCGGCAGGCGATCGCGAGCCTGCGCCGCACGCTCTACGCGCCGTCGGTCAGCGAGCTCACGGCGCCGGAGCTGGCGGTGCTCCGGCAGGCCGGCGTCGACGTGGACGACCACCCGGACCGCGACGACCCGCTGGCGACCTACGTCACCGCCTTCGGCGCCATCCTGGCCACGTGCCTCACGCCGACGGAAGTCGCCGAGCGCCTCGGAGGCATCACCCAGGTGCGCGTCCGCCAGATGATCCGCGAGGGCGCGCTGTACGCCGTCCGCATCGAGAACCGCTGGAAGATCCCCGTCTTCCAGCTCGACCGCGACGGACTCGTCCCGAACGTCGGCCTAGTGAACGCGGCCGTGCCGGACACGCTCGACCCCGTGTCGGTGCTGCGCTGGTACACGGCCCCGGATGCGCAGCTCGAGACGGCGGACGGGCGCGCGCTCACCCCGCTCGAATGGCTCAAGGCGGGTCTGCCGCCGAAGCCTGTCATCGAGATCGCGCGCGACCTGTGACCCGCGCATGCCGAAGGTCCCGCGCACGCCGCCGCCGGGCCGGCTAGACGCGCTGCCGCCGGACGTTCACGTCCTGCCGGCCGGATCGACCGTCTGGCGGATTTACTTCCGCGGCGGACGGCATCCCACGCGGTGGAACCGCTTCAGGCGGGTCGGCCCCACCGACGCCCGCTTCGATCACCAGCTCGAACGGCCGGGGGAGGACCGGGAACGGGCGGTCCTCTACGCGGCCGGCGACCCGGTGACTTCCTTCGCCGAGGTCTTCCAGAGGACCCGCCTAGTCAACCGCCGGCACAACGAGCCGTGGCTCGTCGGGTTTGAGATCGCCGTCCCCGCCCCCCTGCTCGACCTCACCGGCGCCTTTCCCACGCGCGTCGGGGCGTCGATGGCCCTGATGACGGCCGCGCGGTCCGTGTCCCGGCGCTGGGCGCGCGCCTTCTACCAAGCCTATCCGACCACCCTCGGCCTCCATTACCCCTCGTCGATGCACGCCAATCGGCCGGCGATGGTCCTGACGGACCGCGCCGAGGCTGCCGGCGTCATGCCGCCTCGGCCCGGCTTCCACCGCGCCCTCGGCGACCCGGCGCTGCTCTCCGTTCTGAAGAACATCGCGCGCGGAATCGGGTACGCGCTGCGCTGAGCGCCGCGTCTGGAGGCGCGGAGGTCCCGCCGACGGCGACGGCTGTGGCATGATGCAAGGTGGAGACGCGCGCTGGAGACATCACCCGGCATGGCTGAACTCGACATCACGTCCCGGTCCGGCGCGCCTGGAACGGTCCCGCCGCCGCGGGGCCCCGTACCGCGGGCACCGACCCTGGAGAACGGCGACCGGCTCACGCGCTGCGAGTTCGAGCGCCGCTACGCCCTGCGGCCCGACCTGAAGAAGGCGCAACTGATCGAGGGGGTCGTCTACATGCCGTCGCCCGTCGGTATCGTCCACGCCGAGGCCCACTCCGCGATACACGCGGTCCTCGCCTTCTACGCGGTCTCGACCCCGGGCGTCCGCATCGCCGACAACGCGACGGTTCGGCTCGACCTGGAGAACGAACCCCAACCCGACGTGCTGCTGCGCATCGAGCCGGGCGCCGGCGGCGGAGCGCGCGTGAGCGACGGCTACCTGCAGGGCGCGCCGGAGTTGATCGTCGAGGTCGCGGTCAGCAGCGCGTCGATCGACATGCACGACAAGCTGCGCGCCTACCGCCGCAACGGCGTGCAGGAGTACGTCGTCTGGCGCACCCAGGAACGGCGCATCGACTGGTTCGAGCTGGCCGACGGCGAGTACCGCCCCCTGCCCGCGGACGACGCCGGCGTCGTCCGCAGCCGCGTCTTCCCCGGCCTGCGGCTCGCCGTCCCCGCGCTCCTGAACGGCGACCTCGCCGCCGCCGTCCGGGAGCTGCAGGCGGGCATCGACGCCGACGAGCACCGCCGGTTCGCGGCCCGGCTGGCCGAGCCGTCGTGAGTCGCCGGCCGCCATGCGACCCAAGGACGCGCACGCTCCTCGAACATGACCTCGACTCTCGGCCGGTCGCCGCTCGTGGTGTTCCTCCTGCTCGGCGCGGCGGTGTTCGCGGTCGACCGGTGGCTGGACGGCGCCGGGGCGGGCCGCGTCGTCACGGTGACCGAGGAGCAGATCGGGGCCATACGGGAGCGTTGGGCGGCGCAGTGGGGACGGCCGCCGACGGGGCGGGAGCTCGAAGGGCTGATCGACGAGGCGGTGCGCGAAGAGATCCTCTATCGCGAGGCGCAGCGCCGGGGCCTCGACCGGGACGATCCCATCGTCCGCCGCCGGCTCGCGCAGAAGATGATGTTCCTGCTCGAGGACAGCGCGGAGGCTCCGGCGGCGGCGGGCGGGGGGGACATCGACGCGTACTACGCGGCCCACGCCGAGCGGTACCGCGAGCCGCGCCGGACCACGTTCCGGCACGTCTTCCTGAGCCGTGAGCGGAGCGCGGACCCGGAGGGTGACGCCGCCGCCCTCCTCCGCGAGCTGCGCGCGGGCGCCGGCGACGAGTGGCGGCAGCGGGGCGATCCCTTCCGGCTGCTCCGGGAGTATGGCGGGCGGACCGACCAGGAGATTGCGGAGCTGTTCGGGGGAGGGTTCGCGACGGCCCTGCCCTCGGTCCCGCCGGGCGCATGGCAGGGACCGGTCGAGTCGGCGCACGGCCTGCATCTGGTCCAGGTCGTCGGCCGCACGGAGCCGCGGCTGCCCGCCCTCGACCAGGTCCGGGACCGCGTCGCGGAGGACCTGCTGGAAAGCCGGCGGCGAGAGCGGAACGAGGCCGCGCTGCGGACGTTGCGCGAACGCTACGAGATTCGGCTGCCGAGCTGAGCCAGACGATGAAGACCGATCCGCGACGCGGACGCCGCACCCAAGGCTGGATGCTGACCCTGCTGGCCGCGGCCGCCCTTCCGGCGGCGTCCGCCGCCCACGAGGTGCGGCCCGCCTACCTTGAGCTGACCGAGGTGTCGGCGGGGCGCTTCGAGGTGCTCTGGAAGCAGCCGGTCCTGGCCGACGCCGAGCCGGGGCTGGTGCGCCGGCTGCCGCTGCGGCCGGCGTTCCCGGCCCACTGCCGCGAGGCGGGCCGGGCTCTGCCCGAGCTGACCGCCGCGGCACTGCTCGAGCGCTGGACCATCGACTGCGGGCCCGGGGGGATGGGGGCCGAGCCGATCGAGATCGCGGGCCTGCCCCGCACCCTCACCGACGTCCTCCTCCGTGTGCGCTTCGTCGACGGCGCTTCGGTCGACCACCTGCTGCGGCCGGAGGCCCCGCGGGTCGTCGTGTCGCCGGAGGCGGGCGGGGGGATGGCGGTGCCCGCGTATCTGCGGCTCGGGGTCGAGCACCTGCTCTTCGGGTTCGACCACATCCTGTTCGTCGTCGGCCTGATGTTCCTGGTGCGCCGGCCGCTGCAGCTCGTGCAGGTGGTGACGGCGTTCACCGCCGCCCACAGCATCACCCTCGCCCTGTCGACCCTCGGCGTGCTGACCCTGTCGCAGAGGCCGGTCGAGGCGGTGATCGCGCTGAGCATCCTGTATCTGGCGGTCGAGCTGGCCCGCGGCGCCGGCCGCGCAGCGGGTGCCAGCAACGCGGGCGGGCCCGCCGGCCCGGGCCACGGAGGTTCGTCCCTCGCGCGGTCGCCGTGGGCGATCGCCTTCGGGTTCGGCCTGCTGCACGGGTTCGGCTTCGCCGGGGCGCTGGCCGACATCGGACTGCCCGAGCAGGCGCGGGCGCTGGCCCTGCTGCTGTTCAACGTCGGGGTCGAGATCGGCCAGTTGATGGTCGTCGGCGTCCTCCTGGCCCTGCTGTACGGGCTCCGCGTCGGGCGGGTCGCCCTGCCCGTTGCCGCTGTGCAGGCGCCGATAGTCGTCATGGGCGCCGTCTCCGCCTACTGGTTCCTGGAGCGGGTGCTGTCGATGGTGCCGCCGATCCGCTAGAGGACTGCTGTAGGATGGGCCGGGCGGGCGTTGACGCCGCGAAGCGTCGATACCCGGGCCAAGGAGGTGTCATGCAACGTCGAACGTGTCGCCCCGGAGAGTGCCTCACGTCGCTACTGCGCGCGGCGGCGTCGATCGCGACGACCGCGCTGCTCGGCCTGACCGCCGCGGGCTGCGCCGGCGACGGCGGCGCGACGGTGCAGGCGTCGCAGGATGCCGGCACCGGCGCCGGTGCCGAGTCGGCCGAGCCGAACCCCCTGCGCAACGCCTACTTCGGCGACCTCCACACCCACACCAACTTCTCCTACGACGCGTTCCTCAACGGCACCCGCGCCACCCCCGACGACGCCTACCGGTACGCGAAGGGCGGGGCCCTGACCCACCCCGCCGGGTTCGAGGTCCAGCTCGACGCGCCGCTCGACTTCTACGCGGTCACCGACCACGCCAGCTTCCTCGGCATGCTGCCGGCGGTCATGGACCCCGGGCGGGACGTGTCGCACCCCGTGGCCGAGCTCGTGACCGGCTTCGTCACCGGGGCCCTGACGGGGGATGCGCGCGGCCGGGCGCGGCGCGACATCCGCGCCTACACCCTCGGTCTGAGCGACCCGCCGCACGACCCCGACGTGGTGCGCTCGGCCTGGCGCGAGACGGTCGAGGCGGCCGAGCGCCACTACGAGCCGGGCCGCTTCACCACCTTCGTCGGCTACGAGTTCACGGGCAGCCCCGAGAACCAGAACCTGCACCGCAACGTGATCTTCCGCGGCAGCGCGGTGCCCGAGCTGCCGTTCAGCCGCCTCGACTCGTTCAACCCCGAGGAGCTGTGGGCGTGGATGGACCGCAACCGCGAGGCGGGCATCGAGGCCCTCGCCATCCCCCACAACTCGAACGGCTCGAACGGCCTGATGTTCCGGCTCGCGACCTACGCCGGCGACCCCCTCGACGCCGCCTACGCGGAGACCCGGAACCGCAACGAGCCGCTGGTCGAGATCACCCAGACCAAGGGCACCTCCGACACCCACCCCGCCCTCTCGCCCAACGACGAGTGGGCCGACTTCGAGATCTGGTCGTACCGCATCGGCGGCGGCACCACCCCGAGCCGGCCCGACGGCAGCTACGTGCGCCAGGCCTACCTGAACGGCCTGCGCCTTGAGGAGGAGAGCGGCTTCAACCCGTTCCGCTTCGGCTTGGTCGGGGCCACCGACAACCACGCCGGCGCGGGCCCGGGCAGCGAGTCCGACTTCTTCACGGCCGGCGGTGCCCCCCAGGTGGGCTCGTCGATACCGTTCGACCCGCCGCGGGAGGGCGGCCGGCTCTACAGCGAGTCGCCGCTCGGAGCGCTGCGCGGCGCGTCGGGGCTGACCGGGGTGTGGGCGGAAGAGAACACCCGCGACGCGATCTTCGACGCGTTCCGCCGCAAGGAGACGTTCGCCACCACCGGGCCGCGCATGCGGGTGCGCTTCTTCGCCGGCTACGACTACCCGGACGACCTCGCGGACGACCCCGATCTCGTGGCCCGGGCCTACGCGGGCGGCGTCGCCATGGGCGGCGAACTCGCGGCCCCCGGCGACCGCGTGCCCCGCTTCCTGGTGTGGGCGACCCGCGATCCGTCGAGCGCGCCGCTCCAGCGGCTGCAGGTCGTCAAGGGCTGGGTGGACGGCGGCGAGGCCCGCGAGCAGGTCTACGACGCCGCGTGCTCGGACGGCCTCGCGGTGGACCCGGACACGCACCGCTGCCCCGACAACGGCGCGACCGTCAATCTCACCGACTGCGGCTTCAGCGAGGACCTCGGGGCGGCCGAGCTGCGCACCCTTTGGACGGACCCCGACTTCGACCCGGCACAGCGCGCCGTCTACTACGTGCGCGTGCTCGAGAACCCCTCGTGCCGCTGGTCCACGTGGGACGCGATTCGCGCCGGCGTCGAGCCGCGGCCGGACCTGCCGGCGACCATCCAGGAGCGGGCTTGGTCGTCGCCGATTTGGGTCGCGCCCTGACTGAAACGACACCCCACACCGGGGCCGGCCCGCGCCCGGCGGGGGCGCCGGCCGGCCGCACGCCACGCACGGCGGGACCCGGCGCGGCGTCGACGCCGCGCCGGGTCCCGGAGGCGGCCCCGGCCGACCGCGGCCCGCGCGCCGCAGGAATCAGCCCGGCGCCGACGCCGCGTGGCGACCCGGCGGCGCCGGCCGGCCGCGCGCAGCGTGCGGCGGGGGCGGTGATTGCCGGCATGCTCGGGTTGGCCATCGCCGGCGCGCTTTCGCCCGCCGTGCCCGCGACGGCCCCTGCGGTGCTGGCGTGGGTCGCGCTGGTCCTGCTGTGGCCCGGCATCGAGCGGCGGCAGCGCGTGCAGGCGGCGGTGTTCACGGCGGCGGGCGCGGCCGCGCTGGCGTGGGGCGCGAGCCGGGGGGCGGCGCTGCGCCTCGACAGCGTCCTGGGCCAGAACCAGCCGATCTTGTCGATGCTGGCCGCCATCACCCTGCTGCGGCTGCTGAACGGACCGTCGCATCCCGACGAGTCCGAGCTGCCGCGCGGCCTCGGCGCCTATCTGCGCAGCCTGCTCGGCGTACACGCGTTCGGGTCGGTCATCAACGTCTCGGCCGTCATCATCATGTCCGACCGGCTCGCCCGCGCGCGGCCGCTCGACTTCCGCCAGGCGCAGCTCTTCAGCCGGGCCTTCTGCACCGTCGCCTTCTACTCGCCGTTCATCGGCGGCGTCGCCCTCGCGCTGTCGTACACCCCGGGATCGAGCCCGCTGGTGCTGATGGCGTTCGGCGCGCCGCTGGCCGCCGTCGCGTGCCTGCTGCTGTGGTGGTGCGCGCGTAGCGGCCGGGCCGGCGACGTCCGCAGGTTCCGCGGATACCCGCTCCATCCGCAGGACCTGAAGGTGCCCGTCGCCCTCGGCGCCGCGGTCCTCGCCGGCACGGTGGCGGCGCCGGGCTACTCGGTGCTGGAGCTGATTACCCTGCTCGCGCCGGTGGTGGCGGTGGCGGCCCTGGTGGCGCGGGGCGGCGTGCGCGGCCTCGGCCGCGCGGGCGCCGACTACGTGCGCCGGCGCGCCCCGCAGATGGGCGGCGAGCTGGCCCTCTTCCTCGGCGCCGGGGTCCTCGCGGCCGGCGTCGTGGCGGCGGCCGGGGGCGGTTCCGGCGACTGGGCGCCCTTCCCGCGCCTGGACGCGTTCCACGCGAGCCTGCTGGTGCTGGCCTTCGTGGCGATGTCGCTGGTCTGCATCCACCCCGCGGTGCTCGTCGGGGTCACGGCGGCGCTGGTCGAGACGATGCCGTTCGATCCGACGCTGCTCGCCACCGCGTTCGCGATGGGATGGGGCCTGGGCTGCGCGGTGAACCCGATGTCCGGCGTCAACGTGGTCCTCGCCACCCGCTACGGCGCCGACAACTGGCGCATCGCGCGCAGCAACATCGCCTTCAGCGCCGGCCTCTACGGGGTGGCGGTGGGCCTGCTCTACCTGTACCAGTTCACCCGCCTGCCGGCGGCGCCGTAGCAGTCCCGGCCCCCCCGGCGCGCCTCCCGGAAACTGCGTCCACCGGGCCTGTCGATGACGGTGTGAACGTTGGGATTCGAGCCGGCCGGCGTGTCGTGCAGGACGTCCTGCCTCCACGCCAGGGACGGGGACCCGGGAGCAGGTGGACCGGCGCGGACCGCGCCCCGATGGTGAGGAGCGCGCAGGTATTGTCGAAGTGTAAGGGATTGGCCGGCCAAGCCGAGCACGACGGTCTCGGGCGAAACATGCGCACGGCGGGCGCCGCTCGTGGTATCTTAGCGGGCTGACGTGGTTCCCGATTCTGGAGGTCTTGCGATGAGAGTTGGACGTTTGATGGCGGTGGCGGCGGTCGCGGCGATCGCGCTGGCGGGGCTGGCGTCGCCGGCCCTGGCGCAGGAGGAGGCGCCGAAGACCGGGTGGGGCGCGCCGGACCTGCAGGGGGTCTGGGACTTCCGGACCATCACCCCCCTCCAGCGGCCCGAGGACCTGGGCGACAAGGCGTTCCTGACCGAGGAAGAGGCGGTGGCGCGCGAGCAGGCCGCCGTCCAGCGCGACATCGACGCGTGGAACGCCGACGCCCGGCGCACCGAGGCCGGCGGCAGCGTGGGCGGCTACAACAACTTCTGGATGGACCGGGGCACGAACGTCATCGGCACCCGGCGCACGTCGCTCATCATCGACCCGCCGAACGGCCGGATGCCGGCATCGACCGACGAGGGACGGGCGCGCGCCGCGGCCGGCCGGGGCTCGTTCAGCGACACGCCCCCCGACTCCTACACCGATCTGAGCAACGCCGACCGCTGCCTGACGGGCTTCAACGCCGGCCCCCCGATCACCCCGGGCGGCTACAACCAGAACGTGCAGATCTTCCAGACCCCCGACCACCTCGTGATGATGACCGAGATGGTGCACACGGTCCGCAGCATCCCCATCGACGGCCGGGAGGCCATCACGGACACGCGTCTCGCCCAGTGGTCGGGCAACTCGGTCGGGCGCTGGGAGGGCGACACCCTGGTCGTCGAGACCACCAACTTCGATACCGACCGCAACTGGCGCGGCTCGAGCACCACGATGCGCTTGGTTGAGCGGTTCACCCGCGTCGACGCGGACACCCTTGAGTACGAGTACACCGTGGACGACCCGAACACCTGGACCGAGCCGTGGACGGTCAACCTGCCGATGCTGCGGAACGACCTGCCGATGTTCGAGTACGCGTGCCACGAGGGCAACTACTCGATGGACGCGATGCTCGGCGGGGCGCGGGCCGACGAGCGCGCGGCGGCGGAAGGCGGCCAGTAAGAGCGCCAAATCGGATCCGTCAGGCGGCGATTGGCGGGCGGCGATTGGCGGGCGGCGAGGCGGCTCCCGCCGGTCATGCACACACCACCGGGCGTCCGGCCCTCCTGCCGCGGGGGGCGGACGCCCGGCCTTTCGGCCCTCCTGCCGCGGGGGCGGACGCCCGGCCTTTCGGGCGGCCGGCGTCCTTCCAGGCCTTTCGGGCGGTCGCGTCCTTCCAGACCGTGGCGGCCACGTCGGCGGTGCCGTACCTCTCCGGGCATCCACTTCCGCCCGAACCGCGATGGCCAAGACTCCAGACGACGCGAACGCCCTCCCCGCTCCGGGCGACCGTCGCCGGCTGCCCATCGGCATCCAGACCTTCCGCACTATCCGTGAGGGCGGCTACTACTACGTGGACAAGACCGCGGCGCTGCGGCGGCTCGTCGCCGAAGGCAAGCACTATTTCCTATCGCGCCCGCGCCGCTTCGGCAAGAGCCTGCTCGTCGACACGCTGAAGGAGATGTTCGAGGGCAGCCAGCCGCTGTTCGAGGGGCTGGCCGTCCACGACCGGTGGGACTGGACCGTCCGCCATCCCGTCGTGCGCCTGGACTTCAGCGCCGGCGACTTCACCGACCCCGGCGCGCTGCCCGCGAGCATCAGCGACCAGTTCGCCTCCGCCGAACGGCGGGCCGGCGTCGACGGCGCCTACGCCAGCGCGGCGGGAAGGTTCGCGGGACTCATCGAAGCGCTGCACGCCCAACACGGGCAGCGGGTCGTGGTGCTGATCGACGAGTACGACAAGCCGATCCTGGACGCGCTGCCGACACCCGATCTCGCCCGCGCCAACCGCGACTTCCTGCGCGGCCTGTACGGGACCATCAAGTTCAGCGACGCCCACGTCCGGTTCGCCCTGCTGACCGGCGTCAGCCGGTTCTCCAAGGTCCACCTGTTCTCGGGACTCAACAACCTGATCGACATCACCCTCGACCCGCGCTACGGCACCCTGTGCGGCTACACCGACGACGACCTGGACACGGTGTTCGCCCCGGAGCTGCCGGGCCTCGACCGCGACGAGATTCGCGATTGGTACAACGGCTACCGCTGGCCCGGCGGCGAGCCCGTCTACAACCCCTTCGACGCCCTGCTGCTGTTTCGGAACCGCACTCTCGGTCCCTACTGGTTCCAGACCGGCACGCCCACGTTCCTCATCGAGACGCTGGTGGCGCACGGCTTCGACGCCTTCGCGCTGGAGAACCTGCTGGGCAGCGACACGCTGCTGTCGTCGTTCGACGTGGGCGCCATCGAGCCCGAGGCCCTGCTGTTCCAGACCGGCTACCTCACGATTCGCGGCGTCGAGCCGCGGGGCGGGCACACCTACTACCGGCTCGGCTATCCCAACCGCGAGGTGCGGCAGAGCCTGAACGAATGCCTGCTCGACCACCTCACCGGCCGCGTCCCGCGACGCACCGAGCAGCGGTTCCGCCTCTACGACCTGCTGCAGGCGGCCGACCTCCCCGGCCTCGAGACGCTGTTCCGCGCCCTCTTCGCGGGCATCCCGCACCAGTGGCACGCCAACAACGACATCGCGCGCTACGAGAGCTACTACGCCAGCGTCTTCTACGCCAGCCTCGCCGCCCTCGGGCTCGACGTGCGCGTCGAGGACAGCACCAGCCGCGGCCGGCTGGACCTCGCGCTGCCGCTCGACGACCGCGTCTATCTGTTCGAATTCAAGGTGGTGGAGCGCGCCTCCGCCGGCGCGGCGCTGGCGCAGTTGCAGGAGCGGGACTACGCGGACAAGTACCGCGGCCGGGGGCTACCCATCCACCTGATCGGCGTGGAGTTCAGCCAGGCCACCCGGGGGTTGACCGCCTTCGACGTCGCGGCCGGCTGAACGGCGCCGGTCGCCGACCCCCGCGGATCCGCGAGCCATCGCCGGCCCGTCCGTTATTCGCGCAATGCCCGGCCGCCGCGTTCCGGTGCCGACGCGTCGTTCCGATGCGCCTCGTAGTAGGCGCGCAGGACGGCGTTGATGCGGCTCTGGTAGCCCCGGCCCCGGCTCTTCAGCCACGCCAGCACGTCGGCGTCGAGGCGAATCGTCAGTTGCTGCTTGCGGGGCGGAACCACCACCCGCGCCCCGCGGAAGAAGTCGGCGTCCAGTTCGGGGATGTCGGAATAATCGATGTCCTCGTCCCGCAGGGCGTCAACGCGCTTCAAGTCGCTCGCGATACCGTCGCGCTTCACGGCTGTTCGCCTTTCTCATCGAGATCACGCGGGTCCGCCCGCCGCGCGGGGTGTGGGCGACGACCACGGTTCGCCCCAACAGGAGCCCGAGCGTGACGAACCTCCGTTCCCCGTAGTCCCGCCGTGTGTCTTCGACCGTGACGCAGCGACCGGCGAAGACGGCCGCGGCGTCCTCGAAGCCGAGGCCGTGCTTGGCCAGGTTCTGTCGACTCTTGGCCTCGTCCCAGTCAAGGCCCGCCATCTACGCGTCTCGACCTACGATTGTAGCTACGCCGGTGGACCGCCGTCAATGAAGTTCATTGTCCCAGGTCCTTCGCCCCGTCGGGCGCGTCGACGCCGACCCGGAGCGCCGCCGCGGTCACACGAGCGTCGGCCGGAAAGCCGGCACCAACCGGGCCCGCGTCGCCTGCTCGAAGGCGTAGGCGATGCGGATCAGGGTCGGCTCGCTCCACGCCCGGCCGAAGAACGACACCCCCACCGGCAGCCCGTGCACGGCACCGGCGGGCACCGTGACGTTGGGGTAGCCGGCCGCCGCGGGATAGCCGGAGCTGCTGCCGCCGAAGTGGTCGCCGTTCACGAGGTCGGTCACCCAGGCCGGCCCCCCGGTGGGGGCGACGATGGCGTCGAGCCGGTGCTCGTCCATCGTCCGGTCGATGCCCTCCGCCCGTGAGAGGCGGCGGGAGGCGGCCAGGGCCGCGAGGTACGCGGGCTCCGAGAGCGGCCCCTTCGCCTCGGCCGCGATGAGCCGTTCCTGACCGAAGTACGGCATCTCGGTCTCGGCGTTGCGCTCGTTGAAGGCGATGAGGTCGGCCAGCGAGCGCACCTCCGCGCCGGGGGCGCGGGCCGCGAGATAGGCGTTCAGCCCCGCCTTGAACTCGTAGAACAGCACCTCGGCCTCGGCCATCTGGAGGCTCGCCCGGGCGGGGCCGGTGCCCAGCTCCACCGGGTCGACGACGACCGCGCCGGCCGCCCGCATCGCGTCGATGGCTTCCTCCATGAGCCGGTCGACCCCGTCGTGGAACCCCAGGAGGTGGCGCGCCACCCCGATGCGGGCGTCCCGCAAGCCCGCCGGGTCGAGGAACAGCGTGTAGTCGTCGAGGCCGCGCAGCCCGCTGTCGGCCGAGGCGGGGTCCCGCGGATCGGACCCCGCGAGCACCCCCAGCACCACCGCGGCGTCGCGCACCGTCCGCGCCATCGGGCCGGCGGTGTCCTGCGTGTGCGAGATCGGGATGATCCCCGCCCGGCTGACCAGCCCCACCGTGGGCTTGATGCCGACGATGCCGTTGGCCGACGACGGGCAGACGATGGAGCCGTCGGTCTCCGTGCCGATGGCCACCGCCGCGAGGTTGGCGGACACCGCCGCCCCCGAGCCCGAGCTCGACCCGCACGGGTTCCGGTCGAGGACGTAGGGGTTCCGGCACTGGCCGCCGCGGCCGCTCCAGCCGCTCGACGACCGGGTCGACCGGAAGTTGGCCCACTCGCTGAGGTTGGCCTTGCCGAGCAGCAGCGCCCCCGCCCCGCGCAGCCGGGCCGCGACGCCGGAGTCCTCGGGCGGGATCCAGCCGGCCAGGGCGAGCGAGCCCGCCGTCGTGGTCATGCGGTCGGCGGTGTCGATGTTGTCCTTGAGCAGCACGGGGACCCCGTGCAGGGGGCCGCGCAACCTGCCCTCGCGCCGCTCGCGGTCGAGCCGATCCGCGATGGCGAGGGCTTCGGGATTGGTCTCGAGAACGGACCGCAGCGTCGGCCCACGCCCGTCGATCTCCTCGATGCGGCCGAGATAGGCCTCGGCGATCGCGCGGGCCGTCCACTCGCCGCCGGCCAGACCCTCCTGCAACTCCGCGATCGTCGCCTCCGCCAGCGGGAAGTCGTCCGTCGCCGCCGAGGTCTCCTGACGCGCCGAAGCGGGAACCGCCGCCCCCTCGGCACACGCCGATTCGGTGACCGCGAGCGCGCCGGCGATTCCCGACGCCCGAAGAAAGGCCCGCCGGGACAGGCCGGCCCCGCCATTCGCGGGGCGCGGCATTCCTTCGCCGAAACGGGTGTTGTCGCTCATCTGCCGCTCCCGCCGCGCGAGCCACTGGAATCAACGAAGATCGCGACCGCGCTCGATGTCGACGAGCATCTCATCAATGTCGCCGGTCGGGTGGTTGCACGCAAGCGCGCGTTCGAGTGCGTGCAGCCGGCTCTCCGCACCAGGAGTCTGCGCCGGGCTGGGACCAGCCTGTTCGTCCCGCACGCGTCGCAGCGCCTGCCTTGCCCACTCGCTCAAGGTCAATCCGGCGCGCCGCGCCGCTTGGCGAAACGAGATCATCTCCTCTTCCGATACGATGACCTGGAGACGCGTACTCATGACGGATAAGTGTACTCATACGTCCGCGGACGCCCGGACCTGATCTGGGGCACCGGGCCGCCGCAGCGCGCCGGCGGCCGCTCCCCCCGCGAGGCCGAGCACGAGCAGGCCGAGGAACGGTATCGCATAGCTGCCCGTCGCGTCGAACGCCGCCCCCGCCAGCCACGGGCCGAGGCCGCCGAAGACGCCGGTGCAGGTGGTGCGGATGCCGCTCGTCACCGCGAACGCGCGGCGGCCGAAGAAGTGGGAGAAGACGACGGGGATGCACACGAAGGCCATCCCGAAGCCGACCCCGAGGAGGGTGACGGCCACCCACGCGACGACGGTGCTGCCGGCCAGGACGAGCGCCCCCGCGCCGAGCCCCTCGAGCACGAGGGCCGCGGCGAGGGCGCGCTGCGGGGCGATCCAGTCGCCCACCGCCCCCGCGAGCCGCCCCGCGATGCTGACGAGGGCCATCGTCCCCACGAAGCCGATGGCCACCGTCTCGGCGTGGCCGCGGTCGATCAGGTGCAGGGTGAGGTGGGCCACCGCCGTGTTCCAGGGCACCGCGTAGGCGACGCCGCAGACCAGCATCAGGGCGAACTGGGGCGTCCGCGCCGCCTGCCACGCCGTCCAGCGGTCCGCCGGCTCCGCCTCGCCGTCGCCCGGCCCGCCCTTGGCCTCACGCGCCGGGGCTTCGCCGTCGAGGCGCTGGCCCACCGCCTCGGGGCCCTCGCGCACGAGCGACGCCGCGACGAGCCCGAGAATCACCGAGAGCCCGGCGATGAGGACCCAGCCCGTCCGCCAGTCGTAGCGTTCGAGAACCCACGTGTCCGACCGCGAGACGAGCCAGCCCACGAGGCCGCCCACCGTGAAGATCGCCCCGATGACCCGCGCGCGGCGCCGGAGGAACCAGTTCTGGCCCAGCGTCTGCGCCGGCACGGTGGTCGAGAAGCCGACGCCGATGCCCCCCAGCACCGAGAAGCCGACGTAGCAGGCCCGCGCGGTGTCCGCCCCCGCGAGCACGAGGAGCCCCGCCGCGGTGACGCAGAAGCCGGCCGGCATCACCCGCCGCAGCCCGAAGCGGGCGATGGCCAGCCCCACGAGCAGGCCCACGCACTGGTGCAGGGTGTTGAACAGCCCGAAGACCCCGCCCACGGCGGCGCGGTCGATGCCCAGCTCGGCGGTGATGCGGGGCGCGAAGATGCCCCAACTGTAGTACACGGGGGGCATCCCGAACCCGTAGCAGAGGCCTGCCACGAGCAGGATGACCCAGCCGTAGAAAAAGCGGGACGTCACGGCGCGCCCGGCCCGGGAGTCGCCGCCGCGCGGTCGGGCCTGCTGCCCGACCGAGTCCGCAGGCGCCCGCGCGGATCCGCGGCGCGGACTCGCGGCGCCGACTGTGGTCGCAGGGGCGTGGTCGTCATGCGGCGGGGTCGCCTTCCCCGGCGTCAACGCCGCCGGCGCGGGAGCGGCTTGCGGGGCAGGCGCTCGTCGAGCATCGCGGTGTTGTAGGCGAAGACGGCCGCGACCACCGCCATCTGGCGGGCGTCGTCGGGTTGCACGCGGTCGACGACGTCCATGTTCGAGTGGTGCGTGCGCGAGTTGTACTCCAGGCGGTCCTGGATGAACTGGAACCCCGGCAGCCCCACCTCCTCGAAGGCTAGGTGGTCGGTGCCGCCCACCGAGCGCGGCGACACGGTGGTGAAACCGAGGTCGGCGAGGGGCGCCGCCCACGGTTCGAAGACCGCCGCCGCCGCGGCGTTCCCCTGCGTCCAGATGCCGCGCAGGCGGCCCGTCCCGTTGTCGATGTTGTAGTAGGCCGAGAACTTCGCGTGGCCCGGCAGCAGGGCCATCGTCCGGGCGTCGCCGTAGTGCCGGCGCACGTATTCCCGCGCCCCCAGCAGGCCCTGCTCCTCGGCGCCCCACAGGGCGAGGCGGATGGTGCGCCGCGGGCGGGCGCCGACGGTCTTCAGAATCCGCATCGCCTCCATCATCGCGGCCACCCCGACGGCGTTGTCGGTCGCCCCGGTGCTGGCGTGGGTGGTGTCGAAATGCGCGCCGATGATGACGACCTCGTCGGCGAGGTCGGTGCCGGGAATCTCGGCGAGGATGTTGAACGCGTTCATCCCCCCGTCGGCCTCCGCCTCGGGATGGAAGCGCGTGTCGACGTGCAGCTCCATGCGCACCGGCAGCCCCAGGTCGAGCAGCCGGACCATCCGGTTGTAATGCTCGACCGCGAACGTCAGCGAGGGCACCCAAGTTCCGGGCGGCTCCGTGTTCCACGGGCCGCCGCGGCCCACGAATATCGTGCCCCCGTCGGTGCGCTGCGTCGTATGGGAGAGCCCGCTGCCGCCCTCCACGTGGACGAAGTCGCTGCCGCGGTCCACCGCCGCGACGACCCCCTCGTCCACGTAGAACTGCATGAGCTGCCTGAACGAGAACCCGGCGCGCGGCGGCGGGCGGAACCCCCGGCGGGCCGGGGCCGGCCCGGCGGGCCGCGCGGCCTCGGCGAGCAGCTCGTCGTCCATCCGCAGCACCACGTCCCCGGTCAGCATCGGCACCTCGCGCGCCGGCTGGGTCAGCACGATCTTGCCGCGCAGCCGCCCGCGGTAGCGCTCGAAGTCGGCCGCGGACCGCAGGTCCACCCGGACCACCTCGGCCGTCACCGTGCCGTCGGTGCCCGACGACCACGACTTGGGATAGCCGATGATGGGCATCACCTGCGGCTCGACGAGATGGGCGTGGAACCGCTCGAGCGACCACCCCGCCCCGAACGCGAACCGCTCGGCGTGCACGTTCGAGAGCCCCCACCCGCGCAGGGTGTCCATCGTCCACGCCCCCGCCTCCTCGATGGCGGGGGTGCCGGTGAAGCGGGGGCCGTAGACGTCGCTCAGCCAGACGACGTGGTCCATCACCTGCGAGCGCTCGAGCCCCTCCTCGCGGATGGCCGCCAGCAGCGCCTCGTCGGTTGGCTGCGCCGGCGCGGGAAGGGCGACCGCCAACGCCGCCAACGCCGCCAGGACCCCGACAAGGCGCACCGCCCACCGATCTTGGATCCCGCGCGGTCGGGGCCGGGTTCGCACCGTCACCGGGGGTGCCAGCGCCGCTCGGATCCCGGCGGCACGCACCGTCCGGGCCTTCCCGGGCCCGCGCGTCCGGGGTCGGGTCCCCGCCGCCGAGGCCCCGGTCGGGCGGGGCCGCCGGCCCGTCCCAGCGGTGCCCCAAGCCGCCGCGCCCGGACCGTCGGTCCCGCCGGGGATGCGCTCGCTCGCATGGCGCATCGACGGCATCAGAGGCTCCATCCCTCGCGGTAGGGCTCGTCGAGATAGGCGTTGGCCTCGGGCACGTTCGTCGCCTGCATCTTGTCCGCGTCCCAGTCGATGGCCTTGCCGGTCCGCACCGCGAGGTTGCCCAGCAGGCAGACCTCGGTCAGGGGGCCGGCGTGCTCCGCGAAGTCGGAGCCGGCCCGGCCGTTGCCCTTGCACGCGTCGATCCACTCGCGGTAGACGCCCGGCGACCGCGGGTACTTCTCGGGCGGCGGGCTCGCCATCACGTCCTCGTGCAGCGACGTCGGGAACAGCCGCGGCTCGGTCGCGTACATGTTCGCCGCGATGAGGCCGTCCTCGCCGACGAAGAGCTGGCCGCTGTTGCCGCCGGGCAGCTCCTCGCCGGGGGCGAGCTGCGGCGGCCGGGGCAGGGCGAGGGCGCCGTCCCGCCACACGAAGCGGACCGGCGGCCGGGCGCCCCGGGCGGGGAAGTCGTAGGTGATGCGCGACACCGCCGGCGCCGTCTCCGCGAACAGGGGCGTCGTCTCGGCCACGATGCGGGTCGGCTGGTCGAGCTGAAGGGCCCAGAACGCGGCGTCCATCGAGTGGCAGGCGATGTCGCCGAGGGCGCCGGTGCCGTAGTCCCACCACCCGCGCCAGCGGAACGGATGATAGGCGGGGTGGTACGGCCGCTCGGGGGCCGGCCCCAGGAACAGGTCCCAGTCGAGCCCCGGGGGCGGGTGGTGGGCCTCGGTGGGCCGCTCGACAGCCTGCGGCCAGATGGGCCGGTTGGTCCAGTACTGCACCTCGCGCACCGTCCCGATGGCCCCGGCTTCGATCCACTCGCGGATGAGCCGGGTGCCGTCGTTGGCGTGGCCCTGGTTCCCCATCTGGGTGGCCACGCCCTGCTCGAGGGCCATCGTGGCGAGGGCGCGCGCCTCGGCCACGGTGCGGGTGAGGGGCTTCTCGCAGTACACGTGCTTGCCCCGCCGTATCGCCTCCATCGCGATGACCGCGTGGGTGTGGTCGGGGGTGGCGACGATCACCGCGTCGAGGTCGGGCTCGTCGTCGAGCATGCGCCGGTAGTCGGCGTAGGTGCGCGCCTCGGGATAGAGGCCGAACGTGCGCGCGGCGTGCCCGAAGTCGACATCGCAGAGCGCCGTGATGTTCTCGCTGTCGCATCCCCGCACGTCGCCCCGGCCGCGCCCGCCGACGCCGATGCCGGCGATGTTGAGGGTGTCGCTCGGCGCCTGGAACCCGCGCCCGCCGAGCACGCGGCGGGGCACGATCATCAGGGACGCGGCGGCCGAGAGCCCGCCGAGGAATCGGCGGCGCGAGAGGGGATGGCGGCTCATGCTGGAACTCCTCCTGGAAGCCCGGCCGCGCGCGGCCGGCACCGGCCCATCATATCGTGGCCGCTCCGAGACGGAACCGCGGCCTGGAACGCGCGGGCTCACCCGCGGGCGGCGATGACCAGGCTCTGCGCGCCGCGACCCGCCACGCCGTTCGCGTCCCACAGGCGGGTCCGGCAGAGGCCGATGCCCGACGGCTCGGCCATGCTGCGCGACTCCAGGCCGATCCACTCGCCGCACAGCGGACGCACGAGGTGCACCGACAGGTCGGCGTTGATGAAAGTGTAGTCCGCGAGCGGGACCGGCACCGCGACGCCGTGGCCGGCGTCGGCCGCGACCAGGGCGCGCTGCCACCCGGTCGGTGCCTCGCCGGGCACCAGCGGATAGCGCTGCCGCATCCAGCAGGTGACGTCCGACTGCCCCCACGCGCCCCGGACATAGCGCACGTCCATCGCCGTCTGGTAGCCGACGGGGTCGAGGAAGAAAGGAAAAACGAAGGGCTCGGCCTCCTCGGGAGGCGGCGGCACGGACCTTGCTTCCGTCGGAGGGAGGGTCACTTGCCGCCGATGAAGACACAGCGCCACCGCCGTCAGCACCAGGTCGTCGCCGGCCCAGAGCCGCGCCGCGTGCCGCTCCACCAGCCGGCCGCGCTTCAGGGGCTCGGTTTCGACGCGCAGCGGTCCGATGGGCACCGGCCGCAGGAACTCCGCCGTGAAGCGGACGATGGCGCAGTCGCGGCCGCCCAGCGCCGCCTCGACGGCGCGGGCGAGCAGTGCCGACGGGGGGCCGCCGTGCTGGTGGTCCCGGCTCCACGGGCCGCGGGTCCAGGCGGTGGCCCGGAAGGAGCCGTCCGCGCCGTCGGGTTCGTAGAACGAGGTCGGCCGCATCCCCGCCGTCACGCTCGGAGGTGCGGCTCGAGGGCCGCGAACCGGTGCTCGATCTCGTCGATCTGGGCCGGGGTGAAGCTGTACTCGCCGCGCCGCGACTTCGTCGTCTTGAACAGCCCGCGCTTCTGCAGCACGTGGAGGCGCACCCCGGGGATCAGCCGGTCGAGGTTGAGCATCAGCAGGAGCTTGCCGTAGAGGTCGCGCATCTCGTCGCGCCGGCCCGCCTGGTGCAGGTCCCACAGCCCCGCGTAAATGTCGGCGTACATCACTCCGCCGGTCATCACCCCGTCGGTGCCGAGGCGCATCTCGTAGGCCCAGGCGCGGCCGAAGTTGGCGCCGAGGATACTCCTGATGGGGTCGGGCCGGTGCTTCATCAGCGCGAGCATCCGCTCCTGCACCGGCGGGTGCTCCTCCTTGACGTAGCCGCACTGCGGGAACTCGCGCGCCAGCGACACCAGGAAGTCGACCGTCGGCTCGATGTCGGGGGCGCCGCCGCTCGTCTGCACGAAGACGGGCCGGTCGGTGACGTCGCACAACGCCGCGTAGTAGTCGCGGAAGTCGGCCAGCGACGACGCGGTGCGGGGCGGGATCGCGATCATCGCGTCGGGCTCGAGGGCCTCGGCGTAGCGGGCGTACTCGAGCATGCCGGCGGTGTCGTCGGCCTGCACCCCGAGCACGAGGGCGGGGGCCCGGCCGTGGTTGGCCCCGGCGAGGACGTCGAACCCGCGCAGGCGCTCGGCCTTGCTCAGGTAGCGCTGCTCGCTCGAGTTCTGCGGCCACACCAGGGCCTCGATGCCGCAGCGGTCGCAGAAGTCGACCTCGCCGGCGAGATCCTCGTAGTCGACATCGTTCGCGGCGGTGTACGGGGTGCTGAGAATCATGAAGGCGCCGCGCATCGGCTTGCCCTCGGCCGCGCCGCCGCGCAGGGCCGGGAACGCCGCCGTCGCGGCGAGCGCCCCCAGGCATTCCCGCCGGGTCATCGTGAACCGTGCGTCCGCCATCGTCGTTCTCCCTTCGCTGTACTGGCGTCCGTTTGGTGCTACTCTACATCGAATCATGAAGACCAAGACGCTTGGCCCGACGATCGTGGCGGCAGTCCTGATGGCGGTAACCGCCGGCGCACAACCCCCGAGCCGGCAGGTCGGCACCGAGCCGTGGCCGGGCCCCGACACCGCCCCCTGGCCGGCCGGCGACGCCGCCGAGGCGGGCTTCGATCCCGCCGGCCTCGAGCGGCTCGCCGACCTCGCGGAGTCGACGCACGCCGACTCCCTCCTCGTCATCCGCCACGGGCAGCTCGTCTTCGAGCGCTACTGGAACGACCGCGGCCCCGACGACGTGCAGCAGACCTACTCGGGGACCAAGGGGCCGTTCGCCCTGCTCGTGGGCCGCGTGCTCGCCCGCGGCGACATCGAGTCGCTCGACCAGCCCCTCGTCGACTTCGTGCCCGAGCTGGCCGGGCAGACCCGCGACCTCATGACGTTCCGCAACGTGATGGCGATGGCGTCGGGGCTCGCCCAGTGGCCGGCCCTCGACCGGGCCGACCGCGGGGCGGGGCGCAGCCAGCTCGAGGCGGCCCTCGCGCGGGGCATGACCCACGCGCCGTACGACTACTTCATCTACAACAACGCCGCCTACCGCGTGCTGTTCACCGCGCTGGAGCGCGCCACCGGCCTGAGCCTCCCCGACCTGACCCGCCGGGAGCTCTTCGAGCCGCTCGGCATGGCGGGCGCGTACTGGGTGGAGATCCACACCGACGAGCGCCTGCTCGGCTACCAGAGCATCCGCATGCGGCCGCGGGACCTCGCCAAGATCGGCCAGGTGATGCTGAACGACGGCCTGTGGAACGGGCAGCGCTACCTGCCCGCCGAGTACATCGCGGAGCTCCGCACCGCGCCGGCCCCGAAGGCGAACCCGTCCTACGGCCTGTTCTGGCACCTCAACTCGGGCGACTGGTATCTCAGCTTCCGCGAGTCCGACTTCGTGCACCAACGCCTGCTGCCGGGAACCCCGCCCGACGCCGTCGCCGCGTGGGGCAACAGCGGCCAGATCGCGGTTGCCGTTCCCAGCCTCGATCTCGTGTGGGTGCGCACCGGGCGGCGGATTCCGTCCAACATCTGGACCCCCGGCGGCACGACCGCGCAACTCTCGGCCGCCGTCGTCACCGCCGTGAAACGATGACCGACACGCCCCCGGCTCCCGTGCCCGTACGGAACCGCAACGCCGGTGCCGCGGCTCGACAGCCGGGAGCCGCTCGACGGACACGGGGCTGCGGTTCGATTCAGCCCCCGGTCGGAAGGAGGTTCTTCATGCGGGTACTGCTGGTTGTCACCACCGTCGCCGCCGCGATGCTCGCGACGCCCCCCGCCGCGGCGGCGCATCATTCCTTCGCCGCGCAGTTCGACGCCAACCGGCCGGTGACGCTCGAGGGCACCGTCACCAAGGTGGAGTGGCAGAACCCCCACATCTGGGTCTACCTCGACGTGGCCGGGCCCGACGGGCAGACCGCGGCCTGGGAGTGCGAGGGCGACAACCCGAACAACCTCACGCGCCGCGGCTGGACGCGGAACTCGGTGGAGGTCGGCAAGCCCATCACGATCTACGGCTTCCAGGCCCGCAACGGCCGCACCGTGTGCAACGGCCGGACATGGGTGTTCGGCGGCCGGACGGTGTACGCGGCGGCCAACGACGGCGGACCGGCCGCCGGACCGCCGCAAGGGCGCTAGCGCGGAGGGAGATCGTCCGATGTGCATCAGATTCCGCTCGTTCGTCTTCTTCACGGCGCTCGTCGCGGCCGCGCTCGGCGCCACCGGGGAGACCGCCGCCGGGCAGAGCACCCCCGTGCTGACCGAGCAGCCGCCCGGCGACGGCACGCCGATTCCGCGCGCGCCGGACGGCCGCGCCGACCTCTCCGGCTTCTGGAACAAGGGGACGCACCCCAACACGTCGGCCCCCATCGAGCCGCTCCCCTTCACCGAGGCGGGGCTGCAGGCGTTCAACGACGTGGCCAACCTGATCGACCCGACGAGCTACTGCCACTTCCCGGGCATACCGCGCATGAACAGCTCGCCCTATCCGATGGAGATCATCCAGCTCCCCGACCGCGTGCTGTTCCTCTACGAGTACATGCACAACTTCCGGGTCATCTGGACCGACGGACGCGAGCACCGGCCGACGTGGCCGACGACCCTGATGGGCGACTCCGTCGGCCGGTGGGACGGCGACACGCTGATCATCGACACCGTCAACCTCTCGGGCGACACCTGGCTCGACTCGCACGGCAACCGCCACAGCGACGCGCTGCACGTCGTCGAGCGCTGGCGCCGCATCAGCGCCAACGAGCTGTGGTACGAGGCGACCATCGACGACCCCGAGTTCTACACCGAGCCGTGGACGACGGGCTGGGTCATGCCCCTCGCCCCCCCGGACTGGGAGCTGATGGAGTACGCCTGCACCGACAACAACCGCGACGCCGAGGAGGGCCTGCTGCAGCCCGGTGCCCTCGACGGGTCGGGGCGCGACGGCTCCGCGATAGCGACGCCGCCCGTCTACCCCGCCGGCTCCACGAACCGGCCCGACTAGGAGGCTGCGCGCCGCGGAACGGCGCGGACTCCTGTCGAGTGGGTTGGGTGCCCAGCGGAGCCGAAGGCGACGATGGGCGGGCCAGCTCCGGCCGGACACGAATCATTGCGGTCTCGACCCTGTGGCCACGCCCCGCGGATGCGTGTGCAACAACGGAACGGGTCACCGGGGCAGACCACCGGAGCCTCCCAGGAACATGCTCCAAGCCTCCGCGTACGGCCCGCCCCCGACGAGCCACGTGTCGTTGTGCCCGGCGCCCTCGATGACGTGGAAGCCGGCGGGGCGGGCGGCCAGATCGAACAGGCGCCGGCCGTGCGCAAGCGGGACGATGGTGTCCCGGTCGCCGTGCAGCACGAACGTCGGGATCTTCACCCGCCCGATCTTCGACTCGTTGTCCATCCGCGTCCGCACGACCGCGCTCGGGACGAACCAATAGTGCTCGCGGGCCAGCGCCCGCACCGAGCGGAAGACCGACTCGAGCACGAGGGCGCCCGCGGGACGCCGCAGCGCCGTCTCGATGGCGATCGCGCCTCCGAGCGACCGGCCGAACAGGACGATGTCATCCGCCCGCACCGATCGGGCCGCCACCGCGTCGTAGACGGCCAGCCCGTCGAGATAGACGCCGGCCTCGTCCGGCGTCCCTCCGCTCCGCCCGTAGCCCCGGTAGTCGACCAGCACGACGTCGACGCCGAGCCGGTCCACGAACCACCGTGCGTTGTGCAGCCGGTCGCCGATGTTCCCGGCGTTGCCGTGATACCAGATGAGCACCCGATCGCCCGGCCCCTCGATCCACCAGCCGTGGAGGATCACGCCGTCCGCCGCCGTGATCGACAGCTCCTCGGCGCGGAGCCCGAGATCGGCTGGGGCGCCGGCCAGGGTCCGGGTGGGAAAGAAGATGAGGCGGCGCTCCTGCAGTGCGAGCAGGGCGACGAGCGCGAGCCACCCGAGAGCCGCGAAGCCCACGACGGACAGCGCAGTGCCGAGCATGCCCCTCAACGTCACCCCTCGGCCGGATTACACCCGGCAGTTCAATCGAACAAGTCGGAATGGGTGCCCGTTCGCACGAGCAGCAGGGCATCCACTTCCCGCGTCCAGATCAGCAGCCAGTCCGGGTCGACATGGCACTCCCAGGAGCCAGACCAGACACCGGACAGTCGATGCGGTCTGTGGCGTGAATCAAGGGGCCGCCTGCTCAGGAGGCGATCGACTACAAGCCAGAGCTTGCCGAGGTCCTTGCCTCTGCTCTTGACGCGCTTGAGGTCTCTCTCGAATCGCTTCGTGGTGAGCAGACGCATGGTCAGCCGTGCGCAGCCTTGAGCTCATCCAGACCGGCGTACTCCGTGAGATCCTCCTTCCGGGCGGCCTGTCCCAGCGCCTCCCGCGTTTCGGCGTTCGGGATCCTGACCTCGAAGGGCAGGCCGTGGTGCAACGTCACCTGCTTGTAGAACAACGTGATCGCCTCGGTGGGCGACAGCCCGAGCGTCGAGAAGACCATCTCGGCATCACGCTTCAGCCCCGGTTCGAGCCGAGCGCGGATCATCGCGGTCTTGGCCATTTCCGTTCTCTCCCGTCTTCGTTTGTACCACAATTGGGGAACGAGCTGCAGAATGCGTCCGCCAGCGAGGCGGTCTCAGAACAGCGCGGCAAACATGACCAGCGGCGGGGTATCATCCTGTCGGACCCGGCGCGCGCGATGGACGCGCGGCCGGATGGAGAACAGACGAATGGCGTACAGAACTAGGCTTTCCCTCGTCGGCCTGCTCGCGTGCCTGATCCCGGGCGTCGCGGCGGCGCAGGTCGAGTACATCGATCCCATGGGCGGCTTCACGCAGGTCGTCACCTCGACGCACGACGGCGTCAAGACCATCTTCGTGTCCGGGCAGGTCGGGCAGGGCGACACGCTGCGCGAGCACGTCGAGTCGGCGTTCGCGGGGGTCGTGCGGCGGCTCGAGCAGGCGGGGGCGACGCCCGCGGACGTCGTGAAGGTCCGCATCTTCGTGAAGGACTTCGAGCCCGCGCAGTACCCGCTGATCGCCGAGGTGCGGCTGGCGACGTTCCCCGAGCCGCACTGGCCGGCGAGCACGATGATCGGCGTGCGGGAGCTGTTCGCGGAACCCCTGCGCGTCGAGATCGAGGCGATCGCGGTGGTGGCGGAGCCGGGGACGGATCTGCAGATCGAGCGCTTCAACCCGTCGAACGGCTTCAGCGGCGTGGTGGCGGTGACCGCGAACGGCGTGAAGACGGTCTACGTGGCGGGACAGGTGGGCGGCGGCGACGGCGTCGCGGCGCAGACGGCGGCGGTGTGGGGGCGCGTCGAGCAGCAGCTCGAGGCGGCGGGGGCGTCGCTGGCGGACCTCGTCAAGGCCACCACCTACATCGTCGACTTCGATCCCGCGAAGCATCTGGCCGAGTACCGCGCCGGCCGCGAGGAGGCGCTGGCCCTCGACGACATGCCGGCGAGCACGCTGCTGGGGATTCCCGCCCTCGCGGCCGAGCAGTTCCTGGTCGAGATCGACGGCATCGCCGTCGTCGGCGTGGACGGGAACGCCGTCGAGCGCGAGTTCATCGATCCGGCCACCGGCTTCACCCAGGCGGTGTCGGCGCGCGGCCCGGGCGGGCCCAAGGTGGTGCAGGTCTCGGGCCAGGTGGGCCAGCCCGGCGACTCCCTGGAGGACCAGGCCGATCAGGTCTACGCCAACCTCAGGCGGCGCCTCGAGGCGGCCGGCGCGGCACCGGAGGACCTGTTGAAGGTCGTCATCTACATGCCGGAGTACGCGCGCGGCGACTTCGCGGTGGTCGACGCGGCCCGCAAGGCGCACGGCTTCCCCGACGAGGCGGTGCCCGCCGCGACCCTGCTCGGCATCCAGGCGCTCTTCGCGGACGACGCGCTGCTGGAGATCGAGGGGATCGCCGTCGTCGCGCCGTGACCGGGTTGAACGTCGGCGCGCGAGCAATAGAATGAGGCCGACGCGACACCGTTCGAGAGACAGGAGGCGGGACATGAGGCGATGGACACGGACGGCGGTCCTGCTGGCATGCGTCGGATTCCTCGCGGCCGGGGTGCCGGCCGCCCAGGCCGGCCAGCTTCCCGACGACGTGAATCCCGAGTCGCGCAGCCGGCTGCCGCCCATCGACCGGGAGGAGCTCGATCCGACGCGCCGCGAGGCCTACGATGCGGCGGTCGCGAGCCCCGCGGGGGCCCCCACCGGAGCGGCGGCCCTGCGGCTGCACGGGTCGGGCGCGAGCCTGCGGTTCGAGGCGCCGATGGGCCGCCAGTTGACCGAGCTGACGGTGCTGACAACGGCCCGCGAGTACGACCAGCCCTACGAGTGGGCGCTGCACGAGCTCGAGGCGCTCGCGGTCGGGCTCGACGACGGCATCATCGACGTCGTGCGGCACCGGAATCCGCTGACGGGGCTGAGCGACCGCGAGGCGATCATCATCGAGCTGGGCCGCGAGCTGTTCGGCACGCGCAGGCTGAGCGCCGACACCTACGCGCGGGCCCTGGCCCTGCACGGCAAGACGAACCTCGTCGACATCGTCGACGTGATGGGCCGCTACGCGAGCACTGCGGCGACCCTGACCGCGTTCAACCAGCGCATGCCGGCCGGCTGGCGGCAATCGCTGCCGCTGCCCTTCACCCATCCCGACGACATCCACCCCGATTCGCGGAGCCGGCTGCCGCTGCGCAGCCCCGCGAGCCGAACGTCGGTGGCCGAGCTGTACGGACGCATGCTGTCGCCGTCGGGCATCGGGCCGGGAGTCATCCGCGCCTATGGGGCCGGGCAGGACACGCTCGAGGACCGGGTGGGACGCCGGACGATGCAGATCGCCGTCCTAGTGACGGCGCGCATGCACGACTCGCAGGTCGACTGGACCCTGAACGAGCCGAAGGCGCTCGAGGCCGGCGTCGAGCCCGAGGTGATCGACGTCATTCGGCACGGCCGGCCGGTGACGGGGCTCGACGAGAAGGACGCCGCCCTCATCGCGTTCGGCCGCGAACTCTTCGGCGACGTTCACAACGTCAGCGCGGAGACCTACGCGCGCACGGAGCAGGCGTTCGGCGTGCCGGACCTAGTGGACATCGTCGGCCTGATGGGGGCCCACGCCGCCGACGCCGCGGTGCTGGCCGCCTTCGACCAGCACCTGCCGGAGGGCGTGGAGCCGCTCCTGCCGGTCGACTGAGCGGTCGCGCCGGAATGCTGGCACGATGGGTTGGATCGGCGGCGCAGGGCGGCAACGCGGCCGCAGCGACAGTGTCGGGAACGAGGAACGCATGGTGAGTCCACCCCCTGGCCAAGCGGGGCGGGGCCCTGCCGCGGCCGTCGGAGAGGGCCGGCGACGCGGCGTTGACGAGAGTGATTCAGCGAGCCGGGGCAGGTGTCCACGCCGTACCACGGCGCGGATTCCGGGCTCGGCTCATTCGGGAGGTTGGCATGAAGTTCAGACGTTCGGTTCTCTTCGCGGCGCCCTTGCTCCTCTGCCTCGTCACGGTCGGCTCCGCCCAGGAGGAGCCCATCGGCGTGCCGGTGCCGCCGCTCGGCGACGGCCCGTGGGTCATCGACACCGCCGAGCAGCATAGGATCCGCGTGAGCGTGGTGGCGCGGGGGCTGTCGCATCCCTGGGCCATCGCGTTCATGCCCGGCGGCGGCATGCTCGTCACCGAGCGCGACGGCCGACTGCGCGTGGTGCGCGACGACGCGCTCGACCCGGACCCCATCGCCGGGTTGCCCGAGGTGCGCACCGACGGCAACGGCGGCCTGATGGACGTCGCCCTCCACCCCGGGTTCGCCGACAACGGGCTCGTCTACATGACCTACACCAAGGGGCACGAAGACGGCCGCGGCTCGCCGGCCCTCGCGCGGGGCCGGCTCGAGGGGCACGCCCTCCACGACGTCGAGGACCTCGTGGTCACCGAGCCCTTCTACACCAACTCGGGGCTCAACGGCCGCGTCGCCTTCGGCACCGACGGCAAGGTCTACATGTCGACCGGCGGCCGCATCCGCTCGCAGGACGGCGATCTCCTCATGGCCCCTCAGGACCCCATGAGCCTTCGCGGCAAGGTGCTGCGCCTCAACGACGACGGCACGGTGCCCGACGACAACCCCTTCGTGGACGAGCCGGGCCACCGGCCGGAGATCTACACCATCGGCCACCGCAACACCCTCGGCCTCGCGCTGCACCCCGGGACCGGGGACATCTGGCAGCACGAGAACGGCCCCAACGGGGGCGACGAGCTCAACATCCTCCAGTCGGGCCGCAACTACGGCTGGCCGCTGATGAGCTTCGGGCGCCTCTACCCCGGCGCGCGCGTCTCGTCGCACCCGACCCGCGACGGCTACGAGTCGCCGGTCGTGGTGTGGCTGCCGGCCATCGCCGCCGCCGGCCTCGCCGTCTACACCGGCGACCAGTTCCCGGCGTGGAAGGGCAACGTCTTCGTCGGCGCCCTGCAGGAGGGCGGCATCCCCGGCACCGGCAACCTCCAGCGCATCGTCATGAACGACCTGATGGAGGAGCTGCGGCGCGAGTCGCTGCTGCAGGAGTTCCGTCAGCGCGTCCGCGAGGTGCGCCAGGGACCCGACGAGCTCCTCTACGTGCTGACGGACCACGTCGACGACGGCGCGCTGCTGCGCATCGAGCCGTCGGAGTGACGGGCGCCACGCGGGACCCACGTCGAACAGCAGCGCCGGTTCCCGTCGCGAGTGAGACCTGCCGCTCGGCCCGGCGCTTCGTCGATGTCGACCGAATTCGACGAAGCGCCGGGGAAGCGTCCTCCGCGTGGCCTCCTAGCGCGACCCCGCCTCGGCCGCGGCCTCCTGCGCGCGCGAGCCGGCCATGATGCCCTCCATGCCGTAGTTGCCCTCGTGGCAGGCGAACTCGTAGAGCAGGTCGGGGTTCCGCTTCATCGGGTGCTGGGCGGTCCAGGCGCTCGTCCAGATGGTGGGATCGGTGACCGTGTACTCGTACATCAGGTTCTCGGGGTCCATCAGCGTGAACCGCTCGACGAGCGACAGGTTCTCGCCCGAGCTCAGGAGCGGGCGCCCGATCTGGTCGTGCTTGCCGTTGAAGTGGACGGTCTCGACGACCAGCGTCTCGCCGTCCCAGTAGCCGCGCGAGTCGCCCATCCACTGCGCCACCCGGGGCGACACGTGGGGGCGCCCGTCGAGGGGGACGATGCGGGCGTCGTGGTTCTGCTCGGCCAGGATCACGACGTGGTCGGGGGTCTGGAAGATCTGGATGTTGTTGTTGTAGCCGCCGGTGCTGATGGGCGGGCCGGCCTTGGCGTGCTGGATGCACCGGTCCCCGGCGTCGAGGTCGGTGTAGCTGGCCGCTGGCAGCCGCCCCCGCCGCACCGCGGCGATGCGCGCCGCCTCGGCCGAGTCCGCGCGCTCCCGCGCCGGCGCCGTCAGGGCCGGCAGCCGGCCGTTTGGGGGATCCACGACGAGCGACGTGCGCCGCGTCGCGATGGCGGTGGTGCCCCGGTCGAGCCAGAAGTTGTTGTAGAAGCCGGGCGTGCCGTCCGCCCGGCGGTCAACCTGGTCGCTGGCCGACGTCGTCTCGGCGGCGCGGTTCAGCAGCAGCTCGTTCCGGGCGAGGGTCTCCCGCTCCAGGCTCGCCGCCTCTTCCTCGGTCAGGAACGCCTTGTCGCCCAGCTCCTCGGGCCGCTCGAGCGGGGTCAGCGTGCGGTAGTCCCAGATGCCCTGGATGTCGGGATGCCCCCACGGGGTCCGCGCCGTCTCGCCCGCCGGCTGGGCCGCCGCGAGCGCCGGCATCAGGGCCACGGCCGCGAGCGCGGCAAACGCCGCCGCCTGATTGCGATGACTCATCTTCCCTTCCCTCCTGCGCGTCTCCACCCGGAATGCTTCCATGATGGACCAGACGCGCCTTCCCGTCCACCCCACGACCGCCCCCTTCCACCGCACAGACCGGCCGGCGAGCGGGCGCGCAGTCGCCTCGTCGGCGGACGCAATCGAGTGAAGCGGTTGGCCCGCCTGCCTCACCCGCGCGACTCGACGCGGAACGTCCACCAACTCTCGGGACGCGGCGTGTCGAGCGGAGGCGGTTCGCCGCCGCCACCCGGCTGCCGCGCCTGCACCGCCGGCTTCTGCAGCTTGCGGATGCGCGAGGCCCAGACGTGGTCGAGCATGGCCGGGTCCAACTCGCGGTTGAGGACGACGGGGTAGATGACGCCGTCGAGGCGGAGGCGGCCGGGGTGGTCCCCGCCCACCCGCGGGCACCAGTACTTGTTCTCGCCGACCGAGCAGCTTATGAACAGCTCGCCCTCGGGCGTCGCCATGCAGTTGACGTTCACGGAATGGGGCCGCCCCCAAATGCCGATCTGGATGGCGCACAGCGAGACGTCGTTCGCGAAGCTCCAGTCGTCGACGGGCTCCTCGTGGGCGTCGCCCAGCAGCACGAACCCCGGGGTGGTTTCGCAGGGGCAGTTGACGGTCCACGCCACGCCCCCGGCGAGAGCCACCAACCCCAGCGCGACCGCGACGCCGACGACGATCTGCCGGACGGACTTCGGTGACATGCCGGCGACCCGAGACTGTGCGCTCATGTTCGACCCTCCTCGGACTCCTTATACACCCGTTCCCGCTCGGCGGCGACCCCCGCGGCCGGCGCGGTGGTATCGTCTCAGGCACGCCGAAGTCAGCCCAGGGAGCGACGTCATGATCACGACCCTTCTCCGCCCCCGCCTACGGTTCGCGCTCGCGGCGGCGCTGGCCCTGGCCGCCGCCGCCCTCCCGGCCGCGCAGACCTTCGACGGCGAGCCCGACCCCCAGCCGGCGGCGGCCGACCTCGCCATCGTCGGCGGGCTGCTGATCGACGGGCACGAGGGGCCGCCGCTGCCCGGCGCGGTGGTGCTGGTGGAGGGCGGCCGCATCGTCGCCGTCGGCCGCCGTGGCGAGCTGACGGTGCCCGACGGGGCCGAGGTCGTCGACGCCCGCGGCATGACCATCCTGCCCGGCCTCATCGACGCCCACGTGCACCTCGACATCCTCGGCCACTCCGACTACCAGCACTGGCACGGCCGCTACCGCGACGGCCGCTACGCCGAGATCATGGCCGTCTCGACCCGGCAGCTCCTCATGAGCGGCGTCACCACCGTGGTCGACCTGGCCGGACAGCCCGACGCCCTCGGGCACATCCAGGCGCGCATCGACAGTGGCGAGCTGGCCGGACCCCGCGTCGTCGCCAGCATGGGGTGGATCACCAACTGGACGGACGGGCAGGTGGCCCGGCACCACCGGCGGTCGCACACCGTCAACGTGCGCACCGTGGACGAGGCGCGCGCCGCCGCCCGGACCGCCATCGCGCAGGGCGCCGGCATCATCAAGGTGCACACGGGGCTGACCGAGGCGCAGTTGGGGGCCATCCGCGGGGAGGCCGACGCCGCGGGCCTCCGCATCACCGGCCACGTCGGGACCCGCGACGACCTGCTCATGCGCATCCGCACCGGCCAGGACGGCATCGAGCACCTGTCGCTCGGCGCGGGGGCCAGCCCCGTCATCGCACCCGAGGTCCTCCAGGGCCTGGTGGACGAGGGGACGTACGTCATCCCCACCATGATCCAGACGATGATCCAGGGCCGGGCCGTCCGGTGGCCCGACTGGCGGGACAACCCGCGCGCCCGCGCCCTCACGCCGCCCGGCATCTGGGCCGACATCCGCCGCAGCATCGAGCACCCGCGCCGGTTCGGCTACTTCGGCGGCGGCCTGCGGGTGCGGCGCATGGCCGACATGGGCGCGAAACTCCGCCAGTTGCGCGACGCCGGCGTCCGCGTGCTCGTCGGCACCGACAGCGGCACGCCGCTCAACTTCCACACCGACGCCCTCTGGCAGGAGATGGACCTGATGGTGTCGTACGGCTACCCCCCGATGGAGGTGCTGGCCATGGCCACCCGCCGCAACGCCGAGTACCTGGGCCGCGGCGGCGAACTGGGCACCGTCACGCGGGGCAAGCTCGCCGACCTGATCGTGGTCGACGGCAACCCGCTGCTGACCATGCGGGACCTGCGGCACGTGGTGACGGTGGTGAAGGACGGCCGGGTCTACACGCCGTGAGAGAGGCGGCGCCGGGTCAGGAAGTAACGCGTAGCGGGACTACCATTCCGGAGGCTTCGGGCTTGGATGCCGTGAAGAGGCATCGCGGGGCCCGGAAGGATCGCGCGGAACCAGCGACGCCACCGCGCCGCCGCACGGGCGGTTCTACTTCAATCGTCGACCCCGAGGGGCCGGCAAGACGGGATGACGGACGCAGGAGTGGACAACATGGATGCACGCACGCCAGGAACCCGCTCGCGGTGCAGAGCAGGGTTTCGCCACGCGCTTCCGGGAATGGCGGCGCTACTCGTGCTGGCCGGGCTGGCCCCCTCCGCCGCCGCCGGTCAGGCCCCCGACCCTTACGAAGTGGTGCTCCATGCCGGCGACGTCATGGTGCCGATGCGCGACGGCGTCCGCCTCGCCACCGACGTCTACCGCCCGGCCCGCGGGGGCGCCCCCGTCGATACCCCGCTCCCGGTCCTGCTGCAGCGCACTCCCTACGGCAAGGAGGGGCGCGGGCTCGTCGAGCGCGCCGGCTACTTCGTCCGGCACGGCTACGTCGTCGTCCTGCAGGACACCCGCGGCCGCTACGAGTCCGAGGGCACGTTCTCGAAGTACCACGACTTCGACGCCACCGACGGCTACGACACCGTCGAGTGGATCGCCGCCCTGCCCTACACCACCGGCGGCGTCGGCATGTTCGGCACCTCGTACGGCGCCCACACGCAGGCCGACGCGGCCAAGATGAACCCGCCGCACCTCGGGGCCCTGCTCCTCAACCAGGGCGGCATCTCCGACCCGTGGCTCCACAAGGTGCGCAACCACGGCGCGTTCGAGCTGGGGCAGCAGCTCGGCTGGGCCTTCGACCAGCTCCGCCTGTCGCCCGACCCCGTGGTGCGAGCCGCCTTCGAGGCCGAGCGCGTCGCCGACTGGTTCGCGGCGATGCCCCTCCGTCGGGGCCTCAGCCCGCTCGCGGCGGCGCCCGAGTTCGAGGACTACGTGCTCGACCAGCTCACCCGCGCCGACCACGACCGGCCGAACGCCGACGTCCGGCACTGGACCCGCCTCGGCGTGAACTGGAGCGCCTACTACGGCCGCACCGCCGACGTCCCCATGCTGCACGTCGCCGGCTGGTACGACCCCTACGTCGGCAGCATGTTCGAGAACTTCCTCGGGCTGACGCGGGCCAAGTCATCACCCATCCATCTCCTCGTCGGCCCCTGGACCCACGGCGCCAACACGCGGTCGTACGCGGGCGATGTCGATTTCGGCCCCGACGCCGCCATCCCCGACTTCGCGGCCGGGTTCCACCGGCAGTGGTTCGACCGCCACCTGAAGCAAGTGCCCACCGGGGTCGACGACTGGCCGCCGATCCGCCTCTTCGTCATGGGCACCGGCGACGGCCGCCGCGACGCCGCCGGCCGACTGGTGCACGGCGGCTACTGGCGCGACGCCCCGGCCTGGCCCCTGCCCGAGGCCGAGCCCACGCCGTACTACTTCCACGCCGACGGCACCCTGAGCCCGCGCGAGCCCGCCGACGCGCCGCCGACCACCTACACCTACGACCCCGAGCACCCGGTGCCGACCATCGGCGGCTCGTTCTCCGGCGTGCTGAAGCGCGGCGCCTACGACCAGCGCGAGCGCGAGTTCAAGAGCCTCGGGGGCGGCTCGGAGAACGGCTTCTACGGCTCCCGGCCTCCGTATCTGCCCCTCAAGACGCGGCCCGACGTGGTGGTGTTCCAGACCGAGCCGCTCGCGGCCCCGGTCGAGGTCGTCGGCCCCGTCCGCGTCGTCCTCTACGCGTCGTCGACCGCCGTCGACACCGACTTCACGGTGAAGCTCGTCGACGTCTACCCCCCGTCGGAGGACTTCCCCACGGGGTTCGAGATGAACCTCACCGACGGCATCCTGCGGGCGCGCTACCGCAACGACCCGAGCCGGCCCGAGCCGCTGACGCCGGGCGAAATCTACGAGCTCGTCATCGAGCCCTACCCGACCGCCAACCGGTTCAAGGCCGGGCACCGCATCCGCATCGACATATCGAGCAGCAACTTCCCGCGCTTCGACGTCAACCCCAACACCGGCGAGCCCCTGGGGCGGCACCGGCGCTCGGTGCCGGCGGACAACTCCATCCACCACGGGCCGGCCCACCCATCCCACGTGGTCTTGCCGCTGGTGGCGGTCACGCCGGAGTGAGCCGCGGCTCGACCTGGCCGGGCCGGTGCCTGCCGCTATCGACGGGTGCGAGGGGCCGGTGCCGCCGGGCGCGAGGGACACTGACGGGCCCGCGAGCGGCGGTTCCGTCGACTCCCCGCGGAGGAATGAAGCCACAAGACGATCTCGGCGAAGATGCGGGCCGCACCGGCCGCACCCGCGCAAGCCGGCGCGTCTGAGGGCCACGGCGGAGGCCGCGGCGGCTGATGTCGGCAAGCTTGTTGGCGAGGTACGGATCATCCGCCGCTGGTATGCTTGCCCCGCTACTCGCCGTGGCGGGTCGAGCAGAGGCGGTTCGCCGCCGCGTCGCGTGGGGTGCGTGCATGCTGACGGCTGGAATTGTGCGACCAAGCATCACGCGGACTGGGTCCAGGGCGGTCTGGATTGGACTCTTCGTGTTCGCGGCCTCGCTGCCGCCGGCCGGCGTCGCAGGGCAGGGCGGAGGGACGTCGAGTGATCGGCAGGCCCTCGAGGCGCTGTACCGCGCGACGAACGGCCCGGGGTGGACGGACAGCACAAACTGGCTGACCGACGCACCGCTGGCGGAGTGGTACGGGGTGACGACGGACGCGTCCGGCCGGGTCACCGGACTGGAACTCGCCGACAACGGGTTGAGCGGCCCCCTTCTTGGCGCACTGGGCGACCTGGCCAACCTCCAGACGCTGTCGCTCTGGCGCAACGAGTTGACGGGGCCCATCCCGTCGTCGTTGGGCAACCTGTCCGACCTGCGGTCGCTGTATCTCAGCGATAACGGGCTGACGGGGCCGATTCCGTCGTCATTGGGTCGGCTGTCCAACCTCCGTTCACTGCAACTCTGGCGCAACGGGTTGACGGGACGGATCCCCGACGGGCTGAGCAACCTGGCGAACCTCCGTTCGCTGGATCTCAGCCAAAACGGGCTGACAGGGCCTATCCCGTCGTCGTTGGGCAACCTGTCCAACCTCCAAGCGCTGTATCTCAACGAAAACGGGCTGACGGGGCCTATCCCGTCGTCGTTGGGCAACCTGTCCAGCCTCCAAGCGCTGTATCTGTCGTACAACTGGGGCCTGCAGGGAACGCTTCCCAGTGGCTTGGATATGTTGCCTCTGGAGGACGGGCTGGACATCTTCGCGACCCAGACGTGTGCGCCGGCCGCTTGGCGGGATCGGCTGGCCGCGATCGAGTTCACGGGACGTCTGTGCGAGGCCGGAAGCGATGTCACCATCGATGTGGCCGTCGTCTACACGCCGGCCGCCCGCGAGGAGGCCGGCGGGGCGGCCGCTGTCGAGGCCGTGATCGACCTGATGATCGCCGAGACGAACCAGGCGTTCGAGACGAGCGCCGTGCGCGCACGGGTCGCGCTGGTGGCGAGATCGGAGGTGCAGTACACCGAGGCGGGGGACTTCCGGGATATAGACCGCCTCGCGGATCCGACGGACGGCTACATGGACGAGGTCCACGCGATGCGCGACCGGACCGGGGCCGACCTCGTTCATCTCGTCTTCAAGTGGCAGGACCATCCGTTCGGGGGCGTCGCCCGGCGCCCGGGGGCCTTCGGCCTTACCTGCCAGCACTGCGGCGGCGGTACGTTCGCGCACGAGGTGGGGCACAACATGGGACTCCGGCACGATCGGTACAAGGTGCACCACGACCAAGAGGGCGTGTCGCCGGATCCGGCGTACGGCTATGTGAACCAGCGCGCGTTCGTCGCGGGCGCGCCGCGATCCAGTCGATGGTTCACGATGATGGCCGACTACACGCAGTGCCGCGATGCCGACTTGGTTTGCACCTGGGTTCACCGCTTTTCGAATTCGCGGCAGACGGTGGAGGGCGACCCGCTGGGGGTGCCCTTCGGCGCCGGCGCCGCGGGCGTGACCGGCCCGGCCGACGCGGCGGCGGTTCTGAACGCCACGGGTCCGGCGGTGGCGCTTTGGCGCGACCGCGTTTCCCGCGCCAACCGCCCGCCCGAAGCGGCGGGAACCCTGCCCGACCGCAGGCTGACGGGTCTGTCGAGCACGCTGGAACTGGACGTGTCGCAGGCGTTCGTCGACCCGGACGGCGACGCGCTGACCTACCGGGTGGCGTCGTCGTCGCCGGCCGTGGTGGCGGTGTTCGCGGCCGGCGCGCGCGTGACCCTGACGGCGGTGGGCGAGGGCACGGCGGGGGTGACGGTGACGGCGACCGACCCCGGCGGTCTGAGCGCCAGTCAATCGTTCGCGGTGACGGTTGGCTCCTCGGGAACGGAAACGCCCTTCACCGACGACCCGATCGTGCCCGGTGTGACGCCGATCAGGGCGATTCACTTCACGGAGTTGCGTCAGCGTATCGATGCCCTGCGCGCCGCGGCGGGTCTGGCGCGGGTCTCCTGGACGGATTCGGTCCTGCGGCCGGGGGTGACACCGGTAAGACTCGTGCACGTGCTGGAACTGAGGGTAGCGCTGGCGGCCGCCTACACGGCGGCGGGTCGGGCGGTGCCGCGCTGGACCGACCCGTCGCCGACGAGCGGCGCGACCCCCATCAGGGCGGCGCACCTGACGGAGTTGCGGGCGGCGGTGGTGACACTGGAGTGAGGCCCAGGCGTCCCGGTTTTCGCACTACTGAACCGAGATCCGCGATCGAAGTTCCACTCTTCGAAGTCGACCACGTTTCTGGCCCGATGAGCATTTGAGGGCGCGACACTCCTATACGAGACGGCGGCGCATGGCCGCGGTGAAGGACGGCCGCGTCTGCGCCGTGAGGGCGGTGGCCGGGAAGCCGGCCTGACACCGCGGTGAATCCGTTCCATTGATGTTCAGGAACCACAGGTTGACATTTGAGATTGAAAATGGCTACTGTCAACTTTGGTGATGGCGCGCATGTTCGGACAACGGCTTCGGCTGGCCCGGAGGAAGGCGGGGTTCTCGATGCGGAACCTCGCCGGCCGCCTGTCATCGCCGGTGTCGGCCCAGGCCATCAGCAAGTACGAGGGCGGGAGGATGATGCCGAGCTCGGCCGTGCTGGTCGACCTCGCGGGCACGCTCGACGTCTCCCTGGACTTCCTGATGGGCGGCCAGGTCGAGGCCTTGGACGGCATCGAGTTCCGCAAGCACTCGCGGACGTCCGCCAAGGACCGCGCTCGGGCGGAGGCCGTCGTGACCGAGGCGCTCGAGGATTACCTCGCGATCGAGGACATCCTGGAGCTCGATCAGTCCGCCGACCCTTTCGCCGGCCTGCGATGCGGCGGGGTCGCGGGTCTCGACGAAGCCGAGGGGAGGGCCGGCGAACTGCGCGCGCACTGGAACCTCGGCCTCGATCCGATTCCGAGCATGACCGGCCTGCTTGAGGCCCACGGCGTCAAGGTGATCGAAGCCGACCTTCCTGCACGCTTCGACGGCTTGGCTTGCGGCGTGAGGCGCAACGGCGGCCGGGCGGATGCGGACGTGGTCGTCACCTCCGGCCGGGCCGGCGTGGAACGCAGACGGCTCACGCTCGCGCACGAGCTCGCGCACCGCGTGATTCGGGATACCGCGAACTTGGCCGTCAAGGTCGAGAAGGCCATGCAGCGGTTTGCCGGGACTTTCCTCGTCCCGGCGGAACATCTGCGCGCGGAGGTCGGCGCGCGCCGACGCGGCGTCACCTACCGGGAACTGATGGGTTTGAAGCGCTTCTACGGCGTTTCCGCCACCGCCATGCTCGTCCGCCTGCGGGACGCGGGCATCTTGTCGGCCGCCGCGGTCGCGTACGCCTTCAGGACCTATGCGCGGCCTTGGCGTACGCGCGAGCCGGAGCCGATTGCCGACGAAGAGGGGCTGGGCGCGTTCGAGAAGCCGCTGAGATTCGAGCGCCTCGTCTGGCGCGCCGTCGGCGATGAGCTGATCTCTCCGCTCCGTGCCGCGCAGATGCTGAAGCGACCGCTGAGCGAGGTAGAGCGGGAAATCAGTGGACCGCGTGACCGGTGACCACCGTCGTCGTCGATGCGTCGTGCCTGATCGACCTGCGCAAAGGGTCGGCTCGTGAACGCGATGTTGACGTTGCCGTACCGGTTCGTGGTCCCGCTACCGATTCAGCACGCCGAGGCGCTGGACTTCACCGATGGAGACTGGCGGACTCTGGAAGACGGCGGGCTGATCATCTTCGACTTGCCGCCGGACAGGGTCGAGGAGGTCACGAGAATCAAGGCTGTTCACCCGAAGCTCTCCGCAAACGACTGCTTCTGTCTGGTGGCGACAAGATGCCAGGCTCGGGGCATCCTGCTCACCGGCGACCGGTTGCTGCGTCGCGCAGCGGCCCAGGTCGGCCTGCGTGTGCACGGCGTGTTGTGGGTCGTCGATGAACTTCGGAAGACCGGCACTTGCAGCGAGGAGATTCTGCTCGATGCGCTTCGACGTTGGCGGGACGACCGGACGGTGTTCTTGCCCGACGGCGAAGTCGCGTTGCGGCTGAGACGTGGGGCCTCGAGCTCGTTCAGGTGACTCCTGGCCGAAGATCGGGCCTGCCGCCGCTCAGGAGTTCGCGCCGAAGCCAAGGGACCAGATGCCTGCGCCGGTGCCAACGCGCTGCTCAGCGGGCCGGACCTGCGGAACGTGATGGCGGCGGTGAGGAACGGCCGGGCCTCGGATCCCGCTCGTCGAAGCGAACCCTATCTGTTATTCTCCACTTCCCTGATCACCAGTTGGTAGATGATCTTCCGGTGATGGAGCCATTCCCTCATGGCATTCCAATTCGCGCGGTCGTCGAGATTGATTTCCAAATGCGTCCCGCCATAGTTGCTCTGCGTGGGATCCGCGAGCACGCTCCTGAGCTGAGGTAGATAGCGCTCCACGGTCTCCAGCCGCTCTGGCGCGTCGAGGTGACTCTCGACCATGTAGATGCCTACTCGATTCCGTTCCCGCATCAGGTACAGCGAGAGGCTCAGCGCATCACGCGCGGTGGGATGGCGCATATTGCTGTCGGCCCATCCTTCCCTTGCATCTTCCGGATATCGCAGCCGATGGTGGTGTTCAGCGTCAACTACTTTTGCCGGCAAAAATAATTGTCGTTGATCGTGCGCCGTGCGAAGGCGCCATTCCTCAGCGGGTGCGAATCCCGCCCGGCAACTGTCGCTCCAGCCGGTAGCAGTCGGAGCGGACGATGGAGGTGACGACATCGGCTGAAGCACTCCGATGAAGAAGGGCCGCCCAGGGCGGCTCAGCGACCATGCAGGACGTAACGCAAGTGAACGCCGGGCAGGCCTCGAAACCAATAATGCGGAAGCCGACCCGCCGATCATACGGGGAAGGCTGCCAACGGCCGGGAAGCGAGCGACGCAAGCACCGACCGTCTCCGCCGGGGTATTGGCGACGCCATGCATGGAAGAGGGGAATGGACGCAACACGGGAAGCCCTGCCGGTGGCGTAGCACGCGCCAACCGACGACCCGCGAGGGCAAGGCCGGGCCGGCCAGGGTGGCGGAGAAGCCCGTAGTACCGAGGAGGCCGGGTAATGCCGGCGGAGGGAAGGAGCTTCAGGTGGAAGGGATGGCGAAAGGGAGCAGGCTCTCGGGAGTGGCTGACGCCTATCACCCCGGAGATGAGCAGCAATGCCGGACGTCATCACATGCATAAGCGAAGGGGACGACCCGAGCGGTCGCCGTCGTCAGGGCGTCAACAGGTCTGACGGCGCACCGGCCGGCCGGCGCAAGGGTGCGAGCCTGGTGCCACGGCTCGCGAAAACCCGCCCGCTTGCCGTGACCGGGAAGCCCGTGTGCGAGCCGCATGATTCCACTGGAGAGCCCGGTGCCGGAAATCGGCCCGCCGGGTTCGGAGAGCGGGGGGAGGAAACGTGCCCACGGGGTTCGGACTGCGGCCCGGTGCGAAAGCGCCGGACGAGCCACCGACCCCCTACCGGATACGCGCCTCCCCTCGACTCTACAGGTGGCTCCAGTACTCCCGCCAGAACTCGCCACGGGGGCTCGGGGTCATTCGTCTCCTCCCTGTTCGCGTGCATCAATGTCGGTGGTCTCTTGGCGCGCGACAAGCTTGCCGGCCGGCGATCCACTTCTTGAAGCCGCCGGCCGGCGATCCACGCTGCCGACCTGACACGCGAGAGCGCCGATCTGGTCGGTGAGGCGGCTGTCCACGGCCGGTCACGACCACGCTCGCGGTTGCCACCGCCACTGCGAGGAAACCACCACAGGGCCCACAGGGCACTCGTGTCGAGGATGATCTGCATCCCGCGCTCAACGTGGCCGGGAACGACGTGTGTGGGCGACAAGCGCATCGATGTCGGCTGCCGTCATGCGCGCGCCATCGCTTGATTGGCTCTCGCGGCGTATCGTCCGAAGCGCTTCGAGACCGCGGGCGCGGCGTACGACCGCGATCGTGTCGTCGACCGTACCGGCGTCGACCGGCAGCAGTACGGCGACCGGCCGCCCGTTGTTGGCGGTCAGCAGAGCCTCGCCGCGGGTGGGAACCTGCTGGGGCTGCTCATGCAGATCCCGGATGGCGATGGTCTTCACAACGACTGATCGTATCAGAAGGCCCCGGGGAGCCGCGGTCGCGTTGATGCGAGGAGGAAACCCGTGTTGGGTCAAGGTCGAATTGGCGTCCTGGGCGTTCGGGAAATATCCTACGAATGTCGGCGCGCGGCGGCGGCGGCCGTGCCCGAGTTCCATGACGTGCTCGACCAGCTCACCCGCGCCGACCACGATCGGCCGAACGCCGACGTCCGGCACTGGACCCGCCTCGGCGTGAACTGGAGCGCCTACTACGGCCGCACCGCCGACGTCCCCATGCTGCACGTCGCCGGCTGGCACGACCCCCTACGTCGGCAGCATGTTCGACAACTTCCTCGGGCTGACGCGGGCCAAGACCTCGCCCATCCATCTGCTGGTCGGCCCCTGGACCCACGGTGCCAACACGCGGTCGTACGCGGGCGACGTCGAGTTCGGGCCCGACGCCGCGATTCCCGACTTCGCGACCGGGTTCCACGGGCAGTGGTTCGACCGCCACCTGAAGCAGGTCCCCACCGGGGTCGACGACTGGCCGCCGATCCGCCTCTTACGACCCCGATCACCCGGTGCCGACCATCGGCGGCTCGTTCTCCGGGGTGCTGAAGCGCGGCGCCTACGACCAGCGCGAGCGCGAGTTCAAGAGCCTCCGGGGCGGCTCGGAGAACGGGTTCTACGGCTCCCGGCCCCCGTATCTGCCCCTCAAGACGCGGCCCGACGTGGTGGTCTTCCAGACCGAGCCGCTCGCGGCCCCGGTCGAGGTCGTCGGCCCCATCCGCGTCGTCCTGTACGCGTCGTCGACCGCCGTCGACACCGATTTCACGGTGAAGCTCGTCGACGTCTACCCCCGAGCGAGGACTTCCCGACGGGGTTCGAGATGAACCTCACCGACGGCATCCTGCGGGCGCGCTACCGCAACGACCCGAGCCGGCCCGAGCCGATGACGCCGGGCGAGGTCTACGAGCTCGTCATCGAACCCTATCCCACCGCGAACCGGTTCAAGGCCGGGCACCGCATCCGCATCGACATATCGAGCAGCAACTTCCCGCGCTTCGACGTCAACCCCAACACCGGCGAGCCCCTGGGGCGGCACCGGCGCTCGGTGCCGGCGGACAACTCCATCCACCACGGGCCGGCCCACCCGTCGCACGTGGTGCTGCCGCTGGTGGCGGTCACGCCGGAGTGAGTCGCGGCAGTTGACCCCTCGATCCGCGTGCTGCTATTGTCGCGCGTTTGGCGATGCCTTGAAGATCGAGAAGACCTTCTCCCCCTGAGGAATCGTCTCCATCCCGCAACAGACGGCGCTCGACCCGGTCGAGCTGCCGCCGGGGCATGCGCGATGAAGCCCCGGATGGATTGGCAGGTGCTTGCCGCGACCCCCTCGTCCCCACGCGTGTGTCGACGGTCGCGGCCGCCCGCTCGACCAGTCCGCGGCAGTGCTCCAGATACGCCTCAACCCGCTCCGGATTATACCGATGTCGGCACCGGGCGTCCCTGCGATACGGGACGCCCGCGCCGAGACTACCGGGTGCCGGGCCGTCGTTATTGACCAATGGCGGGTTCCTCAAGGAGCGGGCTCAACGCAGCGTCTGGCACCCAGATAGCGCGGAGTCCAATACGCGGTATCAAGACTTGCACCCTGAACCCTACGTCTGCTCGACGAGACGTGAAGGAATGCCCGGTCCCCTATATAGATGCCGACGTGCGTTGGTTGGCCCCGTTGCAGCCGTTCGTCTTGCGTGTCAAAGAAAACCAAGTCTCCAAGCCTGAGATCTCTAGGCGCTATCTCAATGCCGCAACTGCGTTGAGCTGCTGCAGTCCGAGGCAGTTGGACTCCGTGCTGTCTGAACACGTGGTGCGTAAGGCCGCTACAATCCAACCCGTATTGCGGATCCATACCTCCAAGGAGGTATATTGTGCCGATTAGATCGCCAGCGGTGGACGCAATGGCAATGCCCGCGCTTTGATTCTGGGCCGCGACCGTCAACGGCATGAGCAGGAACACGGTTGTCATCGCGGTGACGGCGCACTGACGCAATGAAGTAAAGGTAACGTTGGTCGGTGTGGTCATTGTCTTTCTCGCCTTCGACTGGTTTGGCGACATGCTGGAAGCACTGCTTCCCGGCTAGGGATTCACTACGGCGCGGGAGGTTAGCATGGCACGGGGAGTCGGGCCTTGATGCAGGTCAAGACGACGGGCGGGTTTCATGAGGAGGGCGTCAAGGGGCCCCGAGGGGACGGGCGACGGCCGCCGGGACGCCGACGGTCGGGTGTTCCACGGCGGCTAGTGGCGCGACGCCCGGCCGTGGCCACGGCCTTTGGGCCCTGCCGGATGCCGAGCCCACACCGTACTACTTCCACGCCAACGGCACCCTGAGCCTCCGCCGCCCGCCGAGGCACAACTGACCACCTACACCTACGACCCCGAGCACCCCGTGCCGACCATCGGCGGCTCGTTCTCGGGCGTGCTGAGGCGCGGCGCCTACGACCAGCGAGAGCGCGAGTTCAAGAGCCTCGGGGGCGGATCGGAGAACGGCTTCTACGGCTCGCGGCCCCCGTACCTGCCGCTCAAGACCCGGCCCGACGTGGTCGTCTTCCAGACCGAGCCGCTCGAGTCCGAGGTCGAGGTCGTCGGCCCCATCCGCGTCACCCTCTACGCGTCGTCGACCGCCGTGGGACACCGACTTCACGGTGAAGCTCGTCGACGTCTACCCCCCGTCGGAGGACTTCCCGACGGGGTTCGAGATGAACCTCACCGACGGCATCCTGCGGGCGTGCTACCGCAACGACCCGAGCCGGCCCGAGCCGCTGACGCCCGGCGAGGTCTACGAGCTCGTCATCGAGCCCTACCCGACCGCGAACCGCTTCAAGGCCGGGCACCGCATCCGCATCGACGTCTCGAGCAGCAACTTCCCCCGCTTCGACGTCAACCCCAACACCGGCGAGCCCCTGGGGCGGCACCGGCGCTCGGTGCCGGCGGACAACTCCATCCACCACGGGCCGGCCCACCCGTCGCACGTGGTCCTGCCGCTGGTGGCGGTCACGCCGGAGTGAGCCGCGGCTGGACGTGGCCGGGCCGGTGTCCGCGGCTATAATCGAGGAGGGCGCCGGACGAATGGAGGCGAAGATGGTGCGAAGGGCTCCGAAGGAGGGTGCGGCCGGCACCGGGAAGCAGCAAACCGACGATTTCCCGTTGGCGGTGGATCTGGAGTACTTCCAGGCGCAGCTCGCGCGGTGGTTGGAAGTGCACCGCGGGAAGTACGCCTTGGTGCGTGACGCGAAGCTCGTTGGCGTGTACGACAACCCCGACAACGCCTACGCGGCGGGGGTCGATGCGTTCGGAAACGTGCCCTTCCTGATTCGGCAGGTCACGGATGAGGTTGAGCCGGCGACGTTTCCGGCGCTGACCGCCGGTGTCATGCATGCCGATCCATAACCACATCGTCCGCGACGCTCACGGGCGTCCGGACGCGGCCGGCCTCATCGCCCGCGGCGTGCTGTTGTCCGTCGAGATAGGGGTGCATCCGTCGCTTGCGAAGAAAGCGACGCCGGGGCCTCCGGTTTTCGGGAAGGCCCTCGTCGACACCGGTGCCACATCGACGGCGATCGACCGGAACGTCCCTCAGAGACTGGGCCTCTCGCCCGCCGGCGCGCGGGACATACTGACGCCGAACGGAAGGGCGACGGCGCAACTGTACGCCGTAGAGCTGCGCTTTCCCGGCATAGACCTCCCCAGCGTGCCCAGTACCCAGGTCGCGGGCGTCACCCTGGCCGAGCTGGGGTTGGTGGCCCTCATTGGGCGCGACGTGCTTTCGCGGTTCGTGGTGACCTACAACGGCCCGCTTGGCTTGGTTACGCTCGCGCATTGAGCGGGAGCGGGTTCCGCATTTCGACGGGCACGGGTCGATGCCGGAGCATTGTGATGGCGCTGCCGGGATGGGTCCACTCGCCCGCGAGCAGGATCGACCCGCCCCACTCGCCGCCGAGGCCGACGCCCTGCAGCGCGCGGCCGACCACCAGCAGCACGCCGTTCCAAATGCGCCGGAGGCTCCGCGACCCGGTCGCCGGCCTCCCCGGAATCGGATTCGGCGCGCCGCGATCGCCGCTCGGCCCGCTGCACGACCGGCGGCGTCGACATGTTCGGCACCGCCGAAAGGCTGCGGCAAGTGCAAGATCCGCCACTTGTTTCGCGCCGCCGCGGCATCCGGGGCACCGGGCGAAGGGGCGTTAGAATGCACCTTCATCTCGATGTCGGCGCGAACGGTCGAATCAGGAGCGTACCCATGCGTCATCGAACTGCTTCCGCCAACCTCCGGCGGCCTGCCGCCGGCGTGCTGTCGGCCATCCTGTGCGCCTTCTGGACAAGTGCGCCCGCGCTCGGCCAGCCCGCGGGCGAGACGACGGTGTTGCGCGCCGCCCGCATCCTCGACGGGCGCGGCGAGGTGCTGGAGGACCGCGACCTCGTCGTGCGCGACGGGCGCATCGCCGAGATCGTCCCGCGCGGCGCCGGCCGCGGCGACCGGGTCTACGACCTCACCGCCTTGACCGTGCTGCCCGGCTACATCGACACCCACGTGCACATCGGGAACCACTTCGACGACGACGGCCGCGTGCACCGGGCCGAGAACGACCCCAGCGCCGCCCACCTGACGCTGCACGGGGCGGAGAACGCGTACCGCACGCTGATGAACGGCATCACCACCATGCAGAGTCTGGGCTCGCCGCGGGACGCCGAGCTCCGGGCGTGGATCGACCGCGGCGAGGTGCCCGGCCCGCGGCTGCTGTCGTCGCTCGGGGCGGTGCGCGAGGACACCGGCACCCCGGACGAGATCCGCGCCTACGTGCGCGCCCGCGCCGCGGCAGGGGCGGACGTCATCAAGGTCTTCGCGTCGACGAGCATCCGCTTCGGCGGCGTCACGAACCTCTCGGCGGAGCAGCTCGAGGCCGCCTGCGGCGAGGCGCACGCCCAGGGGCTGAAGGCGGTGGTCCACCTGCACCGCTCCGACGCGCTGCGACTGGCCGCCGACGCCGGGTGCGACCAAGTCGAGCACGGCTGGCTGCTCGAGCCGGCCGACGTCGAGGTGTTCGTCGAGAGCGGCATGTACCTCGGCAACCAGATCGACCTGCTCTTCCGCAACTACGAGGACAACGGCGACCGCTTCGCCGGCGTGGGCGGCTACACCATGGAAGGGTTCGCCAACCTCCAGGCGGCCCGGCCGGGTGCCCTCGCGGTGTTCCGGCGGGCGGCGGCCACGCCGGGCGTCCGCATCGTCTACAGCACCGACGCCAACGCCGGCAGCCACGGCGCGAACGCCGACGAGCTGGTCGCCTACGTCCAGCAGGGCGGCCAGACCCCGATGGACGCGGTGGTCTCGGCCACCTCCCTCGCGGCCGAGTCGCTGGACCTCGCCGACCGCATCGGCGCGATCGCGGCCGGCTACGAGGCCGACGTCATCGCCCTCGACGGCGACCCCCTCGCCGACCCCGCCGCGTTGGGCCGCGTCGTCTTCGTCATGCGCGGGGGACGGGTCTACAAGAACGACCCGCCGCGGACCGGCGACCGCTGAGGAGTACTGGCCGGGAGTCTGCGCCGCAGCACGGCGCGGACTCCCGGAGGGTTGCCGTGAAGGTACACGGTGGTGAGACCACGACCCCCGGCCCGACGGGAGGTCGCAAGGAGGGGCGGTTCATGCGCTACGGGCGACGCTCGCTCTTGCGGCTGCCCATGTGGCCTCGACGACGTAACATGCCGTGAGCGCGGGCAGGCTACCGTGCTTTACACGCGGGTCGGTGTGGCTGCGCGAAGCGTGGCCATGAGCGTTGGTTGGGCGCCAAGCGGAACCGCCGGCGACGATTGGCGGGCCAGGATGTCAACTGCCCCCCGGGCGCCGAACGCGTGACGAGGAGGACGACATGAACCGACACCGGGTCGCCGGCGCTCTGGCCGTTTCGATGTTGTGCGCGGGAGCGGCGCCCGCGCAATCGCCGGAACGTGACGGCTCTCCGTCCGCGCAGTTGTCCGCCGCGGTCCGGGCGTCGATCACGCCCGAGGGACTCGAGCGGCAGGCAGCGGCCATCGTGCGGCACGAGCGCCCCTCGGGCAGCGCCGGCGAGCGGGCCGCCATCGATCACGTCGTCGAAACGCTGCGCGCGGACGGCGTCGACGTCGAGGTGCACGCGTATCAGGCGTACGCGAGCACCCCCGTCGCGGCGAGCCTCGTCGTGGTGGGCTCGCCCTTCTCGCCGGACGCGATCACCTACTCGTTCTCGGCCCCCGCCGACGGGCTCGAGGCGGAGCTGATCGACGGGGGGGCCGTCCGCGACATTCCGGCCCTCGTGCCGGGCACCGGCGAGCGCCTGGTGCTGGCCGGCGACATCGACGCCCCCGGCACGGCCCGGAGCCGCTATCCCGACGTGACCGGGGCCATCGTCCTCGTCGACGGCAATCCGGGGCGGGCGTCGCTCGATCGACTGGCGATGCTCGGCGCGGTCGGCGTCGTCTACGCGCATCTGGAAGAGCGGCTGAACGATCTGATCGTCACGAGCACGTGGGGCACCCCCTCGCTGCGCAGCTACCACCGCCTGCCCACGATCCCAGCCGTCCATGTCAGGCGCAGCGACGGCGACGCGCTCCGCGCCCGCCTGGAACGGGGTGAGACGCGGGTGCGGATGACGGCGGAGGTGGACGTCGGGTGGCGCCCCCACCACCTCGCCGTCGCGCGCATCCCGGCCCCCGACCCCGACGCCCCGTTCGTGCTGTTCGGCGGGCACATCGATTCGTGGTACTTCGGCGGCACCGACGAGGGGGCGTCCAACGCGGCCATGGTCGAGCTGGCCCGGGCCTTCCACGCGAACCGGCAGGGTCTTCGACGCGGCCTCGTCGTGGCGTGGTGGCCGGGGCACAGCAACGCCCGCTACGGCGGCTCGACCTGGTTCGCCGACCACTACTTCGACGAGCTGCGGACCCGGGGCGTCGCCTACCTCAACATCGACGGCATGGGCCAGACGGGGGCCCGCCGCTTCGGCGCCACCGCGAGCGCCGCCTTGGGCGGCCTCGCCGCCGACGTCGTGGCCGGGCTCACCGCGGAGGCCGTCGTACCGTCGCGGCCGGGGCGCAACTCGGACCAGTCGTTCAACGGCGTGGGCCTCCCGCTGCTGCAGCTCGATCACCGGCGGCTGGCCGAGGACGGCGGGTACTGGTGGTGGCACACGCCGGACGACACGTTCGACAAGATCGACTTCGACGTCCTGAAGATCGACACCGACCTGTACGCGGACGCGCTGGCCCGGCTGCTGAGCGCCCCGCGGCTCCCGGTCGACCTCGTGAGCCAGGTCGCCGCGCTGGGGGCGGCGCTCGAGCGCAGGGCCGGCGAGGCCGGCGCCCGTTTCGATCTGGCCGAGGCGATGCGACGACAACGGCGCCTGCTCGAGCTGGTGTCGGAGGTCGACGGGGCCGCGTCGCTGCCGCCCGGCGCCCCGCTCGATCTGGCCCTCGTGCGCATCCTCCGGCCGCTGCACCGGGTGCTCTACTCGCCCTCGGATCCGTTCCACCCCGATCCCGGCCTCGACTCGAGCGCGCTCCCCGGCCTCTCGCCCCTGCGGACGCTCGCGACGTCGGATCCGGGGGGCGACGCGTACCGATTCGCCGAGGTCACGCTGGTGCGCGAGCGCAACCGGTTGCTGGAGGCGCTCGACGCCTCGATCGACGAGGCGCTCCGGCTGCTCGGCCGCGCGCCTTGACGGGGCACGTCGGGAAGGACTGAACCGGGCAAGGGACAGGATTGAACGTGGCCACGGACCGTCGGCTCACACGAGCGACGGGTCGCATCGTCGAAAGAGAGGCTAAAGGAATGAAACGGTGGTCGATCGTGGTGATGGCAGTCGGGCTCCTGGCGATGGAGGTGCCCGCGGAAGCCCAGTCGCTCGACCCGGCCGCGCGGCAGGCCCTGCGCGCCGAGGTGGACGCGTTCTTCGACCAGTACTACGCCTGGTATTCCGCGGGCGCGGCCGACGAGATCGCCGGCCATGCCTACAACGTCCCGTACGTCCGCGGAGACGGCAGCGCACTCGGGACCCGGGACGAGGTCAGGCAGTGGGTCGCCGAGGCGTGGGCGCGTCTCGACGCCCAGGGGTACGCGGGCTCGGACATGCCCGACCGCAACATCTGCGTCCTCGGCCCCGGCGCGGCGATCGTCAGCGGGCGGGGCGTGCGCTACCACAGGGGCGGCGGCCTGTTGGGCGAGTACGGCTGGACCTACACGGTCGTCATGACCGACGACGGCTGGCGCATCCTCTCCATCTTCGGACACGATCCCGCGCTCGCCGTGCGGTGCCCGTAGCGCACCCGCAACTCGGGCCTGATGGTGCGGGTCGTGTGCCTCGTCCGCCGCCCGCTGCCTGGTGATGAAGCAGGGGATGATGCGGTAAGCTACGGATCCGGTCGATTCTTGAGCAAAGGAGTTGCTGGTGCACGCCAACAGTGTCCGTGACGGAGCCCGCCTCGTCGCCCGCCTGTCGTCGATTTTCGTCCTTGCCGCCCTGCTCGCGGCACCCGCCGCGCAGGCCCAGGTGCCCGCCGGGAAGCCGGACGACGTGGGGTTGTCCGCGAAACGCCTGGAGCGCATCGGCGAGATGATCCAGCGCGCCATCGACGCGGACCAGATCTCCGGGGCGGTCACCGTCGTCGCGCGGCGCGGGCAGGTCGCGCACTTCGAGGCGCACGGCCTGATGGACATCGAGGCCGACGCCCCGATGCAGAAGGACACCATCTTCCCCATCGCGTCGATGACGAAGCCGGTGACCGGCGTCGCCATCCTGATGCTCGTGGAAGAGGGGAAGGTCCGCCTGTCCGACCCCGTGTCCCGCTTCATCCCGGAGTTCCGCGACACGAAGGTCGCGATGCCGCGAACGGACGCCGCCGCCGGGGAGGGCGCCATCTACACCGTGCCGGCCGACCGCGAGGTCACCGTGCACGACCTGATCACCCACACGTCGGGCTTGGTGAGCGGCGGCGCGGGGAGCCGGGCGGCGGGGCGCATCGCGCCCCGCGACACGACCGGCACCGTCGCCGACTGGACGGCCGCGCTCGGCGCCGCCCCCCTCGACTTCCAGCCGGGCACGCGCTGGGCGTACAGCGGCCTGGCCGGCATCGACACGCTCGGGCGCATCGTCGAGGTCGCCTCGGGGCTGACGTTCGACGAGTTCCTGCGGCGGCGCATCTTCGAGCCGCTCGGGATGAAGGACACCGCCTTCAACGTGCCCGACGACCGGAAGTCGCGCGTCGTGACCCTCTACGGGCGCAGTCCAGACGGGCTCGTGCACCGGGACGTGCCGGAATGGGTGGCCACGACGACGCTGCACGGGGGCGGCGGCGGCCTCTGGTCGACGGCCGGCGACTACCTGCAGTTCGCGCAGATGCTCGTCAACCGCGGCGAGCTGAACGGCACGCGGCTGCTCGGCCCGCGGACCGTCGACCTGATGGGGTCGAACCACGTCGGCGACCTCTACGAGAAGGCTGGGCGCACCGGCGGGGGGCCCGGGAAGGGCTTCGGACTGACCGTCGACGTCATCCTCGACAACGCCACGGCCCGCGGCGACCACCGGTCGACCGGCAGCTTCGGCTGGAGCGGGGCCTTCGGCACCACCTACTGGGTCGATCCCGAGGAGGAGATGACCGCGATCCTGATGGTGCAGACGCCGGGCGGTCCGCTCCGGGCCGACTTCCAGAACGCCGTCATGCAGGCTATCGTCGACTAGACCGCCAGTCGTCGCCCGACGGCTCGGCTCGGGGCCCGTCCAGCCCTTCAGGGGCGCCATTCAACGGCGCAGCTCCTTGGTGGGCTGCGGTGGTAAAGGACGCCCCTGCCGCGGTCGTCTCCTGTGAAAGCGGCGCGGTGCGTCGGCAACCTGCTGCCGCGACAGCCCGGGATGTCCCGCCGCACGAGCTTCCCGTCGGCGAGAAGCGGCCGTACGGTCGCGTCGGCGCGCCGTTGAAGGAGGAAACAGAACCATGGCCAGATTCGCAACCCGCTCCGCCCTCGCGGTCGCCCTCGCGCTCGCGACCGCCATGGGCGCCGCAGCGCAGGACAACTACGAGACGACCGAGATCGCCGAGGGCGTCTACCAGTTCCGCTGGATGTTCCATAACGCGATGTTCGTGACCACCGACGACGGCGTCGTGGTCTTCGACACCATCAGCGTGGACGCCGCCCGGCAGCTCGCGGCCGAGATCCAGCGCACCGCGCCGGGCTCGCCCCTCGCCGCCGTCGTCTACAGCCACAGCGACGCCGACCACGCGACCGGGGCCGGCGCCCTCATTGAGGCGATGGGGCAGGCCGGCGTGCCCATCATCGCCCACGAGCTCGCGGTCGCGCCCATCGAGGCGCGCGCGAGCGCGGACCAGCCGGCGCCGACCGTCACGTTCGCCGACACCCTCCGCTTCCAGATCGGCGGCCGCTGGATCGAGCTCCACTACCTCGGGCCGAGCCACACCGACAACATCGCGGTGCCGTTCATCCCCGACGTCGGCGTCGCCTTCGCGGTCGACTTCGCCTCGAACGACCGCGCGGGGTTCCGCGACCTCGCGACGTGGTACTTCCCCGAGTTCTTCGACGCGCTCGCGGGCCTGCTCGGCATCCCGTTCGAGACCATCGTCTTCGGCCACGGGCCGGCCGGAGACCGGGCTTCGATCCAGCGCCAGATCGCCTACTACGACGACCTCACGTCGGCGGTCCGGGGCGCCGTCGAAGCCGGACTGAGCGAGGACGAGGCGGCCGAGAGCGTCCGGCTCGACGCGTACGCGGGGTGGGGCAACTACGAGCAGTGGTTCCCGCTCAACGTGCGCGGCGTATACCGCTGGCTGGCCGCGGACGGCGGGCGCTGAGCCGCCGCGGGCTCGCGGCATTCGCCGCAGGGTTGGCGACGGTGGACGAGGCGGCGTCGCGCGCCTACTTGGCCGAGCGCCAATGATGTCCGGGTGGGCGGTCGACGGCAGCAGGTCCACGGGCGACGGGTGTCGAGCGCCACGGGCTCCCCGACCGCTACCGGACGAGGCGGTAGTTCTCGTCGAGGCCCGGCGCGTGCACGGGCGGGCTGCCGTACGGCTCGCCCCGGAGGAACTCGATGGAGCGGCCCCGCGTGAGGCCGTCCAGCTTGGCCGTCGCGCTCGTGAACGCCTCGAAGTCGGGTCCGTCGCCGCCCATGCCGACCGCGTCGTCGCGCACCGCGAGGAAGTGCTCGTAGCCGGCGTAGCGGGCCAGGTAGTACACCTCGTCGTAGTCGTCGCTCTCGACCGCGTCGCCGTTCGGCAGGTAGACGACCCGCCAGATACCCACCGGCCGGACGCCGATCTTCTCCACGTAGGGCCAGACCCGGTCGCGGGCGATGGCGTGATACTCCTCGAAGGTGCCCTTCCTGATGCGGGAGTACTCGAGAACGAGGATGCCGTCCCCGTGGCGTGCCCGGCCGAGCCGGACGGGGCGGGGCGCGGAGGAATCCGGATCGGGGCTGCCGTCGACCCGCTCGTACCGTTCGACCAGCCCCGGCATGTAGAGCGGCCGGGTCTCGGCCAGGTGGCCCTGCAGGAAGACGCCCCCGCGGGACCCCTGCGCGTATTGCCGGCGGGTCCGCAGCCCTTCTCCCGAGGCGTCTCTCAGGCCGCCGTCGCCGCCGAGCCGGCCGGCGCCGCCGGTGTCGCCGGCCGCCGCGCCGCCGCGGGTGGCCTGCCAGTGCTCGAAGCTGGCGTAGCGTGCGAAGCGCAGCGCCTCGTCCTGGCCGGGGGTGGCGTCGGCCCCTTGGGGATAGACGACCTCGAAGTCGCCCAGTATGCGGGCGCCCAGCCGCTCGAACCAGGGCCACACGCCCGACCGGCTCGCTTCGAGCCAGGCCTCGTAGCTGCCCGCCTCGAGATAGGCGTGCCGCATCATGACGACTTCCTGCTGCCCCACCCGCGGCACGTCGTTGCGGGCCGGCGTGGGCGGCTGGGCCCCCGGCGCCGGAGCGAGCACGAGCACCGACAGGCCGACCGCCGCCAAGCCGGCTCTTGCGCGACCACGCTTCATCGTTCCTGCTCCTCGCGCGCCCTTATCGGTCCGCCGCCCACCGCACGAACGACGGCCCCTCGATGCCGCGCGGCTCGCCGCCGTGCTCGGGGTAGACCGACGCCACGTAGATGTCGCCGTTGGGCGCCATCGCCAGTTGGTGGACGTAGACGTTGGCGTTCGGAATCCGGAAGACCTCGTCGTCGGTCTCGGCGTCGACGACCACGATGTCCTGCCGTCCCCGCCGCGACCCCGGCACGCCGGCGTAGATGCGGTCGCCGTAGACCGCGACGCTCAAGGGGAGCCCCGGCTCGGGCACGCCGTCCCAGGGGCCCACGTACTCCCCCTCTTGCGTGAACATCTCGAAACGGCTCACGCAGCCGGGTATCGGCTCCAGGCGCTCGGGCGCGATCTGCCCCGGCGCCGTCACGTACGGGTGCAGGGCGGTGCCGCAGACGTTGCCCACGATGAGCCGGCCGGCCGGGTCGAGGGCGATGGCGTGCGGAAGCGCCAGTTGGCCGGGGCGGGCGCCGAGCCCGCCGACCTCCTTCAGGTAGTTGCCGTCCTCGTCGAACCACACCAGCCGCGAGTTCCAGTAGCCGTCCGAGATCACGACGCGGCCGTCCGTCAGGAACGCGACCCCGGTGGGCCCGTTGAAGTGGCCCTCGTCGCCGCCGAACACCCCGTACTCGCCCAGCGTCAGCACCGCGTCGCCGCCGGGCGTGAGCTTGACGACCTGGTGTCCCTCCCGGTCGACGACCCAGACGAAGCCCCGGGGATCGACGTACATCGAGTGCGGACCGATGAACTCCTGCTCGTCGCCGAACGTGCCCAGGAACCGGCCCGAGGCGTCCCACCTCGCCACCGTGCCCTTGCCTTTGTAGCGGCTCATCGCCAGCGGGTGCGCGGCCCAGTGGTCGACGTCGCGCGAAATCGTGTAGATGACCCCGTCGTGGCCCACCGCGACGCCGGTGCCCATCTCGAACACCATGTCGCTCGGGTACCGCGGCCAGCTCTCGTCGAGCGCGTAGCCGTCCTGAGCCTGCGCGCTCGAAGGTCCGCCCCACGCCGCCCCGACCACCAACGCGGCGACGAGCGCCGCCCGACTCGATCTCGTTCTCATCATGACGCCTCACTCGAACCGGGGCGGCTCACGCATCGGCTCGCGCGGCGGGAGCTCCAGCTCCACGCCGCCGAAGGGCTTGAAGAGTTCGTGAATCGCGGTCCCCAGCCCTCTCGCCGGAACCGCCTCCCGCGCGACCGCATGGGCCAGTATCAACCGCGCTTCCTCTTCCATCGAGCGGCCGTTCCCGGCGGCCGGCTTGCGAAGACGGCTCTTCACATCGTACCCCTCTCAGTGGCAGAGGAATCTCAACCTACACCGCGATTGCGGCTCGATCAAGGCGCGTTCCGCGCAGCCCCGCGAGCGGGGCAGCCGGAGGGCAGCCGGACGCCCCCGCTTGACCTCGCCGCGGGCCCGGCCGTATGGTGTCCACGACTGCGACCGAACCCCGGCCCGCTCGGGCGGGCGACAGACGAAGGAAGAGCGTGATGCGGATTCTCCTCGCGGTACTCGCCGCCGCCGTCGCGGCCGTCGGCTTGCTCCCGCCCGAGATCGGGCGGGCCCAGGACGCCCCCTACCGGCTCGTCGCCGAATGGCCGACGCTTCCCGAAGGGGTCTTCTTCGGCCAGCAGCGCGGCTGGCCCGACCAGGCCGCCCGCGACGCCGCCGCGGCAGCCCGGCGCGCGGCCGGCGGCGGCGGGCCCGGCGCGCGGCCGGCGGCGCCCCCCATCTACGGACAGGGCATCTCGGGCATCGCCATCGACGGCGACGACCACATCTACGTCTTCAACCGCGGCGAGCAGACGGTGATGGTCTTCGACCGCGACGGCAACCTCGTGCGCGCCGGGGCCGAGCGCGACATGCACGGCGAGCGGGTGGCCGGCGGCTGGCTGCACTCGGGCGAGGTCGACTGGGACGGCAACGTCTGGGTGGTCGAGCGCATGAACCACCGCATCATCAAGTTCGACCCGACCCTCGAGCGGGCGCTGATGCAGATCGGCGTGACCGGCGAGCCCGGCAACGGCGCCACCCACCTGAACAGCCCGTCCGGCATCCTGTTCACCCGCGAGGGCAACATCGTCGTCACCGACGGCTACGGCAACAACCGCGTGGTCCTCTACGGGCCGGACGGCACGTTCATCAAACAGGTCGGCCGCGGGCGCGGCGGCCCCGACGACAAGGGCGCCGGCCCCGGCGAGTGGGACCTGCCGCACCAGGGTGCCGTCGACGCCGACGACAACCTCTATCTCGTCGACCGCGAGAACCGCCGCATCCAGGTGTTCGACAACCGCCTCAACTACGTCCGCGAGTTCGCCAACGAGGGCTGGAACCCTTGGGACATCGCCATCTCGCGCCGCGGCGACGACGGCTTCGCGTACATCGCCGACCACGCCGGCGAGCGCGTCCACAAGATCGCCCTCGACGACGGCCGCATCCTCGCCACCTGGGGCGAGCCCGGGCGCGGCCCCGGCCAGTTCGACTGGGTGCACGGCATGGCCGTGGACACCCAGGGCGCGGTCTACGCGGCCGACACCTACGGCCAGCGCGTGCAGAAGTTCGTGCCGGCGGCGCCGTAGCCCGCGAACATGCGCGACGGGATTCGCCCCGTACTGCAGCGGCTCGCCAAGCGGCGCGTGGTCGTCCCGGCGGTGCTGGCCGCGTTCTTCTGCGTGGTCGTGTTCCAGTGGCGGGACGCCCGTCTGGGCGATCTCGAGCTCCTCGACACTAGGCAGTGGTACACTCCCGAGCAGGCCGCCGCCCTGTTCGGCGCGCTCGATCGGCTCGACCCGCGCGCAAGGGTCGTCTACGCCTGGACCGAGGTGACGGTCGACCTGATCTTCCCGGCGGCGTACGGCCTGCTCCTCGCCCTCGCGCTGCTCCGGCTGTTCGGAGACGGACGGCCGTTCTACCTGCTCCCGCTCGCCGGGGCCGTGGCGGACGTCTTCGAGAACATCTCCATCGCGTTGCTGGCCGCGACCTACGACGGCGCCCCGTCGTCCTGGACGAGAGTGGCCGCGGCCTTCACCCTGCTGAAGAGCGTGCTGATCCTGGCGGCGCTGGCCGCGGTGGTCGGCGGCGCGATTCGTTGGCCGTGGGCCGTTCGACGACGCGCATGAGATGGTGACTGGAAGCAAGGCCGCCACGTGACATCTCCCGGCCGGCTGTTCGCCGCCACGAGCTTTCCATTCGCTTGTCGGCGTTGTCCCTGACCCGGTTTCCGCACCCCCCGCGCCTTACGGCGCGGTCGCGGTGCCGGTGCCGTTATCGCCCGTTCCCGCTTCGTCCGGCGGGTCGACGTCGACGCCGTCGGCGGCGATCGCGTCGCGGGCGAGCCGACAGAACTCCCGGGCCGTCGCGGCCCACCCGTCGGCGTCCTCGATCGTCGGTTCGGCGTCCGCGCCCGGGCTCCAGCCGACCTCCTCCGTCTTCCACGCCTCCCAGAGCGTCCGGATGCGGTCCAGCCAACCGGGGGCCAGCACCCCCGGCCCGATCAGGTGCCGTTCGACGCCCGCCGGGAGGTCCCTGCGCCGGACCACGCTCACGCCCCCGACGAGGCACCACGCCATGGTCGAGAAGAAGACCGCGTCGAAGGCCGGACGGGCCGCGATGCCGGCATCGTGGAACCGGCCGTCCTTCAGCCACTCAAGGTCGCGCTCAACCATCTCGAGGTTGTTCCGGGCCTTCTTCAGCCAGACCGGCACGGCGTGCCGGACGCCCTTGCGGGTCACCGGCGGACGGTCCCCCGGCGGCCTCCGCGCCGGCCGGTAAACCGGATGGAGCTGGACGCCCTCGGCCTCGACGTTCCTCGGGAACGGCAGCTCCCTGTCGAGGTCGAGGAGCCAATCGGCCTCCGTCCGCACCACGACGCTGTGGTCGACGGTGTCGGGGTCGTCGCCGGCGTAGCTCAAGCGCTCCGCGGTCAACACGGCGTCCGGGGCGTCGCCGACGAGCACGAGGACGTCGACGTCGCTCGCCGGTCCGGCGTCGCCGCGCGCCTTCGACCCGTACACCACGAGCCGCTTGAGGAGGTCGCCGGGTGCCTGCTTCAGCCGGTCAAGGTAGCGCTCGAGCCACAGCGCCTCGTCCGGTACGAGCGCCGGCAGGCCGCGGGGCTCCGCCGCCGCGCATCCGCGCCCGGCCGTGGCGCGCGCGCCGGTCACGGCGCGGCCCCCTGTCCGGCGGCCTCGCTGGCTTCCGGCCAGCCCTTCGCCCACGCGATGAAGAGGTCGGTCGTGGCGTTCCCGCCCAAGGGCGCGCGATCGAGGCGGCGGGCCAGCCTGCGCACATCGGACACTGGGATCGGCCGGTACCCGATCTGCTCGACGCACACGTTGATGCGGCACGCGTCCACCGACGTCTTCCGGTGGACGTGCCCGTGGACGTTCACGCAGCCGGCGGGGACGTCGTCGAGCGGCACGTGGGTGAACAGCAGGTGTGGCTCGCCCGCAAAGTGGGCGCACGCCGCCACGTCGAACGCCCGCCGGAGGCGGCGGATGTGCGCGTGGTCGTGGTTCCCGGCCACGAGGATCTTGCGGCCGGGCCTGCGCCGGAGGCGGTCGATCAGGCCGTCCGTCGGCCGGCCCATCGTGACGTCGCCCAAGCAGATCACCGTGTCGCGGTCCATCACGTCGCGCGTCCACTGCTCCAGCAGGTAGCCGTCGCCGTGGTGGCAGCCGCGGAACGGGCGGCCGAAGATGGCGACGCTCGCCTCGTGCTCGAAGTGCGGGTCGGAGAACACCCATGTCCGGGACTCGTCCGCAGGGCGGAGCCTCGCGCCCAGCAGGCGGTCAGAGACGGCCAGCACGGCCGCGGCGGCGTTCCGTTCGTGGGCGGGAAGGCGCAGGTCCGCCACTTGGGCGGTCAACTGCGCCTCGTAGAGCCGTTGAAGCTCGAACTCGTTCATGCCCGTTCCATCGGAGAGCACCCGGCCCGCGAACGCCGCACGCTCGCTGCGGAACGGCGCGGCCCGGACCGCGGGAGCCGTCGACGCCCATCGGGCAGAAGCACGACGGCAGACCGGAAAGTGTATGCTAAGTGCATGGCTGTCAAGACCATCACGATCGACCTAGAGTCGTACAAGCTGCTCGCCGCGCGCAAGCGGCCCGGCGAATCGTTCAGCCGCGTGATCAAGCGCACGCTCCGGGACGAACGATACACGGCGTCGCACCTCCTCGAGCACATCGACGAGGTCCTGCTGGCTGAGGACACGCTCGCCGCCCTCGAAACGGTGGTGAACGAGCGGGAGCGCGACCGGCCGGATCCCGTCGTGCTGGAGAAGTAGACGTGTTCGTGGACACCTCGTTCGTGATCGACTTCATGCACGAACGCCGTGGCGGACAGAGCGGCGCAGCGACGCAGGCACTGCGCGCGCACGGCGCGGTCAAGCTGCGCATGCCCGTCTTCGTACGCTGCGAGCTGGAAGCCGGGGCCCGCCGGTCTCGGGACCCGCAACGCGAGATCGACAGCGTGGCTCGACTGACCGACTTCATGGAGCTGGCGCTGCCCGGGCCTGACTTTGCAACGCGCTACGGCGAGATCGAGTGGGCGCTGCGCAGCCGCGGCATGATGATCCCCACAATGGATCTCCTGATCGGCACGCTGTGTGTCTGTGCGGGGGAACCGATCCTCACCAGGGACGCTCACTTCCTGCGGATTCCCTCCCTGAGCGTAGTGAGGTTCGACCAGGCGTGAACCCGTCCACGTCGCGCCGGACCGCATGCGGAGCCTCACTGCCCCGGGGGCCCCCATCTACGGGCAGGGCATCTCGGGCATCGGCGACGACCACATCTACGTCTTCAACCGCGGCGAGCAGACGGTGATGGTCTTCGACCGCGACGGCAAGCTCGTGCGCGCCGGGGCCGAGCGCGACATGCACGGCGAGCGGGTGGCCGGCGGCTGGCTGCACTCGGGCGAGGTCGACTGGGACGGCAACGTGTGGGTGGTCGAGCGCGCATGAACCACCGCATCATCAAGTTCGACCCTACCCTCGAGCGGGCGCTGATGCAGATCGGCGTGACCGGCGAGCCCGGCAACGGCGCCGCCCACCTGAACAGCCCGTCCGGCATCCTGTTCACCCGCGGGGGCAACATCGTCGTCACCGACGGCTACGGCAACAACCGGGTGGTCCTCTACGGGCCGGACGGCACCTTCATCAAGCAGGTCGGCCGCGGGCGCGGCGGCCCCGACGACAAGGGCGCCGGCCCCGGCGAGTGGGACCTGCCGCACCAGGGTGCCGTCGACGCCGACGACAACCTCTATCTCGTCGACCGCGAGAACCGGCGCATCCAGGTCTTCGACAACCGCCTCAACTACGTCCGCGAGTTCGCCAACGAGGGCTGGAACCCCTGGGACATCGCCATCTCGCGCCGCGGCGACGACGGCTTCGCGTACATCGCCGACCACGCCGGCGAGCGCGTCCACAAGATCGCCCTCGACGACGGCCGCATCCTTCGCCACCTGGGGCGAGCCCGGCCGCGGCCCCGGCCAGTTCGACTGGGTGCACGGCATGGCCGTGGACACGCAGGGCGCGGTCTACGCGGCCGACACCTACGGCCAGCGCGTGCAGAAGTTCGTGCCGGTGGTTCCCTGAGACGCTGACATGAGGGACAAGCCGAAATTCATGTCTAAACCCAGTGAGCCGATTCTGGAGGTGAGATTCATCGGGAATCGCTTGTTCTGCACGGTATCCCGATCTACGAGTTCGGCACCGCGTTGGTATCGATCAGGCCGTCCGTCGGCCGGCCCATCGTGACGGCGCCAAGATAGATCACGGTGTCGCGCTCCATCACGTCGCGCGTCCACTGCTCCAGCGGGTAGCCGTCGCCGTGGTGGCAGCCGCGGAACGGGCGGCCGAAGATGCCGACGCCCGCCTCGTGCTCGAAGTGCGGGTCGGAGAACACCCATGTCCGGGACGCATCCGCAGGGCGGAGCCTCGCGCCCAGCAGGCGGTCAGAGACGGCCAGCACGGCCGCGGCGGCGTTCCGGTCGTGGGCGGGAAGGCGCGGGTCCGGCACCTGGGCGGTCAACTGCGCCTCGTAGAGCGGCGCTGCTGGCCGCGGCGTCCCTCCTGCTCGGCGCGCCGCTCGCGGCCGCCGGCCGCCGGTGCCGCCGCCGGCGGTAGCCGGCACCGCCCGCCGACGTCCTGGAGGGCCGGATCCGGGCGCCCCGCCCGGGCCGGCCCGGGACTCCACGCCGCGGCCCGGCGCCGCCCACGTCGCGGCGGCGCCGCCGTCCGGCCGCGCGCCGTCGGCGGACCCCGCCGACGACCGGGAGTTCCGCGACCCCGAAACGACGCAGGCACGGCACGAACCGCGGGTTGACAGCGAAGGCCGCGAAGCCGGACGATCGGCAGAGGAGGACACAGGGCACAATGAGCGAAGCAACCATGCTTGCGCCGCCCGAGGCGTTCGACGACGACATGGCGGACGACGCCGCACGCGCCGAGTGCAGCCGCACCTGGCGGCCCGAGGAGCTGGGCCGCGGAAGCCGGACCGTGAAGTTCAGGCCCGCGAGGAGCTGCGCGGGCTGGGTGGATCCGCCGCGCCCCGAAGAGTTCCACGACGCGCTGCGCGCGGAACGGCCAACCGACCGCCAGGCCCTGATCCTCCGCGTTTGGCTGTCCGAGGGAACGGACGAGGATTTCATCTTCGCGTGGATGGAAGGAGTGTACTCGTTCAGACAGCTCGTGGCGGCCGTCCACCGGGCCGGCGCGGCGGACGAAAGCCCCTCCAGGAACCGGTACCTGAACCGGATGGCGAGATTCCGATGACGCGGAACGTCAAGCTGCCGGATCCGGCCGCGGGGCTGTTCAACGCGATACGCGACGCGCTCGACAGACACCTCACCCCAATAACGCCGGGACGGTCCGGATGGACGCTGACAGGCGGCACGGCACTAGCCGCAGTCTGGCAACATCGGGAGAGCACCGACATCGACATCGTGGTGCACCCGAAAACTGAAATCAGGCGGCTCGCGAAGACCCGCGACTCCGCGTTCTGGAACGCGATGCGCGAGGCCGGCGCGACCGATATGGAACTGGAAGGGACCCGACAGTCCTGTTCCCGAACGGAAAGATCGAAGTAATCAGGACTCCACCGATACCGGGAACGGGAGCCATTGAGGCCAGCGCCGACACCTACGGCCAGCGAGTGCAGAAGTTCGTGCCGGTGGCTCCCTGAGAAGCTGATATGCGGGACAAGCCGAAACTCACGTCGGAACCCAGTGAGCCGATTCTGGAGGTGAGATTCATCGGGGAATCGCTTGTTCTGCACGGTATCCCGATCTACGAGCTCGGCACCGCGTTGGTATCGATCCAACGAATGGTAAACAAAGCCCATTTGGTCCGGGAGCATCGCTGGGAGCACGGCTCTTTCCCGGCCCGGGACGAAAGGGAGATGCTGGCACTCCAAATAGGCGAACGGCGCCGGGGGTCAGACTGGTTCGGCCTGCTACCCTTGTTGGCGGATCCCACGACCCTTTCCGCAATTAAGCGGGCCGTGGATTACGTGATGTCTGGACTAACGTCCTACGCACTTGGTACTGTCTTGGACAGGGCCAGATCTGAGTCTGACGAATCACGGCGGCTGTCCATCGGGGCTATTCATGCCGAGACGGTGAATATCGTCAACAGAATCGGCAATGTTGGCGGCTGCGAACGCATTGACATTTCCTCCCCAGCTCTTGGGCCCCGCGAAATCGTCACCTTCGACGCAGATTCAAGAGACTATGTCCGAACGCTTGAGAAGAGTCCGTACTTGGGTGCCGCACAGACGATAGAGGGTGACGTCTTCAAGCTCGATCCAAGTCGGGGCATCGTTGAGATCTGGACACCCAAGGGCCGAAATGCAAGGTGTTCTTGAAGAGCAGCGACTTCGACCTAGTACGATACGGTCAGACGCACGGCACAAGAATCGAAGTATCGGGTAGACCACGCCTTCGGATCGGATCGGAGTCACGGACCTTCAGTGAGTTTGAGGGAACGGCTGTCGTTCTATTGGACGAAGAAGATCGCGACCTGCAGTGAGTTCCCCGAGAGAGGAGTCCCTTGGACGACACTCGTCGAGACTCGACGTGGTTGACGCGGCTGTCTGAGAGTCCATTGCGGTGGTCCCGCCCCGCGGATCAACCGGTGGTGGAGCCCGCCCGGAACGGCCGAAAACCACTACGCGCCAGTGGTAGGCGATACTTCTGACGGCCTGCGGTGCTTCATCTCCTTTATCAGCGCCGCAAAATCCTCGGACGTCAGCTTCATCGCCTTGGCGGTGCGCAGAAACTCGGGCACGTTCGGGATGCTGTGCACGTACTCGGCGAGGTCGGGATCGGTGCTCTCCGCGAGGCGGAAGAGCCGGTCCGGGTCGCCGCCGAGGAGGGTCGTCAGCCGCTTCACGAGATCCGGCCTCGGCGGGCGCTCCTTGCCGCGCTCGATGCGGCTGAGGTAGGCGGGGGAGATCCCGAGGCGGTCGGCGGCGGCGCGCAAGCCCAGGTGCTGCGCCTGGCGCATCTCCCGAATCGTCTCGCCGAAGGTGCTCGCCACGTTCCGCTCCCTCCATCCAAGGGGTTGAGTGTTGCGCAACACTTAACATGCCTGCCGGTCTTCGGTCAAGTTCTCTCTTGAATCAGCCGTCGTTGCCGGTGTACCGTCGGCTGGCAACCAGCGGCAACTATTGGAGTTGGCTTGACTCTGCCGGAGCACGGTGCCTTGGCGGCGGACGACATTCTGACGCTCAGGGAGGTTGCGGGACTCCTGAAGGTCGCGGAGAAGACCGTCTACACGATGGCCCGGCAGGGGGAGATCCCGGCGTTCAAGGTCCGGGGGCAGTGGCGGTTCCGTCGACGGGACATCGACGGGTGGATCGACCGACAGCAGAGCAGCGGTGCCGGGGAGGGATCGAGGTGAGCGGCCGGTCTGAGGCCGGCGTGAGGGCTCGCCGTCGGCGCCGGGGAAACGGCGGAAACGGCGCGGCTGGACGGCCGTCGTCGATGGCCACGGTGGCGGCGGCATCGGAAGCCTGCAACGTCAGCCCGGCTGCTGGAGACGGCCCGGTGGCTGGTGACGTTGGCGCGGGGCCGTCGTCGGTGGCTGGTGACGCTGCCGTGCGGCCGGTGTCGGCGGCTGGTGACGCTGGCGGACCGGCGGGGCCGGCGGCTGGCGACGCTGGTGCGGGGCGGGAGCCGGAGGGCGGGGCCGGCGTCGGCGAGACCGCCAGCGGCGGGACCGACGCCGACGTGGTGCGCGACGGGTTCGTCCTCGACTTCATCTCCGGCCAGAAGGCGCTCAAGGAGACCCCCAAGGAGCAGGTGCGCCAGCGCATCGCGCGCGCCCTGTTCCACGAGTACGGCATCTCCGTGGACGACATGGAGGGCGACTTCCCGGTCGTCGTCGGAAACCGGCGGCGGCGGGTCGACCTCGCCGTCTTCGCCGCCGACGAGCCGCACGAGCCCGGGCATCTTCAGCGGGTGGTGGTCTGCCGGCCAGAGCCGAAGCAGAACTGCCGCGGCGCGGTGAAGATGCGGGACTACGAGCAGACGGCGAAGGACATCGCCGAGATCAAGCCCTTCTTCGAGGAGCTCGGCGCCTGCAAGTACGGCCTGTGGACCAACGGGCTGGAGTTCTTCTTCCTGAAGAAGAAGGCGACCCGGTTCCAGGTCGACGCCGAGCCCATCGGCGACTGGCCGCCCGCCGACGAGTCGATCGACGAGCGCGGCGTGCTGTCGCGGGCGCGGGCGCGCCGCGCCGACCCCGAGATGCTGCGGACGGCGTTCCGTCGCTGCCACAACTTCATCCACGGCAACGAGGGCATGCCGAAGGACGCCGCGTTCTGGCAGTTCCTCTACCTCATCTTCTGCAAGATGTACGATGAGCGGACGGGGCAGCGGAGCCGGCGTCGCTTCTGGGCCGGCCCCGAGGAGCAGTTCACCGCCCCCGGCCGTACGGCCATCCGGCAGCGTATCGCGCCACTTTTCGACGAGGTGAAGGAGGAGTACCGCACCATCTTCGACGGCGGCGAGAAGATCGACCTGTCGGACCGCGCGCTGGCCTTCATGATCTCCGAGCTGTCGAAGTACGAGTTCAGCCGCATCGACGTCGACGCCAAGGGCGCGGCCTACCAGGAGATCGTCGGCACCAACTTGCGCGGCGACCGCGGCCAGTACTTCACGCCCGCGGCGCCATCCGTCTCGTGGTCGTCATCCTCGACCCGCGCGAGGACGAGCGCGTGCTCGATCCGGCCTGCGGCACCGGCGGGTTCCTCGTCGCCACCCTCGCCCACCAACTGGAGCGGTTTCGGCGCGAAGAGCGGAGCCGCCCGGAGACGGAGACGACCGAAGAGTTCGAGTCGCTGCAGCAGCGCCTGCGGACCTACGCCAAGAAGCAGGTCTTCGGCTGCGACTTCGACCCGTTCCTCATCCGGGCCAGCCAGATGAACATGTTGATGGCCGGCGACGGCAAGGGGCACCTCTACCATCTGAATTCCCTGGAGTTCCCGAAGGGCCACCTCGGCGGCGTGCGGGGGGCACGCCAGGCGGTCAAGCTGGAGTCGGCCGACGTGGTGATGACCAATCCGCCGTTCGGGTCGGCCATCCCGGCCCATCCCGGTCACCGACGAGAGTATCCCCGAGCCCTTCGAGCTGGCGCATGTCTGGGAACGGACGGAAGACGGACATTTCCGGAACACGGGCGGCCGCAACGCGCGGTGGCCCCCGAGATCCTGTTCATCGAGCGCTGTCTCGACTGGCCCCGGTCGGGCAGCCGCGCGAATCCCGCGGCGAGGACCGGCTTCGCGACGCCCCCGCAGGCGCTTGCGTCGTTCGGAATCATGCGTGTCCCAATCCGTGGCGCCCGGCGGTGCCCGGGTGCGGCCGCCGGCTCGCCCGGCGGGACCGGAGCGTCAGCTCAATGGTGTGAGGTTGCCGGGGGAGTGCCGCGCGACCACAACCGAGACGTGATATCGTGGATCGGCCATGAGCGAGACGACGGCGATCGTTGTGTCCATCGTCGGGACCGGAATCGGCATCATCGGGGTGATGGGCCTCATGCTGCGCATCTTGACGACGAACATCGGCAAGCAGTTCGACGCGAACACCGCGCAGATGAAGGAGATCAAGGCCGACTTGACCGCGCGGATCGACGACACGAACCAGCAGATCAACAGCATGAGAACCGAGACGAACCGCCGGTTCGAGAGCTTGACCAGCGAGATGCACCAGCGGTTTGACCGCGTTCACCAGGCGCTCGCCGAGAACCGCGAGCGCATGGCGAAGCTCGAGGGCTCCCTCGACGGCTTCCTGGCCGGGCGCCGCGACCGCGACGCCGCATGAACGCGCACCCACGGTGGCGACACGATGGCGAAAACCGCGAGTGCAGCCGACCCGGATGTACTACGTTGGGCGGGTCGACCGCCGGCTTGATTCAAGTCTCAGACCAACTCAAGATACCGACGATTGCGGAGTGGCTGGCTGCTTCCAATCTGGCGGAACCGTTCGCCGAACTGACGCACGCCGAGCAGGCAGCCGAAGATGCCGCCGCCGCGCGGAAGGCCATCCGGGCGAAATTCGGGCGGCTGATGAGCGGAGAATAGCCCGGGTCTTGTGCCGAGAATCACGCGGTATTGGTGGTGGCCTCGCTCTCCGGAACGGCCGGCCGGCCATTTGTACCCGGCTCCTCGCATAGCACGGCAGAACTGAAGCGAACGACTCGATTCCTGAGTCCGTCCGAATCCGACTGAACACGAACCATGAGAGGCTTGAGCCAGAGATGAAGCGTGAGAGCGACCAGCGGCAAGTGGGCTGGACATCCCGGCGCCAAGGAAACGCCACCGTTTCGCATGATTTTGAGGTCGGCGGTAATCTGACAGTCGAGAAGAACTTGATCGTGCACGGAAACGTGACCATCAAGGGTGTACTGATGGTAAACGGCAAAGTAATTGGTACGAAGGACGACTCGGGCGTGCATGGGTGACGCGCTCACGCGAGCCCACCACGGTCCGCAGACCGACAGCGGCACGCCGTTAGACCCCTCCGATCAACGTCTGGGTCTGGACCGAGAGCCTGACGACCCGGGCGAAGGTCTTCGCGCGACGCGATGACCTGCCCGGGGCCGACGTCGTGAAGAGCCAGAGACCCGCGCTCGTCCTGCTGGACTTGCTGTTTCAGGGCACCGACGGCGTCGTGCTGATGGAGTCGGTCCCCGGAGCTGGGCGACCTGCCGGTCATCTTCATCTCCGCCTACGGCCCCGACGAGACGGTCGTCAGGGCGCTGGACGCGGGCGCCGCCGACTACGTTGTCAAGCCGTTCTCGCCGTCGGAGCTGACGGCGCGCGTGCGGGCGGCGCTAGGTCGACGGACGCAGCCCGAACCGTTACGTGCTCGGGGAGCTGACCATCCACTACGACCACCGCCGGGTCACGGTGGCCGGGCGGCCGGTGGCGCTGACGCCCGACCTTCCTGCCAATCGTCGGCAGCGGTTCCGCCGGTCGCCCAGCCGACCTCTCCGCGAGTCCGCGCCGCGTTGCCGCGCACGCCGACATTCCGGCATCGCGAGGTCGGCGCCAAAGGGCGCGCGTCGATATTGAAAGCCGTTTATCTCCATATTGTCGTTATCATAAGGCCCGCCAGCGAGAGGCGCCGCAGGTGCGCCAGATCGCCCACCCGGGCGGGGAGCGGTCCCAGAACGCGGCGGCCACGACCAGCGCGGTCGGGCACGGCCACGAAGCTCTCGACACCACCATTTGAACGCCTCTCGATCGGGTGAATCACGACCTGTTCCTGATGCTCCGTCAGCCCGGCGCGGAGCCGCCGCGCCGTCGTGCTGGACATGACCCTGGCCCGCAGGGGACGTCGCGGCCGGAGACGTTGAGGTGGGCGCTCGTAGAGCTCGCGAACGCTACGGCGTGGGCGTGAACCTCAGGATCGCAAAGGTCAGGGCCGCCGTCGTGAGGACGGTGCCGACCATCCACTTGATGAGGCGGGTTTCGAGGCGCGCGATCTCGGTCCGGACGCCGGCGATGTCCGTCCGCTGCTCGGTACGCAGGTCGGCGATCTCCGTCCGGACCTCGGCAATCTGCGTCGAGAGGCGCGTGTCGAGGTTCGCAATCTCGGTACGCACGGCCGCGATGTCGGTGCGCTGCTCGGCGCGCAACTCCGCGATCTCCGCGCGCTGTTCGGCTACCTGCCCCGCAATCTCCGAAAACCGGCCCGCAACTTCGGCTCGCTACGCGGCGAGCTCGGTCCGGAGTTCAGCGACGCCGGCCCCGAACTGGTCGGCCGTGACGTGGTCGCCCCTCTCGGTGGCCTGTAGGACGGCGCTGGTAATGGCGTCGGCCCGGGCCGGCGTGAAGTCGGCTTCAGTAAGCGACCGGGCGACGGCGTGCGTGTCGAGCATCGATTCCTCTCCCGGTGAGCTGCCTTGAGACGGGCCGTACGGGGCTCGAGGCGGTCACGGTGCATCGGAGGATCGACACCGCCTTCTGGCTTCTCGGGCTGGTCGTGGTCATCGTCTTCCTCCGGTGGACCGTCATGCCCGGCGGGTCGAGCCGTTTCGCGGACTTCCTCGCTTGGGTCCAGGGCCAGCGCGCCGTCGGGACGAAACCTCTCGGATTATATGCCGTCGGAGATCGACACCGCGCGGCGCATGCTCGAGGTCGCCGGCGTCGGTCCGGAGGCCTCCGGCGCCGTTCACGACGTCGACGCTGCAGGTGAGTCGCTGGCGGATTCGCCGTCGTGTCAGTCCCTCGGCGCCTCCTTCGCAATCATCACCTCGGTGGCCTTGATCAGGGCCGTCGCCTCGTCGCCGCGCTTCAGGCCCAGCTCGTCGAGGGCGTCGCGGGTAATGACCGCGGTCAGCCGCTGGTCGCCGATGCGGAGGCGCACCTGGGCGACGAGGCCCTCGCGCCGCACCTCGTCGACGATGCCCTGCAGGCGGTTGCGGCCGCTGATGCGCACCAGCACGCCGCCGCCGGAGGCCCTGGGGCGTGGGAGCGGCCGGTCGGTACGGGCGAGAAGGCGCTCGACCTCGGTTTCGGCGATGCGGTGGTGGCCGCCGGCGGTGCGGGTGGTGCGGACCGTGCCGCGGTAGATCCAGTGCTTCAGAGTCGAGTAGGCGATGCCGAGACGCTCCGCCGCCTGCCGCACCGTCAGCGTGGCCATGCCTCTACTGCTTCCCTGTCCGCCGTTCCCATGACGTTCGACATAAGCCGGCCGATTCACTCCGAATCGTTTGGTGAATCGAATCGAATCATACTATATTGCGCAGGTGATTGACTGGCCGATGGTCCGCGGCGGCGCACGGGGCGTGTCTTCGCGGCGCGGGCTGGAGGACGGAGAAGCGGTTGCTGGGGCCGGCCCCGGCCGGCGGATCGTTGCGGGAGCAGCGGCGCTCGCGGGGTTTGTCGCCGTCGCAGTACTGGCGGTCTGCGCGGATCCGGGCGGGGCCCGAGCGGATGGGGTCCGGGTGTCGGCGGCGGTCAGCTTGGCCGCGCCGCTGGAGCGGGTGGCGGAGGACTTCGAACGCGACACCGGTACCGCGGTCGATCTGAACTTGGCCGGCTCCAGCACCTTGGCCGCGCAAATCCTGGCCGGGGCCCCGGTCGATCTGTTCATCAGCGCCGACGAGCGGCAGATGGACCGGGTGGCCGCGGAATCGCTGGTCGTCGCGGAAACGCGGGTGGCGCTGCTGTCGAACCGGCTCGCCGCGGTGGTGCCGGCGGGCGCGGCCGCCGCGCCGCGGGACGCGGCGGCGCTGCGCGACCCGGCGTTCCGCCGCATCGCCGTCGGAGACCCGGCCGGCGTTCCCGCCGGGGTCTACGCCCGTTACTACTTGGCTTCGCTCGGCCTCTGGGACGCGCTGGCCCCCCGGCTGGTCCCGACCCGCAGCGTCCGGGCGGCGCTGGCCGTGGTCGAGGCGGGCGACGCCGATGCGGGCATCGTCTATCGCACCGACGCGCTGTCGTCGGACGAAGTCGCGGTCGCGTTCGAGGTGCCGGAGGACGAAGGACCGGCCATCGCCTATCCGGCCGCGATACTCGCCGACACCCCGAACCGGCCGGGGGCGGTGCGGTTCCTCGACTACCTGCAGAGCACGGCCGCCCGCGACGCGTTCAGGCACGCCGGCTTCATCGTGCTGGAGGGCCCGCGCGCTTCGCGGACAGCCGCGCCATGACACGACATCCCCTCCGTCACCCGGTATCCCGCTCAACAACGAGAAGGCGAAGCTGGTGTCCTTCTATCCCGAAGGGACTCACTAGGGGCTCTGCTACCATCGCCGGGGACCGTGCTCGACAATACGCCGATTCGTCGCGCCGCGAGGACGGCCATCGAGATCGAGGCGGGCGGCCCATGAACGACGTCCCCCCCGTCATCCCGTTCGCCGCGGCCGGACGCGCGGTCATCGACGACTTGGCGGGCGGCCCATGAACGACGTCCTCTCCGTCGCCGGGTTCACCGCCGGCATGGCCGCCGTCGCCACCGCCGTCATGCTGCCGCCCGGCCTCGCCGTGGCGTGGGTGCTCGCCCGCCGCCGCTTTCCGGGGCACGCGGTGCTCGAGACCCTGGTGTCGCTGCCCCTGGTGCTGCCGCCGGTGGCGACGGGGCTCATCCTCATCACCGTCCTCGGGCGGCGGGGCGTGCTCGGGGGGCTGCTCGAACGGATGGGCGTCGAGGTGATGTTCACGTGGCGGGCGGTGGTGGTGGCGATGGCGGTGATGGGCCTGCCCCTGCTCGTGCGCTCGGCGCGGGCGGGGTTCGAGCAGGTGGACCGGCGCTACGAGCAGATCGCGGCGACCCTGGGCGCCCGCCCGGCGCGGATCTTCTTCACGGTGAGCCTGCCGCTGGCCCGGCGCGGGGTCCTCGCGGGGGCGCTGCTGGGGTTCTCGCGCGCGCTCGGCGAGTTCGGCGCGACGATCATGGTGGCCGGCGCCCTGCCCGACACCCGGACCATCGCCGTCGCCATCTACACCTACACCGAGACCGGCCAGGACGCCGCCGCCGCGGTGATGCTGGCGGTGTCGGCGGCCATCGCGTTCGGCGCCCTGCTGGCGTCGAACCGGCTGGTCGCGCATCCGGCCGCCTGACGCCGGTACCGCCATGACCGGAACGCCTGACGACGACGCCGTCGCACGCCGGCCGGGCGCGCGGTTCCCGCCTGCGCCGCACGAACCGCCGACGCCCGGCGAGCCGCCCGGCGCGGGTGATGCGCGGTTCCCGACTTCTCCGCACGAACCGCCGACGCCCGGCGAGCCGCCCGGTGCGGGTGATGCGCGGTTCCCGACTTCTCCGCACGAACCGCCGACGCCCGGCGCCGGTGCGGCCGGCCTCGTCACCCTCGACTTCGCCCTCCACCAGGGCGGCTTCGCGCTCGAGATGCGCGAGCGCATCGACGCGCGGGTGGTCGCCCTGTTCGGCCCGTCGGGGGCGGGCAAGACGACGGTGCTCGAGTGCATCGCGGGGCTGCGCCGGCCCCGGCGCGGGGTCATCCGCATCGGGGACCGCACCCTCTTCGACGCCGACGCCGGCGTCGACGTGCCCTGCCACCGCCGGCGCGTCGGCTACGTGCCCCAGGACCTCGCCCTCTTCCCCCACATGAACGTGCGGCGCAACATCCTCTACGGCGCGGGGCCGGGGCCGGGCGGCGGGTTCGACCACGTCATCTCGCTGCTCGAGCTCGGCCCCCTGCTCGACCGCGGCGTCGCCGGCCTGTCCGGCGGCGAGCGTCAGCGCGTCGCCCTCGCCCGAGCGCTCGCCGCATCGCCGGCCCTCCTCCTGCTCGACGAGCCCCTCGCCGCCCTCGACGCCACCCTGCGCTCGCGCGTCCTGCCCTATCTGGAGCGCATCCGCGACGAGCTGGCGACCCCCATGCTCTACGTGTCCCACGCCGAGGCCGAAGTCCGCGCCCTCGCCGACTGGGTGGTGGTGCTCGACGCCGGCCGCGTCGTGCGGTCCGCGGCCGGGCTGTGATGCGCCGGGTGCCAACGGCGTCCCGCTGAGGGCCGAGCAGGCGGATGCCGGACGGACGCTCGCGTTGTCCCGTTGCGCGGACAGAGCAGACGCGTTCAACGGGCGTGCATTCAAGTGGCAGAAACCGTGCGGACAGCGCGTCAGCCGACGTTGACGACGGCGCGGGTGCTGCGGTGGCGGTCGACGACCTCGCGGCCGAGGCGCTTGCTCAGGTACACCTTCGACGCGCCCGGGTCGTCGGGGTGGGTCTCGAGCTTGATGACGTCGAACTCCAGGTGGTCGAGGGTGCTGCGCATGGCGTAGAAGCGGTTCTTCGTCTTCACGACGACCTCGTCGAAGCCGTTGTCGAGGGCCCACGACTCCTGCTGCTCGGTCAGGGCGCGGAAGAAGCCCCGGCCGCGCCAGTCGCGGCGGGTGCCCCCGATCCAACTGTAGAGGACCTTGCGGCCGTCGAAGCGGACGCAGTCGGCGAGCCGGGACACGAGGTCGGCGAGCTTGGCGTCGGCCTCGCGGCGGCGCAGCTCGTGCGACACCTTGAACGCCACCGGCACCACCGTGCCGGGGTCGTCGGCCAGGGCCGCCTCGGCCATGACGATCTGGTGGTCGCGGTCGCCCAGCCTCGCCACGACCTCGGACGAGGTCTTGCGGCGCGGGAACTCCCCGAAGAACTCCTCGATATACTGAATCTCCAGCGCGCCCTGCTGCAGCCCGTACTGTCTGATGTGGTACTCCATCGGCGGCGGCCCGTGATCATACATCCCCGGCCGCCCCGCGCGACCGATGCCCGAACTGCCCGACGTCACGGTGTACGTGGAGCACCTCCGGCGGCGCATCGTCGGCGAGGCCCTGCGACGGGTCCGGCTCGGCAGCCCGTTCGTGCTGCGTTCGGTCGACCCGCCCCTCGCCGCGGCCGAGTCCCGCGCGGTGCGCTCGGTGGACCGGCTCGGCAAGCGCGTCGTGATCACCCTCGACGGGGACGTGTCGCTGGTCATCCACCTGATGATCGCGGGCCGCCTGCGCTGGCGGCCCCCCGGCGCGCCCATTCCGAGGCGCCGGGGCCTCGCCGCGTTCGACTTCCCGGGCGGCACCGTGCTGTTCACCGAGGAGGGCGGCACGAAGCGCGCGTCGCTGCACGTGGCCGGCGGCACCGCCGCCCTGCGCCGGCACGACCCCGGCGGGCTGGAGGTGCTTGAGGCGGACGCCGCCGCGTTCCAGGCGAGGCTGACCCGCGAAAACCACACCGTCAAGCGCGCCCTGACCGACCCGCGGCTGTTCTCGGGCATCGGCAACGCGTACTCCGACGAGATCCTGCACGCGGCGCGGCTCTCGCCCCTGAAGTGGACGTCGCGGCTCACCGATGCGGAGGTCGGGCGGCTGTTCGACGCGGCCCGCGCGACCCTCGCGGAATGGACGGAGCGGCTGCGGCGCGAGACCGGCAACCGCTTCCCCGAGAAGGTCACCGCGTTCCACGAGGGCATGGCCGTGCACGGCCGCTACGGCCGGCCATGCCCCGCGTGCGGGGCGCCGGTCCAGCGCATCGCGTACGCCAGCAACGAGGCCAACTACTGTCCGCGCTGCCAGACCGGCGGCCGGCTGCTCGCCGACCGGTCGCTGTCGCGGCTCCTCGGGAGCGACTGGCCCCGCTCGCTGGACGAGCTGACGGCGTCTCGGCGCCGGCCGGGGCAGTGATCGATGAAGTTGCCGACTGGACGCCGGGGGCAGCCCGTTTCCGCGGGACCGGTGATTCTTGTCAGTGTCCTTGGACCCGGGTTCGGCGTGCGGTTCGGGTCAGGGACGTTGGTCGACATGAGGCCGCCAACCGCACGCAGGGGCGGCGGGCATTCTGCGGGACGGGGCGCTCCCACATAGGACAGGTGATTGTTGTCAGCGTCGTTGGTTAGCATTCGGGTTGAAGGCGTGCGGCATTCCGGTGTACGCTCATCGAAGGGGAGCGCCGTTGCCGCGCCCGTTCGGGGCGGTTCTTGGAGAACCCGGAGACATGGACGCAATCTGGATACAGGCCGCCGCCGCCGCCATCGCAGCGACCGCGACCATCGCGGGGGTGTTCTTCGCGGCGCGGCAGGACGCGCGTGCGGCGCGAACCGAGCTGCAGCAATCGATCGAGAGGTTCATCAGCCCCAAGCTCGACGCCATGGATGCCCACATCAGGCGCCTGGACGACAAGTTGGAGGGCGTCTCGCGAGAGGTCGGCCGGCTCGACGAAAGGGTCGGCAAGCTCGACGAAAAGGTCGGCCGGCTCGACGAAAAGGTCGAACAGCTGGGCCGAGACGTCGCGCTCCTCGGCACGGACGTTGCGTTCCTCCGCGGACGGCAGGAAGAACGGGACAGGGCGTCGTCGTAGCCCGTCAATCGGCGCCCGGGGCTCGGCTTGGCCCCCAATCATCCCCGCAGAGTCTGCTCCGTGGAACGGCGCGACTCCGGGCAAGCCAGCACGTTCCCCTAGCCACTTCCCCATCACGCCAGCAGCGGCCGCAGCCAGCGCTCGGCCTCGGGCACCGTCATCCCCTTGCGGCGGGCGTAGTCCTCCAACTGGTCGGTGCCGATGCGCCCCACCGAGAAGTAGTGCGCGTCGGGGTGGGCGAGGTAGAGCCCGCTGACGCTCGCCGCCGGGGTCATCGCCGCGCTCTCGGTCAGGCCCATGCCGACGGTGCCGGGTTCCAGGAGGTCCCACAGCGCGAGCTTGCCGCTGTGGTCGGGGCACGCCGGGTACCCGAACGCGGGGCGGATGCCGCGGTAGCGCTCGCGCAGCAGGTCCTCGTGGGTCAGCTTCTCGCCCGCGCCGTAGCCCCACTGGCGGCGGGCCTCGGCGTGCAGGTACTCGGCCGCGGCTTCCGCGAGGCGGTCGGCGAGGGCCTGCACCATGATGGCGCGGTAGTCGTCGTGGTCCCGCTTGAACTCCGCCGCGAGGGCGTCGGCGCCGACGCCGGCGGTGACCGCGAACGCCCCGACGTGGTCGATCCGCCCGCTGTCCCGCGGGGCCACGAAGTCGGCGAGCGAGCGGTGCGCCCGGCCCTCGGGCTGCGGCTCTTGCTGGCGCAGCATCGGCAGCCGCAGCCGCTCGGCCCCGCCGGCCGCCGCGCCTCCCGCCGGCCCGGCGCCGCCGTCGCCCTGCGGCGGGGGTAGCCGTCCGGGACCGCCCGCGGCCGTCGCGCCTCCCGCCGGGCCGTTCAATCCGTTGGCTGGCGGCACAGGGTCCAGCCGCTCGGCGCCGCCGCCGGCCGTCGTGCCTCCCGCCGGACCGTTCAATCCGTTGGTTGGCGGCGACGCGCGCCGCCGCCCGGCCCCGCCGTCGCCCGTCGCCTCCGGTTCGAGGACGACGATGTCGTCGCCGTCGCTCACCGCCGGCCAGAACCCGTACACGGCGCGGACGGTCAGGCGCTCCTCGGCGACGATGCGCTCGAGCAGCGCGGTCCCGTCCGCGTGCAGCGCCCGCGCCTGCCCGCCGTAGGCGGGGTGGTCGAGCACGGCGGGGAAGCGCCCCTTGATCTCCCACGCCGCGAAGAAGAACGTCCAGTCGATGAACGGCGTCACCTCGGCGAGGGGGATCGGGTCGAGCCGCCGCGGCCCGAGGAACGCCGGCGCCGGCAGGTCGGCCGCCGCCCAGTCGTCGCGGAACCGGTCGGCCCGCGCTTCCGCGTAGGGCCGGAGCGGCCGGTCCCGCCGCGCCGCGTACTGCTCCCGCAGGGTGGCCTGGTCGGCCCGGTTGGCGCGGTCGAGCTCGTCCCGCCGCGCCGGGTTGAGCAGGCCCGACACCACGTCGATCACCCGCGACGCGTCGGCCACGTGCACCGTGCTCCGGTCGTAGGCGGGGGCTATCTTCACCGCGGTGTGCTGTCGGCTGGTCGTCGCCCCGCCGATGAGCAGCGGCCGCGCCAGCCCGCGCCGCTGCATCTCCTTCGCCACGAACACCATCTCGTCGAGCGACGGCGTGATGAGCCCGCTCAGGCCGACGATGTCGGCGTCCTCGTCGGCCGCCGTCTGCAGGATGGTGTCGCAGTGCACCATCACCCCGAGGTCGACGACCTCGTAGCCGTTGCACCGCAGCACGACGGCCACGATGTTCTTGCCGATGTCGTGCACGTCCCCTTTGACGGTGGCTAGCACCACCTTGCCCTTCGACGCGGCCGCGGCGCCGGCGGCCTCGCGTTCCCGCTCCATGAACGGCTCGAGCCAGGCGACCGCCTTCTTCATGACCCGCGCGCTCTTGACCACCTGCGGGAGGAACATCTTGCCGGCCCCGAAGAGGTCGCCGACCACCTTCATGCCGTCCATCAACGGCCCCTCGATGACGTCGAGGGGCCGGGCCAGGGCCTGCCGCGCCTCCTCCGCGTCGGCCTCGACGTGGTCGGCGATGCCGTGCACGAGGGCGTGCGAGAGCCGTTCGTTCACCGTCCCCTGACGCCAGGCGCGATCCTCGGTGCGGGCCGTCCCGCTTCCCTTGACCGTCTCCGCGAACCGCACCATGCGCTCGGTGGCGTCGGGGCGGCGGTTGAAGATGATGTCCTCGACGTGGGCCAGCAGCTCCGGCTCGATGTCCTCGTAGACCACGAGCTGGCCGGCGTTGACGATGCCCATGTCCAGGCCCGCCGCGATGGCGTGGTAGAGGAACGCCGAGTGCATCGCCTCGCGCACCGGGTTGTTGCCGCGGAACGAGAACGAGAGGTTGCTCACGCCGCCGCTGACGAGGGCGCCGGGACAGGCGCGCTTGATGGTCCGCGTCGCCTCGATGAAGTTGACGGCGTAGTCGTCGTGCTCCTCGAGGCCGGTCGCCACCGCGAGGATGTTGGGGTCGAAGACGATGTCGCCGGGGTCGAACCCCGCCCGCTCCGTGAGCAGCTTGTACGCGCGCCGGCAGATCTCGACCTTGCGCCCGGTGGTCGCGGCCTGGCCGGCCTCGTCGAACGCCATCACCACCGCCGCCGCGCCGTAGCGGTGGAGGGTCCGGGCCTTCGCGAGGAAGTCGTCCTCGCCCTCCTTGAGGCTGATCGAGTTCACGACCGGCTTGCCCTGCACGCACTTCAGCCCCGCCTCGATCACCGACCACTTCGAGCTGTCGATCATCACCGGCACCCGGGCGATCTCGGGCTCGGTCGCGACGAGGTTGAGGAAGCGGGTCATCGTCGCCTCGGAGTCGAGCAGCGCCTCGTCCATGTTGACGTCGATGAGGTTCGCCCCGCCCCGCACCTGGTCGAGGGCGACCTCGGCGGCGGCGGCGAGGTCGCCCGACTTGACGAGGCGGGCGAACCGGGCCGACCCGGTGACGTTGGTGCGCTCGCCCACCATCAGGAACGTGCCGTCGTCCCGCACGGTGAGGGTTTCGAGCCCGCTGAACCGGCTGGCTCCGGGCGCGCCGGTCGTCCCGAGGGTTGCCGCACCGACGCGCACTCCGGCGCGTGCACCGGCAGCCGTGAGAGTAACGGCGGGGACCGCGCGCGGCGGGGTCCCGTCGACGGCGCGCGCGATGGCCGCGATGTGGTCCGGCGTCGTGCCGCAGCAGCCGCCGAGGATGTTCACGAACCCGCTCTCCGCGAACTCCCCGAGCAGCCCCGCCGTCTCGTCCGGCGTCTCGTCGTACTCGCCGAAGGCGTTGGGCAGCCCCGCGTTCGGGTAGCAGCTCACCCGGCACTCGGCGATGGCCGCCAGCTCGGCGAGGTACGGCCGCATGTCGCGCGCCCCGAGGGCGCAGTTGATGCCCACGCTCAGCGGCTTCGCGTGGCGGATGGAGACGTAGAAGGCGTCGATGGTCTGCCCCGACAGGGTGCGCCCGCTGCGGTCGGTGACGGTCACCGAGATCATCAGGGGCACGGCGGCGCCGCGCGCGTCGAACACGTCCCCGATGGCGACGAGGGCCGCCTTCGCGTTCAGGGTGTCGAAGATCGTCTCGACGAGCAGCAGGTCGCACCCCCCGTCGAGGAGGCCGCGCGCCTGCTCCGCGTAGGCGTCCCGCATCTCGTCGAAGGTGCTCGCGCGCAGGCCCGGGTCGTTCACGTCGGGCGAGATCGAGAGGGTGCGGTTCGTCGGCCCGATGGCCCCGGCCACGAACCGCGGCCGGTCGGGGGTCCGCCGGGTCCAGTCGTCGGCCGCCGCCCGCGCGAGGCGCGCCGCCTCGACGTTCAGCTCGTAGGCCAGCCCCTCGAGCCCGTAGTCGGACTGGGCGATGGCGGTGCTGCTGAACGTGTTGGTCTCGACGATGTCGCTGCCCGCCTCCAGATACGCGCGGTGGATGCCGCCGATGACGTCGGGCCGGGTCAGGACCAGGAGGTCGTTGTTGCCCTTCACGTCCTGCCCGTGCCCGGCGAACCGGTCGCCGCGGAAGGCCGCCTCGTCGAGGCCGTGGCGCTGGATCATGGTGCCCATCGCCCCGTCCATGATGAGGATGCGCTCGTCGAGCAGGGTCTCGATCCGGCCGCGGACGTCGCCGCCCCGCGGGCTGGTCGCCGCCCCGCCCGACCCTTCCCCCGGTCTGTCTCCCTTGGTTCTGTCGTTCATTCGCCGCTCGTCCATGACGATCCATCTTGACACGTCGGCGCTGTCCGGGATACGCGGGCTCTGCCGCCGGTGAGGCATCGCGGGGCCTGAGTCCCCTGGCGACTCCCCCCGGGTCCGCGGCCGCCTGGCCGTGGATTGTGCGATTCCCCGATAGGTTGTAAGCTCGGATCATGGTTGCACGAACCTCGCTGGCGTTGACTCTCGCGGCCCTCCTCGGTGCGGCGCCCGCCGTCGCGCAGCAGGACGACGTTCCCGTCTTCCGCACGGGCGCCGAGCTGGTGGACCTCTACGTCACGGCGACCGACCGCAGCGGCCGCCTCGTGCCCGACCTGCTCCAGGACGACTTCACGGTCATCGACGAGGGGGACGTGCAGGAGATCGTCCTCTTCGAGAACGAGGTGCGGCCGATCACCGTCGTCGTCATGCTGGACACGAGCGCCAGCATGACCCCGAGCCTCGACCTGCTGATGGCGGGGGCCGAGCAGTTCATCATCCGCATGCTCCCCGACGACCGGGCCAAGGTCGGGGCGTTCAACGACAAGATCCAGATCCTGCCCGAGTCGGGCTTCATCGGCGACCGCGACGCGCTGATCCGCGAGCTCGACCGGCTGCAGTTCGGCAACCCGACCCGCCTCTACGACGCGGTGGCGGCGAGCATCCGGGAGCTCAGCGGCATCGAGGGCCGCAAGGTGGTGCTGGTCTTCACCGACGGCGAGGACACCCAGAACGACATCGGCTGGCGCGAGGTCCTGGAGATGGCCCGGCTCGAAGAGGTGATGATCTACACCATCGGCCTCGAGAGCGACTACTTCAACGGCGTCCGCCAGGTGCGCAGCCGGCCCGACCGCCGCCTCCGGACGTTCGCGCAGGAGACCGGCGGCGGCTACTTCGAGCTGGAGGACACCGACGACCTCGGCCCGACGTTCACCCGCGTCGCCCAGGAGCTGCACAGCCAGTACGTCCTGGGGTTCGTGCCCCCGGTCCGCGACGGCCGGGTGCACGAGATCGACGTGAGGGTCAAGCGGCGGGGCACGACCGCCCGCGCCCGCCGGAGCTACATCGCGCCGGGCGACTGAGTCCGGAGCAGTTCTCCGAGGTGGAACGCGATCCGTTCTGACCGTATGTACTCGCCGCGCATCGAGTCGGCCGTCACCACCATGCTCGAGGCGCACGGCCTCGGGCGCCGCAAGGCGGGCCGCGGGTTCGAGGCGACCCACGTGCTCGCGGTCGCCTTCATCGCGCACGACTTCGGGTTCGACGAGGACACCGTCATCGCCGCCGTCCTCCACGACACGCTCGAGGACACCGCCCTCGATCCCGAGGTCATCCGCCGCCGCTTCGGGCCGCACGTGCTGTCGGCGGTCGAGGACGTCACCGAGCCCAGGGGCCTGCCGTGGCGGGCGCGCAAGGAGGCGTACATCGAGCGCCTGCGGGCGAGCCCGCGCGACGCCGCCCGCGCCGTGGCCTCGGCCGACAAGATCCACAACCTGTCGAGCCTGGTCGCCGGGCTCGAGGCCCGCGGCCCGGCCTTCGTTGACGCCTTCACCACCGGCATCGACGAAATGGTCTGGTATCAGCGGTCGGTGCACCGGATGCTCGCCGACGCGTGGTCGCATCCGATCCTCGACGAGCACCGCCGGCGGCTCGACCGCTTCCTCGCCGTCGCCTCTGGGATGACACGGTAGCCGTCAAGGCGCGGGTCGCTTCGGATTGGTCGCGAGTGCGCGCACGCGGGATTGGCCGGGCGGCGGCCCGCGGGGCGGGTTCCGGGCCAAGCTACAGCAGGAACCCGCGGCGGAGGGGGTCGGCGTCGTCGATCAGGAAGGTGTGCTCGCCGGTGATCCAGGCCGAGCCTTCGATCTCGGGGACGATGGCGTCGAAGTCGCCCACGGCGGCGCGGCGCAGCAGGCGCCCGCGGAACAGGGTGCCGGCGAGGCTCTCGTGCGCGAAGGGGCGCTCCGCGTCGAGGAGGCCCATCGCGTCGAGCACCGCCATGACCGCCGCGGTGCCCGTGCCGCAGGGGGAGCGGTCGACCTGCCGGTCGGCGAAGACGGTGACGTTCCGCAGGTCCGCCCCGCCCCGCTCCGGCATCCCCGTGAAGATCGTCCCGTAGACGCCCTCGAGACCGGGGTCGAGGGGGTGAATCACCCGCAGGAGGCGCTCGACCGCCCGCGCGATCTCCATGCCCGTGCGGCGCAGCGCCCCGAGCGATTCGCGGCGCAGGGGGATGCCGGCCGCCTCGCTGTCGACGATGGCGTAGAAGGCGCCGCCGAAGGCCACGTCCACCGCGACCGTCCGGCCGTTCGCCTCGACCGGCACGTCGGCGTGGAAGACGAACGACGGCACGTTCTCGAACGCGACCGCGGAAACGCGGGGCGGCACCGGGTCGCCGCGGGTCGGCTCGGCGCGGACCGCGCGGGCGCGCACGAGGCCGGCCGGCGACTCCAGCACCACGACCGGCGGGTCTCCGGGCACGCTGATGAGCCCGCGCTCGAGGGCGATGGTGCAGACGGCGACGACCCCGTGGCCGCACATCGTGCTGTAGCCCTCGTTGTGCATGAACAGCACCCCGGCGTGCGCCGCCCCGCTGCACGGCTCGGTCAGCACCGCCCCGTACATGTCGGCGTGCCCGCGGGGCTCGTGCATCAGCGCGGTGCGGAGCCCGTCGCAGTGTTCTCGGGCCCAGGCGCGCTTGTCGAGCATCGATGCGCCGGCCGGGGCCGGGAACCCCTCGGTCACGAGGCGCAGGGGCTCGCCGGCGGCATGGGCGTCGATGGTGCGGATCCGGTGGATCGCCATACGCGCGGCCGCGTTCAGGGAACGGCCGGACGTGGCCGTGCATCGAGGCGCAGGGGCTCGCCGGCGGCGCGGGCGTCGATGATGCGGATCGGGTGGATCGCCATGCCGCGCAACCGGCTCAGGGAACGGAGGGAGGCCGGGCACGTCGCGGGGCGTGTCGACACGAGCCGTTCAGGGCGAGTTGAGGATTGGTAGCGGTACGGGGATTCGAACCCCGGTCCCGTGGCTGAGAACCACGTATCCTAACCCCTAGACGATACCGCCACACACATGAAGGGCACCTCAACGAGGCTCCCGCCATTCTACCAACGCGGGTCCCGGCGGGTCAACGCCGGCTCCGTCGGGGGGCACGTCAGGAACGAGACGCTGCCGAGACGATACCGAGACCGCCGGCCCGACCCGTTCCGGGCGGTCAGTTTCACCGGTCAGGGCGATCATTTCACGACGATGTCGTGCACCCGCCGTCCGGATCTCGTCGCGAGCGCCGGCGACTTCGGGATCGGCGCGCCCGGCCGCGCGTTTCTGCACGGAATTGCGCGCTTCTGCCCTATAATGCCCTCGTGATTCGCTTGGTCGCCGGGCTCGTCGCCCTGGCCGTCACCGCCCTCGGGGCCGGGATCTACGTGGGGGCGGGCCGGGGGACGGGGCCGGCCGTCGAGATCCACGAGCCCGCCCGCTTCATCGGCCGCCAGGTCGAGTTCGCGGCCACCGTCGATCCCGGCGACGCCGAGCTCACCGCGGTCACCGCGGTCATCGAGCAGGACGGGGTCACGGTGCCGATCTTCTCGTTGGCGGCGCCCGACGACTCCCGAATCACGCAGGAGACGGAAACCCGCATCCGCATCAGCCGCAGCCTGACCCGCGACGCGTACCGCGAGCTCGCGGAGGGTCCGGCGACGATCGCCGTCGAGGCGACCCACGCGCGGCTGTTCGGCCTGCGCGAGCGCAGCGCCGCCGCCCGCCGCGACGTCGAGGCGCGGTTCACGCCGCCGCGGGTGTCCATCGCGTCCACGTTCCACTTCTTGAACCACGGCGGGGCCGAGCTGGCCGTCTACCGCGTCACCCCGCCCGACGCCGAGTCCGGGGTCCGGGTCGGGGACCGCGCCTACCGGGGCTGGCCCGCGTCGGCGGCGGGGGTGGACAGCCCCGACGAGACCCTGCGGGTGGCGTTCTTCGCGTTGCTGCACGAGCAGGAGCTCGACGCGCGGATCCGCCTGTACGCCCGGGACGGGGCCGGCAACGAGACCGAGTCGGAGTTCGACCACCGGGTCTTTCCGCGCCGGTTCCGGCGTTCGCGGCTCACCGTCGGCGACCGTTTCATGGCCCGGGTGGTGCCGGACATCATCGCCCGGAGCGAAGAGTTCGCCTCGATCCCCCTGCCCCCCGACGCGGGGCTGCTGGAGCAGTACCTCGCCGTCAACGGCCCGCTCCGGCAGCTCAACGCCGAGCGCATCCGCGAGCTGGCGGCGGACACCGCCGACGAACGGCTCTGGACCGAGCCGTTCCGGCAGCTCGCCAACTCGCAGGTCGAGTCGGGCTTCGGCGATCACCGCACCTACGTGTACGAGGGACGCGAGGTCGACCAGCAGGTGCACCTCGGGTTCGACCTGTCGGTGACCGCCAACGTGCCGATACTCGCCGCCAATGCGGGCCGGGTGATCTGGGCCGACTATCTCGGCATCTACGGCAACTGCGTCATCGTCGACCACGGTCTGGGGCTGCAATCGCTCTATGCGCACCTGTCGTCGATCTCCGTCGGTCCGGGCGACGACGTGGCCCTCGGCGACGAGCTGGGGCGGAGCGGCATGACCGGCCTCGCCGGCGGCGACCACCTGCACTTCACGATGCTCCTGCACGGCGAGCCCATCACTCCGGTCGAATGGTGGGATCCGCACTGGATCGAGGATCGGTTGACCCGCAAGCTGCGCGACGCCTCCTGACCGGTGCGGCGCCGCCGCCGGTTTGCGGCGCCCGGCCGCCTGTGATACAAAATAGGCGCTTCGGAGGTGCCCGGAGTACGTGTGCCGAGCGCCTCGGCATGGAGCATTCTTCCCGTTGTTTCCCGGATCGGGCGCATGAAGGTGCGGCCCCGCTTCGATCCGCAAATCACACGAGGGTTCGCAGGAGTGAAGGCAATGCAGCAGCGAAAACTGTGGTCGATTCTGTCCGTTCTCGCCGTCGCCGCCGCGGCGGCATGCGGCGGCGGCGGCGAGGACGCGCCGGCGGCGGTCGCGGAGCCGGCCGCGCCGGCCTTCGATCCGTCGACGGCGGGCAACGTCTCCGGCATGGTGATGGTGGACGGCGAGCTCCCCGCGCCGGAAGAGCTCATGATGAACTCGGACCCGAACTGCGTGATGGCCGCGACCAACACCCAGTCGAGCACCTACGTCGGCAGCGACGGCCATCTCGGCAACGTCTTCGTGTACGTGCGGGAGGGCCTCGGCGACATGACCTTCCCGACGCCGAGCGAGGTCCTGACCCTGAACCAGGAGGGGTGCCGGTACATCCCGCACGTCCTCGGCATCCAGGTCGGCCAGACCCTCAACATCGTCAACAGCGATCCGACCCTGCACAACATCCACGCGATCCCCGAGGTGAACCAAGAGTTCAACATGGGGCAGCCGATCCAGGGCATGCAGTTCGAGCGGACGTTCGACAACGTCGAGGTCATGGTGCCGATGCGGTGCGACGTGCACGGCTGGATGAACTCCTACATCGGGGTGCTCGACCATCCGTACTTCGCGGTCACCGCCGAGGACGGCATGTTCGACATCAGCGCGCTGCCCCCGGGCGACTACGTCCTCGAGGCGTGGCACGAGGCCCTCGGCACCCAGACCCAGAACGTGACGGTCACCACCGGCGGGACCGCCGAGGTGTCGTTCACCTTCTCCGTCTCGTAGCCGCCCGCGTCCCGGAGCGCGGTGGGGCGACCGACAACAGAGCGACCGCATGGTGCGCGCGAGGCAGGCGGCGGATACGGACGCCGCCGTGGCATCAGGCAACCGGTTCACTGATTTCGTCACCCTCACCAAGCCGCGGCTGAACTCGCTGGTCGTCGTGACGACCGGCGTGGGCTATCTGGCGGCGCGGGCCGGCGTGGACGCGGCGGCCCTCGCCCACACGACGATCGGCGCCGCCCTCGTGGCGGGGGCGGCCGCCGCGCTCAACCAGATCGCCGAGCGCGACCTCGACGTGCGGATGCCCCGCACCCGGGACCGCCCGCTCGCCGCGGGGCGGCTGCAGCCGGGGGAGGCGGCGGCGTTCGCGTTGCTTCTCGCGCTGGCCGGCGTCGTGCAGATCGCGGCCGGGGCCAACCTCCTGGCCGCGGGCCTCGCCCTCGCCACCCTCGTCAGCTATGCCGCCGTCTACACGCCGCTGAAGCGCCGGACCCACTGGGCGGTCCTCGTCGGGGCGGTGCCCGGCGCGCTTCCCGTAGTCATCGGCTGGGCGGCGGCGCGGCCGCTGTCGGCCGGGGCGTGGTCGCTCTTCGCCCTGCTCTTCGTCTGGCAGTTGCCGCACTTCCTCGCGCTGGCGTGGATGTACCGCGACGACTTCGGCCGGGCGGGGCTGCCGCTGCTCGCGGTCGTCGACGGCACCGGCCGCCGCACCGCGCGGCACGTGGTCGCCTACAGCGTCCTCCTCGTGCCCGTCAGCCTCGCCCCCGCGTGGCTCGGCGTCGCGGGACCGGGCTACGCGGGCGGGGCCGCCCTCCTCGGGGTGGGCCTGTGCGTCCTCGCGTGCCGGTTCGCCGCCCACCGGTCGTCCGAGCGGGCGAGGGCGCTGTTCCGCTACACGCTGACCTATCTGCCCTTCGTCTGGCTGCTGCTGCTGGCCAGCGCGGCCTGAGCGTAGCCGCCGGCCGGGCGCTCCGAGCCAAGCCCCATGTTCGAGGTCACCCAGCTTCCGACCGTCAACGCCGTCCTGAACGGCGTCGCCGCCGCCCTGCTGGCGGCCGGCTACGCGTGCATCCGGCGTGGCCGCATCGACCTCCACCGGCGCTGCATGTTGGCCGCGTTCGCCACGTCCGCGTTGTTCCTGGTCTCGTACCTCGTGTATCACGCTCAGGTCGGCTCGCGCCCGTTCACGGGCGAGGGGCCGGCCCGCGTCGTGTACTTCACGATCCTCGTCTCCCACATCGTCCTCGCCGCCGCGATCCTGCCGCTGGCCATCGTCACCCTGCGCCGCGGCCTGCGCCGCGACGACGCCCGGCACGCCGCCCTCGCCCGGTGGACCCTGCCCATCTGGCTCTACGTCTCGGTGACCGGCGTCGCGGTGTACTGGATGCTCTATCGCCTTCATCCCGCCTGACCGGCCGCAGCCGGTTCGTCGACGACGCGGGGCGGAGGTCGTGGCGGACGTCGCCGGTCGTCGACCGTGAAACCGGGGGGGCGGCAGGCCCGGCCGCTCCGGCCGTTTCAGGCTCCACGTGGGCCTCGTGGGAAGAAGATACCCTTGTGCCAGCTCCGCACCTATGGTAAATGTAGCGGAGTGCCACCGCTAACACCTGCCGAGTCCGTTTCATTGCACCCTTGGATGAAGGAGAACCCCGATGGCTCAACAGTTTCAGTCCTTCGATGACTTCTACAACTACGCCCGAAACAAGGCGGTGGAGGACGAGGAGTTCAGGTCCCGCCTGCTCGCGGATCCCAGGGCCGTGATCGAGGAGGAACTGGACCTGTCCATTCCCGACGGTCTCGACATCCAGGTGCACGAGGACACCGCCACGACCTCCCACTTCGTGATTCCGCCCTCGGCCAAGCTCGCCGAAGAGGACATGCGCGCCGTCGCCGGCGGAAGCTGGTGCTCCCCGGTCTAGCGGCTCGACCCGCGTCTGATCGACGGCTTTCGGGGCGGCTTGCGCGTGAGTGACGGCCTGTCCTTCGGGGGGCTTCTCGGGGGCATGAGGCGGCTGTTCCCGCCGGCCCTGCTGGGCGGAGACGGACTCGAGCGTCTTCTGACGGTGGCGGAGCGATTGCCGCTCTGCGTGATCGATAAGCCGTTCGGCTTCGAGTTCGCGCTCTGGAACGAAGCGGCCGACGCGGATTTCTGCGTGATTTCCGCGCCCGGCTCGTCCTTGGCCGCGCACTACGTCCGCGCGGGCGCGGCGGCGCCGCCCGGTTCCGCCGCGGCCGCCCTGGGTGCCTGTCTGGCCCGGAACTCGCGTGACCCCGCTTCTTTTCTGGCCCGCGGCGACGGCAGCGTCATCCTCGAGTACGACGTTCCGGCGCACGGCCGGGAGGAACCGCCGCCGCCCGGCATCTTCTTCGTCCCCGGCGGTGTTTCGGGCGACGCCGCGCGCAAGCTCCTCGACGACCCGGCCGACACCGTCGCCGCGCTGTGGGCCGCGGCCGGTCGGCGCGCCGACGCCGCGGAGCTGCGGCAGGTCGAGCGCGTGTACGGGGTCTTCTCCGACGCCGGGTTGGTCGTCCAGGCGGGCGTGTTGCCGGGGCGGCCGCAACGGGCCGTGCGCCTCGTCGTGCACCGCGTCGACACCGCTGGGCTTCCCCGCCTGCTCGATCGGCTCCGATGGCCGGGATCCGCCGATGCGGCCCTGGCGGTGACGGCGGCGACGGACGACCTGACCCAGCCCGGCGCCGTACTCAGCCTCGATGTGTCGGCGGGCGGCGTCTCGCCGCGGCTGGGGCTGGAGCTGTTCCGTCCCGTCCCGGCGTTTACCATCGACCGAACGGGCTGGCGGCCGATGATCGAGCGGCTGACGGACAGACGGTGGTGCCTGCCCGCGAAGGCCGAGGGCCTGCGCGCGTGGTCGCGCACCGAGCGGGTGCTGGGCCCCCGCGGCGCCTACCGGGTTTACCAGTACATCAACCACATCAAGGCCGTCGTGGGCCATGGCCGCATCGCCGCCAAGGCCTACGCGGCCATGGTCGTCCGCCGGTTCGGCGCATGAGGCGGCCGGGCCGGCGACCGGAGGGCGGGTCTTGCCTGCGTTGGACGGCCTGAGGGTGCTCGACCTGACGCAGTTCGAGGCCGGTCCCGCCTGCACGCAGGCGCTGGCTTGGCTGGGGGCCGACGTCGTGAAGGTCGAGAAGCCGGGGCGCGGCGACCGCGCCCGCGGCGCGGACAGCGCCCGCAACGAAGCGTACGCCCCCCTGTTCTGCGCCTGGAACGCCAACAAGCGGAGCCTGGCGATCGACCTCGGCGGCGACCCGGGCCATGCACTGTTCCTGCGCCTCGTGCCGAAGTTCGACGTCCTCGTGGAGAACTTCGGGCCCGGCGTGATAGAGCGGCTCGGCATCGACCCGGAAGCACTGCGCCCCGTCGCTCCGGGGCTGATCTACGCCCGCATCAAGGGTTTCGGAAACAGCGGCCCGTACGCCGGCTTCGCGGTCCAGCCGCCCATCGCGCAGGCGGCGGCCGGCGCGCTCTCGATCAACGGGGAACCGGACGGCCCCCCGATGATTCCCGGATCGATGGGCGATGCCGGCGCCGGGATGGTCGCGGCGGTGGCGGTGCTGGCCGCCTGGGCGCGGAAGCAGCGCACCGGCCGGGGTCAGGAGATCGACCTCTCGATGCAGGAAGCCATGACGTTCTTCGTGCGGGGGCGCGGCGCCATCGGCTCGCGTTGGGGGGCCCGGGCGGCGCCGCGCACCGGCAACGCGGGCGACGTGCCGCCGGGTGATCTCTATCCCTGCAAGCCGTTCGGCCCCAACGACTACGTCTACCTCATGCCGATGACGGAGCGCCACTGGGCCTCCCTGTGCACGGCCATGGGCCGCCCCGAACTGCGCGTCGACCCGCGTTTCTACAGCATGCCGTGGCGCATCCAGAACCATCGGGCGCTGCACGGGGAGATCAGCGCCTGGACGCGGGCGCGGACCAAGTTCGAGGCGATGGAGGCCCTGGGGGCCGCGGGCGTCCCCAGCAGCGCATGCCTGGACACGGCGGAGCTGCTTCGCGACGGGCACCTCGCCGAGCGCGGTTTCGTCGAGGACATTGACCTGCCGGTGCACGGCAGGGTGAGCGTTCCGGGCTTCGCGCCGCGCCTGTCCAAGTCGCGGGTGTCGATGAAGCGCCCGCCCCGCCTGGGGGAGCACACCGCCGAGTTGCTGCGCGACGAGCTCGCGCTGGACGATTCGCAGCTCGACGCCCTGCGGGACGCGGGGGTGATCGGCGGCCGCCGCGGTTCGACTGATGCGCCTGGGAGTCGGCACCGCAGAACGGTGCAGACGCCCAGCGGGTTGGTTGGGCGGCAAGCGGAGCCGAAGGCGGCGATTGGCGGGCTGCGTCCGGAGGCGCGGATGCCGGCATTGGATGGCATGAGGGTCCTCGACATGACCCAGTACGAGGCGGGCCCGTCATGCACGCAGGTGCTGGCGTGGTTCGGCGCGGACGTGGTCAAGATCGAGCCGCCCGGCCGGGGCGACGGCGCCCGCGTCTTCGGCCGCGACGGCCGCGGCGGTTACTCGGCGTTCTTCTGCGCCTGGAACGCGAACAAGCGCAGCCTGGCCGTGGACCTCGGCCGCCGCCGGGGTCGGGCGTTGTTGCTGCGCCTGATACCGGCGTTCGACGTCTTCGTGGAGAACTACGGTCCCGGCGTCGTCGAACGGTTCGACATCGGCTACGAGACGCTCGGCGCCATCAATCCGGCCCTCGTCTACGCGCGCATCAAGGGTTTCGGCGCCGGCGGCCCCCATGCGGGCTACGACGGTGTCGATCCGACGGCGCAGGCCGCCGCCGGGGCGTTCTCGGTCAACGGCGAGCCGAGCGGGCCGCCGCTGATGCCCGGCCCGACGATGGCCGATTCGGGTTCCGGCCTGCAGGCGGCGCTGGCGGTGCTGGCGGCGTGGGCGCAGAGGCAACGGACCGGCGAGGGGCAGTTCATCGAGGTGTCGATGCAGGAGGCCGTGACGTACTACCTGCGCTCGCACTTCTTCGGACGCTCGATGATGCGGGGGCGGGCGGCCCCGCGCACCGGCAACAGGCTGGGGCTGCCGCCGGCCGGCTTGTATCCGTGCAAGCCGTTCGGCGCGAACGACTACGTCTATCTCCAACCCCTCACCGAGGGCCACTGGGGCGCCCTGTGCCGGGCCGTGGACCGCCTGCGCGCCGACCCGCGCTTCTTCAGCCCGCGCCAGCGCCTGCAGAACGCCGACGCGCTGCGGGAGGAGATCGGCGCCTGGATCCGCGGACGCACCAAATACGAGGCGATGGAGGCCATCGCCGGCGCCGGCGTGCCCTGTTCGGCGTGCCTGGACACCGTCGACCTACACCGGGACCGACACCTAGCCGCGCGCGGCTTCATCCACGAGCTCGATCTGCCGGAGCACGGCAGGGTGCGGATGCTGGGGTTCGCGCCGGGACCTCCGGCATCGTGCGCCGCGATGAAGCGCCCGCCCCGGCTCGGCGAGCATACCGGCGAGGTGCTCGACGCGGAGTTGGGCCTGAACGACGACGAGATCGAGACGCTCCACGACGCCGGCGTCATCCGGGACGCCGCTCGTTGCCGACGGAAACGAACGCCGTAGTCGCGAGCGCCGCCCCGAGTGCGACGCTTCGCGGGGTCTGAAGGGGTTCTAGTGGCCGCCGATATCGAAGCCTGGGACGTGGCCGTCATCGGGGCGGGGCCGGCCGGCAGCGTGTGCGCCTGCAGCGCGCTCGCCACCTCGCCCGGCCTGCGCGTCGCGCTGGTCGACATGGCCGTCTTCCCGAGGGACAAGGCGTGCGGGGATGCGGTCAGAGTCGAGGGCGCGGCGGTGCTGCGCGAGTTGGACCTCGGCTCGGTCTTCGACGGCAGGCCCGTCATCAGCCGGTCCCTGCAAACCGTCCCGGCCGGGGTCAAGAACCTCGGCCTCAGCGGGAAGTTCTCGGAGGAGCACTACATCGTCGAGCGCGAGGTGTTCGACAACCATCTGTTCGAGGGGGCGGTGCAACGGGGCGCCGCCGACTACTCGGGACACCGGTTCGTGGACGCCGCGTTCGACGACGCCCTGGGGCTCTGGCGTCTGACCCTGGCGCGGCGTTCGGGAGGCGCCACGGAAATCGGGTGCCGGATTCTGGTGGGCGCGGACGGCACGTCGTCGAACGTCCGCCGGCTTGCCGGCGTCGACCGCCAGCAGAGGGCGCACACGGCGGTCGCGCTCCGCGGCTATGCGCAGGCCGCGGGGCTGGATCGGGGGGCCATACGGGTGGATTTCCTCCGGAGCCTGATTCCCGGATACGGATGGACGTTCCCGCTGGCGGGCGCCAAGGTCAACGTCGGCGTGCTCATCCACGCGCGCGAGTACAGGCGGTCCGGCAGACGGCTGGCGTCGTACATGGACGAGTACGTCGAGTACCTCCGTGACAACGGGGTCGCGATCGGCGACATCGGCAACGTCAGGACCCACCCGCTGCCGCTGGGATCACAGGTGGTGCCGCTGGTCCCGCGCGCGGGGCTGGCGCTGGTCGGGGATGCGGCGGCGATGATCAACCCGTTCACGGGGGAGGGCATCCACTACGGCCTCTGGGCCGGGCGCGCGCTGGGCCGCGCCATCGGCCGGAGCGTGAACGGGGAACCCGCCGGCGAAGCGACCCTGGAGAGCTATGCGCGGGCCTATGCCGAACGGTACGCGGAACACATCAAGAGATACGGCATGATGCGGGACGTGGTGAGATTCCGGAAGTACTTTCAGTAGCCGCCCGCGGCGCGGGGCTCCGAGCCCGGCCTCGGGATCCCGGCGCGGCGCCCGACGCGCCGGTTGCGATTCATGACCCCGCCTCCCCCTTCGCATGACGGTCCTCCGCCCTCGCACGCACGCGACTTCGGCGGTCTCGTCCACGGCCCTCCCGCCCGGGTCGCCCATCCCTCGTCCGCCCGCGAGGTCGCGCTCGCGTTCCGTTCGGCCCGGGCCGACGGGCTCGCCGTCGCGGTGCGCGGCGCGGGACACTCGCAGTCGGGCCACACCGTCCTCCGCGGGGGGCTGGTCATCGATACGTCGCGTCTCGGCGGGGTGACGCTCCACGAGGGGAACATCCTCGAAGTCGGCGGCGGCCAGCCGTGGGGCGGCGTCATCGACGCGCTGCACGGAACCGGGTTGACGGTGCCGGTGCTCACCGACAGCGTCTTTCCGACCGTGGGCGGAACATTGTCGGCGGGCGGCTTCGGCACCGCTTCGGTGCGCTTCGGCGCCCAGGTCGGGCACGTCGAGCGTCTCGAGGTCGTCACGCCCGCGGGCGATCTCGTGACTTGTTCGCGCGAAGCCGGGCGTGAGCTCTTCGACGCGGTGCGCGCCGGCCAGGGCCAGTTCGGGGTGATCACCCGGGCGTGGCTGCGGCTCCGCCGGTGCCCTCCGCGCATTCGCTACTATCACTTGCGCTACGTCGACATGGATCGTCTCGCCGACGACGTGGAACGTCTGTATTCGGATCGCCGTTTCGGTCACCTGCGCCTCGAACTTCGGCCGCATATGGGCGCCGCGCTGTTCCGTGTCGGCATCGAGTACGAGCCTCCCGCACCCGCGCCCATCCAACTCCTTTTCGGTCTCCGTTGCGCTCAGGTGCAGTTCGGCACCGACGGCGACGACATCGGCCGCGCCGGCCTCCTGCCGGACGATCTGCTTCCGAGGCGGCGCTATTATCCCTGGCGCGACTGGTTTCTTCCGTGGAGCGCGCTCCGCCGACTGCTTGCCCGTCCCCCCGTGCCCCTCGACTGGCTCCCCGACGCGCCCGCCGGCTGGGCCGGTTGCTTCTTCATCGACGGCGCGCACATCGATGCGCCCGCGCTGGTGCGGCCTCCGGGCGACCGGTTCTTCTCGTACTCCGTCCTGCCCACGTTCGAGCGCCGCGCGGACGCGCTCGATGCCCGCGCCCGACTCGACGTCGCGGATCGCGTGATTCGCGATCTCGGCGGTTGCGCCTACCTGTCGGGCGCGACCGGCTACGATGCCTCCCGCTGGCGGGCGCATTTCGGGGAGGCGCGCCATGCCCGTCTCGTCCGGCTTCAGCGCGCCGTCGATCCCGCCGGTCTCCTTCGTCGACCGGGGCTTCCCTTCTGCGCCTGAGCGGGCGCTGGAACAGTCAAAGGAAACGTCAGGATGCCTGCACGGCAAAGCGATGGAGAAGGCATGTGGGTGCCCTCCGCCACGGTGCGACGCCGCGACGGCGGCGTGTGGTTGTCGCGCGACGAACGCGAGCTCCTCAAGCTTCCACAATCCGACCCGATCGGGTTGGCCGTTCTCGAGTCGTTCATCTTTGCACAGACGGTCGACGCCGCGTTTCAGCGGTTCTCGGCTCGACGGGCCGCATCGGCGAGGAGACAGCTCATGGAGCTCGACGGGCTCCTGGATCCTGGGGTCAACGCGCGGTTCCTTCTGGAACAGCAACGGTTGTCGGTCTTCTTGCCTCGTCGCCGCAAGGTGGACGTTACGCGGCTATCTCGCGATACGGGGGCGGTGCTGGAGGCGATGCAGGGCGCACTGGGCCGTACAAGCGAAGTATCTCCGACTCCGACGAGCCGGCGGATGTTCGACACGGTCGTGACGGCCCTGGCCGGGGCCGGCGCACTGTCGCCGAAGCCGGGAACGGTCGACTTCGGCGACTTCGGGAGACTCTGGCCGTTCAGCTATCGCTTCGGCTTCGATCGGGGCGGGCCCGTCGACCGGTACTACCTGCGGCAGTTCGTTCGTTCCATTCGTCCCATCGTGCGGGGACGGTGTCTGGAGATAGGCGGCTCCCTGAAGAACAACTGGTTCTACCGGTTCGACGTTGACGAGTTCCGCACGTTGGAGCTGGAGCAATCCAACGCCGCCGATGACCTCGTCGGCGATGCGGCGGACCAGGGAGTTTTCGATCCCGAGTCATGGGATTCGATTCTGGCGTTCCACGTGCTGGAACATTGTCCGGATCCCTTCGCGGTGGTGAGCAACATGTGCGCGTGGCTCAGGCCGAACGGCCACGCGTGCATCGTCGTCCCGTGCGCCCAACGCGTGCACAACTATCCCGGCGACTACTGGCGGTTCATGCCGGACGGACTCAGGGTGTTGTTTCGCGATTTCTCGGAGGTGAACGTGTCCACGTACGGGAACCCGCTGACAGTCGTCTCCAACTACCTGGGGCTCAGCCACACTGAACTCGCCGCGGAAGACATGGATGCAGTCCATCCCGACTACCCGGTGCTAGCTTGTGTCGTCGCCCGCAAGTGAGGAAGAGCCGGGGCTTCCGTTCCGCGCCTGAGCGGGACGCTGGACAGGCTTCCGCGCGAGGGCGGCTCCGACCAGTTCGCGGAGGGAACGCGCCGGGACTCTTACCCGGGCGGCGCGCAGCTCGGTAATCGGAACGGGAGGACCGCCCCAGGCCACGCCCCGGCGCAGGGTGACAATCATGGAGCGCCACCAACTGTAGACGATGACCGCGCTGGCCGCCGGAAGCAGCAGTCCGGTCCACCACCGGTAGCGGGAGGCTCGGGCGTTGTAGATGGCAACCCCCCAGGCAATCACGGCGGAAGCCGCGAACAATGCGGCGGCCGGAGCGTCCACGGCGGCCAGGGCGGCGCCCAGCACGGCCGGTGCGGTCCCCATCCACAGCAGTCCGACCGTCTGCACCAGAACGGCGGAAATCCGGTAGTCCTGGAAGGCGAAGTAGTTTTTTTCCGTTCCGCGGATCAAGTCCCGGACGGACCGATAGCACTCGTATCGCACACCGAGTTGGGCGCGGAGAACGTCCGAGCGGTGGCCGGTCGCCTTCACCAGTCGACCCAGTCGATGGTCCTCGTCGGGGCGCAGGGCGACCTGCCGGTGCCCCCCGATGGCGTGGTAGGCGTCGGCCCGGAACAGGTTGTAGGCGCCGGCCCCGAAGGAGGTCGTGCGGCCCGAGTCGCGAACCTGCCAGAGCCTCCCCGTGACGTGCGCGCCCCAGTGCTGCACGATCACGCAGGCCTCCAGCATGGGATCCCGCATCGTGAACGTGGGCAGAACGGCGACATGGTGCAGCTTGTTTCTCAGGAGGTGGCGCACCCCGCGCCGCACCGCGTCGCGCCCGAACACCACGTCCCCGTCGGTAAAGAGGAGCACGTCCCCGCTCGCGGCCAGCGCCCCGCGCCAGCAGGCGTGGTTCTTCCCGAACCATCCCGCGGGCAACTTCTCGATGTGGATCACCTCGAGACGGTCGTCCCCCGCGCTCAGCCGATCCGCGATCCCGCCCGTGCGGTCGTCGGAACGGTCGTCGACGAAGATGACCTCGTAGTCCGGATAGTCGAGGGCGAGCAGCGACGAGAGCGCCTGCTCCGCCCCGAGCTCCTCGTTCCGGGCGGCCACGACCACCGACAGCTTGGGAAACGGCGGATCGCCGTCGCGGGGTTCCCCGCTGGCTTCGAGACGGAAGACGTGCCGGTAGCTGTAGAGGGTGACGAAAGCCATGGCCACCCAGGCGAGCAGCGTGACGGCGGCGACGATGAGCATGGCCGTCAATGTCGGAGCCTGCGCCCTCAAGTCAGTTGGCGGTTCGCCAGGTCGCGAAAGATGCCCGGCGTCTCGATCAGTTCCGCAAAGGTTCCCTGCTGCGCCACCCGGCCCTCGTCGAGCACGTAGATGCGGTCCGCGTTGCGGATGGTGGACAGCCGGTGGGCGATGACGATGCGGGTGACGGCCAGTTCCTCGATTTGCCCCATGACCGTTGCCTGCGTGTCGTTGTCGAGCCAACTGGTGGCCTCGTCGAGCAGCAGCACCCGCGGGCTGCGCACCAGGGCCGCGGCCAGCATGATGCGCTGGACCTGTCCGCCGGAGAACACCGCCGAGTTATCGGTGACGACGGTGAACATGCCCATCGGCATCGACCTGATGTCGCGGTCGACCGCGGCGAGGCGGGCGGCGCGCCACGCGTCGTCCAGCGTCAGGTCCGTCGCGATGCCGATGATGTTGTCGCAAACCGTCCGGGGCCGCAACGAGCCGTCCTGCGTCACCACGCCGACCTGTCGAGTCAGGGCGCGGCGGTTGATGCGGTCGAGATCGTGGCCGTCGTAGTACACGACGCCGGACGACGGCTTCTCGAGGCCGAGGATGATGCGCAGCATGGTGCTCTTGCCGGCGCCGGAACCGCCGGCCAGGGCGACGAACTCGCCGGGCTGCACGTCGATGGAAACGTCGCGCAGCACCGGGGGGCCGCCCCTGCCATAGCGGAAGCTCACCCTGTCCAGGCGTACGCCGCCCCGCAGCCTCGGCACGATGGCGTCCCCGGCGATGCTCTTCGGCGCCGCTTCGAGGATCGGAGAAACCTGTTCGACGGCCGGCACGATGGCCGCCACCCCGGACATGGCGTGGCCGAGCGCGGCAATCGCCGACATGAAGACCATGTAGGCCGCGTAGACGGTCAGGAACGCGCCCGCGGACAATGCGGCGGGCCCCATGCCGACGGCCACGGCGAACAGCGCGGCGGTGGCCAGCAGCGGCGCCGCGGCCGTGAACGCGACCAGATGCTCGTGCACGGCGCCCAGGTTCATTGCGCTGCGCAGTTGTTCCCGGTAGTGTCGGGCCCACCGGGTGAAGGCCGTCCACTCCTTCCCGGTGGCGCGCAGTTTGTGCGCGGCGCCGATCAACTGCAGCAGGACGCCGGCCAGCGCGCGCCGCGCGGCGATCGACCGTCGATGATGGGGCACCTGCCGCGCGCCGAGCGTGACGGTCACGGCCAGCGCGGCAAGGCCGCCGGCAAGACCCAGCCAACCCATCGCGACATCGTAGACGAACAGCAGGACGAACGTCGGCAGCAGGAAAACCGTCGACAGCAGCGCCCCCATGACCACGCCCGACACCTGATCGCGCAGGCCCTGGAACGCCATGGCGCGCGTTCCCAGGTCGCCGGACGTGAAGTCGCGGAAGAAGGCCGGCGGCAGGTCCAGCAGGCGGTCCCACAGCGCCGCCGTGACGCGCGCGGCGACGCGGCCTTCCAGGCGCATCAGGGCCGTTCCTTCACGCACCTGGAGCAGGGCCGCCGTCAGCGCCAGCAACAGCATCCCCCCCGTCAGCCAGGCCAGCATGCCCACGCGCCCCGTCGGCGCCACCTCATCGGCGAAGATGCCGAGCACGACCGCGGGAACGAGCATGGCGAGACCGGCCAGCAGTCCGGCCGTCACGAACCTGAACACGTCGCCCCTCCACCGGCGGAACGCGACCCGGGCCAGGTCGCCGGGGCCGGACCTCCGACCGGGCGGCAGCGACGGGTAGAAGAAGATCGCATTCGGGCGCAGCGAGGCGGCCCGACCGGCATCGACACGCTCCGCCCGTCCCGATGCCGGGTCCACCATGCGGTAGCGCCCGAATCGGCCCGGAAGCAGGGCGACCGGCGCCCCGTCCTCGAGCCGGAACGCCAGCATGGCGCCGCTGTCGCCGAGCCACCAGCGATCGCCGGCGCGGAGTGCGACCCCGCGCCCGCGCACGCCCGACGCGGTCAGAATGCGATCCAGGGATTGGCCGGTCTCGGCGGCGTCCTGGCTGCCCTGCGGGGCGGGCGGCGTCCGGAACCGGATGCCCTCGTGGCGCCCGACCAGGGCCAGCGCCGCCTGCAGGGCGCCGTCGCCCGTGTCCGTCCGGGAGCCGCGGGCGGCGATTACGTCGAAGAGTCTTCGGCGCGCCGTATCTTCGCTTTCCCGGCGATATCGCGTTTGCGCGGCGCGCAGGTTGACGGCGTCGGCCAGCAACAGGCGGCGGTTGAGGTCGTGGGCGCCCAGCGCCAGGCGATGGAACTCGGCCAGCGCCGCCAACAGACGTTCCTCGCGATGCAGTTCCCGCGACGAGGTGCCCCGCTGCCGGGTCGGGCCGGAGACGCTGACCCAACTGCCGGGCGCGACGGGCACGAGGCCGGGACCCGTACGGTCGGGTTCTTCGGTGCCCAGGAACGCCAAGCCGACGTCCCGGCTCGACATCCACAGTACCCCGCCCTTGGTCGAAACGACCTCGTCGGGGTTCAGGTCGGCGGTGGCGCCGACGGCGAGAAAGCAGTCGACGGGCGGCCGATGGGTGACGTCCAGGGCCACGGCGGCAGAGATGTCGGCAATCCAGAGGTCCGCCTGATCGACGAGGGCGCCGTCCTCGTCCGCCGTCAGGAGGGCGTCGCGCGGCAGGCGCCGCAGCTCGGAATCGGGCAGCCCCTTGGCCACGAGCACGTTCGGGCCGTCGCCCGCTTGGAACAGCAGCCGGCCGGGGGTCGCGTGCAGGAGGTGCTTGAACTCGACGAGCGCGCCGCCGCCGTCCTGTTCGCGCGCCACGAACACGTCCACCGCACCGCGGGCGACGAACCACAAGGCATCGGGATCGTCGAGGCGAATGGGCCAGTTGCCGCCTCCGACGAACGGCGTGCCGCGCGCCAGTGCGAAGTCCGCCAGCCATTCGGCGGCAGCGGCGTCCGAGCGTCGCAGGCCGGTGGGAAGGGGCTTCCGTCCGGGGGCTTCGGCCATCACGACTCGGCCTCCATGAGTCGACGGTACAGGCCGCCGGCATCTTCCATCAGTTCCTGATGGGTGCCGCGCTGCGCTTCCCGGCCGCGGTCGAGCACGACGATCAGATCGCTGTCCCGGATGGTGCTCAGGCGATGGGCGACGATCAGGCAGGTGATGCCTCGGCGGCGCAAGGCTTCGTCGATGCGCAGTTCGGCGAGGGGATCGAGTGCGCAGGTCGCCTCGTCGAGAATCAGGACGGTGGGATTCGACACCAGCGCCCTGGCGATTTCGAGACGCTGCTGCTGGCCGCCGCTGAAGTTGCGCCCGCCCTCCAGCACGGGAGCGTCGTAGCCCTGGGGCCGGGCGACGATCTCCGCATGGACGTCGGCGTCCCTGGCCGCGGCCACCAGGGCCTGATCCGGCGTTTCCCGATCCCAAATGGTCAGGTTGTCGCGCACCGAGCCGGCGAACAGGAAGATGTGCTGGTCGACCAGCGACACCGAGTCCGTCAGCAGATCGCGCGGCACCTCGACGAGGGGCCGGCCGTCGAGCAGGATCTCGCCGGACCAGGGCCGGTGAAGCCCCGCCGCCAGCGATGCCAGGGTGGACTTCCCCGAACCGGTCGGCCCGACGATGGCCACGCGCTGACCGGGTTCGACGACCAGGCTCAGGTCCTCGATCAGGGGTTGCCCGGTGGTCTTGTAGCCGAACGTCACGTTCCGCAATTCCACCCGGCCCGTCAGCCGCAGCCGCCTGGCGAACGCCGGCGGCCGTTCGGCCGGCTCTTCGTCGCGCCCGGCCAGAACGGCGTCCTCGGGCGCGTCGAAGACGTCGTCGAGGCGCTGAAGCTGGCCATCGAGCACCTGGAACAGGTCCGCGAACTGCACGAACCGCCCGATCGGGAGCAGGAAGCTCGCCGCCAACACGTAGAAGGCCATCATCGCACCCAGGGTCATGTCGCCCGACATCACGCGCAGGCCGCCCAGGCCGAGCACGGCGGCGTTGCCGGTGATCAGGAACAGACCCGGCAGCGCCGCCATCACGTGGCCAAGCTCGGTGAAGCGTTGTCGGGCCAGCAGCTCGCGGGCCTGATGGCCGGTGAAGTGGACGAAGAAATCGTCCTCGGCGGCCACCGCCTGCAGCCTGTCGATGGAGCACAATCCACTCATCCCGGCCCCCTGCATGTTGCCGGCCTCGCGCTGCAACCGGTGGTTCTCTTCGATCCGCGAGCGGGTCACCGCCCGGGTCAGAAGAGCGCTCGCCGCACCCATCGCGACCACCACCCCGGCCAGCAGCGGGTCGTAGACGACCATCAGCACCACGAACAGGAGGCTGGTGACGAGTTCGATGCCGACACCCGCGAACCGGCCCGTCGCCACGGCGGCGACTTCGTTGATGGACTGCATCCTCGCGGTCAGGTCTCCGGCGTAGCGGTGGGCGAAGAACGCGGTGCGCAGCCGGAAAAGGTGACTGATGAAGTGGTCGGCACGACCGAGCGAAAGCCGCACCGAGAGCAGGCGCAGGCAGCGTTCCCGGAGCCACGTGAGCAGGTAGACGAGCCCCGCCGCAACCGTCGCGCCGATGACCAGGGCTCCCCCCCAGGAAGGTTCTCGACCGCTCAGCACGTAGTCCACGAACACGTTGAGCAGCAGCGGCAGGGCCAGCGCCGTCAACGACAGCAGCAACCCGCAGGTGGATGCGAAGGCGAGAGGCGCCTTGCCTTCCCGCAACCAGGGCCAGAGCCGGCGCAGGATGCCGGGGCTGCGCCCGCCCGGCTCGAAGTCGGCGCCCGGCTCGAAACTCACGGCCACGCCGGTGAACCCCTTGTCGAACTCGTCCTCGTCGACCGTCCTGCGTCCGCTGTTGGGGTCGTTGATGTAGTAGTGGCCGCGCGCATGGCCCTCCAGCACCAGGAAATGGCTGAAATCCCAGAACAGGATGAGCGGCATGCGCATGGCATGGAGCTGATGGGGCTCCTTGCGCCAGCCCTGGGGTTCGAGGCCGAAGCGCCTGGCGGCCCGCAGGAGGTCGACGCCGTCGCAGCCGTCGCGAGTCACGTCGCAGGCCGCGCGCAGCTCTTCTATCGGCACCCAGCGGCCGAAGAACGCGAGCACGATGCCGAGGCTGATCGCCCCGCACTCGGCGGCGTCGTTCTGCAGCAGCGTCGGCGTGCGCACGCGGCCCCGGCGTTTGGGATTCGTGAAGCCCATCAGTCGCCGCCGTTCCCGAAAAGCAGCGAGGCGAATGAACGGTGGCCGAGGACGATCCGCAACGTGCCGGCGGCGCCGTCGATGACCGGCGGCGCTTCCGGGTCCGTCAGTGCCGCGCGCAGCAGATGCGCGCGTACCGGCGGATCGAGCCCGAACTCGGTCAGCCACGGCACCGGGGGGGCGACGCGGGGGGATACGCGCTCGACGCGCGCCGGCAGGATTCGAGGTGCGCCCGCGCCCGCCACGGCCAGACGCACCTGCGCCTGCATGCCGGGCGCAAGCTGCAGGGCCTCCTCGCGCGTGACGAACGCGATCGCCTCCACCGGGCCGGCGGACGCCGTTCGAATGCGGGCCGCGAGGTCGCCGGCCGCGACCCGCCGGCCCGCCGCCAGGGTGAGCGTCACGAGCTCGCCGTCATGCGGAGCCACGATATCGCGTGTCGCGAAGTCGTCGGCCCCGCGTTGCGCGGTCTCGGAGCGCGGGGCGGCAAGGGCGCGGAGGCCTTCGGGCGTTTGCACGCGCGCCAGGGTCTGATTCCGCGCCACCGTGTCGCCGACCTCCGAGAGCACATCGACGACCACGCCGGACACGCCGGACACGACGTCGACGCGCTCTCCGGGCTCGACCAGCACCGTCTCGACGGACAGACTGCGCTCCACCCGCCCGATCAGGCCATAGGCCAGCAGCACGACCAGCACCGCGCCCAGTCCCGACACCAACAGCCACTCATGGGGCGCCGTAACCTGCAGCCTGGCGTCGATGGCCTCCCGCTCGGCACGCCGGGCCAACGCCTTCTCACGGAATACGGTTTGGAACTGCAAGGATCGATCCTCAGGGGCGCCCCGCGCCCGGCGCGAACGATGCCGACAAGCGCCCCGGCAGACGCTGCAGATCGTCGAGAATCAGGTACGAGGTCGGCACCAGGAAGAGCGTGACCAACGTAGCGAACAGCACACCGAACGCCAGCGAGGCGGCCATCGGAACGAAGAGCGAAGCCTGAAGGCTCCGATCCAGCATCATCGGACCGAGCCCCACGAACGTGGTCAGCGACGTCAGCAGGATGGGGCGGAACCGCCGGCTGCCCGCTTCGCGAATCGCTTGCGCAAGGCTGGCACCCGACGGCCGAACTCGCGCCCGGTTGATGAAGTCGACCATGATCAGACTGTCGTTGACGACCACACCGGTCAGGGCCACCAAGCCGAACACCGAGGTGAACGACAATGCGATCCCGAGCAGCAGGTGGCCCCCGAATGCGCCGACGAAGGCGAACGGGATGGCGCCCATGACGATGACCGGCTGGATGTACGATCGCAGCGGGATGGCGAGGAGACCGAAGATCGCGATGAGAGCGAGGACGAACCCCGTCGCCAAGGCGTCCATGATGTCCTGCTGCTCGGCTTGGCCGCCCTCGAAACTGTGGTGAACACCCGGGAAGTCGGCGAGCACGTCGGGGAGGATGCGCGCGCGCAGGTCGGCGACGATCGCCGCGGCGGATGCGACCCCCGGATCGACCGACGCCGTCACGTCCACCGTGCGGTTGCCGTCGACGCGCGCAATCGACGTCAAGCCGCGCGCGGCCTCCAGCCGCGCCACCTGACCGAACGGCACCTGCCCGCCGTCCGGCGTGCGGATGCGCATGCTCTCGAGAGTGCCGAGCGACCGTCTGTCGTCGCGCGGATAGCGGACCATGACGCGGATGTCGTCCCGACCGCGCTGGATGCGCTGCGCCTCCTCGCCGTAGAACGCCTGCCGCACCTGGTGGCCGAGATCCTGCCGGCGCAGCCCCAGCGTCTCGGCCGCGGGCCGGATGTCGAGCCGCATCTCCGCCCTCGTGGTGCGAAACGAATCGGCGATATCATAGACGCCCGCATACTCCGCCAGCCGTCCCGCGAGGGCCGCGGCGGCGGAACGCAGCGCGTCGAGGTCCCGCCCGGCGAGCTCCACGTCGACGGACTCGCTCGTACTCATCAGTGAAGCGACGAGAGCCACCGAGTCGGCTTCGGGGACGGGGCCGGTATGCTCGCGCCACAGGATGCCGAGCTCCTCGCTCGAGTACGAACGATACTCCGGGGATACGAGCTCGACGGTGACTTCGGCAAGGTGGGGGGCGTTGGCGGGGTTGCCCGTCCGACCCGTGGGGCTGGCGCCGGCCGTCGCCAGCCCCTGGTCGCCGACGATCGTCGCCACGTGCCGGAAGTGGTCCATGCCGGTCTCTTCTTCAAGGCTGGCGCGCAACCGCGAAGCGCCGGCCTCGAACTTCTCGACCGCCTGCAAGGTGGCCTCGATCGGCGTGCCCAGCGGCATCGTCACCGCGGCCGTGATGAACTCGGACTCCACGGATGGAAAGAAACGCAAGGCGAGCCGGCCGCTCAGGACAAGGGCCCCGCTCAGCATCAGGGCGGCGATCCCGAGCGCGGCGGTGACGTACCGCCAGCGCAACGCCGCTTCCAGCATCGGCTCGTAGATCGACCGGGCGACCCACACGAGCCCGTCCGCGATGCGCTGCTGAAACCGCGACCATGAGCCGGCCGCCCGCCGCCGGCGGGCGTGCGCCAGGTGGGCGGGCAGGATGCCCAGCGATTCGAGCAGCGAGAAAAGCAGGCAGGGGACGACGACGAGCGGAATGACCCCGAACATGTCCCCCGCGAGGCCGGGTACGAACAGCAGCGGCAGAAACGCCGCCACCGTCGTCAGGACCGCGAAGATGACGGGCCTGCAAATCTCTCGCACACCCTCCACCGCGCCGCGCAGACCGTCCCCTTCCTCTTGCTGATGACGATGGATGTTCTCGCCGACGATGATGGCGTCGTCGACGACGATGCCGAGCACCAGGAGGAATCCGAAGCTGGAGACCATGTTCATCGACACGCCCAGCCCCGGCATCAGCGCGATGGCCCCGAGGAACGCGATCGGTATTCCGAGGCCGACCCAGATGGCGAGCCGAATCTCGAGAAACAACGTCAGCACGACGAGAACGAGAACCAGGCCCGCGGCGCCGTTGCGCAGCATGATGGCCAGCCGGTCGTCGATCGCCAGCGACTGATCCTGCCAGATGGTCAACGCGATGCCGTCGGGCAACCGCGGGCGGAGGCGGTCGATGTAGTCGTGCACCGCGGCCGAGGTTTCTGTCGTACTCTGGCCGCCGGGCCGGAAGACGGACAGCATGACGGCCGGAGCCTGGTCGAAGCGGGCGAGCTGTTCCGTTTCGGCGAAACCGTCGACGACGGTGGCCACGTCACCCAGCAGCAGGCGCGTGCCGTCGGGCCGAGCCAACAACACGAGGTTTTCGTACTCGGCCCCCCGGTAGGCCTGCCCGACGGTGCGCAGCAGAACGTCCCCCCGTTCGCCGCGCACCGAGCCGCCGGGAATATCGATCGAGGAGCGCCGCACGGCTTGGGTCACGTCGTCGAATGTCAGTTGGTGCGTGCGCAGCGCCGCCTCCGACACCTCGATGGAGATCTCGTACGGCGGGGCGCCGGCTGGGTCTACCTGACTGACCTCCGGCAAGGTGAGCAATTCGTCGCGCACCCGTTCGGCGATCGACCTCAGGGTGGCGATGTCGACGGCGCCGGAGATGGCGATGACGAGAACTTGATTGCGGACGATCGGCTTGCGGATGGTCGGTTCTTCAGTGGCGGCCGGAAACGTCGTGATCGCCCGGACCGCGGTGGTGACCTCGTCCAACACCCGCTGGGCATCGGCGCCGAACTCGAGTTCGAGCTGGACCGACGCACGCCCCGGACTCGCCGTCGACTGGATCCGCCTGATGCCCTGGATGTTCTGGACGGCCTCCTCGACCCGCAGGACGACCCCTGCCTCCACATCCTCGGGCGCCGCGCCGAGAAAGGGCACGTCAATGCCGATTACATTCAGATCGGCTTGCGGAAACGCCTCGTCGACGATCTCCCTGGACGCCATCAGGCCGGCCGCCACGATGAGCACCATCAGGAGGTTGGCGGCGACCGGGTTGCGCGTCAGCCAGTCGATGCCGCCGTTCAGGGCCATGTCGGCGGCCTCAGGCGTCGGCGCGGGCGCCGCGCCGCCCACGGGGATCGATGTCGCCGTACACGCGATGACACGAAACGGAGCACACGGTCTATCCGCGAAACCGGGGCGGTGCGCGGCGCGCACGACACCGTCGGTTCACCGGGCTCAATGGGCTCCATGCGGCACTGATGGGGCCAGCCCACGGTACTCGCGGCGGTATTCGCCGAACGAAATCAACCTGCCGCGCCGTTCATCCCAGAGCGCGAGACGCAGCGCCTTGAACGCCTGCGGCAGCGTGGTTCGGTGCGCCGACCACAGTGTCGGATTCTCGTCGTGACAGCGCTGCAGGCGGTAGTTCGGAATGCGGGTGCTCAAATGGTGAACGTGGTGCAGGCCGATGCTGGCGGTCAGCCACTGCAACGGTTTCGGGAGTGCGAGCCAGGACGAGCCTCGCAACCCGGCCTCGAAGAAGTCCCACTCGCCCGACCGGCGCCAGTAGGCATCCTCGAACTGATGCTGCGTGTGGGTAATCAGGCCGGAGAACGCGCCCGCGTACAGCGTGATCATGACCTGGATGATCACGACCTGCACGAGACGTTCAACGCCGACGGCAAGCCAGGCGCCCGCCAGCACCGCCGCCAGGGCGGCGTTGGTCCACCATACCGAGCGCCATTCCCGCGCCCAGGAACGTGGCGCGGGCGCGGGAAAACGGTTCACGAGCAGGAACTGCGCCGGGACCAGAACGCCCAGCAGCACCCAGGGGTTCCGTTGCAGGCGGTAACTCAGCCGGCCCCACCATCCCAGCGCGCCGTACTCGGCGACCGTCAGCGTGGGGACGTCGCCGGCCACGCGCCTGTCCAGGTTGCCGGAGTGGGCGTGGTGTGCTACGTGAATCCTTTTCATGTAGTCGTAGGGCGTCAGCACCAGCCCCGCGACCACCCTGCCGACGGCGTCGCACACCCTCGGCGACGTGAAGTACGAGCCGTGGCTGCAGTCGTGCTGGATGATGATCAGCCGCACCATCAGACCCGCCGCCGGCAACGCGGCGATCGCGGTCAGCCAGTAGCCGACTTCCGCGCTCCCGAGCAGAACCGTCCACGCGACGCCGTACAACGCCAGGGTGACGGCGAGCTGCCGCAGGCTGCGGCGGTTGTCCGGCCCCTCGTACGGCGCCAGCATGGCTCTCCCGCGTTTCTGCGAGATCGCGTTGCGGACCAGCGTGTCAAGGGCGCCGGGTATCGCGCCGGCCGACTTGCGGGCCACTCCATCGCCTCCGCGGTTCCTGAACAGGTTCCTTGCGGTCGAGTCGGATCTGTCGGCAGCCGGTCTGCCGGCCTGTCCCGTCCGTCCAAGGCAAACAAACGCCAGCATCGCACAGCGTTCCTGCCCGTGCAAGCCCGTGCAAGTCAAGACGGGAGGGAGCAGTGCTCCCGCGCCGGCCGTCATTCGTAGAGCAGGTAGGGCGCCGAGAGACGCCGCCACGCCGCGGCGCCGTCGTCCCAGCCGGCGGCGATCGCCCACGTGGGGTCGCCGGCGCGGATGCGGGCCAACATCGCCCGCGACCCGAAGAGCCGTGCCACCCCGTCGAGCTCGAACGCGTCGCCGTGGAGCCGGTGGAGGGCCGCCGCCACCTCGAGGCCGAGGCGCACCGGCCGCAGGGCGTCGCGGTCGGTGACGACGAAGAAGACCCCGCGGCACAACTCGCCCGCGAACCGGCTGCCGTCGGGGGTGAACGCCACCGGGTAGACGCGCAGCCCGGGCAGGCCGGCGCGGTTCAGCTCGCGGGCGAGGGCGGGGCCGTCGATCCACGGGGCGCCGATCTGCTCGAACGGGGTGTCGGTGCCGCGTCCGACCGAGAGGTTGGCGCCTTCGACGGCGCCGATGCCGGGATAGAGCGCGGCCTGGTGGAGGTTTCGCAGGTTCGGCGACGGGTCGACCCAGGTCAGGCCGGTCTCGTCGAACCAGTGGGCGCGGGTCCAGCCCCGCATGGCGACCACCTCCAGGTCCGCCCCGATCGCCCGCTCCGAGTTGAACAGCCGCGCCAGCTCGCCCAGGGTCAGGCCGTGCCGCACCGGGGACGGGAAGTAGCCGGTGAAGCCGAGCGACTCCTCGTCGAGGCGCGGTCCCTCGACCCGGCGCCCGCCGATGGGGTTGGGCCGGTCGAGCACCACCACCCGCAGGCCGTGCCGCGCCGACGCCTCGAGGACGTAGGCCATGGTGGTGGCGTAGGTGTAGAAGCGGGCCCCGGCGTCCTGCAGATCGACCACGACCGTGTCGAGGCCGCGCAGCATCGCCTCCGTCGGGCGGCGGGTCTCCCCGTAGAGCGAGTGGATGGGGAGCCCGGTGGCGGCGTCCCGGCCCGACGCGACGGGCCCGTCGAGCTCTCCCCGGATGCCGTGCTCGGGGCTGAACAGCGCCGCGAGCTCGACGCCGGGCGCGTCGGCGAGGAGGTCGATGGTCGACGCGCCGTCCCTCGCCCGGCCGGTACGGTTGGTCAGCAGGCCGACGCGCTGCCCGGACAGCCGCCGGAAGCCCTCCTCCCGCAGCACGTCGACCCCGGTCCACATCGGGCCGGGGGCCGGCGCGGGCGCGTCGCGCAGGGCCGAGGCGACCACCGTCGCGACCCGGCCGCGCAGGGCCGTCACGTCGCCCCCGCCCGAGGGGTGCACCCGGCTCGACAGGAAGACGACGAAGGTGTCCGACGCCGGGTCGATCCAGAGCGACGTCCCGGTGAAGCCGGTGTGGCCGTAGGAGCCGACGGGGAACAGGTCGCCGCGGTTCGACGAGTACCGCGAGTCGATGTCCCACCCCAGCCCCCGCCGGTCGGCCAGGCGCGGAGGGGTGGAGACCCGGGTCATCCGGTCCACGGTGAGCGGGGCGAGCAGGCGGACCCCGCCGCGGGCGCCGCCCCCGAGCAGCATCGCGCAGAACCGGGCGAGGTCGCGGGCGGTGCTGAACAGCCCCGCGTGGCCGGCCACCCCGCCCATGCGCCGCGCCGTGGGGTCGTGTACCCGCCCCCGCAGCATGGCCGCGCCGGGACCCCCGCAGGGCCACGCCAGCGGCGCGCACGCCTCGGTCGGCGCGATCCGGGGCGAGCGCGCCGCCGGCGGGTCGAAGCCCGTGTCGGCCATGCCCAGCGGCCCGAAGATCCGCTCCTCCGCGAACCGGTCGAGGTCGAGCCCGCTGACCCGCCGGACGATGTCGCCGAGGAGCATGAAGTTGAGGTCGCTGTAGATGAACCGCTCGCCGGGGGCCGCGGCCGGAGGCAGGGCGACGGTGCGGGCGATCGCCGTCCCGGTCCCCTCGAACGACTCTCCGAGCGGCAGATCGGGGGCCAGGCCCGACGTGTGCGTCAGCAGGTGGGCGATGGTGACCGCCTCGCGCCCCTGGCTGCCGAACCCCGGCACGTGGTCGGCCACGCGGTCGCGCAGCCGGAGACGGCCCTCCTCGACGAGCATCATGACGGCGGTGGTCGTCGCGACGACCTTGGTCAGGGACGCGAGGTCGAAGACCGTGTCGACGGTCATCGGCTCGTTCGGCTCCGCCGTCAGCGAACGCGCGCCGAAGGCCCGCTCGTATACGATTCCGCCCTCGTGCCCCACCAGGACCACCGCGCCGGGGAGGCGCCCGTCGCGGATGGCCTGCTCGACCACGGCGTCGATGAGGGCGAGGCGCGCCGGATCGACGGCGGCCGACGCCGGCCCGGCGTGCAGGGCGAGCCACAGGCACGCCGCCGCGCAGGCGCGCAGGTAGATCGGAAACCGGAGCGGTCGTCGGAAGGCGTGGCCGGGCACGGATTTGGATTATACTGGGGAGCCCGTCGCGGGAACCGATAGGGGGAGTCTCTCATGACCGCTGATCGTCGATTCTTCTCGTTGCGCCTGACGCTGACCGTCCTGCTGCTCGTGGGGGGCATGGCGGCGACCGCGGCGGCGCAGGGCGGCGTGCGCGGCATCGTCCGGGACGACGCGGGGAACGGGGTTGCCGGCGCGCGAATCATCGCCGAGAGCCTGGAGACCGCGCAGACCCGGACCATGACGACGGACAGCGCCGGCCGGTTCACGTTCATCGGCCTCGCGGGCGGCGACTGGCTCTTCGTCGTCCAGGCCGACGGCTTCCGGGAGGAGCAGGGGTACTCCCCCGTACGACGTTCCGGCGAGCCGGCCCGGGTCGAGTTCAACATGGACCCCGATCCGTTCAACCCCGTCGCGCCCCCCGTCGGGGTGCTCGCCGGGGTGAAGTCGGCCGACGTTCTCTCGCGGCTCCGGGGCGCCGAACGGCTCTTCGACGGGGGCAACTACGACGGCGCCATCGACGCCTACCGCGACATCCTGGCGATGGCGCCGGCCCTGACCAGCGTGAACCTGTCGATCGGCCACGCCTGGCGGGCGAAGCGCGAGCCGCAGCGGGCCCTCGCCGCCTATCGCAGCGCGCTGGCCGCCGATCCCGCGAACCCGGAAGTGCTGGCCGCCATCAGCGCGCTCGACGGGGGGCAGTAGTCGCGGGCGGTTTCGTTCTATCTCAGGAGCTACTTCAGATGCGCACCAAGATCTTCTCGTCCATCGCCGTCATCCTGGGCATGGCCCTGCTCGTCCCCACCGCCTTCGCCCAGGGCGGCATCCTGTTCGGCCGCGTCACCGACGCCGAGACCGGCGAGCCCATCGCGGGCGCCACCGTCCGCCTCGACGGCCACGCCCCGCTCGGCAACGCCGAGCCGGACGATCCGCGCGACGAAACGACCAGCGACAGCGGCGAGTACACGCTGCTCGGCCTCCCCAGCGGGACCTGGAACATGACCGTCGAGGCCGAGGGCTTTCAGGCCAATCCCGGCACCGTGACCGTCCGGTTCGGCCGCAATGCGCCCGTCAACATCGCGCTGGAGGCCATTCCCCATCCCCTGATGGCCGAGATGGACCAGTCGCTGCTCGACGGGATGAACCGGGCCGAGCGGAACGCGTTCCTCGACGGCATCCAGGCCGAGCTGGACGCGCTCGACGAGGCGCGTGACCGGGGCGACTGGGAGGCCGCCCTCAGCGGCGCGCAATCGCTGCAGCAGCGGTTTCCGACGATAGCCGGACTGTACTTGGACATCGGCACGGCCCAGGCGCAACTCGGGCGGTACGAGGAGGCCATCGAGTCCTACGAGGCGGCCGCCGCCGCGGCCCCGCAGATGCAATCGCAGATCGACACCCAGATCGCCCGGCTGCGGGCGCAGATGGGCGACCCCGACGCCGTCCAGGCCCTGATCAACAGCGGGGACGCCGCCCGCGAGGACTTCTACAACCAGGGCACGGCCGCGTTCGCGCGCGGCGACACGGACCAGGCCGCCGAGTGGTTCGAGCGCGCGGTGGCGGCCGATCCGAATTGGGTGCTGCCGGTGTTCCAGTTGGGCTTGGTGAGGCTGAACCAGGGCGACATCGAAGGGGCCAAGGCGCAGTTCGCGCGGGCGGTCGAGATCGATCCGACTTCGCCCGAGGGGGCGCAGGCCCAGGCCGTGCTTAGCCAGTTGCCGTAGCCGTCCGCGGTCGACGCGGGGTTCCGGACGTCGGCTGTCCGCCCTGACTGCGGCGCGCAATCCCGCCGGGCACTCACCCGCCCGGCGGGGTTCTCCTTCCGCCGCCCCTCCCCGTTGGCCGGCGCCGGCCGGTTGCCCGCTCTCCTGACGGGATGAAACCGTGATGCAGACCATCCGATCGGTGGCCGTGCTGGGGGCCGGCACCATGGGCGCCCAGATCGCGGCCCAGGTCGCCAACGCGGGCTGGCCGGTACTGCTGCTCGATCTCGACGCGGACACCGCGGCCCGGGGGCTGAAGCACGCGGCGGGTCTGAAGCCGGACCCGTTCTTCACGAAGGACGTCCGGCCGCGTATCCGCCTCGGCGGGTTCGACGCCGACCTGCCGGCCGTCGGCGAGTGCGACTGGGTCGTCGAGGCGGTCGTCGAGCGGCTCGACGCCAAGCAGGCGCTGCTCGAGCGGGTGGAGTCGTGTCTCGGGGGCGACGCCGTCGTCAGCTCGAACACGTCGGGCATCCCCATCGCGGCCATCGCCGAGGGGCGCGGCCCCGACTTCCGCCGCCGGTGGCTGGGCACCCACTTCTTCAATCCGCCCCGCTACCTCCGTCTTGTCGAGGTCATCCCCACCTCCGACACCGACCCCGCAGCCGTCGCCACCGTCTCGTCGTTCGTCAACGGCCAGCTCGGCCGGGGCGTCGTCGTCGCCCGCGACGCCCCCGGCTTCATCGGCAACCGCATCGGCCTGCACGGCGTCGCGTCGGCCCTCGCCCAGCTCGCGGGCGGCGGCTACACCATCGAGGAGATCGACGCCATCACCGGCCCCGCCATCGGGCGGCCGAAGAGCGCGACGTTCCGCACCATGGACATCGCGGGCCTCGACATCCTCGCCCATGTCGCCGCCGACCTCACGGCCCGTCTCGACCGGCCCGACGAGCGCCGGGCGTTCGAGCTGCCGCCGCTCGTCGCCGATCTCGTCGCCCGCGGGTGGATCGGGGAGAAGGCGGGGCAGGGGTTCTACCGGAAGGAGCGCGCGGCCGGGGCCGGGGGCGGTGCCATCCTCACCCTCGACCCCGCCGCGATGGCCTACCGGCCGCGGCAGTCGGCGAAGCTGGGCGCCCTCGAGGCGGCCCGGCCGATCGAGGACGCGGCCGAGCGCATCCGCGCCCTGTTCCTCGGCCGCGACCGGGTGGGCGGGTTCCTGCGGGCGACCCTCGGCCGCACGCTGCTGTACGCGGCGGAGGTCGCGCCCGAGGTCGCGCATTCGCCGGACGACGTCGACCGCGCCCTCCGGTGGGGGTTCGGCTGGGAGCTCGGCCCCTTCGAGGTGCTCGACGCCATCGGCGTCGACGCGGTGCTGGACGCCTGCGCGGCGGAAGGCGTGACCGACCTGTCTCCCGCCGCCCGGGAGTGGGCCGGGCTCGCCGCCCGGTCGGACAAGCCGCGGCGGGTCCGTAGCGGACCCCTGCCGCCGGCCGCGCCGGACCTGCAGATCCTGACCGTCGCGAGGCGGCGGGGCGGCGTCGTCAAGGGGAACGCGGGGGCGAGCCTCGTCGACCTCGGCGACGGGGTGCTGGCCGTCGAGTTCCACTCGAAGATGAACACCATCGGCGGCGACACCGTGCAGCTTCTGACGGGCGGGGTGACCGAGGCGTCCGAGCGGTTCGCGGGGCTGGTGGTCGGCAACGACGCCGTGAACTTCTGCGCCGGCGCCAACCTCATGCTCGTCCTGCTGGAGGCGCAGGAGGGCAACTGGGACGAGATCGACCTCATGGTCCGCGGCTTCCAGCAGGCGGTCATGGGGCTGCGGTACTCGCCGGTGCCCGTGGTCGTCGCGCCGGCCGGCCTCGCCCTCGGCGGCGGCTCGGAGATCGTGCTCCACGGCGACCGCGTGCAGGCGGCGGCCGAGACCTACATGGGGCAGGCGGAGGTCGGGGTCGGGCTGATCCCCGCCGGCTGCGGCACGAAGGAGCTGACGGTCCGCGCCCTCGACGCCACCCTGCCGGGGACCGACCCGCTGCCGCGCCTGCGGCGGGCGTTCGAGACCATCGGGTTCGGCAAGGTGTCGACGAGCGCCGCGCACGCCCGGCAGCTCGGGCTGCTGCGCGACGTCGACGGGGTCACCATGGACCGCGAGCGGCTGATGGCCGACGCCAAGGCGGTGGCGCTCGAGCGGGTCCGCGAGGGCTACCGCGCCCCCGACCGGCGCACCGCCATTCCCGTCGGCGGCGAGGAGGCCCGCGCCGCCCTCGAGCTGGGCATCCACCTCGCGTGGCGCGGCGGCGCCATCAGCGATCACGACGCGCGGATCGGCCGGGCGCTGGCCCGCATCATGACCGGCGGCGACCTGCCCCACGCCACCGCGGTGAGCGAGCAGGTTCTGCTGGACCTGGAGCGCGAGGCGTTCCTGAGCCTGTGCGGCGAGCCGAAGACCCTCGACCGCATCCGCCACACCCTCAAGACCGGGAAGACGCTGAGAAACTAGCCGGGGCCCGATACCGTCTCATCTAACATGAGGCCCCGGCGACTACATGGAGCACCGGCGACGCGAAGGAGAGGCCCGTGACTGATGCAGTGATCGTGTCGGCGGTCCGCACCCCGGTCGGCAAGGCCCCCCGGGGCACCCTGCGCACGACGCGGCCCGACGAGCTGGGGGCGACGGTCATCGCCGAGGCCCTCGAGCGGGCCCCCGGCATCGAACCGGGCGAGGTCGAGGACGTCATCCTCGGCTGCGCCATGCCCGAGGCCGAGCAGGGGATGAACGTCGCCCGCATCGCCAGCCTCCGCGCCGGCGTCCCCCACGGGGCGTCGGCGATCACCGTCAACCGGTTCTGCTCGTCCGGCCTGCAGGCCATCGCCTACGGGGCCGAGCGCATCATGGTGGGCGGGGCCGACGCCGTCGTCGCGGGCGGCACCGAGTCGATGAGCCTCATCCCCATGGGCGGGCACAAGGTCGCGCCGAACCCCGGCCTCATGAAGGACTACCCGGACGTTTACCTCTCGACCGGGCTGGTCGCCGAGAACCACGCGCGTGAGGCGCGGGTCTCGCGCGACGAGCAGGACGCCTACGCCCTGCGCAGCCACCAGCGGGCGGTGGCCGCGCTCGACGCCGGGCGGTTCGCGGAGGAGATCGTGTCCGTCGAGGTGCGGGTCGCCGAGCCCGCCAACGGCGACGGCGGCGCGCCCGCGGTGCGGACCGTCAAGTTCACCGCCGACGAGGGGCCGCGCCGCGACACCTCCCTCGAGGTCCTCGGCAGCCTGCGGCCCGCGTTCCACGTGAAGGGCTCGGTGACCGCCGGCAACTCGTCGCAAATGAGCGACGGGGCCGCCGCCGTGGTGCTCACCTCGCGCGAGCGGGCCGATCGGGCGGGGCTCGAGCCCCTCGCCCGGTTCGTCGCCTACGCCACCGCCGGGGTCGAGCCCGAGCGCTTCGGGGTGGGGCCGGTGCCCGCGATCCGGAAGGTGCTGAAGCGGGCCGGGCTGACCCTCGACGACATCGATCTCGTCGAGCTGAACGAGGCGTTCGCGGCCCAGGTGCTGGCCTGCCTGCGCGAGCTGCCCATCGACCCCGACAAGCTGAACGTGAACGGGGGGGCGATCGCCCTCGGCCACCCGCTGGGCTGCACCGGCGCGAAGCTGACGACGTCGCTCCTCCACGAGCTGAAGCGCCGCGGGGGCCGCTACGGCCTCGTCACCATGTGCGTCGGCGGCGGCATGGGCGCCGCGGGCATCTTCGAGCGCGCGGCGTAGGGAGGTTCCGATGACGACACTCGCGAGCACCGCTTCCCGCGTCACCGGCGGCGCGTGGCTGCTCGAGGAGACCGCGCCCGGCTCGGTGTTCACCCCCGAGCGGCTGAGCGACGAGCACCGGCTCATCGACCAGACCGCGGCCGAGTTCATCGACAACGAGATCGCGCCCAACCACGACCAGCTCGAGACCAAGGATTGGGACCTCGCCCGGCGCCTCGTCCGCCGCGCCGGCGACCTCGGTCTGCTGGGAACCGACGTGCCCGAGGCGCACGGCGGCCTCGCCCTCGACAAGGCGTCGACCGTCGTCGTCGGCACGCGCATCGGCTACAGCGGGTCGTTCGGGTCGACGTTCGGGGCCCACACCGGCCTCGCCGTCCTGCCCCTGCACTGCTTCGGCACCCCCGCCCAGAAGGAGGCGTACCTGGGCCGGCTCGTCAGCGGCGAATGGGTCGGCGCCTACTGCCTCAGCGAGTCGGGCTCGGGGTCGGACGCGCTCGGGGCCAAGGCGCGGGCGGCCCGGAACGCCGACGGCAGCTTCTCGCTGACCGGCGAGAAGATGTGGATCACCAACGGCGGGTTCGCGGACCTCTACGTCGTCTTCGCCAAGGTCGACGGCGAGCAGTTCACCGCGTTCCTGGTGGAGCGGTCCTGGCCAGGCGTGTCGAGCGGCAAGGAAGAGCACAAGATGGGCCTGCACGGCTCGTCCACCACGCCGGTCATCCTGCAGGACGTCCGCGTGCCGGCCGCCAATGTGCTCGGCGAGGTCGGCCAGGGGCACAAGGTCGCGTTCAACACCCTGAACTACGGGCGCTTCAAGCTCGCGGTGTCCGCCGCCGGGAGCGCCCATCTCGCGATCGGCGAGGCGGCGCGCTACGCGGCCGAGCGCCACCAGTTCGGGGTCCCCATCGCGAGCTTCGGGGCGATCAAGCACAAGCTGGGGGAGATGGCGGCGCGGGCCTACGCGGTCGACAGCATGATCTACCGCACCACCGGCCTCCTCGACGCGGCCCTCGGCGACCACGACCCCGCCGACCCCGGCCCGTTGCGCGAGACGCTGGAGGAGCTGGCCGTCGAGTCGTCGATCCTCAAGGTGGCGGGCAGCGAGATGCTGCACTACGTCCTCGACGAGAACGTGCAGATCCACGGCGGGAACGGGTTCGTCCGGGACTACCCGGCCGAGCGCCACTACCGCGACTCGCGGGTGAACCGCATCTTCGAGGGCACCAACGAGATCAACCGCCTGCTGATTCCCGGCACCCTGATACGCCGCGCCGTGAAGGGGGGCGGCATCCCCCTCGTCGCCGCCGCCAAGGGGCTGCAGGACGAGCTGATGAGCCCGCCGGCGCTCTCGGCCCCCGCCGACGCGCCGCTGGGCGAGCAGCTCGCGGCGGTCGCCGCGTTCAAGAAGACCGCGGTGATGGTGCTCGGCCTCGCCATGCAGCGTTACGGAAAGAAGCTGAGCGACGAGCAGGAGGTGCTGTCGTGCGCCGCCGACGTCGTCATCGACGCCTACGCGGCCGAGAGCGCGGTCCTCCGGGCCCTGCAGGCGGAGGCCGACGCGCCCCGCACCGCCGCCCTGCAGGCCGACGCGGCGCGCGTCCAGGTCGACGGGGCGGCGGAGCGCATCGGCACCGCGGCCCGCGCCGCGCTCGCCGCGATGGCCGAGGGCGACACCCTGCGCACGCACCTCGCGGGCCTGCGGCGGCTGCTGCGGGTCACCCCGGTCAACGCCGTCGCCCTGCGGCGGCGGCTTGCGGACGCCCTGGTCGACAGGGCAGGATATGTATTCGCATGATGAAGGATTGCGCATGACGGCAAGAGACACCCTGCGCGCCGCCCCCGCCGGCGTCCTCCTCGCGGCCCTCGCCGCGTGCACGGCGCCGCCCCCCGACGAGTCGCTCTGGCTCACCGAGCTGGTGGAGTCGCGCGAGCTGAAGGACCGCTTCTTCCGCGAGGCGGTCGACTCGCCGATACGCATTGAGCGCCGCGGTCAGCTTCTGCCGCTGCACTACTACGAGCCGGACGTGGTCTACCGGGTCCCCGCCGCCCTCGTCGTGGAGCCCGAGCAGCCGATCTACGAGATCCCGACCTCGACCGGGGTCATCCGTCCCATGCAGCGCGTGGGCACGCTCGAGTTCGCCCTGAACGGCGAGCCGATGCGGCTCTCGGCCCTCGCCGAAGCCCCGGTGCGGTCGATCGACTCGCTGTTCATCATGTTCAAGGACCCGACCAACGAGGCCGACACCTACGCCGGGGGCCGCTACATGGACCTGCCCCGCACCGCCAGCGGCCTCTACGACCTCGACTTCAACCGCGCCTACAACCCCTACTGCTACTACAACGAGGAGTACGACTGCCCGTATCCGCCGCGCGAGAACTGGCTGACGGCGGAGGTGCCGGCCGGCGAGCGCCTCGCGCCGGGCTACACCGGGTTCGGCATCGGCGTGATCCCGCCGCCGCCCGAGGAATCCACCCCTTGACGCTGGCCGGCGTCGTCTTCGACTTCGACGGGGTGATCGCCGACAGCGAGCCGCTGCACCTGCGCGCCGTCCAGGCCGTGCTGGCGGAGCACGGCGTCGACCTCGCCGCGTCCGAGTACTACGACCGCTACCTGGGGTTCGACGACGCCGACGTCTTCCGCACCGTCTGGCGCGACCGGGGTTGGCCGCTCGACGACGACACGCTGGCCGGGCTGATCCGGGTCAAGGGCGAACGGTTCGATGCGCTGTCGGGCCGGGGCGCGGCCCTGTTCCCCGGCGCCGCCGACTGCATCCGGCGGGTCGCGGCGGAGGTGCCCGTCGCCATCGCGTCGGGCGCCCTCGCCCCCGAGATCGAGGCGGTGCTCGAGGCCGCGGGTCTCCGCCGGCACTTCCGGGCCGTCGTCGCGTCGGGCGACACGCCGCGGTCGAAGCCGGCTCCCGACCCCTACCTGCGGGCCGTCGAGCTGCTGCGCCCGCACATCGCGGCGGCCGGGCTCGACCCCGCGGGCCGCGTCGTCGCCGTCGAGGACTCGATGTGGGGCATCGAGTCGGCCCTCGCGGCTGGCCTGGGCTGCGTGGGGGTCGCGCAGACCTATCCGGCGAGCCGGCTCGGGACCGCCCACGCGGTGGTCCCGACCATCGCCGACGTCACCCCGGACACCCTCCGCGCGGCGTGCCGCGCCGCGCACGGTCGAGGGCGCGCCTGAGAACCCCGCGGCGGGGCGGAATCGGTTATCCTGAACCCCACGGGACACATGCGAAGCCTGTTCTGGAGTCTCCCCGTCGTCCCGGTCCAGGCCCGCCGGGCAGTCGGGCAGACGTCGCCATGAGCGTATTGCCGGCCGACGTGGTGCGGCGGTTCACGGATGCCGCGGCCAGTTCCGACCCGGACCTGGCGGCGCCGGCCCTGCTCATCGCGCGTCTGGGCTATCCCAGCCTGGACCCCGACCCCTACCTCGCGCGCCTGGAGGCGATGGGCGGCGCCGCCGCGGACCGGCTGCGGGCGGCCCCGCGGGTCGGTCCCCGGGGGGCCATCGACACCCTCAACCGGTTCCTCTTCGAGGACCAGGGCTTCCGCGGCAACTCGGGCGACTACGACGACCCGCGCAACAGCTTCCTGAACCAGGTGCTCGACCGGCGGACCGGCATCCCCATCACCCTGGCCGTGGTCTACATCGAGGTGGCGCGCCGCGCCGGCGTCCGGGTCGACGGGGTGAACTTCCCGGGCCACTTCCTGCTGCGGTTCCCGACGGGACCGGGCGACGACCCCGGCAGCGCCGTCTTCGTGGACCCATTCCACGGGGGATCCATCCTGTCGGAGGGCGACTGCCGCTCGCTGCTGCAGCGGCACGCCGGCGACAGCGTCGAGTTCCGGCCCGGGCTCCTCGCGCCGGCCACCAAGCAGCAGATCCTGGTGCGGATGCTCGGGAACCTGAAGCGCCTGTACGTGCGCATGCGGTCGTTCCCGCAGGGTCTGGCGATCACGGACCTGCTGGTGGCGATCGACCCCTCCGCCCTCCACGAGCTGCGCGACCGCGGGCTCCTGTCGTACCACGTCAACGACTACGCGGCCGCCGTGCGCGACCTGGAGGCGTACCTGCGGTACTCGTCGCACGGCGGCGACGACAGCCCCGACGCCCGCGAGGAGCGCAAGGAGATATGGGGGCACGTGAAGGCGCTGCGCCGGCGCATGGCCAGCCTGAATTGAGTTAGCCCGGCCGCCCGTCAACGGCGGCCGAGATAGTCGCCCCAGTCGTCCATCAGCTTCCGGCGGCGCTCGAACAGGTCGGACCGCGCGTAGGCGGCCTCGACGGGGTTCCGCACGACGTGGGCGAGGGCCGCCTCGACGACCTCGCGCGGGTGGTCGGTCTCTTCCGACGCCCAGTCGCGGAAGCTCGACCGGAAGCCGTGCGGCACCGCCGCGATGCCCAGGTCCTTCAGCAGCCCCGACAGCGCCATGTCCTTCAGCGGCCGCCCCCGCGCGGTCGGAAACACCAGGTGGGCGCGCTTGGGCAGGGCCCGCGCCAAGTCGAGAATCGCCAACGCGCGCCGGCACAGGGGCACCCGGTGCTCGCGCTTCCCCTTCATGCGCCCGGCGGGGACCGTCCACACGCCCCCGGCCGGGTCGATCTCGGGCCACGGCGCCTCGCGCACCTCCCCCGACCGCGCCGCCGTCAGCACCATGAACTCGAACGCCAGCTTCACGACCCGCCTCGCCCCCGACGCCCGCACCGCCCGCACCGCCCCCGCCACCTGGCCGTGCGGCAGCGCCCGCATGTGCTCGACCAGATGCTGCTGCCGGCCCAGCACCGGCTCGATGCGCTCGCACGGGTTGTCGGGCCGGTACTCCATCGCCACCGCCCAGTCCATGATCGCGGCGACGCGCTGCCGCAGCCGCCGCGCCGTCGTCGGCCGCGCGTGCCACACCGGCCCCAGCATCTCGACCAGGTCCGCGCTGGTCACCTCCGACACCCGCATCGCGCCGATGTGGGGAAAGGCGTAGCGGGCCAGGCCCGTCAGCCACTCGCGGCGGTACTTGCGGTTGCGCCAGGCCGGGCGCATCTGCCTCCACACCCGCTCGGCGGCGGCCGCGAAGGTCGGCGCCGCCCGCGCGCGCCGAACGCCGTCCCTCCCCGCCAGCGGGTCGCCGCCCGTGCGGGCGACCTTGCGGTTGGCGAACGCCTGGCCGCGGGCCTCGTCGAGCGACACGAGGGGAAAGCCCCCCAGGCCCATCTCGCGCCGCCGGCCGCGGATGACGATGCGCTGCACCCAGCTCCGGCTGCCGGACGGCCGCACGTCGAGGTACAGGCCGTGGCCGTCGCAGTAGCGCCCGGTCTCGGCGACCTCGCGCACGAAGTCGACCGACAGCGCGTTCTCGGGATGCCGCCCCCGCCGTTTCGGTCCCGGCTTTCCGTCTGGACTTGACAATTAGCCACCCAACTTCCCCCACAGACTTTGGGGGAAAGACGCGGCATTCTAAGAGGGTCGCTCCCACCGTGTCAAGGCCGTGCCGCATATAACATAAACCTCGGCAAATGCGGGACTTACGTGCCGCAATGGACACGCCCCGGGCCGGCCCGTGCGGCCCCTCGCCACGGCGGGCATGGCGGACGGCCCCTTACCCAAGTTCCCCGCAAAGTCGAAACGGACCGGAAATCGTTGACTGTGAGTGGTTTATGGCGGGAAGCGGCGCGGCATAGCGCCGGCGCCCCGCCCGCGCAATCGCGGCGGGGGCGCGACGGGCCGAGCCGGCGCGGACCGGGCGGCGGCGGCGTTCGAGACGGCGGCCGGACCGAGCCGCCCCGGCCGTCACCGCCCGGACCGGGGACCCTAGCGGACGGGTTTCACACAGCGAGTCCGCCCGGATCGCCGCGGGGCGCAGGAGGCCGAGGACAGATGCGGAGCGGTAGTCGACGACATCGGGGGGAGGCAGGGGGCGGAGGTTCGTGGTTCCCCCCGCTGCTGGCGACAAACGGACGGATTCACAAGGGAGATTGCGACATGCGCACAGGAGCGATTTTCGCGAGAGGCAGTTGCCGGGCGCTGAAGTGGATGGCGCTCGCCGGGATGGTGCTGGCGCTGGGGGCGGGGCAGGCCGCGGCTCAGATTACCGTAGACAGCCCGCCCACGAGTCTCACCGAGGGGAAGGCGACGACCATCAAGGTGGACTTCGTAGGCCAGATCGCCGCGTCGTCCCCGAACGCGAGCACGGTCGTTCTCAACGCGACAGCTACGAACGCCGTGGTCATCGGGGGTGTGATGCAAGTCCCCGTGCCGGCGAACCCCGGGGGTTCGGCGACACCCTTCGCGACGGTAAGCCGCACCTTCACCGTCACGCCTAACGAGGATGACGATGCTGCTGCTAATAATCCTGCAGTCACCGTGTCCTTCACCCTAGGCGGCGCAGGCAGGCTCCGGACCACCGCAGACGCGGATGCCGCAGTGTCGGCACCGGGAGACATGTCGGACCTCGCGGTCACCGACGACGAGACCCAGGGATTCGTTCTGGAGCTGCTCACGCGGGATGAGAACCTCGTGGAAGGCAAGTCGATCGAATACAGGGTTAAGTCGGAACCTTTGTTCGTGGCAGGCTCTACTGAGACTACTGTGGAACTGAGTCTCACGCCGGCGTTGACAATTAGTGGGAACATCGTTTCCGGTTCGAACAGCACGAAGGGCCAAGCACAGGTCTTATTCAACGCGGATAATGCCACTAGGCTTATCAGTTTCACGGTGCCCAAAGACGGCAACAACGAGGACACACAGACCACGCTGACGGCATTCTGGGGAACCATCAGAGATCGCGGCGAAGATACCGACAGCAGAACTATCAGGGACACGGATCCAGTACCCCTGACGTTCACACCGGCCTCGCAAGCCGACATCATCGTCAACGCGGGCGTGGCGATGACGGCGGTCACGCTGCCCATGGCGTCGGGCGGGACGATGCCGTACACCTACGGCATGAGCCCCGCCCTGCCTGCGGGGTTGACGTTCGACCCCGCCACCAGGATGATCAGCGGAACGCCGACGACGGCGGCGGCCGCGGCCACCTTCACTTACACAGTGACGGACAGCGCCGCAACCTCGGCGACAAGGAGCCTGACGTTTGACATCACCGTTGTGGCACCGGCCCCCGGCACCCTGACGTTCACGCCGGCCTCGCAGGCCGACATTAGCGTGGAGGCAGGCATGGCGATGACGCCGATGCAGTTGCCCACCGCGACGGGCGGTGCCGCGCCGTACACCTACACGGCCACGGGCTTGCCCGCGGGGCTGTCGGTTGCCTCTGCCACCGGGATGCTCAGCGGAACGCCGACTACGGTCGCACCCGCGGCCACCGTCACCTACACCGCGACGGACAGCGCCACACCCGCCGGAACCGGCCAACTGACGTTTGCCATCACGGTGACGGAGCCCGGCGTCGCGCCGAAAACGACCACGGAAATACAGAGCGCGATCAACGACGCGCTGATGGCTGCCGACAGCGATGGCGACGGGAAGTGGACCGAGGAGGACGAACCGGCGGCCGTAGCGTTGACCGCCGTGTTCAACAACTTGCCGGAGACCTTTGCCGCCGAAGCCTCGTCGTCGCATCCCTCCATCGTCCAGGCCAGTATACTCAGCAGCTCCGGCCTCATGCGCGCCAGCAACCCCGCCCTTGCGCTGACACCGTTGTCCGCGGGGACGGCCAGCGTCACCGTCACGGCCGCCGGTAGTCAGGCCGTACTTCCTCCGATTACCGTTCTGCCCCGGAGCGTGACGGGGACCTCGAGACGGGCGCTCCGCTATGTCACCGTCGGTGCGCTTCGAGAGGGTGGGCAAGCCGAGGCGACAGTGGTGCTGACTGGTCCCGTAGAGTCGGGGGCAGTCTTCAAGGCCAAGCTCCGCCTAGTGGGGCAGACGCATACGCGTGAAAACGGCATCGCGGCCGCTCTCGCTTCTCCCAACCCCCACCGGGTCGTCTCGGGGGTTCGTGTGCCCATCACGGGAGAACTGACGGCCACCGATTATGACGCCAATGTCATTGGCGAGTTGACGATCCAGCCCGGATACAGCAGTGGATCCGTCACGATTTACACCGGAACGGATGCCGATGCGGAGGACGAGCGTCTCGTTCTGCAGGTCATCAAGGACGGCAGTACGTTCGACCCCAGCAGCGATCTCGCCCCCCGAGGCGGGGTGGAAAGGGTCTTCATGGTCGAGGATAGTCATGAACAGGGCTATGTGTTGACGGCCGTGCCCAGCAAGATTTACGAGGCGGGCCGCTTTACGACCTCCAGTATCCTGCACTTCACGCCCAACTATGTGCGGGAAGACGTGCCGGTGTTCGTTACGCTGACGTCAAGCCACTCCGCGTACTCCGCCTTGTTCGTCACCACGGGTACAAGTTCTAGGCAGTTGCCGACGGGTGGCGAAGGTGTCAGGGCCGAGTTCCGACTCGTTCCCGAGAGGCGTGCTGGTTGTAACTGCGATGGCAATAGGGAAGACGAAGAGGTTGTCGTCACGGCAACGGTCGGTGGCCAGGTTGTCGCGGAGACGACGATTGCCGTGGTCGACGTTCACAAATTGCCCGAGATCACGGTGACGGCCATGACGGCGCAAGGGGTCGGGCCGCTGACGGTGCTGGAGGAGGGTTCCAAGTACAAGGTGAGGGTGGAAGCCAACCGGAACAAGCCGTCCGGTGAAGTGACCGGCGAAACCGTCGCGGTCAGCTTGGCGCTCGGCGACGACAGCACGGCCAGCGCCGAGGACTACCGGATTACACCGTCGTCCCGGAGCATCACGGGCGGCTTGAACGACCAATCCGCGACGTTCGATCTGGAGGTGTTGGCCGGCGACGGCGACATCGGTGATGAGACGCTCGTGCTGAATGCCGTCGTGAGGGCCGGCCGCACCAACGGCGGCGGAAGCGAAGAGAAGGGCATGTTGTCGGTGACGCTGACGGACACCACGACGCTCAACGTCGAGCCGCGGTCGGACGTGGAGGTGGAGTTGGCGGTCGCCACGGCCAGAAACGTGGCCGATGGCGCCGACGACTTGTGGACGTACGGTGACGACGACCTGTCGCTCAAGCTGAGCGACCTGTTCAAGCTGCCGGCCGACGGCTTCACCGTCACCGCGGACGCGGAGTCGGCCGACCCCAAGGTCGTGACGGCCGAGGCCGACGCGGGCATCGTGACCGTGACGGCGGTCGGGATGGGAGCCACCACGGTTACGGTCACGGCGACGAGCGCGGCCAGCGGGGCCCAGATCTCGCCGAACATCGCCTCCGTCGAGTTCAAGATCGAGGTCGACGAGCTGACCCGCGTCTACATGGTGTCCGGACCGGACGACATGAACCTCGCCGAGGGCGGGGCAGGCGGCAGGGTGACGGTCTCGACGAACGTGCCCGTCACGGAGAACACCGAGGTGATGCTGATGCGGGATGGCAGCAGCTCGGCGGGGGACGACGACTACACGCTGGATCCCCCGCTGGTCACCATCATGGCCGGTGAGATGAGCGGGTCGACGATGGTGATGGCCACGGAAGACAACATGGCGGAAGAGATGGAGATGCTGACGCTCTTCCTCGTGGTCGACGGGACGCAGATGACCGACAAGTCGGTCAGCTTCTACCTGTGGGACGCGGCGGTTCCGGCCCTGCCGGTCATCGCCCAGCTCCTGCTGGCGGCCCTCCTGGCCATCGGCGGCTGCCGCCGGTACCTGAGACGGTAGCTCGTTCGGCGCGCGTTTCGTTCTCTCCCTTGCTCCCCCTTCTCCCGGTACGCCGGGGGGAGGGGGGGCGTCGTTTGTGGTCGGGTCCTCCCCGGGGCGCGGGCGCCGATATGGTCGATGGCGCGGCGCCGCTCACGGGCGGCGAACGGTCGATGCCTGACCTTCCCTCCTTCATCGGGCGCTATCGCGTTGTCAAGCGGCTCAGCGGCGGCGGCATGGGGGTGCTTTACGTCGCCCGCGACGAAGCCATCGACCGGACGGTGGCCATCAAGGTGGCGCGCGTCCACAGCGCCGAGTTGAGGGAGCGCTTTCTGCGCGAGGCGCGGGCCACGGGACGCCTCAACCACCGGAACATCGTCACCATCTACGACGTCGGCGAGCATGAGGGCGAACCGTTCATCGCCATGGAGTACGTGCCCGGCCCGACGCTGGCGGACATCATCGGCCGGAAGGTGCCGCTGGCGCTGGCGCGGCGGCTGGGGATGGTGCGCGAGTTGTGCGGGGGTCTGGCGTACGCGCACGGCCAGGGCATCGTGCACCGGGACGTGAAGCCGGCGAACCTGATTGCGAGGGACGACAACGGCGCGCTCACCATCCTCGACTTCGGCATCGCGAGACTGGCGGACGCGCTGACGACGGCGGGCGGGGCCGTGGTCGGCACGCCCCACTACATGGCGCCCGAGCAGATTCTCGGTTCGAACGTCGACCACCGGTGCGACATATTCGCGGTCGGACTGGTCTTCTACGAGTTGCTGTCGTATCGGCGCGCGTTCGAGGCCGAGGCCCCGACCGCGGTGCTCTACAAGATCGTGCACGAGCGGGCGGTTCCGCTCGCGGAGCTGATGCCGGCGCTGAGCCCCAAGTTGGTCGAGATCGTCGATCGGGCGTTGGCGAAGCGGGTCGACGACCGCTACCAGAACCTGGAAGAGCTGCTGGCGGACCTGAACGCGGTCGCGGGGGGCATCGGGGACGAGGCGGGAGATGCCGATGCGACGATTGCGCCGGGCGCGGACGGCGCCATCCGTTTGGCGCGGCAGGTCGAAGAACACCTGGTCAATGCGCGCGGGCACTTGGAGAAGGCGGCGCTGACGAGGGCGTCCGAAAGCGTCGAGGCGGTGCTGCGACTGCAGCCGAAGTCGGCGGCGGCGTTGCGGCTGCGCGAGGAGATCGAGACCCGCCGTACCGTCAACCGCCATCTGGAGAAGGCGGAGCGGTGTCTCTCATCGGGCGATTTCGACGGCGCGTCAGAGTCGGTGCGCGAGGTGCTGGCGCTTGACGGGGCGCACGCGGCGGCCCTGGAGCTCAGGGACCGCGTCGACGCGGTTGCGCGGGACCACGAGGCCCGGGCCGCGGTCAATGCGGCCCGGGCGAAGCGGGCGGCCGGCGATCTGGCGGCGGCGCAGGCGATTCTCGAAGGCTTCGACGGGACCCACGATCAGGTCGGCGCCGAGCTGGCCGGCGTCAAGGCCGAGATCGGGCGGCGACGCGAGTCGTTCGACGCGCTGATGGCGCAAGCACGCAGCTACGTGGAGCACGGAAACCTGCAAGACGCGCGCGATCCGGTCAGGCAGGCGCTCGATTCCCTCGCGGCGGCCGAGCCGGGGCCGGGGTCGGGCCCGGCCGGGCTGGGCGCCGATGCCACGGGCCCGCATGAACCGGGTTCGCCGCCACCGCCGGAAGAAACGTGGGCATTCGGCGCGTCCGGCAATCGCCCGATCGAGGAGGAGGCGGACCGGCGGAAGCGGCTCGCGGCCGTGCTCGGTTCGGCCGGGTTGGTGGTGATTGCCGTAGCCGGCGCAACGTGGCTGTTCTCGTCGGGGTCGAACGGGCGGGAGTCGGGGTCCGCGGCTCGCAGAGACGCCGTGGCGCGGGAGAGCGGAACCCGAACCACGGCATCGGAAGCGCCCACCGTCGCGGCCGTGGGAACGGCCCCGGACCCGGCGGAAGATCGTGGGCGGGCCGACCCGCCGGGTCCGGCCGCTACGCGCGCCGCCGCTCCCTTGCCCGCGGCTGGTCCCGACCCGCCGGCGCGGGCGGCGCCAGCGCTGCGGCCACCGCCGCCGCCGCCATCGCCGCGGCCGCCGCCGGCCGGGCCGGACGTCGAGGAGTTGCTGGCCGACGCGGCGGCCGCGGAGGCGGCCGGGAATCTCGATGGCGCCCTCGCGTTCCTCGACGCGGTGCTCCGTCGCGAGGCCGGCAACCGGCGTGCGCAAGCCGCGCGCGAGCGCGTCCGGGCCGCGAGGATTCGGACGACCGTCGAGGAGAACGTGCGTGCGGCGGACGCCGCGTTCGCGGCCGGACGCTACGAAGACGCGCGGCGGCTGTTTCAGGACGCGTTCGAGCTGGACGCCGCGCCGGCGGCGGCGGAGGGATTGAGACGCGTCGACAACGTCGAGGCGGTGCGGTGCCCGGACGATGCGGCCTGCGGCACGCTGGTCATCAGAGTCACGCCGCGGGCGGAGATTTTCGTCGACGGGCGGTCGCTGGGCGCGGCCACCTCTCTGGTGCTGCCAGTGTCCGCCGGGCGTCATCGCATTCGGCTGGAGACGGCGGAGTGGCGTTTTCCGCGGGCGTTGGAGATAGCGGCGGGCGCGACTTCCGTGATCGAGGTCGACCTGCAGCGGGACGGGTTCCCCAAGTGAGGCGGGGACTCGGGCGCCGGGACGATGCCGCCGGCGCGGTCGGTCTGCGGGAGGGGAAACGACGATGACGAACCCCAGGGGCGCCGCGGCCGCGATCGGCCTCTGCGCCTTGCTGCTGTCGCCCCCGCTGGCGCAGGGGCTCGGCGCCCGGCAGGCGCAAACCGCGCAGCCGGATCTTCGACGAGCGATCGAGCTCGTCGAGGAGGGCGACTTCGCGGCGGCCGCCGACATGCTCGAAGCCATCACGACCGGCCCGGCGGACCTGGCCGCCGAGGCGCGCGACATGGTCCTGGCGTACTTGTATCTGGGCATCTCGCGCCTGTACCTCGCAGACGATGACGACGCCCGCGAGGCGTTCCAGGACGCGCAGCGGCTGGACCGCGCGTTCGAGCCCGAGGCGGCGGAGCTGCCGAGGCGCGTGGTGGAGGTCTGGGAGGAAGTGCGCGAGCTCGGCGCGCTCGTGGTGGTCACCACCCCCTCGGGGGCGGCGGTGTACCTGGACGGGGCGATGCAGGGCCGCGCGCCTGTCGACATCACGATGCTGGCGCCGGGCGAGTATCGCGTCACCGTCGCCCTGGAGGGCTATCGCGACGACCAGCGGGTGGTGACGGTGTCCCCGGGCGGCGACGTGGCGATCCGCATCGAGATGGCGAGGGCGACCGCGGAAGAGGCGTCGGCCCCGGATGTGGCCGCCGCCGGCGCCGCGGCCGCCGGGGTGGGCGGGGGCGGGCTGGGCACCGGCGCCATTCTCGGCATCGTGGGCGCCGGTGCCGCGGCGGGCGTCGGCGTCGCCGCCGCCGGCGGCGGGGGCGATTCGGTGGGTCCCGCCCCTGATCCGCGGCCGGCGCCGTCCGCGCCGTCCGCGCCGTCCGCGCCGGCGTTGGAGGCCGGCGATGGTCAGTTGACTGCGCGCTGGACGGTGCCGGCGGACAACGGCGCGGCCATCGACGACTACGACCTGCGTTATCGGCCGGCCGGGGGCGCCTGGACGGCGTTGCCCGACACGGTGAAGAGCACGTCGACGACGGCGACGATCACGGGTCTGACGAACGGAACGTCGTACGAGGTCCAGGTACGGGCCGGGAACTCGGCGGGCGACGGCCCGTGGTCGGCGAGCGCGACGGGGACGCCGGTGTCGGCGGCGTCGCCGCCGTCGGCGCCGTCGGCGCCGACGTTGGAGGCCGGCGACGGTCGGTTGACGGCGCGCTGGACGGCGCCGTCGGCCAACGGCGCGGCCATCGACGACTACGACGTTCGTTACCGGACGGGCGGCGGCGCGTGGGCGTCGCTGCCGGACGGGGTGAAGAGCACGTCGACGACGGCGGTGATCACGGGTCTGACGAACGGCAGGTCGTACGAGGTCCAGGTACGGGCGGGGAATTCGGCTGGCGACGGCCCGTGGTCGGCGAGCGCGACGGGGACGCCGGTGTCGGCGGCGTCGCCGCCGTCGGCGCCGTCGGCGCCGACGTTGGAGGCCGGCGACGGTCGGTTGACGGCGCGCTGGACGGCGCCGTCGGCCAACGGCGCGGCCATCGACGACTACGACGTTCGTTACCGGACGGGCGGCGGCGCGTGGGCGTCGCTGCCGGACGGGGTGAAGAGCACGTCGACGACGGCGGTGATCACGGGTCTGACGAACGGCAGGTCGTACGAGGTCCAGGTACGGGCGGGGAATTCGGCTGGCGACGGCCCGTGGTCGGCGAGCGCGACGGGGACGCCGGCGTCGGCGGCGTCGCCGCCGTCGGTGCCGTCGGCGCCGACGTTGGAGGCCGGCGACGGTCGGTTGACGGCGCGCTGGACGGCGCCGTCGGCCAACGGCGCGGCCATCGACGACTACGACGTTCGTTACCGGACGGGCGGCGGCGCGTGGGCGTCGCTGCCGGACGGGGTGAAGAGCACGTCGACGACGGCGGTGATCACGGGTCTGACGAACGGCAGGTCGTACGAGGTCCAGGTACGGGCGGGGAATTCGGCTGGCGACGGCCCGTGGTCGGCGAGCGCGACGGGGACGCCGGTGTCGGCGGGCGGGGAGAGCGAAGAAGACCGGGCCGCGCTCGTCGAGCTCTACAACGCCACGGACGGCCCGAACTGGAGCAACAACAGGAACTGGAACAGTGACGCTCCGCTCGGCGACTGGCACGGCGTGTCCACGGCCGGCGGCCGCGTCACGCATCTGCTTCTCCACGACAACGGGTTGAGCGGTTCGATTCCCTCCTCGCTCGGCCGCCTCGAGAATCTGGAGGCGTTGTACCTCAGCGGCAACGGGTTGAGCGGTTCGATTCCCTCCTCACTGGGCGATCTCGCGAATCTGGAGGAGTTGTACCTCCAGGACAACGGGTTGAGCGGTTCGATTCCCTCTTCGCTCGGCGGCCTCGAGAATCTGATCGAGTTGTATCTCTGGAGCAACCGCTTGACCGGCTCGATCCCCACTTCACTCGGCAACCTCGCGAACCTGGATTCGCTGGACCTCGGCGACAACGGGTTGACCGGGTCGATTCCGTCCCCGCTCGCCAACCTCGCGAGGCTGAGGCTGCTGTCTCTCTGGGGCAACGGGTTGAGCGGTCCGATTCCGTCCTCGCTGGGCGACCTCGCGAATCTGGACACGTTGTACCTCAACGGCAACGGGTTGAGCGGTCCGGTCCCCCCTTCGCTGGGCGGCCTCGCGAATCTGGAGACGTTGTACCTCCACGACAACCGGCTGACCGGGTCGCTCCCCTCTTCGCTCGGCGACCTCGCGAATCTGAAAGAGTTGGTCCTCTACAACAACCGGTTGAGCGGTCCGATCCCCCCTTCGCTCGGCAGTCTCGCGAGCCTGGAGGCGTTGGCCCTCTACGACAACCAGTTGACCGGGTCGATTCCCCCTTCGCTCGGCGGCCTCGCGAACCTGACGACGTTGTCGCTCTCGGGCAACCGGTTGAGCGGTTCGATCCCGGCCGCGTTGTGCAAGTTCGCAGACCAAATCAACCCGCAACAGGGCGGCGTCAACCTTCCCTGCGGGCCGTCGTCGGCGACGGCGCAGAGTCTGGTGTCGCTGTCGGTGGGCGATGCCCGGGCCGAGGAGGCGGCGGGCGCGGCGGTGGCCTTCGCGGTGACGCTGAGCCGCGCGGCGTCGGACCCGGTGACGGTCGACTACGCGACGCGGGACGGCAGCGCGCGCGCGGGCGAGGACTATGCGGCGGCGGGCGGCACGTTGACGTTCGCGGCGGGCGAGTCGTCGAAGACGGTCGAGGTCGCGGTGCTCGACGACGCGCACGACGAGGGCGAGGAGACGTTCGTGCTGGCGCTGTCGAACCCGTCGGGGGCCCGGCTGGAGGACGCGGAGGCGACCGGCACCATCGAGAACGCGGACCCGCTGCCGGCGGCGCTGCTGGCGCGGTTCGGACGGGCGTCGGCCGAGCACGTGGTCGAGCACGTGGAGGAACGCGTGGCGAGACCTCGGGAGCCCGGCTTCCGGGCGCGGTTCGCGGGGCGGGACGTGGGGCCGGGGATGGAGCGCGACTTCGCGCTCGACTTGCTGTCGCAGTTCGGCGGCGCGGCGGCGACGGGGCCGCTGGGCGCGTCCCCGACGGGTTCGCACACGCCCGGCGCCGGCATCGGTGCACCGGGCATGGCGGGCCGCGACCTGCGGATGGGCGGCGCGGCGTCGCTGCCGGGTCACGGGCCGGCGGGCCACGTCGACTTCGCGGGCTCGGCGCTTCCGGGTGGCGATTTGCTGTCAGGCTCCGAATTCGAGCTGAACCGGGCGCGGCACGGCGGCGTGCTCTCGGTGTGGAGCCGCGGCGCGCGGTCGAGCTTCGGCGGCCGGCAGGGGGCGCTGTCGCTGAACGGCGACGTGCGCACGACGATGGTCGGGGCGGACTACACGCGGGGGCGGCTGGTCGCGGGTCTGTCGCTGGCCCGCAGCCACGGGTTGGGGGGGTACGGCGGCCGGCACGCGGGGCAGGTGGAATCGTCGGCGACGGGCCTGTACCCGTGGCTGGGCTACCGGGTCAACGACCGTGTCTCGGTGTGGGGGGTGACGGGCTACGGCGCGGGCGCGTTCCGGCTGACGCCGGACGGAGGGGCGGCGTTGGAGAGCGGTCTGTCGATGGCGATGGCGTCGGCGGGGACGCGGGGCGAGCTGGTGGGCTCGCGCGCCGGCGGGGGGTTCGCGCTGGCGTTCAAGGCGGATGCGCTGTGGGTGGGCACTTCGGTGGACGGCGTGGACGGCGCGGCGGGCCGCCTGTCGGCGTCTGACGCCGCGGTGACGCGGATTCGGACGGGCATCGAAGGCTCCCGGGGCTTCGCCATCGGGGGCCGGATGTCGCTGACGCCGAGCGTGGAGGTGGGTCTGCGCCGGGACGGCGGCGACGCCGAGACGGGTGCGGGCGTGGACGTGGGCGGGGGCCTGGCGTTCACGGACTCGTTGACGGGCCTGTCGCTGGACGTGCGGGTGCGGACGCTGGTCGCGCACCAGGCGGAGGGGTTCACGGAGCGGGGGATGTCGCTGTCGTTGGGCTGGAACCCGACGCCTTCGAGCCCGCTGGGCTTCGCGGCGCGGGTGGCCCCGTCGTGGGGCGGGGAGATCCGGGGCTCCGAGGCGCTGTGGAGCGGCGGGCCGCTGTCGCAGTTCGGGACTTACGGCGGGCCGGCCCCGGCCGGTCGGTTGGATGCGGAGCTGGGCTACGGTCTGCCGGTCGGCCGGCGCCTCGTGGGGACGCCGCGGGTGGGCTTCATGAGCTCGGCGTACGGGCGCGCTTGGCAGTTCGGCTACCGCCTCGGCGCGCTCGGGGTGGAGAGGATGCGCTTCGAGCTGGGGGTGGACGTGCATCGGCGGGAGAGTCCGATGCTGGACGGCGGCGACCTCGGGGTTCTGGGCCGGGCCCGCGTGCGTTGGTAGGCCCGTCCGCCGCCGCGCCCGACGCGGCGGGAAGGAACGAGGAGAAGCGTGGAGGCGAGGTTCTTCTGCAGGACCGGCGCGCTGGCGGGAGCCGACCACCGGATAGGCGGGAAGGCGACGATCGGCCGCGGGCGGTCGAACACCATCGTGATCGCTGACAGCGCCGTGTCGAAGACGCACGCGCGCATCGCGTTCGATCCGGCCACCGCCGCCTGGGTGCTGGAGGATCTCGACAGCACGAACGGGACGCGGCTGGACGGGGCGCCGGTCTCCGGCCGGGAACCGCTGCGCGACCTGCACGTGGTGACGCTCGGCGGGCACCACGACTTCATTTTCGTGGCGCTGCCCGCCGGGGCGGGGCTGGCCGCGGGCGCGCCGGCGCCTTCACGGGCCACCGCTCGTCCGCCGGATTCGCCTGGCGCAGCGGCGGGCACCCCGTACGAACGGCCCGCTGCGGCGGCAGGTCCGCCGCTGGTATCGGGGTCGTCGCCCGCCCCGGCCGACGCCGGCGATTCGAGCGGGGCGGAGGCGGGCACGCGTCATGAACAGCCCCCTGCCCTGTCGGTTCCGCCTCTGGTGTCGGGGTCGTCGCCCGCCCCGGCCGACGCCGGCGATTCGAGCGGGGCGGAGGCGGGCACGCGTCATGAACAGCCCCCCGCCCTGTCGGTTCCGCCTCTGGTATCGGGGTCGCCCGCCCCGGCCGACGCCGGCGATTCGCCGTCCGTTGCGGGTGCGCGGTTCGGCCCCGGGCCGGCGACCGGGGCTCGACGACCGGACCGGGCGACAGCCGCCCCGCGTGAACCGGCGCCGGGCCCGGCGGCTTCCCCGCCGGCCGACGAGGCGTCGCCGCCGGGCGTGGTGTTCGAGGTGCGGCCGGCCGGCGGCGAGGCGCGCCGGGTCAGGCTCGGCGACGGGGGCCACGTCTTCGGCCGCGCGAAGGGCTGCGCCGTGCCTATCGACGACAGCATGCTGTCGCGCCGTCACGCCGCCTTCGCCGTACGCGGCGAGCGCGTGACCGTCGTCGATCTCGGCAGTCTGAACGGTACGTTCGTCGACGGGGCTCGGATCGGGGTGGAGACGGAGGTCGGCGTCGGCGGAATCGTCGGGTTGGGCGAGGCGGTGACGATCGTTCGGGTCGCCCCGTGACGGGTGTGCCGGGGCCTGGAGAGGGAGGGTACCGCACGATGGAATGTTCGGCGCGCTGCGAGGCGGTGGGGGAAAGGAGCCCGGGGGCGGGACCCTGGGCGCTCATTCTGGGCGCTGCGGGCGTCCTGGCCGCATCCATGGCCGTGTTGGGGGCCGAGACGCCCGCGGCGTCCCGGCAGGCGGAGACCGCCGTCGACCACGCGGCCCTGTTCGCCGAAGACCGCTTCCCGTCGGCGACCACCTGCGCGCCCTGCCACGAGGACATCTACCGCGAGTGGTCGGTGTCGTCGCACGCCTACGCGCAGATGAGCCCGGTCTTCAACGCCATGCACGCCACGATCCTGAAGGAGACCAACGGCACCAACGGCGACTTCTGCATCCGCTGCCACACCCCGGTGGGCATGAACCTCGAGGAGCCCGAGTTCATGTCCAACCTCGACCGGCATCCCACGTCGCGCGAGGGCATCACGTGCATCGTCTGCCACCGGGTCGACCAGCCGCTCGGGAAGATCAGCGGCCGGCTGCCGATCGTCGAGGGCAGCCTCTACGAGCCGGTGTTCGGGCCGCTGGGCAACGACGAGCTCGAAGCCGCCCTGGAGAGCGGGCAGTTCAACCTGCAGACCGACCCCGGGCGGGCCGGCCGGGGCGTGCACGCCGAGGCGCGCGAGTTCCGGCAGTTGTCGCGGTCGGGCATGTGCGGGTCGTGCCACGACGTGAACCTCGTGAACGGGTTCCGGCTCGAGGAGGCGTTCAGCGAGTACAAGCACACCCCCGCCGCCGCGGCCGGGGTCAGTTGCCAGGACTGCCACATGGGCACCGAGCCCGGCGTCCCGTCGGGCTACGCGACGGGGCCGGCGGCGCGGGTCGGCGACCGCGAGACGCGTCCCCGGAAGCGGACGAACCACATGTTCGCGGGGCCCGACTACTCCATCGTCCACCCCGGCATCTTCCCGCACAACACCGAGGCGCAGGAGCTCGCGACGCTGCGCGAGTGGCTCACCTTCGACCACGAGGCGGGGTGGGGCACGGACGACTTCGAGGACGCGGTGTCGGACGACTACGAATTCCCCCCGCGCTGGGTCGAGCCCGACGACCGCTACGACGCCGCCGACATCATCCGCGACAACCTCGACTTGCTCGACGAGCTCGCCGGGCAGCGGCTGAAGCTGCTGCGGGCCGGCTACCAGCTCGGCGGCGTCATCGTCGAGCGCGCCGACGCGGGCGGCATCGAGTTCCGGGTCCAGTTCAGGAACGGCACCGACGGCCACAACGTGCCGACCGGCTTCGACGCCGAGCGGGTGGTCTGGCTGCACGTGACGGTGACGGACGCGGCGGGGCGGGTGGTCTTCGAGTCGGGCGACCTCGACCCCAACGGGGATGTGCGCGACAGCCACTCGGTGTACGTGCACAACGGGGAACTGCCCGCCGACGATCACCTGTTCAGCCTGCAGTCCCGTTTCCTGGTGAGGATGGTGCGCGGGGGCGAGCGCGAGCAGGTGCTGACGATCCCCTATTCGCCCGACCCCCTGCCGTTCCTGCGCCCCTCGACCAGCTCGACGATCCTCACGGGCCGGCCGGTGGCCGCGCGCAAGCACCGCCAGACGATACCGCCGCTCGGCGGCAAGTGGGCGTCGTACTCGGTCGGCCGGGAGGCGCTGGCCGGCACCTCCGGGCCCTACTACGCCAACATCCGCATCAAGGCGGGGATGGTGCCGGTGAACCTGGTGCACGAGATCGAGGAGGTTGGGTTCGACTACGGCATGACCGCGCGGGACGTGGCCGACGCGGTGGTCGCGGGGCACGTGGTCGTGCAGGAGCGCGACGTGGACCTGAGCGGCGGCGGCCTGGAGACCGTGGACGCGCCGGCGCCGCGCCGGGCGGAGGCGGCGGGGGCCGCGCACGGGGCCGGGGAGCACGACGAGAGCCGCATCACCGACCACTACGTCCCGCTGCAGTTGGACGGGTTCCCGCGGCGGCCGAAGCCGCTCCTCGAGCTGGGGCCGCCGTTCCTGGGCACGGGACGGATCGGCCGCGGGCTGGAGGTGCCGGGGGGCGCCGTCTGGACCCCGTCGTTCCTGATGTTCGGCACCCTCCGCAGCGGCTTCGGCCTCCTCGACGACGGGTCGGGGCGGCAGAGCCAGTGGGCGAACCGGATAGACCTGTTCGCGAACCTGGCCCTCACCGGCACCGAGCGCGTCGTCCTCGGGATGCGGCCGACGCACCGGGGGCACCGCCTCGGCCCCGACCTGCCGTTCGGCGCGCTGCGGTTCACCGGCTACAACTCGGGGCCGGCGGGGGCCGGCGACTTCAGCAACCAGTTCAACTTCGACTGGAACACGCTGACGCACCTCTTCTTCGAAGGCGACCTGGGCGAGCTGTTCCCGAACCTCGACGCCGACGACCGCCGCGGGCTCGACCTCGGCCTGTCGGTCGGGCGCCAGCCGATCAATTTCCAGGAGGGCCTGCTCGTCAACGACTTCATCGACGCGGTGGGGGTGACGCGGAACAACCTGCGCCCCGGCGGGGCCGTCAACCTGCGGTTCACGGGCCTCTACGGTTGGGGCGGGGTCAACCGGCACTTCCCGCTGCTGGGCGGCAGCCCCGAGGCGGGCTACGCGCCGCTCAACGACGTCGACGGCGGCGCGCAGCTCGTGGGCGGGTTCACCGAGATCGACTGGCGGTCGACGACCGCCGCCTTCGACGTGCTGTACGTGCGGGGCGGCGAGCTCGGCCCGGCCCTCGGCGCGCCCCTCGGCGACGGCCTGTACGCCGGGGCCAGCTTCGTGGGCCGGCCGGGGAGCGGCGTGTTCAACACGTCGCTGCGCCTCGTCGCCTCGACGCCGCTCGGCGACGTGCCGGCCGCGTCGGCGGAGGCGGCCCCCCTCATCGCCAATCCGGCGGGCCGCGGCGCGCTGGTCTTCTCGGAGCTGTCGTGGACGCCGCACCACAGCATCGACTTCTTCTACGCCACCGGGTTCTACGCCCACGGCGCCTACCGGCCCGCCGCCCTCGACGTCCTCGTCCCCGGGCCGCTCGCGCGCGCCGGTATCCTCTTCGCCGGCTCGGGCCTCGGCGACGTGCCCGGCGTGGGGGCGGGGGCGCTGTCGCCGGCCGCCCGCGACGTGACGGGGGGCGCGTTCGGCCACCAGAAGTTCCTGGCCGGGACGCGCCAGCAACTGTTGTTCGAGGCGGCGGGGCGCTACTCGACGGCGGATTGCGGGACGGTGTCGCTGGTGTGCGACCCGCACGCGGTCGCCGGGGGGGTGCGCTACCAGGCGGCGGTGGGGCGGCGCGGGGTGGTGGTGCTCGACGCCTTCGTCGCGCGCGAGACCCTGCGCGGGGTCTCGATGCTCGACGTGGCGGGCGGCGCGAGCCGCCGGCGCGTGGGGGGGCGCATGGAGTTCGTGGTGAAGTTCTGAGCGGCGGGAGGGCCATCGTGGTGACGAGAATCGCGGCGCTCGCGGCGTCCTTCCTGCTCCTCGATGCCGGTTCCGCCGGGGCGCAGGCGCCGGCCGGGGACGGGGCCGGCGGCGACCTCCGGGCCGCCCTCACCGCGGCGGCCGAGCGCATGCTGCTGCCGGAGCGGTGCGGCGAGTGCCACGCGGCCGAATTCGAGGTGTGGGAGGAGACGGCGCACGCCACCGGGTTCGACACCCTGCACCGGCGCGACCGCGCCAAGGAGATCTACCGCAGCCTAGGCCTGCGGCTCATCAAGCGTGGCACCGACGAGACGACCCCGTCCTGCCTGAGCTGCCACTACACGCCGGTGGTGCGGCGCGACGCGCTGCGGGCGGGGGCCGGCGTCACCTGCGAGTCGTGCCACGGCCCCGCGCGCGACTGGGTCTCGGTGCACAACGACTACGGCGTGGCCGAGGCCGACTTCCAGCGCGCGGCCCTGCTCGAGACCGCGGAGCACCGGACGCGGCGCATCGCCGACAGCCGCGCGGCGGGCATGCGGCGCCCCTCGGACCTCTACGACGTCGCCGCCAACTGTTTCGGCTGCCACACCGTGCCCAACGAGGACCTGGTGAACCGCGGCGGCCACTCGACGGGCAGCGACTTCGAGATGGTGGACTGGAGCGAACGCATCCGGCACAACTTCCTCGACTCGTACCGGACCGCCGACGGCCGCACCAACACGGAGCGGCCGCGGGAGTGGAAGCGGAGGATGTACGTGGTCGGCCGCGCGCTCGACTTGGAGTACGCGGTGCGGGGCATGGCGGCGGCGACGCGCCGGGACGAGCTCTACTTCCTGGCGATGAGCGACCGCGCCGGCGCGGCGGTCGACGAGTTGCTCGAAATCGCCGAGCGCGTCGACGTGCCCGCGCTCGGCGCGATCATCGCGGCGTGGGACGCGGTCGACGTGTCGGTCGGCGATCGCGGCCGGCTGCTCGCGGCCGCGGACTTCATGCGGGCGTCGACGAGGCAGTTCATCGCCGACTCGGCGCTGGCGGCGCTGGCGGCGCTCGACCCGTTGTGGGACGAGTTGATGGAAGACGCCGCGGCCCCGGTGCGGGTGACCGAGGCTCCCGCCCTGCCGGCCGTGTCGCTGCCCGTGACCGGGGACCCGATGGATGGCGGCGGGGCCGCGCCGCGTGCGGGCGGGGGCGGCGGGGGTCCGCCGCCCGCCGTCGCGCCGGCGATTCCGGCCGCGGCGATTCCGGCCGCCGCGGCTCCCGCATCGGCGCCCCCCGCGGCGGCGGCCGGCCCGTCAGCGGCGCCCGCCGTCGCGCCGCAGCCCCCGGCGGCGCCCGCGCGGATAGAAACGCTGGCGCGTCCCCCGTGGCGCGACCCGCCCGCGCACGACTTCGTGAAGGTGCCGTGCGGGCGCTGCCACAACCCCCAGGAGCGGTGGTGGCGCAGCGATCCCCATTCGACCGCCGCGGCGCCGTTCCGCGCGAACGAGCCGCGGAACGTGGAGATCGCGCGGGCGTACGGGGTGGCCGCCGGGGACATGGCGCGCGGCGACCGCATCTGCATGTGGTGCCACGGCACGCCCGTGTCGGCGCCGTCGCGGAAGGTGCGCGCCGGCGTCGGCTGCCAGCGCTGCCACGGGGCGGGAGGCACCTACCTCGAGCCGCACGAGACCGTCGGCTACGCCGGCGCGCTGACGCTGGGACTGACGGACCTGCGCGACCCGGCCGTCCAGGCCGCCACCTGCGCGGGCTGTCACTACGTCACCGACCCGGGGTTGATCGCGGCGGGCCATCCCGTCGGCGACGGGTTCGATGTGCGCGCGCGCATCGGCGAAATCGAGCATTGGGGGGCGGACTTCGGCCGCGATACCCGACCCGTCGATCTCGGGGCGCTGGCCGTCGCCTACGCGGAAGTCGCTGCCTCCCGCGGTCCGGTGCCGATGGCGTCCGCGCCGTCGCCGCCGGCCGCGCCGTCGCCGCCGGCCGCCCCGACTCAGCCGGCGGCGAGCGCCGCGCCGCCGGCCGCGCCGGCGAGCCCCCCGGCGCGGGCGAACGTCCGCGCCGGGGCTCCGCGTCCCGCCGCCGGCCGACCCGCCGGAGCCCGCGTCGGCGCGCGGCGGACGCCGCCGCCGGCCGAGCCCGCCGCCGTCGCCCCCGTGCGCCCGCCGCGCTCGGGCGCGCCGCGGCGCGACCCGGGAGGGCCCCGGGACCGCCGGGGTGAGCCCGCGCCCGTCGACGACCCGGGGCTTCCCGCGCTGCCGCCGAATTCCGACGCGTCGGTCGAGGAGATGCTCGATGCGCTTCGCGAGCGGATCGAGAGCCTGTATCGAGTCTTGCGGGGACAGTCCGAGTGACGACGCCATGACCGACTTGACCGGCCAGACTCTCTATCGCCGTGACGAGCAGCATCGCGACCGCTGGAGCCTGTACGGGGCCGAGAGCGGCATCGAGCAGATCTCTCGGCGTCTGAGCGCCGGCGAGCTGAAGCGCTACGGGGTGTTCGAGGGCTTCAAGGACCAGATCCTCGATACCATCAGCCCCGACGTCTCGGTCGCGGTCTGGCGCGAGGGGGCGGTGCTGTTCGAGGAGGGAAGCTACGTCGACGTTGCCTTCTTCCTGGTCGAGGGCAGGGCGGCGGCGTACCTGTCGAAGCACGTCGATCCGGAATCGGTCCCCGCCGCGGCCGGCGCGGACGAGACCGTGAACCTCGCCGTGTTGCCGGCCGGGACCGTCGAACCCCGGCAGGGTGAACGCGGGGGCCGGGACGGCCGGGACGGACAGACGGTGCTGCTGTCGGCGATGGATGTCGATCTCGGCGGCGAGTCGGACGTGCTGGCGCTCGGACCGGGAGAGTTCTTCGGCGAGATCGGCGCGCTGAACGGATGGCCGCAGTCCGTGACGGTGAGGACCCTCTCGCCGTGCGTGGTCGTGCAGATCCGCGTGCCGGCGCTGCGTCTGTTGAAGCGGCGGTCGAGCGTCTTCCGGAAGCAGATCGAGGCGGTCTACCGGGAGCGCGCGCTGTTGCCCCAGTTGCGGGCCTGTCCGGTGTTTCGCGAGTGTCCCGCGTCGCTGCTCCGCGCGCTCTCGCAGCGGGTCGAGCTGGTGTCGTGCGACCCGGATGAAGTCGTCGTCGAGGAAGGGGCCGCGGCCGACGCGCTGTATCTGGTGCGCTCGGGGTTCATGCGGCTCTCGCGCAAGGCGGGGACGGGGCGCGTCACCGTCACCTACCTGTCGAAGGGGATGACCGTGGGCGAGGTCGAGCTGCTCATCGACGGCCTCGAGAGGGCCCGCTTCACGGTGTCGTCGGTGGGGTACGGCGAGCTGGTGCGCATCGGCCGGCGCGATCTGTTCGAGGTGCTTCACGCGGCCCCCGCCGGTGAACGGGAGCTCTGGCGGCAGGCGGTCGAGCGGATCAAGGAGACCGGGGCGCGGTTGGCCGATCCGCGGGCGTCCAGCTTCGTCGAGTTCGCCCTCGACAAGGGGCTCGTGGAGGGCAGCAGCATCCTGGTGATGGACCTCGATCGGTGCACGCGCTGCGACGACTGCGTGCGCGCGTGCGCCGACACGCACGGGGGACGTCCGCGGTTCGTGCGCGAGGGCGAACGGTACGACAACCTGCTGATCGCCCGTTCCTGCTACCACTGTCACGACCCGGTTTGCCTCGTCGGCTGCCCGACCGGGGCCATCCGGCGCGCGAACGTGGGCGAGGTCGTGGAGATCAGGGACGAGATCTGCATCGGTTGCGCGACCTGCCACGACAACTGCCCGTACGATGCGATCGTGATGCACGATACCGGCGGGGCGTGGCCGGACGACGCGTTACCGAAATCGCTGCGCGGGACGCCGCGCGCCGTCGCCAGCAAGTGCGATCTCTGCTACCCCTCGCCGGCCGGTCCGGCGTGCGTGCGGAACTGTCCTCAACACTGCGCCTCCCGCGTCGGATCCGTCGACGAGTTCCGGGCGCTCCAGCGGTCGGGCGAACGATGATCCGCGGATTGTTGGCCCCCCGCACCGCCGTTTCCGCCGGCTGGTGGCGCGTCTTTCTGGTCGGCGCGGCGCTCTCGCTGGCGGCGCCGCTCGTCCAGCGCGCGCCCGGCGTCCCGGGCGGGGACGGCGCCTGGACGGCGGCCTACGGCATCGCGGTGACCTCGATGCTGATCGTCGCGCTGGCCTACGGCGCGCGCCGGCGGATGCCGCGGCGGGGGCCGGGCGCCGTCCACCACTGGGTGCAGGCGCACGTCTACGGCGGCGCGCTCTTCCTCTTCCTGCTCGTGGCGCACACCGGCGCCGCGGCGCCCCGGGGGGCGCTGGCCTGGGGCCTGTGGGTGTCGAGCCTCTGCGTCGTCGTTACGGGGCTGGCCGGCGTCTTCATTCAGAAGTGGATACCGCCCGCCCTCACCTCGGCACTGTCGACCGAGGTCCACTACGATCGGATTCCGGGGCTCGTGGAGGGCGTGCGGGAGAGAGCCGAGCGGCTGGCGGCGGCCAGCGGCGAGTCCGTCAGGAAGTTCCACGCCGCGAACCTGGCTTCCGTGCTGGCCGGTCCCCGCGTCTCGTTCGTCTATTTCTTCGACATCACCGGCGGCGTTCAGTCGCGCCTTCGCCGCCTCGACTACGTGAGGCGGCTGGTGAACGAAGACGATGTCGGACGCCTGGACGAGCTGCGGGCGCTGGTGCGCGCCAAGTTCGAGATGGACGCGCACTACACCCTGCAGAAGGCGCTGCGGTGGTGGCTGTACCTGCACGTGCCGCCGGCGATCGTCTTGACGGTGCTCGTGGCGTTCCACGTGTTCGCGGTTCTCTACTATTGAATCCATGGCTGACGACAGCGACCGGGGATCGTTCGGTGATGCGCGGCTTCCGGTGTCGCCGGGCTACGTCCACCCGCGCAATCGAAACCGCATCGTCTGGACGGGGGTCGCGCTGGCCGCGCTCGCCGGGGGCCTTCTGGCCGTCGATCTGGGGCTCGGCTCGGGCGATCTGGTGGCGAACGGGCCCCTGTCGTCGGCGCACGCGGCGCTGGACGGGCGATGCGCGCAGTGCCACACGCCGTTCGGCGGCGTGCGGTCGAGCGCGTGCTCCGCGTGCCACGATCGGTTCGGCGACGCCATCGGCGCCTACACGTTCAACGCGCACTACGTCTACGCATCGCGCGATCGGACCCGGGCTTTCGGCCGGGAGAACGAGGTGGCGTGCGCGGCGTGCCACGGGGAACACGAGGGGCGGGGGAGGGACCTGCGGGCCGCGGTCTCCGATGCCCGGTGCGCGAGCTGCCACGGCATCGACGGGTTTCACGACGGCCATCCGGAGTTCACGTTCGCGGCCGAGGCCGTTCCGGACGACGCCGGGCTCGCCTTCACCCACATCCGGCACGTCGACCGCGTGCTCGACGATCGCGGCGGCGAGAACGTCGAGGCGGCGTGTTTGGCCTGTCACGAGGCGACGGCCGACGCCCGGGGGTTTCAGCCCATCCGATTCGAAACGGCCTGCGCCGACTGCCACCTGGCGCCGCACGACGAGTCGGCGGAGCTCCCCGTCCAGCCCCGCCGCGCGCCCCTGGTGCGCGCCTCGGGCGACGGCGTGGAGCTGACGCTCGGCGTGGAGACCCTCGGGATGGTGCGCGCGCGGATGGGGCCGGGCGAGGGCTGGGCGGCCCGCATGAGCGCGGCCGGTTTCGAAGAGGACGACGGCTTCGTGCTGAAGACCGGGGTCGTCCACGCCGACCCGTGGGTGCTGCACAACCTGCGGCGCCTCAGGCGTGTCATCTATCCGTCGCGCGGGCTCGCCGACCTCCTCGCCACCTCGGCGGACGTCGCCCGGGCCGACGAGCCGGAGCTGTACGAAGAGGCCCTGGGCGCGCTGAGAGACCACGCGGACGGTCTCCGCGGCCGCGACGAGGACTGGGTGCAGGCGGCCCTGCTGGAGCTCGATCGGTCGATGGGCGCGCTCGAACGGCGCTTGGCCGACCCGAACACGACCCTCGACGATACGCGGTTCCGACTGAACGTCAGGGACCCGCGGTTGACGGACGAGCAGTTGACCGAGATAGACCTGTTCGCGGCCGAGATCGCGGAGCCGTGCACGTCGTGCCACACGATGGAAAGGGCCACCATCCGCCGGGTGCGGCAGGAACAGCAGGTGCTTCGGCGTGCGAATTTCGACCACGGCGCGCACGTCATTCAGCGCGGCTGCCTGGATTGCCATACGCGGATTCCGTTCAGCGACTACCTCGGCGCCGACGAGCCGGCCGATCCGCGGCTCGACGACGCGGCGATCCAGAACGTGCCCGCGGTGGCCGTCTGCCGGCAGTGTCACCGGCCCGATGCCGTGTCCGACTCCTGCGTGACGTGCCACGACTTCCACCCCGATCGCGGCGCCCGCCTGCGGTTGCTGCCGTGACCGCGGTGGGAGGCCATGCGACCGACGAGCCATGGACATCCTGCCCGACGGCCGCCTCCGACTCGACGCTGAGGTTGCGCCGTCCGACCCGCTCGACCTGCTGATCGTCGGCGGCGGTCCGGCGGGGACGGGAGCCGCCTTTCGTGCGAAGGAGCTGGGTCTGTCCGCCCTCGTGATCGAGCTCGATGACATCCTGAAGCGGATACGCGACTACGACCAGGCCAAGCCCATCAAGCCCGACTTCGGCGTCGGGAAGCAGATGGGGTTTCCCAAGGGCGGGGATCTCGTCGAGGGGCTCCGTTTCTTCAGCGACATCCGGGGAGAGGACCTGTGCGCCACTTGGAAGGCGCTGTACCGCTGCGGCAGCGTGCCGGCGCAAATCGGGGTCGAGCTGATCGGTCTCGAACAGGACGGGGGCGGCGTGTGGCGCGCGCTGGTGCGCAACCATCGGACCCGTCGCGACGACGCCCTGCGCGCCAGGCACGTCGTGCTCGCGCTGGGCGCGGGCATGCCGCGCCGGCTCGACGTCCCGGGCGACGTGCGCGCCATCGGGGCCGGGCTTTCCGATGCGCGGCGCCACGTGGGAGCCCCGGCCTGCGTGATCGGCGGGGGCGTCTCGGCCGCCGAAGCGGTCATCGCCCTCTCGGACGCGAAGCGCGCGGCGGGCGACGGCGCCCCCGTCTACTGGTCGTACCGGGGACGGAAGATGCCGCAGGCGCCCAAGGCGCTGGAGGCGTCGATGACCCGCGCGATGTCCGTCAAAGGCAACGTGCGGCTGCTTCTCGGCAGTGAGGCGCGGGAGGTCGTCGAAGTCGAGGGACGGCCGGTGCTCCGCCTGCGCGTCGATCCCGATGCGGTCGTCGGAAACGCCGGGGGCGTTCCGCCGACGACGCGGACGGGCGCCGGTCCGTCCGCCGACACGGGACAACGGCCCTTCCGCATGGAGTTCGAGGCTTCACAGGTCATCGCGTGCATCGGTCAGGAGATCGACTGGGCGCTGCTGAACGACGTCGGCGTATTCCAGGTGACCGGCGGTGCGCAGCTCCGGAAGGCCATCCCCCTCAACGCCCTGCTCGAGTGCCGGCAGCCCGGGGTCTACGTGATCGGCGACACGCTCAATCCGTCGTACTTCGAGTGTGACGACTTCGACGGCGACGTCTCCGGGTTTCGCAGGGTCCCGCACCGGGGCAACATCAAGGCGGCGCTGATCGACGGCGTCAGGGCCGCCGAGGTGATTGCGCAGCGGCTGGCCGGCAAGGAGGCGATCGGCGTCGAGGTGGAGTGCGTCGGCGCCCCGGCGGCGCCCCGGCCGGCGGGGCGCCGGCGGCCCGCCGCACTCACCCTGCTGATCGACGGCGCGGTCGAGGCCGAGCAGTTCGCGCTGCACGCCGACCGTCCCACGACCATCGGCCGGCGCGGCAGCGACGTGTGTTTCGCGGACGACGTTCGGGTCGCGGACCGGCACGCCGAGGTCGTACCGGAAGGCGACGGCTACCGTCTGCGCGACGGGGGCTCGACCGACGGCGTGTTCCTGCACCTGGTGGAGGGCCGCGAGCGGACCGTCGCACGGGGAACCATCGCCCGGCTCGGCCGCCAGTGGCTCGTGTTCGGCGCGCGGGACCACCCGCGGCTCGTGTCCCACCACGATCCGGGCGGGCGGCTCGTCCGGCAGTACGAGCTCTCGGAAGGGGCGCAGATCATTGGACGCCAGGCGCCCGACATCACGCTGGCCGCCGACGACGCGTCACTGTCGCGCCGGCATGCCTCGGCCGTGGTCGTCGGTCCGGGCGTGTTCCTGAGGGATCTCAACAGCCGCAACGGAATCTACGTCAAAATCGACGGTTCGTGCGCGCTCGCCGAAGGCGACGTCCTGCGGATTGGTCACCAGGCTCTTCGTTTCCAGTTCCTCGACATCGAACGGACTTCGAATCCCCGAACCGTCGTCGCGGGGCCCATCGTCGGCCGCCGGTCGATGCAGCCGGCCGGCGCCGCGTCCGCCGTGGTCACGTTCAGGAACCGCGGGGCGTCGTGCCCCTTCCGCGCCGGTCAGACTCTCTGTGACGTCGCCGAGGCGCATGGCGTGGCGATGACCGCCGATTGCCATGCCGGGGTCTGCGGCAGCGATCCGGTGCGGATCGTCTCCGGCGGTGACCACCTGAACCCGATCGGCGGGGAGGAACGGGCGACGCTGGAGGATCTCTGCGCCGTGGATCCCGAGACCCACCGGCTGGCCTGCATGGCGCGGCCGACGGGACCGGTGGTCGTCGAGATCGTGGACGGATAGGGCCCCCGCTGCGGCCGGCCGCGGCCCAAGCCGATGGACCGCCGACGTCGCGGCTACAGGTCGTCTATGGCGCGCCTGACGGCGTTGAAGTGATCCGCCGCTATGGGAACCCCCGCTCGAACGCCGTCGGCGCGGGAGGGCCGGGAACGGCCGTCCTCCAGGTACACCTCGTCCAAAGCGATATCCAGCTCCGTCACGTGCACCGCCCGAATCGGCGTGACGCCCCGAACGATCACGGGATCGGTCCAGCGGAACGGCCTCAACCCGGCAGTCCCGCGCAGGACGTCGATGCGTTCCCGCAACTCGGTGAGGTGCACCGCCTTGATCGGATCGCCCGCCCGGAGCGGATCGTCAACGAACGGTTCCCGGGCGCCCACTCGCAGGACGAACGCCGCGGTGACGCCCGCCTGAGCCGGCAGAACCTCGACGGTGTAGGTCCCCGAACTCAGAGTTTGCACGATGCGCGGGTCGGCCCCGCTCGAGAACGTGACCTGTCCGCCGTCGACAGCCTCCCCTCGAAGCAAGTAGAGCGAGGCGCGCACGCGGGACGAAAGCCCGACCCGAACCCGGGGCGCGCCCTGCACCGAGAAGCTGTAGTAGCGCGCATGGGTGCCGGCGGCCGCGGCCCGCGGGGAGATGCACGCCCCCTCCCAGGACGCGGAGACACGGTGCTCCCGGTCGGCCGACCCCAGAACCTCCACGACGCACGGCACCCGGACGGGGGCGTCATGGACCTCCAGCCGCAGGCGGAGAGAGCAGTTGTTCGTCGCGTCCTGCTCGCCATCGACGGGGGCGACGCAAACCCGGTACTGGTAGGTGCCGGGTTCCGGCGGCGCGGAGAAAACGGCGGATTCGGCGCTCGTTCCTGACGGAGACAACGCGTTGACGACGTCGACGTCGAAGACCGCCCACGTGCCGCCCTGCGGGCGGCTCAGGTACTCGAGGGTCGTCACCGGAGAACGACCGGAACCCTTGTTCTGCACCGTCGCGGTGATGCGGAGGGGCTGACCCGGAGTCGCGACCGACTCGCTGACCGTGGCGCGCAGGACCACCAGATCGGGCCTCGCCGTGGCGCTCGGCCCGTAGAGAGCCCGAACACCGTCCTCGTCGTCAGCCTGGAGCGTATCCAGATCGTCGATACGCGAGTTCATGATCGCATCGACGAATTGACCTTCGTCGTCGGGATGACCCAGGCCGAGAACGTGGCCGAACTCGTGAAGCGCGACACGGCGAAAGTCCACCGTGTCGGACCGAACCGGACCTCCGTACACGTCCCAATCGTGGTTCGCGTTGAACGACACGTCCGCGTCCACCGTCAGGTTGTCCGAGCTGGAATACCAGACTTGCGTGGACGCCACGGTTTCGGAACGCCAGGAAACCCCGCACGCCGTGGACGAGAAGACGACCACGTTGCGTCTGTCGACATCCGGGGCTGAACAGGACGCCTGCTCGCGGGCCGAGGACGTAGTGGACGTGAACCGGAAGTTCGAACCGGCGCGGTTCCACGCGTCAAGGGACTCCCGGGCCGCGCGGTTCCACTTGTTGGCCCCCGTGGCCAGCACCATCTCGACCGGGATGCCGGCCGACGGCCAGACGCTCCTGAACCGGGTCCACGACAATCCCTCGACGATGAAGGCGAGCGCGAGCGCGACGACGACGCAGAACCCGGCGAAACGACGCGAACCCGACGACCGGGCGCCGGGCGGGAACACCGTCACAACTCCGCCCTGATCGAAGCGGTGAAGGCGTCGAGGGTCAACTGCGACGATCCGGCGGCGGCGCCGCGCAGGGCCGAGACCCGGGCGACGAGCTCGCCGGCGGGGCCGTCGAACCCCACGACCGGGACCCCGGCGTGGTCGAACACGATGTCGACGCCCCGCTGCGCGTCCCGGGCCACCCGGTAGAGACCCTGCCACCACCCGACCAGAGGACACATGCCGCCGCCCGCCGGGTCGGAGAAGATCACCACGCGCTGTGCCGCCGCGAAGCGCGGCATGCCGGCAATCTCCAGCACGAGCCCGTCAGGGGTCGGCCCCCCGACGAAGCGAAGCCCCAAGTCCGGACCCGGGACCGAACCTTGCAGCACGTCGAGATCGGTGAACGTCACCACCGTGAAGGGCGTGCCGCGCTCGGCGTCCCAGACGGACTGCACGGACGACACCGTCGCGACGGAGATGATGGTTGCGGCGTCGACGACCTCCGAGAAGGTCATCTTCACCACCGTGGTTCCGTTGAGCGGAGACGGGTCGGCAACCACCAGGAGAACAAACAGAAATGCGCGACACCAGCGCGCGAGTCGGGCGGGACGCAGCATGGCGACTACCTCCAGTCGGGATGGATCACGGGTCGAATGCGGCCCTTCACGTCGTCGACGCCGGAGCCGCGCGGTCGGTCGCCGCCGGCCCGTCTCGGAGCCGCGGCGTCCTGTAGCGGTTGGTCGGGAGGCTGCCAGATGCGCATCCGCGACCGCGAGCCCGGTACCACCTATATCATAGCGGGTGGAAAGCCGCCGCCGACATCCGGTACGTCGAGGCCGCCCGTCGGCCTCGCATCGAAGCTCGCGCGCGGCCGGTGGGCGCCGGTCGCCCTGGAACCGGGTCGACGCTCCTTATGCGGCGGTGCCGGCTACGCGTTCTATATATCGACCGCGGCTGGCTGCGGGTGAGCTGCCCGGACGGCCGCGAACGGAGGCGTAGTAGAATGGCCCGCAGCCTGACTGACGCCAATCTGACGGCGGCGCAGGCGGCCGCCGCCCTCGACGTGGTGCACGAGGCTTCTCGCAACGACATCACCGAGCCGCACGGGAACAGCGTTGCCGATCAGGCGTCCGAGAACCGAGAACCTCGGACGCTGGCCGGGTGCCACGAGCTGATAAGTCTCGGGCAATGTCTGAAGCATGGCCGCCTCGCGCAACGAAATCGCCCGGTCCTGGTCCGGGTGCCCGAACCGGCCATTGCCGTACCCGAAGCACTGGGTCGTAATGGTGGGTGCCGGGGCATCCCATTCCATACGGCCGTAGACGCTCGGATATGTCTCGCCGGTGCCTCTTCTGTGACAGGTCGCCCGCAGCTCCGGCGGCCAGTCCCGCCAAGTCCCGCCGGCCCTCGACGCGCGAATTCGCCGAACGTTCAGATCACTGAGCGAGGGGGCCGAATGTACGGGATCCGCGGCATCGGCTTCGCCCGCCGCCAATGGGGGCAAGTGCGAAATGGTCCCGCGAACCGTCGCCGGTCCCTCATCAAGCGTGCGGTGCGGTGGAAGTAGCGAGATGGCCCCGCCCCGCGATGCGAGCAAGACCAGACGCCTGCGCGTCTGCGGAACTCCGTAATCGACGCATTGCACGATCTCCCACCAGACATGATATCCGTCCAGGGTCGCAAGCAAGTCGTCGAAGACGTCGTGATCGGCCAATTGCGGCACGTTCTCCACTGTGACCAAGTCGGGGGTCGATTCCCGAACCAAGCGGCCGAACTCTGCCACCAATTGCCATTTGTCATCCCGTCGGTTCGGCGCGGTCCGGCTATAAGACGAGAACGGCTGACACGGCGCGCAACCCGCCAGGAGCGTGACGCGCCCGCGCCCCCACAGCGCGTGAAGATCCGCGGCCTTCAGGCCGCCGACATCGGCTTCAACGAAGCGCGCGGAGTTGTTCTGCTCATAGGGAAAACGGCACTCGGGATCAATGTCCACGCCTGCCGCCACCTGCACACCGCCACGCAACAGCCCGTGGGTGAGGCCCCCAAGACCACAATAGAGATCAACGCCCACGATCATTCTGGAAGTCCAATCCCGCCAACAGAGGGCCGGCGGTCTTCCCTCAAGAACTTGACTGCTCGACGATCTGCGCTTCGGCGGCGTCGAATTGAGCTTGAGGCGTGGGCATCTGCATGAGGTCCATGTGGGGGAGCTGGTACTTGGGGCCGTTACGGTCGCTCCGGCACCTCGATGGGCAGGTCATCCCGGTCGCCCCACTCCTTCCACGAGCCGAGGTAGTTCCGCACGCGCGGATACCCCAGCAGGCGCAGGGCGAGGTAGCCGTGGGCGGCCCGGTAGCCGCCGTGGCAGTAGCTGATCACTTCCTTGTCGGGGGTCACCCCGGCCGCTTCGTACATCGCCCGCAGCTCCACGGCGGGCTTGAACGCGCCGTCGTCGTCGAGGTTGCGGGTCCACTCGATGTGGGCGGCGCCCGGCACCGCGCCGCCCCGCTTCGCGCGGACGGTCGCGCCGCAGTACTCGCCGTCGGTGCGGGTGTCGAGCACCGCGAGGTCGGCCGCCCCCAGGCGGTCGCGGAGGAGGCGCCACGTCGCCAGGCGGTCGTCGGAGCGCCCCGTCATCCAGCCGCTGGGCTCCGGGGGCGCCGCGTCGCGGGTCACCGGGTGCCCCCCGCGCTCCCACGCCCCGAACCCGCCGTCGAGCTGTCGCGGGTCGGGGTGGCCGAAGTACTCGAGGAACCAGAACGCGCGGGCCGCCCGGATGCCCGACTTCTCGTCGTAGACGACGACGGCGCGGTCGGGGTCGACGCCCCGCGACGCGAGGAGGTGGCCGATCATCCACAGGAACGCGGCCAGGGGCGCGGGGTCGGTGTCGATGAGGCTGACGCCGAAGAGGTCGAGGTGCACGGCGGCGGGGATGTGCCCCGCCGCGAACGCCTCCGCCGGCCGCAGGTCGAGGAGCACCGGCGCGTCGGCGGTCCCCAGCCGCTCTTCGAGCTCGGCCGGGGTGATCAGGAGCTGCGGATTGGCGTAGCCCTTGGGGTTGTCGGTCACCTGCGGTCCTCCGTCGCCGCCGCCCGGCGTGCGCCGCGTCAAGCCGGTTCGGCCGGCCCGCCGGTGCTGCTGGTCACCTGCGGTCCTCAGTCGTCGCCCGGTGCCGCGCCGCGTCAGCCGGCTCGGCCGGTACGCCGGTGTAGAAGGCGGTGGTGTGGCGCGCCGCCGCCCGCGCGGCGTCGGGGTCTTCGCCCGCCGCCACCGCCGCCGCCCGCCAACCGTCGCTGCTGCCGGCGATGAACGCCCGGCCGTCCCCCGAAGCGGCGAAGGCCTCTTCGTCGGGCTTCGGCGCGTCCGGGTCCGCGAGATGGAGCGCGAGCCCCAGGAGGCCCATCTCCCAACCGACGCCGGTCGCGCCCGCCCCGTACTCGTCCCAATGGGGCGAGTGGAGCGCGGTGTGGGTCAGCGAGAGCCGCGCGCGGCCGGCGCCGTCGTCCGAGACGCGCACCTCCACCCAGCTCACGTCCCCGCCGTACTCCCAGGTGAGCACAAGCCGCGAGGGGCGCTCGCACGCCTCGATCGCGCCGCCGGCGTTGCCTTCGAGCTGATAGCGGCCGCCCGGCTCCAGATCGCCGCTGACCGGCAGGAACCAGCGCGGAATGCGCCCGCGGCTCGTCACCGCGTCCCACAGGTCGTCGACCGTCGTGTCGTAGGCGCGGGCGAGCGTGACCGCGCGGGCGGGGCGTCCGTCGCGCTCCAGCGACGACACCGTCCGCTCGGCCGCGCCGAGGTTGCCTTCGACGTCGAGATTCATGTTCCTCCCTTTCGCGCACCGGATTGCGCGGGCAGGATAGCACTCCTGGGCTCGGCGCGACAGGTTCCGGCCGGTGCGCCCCGCGAACGTCCGCCGGGGTCAGTCCGTCCTGTCGCCCCATGCCCCCATGCCCGGCGGGGCACGGCGCCGCGACCCGAAGTCGCTCCGTCGGCACCGGCCGACGACACCCGGATGTCGCGAGCCGGCCCGCGATCCGCCGCCGCCTGCCATCCGCTCTGCGGATCGCGCGGCGTCACACGAGCTCCCAGTCGCTGTCGGCCGAACGCGCCCGCCCCTCCTCGCGGAGCTTGACGAGGTGCGCGGCCACGCTCTCGCGCGCCATGCCCCGGAGGGCCGGCGCGAGGCCGGCGTAGAGGCGGTCGACCATGGCGTCGGGCCGCCGGACCCCGTCCCGCAGCGCCGCGACGATCTGGTCCTCGCGGCGCTGCCGGTGCTCGATGTACTCGCGCAGCACCGCCTGCGGGTCGTCGATGACCTCGCCGTGGGCGGGCAGCATGCGGGCGGGGGCCAGCGCCTGCACGCGCCGTAGCGACGCCAGGTACTGCGCGAGGCTGCCGCCCCGCGAGGCGGGGATCACCACGGTCGAGCCGGGCACGACGAGGTCGGCCGAGAACAGCGTGCCGCCGGCCTCGTCGAAGAAGCAGAGATGGTCGGGGGCGTGGCCCGGGGTGTGGACGGCGCGCAGGGCCCCGTCGCCGGCGGGAATCAGTTCGTCGTCGGCGATCGGCGTCCACGCCACGCCGTGCGCCCCGTCCCGTTCCGGCCACGGCATCTTGCGGAAGGCGGCGCCGGGCCAGCGCGCGGCGAGCGGCCCGCTGCCGTCGACGTGGTCCTGATGCGCGTGGGTCACGAGCACCTGGGCCAGCCGGTCGGCCCCGAGCGCCCGCGCCAGCGCCGACAGGTGGGCTTCCTCGCCGGTCGCGGCGTCGACCAGCGTCGGCGTCCTCCCCGGCAGCAGGTAGGTGTTGTTGCCGGTGCCCGTCATCGGGCCGGGGTTGAAGCCGGGAATGCGGATGATCTGCACGGTGCTGCCGCCGTTGACGGTGGTTCGGCGGCCGGCCGGTCGCTTCGGGCGGGGACCGAGCCGGCCGCGCTCTCGATGGAACAACCGGACGCGGGCCGGGCCGCGGATCCGCCATCCTTCCCGATTTTACTCGCTGGCCGTCCTCGAAGCGCCGACGATGACGGGAAACCACCCCTTGCCGCCTGCCACCGTTACTCGAAGCGTGGTCCATTGATGAGTCCTTTGCCGATGCCCGCGAAAACCACCCGACGGTGAAGTCGATAGTGTCCGCGACGGACATCAATGACCCTTTGCCGGCGGCAGCTAACCGGGCGACAATCACGGGCGTGTCCGATGACAGCGGTACGGCCGAGCGGTTCACGGCGGACGAGCGGCGCGCCCTCGCCCCCTACTTCACGAACCTCGACGGCGACGTCTTCGCCCTGCGGAATCTGCCCGAAGTCGTGAAGGGGGCGCTGTTCGCCCGCTACTCGCGCTCGGCGAAGTCGCTGCGGCGGCTGTTCCTCGACGAGTTCCTCGACGCCGCGCCGGCGGGCCCGCCCCCCGGGGCGGCGGCCGGCGTCGAGCGGGCGGACCGGCTCTACGAGCGCGTGCTCGGCGACTACGGCGACGACTCGGTGGCCCAGCTCGGGGCTGCCCATGTCGCGTGCGAGGGCGTCTCGAACCTGCTGACCAAGGTGCTCGAGCGGGGCCGGCTCGCCGCGTACCTCGAGCAGTCGACCCGCTACGTGCCGTACACCGATCGGCCCGGCGGCCGGTGGAAGTACCTGATCCCCGATGAGCTGGACGGGCTGCCCCTGCGCGAGCGCTACGTCGCGACCCTGGACGACGCGTTCGAGACCTACCGCCGGTGGCTCGAGCCGGCGCAGGACCACTTCCGGCGGCGGTATCCGAACACCGCCGACTCCGAGGCCGTGTACCGCGCCGTCATCCGGGCCAAGGCCCTCGACACGCTGCGGGGGCTGCTGCCCGCCGCCACCCGGTCGAACGTCGGCGTTTTCGCCTCGGGCCAGGCGTTCGAGGCCCTGCTGCTGCGGATGCGGGCGCATCCGCTGGCCGAGGCGCGCGCGTGCGCGGACCGGATGCTGGCCGAGCTGCGGAAGCTGATGCCGGCCTTCCTGACCCGCGTCGACCGCGAGGACCGCGGCGTGCGGTGGAGCCGCTACCTCGCGGACACGCGGCGCGACGCGGGGGCGGCGGCGGAGCGGCTGCTGCGGGGGGCGGCGCCCGCGCCCGCGCCCGAGGTCGCCCTGACCGACTTCGACCCGGAAGGCGAGGTGAAGGTGGTCGCGGCGGCGCTGTACGAGTCGTCGCGGCTGCCGGAACGCCAGCTCCTCGAGACGGCGCGCGGCCTGAGCGCCGACGACCGGGCCGCGGTGCTGCGCGCCTACGTCGGCGATCGCGCGAACCGGCGCCATCGACCGGGGCGCGCCTTCGAGCGCACCGGCTACTGCTTCGACGTGCTGTCGGACTACGGCGCGTTCCGCGACCTGCAGCGGCACCGGCTGCTGACGATCGAGTGGCAGGCGCTGACGCCCGACCACGGGTACGCCGAGCCCGCCGCCCTCGCCGACATCGGGGCGGCGGCCGACTGGCGCCGGGTGATGGACCGCGCGCGCGACCTGCACGCGGCGATGGCCCCCGCGACGTCCCCGGAGGCGGCGCAGTACGCGGTGCCGATGGCCTACCGCATCCGCTACCGCATGCAACTGAACGCCCGCGAGGCGATGCACGTCATCGAGCTGCGGACCGCGCCGCAGGGCCACCCGGCGTACCGGCGCGTCTGCCAGGCGATGCACCGGCTGATCGCCGACGAGGCGGGCCACCGGGCCATCGCCGAGGCGATGCGTTTCGCCGACCACTCGGCGGTGGCGCTGGAGCGGTTGGGGGGCGAGCGGGCGGGCGAGCGCCGGCGCGCGGAGCGGGCAGGCCGGGGATCGTGACGGTGGTGACGGCCGGGACGGGTTCCGCGCGGCGCGCGGCGCGCGGGCCAGCGCTCCCGACTAGCCGTCGTCGCGCCTGCGAGCGCGACAGCGGCCGCAAACCTCGCGGGCGAATCGCGACTGCAGACGATCACTCGGGGTTCTGCGTACCACCCGGTTCCCGCGCCTTCAGGATCACGGGCGTTCGCCGGCAGGCGTGCTCGTAGACGCTCCGCGCGATCTCGCAGAATCCCTCCTCGTCGGCTTCCGTGGTCTCGCCCTGCCATCCCGGGTACTGGGCCGGCCCGCTGTACTCCGACAGGCGATCGAGCTGTTCGTCCGTCGCGCCCGCGGGCAGCCGCTCGCCCGCCTGAGCGACTTCCCTCGCGAGATCGCTCTACGGGTGTTCCCCGCGGACCGGGCGCCCGTGCGCCACCAGCAGCGCCTTGAGCGCCTTCTCGGTCGCGGCCTGGGCGCTGTAGCAACGGGCGTCGGGGTCGATAGTGGTGTCGCCGTACCGGGGAGCGCGGTACGAGGCGCTCGTCCCCTTGTAGCAACGGGCGTCGGGGTCGATAGTGGTGTCGCCGGAGTTCACGACCGTCAGGTCGCTCTGCGCCTTGCGAAGCCAGTCCATCGTTTCTTCTCGCCGGTACCTGAAGATCCGCACCTTCCTCGCGCTCTCGGATTCCTCCAGCCGGAACACGACTTCTCGGGCCGGCCGTCTGCCGTGCGCTGTGTCGCTTCTCTCGTACGCGACGATGCCCTCGTCTACCGCAGCTCCGTACACCCAGCTCAGCGAGTCCCGGTGGCGCTGAAGCAGCCCTCTGGTCGCCGGCACCACGTCGATCGGCGGGTGCACTGAAGGCAGACTTCTTCGCGCCCGGACCGCGAGGTCGCGGAGGTCCGCGACGTCCTTCACGACCAGGAGGTCCAGATCGCTCTCGTCGGTCATCGAGCCGCGCGCGGCCGATCCGAACACGATGAGCAGCTCCGGATCGACCTGCTCGATGATCGCGGACAGCAGGGTGGCGAGTTGCGCCTGGTCGGGCTTCCCGTTGGTCACCCGCCAGTGCCGCCCCGCTTGGCCCTCGGATCGCGCTTCCGTTGTCTGCATTCCGTTCTCGGCCGTCGTTCTGGTGAGTGTACCACCGCCGCCCGTTCATGGCCGCGGGCTGGGTACGAGTCGGGGCTTGATGACGGGTACGCGGCGTCAGTCTTGGCGAAGGGCCCACTACGTGCAACACCCCTGGCGTGAGCGCCACGTCGATCATGAGGTTGTCCGAGGTTGTCAACAGTCATTGACACCCCGCGCGCCCCGGTGCTAAACAGCCACGATAGTCCGCCGTCGCGCGGGCGCGCGTGACGGACCGTCGCCGCGATGCCATCGGGCAGGTGGCTTGGGCGCAGCCGCCGACAGTGACGGCGTGCCAGGGCCGGCGGTGCGGCCGAGCGGTTCGCGGGGGGGGCGGTTGCCTTTGCGGACTCCGTCCTGGGTCGGCGGTGTCACTACCGGGCTTGGTGAGCCCTGTGACGCTGCGGTCGACGTGTGACGGTCCCACAACGCCCCTCCGCGAGCGGCCAACGTCACGCGAATGGGGGATACTATGGTTAGTGGCCAGAAGTGCGAACAGTTCAAGGCGGTCCAGGAGGCGGAACTCGAGAGCATTCGGAAGAGGCGCAAAGCCCTCAAGAGCATTCGGAAAAAGCTCAAAGTTCCCAGTCAGGAACGCGAAGCGCCCAAGCAGGATCTCGGCAAGAAGCTGGTCGGTCTGGCCCTTTCGGGAGGAGGGATCCGCTCGGCCACCTTCTCGCTGGGTGTCCTGCAGCGGCTCGCCGCAGGCGGCTTTCTCGATCGGGTCGACTATCTCTCCACAGTGTCCGGTGGTGGCTACATCGGCGGCGCGCTGACGTGGTTCGCGAACAGCGGCGGGCGGCTCGGGACGGGTGCTCAGAACTTCCCGCATGGCGTCGTCGACCCGCGCCGGGGGCTACGTGGGACGGAGACATCGGGCGTCCTCAAGCACCTGCGCCTGCACGGCAAGTACCTCGTGCCTGGCCGGGGCATCACGCGAACCTCCCTGCTGGCCGTGATTCTCCGAGGTGTCCTCCTCAACTTCCTCGTCTGGGTGCCGCTGGCAACCGCCGTGCTGGTTCTGCTCCTGTATGCCGGCGGCCACATGTATGGCTTTATGCCGGGCTTGGAGTACGTGCGTGGTCTCGCGCACCGGTACGGTGTCGATCTGGGACGTGCATGCGTCGGGAACGGGGAATGCGGACTCGAGTGGTTGCTCTGGCTCGCGGGCCTCATGGGCAGTGTGTTCCTCCTCTTGAGCGCAGTTTATTCGCTGGGCACACGGATGCCTAGCGTCAAAGGGATGTACACACTCCGGCGGTTCTTCGAGAAGTGGATCCGCTGGGTGTTGGGGTTCGGTCTGGGGTTCCTCGTCGTGGGGTTGCTGCCGATCATGAGCCACGCGTTGATCTATGCGCCAAGCGTCCTGCTCGGTCTGGCCGGCGGGGTCGTGTCGTTCTTGCGTTCCGGTGCCAGCGACAAGGGCAGGGTTCCACTTGGACTCCTTGCACCTGCCGCCTCCGTGTTCTTGCTCTACGGGCTGATGCTCGTGTGCTACGAGCTGGCGTCGCTCGTAGTCGAGCCCGGCCCAGCCGCCGGTCCCATCCCGCTCACCGGTCTGTGGGTCCTGGGTGTCTCCGTCCTGGTCTCGATCGGGACGGGCTGGTGTGCGAATCTCAACTACATCTCCATTCACCGCTACTATCGCGACCGACTCATGGAGGCGTTCATGCCCGAACCGGATACGGACGGCACAACCGCTCCGGCCGCGGCCGCCGACAAGGCCCAGGTCGGAAAGATGCACTGCCCGCAAGCGCCCTACCATCTGGTGAACACGAATGTGGTGCTGGTCGACTCCGACTGTGCGCGATGGCGAGTGCGTGGGGGAGACTCCTTCGTTCTCTCGCAGAGATACTGTGGTTCCGCGGCAACGGGGTGGGTCCGAACGAGCCAGTACATGCAGAAGGATCCGATCACGCTGGCCACGGCCGTTGCCATATCGGGAGCGAGCGTTAATCCGAACACGGGTGCCGGGGGTGCGGGCCCCACGCAGTAGTGTCCCAGGAATTACTCCAATAGATTCAACAGGTTACGGGGGCCTTCACTAAGAGAAGTGTAATCGGTATCAGAAAATAGCTGCAAAAGCGGGGTTTTCTCGAACACTGTCAAACTCAGCGTCTGTAGAATTGTGTAGAGACTTACCGGGAGATCCAGCCGTTTCTTGATGATGGCCACGAGCACATACACCGACACCGCGATCCAGATTTGGCTCTTGACGGCGTTCTCCGAGGTCCCAAAGAACGACTTGATCCGCAGATGCTGCTTGATCCACTTGAAGAACAGCTCGACTTGCCAGCGGTGCCGGTACAGCTCGGCGACTGTGAACGCAGGGATCGCAAAGTTGTTGGTCAGGAAGTTGAACGTCTTGTCCGTGGATTTATCCCAGTACTTCACGCGACGGAGCGGCTGCGGATACCGGGACGTGGAATCCGCAGCCGTGAGCACGATGGTTTGATCGCAACGAAGACCGGTCGTCTTGTCGACCGGTCGAGAGTACCGACGCTGGTACCGCGTGTTGGACTTTGCGCGGATAACGAAGAACGCACCGAATGCCGCCAAGGCGTACAGGCGCTCGAAGTCGAGGTACGCACGATCCATCACGTAGAAGGCACCAGGTTCGGGGACGAAGCGGTCGAGCGCGTGAACGTCGGCCATTTTGCCGTCGGAGACATGCAGGAACGTCGGAATCGGGCCGCGCAGGTCGAGCAGCGTGTGCAGCTTGACCGCCGCTTTCGTCGACTGGAACGGTGCCCACGGAAACATGGACAGGCACAGGTCGATGGTCGATGCGTCGAGGGCGAACACGGTGTTATCGAGGTCCAGGCCCAAGTTCTCACTGGCGTACATCGGTCTGGCGATGCGGATCAACGCTTGCGCCACCTCGGCGTAGATTCGCCAGTCGCGTTGCTTGTTCGCATTGGCCAAGGTGTTGCGCGACACCGGACTGCGAATGCCCAAGTGATAGAGCTTCTGTCGCTGTGCGCGCAGGCAGACCTCGATATCTCGCAAACTTTCCCGATACGTAAGTTGGGCGAATGCCATGCACAGAAACTGGCTGTGGCACGGGAAGGACTTAACGTAACGGTTGCCGCCATATCGGCTCACGGCGCGACGGAAGGTGTGCATCGGCAGGTGATCCATCACCTGCGCGAAGACCAGCTTGCCTGAGTACATGCCCCATCTCCTCGGAAATAAGCACGAGCATCGTCTCAGAGCGGGAGCGAGTTCAAGTCGATGACAGTTCCAAATCTCTGTATCTCCTTTACGTTCTATGGTTTACGGGTGGCTGTCCCGAGTTTCTTGGGACACTAGTGGGCCCGACGCGGAAGCCCATGCTGTCGCTGCTGATGGCCCTGCTGAACGTTCGTCTGGGCTACTGGGTCCCGCGCCCGTGCGCCTGTCGGCGACGGCAACCGGTCGCATGTCACTTCCGCGCGGCTTGGTACGAACTGCACCCGCGCGGTTAGGCGGAGCATCGGGACATGCTCCAGCTCAGCGATGGCGGGCATTTCGAGAACCTCGGCGTCTACGAGCTCGTCCGTCGCAAGGCAAAGGTGATCATCTGCTGCGACGGGGCCGCGGATCCGGACTTCGAGTTCGTGGACCTGCAGGTGCTGGAACGGCGGATTGCCGCAGACTTCGGGGCTCGCATCGATTTCGACTGCGAGAACCGCCTGGAACAGTTGATTCCTCGCGAGCCCGACCAAGGGGCCGTACTCCGTCGCGATCCGAACGTCGACGCATATCCCGTCGGCGTGAAGTTCGCGTCGCGGGGACACATCAAGGGTACGATTACCTACGACGATGGCACGAGGGCGACACTGATTCTGCTCAAGACGACGATGATCGAGGGCCTCAGTCTATTGACCAAGGGCTACAAGGCCGCGAATCGAGCGTTCCCCGATCAGAGCACGGGTGACCAGTTCTTTGACGAAGATCAGTTCGAGGCCTACCGCGAACTCGGATATGAGATTGCGGACAGAATGGTGAAGGACCGGAACGTCGCTCTTCGGGGACTTCTCGATCAATGTCTCTGATCATGACGGGCGGTGACAGGGCGGTGACAGACCGGTGCGGTGCGGCGGGCGGATCTCCCGCTCGGATGTTGCGGGGCCCTTGACGGCGGCCGGAGCACCCGTCCTCACTCGTCGGACTTCCCCGCCCAGTACCGGCCGTACTCCTCGATGAAGGTGATGCTCTCGAACGAGGTCATGCGGTCGAAGAAGAGCACGCCGTCGAGGTGGTCCGTCTCGTGCTGGATGACGCGGGCGGGGTAGCCGTCGGCGGTCAGGGCGAGCCGCCGCCCGTGGCGGTCGAGGGCGCGGAGCCGGATCTTGGCCGCCCGCGGGACCCGGCCGCGGATGTCGGGGATGCTGAGGCAGCCCTCCCAGTCCTCTTCCACCGCCGAGCCGATGGGGGTAACCTCGGGGTTGATGACGACCACCGGGGGCATGCCGCCGTCGGGGTCATCCACGCCGGCGACAAAGAGGCGGAGGCTCTCGTGCACCTGGGGGCCGGCGAGGCCGATGCCGCGGCTGTCGTTCATGGTCTCGAACATGTCGTCGATCAGCCGCTGGATTCTCGGGGTGGCGATCTCGCGCGGGTCAAGGGGCTGCGCCCGCTTCCGGAGCACGGGGTGGCCCATGCGCGCGACCTTCAGGATGGCCATTGTCGGCGATTATACGTCAGCGGCCCTCGGCCCGGTGCCGCGCGCAGCCGGCCGGGGTAGACTGGCGGCAGGCGCCCGGGATGCGCCGACTGAGTGACAGGTACGCCTGGACGTCCATCGGAGCCGGCGGCGGTTCCGGCCCGGCCGCGCCACCGCCGGAGCCGGGATGGCTCGAACGGCCTAGACACCCGGCCCGAGCGTCAGGAGCGCCATGCACTTCGACCCCATTGCCGCCGTCTACCGCTTCTGCCACGCGTGCGGAGACCGGCTCGCCCCGAAGCGGCTCAGGCCGGGCGACCCGGAGCGGCTGGTGTGCTCGGGGTGCGGCGGCGTCCTCTACCTGGACCCGAAGGTCGCGACGGGCACGATCATCGCGGTCGAGGACAGGCGGATCGTCCTCGTGCGGCGGGCCATCGAGCCGGGGTACGGGCGGTGGGTCTTCCCCGGGGGCTACGTCGACCGCGGCGAGGTGGTCGCCGCCGCGGCGCTCCGCGAGGCGCGGGAGGAGTCGGGGCTGGAAGTCCGGCTGGAGGGCCTCGTCAGCATCTACTCCTATCCCGAACGGCCGCCCGTCATCATCGTGTACGCGGCCACCGCCGTCGGCGGAACGCTGGCGCACGACGAGGAGAGCCTGGAGATCCGCACCTTCGGCGAGACGGAGATCCCCTGGGACGATCTGGCCTTCCTCAGCACCCGCGAGGCGCTGCGCGACTACTACGCGGGCGTCCTGCACCGGCACTGCCGCTGACGCGCACGGCCGGCCCCGCAGCCGAGGGGCTGGCGGCGGCGCTGGCCGACGTCACCGACCCAGTGGCACCCTCTTTGGTTCCACCTTCTTGAATTGCCAAGTCTCCGAGGTCCTCCGCTACTTGACGGAACAGCCAACCCGGCGGGGTGAAGTACCCGCCCAGCACGACGGGGTGCGGGTGGGTGTTGAGGTCCGTGCCACCTTCGCGCGGTCCCGGGGTTGCAGTTCCTGCGCCGTCAGCCCTCCGTCGAGGTCCGTTCCCCCCGTGCGCGCGGGCCGTTCCCCGCGTTGGCCCCGTTCTTGCTCCTGGACGCCCCGTCAGCGGGCCGCCGGCCCCCCCCGCAATCCGGCGGGGATGCCGCGCGCCCCGCACGCCACGGACCCCGCGACGCGGGATGCCGTCGGGAGCGCCCGTGCACGACCCCGCCTACAAGCTGCTCTTTTCGCGCCCGCGCATGGTCCGCGACCTGCTCCACGGCTTCGCCGCCCGAAGCTGGAGCGGTGCCCTCGACTTCGACACCCTGACCCCCCTGCCCGCTGCCTTCGTCGGCGAGGACCTGCGGCAGCGCCACGGCGACCTGCTCTGGCGCGTCCGCTTCCGCGGCCGCGGCTGGCTCTACCTCGTGCTGCTCCTCGAGTTCCAGGCCACCGTCGACCCGACGATGGCCGCGCGCATGCTCGACTACTCGGTGATGCTCCAGCGGCGCTTGATCGCCGACGGCGTGCTGAGCGAGCGCGGTGCGCTGCCGCCGGTGCTGCCGGTGGTCCTCTACAACGGCCGGCGGCGGTGGACGGCGCCGGTCGAGGCGGCGGCCCTGGTTGCGGCGGAGGACGAAGCGCTGGCGCAGTACCAGCCGTCGCAGCGATACTATGTTCTGGACGTGGGGCGGGTGCCCGACCCGGACCTGCCTGCGGACAACTTGGTGTCGGCGCTCGCGGGTTTGGAGAAGGCGCGCGGCACGCCGGGTCTGAACGCCGCGCTGGGGGCGCTGATCGACCTGCTGGCGGCGGCGGGTGACGAGCACCTGGAGCGGGCGTTCATGGCGTGGCTCCGCTGGGGGGTGCGTGAGGCGGGCCCGTTACCGCCGGGCAAAGGAGATGCGCTGGCGCAGTTGAAGGAGACGCGGACGATGCTGGAAGAGACCGTGCGGGAATGGACGCGTGACTGGCTCGAGCGGGGGCGCGCCCGGGGCCGCGACGAGGGCATCGCCCAGGGGCGGGACGAGGAGCGGGCGCTGCTCTGCCGTCAGGCGGCCCGGAAGTTCGGCGGGGCCGCCGCCGAGGGGCTGGCTGCGGCGCTGGCCGGCGTCACCGACCCGGAGCGCCTCGGGCGTGTCGGCGAGTGGATCATCGAGTGCGCGACGGCGTCGGACCTCCTCGCCCGCGTCCGCCGCGCCCGCGGGTCGGGCAGTTGACGGCGCGCCGTGCGTCAGACGACCCCGCCGGGACGGTGCCAGCCGTGCCCGGCCCGGAAGCGCCGACCGCCGCGGGGTCCGGGGGCAGGGGGGCCGGGGGTAGACCGCCTCGAGGCGCGGATGAACGTAGCGGTTGACCGCGTGCGCGTGTCAGGCGGGCGGGCCGGGGCCGTCGGCGGCCGGGGGGAACCGCAGGTCGCGGCGCTCCGCGGCGGCGGCCGCGTCCGCCACCAGCGTGTCGACGGGCAGCGCCGCCTCCGCCTCGTCGAGCTGGCGGACGGTGGCGCGGGTCGCCGGGTGCTTCGGGGTGAACAGGGTGCAGCAGTCCTCGTCGGGGATGATCGACACGTCGTAGGTGCCGAGCCGCCGCGCCTCGTCGACGATCTCGTCCTTGTCCATGCCCACCAGCGGGCGGAGCACGGGCAGCGACGCCGCCGCGTCGATGACCGCCATGTTGTCCAGCGTCTGCGACGCGACCTGGCCGACCGCCTCGCCGGTGACGAGGGCGGCCGAGCCGCTCGCCCGCGCGATGCGCTCGGCGATGCGCAGCATGAGGCGGCGGTAGACGACGACCCTGAGCGGCGGGGGCACCGCCAGCACCACCCGGCGCTGGATCTCGCCGAACGCCACCACGTACAGGCGCGACTGGAGCTGGTACCGGGTCAGCAGGGCCGCGATCTCCGCCACCTTGTCCTGCGACGTGCGCGACAGGATGGGGTAGCTGTGGAAGTGGACGAAGCGGACGCGGCAGCCGCGCTTGATCATCCGCCACGCGGCCACCGGCGAGTCGATGCCCCCCGACAGCAGGCACGCGACCCGGCCGCTGGCCCCGCTGGGCAGGCCCCCGGGGCCCGGCTCCTTCCGCAGGCAGCAGAAGGCGCGGTCGCCGAGCACCTCCACCCGCACCGTCAGGGCGGGCCGTTCGAGGTCGACCCGCCACCCCTTGGCCGCCTTGATCCTTCCCCCCAAGTTCCGCTCAATCTGGGGGGAGGTCATGGGGAACCGCTTGTCGGCGCGCCGGGCCGTCACCCGGAAGCTGTCGGCCTCGACGCCTTCGAGCTCCGCGAGCGCGGTCTCGGCGATGGCGTCGAAGTCGCACGCGGCGGGCGCCGCCCGCAGGAAGTTGGCGACGCCGGGCACGCGGGAGAGCCGCTCGCGCAGCTCGGGCCAGTCGGCGTTGGCGTCGTGCCGCAGCTCGATGCGCCCCATCAGGGCGCGCACCTTGACCCCGTCGACGCCCGCCGCCGCGGCGCGGATGTTCGTGACGAGCCGTTCGACGAACCATGGGCGGTTGCGTCCCTTGAGGGCGATCTCCTGGTAGTGGACGATGACCGAGGGCATGGCGAATCCGCGGCGGCGGCGGCCGGCGTCATGATGGGGGAGCGTCGGCGCCGGGCGGCGGCCGCCGGCCCGTCGGAGACACGCGGCAACCGCCGATTCATCGATCTTACCGGATGGACTGGAGGTATCCTACCGACGTGATCCCCGACGGCCTGCGCGGCAGCCGTCCAACCCCGGCGGCGTCCGGCGGACGCGGAGCTGTCGGGCGCGGGCGCTGACCGCACGGTTGCGTTTCGCCGCGGCGGACGGCCCGGCCGGTGGCGGGTGGGCCGGCGTTGGACCGAGCTGCCTGTGGAGAGAGAGCCTCACCCCGACCTCGCCTACCAGGCGGAGGCCCTCCGCGGGGTGTCGCGCACGTTCGCCCTGACGATTCCCCAGCTCCCCGGGCCGCTGCGCGACGTTGTCGGCAACGCGTACCTGCTGTGCCGGATCACGGACAGCATCGAGGACGAGCCGGCGCTCACCCCGCCCCAGAAGCGCCGGTTCGCCAGTCGTTTCGTCGACGTCGTCGAGGGCCGGGGCAGCGCGGAGGACTTCGGGCGCGAGCTCGGCGCCCTGTTGTCGTCGTCCACCACCGCCGGCGAGCGGGACCTGATCGCCAATACCCCGACCGTCATCCGCATCACCCGGCGCTTCCGCGACCGCCAGCGGCGGGCCCTCGCCCGGTGCGTCCGCATCATGGCGGAAGGCATGTCGGCGTTCCAGGAGCTCGACACCTCGGGGGGGCTGCGCGACCTGCGGGAGCTCGACCGGTACTGCTACGTCGTCGCGGGCGTGGTGGGCGAGATGCTGACCGAGCTCTTCTGCGAGTACTCCGAGGAGATCGGGGGACGGCGCGAGGAGCTGATGTCCCTCGCGGTCTCGTTCGGCCAGGGCCTGCAGATGACGAACATCCTCAAGGACGTGTGGGAGGACCTGCGCCGCGGGGCGTGCTGGCTGCCGCGCGACGTCTTCCTGCGGGGGGGCTTCGACCTGCGGGCTTTGCCGGCGGGGCACGACGACCCCGCGTTCGGCCGGGGGCTGGCCGAGCTGGTGGGGATCGCCCGGGGGCATCTCGTGAACGCGCTGCGGTTCGTCCAGCTTCTCCCGGCGCGGGAGACGGGCATCCGCCGCCACTGTGTCTGGGCCCTCGGCATGGCCCTCCTGACCCTGCGGCGCATCCACGCGACGCCGGGCTTCCGGAGCGGGCGCGAGGTGAAGATCTCGCGGCGCAGCGTCCGCGCCGTCACGGCGGCGGGGAGCCTCGCGGCGGGGTGGAACCCCGCCTTGGGCCTGCTGTTCGGCGCGCTCGCGCGCGGCCTGCCGGCCGGGCGGGACGCGGCGCGGTAGCATGTTCCCTTATGCGTGACCTCGTCGCCGGCACCGTCGCCCTCGGCCTCTTCCTGTTCGCGCTGGGGTTGATATCGACCCTGCGCTACCACCACCGCGCCCGCGAGCGCGAGCGCCGTGCGCTCAGGGCCGCGGGGCGGCGGGTGCTGGCGGAGATTCCGACGCCCGAGGGGCTGGCCCTGTTCGTGGAGGACGACGGCCGGTTCTACTGGAACGACCGGCCCATCCCGAAACGCGGCGTCCGGCTGGTCAGGGTCCTCATCAACGGCGCGCCCCTCGCCACCCACGCCGCGTCCGGACACGAGCCGGACGACGCCGGAGACATCGACCCGGCCGCCCTCGATCGTCCCGAGGGGATCGCCCACGACCGCTGGGACGTCCTGATCGGGACCGACGACGGCGAGGTCCTCGTCGGTTGCGGGAGCGTGCGCGAACGCGTGTCCCAGGAGCTGGCGCGCGCGGTCTTCGACGCCGTCAAGGGGGACATGGAACGGCGGTCGGCAGCGGGAGGAAGGGCCGCGCGGTGACGACGGTGGCGAGCCGGTGGTCGCCGTGCGCCGCCGCGAGCTCGGTGCCCGGCACGGCCAGTTCGCGCTTGACGTAGCCGAGGGCGATGGGGTGGCCGAGGTCGGGCGACCATCGCGCGGTGGTCACCGCGCCGACCGGCTCCGCGTCCGGCCGGTCCGCCGCGTGCAGGGCCGCGCCCGCGTCAGGCGGGGGATCGCCGGGGCCGAGCCGCAGGCCGACGAGGCGCCGGGCGACCCGCCCCTGCCCGCGGTGGAGGATGCGGACGATGACCTCCTGGCCGACGTAGCACCCCTTGGTCTCGCTGACGGCGCGCGACTCGATGCCCGCCTCGAGCGGAATGGTGCTCTCGTCCATGTCGGCGGGGAACGCGGGTCGGCCCGCCTCGAGCCGCAGCAGGGCGAAGGTCGCCGCGTCGAGCTGCGCCGCGCCGGCCGCGGCCAGGGCCTCGGTCAGGGGCCGGGCGACGGCGGCATCGGCGTACAGCACGAAGCCGATTTCTCCGATCTCGTCGCTGCGGACGACGGCCACCGGCGCGCCCGCGAAACGGCCGGGCCGCTGGCGGTACTCGGGCAGCCGGCCCAGCGCGTCGGCCCCGAGCGGCGAGCCGTCTCCGGCCGGCCGGACGAGATCGGCGACGATGCGCGCCGCCTCGGGGCCGTGCACGGCGATGGCGGTCCAGGCCGCGGTCCTGTCCTCGACCGCCACGTCCTCGGTGAACACGAACTCGCGGAGACGCTCGCTCAGCATCGCCGTCACGCCGGCGTCGACGTCGAGCAGCAGCTCGTCCCCAAGGTTGACGACCGCCAGGTCCGCGATCATCCGGCCCTGCGGCGTCAGATAGGCCGAGTAGCACCCCTCGCCCGGCGGCAGCGCCGCGACGTCGTTGGTCAGCAGCCCCTGCAGGTACGACGCGCGGTCGGTTCCGGTCAGCACGATCCGGCCGCGGCCCGAGAGGTCGATGAACGCGGCTCCGCGCCGGGCGGCGTGATAGGGTTCGAGGGCGGTCATCGGGATACCGGGTTGGGTGGTATGCTCATGGTGATGCGCATGGGCCGGTATTCTAGCAACCGGGGGGCGCCGGACGACCGCCGGGGCGCCCGCCCGGCGGGGCGTGACGAGGCCGCCGCCCCCGCGGGTCCGGCGGCCCGGGCGAACTCCCGCGCCGGGCGTGGCTGGGTTTTCCGCTTCGCGTTCCTGGCCGTCCTGGGCTTCTCGCCGGCGCCGGCGCCGGCGCAGGTCGCCCTCGAGCTGGCCCCGGGGCCGGCGACCTTCCGCGTGTTCCTGCGCTCGAGCCCGGTCGGCTTCCAGCGCACCGACGTGCGGCGCAGCACCGAGACCGGCTGGATCATCGAGTCCCGCGGCGACCTGTCGCAACCGCTCGACATCCGGAACCAGGCCTTCCGGGTGGAGTACGACTTCTGGCTGCGTCCCGAGGCCCTGCGGGTCGCCGGCGTTCGGGGGAGCCTCCCGTTCTCGCTCGTCACCACCTTCGCGGCGGGCACGGCCGCCGCCGAGCTGGACGAGAACGGGCAGCGCTCGACGTTCGATCTCGCGCCGCCCCCCGACGCCGTCGTTCTCTTCGACTTCTTCTTCGGGGGTTACGAGGCGCTGGCGTGGCGGCTGGGTGGCTCGGTCCCCGGCGCCGAGATCCCCGTCTACGTGGCGCCGCGCACCCTCACCCGGGCCCGCGTCGACCGCGTCGGGCGGCAGCATATCGAGACGCGGGCGGGGGCGGTGATCGAGGCCCGCGTCCACGGCATCTCGTTCCTGCACGATGACGGGGTGGTGGAGGTGGAGGTGTGGACCGACCCCCGCCGCCGGCTGCTGCGGGTGTACATCCCGCAGGCGGCCCTCGACCTCGTGCGCGACGACATCACCGGCGTCGGCACCCGGGTCCGCACCGTCGCCCATGCCGGCGACGAGGCGGTCAGCGTCCGGTCGGAGGGCTTCGGGCTCGCCGCGACCATCACCGCGCCCGTCGATCTCCCGCGGCCCCGGGACGGCTGGCCGGCCGTCCTGCTCGTCTCGGGGCCGGGCGCCCCCGACCGCGACGGCACCTTCTCGGGGGTGCCGGTGCTCGGGCAGTTGGCCGTGGACTTGGCCGACGCGGGGTTCCTGGTGGCGCGCTACGACCGGCGCGGCACCGGGCGCAGCGGCGGGCGCCCGGAGTCGGCCGGGGTCGAGGAGTACGGCGAGGACGCCCGCCGGATGGTGCGCTACCTCGACGACCGGGACGACGTGGACCGGGACCGCATCACCGTGGTCGGGCACGCGGAGGGCGGCTGGCCGGCGATTGTCGCGGCCGCCCGGGAGCGGCGGGCCGACAACCTGGTGCTGATCGGCGCGCCGGGCACGGGCGGGGCCGAGCTCGTCCTGGAGCAGCAGCGCGCCATGCTCGACCGGATGAACGCCCCGGACCGGGAGCGGAACGAGAGAATCGGCCTGCAGCGGCGCATCATCGAAGCGGTCCGTGACGAGGGGGCCTGGGACGGCGTCCCCGACGCGATGCGCCGGCAGGCGGACACCTACTGGTTCCGCAGCTTCCTCGACTTCGATGTCGCCGACGCGTTGCGGAGGACGCGGCAACCCCTGCTGATTCTGCACGGTTCGCGGGACACGCACGTCGGTGTGCATCACGCGCAGCGGCTCGCCGAGCATGCCCGCCGGCGCCGCCGGGGTGCCCCGCCGCCCCAGCAGGCGATTCTCGAAGGTCTGGACCACCGGCTGCTCGCGGCCGGGCCGGACGCATCCGCGGCGGACACCGTGCTGACGGTGCCGTCGATCAGCCCCTCCGTCGTCGACACGCTGACCAGATGGCTGAACCAGAGACGCAGCGACCGCTGAGACCGCACGAGCCGCGCCGCGCCGGTTGGGTCCTGCAGGCCGACAGCGCCGCCGGGGGCGGCCCCTACCGCTTCCGCGTCACCCCGGAGCGGACGCGGACGCTGGGCCGCTCCACGAACGCCGACTTCGTGCTCGACGCGGTGCTGGTCTCGCGCTTCCACTGCTCGTTGTCCGTCGCCGACGGCGAGCTGGCGGTCGAGAACCTGAGCCGCTCGAACGGCACCTTCGTCAACGAGCGCCGGATCGAGCGGGCGGTGCTGAAGGAAGGCGATCGCCTGCGGGTGGGCCGCATCGAGCTCGTCGTGTCGACCGGCGACCCGCCGGACGGCGACTCGGCGGACCCCGCCGCGGCGGAGTAGCCGCGGGGCGGCGGCCCGGATCCGGCAGGGGCCCGGGATGCCAGTCTGCCGGCGACCGGGCGGCCGGGCGGGTCACTTCCGCGGGGCCGACGGACGCAGTTCGACCCGGCTGGGGAGGCTGCGGGCGGGGTGGCGCAGCAGGTCGACGACGGCCCGCGCCACGTCCGACGCCGCGAGCTTCCAATCCATGTCCGGCGACGGCCGGCCGCCGCCGAACTCGGTGTTCACCGAGCCCGGCAGCACGCAGCTCACCCGGATGCCGTCGCGTCGCACGTCCTGCATCAGCGACTCGGTCAACGCGTTCAGGCCCGCCTTGGACGTGCAGTACGCCACCCCGCCGGCGAACGGGTGCTTGCCGGCGAGGCTGCTGACGTTGACGATCCAACCCCCGCCGCCGCGCTTCATCACCGGGACGGCGGCGCGGCAGCAGTAGAACACGCCGGACAGGTTCGTCTCGATCGTCTCCAGCCAGGCGTCGACGTCGAGCTCGCCGATCGGCGCGAAGTGCCCGACGCCCGCGTTGTTGATCAGGATGTCCAACCCCCCGAACCGCTCGACCGCCGCCGCCACCAGCCGCTCCGCCTCGTCGTGGCGGCGGACGTCGGCGACGAGGGTCTCCACCCGTCCCGGCCCCGGCCCCTCCGCGAGGCGCGCGCCCGCCCGGTCGAGCGCCGGCCGGGAACGCCCGCACACCAGCACGTCGGCGCCCTCCGCCCGCAGCGCCGCCGCCGCCGCCAGCCCGATGCCCCGCGAGCCGCCGGTCACGAGGGCGGCGCGGCCGGCCAGGAACCCCGAGTTCGCGTCGGTCATGGCGTGCGATTCTAGCAGGCCGCGGTCCGGCCGCCCGTGGCGGTACCGCCGACCGGGAGGCCACTACAATACGCGGGGCATGGCCAGGGTCGCGATTGTCGGGGCCGGCGAGCTCGGCGGCGCGCTGGCGCACAAGCTGGCCGCGCGGGACCGCGTCGGTTCCGTGTGCCTGATCGACTCGGCGCGGGGCGTGGCGGCCGGGAAGGCGCTGGACATCGGCGAGTCCGGACCGATCGAGCGGTTCGGAACGAGGCTCACCGCGGGGGCCGTCGATGCGGTCGTCGGGTCCCGGGTCGTGGTCGTGGCCGATCCCGCCGGGCCGCCGGCCGCGGACGGGCGGGACGATTCGGGACCGGCGCGGGTCGAACGCATCGCCGGCCTGACCGGGGACGCGCCCATCGTATGCGCGGGTGCCGACGGCGGAGATCTGGTCGCCTGGGCAGTGCGCGAGCTGGGCATCGCGCGCACCCGTATGGTGGGTTCCGCGCCCGAGGCGTTCGCCGCGGGCCTTCAAGCCCTGATCGGTCTCGAAGCGGACGTCTCGCCCGCGCACGTGGCCGTCCAGGTGCTGGGGAGGCCGCCGGCGCACCCCGTCGTGGCCTGGAGCCGCGCATCGGCCGGCGGAGCGCCGCTGGCCGACCGGCTGTCGCCGCCCGCCTTGGCCCGCGTACGCCGACGCCTCCGGCGTCTGTGGCCGCCCGGGCCCTACGCCCTGGCCTCGGCCGCGGCCCGGGTGGTCGAGGCGCTCGCGTCGGGAGGCTCGCGCCGCGTGTTCACCTGCTTCGTGGCCGACGGGTCCCGCCGGCCGGTGTCGGCGTCCGCCGTTCCCGTGACGCTGAACGCGGGCGGGGTGGGCGAGTCGGTGGCACCGACCTTGAGCCCGTCCGAGCGGGTGCAGCTCGACAACGCGCTGGAGGCGGCGCCGTGAGCCGGCTCGCGTCGCCTTCCCCGCCTGGCGGGAGTCTGCGTGGCGGAACGGCGCGGACTCCTGGAGGGTTGGTTTCCCGCCGCCCCGGGAAAGCCCCGGCGCGACACGCGCCGTCGTCGTGAGGCGGCCGACGCGTCATTCCGCGGGACGGCGGTCGAACGTCCGTGCGAACTCGGCGGCCACGGCCGCTTCGACCTCGGTCCACGGCGGTGCGGTCCCCAGGAGGCGGGCGAGCGACGTGACGCCGTAGCCCGCGAGGCCGCAGGGCACAATGAGCCGGAAGTGGTCGAGGTCGGTGGCGACGTTGAGGGCGAAGCCGTGGCTCGTCACCCAGCGGGAGAGGCGCACGCCGATGGCGGCCAGCTTCTCGCGGCCGACCCAGACCCCGGTCAGCCCGTCCGTGCGGCCCGCCTCGACGCCGAAGCGGGCGGCGGTTCGGATGAGCACCTCCTCGAGGTCGCGGACGTAGCGGTGCACGTCGCACCGGTCGGGCTTCAGGCTCAGGATGGGGTAGCCCACGAGTTGGCCGGGGCCGTGGTAGGTGACGTCGCCCCCGCGGGGGACGTCGATCACCTCGATGCCGCGGTCGCGGAGCCGGTCGGCGGGGGCGAGCACGTGGCCGGGGTGCCCGCGTCCGCTGACGCCCACGGTGATGACGGGGGGGTGCTCGAGCAGCACGAGCTGGTCGGGGATCTCGCCGGCTTGGCGGGACCGCACGAGGTTCCGTTGCCGTTCCAGGGCGCGCCGGTAGGGGACGGTTCCCCATCGGCGGACCTCAAGGGTCGGCAACGCCGCGCTTACGGCCGGCCGGCCGCCTCGATCCACTGCGGGTCCTCCAGCGCCGCCTTGATCCGCGCCAGGAACCGGTCGGCGACCGCGCCGTCGATGAGCCGGTGGTCGAAGCCCAGAGTCAGGAACGCGCGGAGCCGCGCGACGACGGCGCCGTCGATGACGGCGGGCCGCGGCTCGACCGCCCCCACCCCGAGAATCGCGACCTGGGGCTGGTTGATGATCGGCATCCCCAGGAGCGACCCGAAGCCGCCGGGATTGGTGATCGTGAACGTGCCGCCCTCCACGTCCGCGGGCGCGAGCTGCTTGGTTCGCGCCCGCGCCGCGAGGTCCTTGACGGTCTTGTCGATGGCGCCCGCGTCAAGCCGGTCCGCGTGCTTGACGACGGGCACGATGAGGCCGCCCTCGAGGGCGACGGCGATTCCCAGGTTGATCTGTTCGTGGTACACCACGTTCGTGCCGTCGACCGACGCGTTGACGACCGGCATGGCGACCAGGGCTTCCGCCGCCGCCTTGGCGATGTACGCGAGGTAGCCCGGGGCGGCGCCGCCGGGGAACGCCGCCCGCGCCGCCGCGACGGCGGAGAAGTCGACCTCGAACAGGGTGTGGACGTGGGCCGACGTCCGCCGGCTCTCCACCATGTGCTCGGCGATGCGCCGGCGCATCACGCTCATGGGCTCGACGCGCGCGCCGGTCGCGGCGGGGGCCGCCGGGCGGGCGGCGTCGGCGACCGTGCCGCCTTCCTGCCCGCGGGCGGCGACCGGGCGGCGGGCGTCGCCGGCGACCGCGCCGCCTTCCTGCCCGCGGGCGGTGGCCGGGCGGCGGGCGTCGCCGGCGACCGCGGCCGCGCCCTGCCCGCGGGCGGCGACGTGGGCGAGCACGTCGGCCTTGGTGATGCGGCCCCCGTCCCCGGTGCCCGCCACCGCCGACAAATCCACGCCGTGCTCGGTCGCGAGCCGCCGCACGACCGGTGACAGTCTGGCGCGGGGCGCCCCTGCGGCGGGCGCGTCGGGGGCCGGCGCCGGAGCCGGGGTCCCCGGCGGGGACGGTGCCGCCACGCCCACGGCGGCCGCGGGCGCCTCGCCGGGCGCGGCCGGCCCCGCGGGGGGCGCCGCGGCCTCGCCGCCGGCACCGGTCTGGCGGTCTGCTCCGCGGCCGGCGCCGGTCTGGCGGTCTGCTCCGCCGCCGGCGCCGGTCTGGCGGTCTGCTCCGCGGCCGGCGCCGGTCTGGCGGTCCGCTCCGCCGCCGGTCTCTGCGCCCGCCTCCGCGGAGGCGCCGATCACCGCGACGACCGAGTTGACGGGCACCGTCTCGCCAGCCTCGGCCCGTATCCGCACCAGCACCCCGCCGACGGGCGCCGGCACCTCGGCGTCGACCTTGTCCGTCGAGATCTCGAACAGCGGCTCGTCGCGGTCGACCGGGTCGCCGACCCTCTTGATCCAGCGGACAATCGTCCCCTCGGCGATCGACTCGCCCATCTGGGGCATCAGCACGTCGGTAGGCATTCGGCGCGTTCCAGAACGTTCCGGCGGCCGGCCGGACGGCGGGCCGGGCGTCTGCGCCGTTCCCCGGCGCGGACTTCCGGCAGGATCGGTTGGGGCGGCAAGCGGAGCCGCCGGGCGACGCTCTCCGGGCTAGTCCTCGAGCACCGCGTCCTTGAGCCGGGCGGCGATGCGCGCCTTGACGACGGTCTTGGCGGGAATCTGAATCTGCTCGCCGGTCGACGGGTTCCGGCCGACCCGCGCCGGCCGCTCCTGCCGCACCAGCTTGACCATGCCCGGCAGGGTGAACTCGCCCGAGCGCTTGAGCTCGGCCTCCGAAAGCTGCTGCAATTCCTCGAAGAGGTCGCGCACCTCGGTGCGCTTCATCCCGAACCGGTCGCTGAAGTGCGAGAACAGCTCGGTCTTGCCCATTCTTCGAGCCTCTGGCATCGGCGTTCTCCCCCGGCGGCGCCGCCCCACGGCCGCCGCCGCATGCTTCGACCGGCGCAGCGTCCCGCCAGGACCGCGCCGGACGTCTGGTTGTAGAGGGCGTCCGCCCGCGGGCGGACACCCTCGTTACGGGTGGTCAGCCTGTCGGCTCCGACCCGGCGGGCTCCCGGTTCAGCGCGGGAGGTCGACCGCGGGCGGCCAGTGGGGGCGCGTGGTCTGCCGTGAGCCTTCCGGCGCGCCGGTGGCCGAACTCCGATTATAGGGGAATCCGGGCCGCCGTGCGTCGTTTTCGCACGCCGCCGATCGTGAACCGTGGTCGAAGGGCGATCGTCGCGGCGGGTGGGGTCGGCGCGCCGCCGCGGACTGGTAGAATCTCCCGGTGATGGCGGAGACGATCGAGACGTTCCCCAACCCCGAGCCGTCGCGCGACTACGAGATCGTCATCCGCTGTCCCGAGTTCACGTCCCTGTGCCCGAAGACGGGGCTGCCCGATTTCGGCGAGATCCGCATCACCTACGTGCCCGACGCCCGGTGCATCGAACTCAAGGCGCTGAAGTACTACCTGGTCGGGTTCCGCGACCGCGGGGTCTTCTACGAGCGCCTGACCAACCAGATTCTCGACGACCTCGTGGCCGCCTGCGCGCCGCGGCGCATGGTCGTCGTCGGCGACTTCTCGGTGCGCGGCGGCATCACCACCACCGTCACCGCCCGGTACGAGCCGCCGGCGCCGGAGTCGGCGTATCCGTAGATCGGTGTCGGCCATGGACGCATCCCAGCCCCATCGCGTGGCCATCGACGACGCTCTGGACCTGCACACGTTCGCCCCGCGCGACGTGCCCTCCGTGGTCGAGGAGTACGTCAACGAGGCGCACCGGCACGGGCTGACCGAGGTGCGCTTCATCCACGGCCGCGGCATCGGCGTACAGCGCCGCGCCGTGCATACCGTCCTCGAACGGCATCCCCTCGTCGTCGAGCTGTGGGATGCGCCGGAGTCCCATCTGGGGGCCACCGTCGCCCGGCTCGCGGCCGGGAACCCCAGACAGCCTTCACGGACGCAGGTCGGGCGGGGGTCCGGCCCTCACGAAACAAGTTAGCGCCCACGCGGGGACCGACTCCCGAAGCCGATGAGCCGCACGTCTGATTCGGTCCCGCCCGGCCGCGTGCCCCTGCCGCCCCGGCCGGCCGTCGACGACGGGGAGATGCTCGCGCGGGCGGTCCGGCTCCGCGACGAGCTCGCCACCCGCCGCACGGTGCGGGACTTCTCGGCCCGGCCGGTGCCGACGGCGGTCATCGACGCCTGCCTGCAGGCGGCGGCGTCCGCCCCGAGCGGGGCCAACCGCCAGCCGTGGCACTTCGTGGTGGTGACCGATGCCGCGACAAAGCGCCGGATCCGAACCGAGGCCGAGGCGGAGGAACGCGCGTTCTACCACGGGCGGGCCCCCGACGATTGGCTCGAGGCCCTCGCCCCCCTCGGCACCGACGAGCACAAGCCGTTCCTCGAAGAGGCGCCGTGCCTCATCGTCATCTTCGCCGAGCTCCACGGCGTCGACGCGGCGGGGGCCAAGCGGAAGCACTACTACGTGCACGAGTCGGTGGGCATCGCCACCGGCATGCTCATCAGCGCCCTGCACCAGGCCGGCCTGGCCTCGCTCACCCACACCCCGAGCCCGATGCGCTTCCTCAACGCCATCCTCGACCGCCCGCCGCACGAGCGGCCGTTCCTCATCCTCGTCGTGGGCCATCCCGCCCCCGGCGCGACCGTCCCCGCCATCACCCGCAAGCCGTTCGACGCCGTCGTGAGCCGTCGCTGAACCCGGTCCGCAACGGTCGGCGCCGCGCCGGTGCACAATAGACGCGGTGCGTCCCCGAGCCTCTTGTTCCGCCGCCGTCGTCCTCGCCCTGATGGCGCTCGCCGCGGGCGCCGTCCGGCCCGCCGCCCAGACGCGCACGCCGGTGCTCCGGATCGACGCGCCCCCCGCGCTCCGGACCGTCGCCGAACGGGTCGCCCGGTTCCCCCTGAGCGGGCTCGCCGACGCCGTGCGCCTCGCGGGCCTGAGCGACCCCGGCCCGCCCATCGACGTCGTCCTCGTCGCCGAGGGCTCCGAGCTCGCCCGCCGCACCCCGTCCTGGATATCCGGCTTCGCCGACCCCGGGCGCAGCCTCGTCGTGCTGTTCCCCGGGCGCACGCGCCTCTATCCGACCGCCTCGCTCGAGGCGCTGCTGCAGCACGAGGTCGCCCACGTGCTGTTCTCGCGCGCGGCCCGGGGACGCCCCATCCCCCGGTGGTTCAACGAGGGGCTGGCCCTCGCGGCGGAGCGGCAGGTCGGCTTCGAGAACCGGTCGCGGGTGGCCTGGACCCGCATCCGCCACGGCGAGATACCGCTGTCGGACCTCGAGCGCCTGTTCACCGGCGGTCCGGCCGCCACCCGCCGCGCGTACACAATCGCCGACGCCCTCGTCCAGGACGTGCTCGAGCGCCACGGCGAGGCCAGCGCGGGCCGCATACTCGCCCGCCTCGGCCGGGGCCGGCCCTTCCCCCGCGCCTTCGAGGAGGCCACCGGCGAGCCCCTGGACGCCGCCGTCGCCCGCTTCTGGCACCGCCCGGTCTGGGTCCGCTGGGTCGCGTTCGCGGGCCAGCCCTTCTACCAGTGGATGGTCATCACCGCCCTCGCCCTCTGCGCCATCTACGCCCACCGCCGCCGCCGCGCCGAGCAGCGCCGCCGCTGGGAGGAGGAGGAAGAGCACGAGCTGGCCGAGGACCTGCTGCGGCGGCTGCGCGAGGCCGACCCCCGCGCCCCGGGGAGCGCCTACGACGAGCATTGAATGTGTGGCTCAGCCGAGGATATGCATGCGCCTTTTGTCTTGCCCGCCGAAGCAGGCGGGCGTATCTTGATGTCATGGACATCGATCGACTTCGGGCATCGCCATGAGTCAGATAACGGCGCGCCTGCCGGAAGGGGTGGTTGACGCTCTGGACGCTGCGGCGAGGGCTCTCAACCGCAGTCGGGCCGAGATCGTCAGGCAGGCGGTGGAACGCTATCTGGAGGACTTCGACGATCTGACGGTGGCTCTCGAACGGCTGCGCGATCCGACGGATCCGGTGCTGGACTGGGACGAGGTCAGGCATGCGCTATTCGATCCGGATCAAGCGGAGCGCAGCCCGGGAGCTGGCTCGGGTTCCGGAGCCTGACCGGCGCCGGCTCGCCGACGCGATCGACCGGCTCGCGGGGCGGCCTCGGGCGGGCACCGCCCTGAAGGGGGATTTCCGAGGCTTACGGCGGCTGCGCGTCGGCGACTTCCGCATCGTGTACGAAGTGCTGGATGACGTGCTTGTCGTGCTCGTCGTGCGCGTGGCGCATCGGCGCGACACCTACCGACGACGCCGATGACGTCAGGATCCTGGTCTCTCGACAATGCGCAAGTTGCGGGAAGTCGACGGCCTAGGCGGGCGGAAGTCCGCACCTGCCGCGCGCGGACGGTTTGCAGTCGGCGGGGTGCCGTCCGTCCGTACTTGGAGTCAAACCCACGGGGAGTGCACGTGATGGTTCGATGGATCAGGGCGGTGCGGGCCGCGGTCACCGCGGAATCGGACCGGCCGCCGCGTACGATCCGACGTCGTACAGGGCATCGGATGAGCCACGACGCCAGGGGCCCCGGTCGTCGGTCGGACGCGGCGGCTTCGGTCGCCGGGGCGCCGTGGACTGCGGGCCGCGACCGCATCGCCGCCACGCCGGCGAGGGACGCCGCGGCTTCGGTGGCCGGGGCGCTGCGGGCGCTCGCCGTGGCCGCGTGCGTCTCGGCCTGCGCCCCCGTCGCCACGACGCCCGAGGCGCGGGCGGAGCCGCCGGCCGCCGTCCGCCCGGGCGCGGACCTGCCGGTCCGCCTCGCCGGCACCGTCGAGGCGGTCCGGGCCTTCTCGGTCAACGTTCCCCGGCTGACCGGCCAGTCGTCCAGCGTGCCGCTCGTGATCACCCGGCTCGTCGCCGGGGGCGCGCGCGTCGAGGCCGGCGACGTCCTCGTCGAGTTCGATCCGCAGGAGCAGCAGCGCGCCGCGCGCGATCAGCGCAGCGCGCTGCTCGATCTGGAGGGGCAGATCCGCAGGCTGGCGGCGGAACAGGAGGCCGCGCGCGCCACCGACGAGGCGGAGCTGGTGGAGGCGGCGAACGACGTGGAGCGCGGCCGCCTCGACGTGCGGACGAACCCGCTGCTGCCCCGCATCGAGGCGGAGATGAACGACCTCGCCCTCGAGCAGGCGACGGCCAAGCTGGAACAGTTGGAACGCACGTTCGCCCTCAAGCGCGCCGCCGCCGCGGCCGAGCTCCGCATCCTCGAGATCCAGCGCGACCGCGCCCGGCGCGAGGCGGAGCATGCCGAGCGCAACGCACGCCTCATGACCGTGACCGCGCCGTTCGACGGGCTCGTCGTGCTCGAGACGATCTTCCGGGGCGGGGGCCAGATGACGGAGGTGCAGGAGGGCGAGGAGCTGCGGTCGGGCGTGCCCATCCTGGACGTCGTCGACCCGTCGTCGATGCGCGTCCGCGCCTCGGTCAACCAGACCGACATCGCCCACGTCGCGTCGGGGCAGCCGGTCCGGGTCGGGCTCGACGCCTATCCGGAGCTGGCCTTCGACGGCAGGGTGGAGCAGATCGCCCCGCTGGCCGTCCCGAGCCAGTTGACGTCGACCGTCCGCACCTTCGCCGCCATCGTCTCCATCGCCGGCTCGCACGAGCGGCTCACGCCCGATCTCTCGGCGTCGGTCGACATCCTGCCGGCTCCGCCGGCGCCGGCATCGGCGCGGGCGCGCCGGCCCGCCGCACCGCCCGCGGCGAACGGAGGGCACCGTGCGGCGCGCTGACGGGCGGATGGCGGGCGCGGTGCCGTGGGGGCTCGGCGCGGTCGCGGCGGCGGTGGGCGGCTACCTCGCGCTGTCGCCGGAGGCGGCCGCCGACCTGACCACCGCCGAGGTGGTGCGGGGGGCGCTGGTGGAGCACCTGGAGCTCCGGGGCGAGATCCGCCCGGCGCGCTCCACCGTCCTCCACGCGCCGATGCAGTCGGGAGAACTCCAGATCGTCCAACTGGTGCCGAGCGGCGCGGGCGTCGACGCCGGCGACGTGATCGTGAGGTTCGACGATACCCGGGTGCGGCAGGAGGTCCAGGAGAAGGAATCGGAGCTCGAGCAGGCGGAGGCCGAGATCGAGCGGGCGCGCGCGGAGGGCCGCATCCGGGACGAAGCGCAGCGCACCGCGCTGCTGACGGCCCAGTACGACGTGGAACGCGCGCGGCTCGACCTCGCCAGCCCCGAGCGGCTCGTCGCGCGGCTCGACCTCGAGCGGGCGAGGCTGGCCCTCGCGGACGCCGATCAGCGGCTCGAGGAGGAGGAGAGCAAGGCCCGCGCCGGCCGGGCCGCCACGGAGGCGGAGGTGCAGAGCCTCGAGCGCGCCCGCGACAAGGTGGCCGACGATCTGGCGCGGGCCCGGCGGTCGCTCGCGGCCCTCGTCATCCGGGCACCGGCCGCCGGGGCCGTCCACCTCCTGATCAACGGCCGGGCCGGCGGCCCGTTCGGCAGCCGGCAGGAGTTCCGCGAGGGGGACCGCGCCTGGCCGGGCGCGCAGATCGCCGAGCTGCCCGACCTGTCCGGGATCCGGCTGACGGCGAAGGTGGACGAAGAGGACCGCGGCCGCCTGCGCACGGGCCAGACCGCGGCGGTGCGCGTCGACGCGCTGCCCGGCCGCGAGCTCCGCGCGACGGTGGACGACATCTCGGTGCTGGCGCGGGTCGACTTCACGGCGGGCTGGCCGGCGGTGCGCAGCTTCGACGTCAGGCTGCGGCTCGACGACGGCGGCGCGGAGCTCCGATCGGGCATGAGCGCGACCGCCCGCCTCGAGGTGGACCGGCTCGACGACGTGCTGAAGATGCCGGCCCGGGCGGTGTTCACCGCCGGCGGCCGGCCGGTCGCGTACCGGCTGGCGGGGTCGCGGTTCGAGCCGGCGCGGATCGAGATAGCCCGGCGCGCGGGCGACGAGGTCGCGGTGTCGGCGGGGCTCGCGGCCGGAGACCGCGTGGCGACCGTCGAGCCCCCCGCCGCCCTGATTGCAGAACGATGACACGCCGCTACGCCGTCGTCGCGGCCGGTTCCGTCGTCGCCCTCGCGGCGTTGGCGCTGGCCGCGGCCGACCGCTGGCCGGCCGCCGGCGACGCGGACCTGCCGGTGGCCCGCGTGACGCGCGGTACCGTGGCTCTCGACGTGCAGATCACGGGAGAGCTGCGGGCGAAGCGCTCGGTGCCGCTGGCCGCCCCGCGCGCCGGCGGGTCGCTGCCCCTCGTCCGGCTGGCCGGCACCGGCACCGCGGTGCGTCGGGGCGACGTCGTCATGGAGTTCGATCCGGCCGAACAGGCGCACGCGCTCGAGCAGAGCCGGTCGGAGCTGGAGGAGGCCGAGCAGGAGATCGTCAAGATGCAGGCGGACGCCGCGGTGCGGCAGGCGGAGGACGACGTCGCCCTGTTGACCGCCCGCTTCGACGTGCGGCGCGCCGAGCTGGAGGCCGTGAACGACCCCGACCTGATTCCGGCCATCGAGGCGAGGCGCCACGCGCTGGCCCTCGAGGAGGCGCGGCGCCGGCTCGCGGAGCTGGAGGAGGGGCTGGCCTCGCGCGCCGCGACCGACCGCGCGGCCCTGGCGGTGCTGGAAGAGCGCCGCACCCAGGCCCGGCTGGCGAGCCGGCAGGCGCAGCGGATTATCGACGACCTCGTCGTCCGCGCGCCGTTCGACGGGGTGGTCGTGGTCGGCGACAACCGGGACGGCGTACAGGTCTTCTTCTCCGGGATGACGCTGCCCGAGTACCGGGTCGGCGACATGGTGGGTCCGGGCCGCCTCGTCGCCGAGATCGTGGAGGTCAGCCAACTGCAGATCGTCGCCAAGGTGGACGAGCAGCGGAGCCCCAACCTGGAGGCGGGGCAGGCGGCCGTCGTGCGGGTCGACGGGCTCCCCGGCCACACGCTCGCGGCGACGGTCGAGGCGGTGGCGGGCATGGTCTCGCGCGACGGGTTCTTCAGCCGGTCCGGCCCCGTGCGCGAATTCGACGTCTTCCTCGAGGTGGACGCCCCCGGCCCGCGGCTGCGGCCCGGCATGACCGTGCGGGTCACCGTCGCGGGCCGGACGCTCTCCGACGTGCTCCAGGTGCCCCGCCAGGCGATCTTCGAGCAGGCGGGGGCGCCGGTCGTCTACGTCGACGTGGACGGGGTGTTCGAGCCGCGGCGCGTGACGGTGGTCGGCAGCGGCGACGGGGCCGTGGCCATCGAGGGCGTCGCCGAGGGCGCGGCGGTGGCGCTCGTGGACCCGACCGCCGACCGCGCCGGCCCGCCGACCGCGCCGGGAGCGGCCCCGTGACCGCGCCGGCCGCGCCCCGCCGACGCCGCGCCGTCGGGCTCGGCGCCGAGCTGCGCCTCGGCGTCGACAGTCTGCGCGCCCACAAGCTGCGGGCGCTGCTGACCATGTTCGGCATGATCTTCGGCGTCGGGGCGGTGGTGGCCATGCTGTCCATCGGCGCGGGCGCGCAGCAGGAGGCGATCGCCTTCATCGAGCAGCTCGGCGTGCGCAACGTCATCGTGGAGGCGCGCGAGGCCGGCGATCCGCAGACGCTCCAGCGGGTCCGCCGGCTGTCGGCCGGCCTGTCGTTCCGCGACCAGCGCATGATCGAGGCGACGCTGGGCGACCTGGAAGCGGTCAGCGCGCGGAAACGGATCGTGCCGACCCGGCTCCTGCCCCGGCCGCAGGGCGATCCGCCCGTCGTGTTCGGCGTGTCTCCGGTATACGCGGCCATCGCCGGCCTGCGCGTCGCCGAGGGGCGGTTCTTCGACGAGTCGGAGGCGGCGGCCGCCGCCCCGGTGGCCGTCCTCGGCCAGGCCGCCGCCTCGTCCCTGTTCGGCACCGAGGACCCGATCGGGCGGTTCGTGAAGGTCAACCAGCAGTGGTTCGGCGTGATCGGGGTCGCCGGCCCGCGGATCGCGGTCCAGAGCGGCGTCGCGGATCTCACCCAGCGGGACGGCAACCAGGTGATCTACGTGCCGTTGATGGCGGCCGTCCTCCGTCTGGAGGAATCGCGGAGCAGCCAGCGCGACGAGATCGATGCGCTCTACCTGCAGGTGAGCCCCGGCGCCGACATCACCGCCGCCGGCGCGCTCGTGCGCGGCCTCCTCGACGCCTCCCACCGGGGCGCCGGCGACTTCAGCGTGATCCTGCCGGCGGAACTGCTGGCCGAGCAGCAGCGGACGCGGCGGATCTTCGAGGTCGTCATGGTGGCCATCGCGTCAATCTCGCTGCTCGTCGGCGGCATCGGCATCATGAACATCATGCTGGCGAGCGTGCTCGAGCGCACGCGCGAGATCGGCCTGCGCCGCGCCATCGGCGCCCGCCGGCGCGACGTCGTGCGGCAGTTCCTCCTGGAGACGACGTTGATCACCCTGACCGGCGGGGTCCTCGGCACCGTGCTGGGGGTGGTGCTGTCGCGGCTCGTCGGCTACTTCGCGGGCTGGTCGACGATCGTCACCGTCGGCTCCGTCGTCCTCGCCTTCGTCGTGTCGGTCGCGGTCGGGCTCGTGTTCGGCATGTACCCGGCGGTGCGGGCGGCGAAGCTCGACCCGGTGCTGGCGCTGCACTACGAGTAGGGGCCGCGCGCAACGTCGCGCCGGCCGGCAGCGCCTCTACGCTGCGCCGGACCCGCGCCGGACCCGCGCCGGCCGATGACGGCACGGCGTTTGAGATATTCCCGCTCGGGAATATCGGCCTTGATCCGCGTCGTTCCGGCGCGGTGATTTCCCGCTCGGGAATATCGGCCTTGATCCGCGTCGTTCCGACGCGGTGATTTCCCGCTCGGGAATATCGGCCTTGATCCGCGTCGTTCCGGCACGGTGATTTCCCGAACGGGACAATCTCGCTTGTCAGCGCCCGTCGATCCGTTTATATTTCCCGATCGGGAAACCCGAATCATGACACCGGCACAGATTGGCCAACTGGTTCGGAGGACGCGCCGCGCGCAACGGCTCCGGCAGGATCAGTTGGCGGGCGCTGCGGGCGTCGGCGTGCGGTTCCTCGTGGAGCTGGAAGCCGGGAAGGCGACGGCCCAGCTCGGCAAGGCCCTGGCCGTGCTGGCGGCCCTGGGCTGCACGCTGCGCATCGAGCCGCCGCCGGAGGCCGCTGACGGCGGCCGACAGCCGTGACGCGCGCGCTCACCGTCTGGTGGGAAGGCGCCACCGTCGGCTCGCTGACCGCCGACCGGCCCGGCGCGATGCGCTTCGCCTACGACGGCGGCTGGGTCGCGGACCCGTCCGCGGCGGCGCTCTCGGTCTCGCTGCCCAAACGCCTGGAACCGTTCCCGCCCCGCGCGTGCCGCCCCTTCTTCGCGGGGCTGCTGCCCGAGGGCGCGCAGCGCGACGCGGTGGCGGCGGCCCTCGGCGTTTCGCCCGCCAACGAGTTCGACCTGCTCGACCGGCTGGGGGGCGAGGTGGCCGGCGCCCTGACGTTGTGGCCCGCCGACGAGACGCCGCCCGCGATCGAGACGGCGGGGCCGCCGACGGCGCTCTCGGACGACGAGCTGGCCGGCCGCCTCGCAAGACTCGACGCCCGGCCCTTCCTGGCCGGCACGCGGGGACTCCGCCTGTCCCTCGCGGGGGCGCAGTCGAAGCTGCCCGTGGTCCTGGTCGACGGGCGCATCGCGCTCCCCGCGCCCGGCCAGCCCACGACGCACATCCTCAAGCCGCCCATCGCCCGTTTCGAGGCCACGACGGAGAACGAGGCGTTCGCGATGCGCCTCGCCGCCGGCCTGGGGCTCGACGCGGCGCCGGTCGAACCGTACCGCGTCGGCGAAGGCCCGCCGTGTCTGCTGATCGCCCGCTACGACCGCCGCTCAGGACCCGACGGTGTGGTCCGGCGCCTGCACCAGGAGGACTTCTGCCAAGCCTTGGGCATCGTCCCCGGCCGGAAGTACGCCGCCGAGGGCGGACCCGGGTTCCCGCAGTGTTTCGATCTGGTCCGCCGCGCCTGCGCCAGACCGGCCTTCGAGCTGCTGAAGCTGCTCGATGCGGCCATCCTGCAGGCGCTGCTCGGGAACGCCGACGCCCACGGCAAGAACTACAGCCTGCTGTATCGCGGGGACGGCATCGCGCTCGCCCCGCTGTACGACCTGCTCTCGACGGTCGCCTATCCCGAGCTGTCCCCGGGGTTCGCCATGAAGATCGCGCGGCGCGCCACCCTGGAGGAGCTGCGGCGGGGCGACTGGGACCGCTTCGCCGCCGGCATCGGGCTCGGCGCGCCCATCGTCCGCCGGCGGGTCAGGGAGCTGAGCGACCTCGCGCTCGAACGGGCCGAGGGGGTCGCGGGCGATCTGGCGCGGGTCGGTCTGGACGAGGACGCGCTCGCCCAGTGCGCCGACCGCATCACGGACCGCGCACGGCGGCTCGCGCTGACCGTGTGATGCGGGAGCGCCCGGCGTCTCCGAGACGCGGACCCCGCGCTCCTGGGCGGTGCCGGCGACAAGCGTTGTCGGGCGGCAACACCGCCAACACTCAAGCCATCAAGAACACGTGGTAGGGTCTCAATGTGCAGGAATGGCCGCCAGAGTGAACTGAAGGGCTTCGTCGGCACCCTCGGTCCGGACAAGATGCGCGAGCTGTGCCGCGCGCTGGCGGTCGCCACCGGGTGTGACGCGCGTAGTCCGACGGTTTGTCCGCAGGCTCGTCGAATGGCGGTCCCGAACGTCAGAAGAACAACTGGACCAGCTCGCCGTCGATCTCGGTGATCGTGGAGCGGTTGGACGGCCACACCGGCCGGGCGAGCGACGACTCCCAGCGGTCGAGCCGGTCCTGCAGGTCGCGCAGGCGCTCGGGAAGCTGCCCGGCGAGGTTGACGCGCTCGGCCTCGTCGTCCGCGAGGTCGTAAAGCAGCGAGACCTGCCCGTGGGGCGAGGCGTCGGGGTAGTCCTGCAGCGGTAGCAGCCGGCCGCCGCCGTGGGCGGCGTCGGGGTCGGCGCGGTTGACCTCGAACAGCTTCCAGCGGCCCATGCGGCCGGCCCGGTTGGGCCCGGCCCGCCAGTACAGGACATCGTGGGGCCGGCCGTCGGCGCCGCCCGTCAGGTACGGGACGAGGTCGACGCCGTCGCGCACCACGCCGTCGTCGAGCGGGGCGCCGGCGAGGCCCGCGAAGGTCGCGAAGAGGTCGAGGCTGATGACCGGCTCGTCGTAGACCTGCCCCCCTTCCAGGCCGTTCGGCCAGTGGATGATGAACGGGATGCGGATGCCGCCCTCGAGGTGGAAGCGCTTGGTCCCGCTGAACGGGCCGTTGCTGCACGCGATGGCCGCGTAGCCGACGCAGCCGTTGTCGCTCATGAAGACGATGAGCGTGTCGTCGTCGACGCCGTGGACGGCGAGCCGGTCGACGACCGCCCCGACGCCGCGGTCGACCGACGACACCATCGCCGCGTAGATGCGGGTGCGGAAGTCCTCGACATGGGCGACGGCGTCCATAGTACTCGCGAGTCGCCTGCAGGGGCGTGTGGGGGGCGTTGTACGAGAGGAGGAGGAAGAACGGGGCGTCGCCGTCCGCGTGACGGTCGATGAAGTCGACGGCCTCCTTCGTGAACACGTCGGTCAGGTACTCCTCGACCTCGACCACGTCGCGCCCGCGGTAGATCTCGCGCCCGGCGCGGGTGCCCGCGGGCCGGTCGGGGTCGAGCACCGCTTCGGGATGGTCTCCCGCGAAGTACGTCGTCCCGCCCGTGAGCAGGCCGAAGTACTCGTCGAAGCCCCGCGACAGCGGTTGCTGGGCGGGCCGCCGGCCGAGGTGCCACTTGCCGACGTAGCCGGTCGCGTAGCCGGTGCCCCGCATGAGGTCGCCGAGCGTCCGCTCGTCGGTCGACAGGCCGATCTCGACGTCGCGGCCCGACGTGTTGAACTCGTAGCCGTGCCGCTGCGGATAGCGGCCGGTCATCAGCCCCGCCCGTGACGGGCTGCACACGGCGGCCGCGACGTAGGCGGCGGTGAACCGGACGCCCCCGGCCGCGAGCCGGTCGAGCCGCGGCGTCCGCATGATGGGGCTGCCGTAGCTGCCGAGGTCGCCCCAGCCGAGGTCGTCGGCGATGACTAGGACGACGTTGGGCCGCGCCGCCGGCTGGGCGGCGACGCCGGCGGCGGTCAGGAAGAGGACGATGGCGGCGGTGACGCGTTGAAGGCTGGACACGCGGGCATCTTACCTGCAAGTCGGCGGAATCCGGGTACCTTGGGAGTCATGACGGGCACCCGCGGCGTTCCAGGCAGGAAGGGGGCGGCTGTGATGCCGCGTTGAAGGCTGGACACACGGGCGTCTCGCCTGCAAGTCGGCGGAATCCGGTACCCTGGAGCCGTGACGAAGGCTGCGTTGCCGGCAACCGACGGCGCGCCGTGCGCGGAGGCGGGTCCGATGCCGATTTCGCACCGCGTCAACCGCGAGGCGGTGGTCGTGCTGGGGTGGGGCCGCGCGATCCTCCTGCAGCTCGCCCATCCCCTGGTGGCGGCCGGCGTCGGCGCCCACAGCAGCTTCGACGCCGGGTCGCTGGCCTACGTCCGGCGCATGCGCGGCACCATCGGGTCGATGCTCTCGCTCACCTTCGGGACCGACGCGGAGGTCCGGGAGACGGCCGGCCGCATCAACGCCATCCACCGCCGCGTGCACGGCCGGCTCGACCGCGCGGTGGGCGGCTACCCCGCGGGTACGCCCTACGACGCCACGGACCCGGCGCTGCTCGCCTGGGTCCACGCCACCCTCATCGACAGCCAGCTTCGCACCTACGCGCTCTTCGTCGGGTCACTGGCGCCGGACGAGGAGGACCGCTACTGTGCCGAGGCGGCGCAGGTCGGCTCGCTGCTCGGGGTTCCCGCGGGCGGGCTGCCCGACACGAGGCACCGGCTCGACGGCTACATGGAGCGGATGCGGCGGGACGATCGGCTCGCGGTCGGCGAGGGCGCGCGGCGGCTCGCGGACGCGCTGCTCGCGCCGCCGGGCCGGCGGTGGGTCGCCCCCGCGTTGTGGTTGGGCCGGCTCGCCACCGTAGGGCTGCTGCCGCCGTCCATCCGTGACGCCTACGGGTTCCCATGGCGCCAGAGGGACGCCCGGAGGTTGCGGTCGGCCGCCGCCGTGCTGCGCGCCGCCCGGCGGGTCACGCCGCCCGTGCTGCGCGAGTGGCCGGCGGCCCGAAGGGCGCGGATGGGTTCCACGACTCCGGCTCTCCCGCCCTCCGGGCAACGCCATCCAGAGCCTTGACGGCTCCGTTCGACCGCGGGCGTTGGCGGGCATCCACGGATGCGAGTGGGCAACCGCGGTTGTCGTTGCGCGGCGGCTTCCCATCTGTCGGTGGTGCCGCGTCGCATCGTACACCCGCCAACGGGAGCGGAATCGCGGCTGTCGAGTCTCGCACCGAACACGGCGGAATCCGCTCCCGCGTTCTCGCTGGCCCGCCGGCAGTGAGGCTCCAGACGGGCCGACCGGTGGTAGGCTACCGCGTGTCCGCTCGCGTGGCACCCGGCGCGACGCGCGCGGCCGTTGGCCATCATGCTCGACGAGCTGCCGCCGTACTTCGTCAACGCCGTCTCGAAGAGCATCGGCAACTCCGATCTCTCGGTCGTCACCGCGACAGCCCCCGCCAACCTCCTCGTCGCGGTCGGGCGGCATGAATTGTGCCACGTCTGTGTCGTGATGTCCGATCTCACCCGCGGCCTAGACCGAGCCGGGAGGGCGCCGTGCTGGGGCGCGGACTCCCGGGGCGTGACAGGAGCGCACGATGATTGCCGAACCGCTCGGCCGTGCCCTTGAAGCCACGGGCTACCTGCTGGCAGACGGCACCGGCGCTGCTGCGACCGTGACGGTGGTCCGATCCGCGTCGTCAGACGCGGATGCCGCAGAGGCGAACGGCGCCGGCGCCGCGGCGCCCGTGACGCTCGCCGGTTCCTGCGGACACGCCCGGCTGCCTTCCTTCGATCCGGACGTCTGGTGGCGCAGCGACCCCGATGCAGACCGACCCGGGGTCGGCGGCGCGGGCCTGAGCGTGTACTTCAAGTACGTGGACGAGCTCCGGGACGCCCCGGTGGCCGAATGGCAGCGCGAGATCTGGAACCGGGGATTCTCGCCCCTGCTCTGGCTCGTGTCTCCAGAGCGGATCGATCTCTACAACGGCTTCGGCGCTCCCGGTGGACCGCAAGACGCCGAGGCGAACCGGCTCGATACCTTCCGCCTGGTGGACGCGGAGCTGACGCGGCTCGACACGCTCGCGGGCCGTCTGGCCATGGAGACGGGCCAGTTCTGGCGTCTGGAGCCCCGCGTTAACCGGGAGACCAGTGTCGACCGCCGGCTGTTGCGCGACCTGGACCGCCTCGAGAGCGTGTTGACCGACGCCGAACTCGAACAGGGCGAGGCGCAGGCCCTCATCGGCCGGTGCATCTTCGGCGAAGTACCTGACCGACCGGGAGATCGTGGGCGCTCGCCGGCTGAAGAAGCTGTGCGGTCATGCGGACCTCGCGGACGTATTGGAAGACGCGGCCGCCGCCGAGCGCCTGTTCGAATGGCTGCAAGAGACCTTCAACGGCGACATGTTCCCGCCCTCCTCCGAGGCGGCCCCCTCCGCCGCACATCTGGAGCAGGTAGCGCGATTCCTGAACGGCGAAGACCTGGAAACGGGTCAGCGCTCCTTCTTCCCGTATCGGTTCGACGTGATCCCGGTCGAGCTCGTCAGCGCCATCTACGAGCAGTTCGTGCATTCCGCAGCCGCGACGACGGGTGGTGGGAACAATGCCAAGAAGGAGGGTGTGTACTACACGCCGCTGACCGCCGTCTCCCTTGTTCTGGACGAGGTGTTCGACGGCCTGACCGGCGACGAGACGGTGCTGGATCTGACCTGCGGGTCCGGCGTGTTTCTGGTGGAGGCCCTGCGACGACTGGCGCACTTGAAGAGCAACGGGGGAACACCGACCCGCGCGGCGATCCGAGAGGCTTTGTACAACCAAGTGTACGGCGTCGACAGCAGCGAACCTGCCGTTCGCATCGCGGCGTTCAGCCTCTATTTGGCCGCGCTGGATCTCGATCCCGACCCGCAGCCGCCTCGGGCACTGCGGTTCAAGCCGCTGCAGGGGAAGACCCTGCTCGTCGGAGACGCCCGGACCATCGAGCAGACCCCGGACGGACGAGCCGTTCTGACCGATGGATCGGCGTTGAAGGGATTCGACGTCATCGTCGGCAATCCGCCATGGACGTACCAGGGAAAGGCCGGAACCGCGGCGCGCCGGGCCGCGGGTTCAGGGGTGCCTCTTCAGCCCCGCGGCCAGAGCCTCGACTTCGTCGCGCGGGCGAGGGACTTCGCGCACGACAAGACGCGGTTCGGGATGATCCTGAGCGCGATGCCTTTCTTCGGCCGGAGTGCCACGAGCATCGCCGCCGCCCGCGACAGCATCGAGGGGATCGCTTCCGTCACCCTGGTCGACCTGTCGGCGCTGGCGGGATGGCTCTTCCCCAAGGCCGGCATGCCCGCCATCGCGCTGCTGGCGGGCCATCGCGAGCGGCGCGGCGACCGGATGACCCTCGTGCGGAGCCACTGGTCTCGGGCCGGCGAACAGAGCCACGCCATCGAGATCGCGCCCGGCGATGTCGCCACGCTGCCGATCGCGAGCTGGAAGCGCAACGCGGGATTGTTCAAGGCGGCCTTCCTCGGCCGCCGGCCGGACCTGCTCTTGCTGGACCACCTATGGGAGAAGCATGAACCCCTGGAAGTCCGCCTCTTTGAGTTGGGCGCGACCTACACGACGGGGTTGATACTCGGCAACCGGCGGCGCGATGCCGCTTTTCTGCGGGGATTGCCCCTCGTCGACGGGCGACTGAAGCCGCCGTTCCCGCTATGCGGCGACGAATTGCCCAAGTTCGATCAGCCGGGGGCGGAGCGACCGCGACAACGCGAGGTCTACCGTGCCCCGCTCGTGCTCGTGAGGCAGTTCATGCGCGGCGGCCCGCGGCCCGTGGCGAGGGTCGCGGAGCAGGATGTCGTGTTCACCGACGCGTGGTACGGCGCGTCGTTCGCCAGTACGGGCACGGAAGCCGCGTATCTCGTGGCGGGCATCCTGGGTTCCGCCTTGGCGTCCTGGCACCTTCTCATGACCGGGTCGTCGTTCGGGCTATGGGTACGGCGACTGAAGCTCAAGGACATCGTCGCTTTGCCCGCACCCGCGCTCAGGGAGCATTTCGAATCGAAGGCGGGCAGGCGCGTAGCCGAATTGGCGAGCGCCCTCGATCGAGGACCACTCGATGCGGACGATTGGAACAAGCTCGACGACGCGGTATTCGATCTGTACGAGCTGGACGATGAAGACCGCATCGTCGTTCGGGACGGTCTGGTCCGGGCCGGTTGGCAGTGGAAGACGGAACGTGAGAGTTCGGTTGCCCCGGTTGGCGTCGACGAGCTTCGGCACTACGCGGAGGCGTTTCTTTCCACGATGGACGGATGGTTCTCCGTTTCGAATCTTCGGCGCATGCGGGCCGAAATCTACGAACTGGATGCGGCGGCTCCGCATCGGGTGGTGCGGTTCGTGATCGAGAACCGGTGTGGTCCATCGGTGGTGAGGGTTCTAAAGTCCGGCGGTCCACTGAGCGCCATGCTGGCGCGGATTGGGGAGCGCACCGAGGTCCAGGTCGCGGAGGCACTGGTCGGCCTGCGCGAGTTGCGGGTGCACGCTCGGGATGAAGTGTCGATCATCAAGCCGGCGGCCCGGAGATATTGGTTGGGGGTATGCGGGCTGGCCGATGCGGACGCAGTAGTCAGGGACAGCGCGTACCGCGGTAGATACGACGGCAGGGAGTCATGATGTGCGCTTCTCTCGGATTCGACGTTCTCGGCAGGCAGTACATCGACATTGGGTGCGGCTCTTTTGCGTCGGCGGTCCAGAGAGGGAGCCATGGGGTTTGCGACCAGCACGGCAAGAGCTACTTGACCCGCCGAAGGAGGGGTGAGGGGGGTGAGGGTGGGGGCGGCTCGGTGACCGGCGGTACTATCCCGTCAGCGTAGCGCTGGGCGTGGTTCCGTTCGTACTCCCGCGCCTCGTGGAAGTCCCAGTACGCATCGAAGTCGCCACTGGCGCGCAGCGCCCGCAGCTTCAGCACCGCTTCGGCGCCGACCAGCCGCCAGCGGGCACCGGTCAACTCCATCCGGTCGCGCACCAAATGCCGACACGCGCCTTCGATAACCCCGGTGGCGATGGGATAGCCCGCCGCGAGGTACTGGTCGTAGTGCAGATACGGCGCATACTTCAGCAGGTAGTTCGCGCACGTATCGACGGGCTTGCGCTCGTCCGGCGACAGGCCCTTCACCGTCGCCGCCCGCCGCATCGACGACGCCACCCGGCGGGCCTTGCCCTCGAGAATGTCCCGCACCCGCGTCCACGCCCAGTGCGACAACTCGAGGCTCTCCTCCCGATGGAACACATGCGCCGCCTTCCAGACGTACTCGACCACGTGGATGATGTCCAGGACCACCGTGACCTCCACGCCGTAGGCGGCGGCGCCCGCCTCCACGAGGTCGAGCTGCGTCTCGGCCCCGTCGACGAGCACCACCCAGCGCTTGGCGCGCTCCGGGTCGTGGCGCTCCGCTTCCAGCATCGCCTCGGCGATCACCTCCGCCGGCTCCCGTTCGAGGCTCGCCCACACCCGCTTCGCCACCGGGCGGGGCCGCGCCGGCGTCTTGGTCTTCCTGGCCTTCTTGGTCTTGACCACCGGCTGCCGGGGCATCAAGCTCTGCAGGAACTCCTCCACGCTCCGCACGAACGGCGCGACCGAATAGATGGCGGCCACCGTCGCCATCCGCTTCGAGTGCTTCTTCTCGCCCGGCCGCAGGCGGTTGAACGGAGACAGCGGCTCCCGGTGCCGCCGGCGCCGCTCGGCCTCCTTGCGCGTCGCCTCGCGCAGGTCCTCGCGATGCAGCACCACCCCCTTGCCGTCGAAGGTGAGCACGACCACCGACTCCTCCGGCGCCGGCTCGCCCGCCGCCGCGCGGCGCGCCTCGTAGAACGCGTCGAAATCCTCGGCCGCGCGAACCGCCAACTGTTCCGCCTGACGCTTCGGCACCTCCGCGCCGGTGCTGTCGGACAGGTCCGACAGCGCCTCGTCGAACGACCGCGACGCCGCCGCCGACGCCACCCGACGCCGCACCTCCAGCGAGTAACGCTCCGGCGGCAGGTTGAGCGACGCGTCCAGCGGATGCAGACTGTCGTGACCGGGACTCGCGTAGCCTGCGCGACGGACATCCACCGTGCCGAAGATCGTCTCCACGGTGCGCTTGTGCAACCGCCGCTCCCGGCGCTCGACGCCGTCCGCCCCCGCGACCGGAGCCGCCGCCTCCCCCGGGCTGCGTTGGTCGAGGTGGCCCCGCAGGAGCTTCCGCATCAGCTCCCGGCCCCGCCGGTCCAACTCCCGTTCGAGGTCGCTCTCGCTCATCTGCCGGGCCTCGCGCGAAGAGAGGTAGGTCTTGGCCTCCGCAAACGCCGTGTCCGCCGCCGCGTACGGCGCCGGAGCGGGCGGAGCGGGGCGGCGGGGAACAACTCGCATGGCTCAACCCTCCCGCAGCCGCCGCCGCGCATCCCCGACCACAGGATAGACCAGAACCGTCTTGGGCGACTCGCCGGCGCGGCGGCCGTACCGGTCCATGCGCCCCCGGCCGCTGGTGACGCCCAACGCCACCCAGTTGGCGGCGCGGTAGCAGCCGCCGTGGTGGCGCCGGGGGTCCACCAGCGTCTCCACCAGCCACGGCTCAAGTCGGTAGCGGCGCGGCCAGTCCGCCGCCATCCGCGCGAGCCCCCGCGACAGGACCGCGCTGGCCAGGTTCTTCACCACGACCCACGGCAGCAGCAGGAAGCGGCTGTTGTTGACCACGCGCTGGAGATTCCGTGCCCGGGTCGCGTCGTCCCAGCCGACCCAACCGTCCCGCGCCGCCATGCGCCAAGCCGGGCTCGAGAACTGCAGACACCCGACAACCGCCCGCTCAGGCCTCGACGCATACACCAGATAGCGCAGGTGGGCGCCGAACGGGACCCGGTGCCCCAGGTAGTGGTAGCGACCCACCAGCTCCCGGAACAGCAGGCGCTCGGCGGGCTCGCGCACCAGCTCGACCCGTAGCGGCTCGACATCGCGCACGCCGCCGACGAGCGCGGGCCCCGGCTCGCCCGCCGTCGTCCGGGGCACGCGGGTGACTGAACCGACGGCCCGGCCCCGGCGCTTGTCCGGCAGCGCCAGCGCCCCGTCCGCGTCGAGCCGCTCCAGGAACTCGCGGCACTCGCGGGCCTTCAGCCGCCCGTTGGGGCGCCGCCACCGCAGCAGCTCGCACACGGTGCGCGCCAGCTCCATCCGGCTCAAGCCGGGACAGTCCCGCACGACCTCGCGGATCAGCGTCATCTCCCGCACGCTGAAGGCGCGTCCCGAGAACCTCGTCGTCGCCGTGGCCATCGCCGGGCGGTCTCCCATCCCGACGACACCGTACCAAAACGCCGCGCGAATGTCCAGAGGGGGGGCCGCAGCCGGGGGGACCCAGGGGAGCCCGCTACGGGGGTCACCGGTCGGGCCGGTTGCCCGAAAAGAGGCGGGTGGGGACGCTGGCCTGGACGCTGGCCGCACGCTGTCCCCTCAAAAGCGCACCGAAGATGGAGCGTGTGCGGACATAAGTCCTTATGAATGAGTGAGATAGCTCTCCACGCAAAAGAGCCGCACCCATCGACATTCAGGATCGAAGTGCCGCAATTCTGCGTGTACTTGACGAGGGCTGGAGGCGGGCGTCGGCCGTTCCGCAAGTGCACGCGGGTGCCGGTGAGGTGGAGATTACGGAGTGTCTGCGGAGGGAAATGACGACGGTATTGGGGAAGAGAACGACCAAGTGGAGCAAGAAGATGGGCGTCCTGCCGGGAGCGGAGTCGCGGTCGAGCCCTGAAATGCTCAAGCCGGACGGGCGCACGGACTTGCCCATCTTTTTCAGCGACATACTGGAGAAGTACAACGAACACGATCCGCACGCGGTCGTCGAGTGCAAACGGGTCGCCGGGAATCGCGCGGATCTCTGTCGCGAATACGTCGTGGAGGGCATCGACCGCTTCAAGGCAGGCAAGTACGCAGGAAATCACGCGGTCGGCTTCATGGTTGGCTACCTGCTTTCGGGCAACGCCGGATCGGCAGCCGCGTGCGTCAATGCGCACCTGGCCCGCAAGCGGCGCCAGTCGGAACATCTTGGCCGTTGCGTCGTTGCCCGCCGACCGTGGGCGAGGAGCAGCCGTCATCCGCGTCCCGCCCCGACCGATCCCATCGCGCTTCACCACGCCTTCTTCCGCCTGCCGCCCGCCGCGCCGTGAGACCGTCGTGACGCTCCAACGCCACTCGTCCCGTCGCCGGCCGCTCGACGTGGGCTTCCTGACGCCCCGTCTGGCCGGGGGCCAGGAGCTACGATCGCATCGCCCGCTAGTTCTCGTCGTCCATCCTCGAAGTCGCCGGGGAGGCGTTCGAGCAGGTGCAGGGCGGCGTCCGCATCGTCTGCAACTCGCACCTGTCGCGCGCCGACGTCGAGGTGGCGAAGGCGGCGCAGGCGGCCATGCGGCGCGAGTGGTGCGAATCGCGGCCGGAGGCGCTCGGCGATGGGGCCAAGCCCCGCTTCCGGCGGCTCTACGACGGCCTGCGCTCGGGCAAGCTCGCGGTCCGGGTGCTGCCCGACGAGGTCTTCGGCCTGATCCACGGGAAGGCCGGCGTTATCACCCTGGCCGACGGCCGGCGCACGTCGTTCCTCGGCAGCGCCAACGAGTCGGCCAGCGCGTTCCGGCTCAACTACGAGCTGGTCTGGGAGGACGACGACCCCGCGACCGTCGAGTGGGTGCGGCAGGAGTTCGACGCGCTCTGGGTCGTTGCCCTTCGCCGTGGACTTGGCCGAGTTCGTCGTCGCCGACCTCGACCGCCTCGCGCGCCGCGAACCGATCGGAGACATCGAGCGCTGGCGGGAGGATCCGGATTCGGCCTCCGCGGTCGTCGAGGCGCCGACCGCTTTACCCCATTCCGCCGGGCTCGCGGACGAGGGCCGGTTTCTCGGCATCGCCGCCGTCATCGCTGTTGGTTACGGTTCCGCGCCCTCCTGCACGCGCGCCCCGCGCAGCAGGTTCTCCATGCCGTAGTTGCCCTCGTGGCAGGCGTACTCGTACATCGGGCCGGCGAAGCGGCGCATGGGGACGGACGCGGTCCACGGCCGCGTGTAGGTGTCGGGGTCGTTGACGGTGTAGTGGTGCTCGATGGTGTCGGCGTCGCGCCGCGTGAACCGCTCGACCAAGGTCAGGCCGCCGCTCGTGCCCGGGCAGCAGTTGAACGAGTTGGTGTAGATCTCGTCGCGGAAGTTCGTGGTCTCGACGACGAGGGTGTCGCCCTCCCATCGGCCGCGAGAGTCGCCCATCCACAGGCGGATCCGGTCGTCCACCGGCGGTCCGCCGTCGAGGGGGATGATGCGGGGCTCGTGGATCATCTCCTGCAGCATCACCACGTATCCCGGCGTCTGCAGGACGAGGAAGTGGTTGTTGTAGCCGCCGGGGCGCTTGGGGGCACCGCGGGTGACGCAGCGCTCGGCCATGGTGCGGCCGGTCCAACTGTCGCTGTCGCGGGTCCAGCCCGCCCGGGTCTCCCCGGCGGCGGTGCGCGGCGGCAGGCGGCCGTCGGGCGGGTCGATGACGAGCGACGTCCGGGCGAGGGCGGTGCCGCGCTCCCACCAGAAGTCGTTGTAGGTGCCGGGGTCGCCGGGCGGCGGCGGTCGGTCGTTGCGGCCGATGTTGGCGGCGTCGATGGCGGCGACCTCCTCGTCGGTGTACACGGCGCGGTCCGCCACGTTCTCCGGGCGCTCGAGGGGGGTGGTCGTCGAGTTCGTCCACAGGCCCTGCAGGTCGGGCTGACCGTCGGGCGTGCGGGGAGCCTTCCAGCCGTCTTGGGCGATGACGGCGGCGGGAGCCGCGAGAACCGCCGCGAGCAACAACGGAAAGAAGCGCCGTCGCATCATGTGAACCTCCAGAGACAGTCGTCGCCGTCAACGGCTGCCGGTTCGGCGACCTACGGATCGAGCCCGAGCAACCGCGCCGGGTTCTCCCGGATCATCACGTCGATGTCCGCGTCGCTGATGCCCTCGGCGCGCAGCCCGTCCATGAGGGCGTTCAGGCCGTCGGGGTGCAGCGGGTTGCCCGCCTGCCCGAGGTCGGACGCCAGCAGGAAGTGGCGGGCGCCGTACTCGCGGATGACCTCGGCGTAGTCGGCGTACGAGAACTGGCCGTTCAGCACCGCGAGCCACACCAGTTCGATGACCACGTCGTGATCGGCCATCGACCGGAGCTGGGTGGGGGTCGGCGACTGGCCGAGCCCGTGGGTGACGAGAATCTGCTCGACGCCGCGGGCGCGCGCCTCGGGAATCAGGGCCAGCACCTCCTCGGGCGACGAGTGCCCCATCGCGAGCACGAGGCCGTGCTCGGCCACGAGGTCGAAGATCTCGCCGAGGGCGGGGTCCATCTCGCCGCCGCGCATGACCGGCACGAAGGCGCCGGGGCCGCCGGCGCGGGTCATCCAGAACTCGGCGTCGAACGTCGGCAGCCACACCACCTTGCCCCGTCCGCCCGAGAACGCCACCATCTGCCGCACCACCTCGGCGTTGAGGCCGCCGACGGAATGGTTGAGGGCGACGCCGCCGAAGATCTCGAGGCCGGGTACCTCCTGCATCGCGAGCCACGCGCGGTCCGCGGTCATCGTGAAATGGTTCTTCAGGACGATCCCGCGCATGCCGGCCCGCTTCGCGATGCGGGCGATCTCGAGGTCGCCGACGGAGCGGGGCCGCGAGTCGGGGCCGGAGTGCACGTGGAAGTCGATGACCCCGGCCAGGGAGGTGGTCTGTCCAGCGGCCGGCTGAACCGTGACGACGCCGATCAACGCTGCCGCGCCCGCGGCGGTGGCCCATCTCATCGTGTACTCCCCTTCTGCCGGGTTCCGGTTACTGCCCGGCCGACGCGCCCGCCGGCGGCACGTTGCCGTTCGGCTTGAGCGCGGCCACGCCCGGCCCCCCCGACGGCCCGCGCAGCGTGAACCAGAGCGTCCCGTCCCGGTCGCGGTCGAGCTTGGGGGTGTGCGCCCGCAGCTCGGGGAACGGGAAGTACGTGAAGTCGCCCGTCTCCTGGTCGAACCGCACGAGCGAGTTGTAGATGCCGTTCTCGACCCACAGGTTGTCGTCGGCGTCGGGCCAGACGTCGTAGGGGTTGCCGTCCTTGAGCGGCAGCTCGAACTCGGTGACGGTGCCCGTCACGGGGTCGATGCGCGAGATGGCATTGCCGAAGTAGTGGGCGGCCCACACCTTGCCGTCGGAATCGATGGCCGGGCGCCGCGCGGGGTTGGCCATCGGGTACGAGCGCCACGCCGCCGTCTCCTGGTTGTACATGAAGATGGCGGGGGTGTGCAGGCCGACCGCCCAGACGCGGTCCTGCCGGTCGACGACGATGCCGTAGCCGCTGAACCCGGCCAGGGGCTCCCACTCGGTGAAGTCGTTGGCGGCGAGGTCGAAGCGGCCGATGCGGCCGGCCGAGGCGAAGTAGGTGTACCAGAACTGCCCGCGAGAATCGACCCAGACACTGTGGGGCCCCGCCCCCTTCGTCGGCATCGGGTAGCGGGTCATCGCGCCGGTGGCGGGGTCGAGCTCGCCGAAGTGGTCGCCGGTCAGCTCGACCCAGTACACCCGCCCGCGGTGCTCGACGATGCCGTGCGGCGTGACGTTGATGTTCTCGGGGTTCTCGATCCAGAGCTCGTCGGTGCGCGTCTCGAAGTCGGGGTCGCGGCTGTCCATGCGGATGATCGAGTTCGAGCCGTTGCCCGACACCCAGATGACCCCCGGCTCGGCGAGGCTCGCGAAGACGCTGTGGATGCTGCCGCGCGGCGGCGCCCCGTTCGCGAGCAGGCGCTGCGGCCCGCGGTTCAGCTCGTACTCGACGTACACCGCCTCGGACAGCGCCTCCTCGTCGCGGACGAGGGGGTCGAGCTCGAGGTCGCGGGGCTCCGACCCGGGTCCGAAAAGCGAGGTCAGGTACTGGATGATCAGCTCCTTCTCCTCCACCGACACGAGGTCGTGGGTGACCTGCGGCACCCCGGGGGCCATGTTGGCGACGCGGCCGTCGATGTCGAACATGCGGTCGACGGCCTGCCGCCAGCCGCGCTCGTTGCGCGGTCCCCGGCGGTGGAACCCGGCCGGGCCGTGGCAGCCGAAGCAGCCCCGCAGCATGATGTCGCGGGCGGGGTGGGGCGGGTAGAGGGTGTCGAAGTCGACGATCTCCGCCGCCCCGCCGTCCGCGGTACCGCCGCCGTAGTTGCGCTGGGCGCTCGCGCCCCGCGCCGCTGCGCCTTCCTCTGGCCCCGCCCCGAGGGCGGTCAAGGCGATGTCGACGGTGGTGGTCCCGCCCGCCCGCACCTCGACAGTGGCGGTCGGCGACTCGAACGCCTCCTCGACGACGTAGACGTCGTAGGTGCTCGGCGGCAGGTTGTAGATGCGGTAGCCGCCGTCCACGGTGTAGACGGTGTAGGCGATGCGGTGGACGGTGTCGTGCGCCTTCACGCGGAGGGCGCGCACCTCGCCGTGGTCGCCCGTCACGCGGCCGGCGATGACGCCGCTGTCGCCGTCCTGCGCGAGGGCGGTCCCGCCGGGGAATCCGGCCCCGACGAACAGAATCGCCGCCGCCGCGGCTACCGCGACGACAGGACGCGGAACGCCACGGGTTCGTGGTTGCTTCGGCATCGTCTCCACCTCGGTTGCGGGATTGTCTTCTGGGAGTATAGGCGAGACCGGGACGGCGCGGCATGTCGGGCCGTCCCGGTCTCGCCCGGGGTGTAAGATCGGCCAATGGTGCGAGTTGTCGCCGCCCTGGTCGCGGTGCTGGCCGGGGCCGCCCCCGCCGGTGCCGGTGCGGCCGGACCGCGCCCGCAACCGGCCGTCGGGAACCAGGCGCAGAGCGCGGCCAGCGCCCGGTCACCCCAACGAGCACTGCTCGACCGGTACTGCGTCACCTGCCACAACCAGCGGCTGCTGACGGGGGGGCTCGCCCTCGATGTCGCGGACGTGTCGCGCGTCGGCGAGGCGCCCGACGTCTGGGAGGCGGTGGTCCTGAAGCTGCGCGGGGGCATGATGCCCCCGGCAGGCCGGCCGCGTCCCGACGGGGCGGCTCTGGACGAGCTGCGGGGGTGGCTCGAGGCCGAGCTCGACCGCGCCGCCGCCGCGGCCGTCGAGCCGGGCCGGGTGCCGACCCACCGCCTGAACCGGGCCGAGTACGCCAACGCCGTCCGCGACCTCCTGGCCCTCGACATCGACGCCGAGGCGCTGCTGCCGGCCGACGACACCGGCCACGGATTCGACAACCTCGCGGGCACCCTCGCGCTATCGCCGGCGCTGATGGAGCGCTACCTGACGGCGGCCCGGCGCATTAGCCGCCTCGCGGTCGGCGACCCCGCGATTGGGCCGGGGCTGACCTCGCGCACCTACACCGTCCCGATCGCGATGACCCAGAACGACCGCATGAACGCGGCGCTGCCGTTCGGGTCGCGGGGCGGGCTCGCGGTGCGGCACCGCTTTCCCCTCGACGGCGAGTACGTCTTCACGGTGCGGCTGAAGCGGAGCGTCTACGAGTACATCGTTAACCTCGACGAGGCGCACGATCTCGACGTGCGGATCGACGGCCGGCGGGTGGCCCGGTTCACCGTCGGCGGGGCGGCCCCGGGGAAGCCGGCCCCGGTCAGCTTCTCGGGCACGTTCGTGGCGGCCGGGGCCTCAGAGTACCCGACGCAGGACTGGGACGACTACCGGACCGGGGCGGATGCGGGCCTCGTAGTGCGCGTCCCGGTGCGGGCCGGTGCCCGGGTTGTCGGCGTGGCGTTCGCCGACAAGTCGTGGGAGCACGAGGGGGTGCTGCAGCCCGAGCTGCGGGAGTACGGCGCCACCGTCACCGAGACCACCGACACGTCGCCGCGGCCGGAGGGGCCCGGCCTGGAGAGCGTCACCATCGACGGGCCGTACGCGGCGACGGGACCGGGTGAGACCGCGAGCCGTGCCCGGGTCTTCGTCTGCCGGCCCGACGCCGCGGACACCGGCGGGGAGGGTTGCGCCCGGACGATTCTCGCCCGCCTCGCCCGGCGCGCGTACCGCCGGCCCGTCGGCGATGCTGACCTGGAGCCGCTGCTGGCCTTCTATCGAGCGGGACGGGAGGCCCTTCGGGAAGGGCAGGGGCGCGTGGCGGAGGGCTACCGGACGGGACGAAGGCAAGAGAGCCTGCGCGAGGGAGATGCGGAGAGCTCTCGGGAGGAACTGTCGTCTGAGGGCTCCGGACCGGGACAAGAGAGCTCCCCCGAGGGACGCGGGGCGGACCGTCGTGAAGGACGTGCGGCGGAGGGCTACCGGGCGGGGGATGCGGACTATCGCGAGGAGCGGGCGGCGGCCTTCGAGGCGGGCATTCAGGCCGCGGTCGAGCGCCTCCTGATCGACCCCGAGTTCCTCTTCCGCATTGAGCGCGACCCGGCCGGCGCGGCGCCGGGCGCCCCCTATCGGCTGCCGGACTTGGCCCTCGCCTCGCGGCTGTCGTTCTTCCTCTGGAGCAGCATCCCCGACGACGAGCTTCTCGACCTCGCGGAGCGGGGACGGCTCTCCGATCCCGGCGTCGTCGAGGACCAGGTGCGGCGCATGCTCGCCGACCCCCGCGCGTCGGCCCTCGTCGACAACTTCGCGGGCCAGTGGCTGACGCTGCGCAGCGTCGCCGGCATCGCGCCCGACCCCAACCTCTTCCCCCACTTCGACGAGAACCTGCGCGAGGCGCTCCGGCGCGAGACCGAGCTGTTCTTCGAGAGCCAGCTCCGCGAGGACCGTAGCGTCGTCGAGCTGCTCTCCGCCGACTACACGTTCCTGAACGAGCGGCTCGCCCGGCACTATGGCATACCCGGCGTCACCGGCAGCCACTACCGGCGGGTGAGCTTGGCCGGCAGGGAGCCCGCCGCGGCCCGGCGCCTCGGCTTGCTCGGCCACGGCAGCATCCTCGCCGTCACCTCCTACGGCAATCGCACGTCGCCGGTGCTCCGGGCGAAGTGGCTGCTCGAGAACGTCCTGGGGACGCCGCCGGCCCCGCCCCCGCCGGACATTCCGCCCCTGCCCACCGGGGGCGGGGCGGGCGAGCCGCGCACGGTGCGCGAGCGGCTCGCGCAGCACCGGGCGAGCCCCGCGTGCGCCAACTGCCACGCGCCGATGGACCCGCTGGGGTTCGCCCTGGAGAACTTCGACGCCATCGGCGGGTGGCGCGAGCGCGACGCCGGGGTGCCCATCGACGCCTCGGCCGTGCTCGCGGACGGCGTCACCGCGTTCGAGGGCCCCCGCGGGCTGCGGCGCGTGCTGCTCGACCGCTCGGACCAGTTCGTCGAGACGGTGGCCGAGAAGCTCTTCGTCTATGCCCTCGGCCGCGGCGTCGAGCCCCACGACCGTCCGGTCATCCGCGGCATCGTGCGCGCGGCGGCGGCCGACGACCACCGCTGGTCGTCCCTCGTCCTGGGCATCGTCGAGAGCGCGCCGTTCCGGATGCGGAGGTCCGAGTCATGATCATCACCAGGAAGGCGATTCCCCGGCGGACGGTGCTGCGCGGGGTCGGGGCGGCGGTGGCCCTGCCCCTGCTCGACGGCATGGTGCCGGCGGCGACCGCCCTCGCCCGGACGGCGGCGCGCCCCGTCCCGCGGTTCGGCGTCGTCTACATCCCCAACGGGGTCGTCATCGACGAGTGGACCCCGGCCGGCGACGGCGCGGGGTTCGCGTTCTCGCCCATCCTCGCCCCCCTCGAGCCGTTCCGCGACAGGGTGCTGGTGCTGACCGGCCTGACCCAGAACGTGAACGGCCTGACCGCGCGGAGCGGGGCGGTGCACGGCCGTTGCGCCACGAAGTTCCTCACCGGGGCCATTCCCCGGCCGTTCGGGCAGGAGGGCAACGACTTCCTCGCCGACGTCTCCCTCGACCAGCTCGTGGCGCGGGAGATCGGCGCGGAGACGCCCATCGGCTCGCTCGAGTTGTCGCTGGAGTCGGGCGACAAGGGCGCGGGGACCTGCGACGGCGGCTACAGTTGCACCTACAGCCACACCATCTCGTGGCGGGGGCCGCGCACCCCGCTGCCGATGGAGCACAACCCGCGGGTGGTGTTCGAGCGGATGTTCGGCGACGGCGGCAGCACCGACCCCGCCGCGCGCCGGGCGCGGGCGGAGCGGCGCCGCAGCCTCCTCGACTCGGTCCGCGGCAAGGCGGCGGACCTGAGCCGCGGCCTCGGCCCGAGCGACGCGGCGCGGCTGGGCGAGTACCTCGACGCGGTGCGCGACATCGAGCGGCGCATCCAGGGGGCGGAGGCGCAGGCGGCGCGCGAGCTGCCCGCGTTCGACCAGCCGGCGGGGGTGCCCGCGGGCTTCGCGGACCACGCGCGGCTCATGTTCGACCTGCAGGTGCTCGCGTGGCAGAGCGACCTCACCCGCGTCATCACGTTCATGGTCGGCCGCGAGTTCAGCAGCCGGACCTATCCCGAGATCGGCGCCCCCGGCGGGCACCACCCCCTGTCGCATGAGGGCAGCGCGGCGAGCCGCGAGCAGTTGGTCCGCATCAACAAGCACCACGCCGAGCAGTTCGCCTACTACGTCGACCGGCTCGCCGCGACCGCCGACGGCGACGGCTCGCTGCTCGACCACGCCATCGTCTACTACGGCGCGGGCATGGCCGAGGGCGACCACCGGCCGTGGAACCTGCCCCTGGTGGTGGCCGGCGGGGGCGGCGGGCGCCTCGCGGGCGGCCGGCACGTCCGCTACGCGGGCGGAGCCGGCGGCGGCCGGTCGGTCGACGGGGGCACGCCCCTCGCGAACCTGCACGTGACGGTGCTGGAGAAGCTGGGCATGCGCGTCGACCGGCTGCACGACAGCACTGGGCGGCTGGATCTGTAGCGAGCGGTAAACGACCATGCACGGGTTGGGAGCGGTAGGTCGGTCGGCTGCCGCGGCGGGTGTCGTGGATCCGGCGCGGCGGGGACACCGGCGACCGGCCGCGTTGGTCGTGCTGCTGGCAGCGCTCTGCATCGGTCCAGCCGCCGCGCGCGCCCAGCCCTCCTCCGCCCCCGGCGCGCTTTCCCTGATCACCGCGGTGCGCAACGGCGACGCCGCCGAGTTGCGCGCGCGGCTGGCCGGTGGGGCCGATGTGAACGCGCGGCAGCCGGACGGTGCCACGGCCCTGCACTGGGCGGCGCACCACGAGGACGCGGTCGCCGCCGACCTGCTGATCGGTGCCGGCGCGGACGTGAACGCGGCCAACGACCTCGGCATGACACCGCTGCTCATGGCCTGCCGGCGCGGCCACGGCGCCCTCGTGGCCCGACTGCTGGCGGCCGGCGCCGACGCGAATGCGGTCCTCCCGAGCGGCGAGACGGCGCTGATGGCGGCGGCCCGCGCGGGTAGCCTGCGGGCGGTGAACGCCCTGCTGGCGAACGGCGCGCGAGTGAACGCGGCCGAGCCCACGCGCGGTCAGACCGCCCTGATGTGGGCGGTCGCGAACCGGTGCCCGCTGGTCACGCGGGCCCTGCTCGACGCCGGGGCCGACGTCGGCGCCCGGACCGCGACCCGCCGGCGCGTCTACAACATGGGGGGCAGCCGCTCGGCCGGCTCCGCGTCCGGGGGCATCGCCCTCGAAGAGGTGGCGGAGGGCGGCAACACCGCGTTGCTGTTCGCGGCCCGCTCGGGCGACGTTGAGTCGGCCCGCCTGTTGCTCGCGGCCGGCGCCGACGCGCGCGACGCCGCCGCCGACGGCAACCCCGCCCTCGTCGTTGCCGCCCACAGCGGGCACGGCTCGCTCGCCGCGCTGCTGCTCCGTGCCGGAGCGGACCCCAACGCAGGCCGCCTCGGCTACACCGCGCTGCACGCGGCGGTGCTCCGTGGCACCCTGCGCGACCGCGGCGTCGAGAACGCCGACCCCGGCGCGGGCGCGCCGCTCGTGCGCGCGCTGCTCGCTCACGGCGCGGACCCCGACCCGCGCCTCGCCCGGGGCACGCCGGTGCGGCGCTGGAGCCACGACTTCGCGTTCATGGACCGGTGGGTCGGCGCGACCCCGTTCTGGCTGGCGGCCCACTTTCTCGAGACCGGGATGATGCAGCTCCTCGCCGCCGCCGGCGCGGACCCGCTCGCGCCGAGCCGCAACGGGACCACCCCGCTGATGGCCGCGGCCGGGCTCGGCTACAACCGGGGCGGCGGCAGCGCGTTCATCCGCGACCGCCGCGACTTCTCGTCGTACAACCCCGTCGAGTCGGCGGCCCTCGGCTCGGCCATCCCCGCCGCCGAGGGACGGCGAACCGTCGAGGCGGTCGCGGCGGTCCTCGCCCTGGGCGCCCGCGTCAACGCCGCCAACGACGCCGGCGACACCGCCCTGCACGCCGCCGCCGCCCACGGCATGAACCGCGTCATCGCGTTGCTGGCGGACCACGGTGCCGACCTGCTCGCCGAGAACCGGCGCGGGCAGACCCCGGCCGACCTCGCCGTCTACGCCGACGGCATCGCCGGCGACCGCTACGTCCGCGAGGACACGGCGGCGCTGCTGCGCACCCTGGCGGACGCGGCGCCCGCCCCCCGCGCCCGTCCCGCCGCTCCCCGGGTCCGCCCCGCTGCCCCCGACGCCCCTCCCGAAGCGCGGGCACCGGCCAACCCGGTGGCGGCTACGCCAGGGTCGGTGGCCGCGGGCGCGATCGCCTACGCGGCCCACTGCGCCGCCTGCCACGGCGCGACCGGCCGGGGCGACGGCGCTCTCGCCGCCGCCGCCGCGGCCTACGGCCCGCGCCCCTCGAACCTCGCCGACCCGACGTGGCGGCACGGCGGCGGCGACGGCGACATCTTCACCGCCATCCGCGACGGCATCGGCCCCGCCTTCGACATGGACGCCTTCGGCGACCGGCTGGCTGAGACCGACATCTGGAACTTGGTGAACTTCATCAGGAGCCTGCGTTGACTCTCGATGGCCCCGGGGGCGGGCAGAGCCCGTGGCGTACATCGAAACGTCGGTGATCAGCTACCTGACAGCGCGGCCATCCCGCGACGTCGTGGTCGCCGCCTATCAGCAAGTGACCCGCGACTGGTGGCGCAGCGCCCCCGATCGCTTCGATCTCGTTGCGTCCGACCTCGTCGTTGCGGAAGCCGGAGCGGGTGACGCGGATGCGGCTCGTGCCCGTCTGGCGGGCCTCGAGTCCATGACGCTTCTCGAGGCGACCGGGGAAGCGGCGGATCTGACGCTGGCCCTCGTCGACTCGCAGTCGGTCCCGAGGAGAGCGGCGGAAGACGCCGCCCACATCGCGATGGCCGCAACCAACTCGGCCGATTTCCTCGTGACGTGGAACTTCCGACACATAGCCAACGCCGTCTTGCGGTCCCGTATCGAACGCGTATGCCGGCGAGCGGGCTACACGCCCCGCTACACGCCCCCGGTCATTTGTACGCCCAACGAACTGATGGAGCGGGAACATGGATGAGGCCCTCACCGACCCGATCATCGCGGAGATCCACGCCGTCCGCGATGCGCACGCCGCCCGGTTCGATTACGACGTCAGGGCGATCTTCAAGGACATTCAAGCCCGGCAGGCGGCGTCTGGCCGGAGGTATGTCCGCTATCCCGTGCGTCGTGTCGCCGAAGAACGGGACGATCCGGGTACGGAATCGAGGACAAGGTAATGCACGCGACGATTACCAGCGGGGGACGGGTGACCCTGCCCAAACCGATTCGGGACAAGCTCGATCTCGAGCCCGGCGACAAAATCGACTTCGTGCTGGAAGGCGACGGCCTGCGCGTCAAGCCGGTTGCCGCACCGGTGACGCGACTGAGGGGCATGGTGCCGAAACCGGCGGCCCAGGTCAGCCTCCAGGAGATGGACGCGGCCGTCGCGGGTGCGGCCGCCCGCCGGTCGTCGGTCCGATGATCGGTCTTGACACCGACGTCCTCGTGCGCTGCAGCGCGCAGGACGACCGGCGAGCGGCTCCGCGCAAGCACTTCGCGTTCGTCACCTGAGACCGAACGTCGTGCGGCCGAGCTCGGACACGGCGCGAGCCGGGGCCGGGGGCCGGGAGAATGCGCCGTTGTACAATGCCGCTTCGATTTCTTCCTCCGAAGGACCGGTGATGCGGAGCAGAACACGGGCCGGCGCGGGCGTTTTCGTCGCGGTCTGGGCCATCGCTTGGTTGGCCCCGGTCGGTTCCGCCGCCCAGGAGGTCGGACCCGCACGGGGATCGCTGGTGGTCGTCGGCGGCGCGATGCAGGACCCCGCCATCGTCGAGCGGTTCGTCCAGCTCGCGGGCGGGCCCGAGGCGCCGATCGTCGTCATCCCCACCGCCGGCGGCGGGGAGACCTACGACCAGTACTACCCCGGCCTCCGCGCGTTCCGCGACGCCGGGGCCGCCGACCTGACGGTGCTGCACACCACCGACCGCGCGGTCGCCGACGACCCCGCGTTCAGCGCGCCGTTGCGGCGGGCGCGGGGGGTGTGGTTCCCCGGCGGGCGGCAGTGGCGCCTCGCCGACGCCTACCTCGGCACGCGCGTGCAGGAGGAGATTGCCGGCGTGCTCCGTCGCGGCGGGGTGGTCGGCGGCTCGTCGGCGGGGGCGACCATCCTGGGTTCGTACCTGGTCCGCGGCGACACCGCCACCAACACCATCATGATGGGCGACCACGAGGAGGGCTTCGGCTTCCTCCGCGACACCGCCATCGACCAGCACCTGCTGCGGCGCAACCGGCATTTCGACCTCATCGAGGTCATCGAGACGCACCCCCACCTGCTTGGGATCGGCATCGACGAAGACACCGCGATCGTCGTCCAGGGCGACGAGTTCGTGGTGATGGGGCGGAGCTACGTCGTCATCTACGACCGCGGGCGGCTGCTCGACTCGGGGGGGCGGTTCTACTTCCTGGCGGCCGGCGACCGGTACGACCTGAGGCGGCGGCAGGCCTACCGCGTGCAGCGGGTCGCGCGCCCGTTCGACCGGGTCGTCGAACGCGAATGGCCGGCCCGGTGATCGCGCATGCAGGGGCCGAGGCCTACATGGGGTATACATATACCGTTCGCATCATCGGTCACGGGTCGGGTTTTCCCGTCGTGAACGCCCGCGGTGGCGGGACGGTGGGCCGCCGCGTACTGTCCTGGAGGTAGAAGATGAACTGCCGGTTGATCGCATGCTCGCTGACCCTGACGGCCCTCGTGACCCTGGCGCCGGCCGGCGCGGCCGCCCAGACCGAGGCCTCGGAGGCCCCCCGCACCGCGTGGGGCGCCCCGGACCTGCAGGGGGTCTGGGACTTCCGCAGCCTGACCCCGATGGAGCGCCCGGAGGAGCTGGCCGAGGAGGAGAGCTTCTCGCCCGAGCAGGCGGCGGAGTTCGCGGCCGAGACCATCCGGCAGCGGAGCCGCGACGCCGACACCTCGGACCGCGTGGTGCCCTACAACGACTTCTGGTTCGACGAGGGGACCTCGGTGACGACCGAGCGCACGTCGCTGATCGTCGATCCCCCCGACGGACGGATTCCCGACCTGACCGAGGAGGCCCGCGAGCGGCAGGCGGCCCTGGCCGAGGCGCGCAGCGCCGTGTCGAGCCACGAGCCGACGCCCGGCGGCTTCGTCGAGGACCTCGGCCCCGGCGGGCTGCAGGTCCGCTGCATCCTCGGCTTCAACTCGGGACCGCCGATGGCTCCGAGCGCCTACAACAACAACCTGCAGGTGTTCCAGACCGAGGACACCGTCGTCCTCTTCGCCGAGATGAACCACGAGGCCCGCGTCGTGCCGCTCGACGGGCGCGACCACCTCACGGATTCGGTCCGTCAGTGGACCGGCGACTCGCGGGGGCACTGGGACGGCGACACCCTGGTCGTCGAGACGCGGAACTTCCTGCGCGAGACGAACTTCCAGCGCGGGGCGACCACCCCCAACCTGACGCTGATCGAGCGGCTCACCCGCGTGGACGCCGACACCCTGCGCTACGACGTGACGGTGGACGACCCGACGGTGTGGACGCGGCCGTGGACGTACTCGGTGCCGATGCAGTTGAACCCGTATCCGCTGTACGAGTACGCCTGCCACGAGGGCAACTACGGCCTCTACAACATCCTGGCCGGTGCCGCCGTGGCTGGGGCGGAGCAGTAGCCGTTCGGGGAAGCCTGCGGTCAGGCGGCCGGTTCGATGTTGGCGTCTCGGCCCGGCCCCCCTGCTCGACGAGACGATGGCGATGAGGCTGACGGCAAGTGGCGAGGGGCAACCTGCCCGCCGGCTCGTGACGCCGGCAAGGAGTGCGACGAGATGAAGAGTGGAACGACCCGCAGAGACATGATGAAGCAGAGCCTCGCGTTTGCCGGAGCCGGCGTGCTCGGCGCGCACGGGTGGACCCTGCCGGCCCTCGCCCAGGACGAGACGCCGGTGCCGTTCACCGATGTGCCGGAGGGCTTCGGCCAGCCGAACCCCGCGGCCGCCATCCGCATCTACGACGTCCGGAACATCGACGGCCCCTACACCCCGGCCGACTCGTTCTACACCATCCAGCACTTCGGCAAACCGGTCATCGACGCGGACGGGTTCAGCCTCGGCGTGTCCGGCCTCGTGGAGCGGCCGGCGACGCTGACCCTCGACGACCTGCGGGGCATGGACAGCATCGAGATCGACGCCGGCTACGAGTGCTCGGGCAACTCGCGCCGGCTCATCCAGGGGCTGGCGAGCAACGGCCGGTGGACGGGGGTACCGCTGCGCGCGGTGCTCGACCTGGTCGGCGTGCGGCCGGCGGCGCGCGAGGTCGTGTTCTTCGGCGCCGACAAGGGGCCCGAGACCGTCGACTTCCGCGGGACCCCCTACGAGATCGACCAGCCGTTCGCCCGCAGCCTGTCGCTGGCCGACGGGATGACCACCGGCCCGCTGCTCGCCTACGCGCTGAACGGGGCGCCCCTGACGGTCGAGCAGGGCGCGCCGCTGCGGCTGCTGGTGCCGGGCTGGTACGGCGTGACCAACGTGAAATGGCTCTCCCACATCCGCGTGCAGTCCGAGCGCTTCCTCGGCAAGTGGCAGGCGCGGTGGTACCGCACCCTGTGGTCGGAGGAGATCGGCGGCGAGACGGTGTGGCACGAGACCGAGGTGTCGCGGCTGCGCGTCAAGTCGGTGATCGCGCGGGTGACCCGGGTCGGCGACCGCCACGAGGTGCTCGGCTTCGTGCTCCACGACGGCACGCCGCTGCGCGGGGTGCAGGTGAAGGTGGACGACGGCGCGTGGCAGGCGGCGACGCTCGACCCGTCGACCGGCGGCCAGTACTCGTGGAAGCTGTTCCGGTTCGCGTGGGACGGCGCCACGCCGGGCGAGCACACCCTGGTGTCGCGGGTCACCGACGTCGACGGCAACGTGCAGCCGACGAGCGAGGAGCTGTCGGCCATCAAGCAGACCGGCCTCGAGGACAACTCGCAGTTCCCGAGGACGGTGATGATCGCCTGATCTGCTCCGACTGGGTGAACTGCGGTCGGGTCGGGGAGTTTCGCTGACGCCGAACGCCCGCTCGGATTCGGTCTGACCGGGTTCTCGGCGGTCGGCGGCCCGACCGGAAGCGCCTGTGGTGCGGGGCGGCGGTGCGCTCGCGCGACCTTTCGTCTGCGCGGCGTGTCGTCGTCGCGTTCGCGGCGTGCTGTCGGGACCGTCCGGCGCTATACTGAGGGTTCCCGGACCGACCATTGGATTAGAGGTGACGGCCATGCTGAAGCGAGGTATCGGGGCGGCGCTGGCGGCGGGGGTGGCCCTCGCGGCGTGGCCGTCGGTCGCGGCGGCCGGCCAGGCCGAGGCCGGGCCGCCGTCGCGCGAGATCTTCGACCGCTACTGCGTCACCTGCCACAACCCGCGGCTGCTGACCGGCGGGCTCGACCTGACCGCGGTGGACCCCGCCCAGACCGCGGCCCATGCGCCGATCCTGGAGAGGGTCGTCCACAAGCTACGCACCGGGCAGATGCCCCCCGAGGGGCGGCCGCGTCCGGACGGGGCCGAGGTCGGCGCGTTCGTCACCCGCCTTGAGCGCGACCTCGACCGGGCGGCGGCGGCCGACCCGAACCCCGGCCGGGTGGCGTCGCGGCGGCTGAACCGGGTCGAGTACGTCAACGTCATCGAGGACCTGCTCGGCCTCGAGGTCAACGGCGAGGAGCTGCTCCCGTCGGACATGGCCGGCTTCGGCTTCGACAACAACGCCGAGGTGCTGTCGATCACGCCGGGGCTGATGTCCCGCTACATCGCGGCCGCCACCAAGATCAGCCGGGCGGCGGTGGGCAGCCCTGACATCCGCCCCGTCATGCAGCTCTACGAGGTGGGCTACGAGCAGCGTGATGTGCGGGCCGGCGAGGACCTGCCGTTCGCGACGCACGGCGGGCTCGCCGTGCGCCACCACTTCCCCCTCGACGGCGAGTACCTCTTCGCCATCCGCCTCAAGCGCAACGAGACCATCGAGACCATCGACGGCATCGCCGAAAACGAGCACCAGATCGAGATCCGCATCGACCACGCCCTCGTCGAGCAGTTCGCGATCGGGGGCCGGTATCCCGGCCCCGACCCCGGCTCGCTCATCGCGGTGCCCGAGGATGACGTCGAGGGGCAGCGGCTGCACGAGTACCGGATGACCGCCGACCGCGCCCTCGATGTGCGGGTGCCGGTCGAGGCGGGCACCCGGCTGCTGTCGGTCGCGTTCACCGACTCGGCGCCGTCCCCGCACCCTCCTGGGCTGCTGCCGGGCATCCACCAGGTCTTCGTCTCCGGGCCGTTCGACGGCACGGTGCCGGAAGACACCCCGAGCCGCCAGCGGATCTTCACGTGCTACCCCGAGGGCGTGGCGGACGAGGAGCCGTGCGCGCGCGAGATCATCGGCCGTCTCGCGCGGCGCGCGTACCGCCGACCCGTCGGTCCCGAGGACGTCGAGCCCCTGCTGGGCCTCTACCGCGAGGGCCGGCGCGAACGCGACTTCGACGCCGGGATAGAGCGGGCCCTCGAGGGCCTGCTGTCGATGCCCCAGTTCCTGATGCGGGTCGAGCGGCAGCCCGTCGACACCCCGGCCGGCGCGATCTACCGGCTGAGCGACCTCGAGCTGGCGACCCGGCTCTCGTTCTTCCTGTGGAAGAGCGTTCCCGACGACGAGCTGCTCGACCTCGCGGAGCGGGAGGCGCTGAGCGAGCCCGAGACGCTCGCGGCGCAGGTGCGCCGGATGCTCGCCGACCGGCGGGCCGCGCGGTTCATGGACGACTTCGCGGGCCAGTGGCTGCAGATGCGCAACATCTTCTCGCAGGACCCCGACGGCGCCCTCTTCGCCGGGTTCAACGACTCGTTGCGCAAGGCCATGGTCCGCGAGACGCAGCTCTTCTTCCAGAGCCAGGTCCGGGCGGACCGCCCCCTGCAGGATCTGCTGCGGGCCGAGTACACGTTCCTGAACGAGCAGCTCGCGCGCCACTACGGCGTCGACGACCTCTACGGCACCCACTTCCGGCGGCACGCCTGGGAGGACGACCGCCGGCACGGGCTGCTCGGGCACGGGAGCCTGCTGACCGTCACCTCCTACGCGAACCGGACGTCGGTGGTGCTCAGGGGCCTGTGGGTGCTCGAGACGCTGCTCGGGGCGCCCCCGCCGCCCCCGCCGCCCAACGTGCCGCCGCTGCCCGAGAGCGACCGCGCCCGGCCGACGTCGCTGCGCGAGCGGATGGAGCAGCACCGCAGCAGCCCCGTCTGCTCGAGCTGCCACGCCCGCATGGACCCGCTGGGCTTCGCGATGGAGCACTTCGACGCGGTCGGGCGCTGGCGCGACCGCGACGGCGGGGCCGAGATCAACGCGACCATCGAATGGAACGGCGCCACCATCGACAGCCCCCGCGCGTTCCGCGAGGCGCTGCTCGCGACGGGGCACGACTTCGTGCACACGGTCGTGGAGAAGATGATGATCTACGCCCTGGGCCGCGGCCTCGACTACTACGACGCCCCGACCCTGCGGCGCCTCGTGCGGGACCTGGAGCACGACGACTACCGCTGGTCGTCGCTGGTCCTCGGCGTCGTCACGAGCGACCAGTTCCTGATGCGGCGCGCGCCCGAGGCGGAGGTCCTGGCGGACGCCGCGCCGTAACCGCAGTGGCTTGTGGACGGCTGCGGCGGGCGGCGTATGGACGGAGGACGTATGCTGGAGACGATACGGGACTTCACGCTTGCGGTAGCGGCGTTGGCGGCGCTGTTCGCGGCGTTCCAGTCATGGACCACGGGGCGGGAACTGACCCGGGAGATGGCGGCGGTGCGTGGGGAACTGGCCCGGGAGCTGGCGGCGGTTCGTGAGGAACTGGCGGAAATGCGCGGGCAGTTGCGGACGACGACCGACGCGTTGCTTGCGCACATCAACGCGCCGGGGCTGCACGGCGGCGGAAACTGAAGCGGTCGGCCCCGCCGGCCGGACCTGAGGCTCAGGGGGCCGCCCCGTGAACGTGCGACGTCGAAGGATCGTTGCACGCGATCAACTCGGAACATCTGGAGAAGGCCATGTTCATCACCCGCACGCATCTCCCCCGTCGCACCGTCCTGCGCGGCCTCGGCGCCACCGTGGCGCTCCCGCTGCTCGACGCGATGGTCCCGGCCGCGACCGCGCAGAGCCGGACCGCCGCCGCGCCGATCAAGCGCTTCGGCGTGTTCTACGTCCCCAACGGGATGTCGATGCCCTACTGGTACCCGCGGCACGCGCCGGGCAAGCTCGACAGCCTGCCGCCGACCCTGCGCTCGCTCGAGCCGTTCCGCGACCGCGTAACGATCTGCGGCGGCCTCGACGACGAGCCCGCCAACCTCGTCAGGGGCGGCGGCGACCACGCCCGGTCCGCCGGCACCTTCCTGACCTGCGTGCCCTACAAGATGACGAACGGGGCGGATGTCTCGAACGCCGTCTCGGTCGACCAGATCGCGGCCCGCGAGCTGCAGAACGAGACCCAGCTCGCGTCGCTCGAGCTCGGCATCGAGTCGAACGCCATGGTCGGCAACTGCGACGGCGGCGCGAGCTGCGCCTACACCAACACCATCGCGTGGCGGACGCCGACCACCCCGCTGCCCATCGAGAACGACCCGCGGGCGGTGTTCGAGCGGCTGTTCGGCACCAGCGGCAGCACCGACCCCGCGGCGCGGATGGCCCGCATGCGGCGCGACCGGAGCATCCTCGACCTCGTCAACGACGAGTTGCGGGGGCTGGGGACGGTCCTGGGGCCGGGCGACCAGGCCAGGCTCGACGAGTACGTCGAGGCGGTCCGCGACATCGAGCGGCGGATCACGATGGCCGAGGAGCAGAGCGCCCGCGAGCTGCCGGTGGTCGACCAGCCCGTCGGGGTGCCGAGCGACTACGCCGAGCACGCCAAGCTGATGATGGACCTGCTGGCCCTCGCCTACCAGACCGACCTCACCCGCATCAGCACGTTCATGCTCGCGCGCGAGGTGAGCGGCCGCGCCTATCCCGAGATTGGCGTGCCCGACTCGCACCACCCCCTGTCGCACCACCAGGACGAGCCGGCCAAGCTGAACCGGCTGCACCTCATCAACGAGTACCACTTCCAGCAGTTCGCGTACCTGGTGGCCAAGCTCGACGCCATCCCCGAGGGCGACGGCTCGATGCTCGACTCGACGCTGTTCCTCTACGGCACCGGCATCAGCGACAGCAACACCCACTTCCACGACGATCTGCCCGTCGCCCTCGTCGGCGGGCAGAACGCCGGCATCGCCGGCGGCCGCTACGTCCGCTATCCCCAAGACACGCCGCTCGCCAACCTGCACATGACGATTCTCGAGTGGCTGGGCACGCCGGTCGAGGCGTTCGGCGACAGCAACGGCAAGCTCGGCCGGTTGACGGCGTAGGCGCTTGGCGGCAGGAATCGCGACCATGCAGCCACGATCGCCGGGGGCGCGCGCCGAGTCCGCGCGCCGCCCCGAGACTCGAAGGCGGCGGGGCCTCCGCCGCCGGCTCGCCAGACCCGCCCTCGCGGCGGCCGCGCCCATCCTGGCCGCGGCCGCCCTGCTGTTGCCGGCGTCGTCGCTCGCGCAGCAGGGGCCCTACCCCATCTTCACCGAGGCGCATCTCGACGCCACCATGACCACGCTCGGCCCCAACGTGGCCGGCGTGCGCGCCGCTCTGGCCGCCGGCGACTACTCGACCGCCAAGGAGCGCGCCATCCGGTCGCGCGAGCAGCTCGCCACCACCATCACCTTCTGGCGTGACCGCGACCGGGACGACGCGGTGGGCTGGCTGCGGACGGCGCTGAGCCGGCTCGATGCCCTCGACACCGCGCTCTCCGTCGGGTCGGTGGACCCCGCGGCGGTCGAGGCGATCGGGTCGGAGATCACCGTAGCCTGCAACGCCTGCCACGCGGTGTACCGCGAGGAGGACGGAAGCGGGGGCTACCGGGTGAACGCGAGTGCCCTCCCCTAAAGGCGCGGTGTGACGGCGGCTGACGCACCGAGGCGGACTGCTGCCAACCCGGGTTTCCGTCTCGAGATCGCCGGATCCAAAGACGCCCTTCCATCCGGGCCGGGGCCGGCGGCCGTTTCGTTGGAACGCGTCTTGCTTGAACAGTGCGGTGATACGATGGCCTGACAGGGTTCGGGGAGGGTGAAGATGAAGGTGTTCGCCGCCGAGACGTTCAAGGCTCACATGACGGCGGATGCCGATACGGAAGCCGCTCTCGAGGCGGCGAAGGAACTCGGCGAAACCCACGTCACGTTGCGGGTCTACATGAGGCTGGTCGGTTGGTTGGTCGTAGCGATGGTCGCCGGGTTCGGTGCGGTCGCGGCGATTCTCTGGCGGGTCTTGGAGAAGCTGGCTGAAGTGACGGCAGTGCTCCGGGCCATCGATTGACGAGAGGAACGGGACGATGCTGATGCGGATTGCGGGGCTAGCCGCCGTGGCGGCGCTGACGCCCCTGGCGGTGACGGCGCAGGCGGGCGGGGCCGGCGACGACGCGGAGATCCGGCCGTTCGAGATCGCGGTGCCCGACGAGGTCCTCGACGACCTGCAGCGGCGGCTCGAGATGACCCGGCTGCCCGATCAGCTCGACGGCGCGGGCTGGGACTACGGGGCCGAGCTCGACTACGTGACAGAGCTCATCCGCTATTGGCGGGACGAGTTCGACTGGCGCGAGCAGGAGCGGCGGCTCAACGCGTTCGACCAGTTCAAGACGGTCATCGGCGACCTCGACATCCACTTCATCCACCAGAGGTCGCCCGAGCCCGACGCCCTGCCGCTCGTGATCACCCACGGCTGGCCCGGCTCGATCGCCGAGTTCGCGAAGATCATCGGCCCCCTGACCGACCCCGTGGCCCACGGGGGGCGGGCCGAAGACGCGTTCCACGTGGTGGCGCCGTCCATGCCCGGCTACGGGTTCTCGGACAAGCCGCGGACGCCGGGGTTCGGCCCCGAGCAGATCGCCGAGGTGAACGCGCGGCTCATGGAGAGGCTGGGCTACGAGCGCTACGGCATCCAGGGCGGCGACTGGGGGTCGATCGTCAGCCGCTGGCACGCGTTCAACCATCCCGACCACGCGGTCGGCGTGCACCTCAACATGCTGGTCGGGGGGCCGCCGCCGGGGGCCGACCCGACCGACGGGGTGCCGCCCGAGGAGCTCGCGCGGTCGCAGGCGCGGCAGTCGTTCTACAACACCGCGGAGAACGGCTACGCGCAGATTCAGGGCACCAAGCCGCAGACCCTCGGCTACGCCCTGAACGACTCGCCGGCGGGGCAGGCGGCGTGGATCGTCGAGAAGTTCCGCGCGTGGTGCGACTGCAACGGCGACCCCGAGTCGGTGTTCACGCGCGACGAGCTGCTGACCAACATCACCATCTACTGGGTCACGCAGACCGCCACGTCGTCGGCCCGGCTCTACTACGAGAGCCGGAACGCCCCGACCTCGCGCCAGATGGGGCGCATCGAGACGCCGACCGGTGCCATCATCTTCCCCTACGAGCTGTTCATCACCCCCCGCCGCTGGGCCGAGGCGTCGTACAACATCACCCACTGGACCGAGGTCGAGCGCGGCGGCCACTTCGCGGCGATGGAGCAGCCCGAGGTCCTGGTGAACGACCTGCGCGAGTTCTTCCGGCCGCTGCGGGGGGGGCGGTGACGCGGTACCGGAACGCCGCCGTCGAGAGCTATTTCCCGGGCGTGGGGCTCGAGACCGATTCGTGCCACGTCAGCATCGACGGCGCGGACATCGTCGTCGACGGCGGGAAATGGGTGTGCCACGGCAAGGAGGAGGGCCCCGGACACTACCGGCTCAAGCGGCGCGAGCGCGGAGAGTTGACGGGCACGGCGACGCTTCACCGGTTCGAGGGCGCCCGTGTCCTGGTCGGCGACTGGCAGGTGGACAAGTACGCCGGCATGTGGCTGATTCGTCTTGGATCCGGAGGGATTGAGGAGCTCACCATGCAGACTGATGTCGAACGGCGGCTGACCGCGCGCGGGCCGGGCCGAGTGTCCCGCCGCGCGTTCATGGGCGCGCTCGGCGCGGCGGCGCTGGCCCCGCGGACGCTCGCGCAGGGCACGCCGCCGATTCCCGTCACCGCCCTCAACCACGCGACCATCAGCGTCTCCGACCCGGCGCGGTCGCTCGAGTGGTACCAGGGGCTGTTCGGCATGCCCATCGCGGCCCGGCAGGCCAACACCGTCATCCTGCGGGTGGGCGACGGGCCGCAGTTCCTGGCCATCGGGGGCGGCGCGAGCGCCAGCCCCGGCATCGGCCACTTCTGCCTCTCCGTCGACGGCTTCGACGCCGACCGCCTCGTGGGCATCCTCGGCGAGCACGGCATCGCGTCGTCCGGGGCGTCGGCCCCGATGGAGTCCCGCGTCCGCATGCGCGGGGCGGAGTTCGGCGGCGCCCCCGAGGGGACCCCCGAGCTGTACTTCGGCGACCCCGACGGTATCGCCGTGCAGCTTCAGGACAGCACCTACTGCGGCGGCGAGGGGGTGCTCGGCGACGTGTGCCTCGAGACCCCGGAGCCGGCCCCGACCGAGGGCCTGCTGCGGCTGCGCGACTACAACCACTTCACGGTCTTCGTGACCGACCAGGCGCGCTCCATCGCGCTCTACCAGCGGCTCTTCGGGCTGCCCATCGACACCTACCAGGGCGCGCTGCCGGTGCTCCGGGTGGGGTCGGGCAACCAGTTCCTCGCCCTCGGCGGGGGCGGCGCGGGTCCGACCGGTCCGACCATCCACCACGCCTGCCTCACGGTGGACGACTTCGACGTCGACCGCATCATCGGCGTGCTGGAGGACTACGGGGTCGCGCCCCGCGGCGAGGCGCCGGGTCCGGCCGGCCCGCTGCAGTCGTACGTGACGATGCGCATGCCCGACCGCGGCGGCGCCCCCGGCGGCACGCCGGAGCTGTACTTCACGGACCCGGACGGCATTCTGCTGCAGCTCCAGGACGCGCGGTACTGCGGCGGCAACGGCTACCTCGGCGACGAGTGCGGCACGCCGGAGAACCCGACGGGACGGAATGCGTAGGCGCGGCAAAAAAAATGTAATTTCCCCTTGCAACCGCCGGGGGAAGTGATCGACAATTCGCCGGTGTAGGCCCATGCCGAGGCGGCATGGTGTCTCCGTTAGGCGGCACAGCGGGGCCGACGAGGGATTGCGGCCTTCGAGGACTTCGGCAGTGACGAGGGAGGTGATCGTCCCATGAGTCAGGAGATCATCGAGGTGACGGAGGAGACGACCCAGCCGGGCGTTTCCAGGCGGAGTTTCATCAAGGGCGCCATCGCCGCGAGCGCGGCCGTGTCGTCGACCAACTACCTGTTCCGCAGCAACGGCGGGGCGGTGCTGGCCCAGGCGCCCGCGGCGGGGGCCGTCGACCGGCTCATCACCGTGACCGTCAACGGCCGGAGCCGGCGCGTCGAAGTGCCGCCGATGGAGACGCTGGCCACGACGCTGCGCTACAAGCTGGGCCTCACCGGCACGAAGATCGGCTGCGACCGCGCCGAGTGCGGCGCGTGCACGGTCCTCGTCGACGGGACGCCCCACTACGGCTGCTCGCTGCTGACGCACTCGGTGCGCGGGCGCGAGGTCACGACCATCGAGGGCCTCGAGGCCGAGGACGGCACGCTGCACCCGGTGCAGCAGGCGGTTCTGGAGGAGCAGGGGTTCCAGTGCGCATTCTGCATGTCCGGGTTCATCATGAACTCGGTCGCGCTGCTGAACGAGAACCCGAGCCCGACCCGGAAGCAGGCGGCCGAGTGGCTGTCGGGGAACCTGTGTCGGTGCGCCGACTACGACAAGATCCTGACGTCCGTCCAGCGGGCGGCGGAAATCACGCGGGGGGCCTGACGTGGCTGACTACAAACTGCTCGGAAAGAACTACCAGACGCCCGACCTCTACGCGAAGGTCACCGGGCGGTCGCGGTACGCCGAGGATCATCGCGCCGAGGGCATGGTCTTCGCGAAGCTGCTCTCCAGCCCGATGCCGCACGCGCGCGTGCGGTCCATCAACTACGACGCGGCCCTGGCCCTGCCCGGCGTCGTGGGCATCCTGACCCCCGACGATCTGCCGGACGAGGTCGACGCCCCGAACGAGGCGGCGCTCACCATGGAGCCGCGCTACGAGGGCGAGCCGATTCTCGCCGTCGCCGCGGTCAGCGAGCAGATCGCGTCGGACGCGATCGAGCTGATCGACATCGACCTCGAGCCGCTCGAGTTCGTGCTCGATCCCCTCGACAGCCTCAAGCCGGGCGGCCCGAACGCCCGCAGCGAGGGCAACACCACCATCGGCCGCGAGCTGGGCGAGATCAAGTGGACCGCGGCCGATCTGGCCGGCCTGGCGGCGGGCGAGATCCCGATGGACGCGGAGGCGGCCCAGGAGTGGTCGTTCGGCGACCTCGAGGCCGGGTTCGCCGAGGCCGACGTCATCGTCGAGGAGCACTCCTACAACCAGTCGACGTCGCACCAGCCGCTCGAGAGCCGGACGACGATGGCGTACTGGGAAGACGGCAAGCTCTACATCTATCCCTCCGTGCAGAGCACCGCGCGCGCCGTGGGCCCGATGGCGCGGTGGGCGGGCGTCGAGCCGTCCAACGTCGTGCTCATCAACGAGTTCACGGGCGGCGGGTTCGGCGGCAAGATCAGCGGCTACGTGCACGCGCAGATTCCCATCCTGCTGTCGAAGAAGATCGGCAGGCCGGTCATGATGCGCATCACGCGGCGCGAGGAGAACATGATCGGCCGCGGGCGCCCCGGCGTCCAGGCCCGCATCCGGCTCGGGATGCGCGCCGACGGCCGCATCACCGCCCTCGACATCCACGGCATCGGCGACCAGGGGCCCTACGGGCGTTCCGGCGACGCGATGAACGTGGCGGGCATCGGGTCGCTCTGCTACCAGCCGCTGGCGTGCCGCATGCGCGGCACCAACGTCTACACCAACACCCCGCCGCGTGGTCCGCAGCGGGCGCCGGGCGGCGTGCAGTCGATGACCATGCTCGAGCCCATCATCCAGAAGGCGGCGAAGCTGCTGGGGCTCGACCAGGTCGAGGTGCACAAGATCAACGCGCCCGAGGGACAGGCGCGGTTCGGCCCGCCGGGGCTCAACGGCGAGCAGGGCAACGTGTCGAGCGCGTTCGCCCGGGAGGCGATCGACATCGGGGCCGAGCTCTTCAACTGGGAGGAGCGCAAGGAGCGCAGCGGCCAGCGCAACGGCTCGAAGGTCACCGGCGTGGGCATGACGCTGAGCGCCTACTCGGCCGGCGCCTCCGGGGTCGACGGCCTGTTCGTGCTCAGGCCCGACGGCCGCCTCTACATCCAGTCCGGCGTCGGCAACCTCGGCACGGGGTCGGCCTTCGACACCATGCGGGCGGCGGCCGAGGGGCTGGACATGCCCTGGGAGAAGTGCGAGGTCGCCTGGGGCGACACCAGCCGGCACCTGCCCTGGAGCTGCTCGCAGGGCGGCAGCTCCACGACCCACGCCCACACGCGGGCGAACTGGGCCGCCGTGGCGGACGCCAAGCTCAAGATGCAGGAGATCGCCGCGCAGGATCTCGGGGGCGCTCCCGAGGACTACGAGATCGGCGGCGAGCGCGTCTATCGCCGGGGCAACCGGTCGCAGGGCCTGAGCTTCGCGCAGATTGCGCAGCGGGCCATCGACCTCGGCGGCAAGTACGACGGCCATGAACTCCCCGAGGACATCAACGGGATGACCACCGCGTCGGCGACCGCGCTGGCGGGGCAGGGGCTCATGGGCGTCGCCAAGGACAACTACGAGGAGGGCGGCCGGCGCATGTCGTTCGTGGCCGGGTTCGCCGAGGTCGAGGTCGACATCGAGACCGGCAACATCAAGATCGTCGACTACGCGGCGGGGTCCGACGCGGGCACCATCCTGCATCCCAAGACCTACGAAGGGCAGATTTTCGGTGGGGCGATTCAAGGGTTCTCCGTCGCCCTGGCCTCGAAGTGGGTCTACGACCGGCAGTGGGGGCTGATGGTGGCCAAGCGGTTCTACAGCAACCGGCCGCCGGGCATGCTGGACGTGCCGCATGAGGCACCCATGAAGTGGGGCAACGCCGACCTGCCCGATCCCTTCAACCCGCTCGGCGCGAAGGGCATCGGCGAGGCGGCGCAGGGGGCCGGGTCCGGCGCGGTCGCCAACGCCATCGCCGACGCGCTCGAGTCGCTGGGCGAGGGCAACGGCGACTTCCACCGCTCGCCGGTCACGCGCGACATGATTCTCACGAAGCTCGAGCAGGCCCCGTCGGGTCACGACCGGCTGACGGCTCACGTCTGAGGAAGGGGAGGCGATTACCATGAAGGGCGTTATTCGCGACGTAATACCTCAACTCGAGCTGTTTCAGCCGAACAGCGCCGACGACGCGCTGGCGCTGCTGGCCGAGCACGGGTCCGATGCCTGGGTCTACGCCGGCGGGCTCGACACGCTCGACTGGTTCAAGGATCGGGTGAAGCGGCCGCGGGTGGTCGTGGACCTCGGCGGCATCGACTCGATGCGCGAGATCCGGACCACCGCCGACGGGATCGAGATCGGGGCAATGGCCCGGCTGATCGACGTGGTCAACCACCCCGACATCCAGGCCCGGTTCCCGGCCCTGGCGCTGTCGGCCAAGACGGCCGCGTCGCCGCAGATCCGGAACCAGGGCACCCTCGGCGGCAACGTGGGGCAGGACACCCGCTGCTGGTACTACCGCGACGGCTGGACCTGCTACCGGGCCGGCGGCAACATCTGTTACGCCAGCCCCCCGACCGCGATGAACCGCGAGCACTGCATCCTCGGTGCGAGCCGGTGCGTCGCCGTCAACCCGTCCGACACCGCCCCCGTGCTGGTGGCCCTCGACGCCGAGATGGTCATCCGGCGGGGCCGCGCGGAGCGGGTGGTTCCGGCCGCCGAGTTCTTCGTGGGGCCGGAGATCGACATCGAGCGGATGACGGCCCTCGAGGCCGGCGACCTGCTGATGTCCATCCGGGTGCCGTCGACGTGGTCGGGGGCGCGGGTCTACTTCGAGAAGGTCCGCGACCGTGACACGTGGGACTTCGCCCTCGTCAACGTGGCGACCGCCCTGCGCGAGAGCGGCGGCGTCATCCAGGACGCCCGCGTCGTCGTCAACGGCGTGGCCCCGACCCCGGTCCGGCTGACCGCGGTCGAGAACGCCATCCGCGGGCAGGCCCGCAACGAGCAGACCGCGAACCGGGCCGGCGACGTCTCCATCCAGGGGACGGTGGCGCTGGCTCAGAACGGGTTCAAGGTCAACCTGATGCGGAACTTGGTGCGGCGGTCCATCCGCGACGAAGTGATGAACGAGGTGTAGCGCACCGCTTCGTTCTAGCGGGAACGATTGAAGGGCCGGGCCCCGTTGGGCTCGGCCCTTCGCTTTGTACGGCGGCGATGCGGCTGCCGTCAGTCCGCCCGATACGGTAGACTACGGACTCGCGCCGAAGGGAGGTTGGACGATGGGGACTCAGGGCAAGGGAAAGATGCAGGGGCGGTCACGACGTCGGTTCATCCGCCAGGCCCTCGGTGGCGGGCTCGGGGCGTCGGTGGTCGGCGCAGCCGGCATGGTGCGCCCATTCGCTCAAGTGGGCGGTTCCATACGGTCATTCGACCACGTGGCGGTGCCGATGCGGAACACCGAGGCCATGGTGCAGTTCTACCGGTCGCTCGGCTTCGGGGTGATGGAGGGCGAACGCATCTGCTCGGTGCACTTCGGCGACAGCAAGATCAACTTCCATCGCCCGGTGGCTTGGGAGGACGCGAGCTTCACGCTGCGCGCTCCGGCGGCGGTGCCGCCGTGCGGCGACTTCTGCTTCGTCTGGGACGGTACCGAGGCAGCCCTTGAGGAGTTGCTGGACGGGGCGGGGGCCGAGGTCATCACGGGGCCGGCGCCCCGCACCGGCGGCCGCGACGGCGGCACCGCCGTGGGCACGAGCCGCTACATCCGGGACCCGGACGACAACCTGCTGGAGTTCATCGTCTACTGAAGGGACTCCGCTCGCGGATGGATCCAAGTCATGGATGCCAGATCCGGGTCTGGGCGGGTCGGCCGAGCGCCCTCGCGTGTCTGTTCCGCTCCGCGGCACGCCACTGCGGGCACGCCGATGCCGGGATCGTTGCGCCGCTTGGCGATTGGCCTGGCGACCGCCTGCCTGGCGTGCGGTCCCGGACCATCCACGCCCGGCGGGGAGCGAGAACCCTTGTGGATCGCGGCCGTGCAGACGAGCGGCACCCTGATTCCCTTTGCCCGCCAGGGCGACGACGGCTGGGACCTTCCCTGGCCCGCGCCGTTCGACGCCGAAACCGGCGCTTTCGATAACGGGGGGGAGGCGGTCCCTCCGCCCCGGCCGGACCGCGAAGCGCCGTCACTGCCGATGCCCCCTGTCGATCAGGACTCCCGGGGCGGCAGAATCGCCGCGCCGATGCAGTGGAGCTTCTACTCGCAGACCGAGCGGGGCTCGGCGCTCACGGTGGCGAGGCTGCTGCTGGCCGAAGCCCAGTGCATGATGAGCTGGGCATTGGGTTTCGGCGACCGCGAGCTGCCCCGGGTCGAGGGGACGCGGGATGTCGCCGGCGTGGCGTTCAATCACCCCCTCGAGGTCGTGTCGGCCGAGGAGGAGATTCCCGGGCTCGACCGGATACGCGCCGATCTGGGGTTGGTCGACGTCGCCGGCCTCGACGACCCGATGCAGTCGAGACGTTTCGTCTGGCTGGGCTTCTATCGGCTCGATGGCGGCGGCATCATCGGCGTCGTCAACGACCGCCGCTACGAGGGCGCGAGCTGGCTGGTGGTGGAGATCGACGGCGACGAGGGCCGCATCGCCCACCGCGTCTTCGGCGGTGGCTGCTGATGCCGCCCGCACCGCCCCGCGTCAGAAGAACCAGGTGAGGGACACGTAGCCGACGGCGCTGAGCAGGCCGTAGGCGGAGGGCAGGAGCTGGTCGGCGGTCGGGGTGTCGGCGCCGATGCCGAAGAAGACGCCGCCGGCGATGGATGTCTCGTCGCCCGCCGAGTACGAGAAGCTGGGGGCCACGATGGCGCTCCGGTCGTTGAGGTTCCAGAGCCAGAGGCCGGCGACGCTCAGCAGCGGGTGGATCTGGTAGGACGCCTGCACCGCCGCCTCGTCCTGCCCGTACACCTGGTACTCGGCGCGCAGGAACTCCGGCGACTGAAAGACGCGAAGAAGATCCTCGGGCGCGGCGGCGCCGCGGCCGTCGCGCTGGTACTCGACGACGAGGCCCATGTCGCGGCCGTAGACCGACAGCCGCCGGTCGATGCCGATCGTGCCCCGCCCCGTCACCTCGCCCTGGAAATCCCGCACCACCGCCTCGAACCGGATCGCCCACGCCCCCAGCCCGCCCGCCGCGCCGAACGCGCCGGCGGCGTCGCCGTAGAGGCTGCCGCCCCACCCCGAGACCTCCCAGTTGCGCCACGTCGTGAGGCCCCGCGCCAGCGCCGTCGTCTCTTTGCCGACCAGGGTCCGGCTGGGCCGGACCACGATGTCGATCTCGCTGAGCGGGCTGGGGTAGAGGCGCGCGCGCGCGGCGTCGATGCCCCCCCGGTAGACGCGGAAGGGGTCGGCGGGGCTGAAGGGGATGAACGGGTCGGCGGGGGTGAGGAACAGCGTCGTGCCCCACGACACCGCCTGCCGGCCGACGCTCACCTCGACCGTGTCGTTCGGCTGCCACGCGACGTTGAGGCGGTCGAGCCGGTGCAGCCACCGGAAGTGGTCGCGGTCGACGGCGGACCACTGAAGGTCGAGCCACTCGCCGCCCCCGGGGACCGCGCCGAGCCCGCCGAGGAGGCTGAAGTCAGTGTCGTCCTGCCGCACGGTGAGGGCGTGGTCCCAGGCGATCTCGACGGCGAAGGGGCCGAACACCGGCTCGGTGCTCAGCCGCAGCCGGTTGAAGGCGCTGGCGCTGGCGTCGCCGAACGGGGTCGGACCCGCGAACAGGGGGACGGTCTGGAGGTAGCCGGTCAGCCAGCTCGATTGGGCGCGGGCGGGGCCCGGCCCCAGCGTGGCGACAGCGAGCACCGCGGCAACGAACAGGCCGCGCGCGCGGAGGGTCATGCCCGGGTCTCGTCCGAATCGATGCGGCCGTCGACCATCCGGACGAGGCGCCGGGACCGCTCCATGACCCGCGCGTCGTGGGTGGCGAAGACGAAGGTCACGCCGAGTTCGCGGTTGAGGTCGGCCATGACGTCGAGGAGGGCGGCGCTCGCGGCCGAGTCGAGGTTGGCGGTCGGCTCGTCGGCGAGCACGAGGGCGGGCCGGCTCGCGACCGCCCGCACCACCGCCACCCGCTGCTGCTGTCCCCCCGAGAGCTTCCCGGGCCGGCGGTCCTCGAGCCCGGTCATGCCCGTCCGCTCGAACAGCTCGTGCACCCGCGCCCGGCGCTCCTCGGCGGCGACCCCCTGGAGCAGCATCGGGAACTCGGCGTTCTCCATCGCCGTCAGCACCGGCAGCAGGTTGTAGGCCTGGAAGACGAACCCGACCTGGTCGAGGCGAAGCTGGGCCACCTCGCGGTTCGACATTGCGGTCACGTCTCGGCCCGCCACCTCGACGCGGCCCTCGCTGGGGCGCGTCAGGCCCCCGATCAGGTTGAGGAGCGTCGTCTTGCCGGAGCCCGACGGCCCCGCCAGGGCCGTGAACTCGCCGCGCCCGACGGTCAGGCTGACGTCGCGGACCGCCTGCACCTCCTCGGCCTCCTGGTGGAAGATCTTCCAGACGCCCTCGGTCCTTACCGCCGCGGTATCGGTGTCGCTCATGGAGTCGCTCGCGATTCGCCGGGGTCACCGGTCGAACTTCATCGCCTCGGTCACGTCGAGCCGCGCTGCCCGCAGGGCGGGATAGACCGACGCGGCCGCGCCGACGAACAGGATGAACAGCAGCACCTGCACCAGGCGCTGGGTCCGCAGCAGCGGGAGGATGATCGGCTCCACGACGACGCCCGAGAAGGTCATCTCGTCCATCAGGCCCGAGATGTCCAGGCCGTCGGCGAAGAAGCCCCAGGTGAAGGCGAGCCCGACGCCGACGCCGATGAAGCCGCTCGCCGCGGTCAGGGTCAATCCCTCGATGAGCACGATGGTCCCGGTCTGTCCCGGCGTCAGTCCGAGCGCCCGCAGCACCGCGAACTCGCGGCGGCGGTGCAGCACCGACATCAGCACGGTGTTGACGATGCCGAACGCGATGATCGTGAAGATGAACCCCTGGACCAGATAGTTGCCGAAGTCGTCGATGGCCACCGCCGCCGCCAGCGCGGGGTTCGCCTCGCGCCAGCCCATCACGCGTGCCTCGCCGCCGGCGACGGGCCCCGCCAGGGCGCGCTCGACGCGCGCCGCCACCCCGGCCGTCGCGGCGCTGTCGTCGAGCACCACTCCCACGTTGGTGACGTCGCCCGACGACCCCAGCCACTCGTCGGCGGTGGCCAGGGGAATGTGCACCAGAAGCTGGTCCACCTCGGGCACGCCGGTCCGGAAGATGCCGACCACGCGCAGCAGCTGCCCCGCGATCTCGCGCTCGGCGTCCTGCGCCTGCACCACGAAGCGCGAGCCGAGCCGCAGATCGAGGCGGTCGACCAGCTCCACCCCGACGTAAGCGGCCAGCCGGTCGTCCGGCTCGAGGTAACGTCCCTCGACCAGCCGATCATCGATGGGGCTGAACGCCGCCTCCGCCGACGGGTCGACGGCGACGATCTGCGCCGGCCGCGAGCCCGCGGCCGAGCTCGCGAGCCCGGTGACGGCGAGCTTCGCGGTCGTCGCCACGACCCGCGGGGCGACCTCGGGCGACGCGAACGCCTCCTCGGCGGCGCGCCGCACCCCGGCCGGCAGCCGGTCCTCGATGCGCCGGCTCACCCGGAACCCGGGGCGCTCGATGGTGACGTGTCCCTCGCCGAGCCGGACCCCCGAGTCGATCCACTGCTCGTGGGAGCCGTCGCCGAGCGCGAACGTGAAGACGAGCAGCGCGCCCCCGACGATCATCGCCGAGGCTGTCAGCACCGTCCGGCGCACGTGGCGGCGCAGGTTGCGCATGGCCAGCAGCACCAGAACCCGGGTATGCGTCGGGGGGCGTGCGGCGGAGATCGATGGCATGGTCACAACCCCGACGGGGTGTCGGCCGGCGGCACCCGCGCCGCCTTGGCGGCGGGATAGGGAGAAAGCGTCGGCATGGTCACAACCCCGAGGGGGCGTCGTCCGGCACCCGCGCCGCCTTGGCGGCGGGACATGGAGAGGGCGTCGGCATGATCACAGTCCAGACAGGGTGTCGGCCGGCGGCACCCGGGCCGCCTTGGCGGCGGGATAGAGGGCCGCGAGGAGGGCGGTCAGCACGAGTCCGAACGCCGACCACGTCCAGCCCGCGGGGTCGTAGCCGACGCGCAGGCTCGGCTCGAGCAGCGCGCCCTGGAGGGTGACGCTGCCGAAGAGCCACGCGAGGCTGGGGGGCGCGGTGGCCCACCACACCATCAGCGGGAACGTGACGGCCGAGCCGATGGCGAGGCTGAGGAGGCCGACGGCCGCGGCCTCGGACAGCACCGTGCCCACGACGGCCCGAGGCGTTGCCCCGAGGGCGAGCATGACCGCGAACTCGCGCCGGCGCTCGAAGGTCGCCATCAGCATGGTGTTGGCGATGCCGAAGCTGGCGATGGCGAAGATGATGACGATGAAGATCCAGTACATCGAGTCGGCGAGCGCGACGTAGTCGACGAGCACCGGGTTGAGCACCGTCCAGGACGCCACCTCGATCTTCCGGCCATCGGCGTCGAGCGCCACGGCGAGGCGCTCGGCGACCGCGTCGGCCTCGGCCGGGTCCGCGGTGGCGACCGCGATCTCGTGGATGCGGTCGGGGTCGAGGTAGATCAGCGCCTGCAGGTCGCCGATGGCGAGCACCGCGGTGCGGGCGTCGAACTCGACCAGGCCTGCCCGGAAGATGCCGGCGACGGTGTAGAGGTCGTTGGCCATCGAGCCGTCGGCGGCCGACCCCACCAGCACCAGCTCGTCGCCGACGCCGGCCGCGAGTTGCCGGCCCATCTCCTCGCCGATGAGCATCTCGAAGGCGCCGGGCTCGGGCAGCCTGCCGGCGACCAGCTCGTCGAGGAAGCGGGTCAGCGCCACCTCCCGCTCGGGGTCGACGCCCATGAACATCCCCGCCGAGGTCGCCTCGCCCGAGCTGACGAGGCCGCCCGCGTACACTCGCGGCGCCGCCGCCGTCACCCCCTCGTCGGCGTCGATGACCTCGAGCATCGCCTCGACGTCGATGCCCTCGCGCCCGCCGAGGGTGTCGAACATGCTCCGGTCGGGGCGGTACTCGGCGTGGTGGATCTCGATCTGTCCGCTGACGAGCGAGGTGGCGTTCTCGACGAGCTCGGCCGTGATGCCCCGCGACCAGCCGATCATGAAGACCACCGCGAAGAAGCCCACGGCGAGGCCGAGGGCGGTCAGCACCGTCCGGCGGGGGTTCCGGCCGATGTTGCGCCAGCCGATGCGCGGCCAGGGCCGTTCGCGCATCGGTGGCTACCGCCCGCGCTGCAGGGTGCGGAGGGAGAAGAAGGAGGTGTCGAGGTCGACGTCGAACTCCAGCTCCTCGTAGCGGAACGAGGTGCGCTCGTCCGGCTTGTCGGCCGGGACCATGTCCATGACGCCGGGCACGAGGCGGCCGCCCATCTCGGTGAACGCGCTGTACTCCATGGTGCGGGCGAGCTCGCCGTCCTCGTCGTAGTAGCGCGCCCAGAGGGGCATCGAGTCCCGCTGCCGGACCAGGAACGCCATGTGGCCCCAGACCACCGCCGCCTCCGGCTTCGGGGTCAGGCGGAGCTCCCACACGTCGACGCCGTCGCGCTCGCCCTCGAAGGCCATCTCGACGTCGTAGTCGTCGACGAGCCGGCTTTCCTTCACGAGGTCGTCGTTGGTGAAGTGCGACCCCATCCACGAGCCGCCCATCATCGACGCGGGGATCTTGATGGTGCGGTCGACCTTGGGGAGGTAGTTCCAGATGTCGTCGCCGGCCATCAGGGTCGCGGTGCCCGCGTCGCGGCGGGGGGCGCGCAGGCGGACGAGCGAGTAGTCGGTGCCGAGCGACCAGACCTCCATGGTCATCTCGCGCTCCCAGTGCTCGGTCACCACCTCCATCGTCGCCACGCCGCGGCTCGAGTCGCCGCGCATGAGGCGGTCGACGCGATCGATGATCTCCATCGGGTCGGTCTGCGCCGCCGCCGGCTGCGCCGCGAGAACGCCGGCCATCGCGAGGATCAGAATCCGCGCGTACATTCGCAACATGAACACCCCCCTTGGGCTACGCCCGAATCTACTATACAACGGCGCGCTTCCATACAACGGCGCCCTTCACCGCGTTCGCTGTCCGCGGAGGCTGGACTCGGGCCAAGCCGGCGGCAGGGGTCCGCTCCATGCGATCGGCGACACACGCCGACCCGCGAGTCGTTCCTGGGAGCGTGCCGCTCCGCCCCGCCGGCTCAGAGCCCGGCCTGCTCCTTGACGTAGCGCGCGACCTGCTCGTGGGTCGCGTACCACGCGCCGCCCTTCGCATTGATGTGGTCGATGAGCTCCTCGAGGATGACCATGCGCGAGCGGTGGCCGATGATGTGCGGGTGCGTGGTCAGGAGGAACATCGTGCCCTCCTCCCACGCCTTGTCGAACTCGTCGATGTAGACCTGCAGCAGCTCGCGCGGCGGGCTGTAGCTGTTGCCGCGCGGGTTCAGCAGCGGCGCGTCGTCGAGGATCCACTCGACCGGCAGCTCGACGATGCCCGTCGGCTCGCCGTTCTGCATCAATTCGTAGGGCCGGTCGTCGGCCATCAGCGAGCTGTCGTAGAGGAAGCCCTGCCCCCGGATGATGTCGAGGGTGTTGGGGCTGAAGTTCCACGACGGGGCGCGGTAGCCGACGGGGCGGGTGCCGGTGACCCGCTCCAGGTAGTCGGTGGCGCGGATGACGAGGTCGCGCTCGGTCTCGGCGTCCAGCGCGCTGTTCAGCTCGTGGATCCAGCCGTGCACCGCGAACTCGTGCCGCCCCGACGCCTGGATGACGCCGACCATCTCGGGCCGCAGCACGAGGCTGACGGCGGGGATGAAGAACGACGCGGGGATCTCGTGACGGTCCATGAGGTCGACGACCCGCTGCAGGCCGACCCGCGCGCCGTACTCGCCCTGCGACATCGCCCCGATGGACGGTTCGGCGTTGCGCGCGATCTGGATGGTGTCGTTGTCGACGTCGAACGAGATCATCACCGCGACGCGGGCGCCGTTCGGCCAGGATTCGGGCTGCAGGCTGCGGCCGGCCCGCACACGGTTGGCGATGGCCCGGATCTCGTCGAGGTCGAGGCGCAGGCCGGGTTGGCCCGCCGGGGTCGTCTGTCCCGTCGGCGCGTCCGTCGCGAGGTTGTAGATCAGCAGCCCGACGATGACGCCGATCATGATGATCAGGCACTCCTTCACCCGCTTCCAAGTCATCGTTACTCACCCCCGCCGTCCTCGTCCTCGGTCGTCTCCGCCTCGTGCGGCTGGCTCTCGCTGACGGGCGGGTTGTCCACGTGCTCGCCGAAGAACGCGGCGTAGCGCCGCAGGCGGTCGATCTGGTGGAGCGGCTCGACGATGCCGTGCCCCTCGCGCGGGAACCGGACGTACGTGACGTCCTTGCCGAGGTCCCTCAGCGCCCGGTAGAACTCGACCGACTGCTCCTGCGGCACCCGCACGTCGGCCCCGCCGTGCATCAGCAGCACCGGGCTCGTGACGTCGGCCGCGAAGGTGATGGGCGAGTGCGCGCGGTACTGCTCGGTGGCCGTCCACGGCGTCCCCCCGAAGAAGAACGCCAAGTAGTCCTGGATGTCGTTCGTGCTGTACATGCTGTACAGGTTGGTGAGGGCCGCCCCCGGCGACACCGCCTTGAACCGGCCGGTCTGGGTGACGATCCACGCCGACAGGTACCCGCCGTAGCTCCACCCGTAGCAGATCAGGCGGTCGGGGTCGGCCCAGCCCATGGCGATCGCGTGGTCCACCCCGGTCATCACGTCGTCGTAGTCGGTGACGCCCCAGTTGTCGACGTTGGCGCTGACGAAGGCCTGGCCGTAGTTGGTGCTGCCGCGGAAGTTGGGCTGCAGGACGACGTAGCCGTTGCCCGCGAAGAACTGGGCGGCGGGGTTGAAGGCCGCGAGCGAGGCGCCGGTGGGGCCGCCGTGGGGGTTGACGATGAACGGATAGGCGCGGCCCTCCTCGTAGCCGACGGGCTTCGTGAGCACGCCTTCGATGGTCTCGCCGTCGCTGTTCGTCCAGCGCACGGTCTCGACCGCGCCGAGCCGCACGCCCTCGTCGCGGAGCCAGGCGTTGGCGTCGGTGAGCCGGACCGGTTCGCCGTTCATGGCCGCGGTGTAGATCTCGCCGGGCCGGTCGGGGCCGGTGTGGACCCACGCCCACCGGGCGCCGTCGTCCGAGAGCGTCCACGCGCCGTTGCGCCCGCCCGGGGCTGACGCGGTGATCACCGCGCCCGACTCGATGCTGGCTCGGAACAGGCCGGTCGACGTGCCCTCGCCGGTGGCCCAGTAGACGAACCGTCCGTTCGCCGACCAGATGGGGGTGGTGAACTGCCGGTCCACGTCCTCGAGGAGGACGCGCGTCGGCCCTCCGTTCATGTCGGCCAGGTAGAGCTTGTTGTGCCGCGTATTGCTCGTGGCCGTCGCGTTCGACGAGAACGCGAGGGTCCGGCCGTCGGGCGACCAGCGCGGCGACGTGTCGCTGCCCCCGTTCTCGTGGACGAGCCGCGGATTGCCGCCCGCCGCGTCGACCACCCAGACGTCGCTTCGCCAACTGACGTTGGCCGTCGGATTGGGCCGCGTCTCGAAGGCGATCTGCCGGGAGTCGGGCGACCAGTCGGGGTTGCGGACCGTGAAGTCGCCCTCGGTCAGCCGCCGCGTCTCGGACGTCTCCAGGTCGTGCAGCCAGAGGTGGGTCATCCGGTGGAGGGCGTCCACGACCTCGGCGTCGCCCTCTTCCTCGCGGCGCTTCTCCTCCTCTTCCGGGAGGGGGTCGCGCGCCGTGAACAGCAGGGCCGAGCCGTCGGGCGCGAACTCGAACGACTGCACCGGCTCGTCGTGCTCGGTGACCCGCCACGCCTCGCCGCCGTCGGTGTGCAGGAAGTGCACCTGCGTCTTCGCGTCCTGCCCTTCGTCGCGGGCGGCGAGGAACGCGACGATCCCGCCGTCGGGCGACCACGCGGGCGCGGTCGCGCTCTCCGGCCCGCGGGTGAGCTGGCGGTTGCCGGTCCCGTCGACGCGCACGCGCCACACGTGGGTGACCGCCTCGAGGTCAGCGTCGTCCATGTCGCGCGACCGCACCGTGTAGGCGACCCATTCCCCGTCGGGCGACAGGGCGGGGCCGCCCACTTGGTTGATGCGCAGTGTGTCGCGGGCCGACAGCACCCGCGCGGACGCCGCGTCCTGGGCCGCGGTCGGCCCGGCCGCCAGGACCAGCGCCGCGCCGACGGCGGCGACGGCTCGCCGCATTCTCGGAACCTGCATGTCACCTCCCGTTTCGGATCCGCGCCGCCGACGGGGCCCGTGGCCCCGGACCGTCACCTCGACGGCCGGCCGGCGGTCCTCATCCGCGTGGACTTCGGCGCTTCCTCGGAATGGGTTCCGGGTTTGCGCGCGCCTGGATGCTCCGGGCCGCGTCAAGCCGACGTTCCACCCGCCGCCATGCTGACGCTCTATCCGCCGCCGCGCCCGCGCCGTTCCCGGTGCAGCGCACGGTTCCGCCGTGGGCGTCCGGAGATCGGCCGCGCGGTCTGGCGCTCGTTCGAGAATCAGTCGCCGGCGATCTCCTCGTAGACCGCGGTCAGGAACCGGTTCGGGTCGCCCCACTTGGCGTTGTACTCCGCCGTCGGGTCGGCCGCCAGCACCTCGTCGTAGCTGCCCGCTCCGCCCTTCACCAGCTCCTCGACGCGGCCGGCGACGGTGATGACCATGTCGCGGAACTCGATGACGTCCCCGCGGCCCGAGATCACCCCGTGGCCGGGGAGGATCTTCGTGTCCGGCCCCGCCATGCCGGCGAGGACGCCGAGCGAGTCGATGGTGCCCGCCAGCGTCCCGCCGTTGCCGCGGTCGATGACCGGGAACGCCACCGTCCGGAACATGTCGCCGGTGTGGATGACGTCGGAGTCGACGAAGTGGATGATGCTGTCGCCGTCGGTGTGCCCCGGCGGCATCGGGATGACGTGCACCTCCTCGCCGTTGAGGTGGATGGTGACGTCCTCGCTGTAGGTCAGGATCGGCAGGGCCTCGGGCGGCCGATTCACCGCGAGCCGGCTGCGCACCCGGTCCTGGGCGATGATGGGGACGCCCATCGCCGCGAAGTTCGCGTTGCCCCCGGTGTGGTCGCCGTGCACGTGGGTGTTGATGAGGAAGCGGATGTCGCCGTTCGAGATGCCCTGGACGGCGGCGTAGATGCGCTCGCTGAGGGGCGCGAACTGGTCGTCGATCATGACCACCCCCTCGTCGCCGATCGACAGGCCGATGTTGCCGCCGCGCCCTTCCAGGTAGTGCACGGTGCCGGCGACGTGGTGGGTCGAGATCTCGACCTCGGAGAAGTCGGGCTGCGCCCCGAGCCCGGCGGCCACGGTGAGCGCCGCCACCGCGGAGAAGGCGAGCGAGACGGCGAGCCGCGCGCGTGAGCTGGTCTTCATGGTGTTCTTCCTCGTGGACGGTGACAGATGATGGCGTGATCACCGCTATCATACCGAAACGCCGCACAGACTGCCGGGGTCGGCTCGGGCCGCCCGGCCCAAGCCCGCGGGACTCCTTGGGGCTGGGATAGCATCGCCTGATGGCGTGGTCGTTTCGCCGCTGCGCTCCAAGCGGATGAAGCTCTGCACCATCGTGCCGTTGAGCACCACCGAACCGGTTCCGGTGGAACCGTTTCATCATCTGATGAATCCGCTGTCGCTGCCCGGCCGGTTCGGTCAGAAACGCACGTGGGCGAAGTGCGACATGCTGTACACGGTTTCGCTGGCTCGGCTCAACCGGGCGACCAAGAGAGGAGATGCGGCTACTTTCCGGGTGCTCGAGGCCGACCTTGATGCGATCCGCGCCTGCGTGAGGGTCGGCCTCGGTCTTGACACCGCGCCGGGTACCGGTCCATGATGCTTGGTGTTTCCCGAGCAATCGGGCTTTCGTCGAGACTGTCCTCGGAGGAGGGCAGCAGTCCCAGCCGGTGATGACAAGCTGTCTGGGGTCACTGAACCGGGGGCTCTGCAGCCGTAAGGCCGTAGAGCCCTTTGTCTTTGGATCGCCCGGCCGTACCCGCGATGTAGTGTAGGATCAACGCCGTACGTCCGGGTCCCATCGAGAGCGAAAGAGGGTGAGCGGATCGATGAGGAGGCTCCTGGCACCGATAGCGGCGGCGTTCACGGTCGTCTCCATGGCGCTCGGGGCGGCAGCGTCCGCGCAGCCGGCCTCCGGCGGCGGCGCGTCGGCCGAGCGGACGCTGGTCGACCGCTACTGCGTGGCCTGTCACAACGAGCGGATGCGGGTCGCGGACCTGACCCTCGACACCGCCGACGTCGACGACGTGGGCGCCCACCCCGAGATCTGGGAGCGGGTGGTCCGGAAGCTGCGGGCCGGGGCCATGCCCCCCGCCCCCCGGCCGCGTCCCGATGCGGACACCTACGAGGCGTTCACCGCCTGGCTCGAGACCGAGCTCGACGCGGCGGCGGCGCGCAACCCCGACCCGGGGCGCACCGACACCTTCCACCGGCTCAACCGCAGCGAGTACCACAACGTCGTCCGCGACCTCCTGGCCCTCGACGTCGACGTCGCGGCGCTGCTGCCGGCCGACGACGGCAGCTACGGGTTCGACAACATCGCGGGGGTGCTCGGCATCTCGCCGACCCTGCTGGAACGCTACCTGTCGGCGGCGAAGAAGATCAGCCGGCTCGCCGTCGGGCGGCCCGCCCCGTCGGCGACGGCCGAGACGTTCCGCCTCGTCACCGACCTGACCCAGGACGTCCGGGTCGACGGGCTGCCGTTCGGCACCCGCGGGGGCACCCGCTTCGACTTCACGTTCCCCGAGGACGCGGTGTACGGCATCCGCGTCCAGCTCTCGCGCGACGCCAGCGGCACCCTCAAGCCGTTCGACACCCCGCACCGGCTCGACGTGAGCCTGGACGGCGAGCTCCTCGAGACGTTCACGGTCGGCGAGCCCCCGCCGCCGGGGGCCGCGCGCAGCGACCCCGAGTACCAGGCGTGGCTGGCGCGCCAGCGGGCCGCCGACGACGGCTGGGAGGTGCGGGTGCCGGTGCGGGCGGGGCCGCGCACGGTGCAGGTGACGTTCCACCAGAAGACGTCGGCCTACGCCGAGACCCTGCGCCAGCCGTTCCTGCGCCCCTACACCAGCATCACCGGGGGCGACACCCGTTATCAGCCCTACGTCGGCAGCGTCACCGTCGCCGGCCCGTTCGAGGCGAGCGGGGCGCGGCCGGCAGAGGGCACCCCCAGCCGCGACCGCATCTTCGTCTGCCGTCCCTCGTCGCGTGACGCCGCCGACGAGGCCGCCTGCGCGCGGGAGATCTTCTCGACCCTCGCCCGTCGCGCCTACCGCCGGCCGGTCACCGGGCGCGACCTCGCGGTGCTGCTCGACTTCTACGAGCAGGGGCGGGCCGAGGGCGGCTTCGAGGCGGGCGTCGAGCTGGGGCTGCGGCGGCTGCTGGCGAGCCCCGACTTCCTGTTCCGGGTGGCGCGCGAGCCGGACGGCGCGGCCCCCGGCACGCCGTACCGCGTCCCCGACCTCGAGCTCGCGTCGCGGCTGTCCTTCTTCCTGTGGAGCAGCATCCCCGACGACGAGCTGCTCGACCTCGCGGAGGCGGGGACGCTGCACCGGCCCGAGGTGCTCGAGGCGCAGGTCCGCCGCATGCTCGCCGACCCGCGGGCCGACGCCCTCGTCGAGAACTTCGCGGGGCAGTGGCTGTACCTGCGCAACGTTCGGGCCCTGACCCCCGACGAGGACCTCTTCCCCGACTTCGGCGAGGCCCTGCGGCGGTCGTTCCAGCGCGAGACGGAGCTGTTCTTCGCGAGCGTGCTGCGCGAGGACCGCAGCGTCCTCGACTTCCTGACCGCCGACTACACCTTCGTCAACGAGCGGCTCGCGCGCCACTACGGCATGCCCAACGTCTACGGCAGCCACTTCCGGCGCGTCAGCCTGCCCGACTCGTCGCGCCGGGGCCTGCTGGGCCACGGCAGCATCCTCGCCGCGACGGCCTACCCGACCCGGACGTCGCCGGTGCTGCGCGGCAAGTGGGTGCTCGAGAACCTGCTCGGCACCCCGCCGCCCCTGCCCCCGCCCGACGTCCCGTCGCTCGAGGAGACCACCAGCGACGGCGCCGCGGTGTCGATGCGCGAGGCGATGGAGCAGCACCGGTCCAACCCCGTGTGCGCGAGCTGCCACCGGCTGATGGACCCGCCGGGCTTCGCCCTCGAGCAGTTCGACGCGGTGGGGCGCTACCGCACCCGCAACGAGGCGAACGCCCCGATAGACGCGTCGGGGGTGCTGCCCGACGGCACCGTCTTCGAGGGGGCGGCGGGGCTGCGCGAGGCGCTCCTCGGCCGCCCCGACCTCTTCGTCACCACCCTGACCGAGAAGCTGCTCATCTATGCCCTCGGCCGGGGGGTGGAGCACCACGACGCGCCGGCCATCCGCGCCGTCACGCGCGAGGCCGCCGCCGGCGGACACCGTTTCTCGTCGCTCATCCTGGGTGTCGTCAAGAGCCCGCCGTTCCAGATGAGGAGAACCCGGTCATGATGATCCGAAAGCTGTCGCTGCCCCGCCGGACGTTCCTGCGCGGGCTCGGCGCGACCGTCGCCCTGCCCCTGCTCGACGCCATGGTGCCGGCCCTCACGGCGGAGGCCCGGACTGCCGCGGCTCCCGTCCGCCGGCTCGGATTCATCTACATCCCCAACGGGGCGGTGATGCAGGAGTGGACGCCGGCCGACACCGGGCCCGGCTTCGCCCTATCCCGCATCCTGCAGCCCCTCGAGCCGTACCGCAGCCAGCTCACGGTGGTGAGCGGCCTCGCCCACGGGCAGGCCGAGCCCCTCGGAGACGGGAACGGCGAGCACTCGCGGGCGAGCTCGACGTGGTTGAACGGGGTGCACCCGAAGCAGACCGAGGGCTCGGACGTGCGGGCCGGGACCACCGCCGACCAGCTCGCGGCGCAGCACATCGGCCGCGACACGCCGCTGCCGTCGCTCGAGCTCGCCATCGACCTCGACGGGCTCGTCGGAAACTGCGAGAACGGCTACAGTTGCGTCTACCTGAACACCGTCGCGTGGCGCTCGCCGACGACGCCGCTGCCGATGGAGAACAACCCGCGCGTGGTCTTCGAGCGGCTCTTCGGCGACGGGGGCACGACCGAGCAGCGGGTGGCCGAGATGCGGCGCGACCGCAGCATCCTCGACTCGGTCACCGACGACCTCGCGAACCTCGAGCGCTCAATCGGGGCCGGCGATAGAGCCCGGCTCGACCAGTACCTCGACTCCATCCGGGCCCTCGAGCGGCGCATCACCCTGTCGGAGGCGCAGAGCGCCGACGCCGAGCTGCCGGCCCTCGCCCGCCCCGTCGGCATTCCCGACGACTTCGAGGACCACGTCAGGCTGATGTACGACCTGGTTTCGCTCGCGTGGCAGGCCGACATCACCCGCGTCTTCACCTTCATGCTCGGGCGCGAGCTGGGCGGCCGGACCTATCCGCACCTCGGGGTGCCCGACCCCCATCACGGGCTGTCGCACCACCGGAACGACCCCGAGAAGCTCGACAAGCTCGCGCGGATCAACACGTACCACGTGGGCCTGTTCACCCACCTGCTCGATAGCCTGCGGAAGGCGCCGGACGGGGCGGGCTCGGTGCTCGACCACTCGATGGTGATGTACGGCGGCGGGCTCGGCGACAGCAACGACCACGCGCACTTCGACCTGCCGGAGATCGTGGTGGGCGGCGGTGCCGGACGCCTGAAGGGCGGGCGGCACCTGCTCTACCCGAAGGACACCCCGGTGAACAACCTGCTCGTCAGCATGCTCGACAAGGTCGGGGTGTCGGCCGGGAACTTCGGCGACGCGACGGGCCGCATCAAGGAGCTGGCGGACATCTGACCGGGTCTCGGTGGGAGTGGCGCCGGGAGCGGTGCGTTCGTGCCCCTGTCGGCGGTGCGAGTGGCGCGGGCGGGGCTGTCGACGGTCGAGCTGGAACCTGTGGCAACGAACGGGGTGATGCGCGTGCGCATGCGTCTATCGGCGGTCGCGGCGGTGTGTCCGGTAGTGGTGGCGGCGTGTCTGACGGCGGCGCCCGCATCGGCGCGGGTCGAGGCGCCGCTGATCGACGCGGTGCGCGCCGGCGACGTCGCCGAGGTCCGCGCGCTGCTCGCGGGGGCCGCCGATCCGGATCAGTCGTCTCTCGACGGCACGACGCCGCTGCACTGGGCGGCCAACCGCGACGATCTCGACGCGGCTCGGCTGCTGCTCAAGGCCGGCGCCCGCCCCGGCGTGGTCAACCGCTACGGCGCGACCCCGCTGCTGGTCGCCGCCACCAACGGCAGCGCCGAGATGATCGAGATGCTGCTGGCGGCGGGAGCTGATGCGAACGTCGGCCTCCCCGAGGGCGAGACCCCGCTGATGCGGGCGGCCCGGGCCGGTGGGGCCGGCGCCGTGCGGGCGCTGCTGCGCCACGGGGCCGAGGTCGACGCGGCCGAGCAGTGGCGTGGGCAGACGGCGCTGATGTGGGCGGCCATCGAGGGCAACACCGAGTCGGTCCTGGAGTTGGTCGCAGGCGGTGCCGACGTACACGCCCGCTCCGCCGGAGGCTTCACCCCCCTGCTGTTCGCCGTCCGCCACGACCGGCGGGACGTGCTGCGGGTGCTCGCGGCGGCCGGGGGCGACGTGAACGACACCCTGCCCGACGGCATGAGCGCCCTCTGCCTCGCGACCCTCAACGCGCACTACGACACCGGGGTCTGGCTGCTCGAGCAGGGCGCCGACCCCAACGCGGCCGGGCAGGGATGGACGGCGCTGCACCAGCTCGTCTGGGCCCGCCGGCCGAACCTCGGCTTCAACAACCCGGCCCCCATTCCCACCGGCCTCGTCTCCGACCTCGACTTCGTCCGCGCCCTCGCCGCCCACGGCGCCGACCTCGACGCGCGTCAGGCGAAGGAGCCGCGCGGCGGCGACGGCTCGGGCACCGCCGGCGGCTACCGCAACGTGCTCAACCGCGTGGGCGCGACCCCGTTCCTGCTCGCCGCGAAGGCCGCCGACGCCGAGTTGATGCGGCTGCTCGTGGCCCTGGGCGCCGACCCCCTCCTGCCGAACGAGGACGGCACCACGCCCCTGATGGTGGCGGCCGGCGTCGGCATCTGGGCGGTGGGCGAGAGCCCCGGCACCAACGCGGAAGCCCTCGCCGCGGTCGAACTGATGCTCGAGCTGGGCGACGTCGTGACCACCGTCGACGCCAACGGCGACACCGCCCTGCACGGGGCGATCATCCGCGGGTACGAGCCGCTGATGAAGTTCCTGCTCGATCAGGGGGCCGACCTAGAGGCGGTCAACGACAAGGGCTGGACCCCCCTGATCATGGCCGAGGGCGTGTTCTACTCGAACACCGGCAAGCGCTGGCCCGAGATGGAGCGGTTGCTGCTCGAGCTCGGTGCCCGGCCCTCCCCGCGGGCGGCCGACCAGTAGAGGCACCGCGTTTGGCGACTCCGGGGTCTCGCCGGTGTCGACATCTCGGTCTTCTTCCGTACGAGGCACCGCCCAACGGGTTCGCCCGACAGCTTTCTCGGCGAGTTCGTGAGCCTTCGACCGGATTTGCGGAGGTCGGCTTCGCCTGATGGTCGCGCTTGACGATCCGCAGCACCTTGGAGAATACTCGATCCGTGACCGACGAGACGCAGCCCGCCTCCTCCGACTGGCTCACTGAGCCCGGGCCGCGCCCCGAGGAGGACGTCACGACGTCTTCGTTCACCGCCGGGCCGTCCAAATTCGAAGGTGCCGAACCCGCTCTGCCGCTTCACGCCAAGCCGCCCGGATACCTTGCTCCGAACGTCTCGATACCGGAGGTCGATGGTCGGCGGCTTGCCGATGCGTCATCGGTCGATGGGGTCCTCGGCGTCCTTCGCGATTGCGGGCATACCGCCCTCGCTGAGGAGATCGATGAACTGATCGGCCGGCTCGCCGACGAGCCTGACGAACCGCCGCCCAATACGGACTCGCTGAAGCTGCTGGCTCGTGTCGCCTTCGGTGAAGGTAGGCTGCGGGCACCGCGCAGCCTCGCCCTCACCAAAGAAGGCTACCTGCACGCAGAATGGTACTTAGGACAGGCCAAGCTCTTCATGACCTTCCTCCCAACGGCCCACATCAGGGTTGTGGCTGTTCACCCCGGCACCGGCGGAGACGACGCCCTGCACGTAGCCGGCTCGCTCTATAGTCCCAATACCGAGAGCCTGGCTAAGTGGCTCGCTTCCAGTCTTCTGAAGTGACGCGAACCGAACTGCGTGATGACCATCACGTGGTTCGCTACTGTCCTCTACGTGCCTTGGACAACGACGGGCGACCCACGTTGGTCGCCTTTGATCTTCGTGACGACGAGAGCTATCTGTCTGTCAACTGGCTTGAGTACTTCCAAGACACCGCGCAGCGCAGTCGGATAGACCAGGTACGAGAGGCCATGGGCAGACGCCTTACCCTCGGGAGACGCGGGCGTCTTCTGGAGCTTGAAGTGCAAGACGTCAAGGAGTCCAAGGAACGGCACGGTTCCCGGCATCGAAAGCACGCCGGGAACCGCGCCGTTCCGTCGCGGAGGGACCGATCAGTCGGCCGCCACGATCTTCGTCGCCGCCATCAGCCGCTCGCCGCCCGCCTCGCTGGTCTCGCCGGTGGCGTGCACCTGCTTCGCCATCAGCGCCGCCAGCTCGTCGGGATGGCTGGCCGCCCAGTCGCCGGTGATCCGGTAGAGCCCGCCGTCGGTCAGTATCCCGATCGGGTCGCCGTTCTGCGCGCAGCGCACCATGCACGCCACGTGCTCGGGGCTCGGGTCGGCCCCCGCCATCGCGGCGCACCCGGCCTCGACCAGTTGGCCGGTTATCATCTCGTCGGCGGTCATCACCGCGGTCGTCAGCACGGCGGCGCACAGTCCCGCGCCTGCCAACACGGCCCATTTCTTCATCGCTGTCTCCTCTTGAGAGTTCCTCGCCTCCGCATAGCAGTACATCGCACCGGTCGGGCTGTCAAGACCACCGGGCGGCACGCGGCACGCCGGCACGCGAGGTGGATCTCCGCGTAGAATCGAACGATGACGAAACTGGAGATCGAGCAGCGCGCCAGGGCGCTGCCGGAAGCCGACCGAGTGGAGCTCGCCTATGCTCTTCTTGAAGACGTTATGCTCGCTCTGACGCCCGAGCAGGAGCGGGAAGCAGATCGGCGCATTGCCGCATACCGGCGGAATTCGCGCACTCTGGTCGCGGAGGACGCGGCGCTGGCCCGACGGAAGACCCGCGGGGCCGATGAGGTGTGTTGACGGATGCGGCGAATCGCGGTGCACGCCGTGCCGGGTTCGCCGGGCGCGCGATCGTCACGAACTCCCGAGCGCCTCGGCCAGCGAGTCCCCGCAGATCAGTTGCCGGACGATTGCCGGACGGTTGCGGAATCGCACCCTGGCGCGTCTCAGTTCGTTCTGCCTGTCCCGCCGCAGGTTCCTGGACAGCAGGACGGGCCGGAAGCGGACGACGACACCGCGGGGAGCCAACTCGTCAGCGGCGTCGGCGCCCGCCTGAAGCTGCTTGGCGGCCTTGGTGATGTTCGGGGTGCCGTGGTCCTTGATCTCGATAGGCGCAACGAAGCCAGGGTCCCCGAAGAACAGGAAGTCGCACTTGACTCGAGTGTGGCCCAGCGGCGCCCCGGGTCTGTCGAGATCGGCGATGACGCGTTCACCGGGGGCGTTCGCCAGCGACAGGCCGCAACGGCCCTCGGCGTTGTCGATGCCGTCGACCAGGCAGGATGGTGCGAGCTTGTCGCGCACGGCGGCGGCGAAGCCGTTCACTCCGTGTCTCCGCGTGGGTCTGCGATCGCCGCCCAGTCGTTGTGCAGGGCCCTCGCGACGGTGTCGAATCCGGACGGGTAGAGGCCGGTTTCGTCGTCAAGGGCGATCTCCTTCACCGTCGAGCCGCCGCCGTCGGCGGCTGGCTCGAACAGCCATACGCCGACATCACCGGTGCCCAGCGACCCGGCGTCCGTATTCTCAGTGCCGCCGTCGGCGAGGCCGCGGCCGACGAGGTTGCCAAGCTCTTCGAGCACCCATTCGCTGTGCGTGGTCACAATGACCCGCACGCCGGCCCTCACTACCGCCGCGATCTGTCGGGTGAACTTCACTTGAATGGCGGGATGTAGATGCGATTCCGGTTCGTCGATGATCAACATGTCGCCCTTCGCAACGACGTGGCGCAGGTACAGGACCACCGGGGCGAGCTCCGACACCATGGAGGATGTGTTCGTCAGGGGCAGGTCGGATTCCCATCCAATCGGGCGATAGGTGAACTGCGGGTACGCCACACCGGGCAACGCGCCGAGCTTGACGGCCCCGCCGAGAATCGCGTTCTCGATGCGTTCGCCGAGTTCACGTAGGGGTTGTTCGCCACGTCTAGATCGCTCCCGACGGTCGGATACCATCTTGACCAATTGTTCCAGGAAATCACCGCGCACGCCGGAGATCGGCGGTAGGGAATCGGTGCCACGGATTCCGGTCATGGTTGCGCTATGGATGAGCGTGCGTACGATGGTGCTGTGAGCGTTCATCAGGCCGGTTCTGTCCGCGGGAAGATAGAGCGCGGGATGACGGTTAGGCAGCAGGGTATGGGCAAGCACGCCGATGGCGTTCCAGACCTTGGCTTCGCGGTTGTTGTACTCCTCCTCGGCGAACAACACGTCGGCAAGCCACCGCCCGTACCGATTGCCCCTCCAAATGCGGAAGCCCTGGGGAATGGTGGGCCGAAACGTCCATTCCTGGTCAGCGAAGGTCAGTTCATGCGACGCCTTCGTGGATAGCCCCTCGATCGCGTGACGAAGCAGAATGCGCACGGAACCTGGGCTTCCCTTCCGAACCAGACGGCCGGCGTCGACGCCGAAGCAACGCTCGACTTCCTCGCCGATTGCCTGGCCCTGTCGTTCCAGATGCAGCCGGATGGCCGCCTCGACGGAGGGCGTGAGTTCGATGCCCTCCGGCGGTGGCTCGGCGCTCCCGGATGCTGGTGTAGTCAGCCGTTCCGCGATGCTGGCCAGCTCAGTTCTCGCGTCGTCCGAGAGGTCCGGCGCGTCGAACCACCAGGGGCGCCATCCCAGAGGATGACTCCCGAAGTATCGGTTCAGTGCGTACGCCAGCGTCGCCATCCAGGACTTCCCGGTGTTGCTGGGACCCACAAACACAGTCAACGGGCGCAGCTCGACACAGGCCCGGGCAACGGGTCCGCAGTCGGTCACGTCGAGCGTCAATGGGCGATCCACGGAAGGTGCACCCTTCGTCTGTTTCGAGCACTGCGGACGACGAACTCTTCCGGCCCGCGAGTTGCCTGCCGCCGGTTCCTCACGCCCCCGGCGCGGACCCGATCGGTCGGTCGTCGCGATCCTGATCACCGCCGGCCGTCCGCCGGTCCCGGTACCGGCAGCCGCAGTGTCCGCAGGCGCATCTGATCCAGCCGCATCGCCGGCAGAGGGAGAAGTCCACGGAGTTGATGTCGCGCCGGCACCAGTAGCAGTGCGTCTCCCGTTGGCGCTCTCGGGCACGGCCGTACTCGACGACGGCCCGCCGCATCTCGTCGACGTGGCTGTCGGGCGACGACCAGAGCGACCGGGTTCTGGCCAAGTCCGCCATGAACAGGCGGCTCTCCTGATCCGCCACGCTGAACAGCCGGACCCTCCCGCTGTCTACCTCGCGTTGCGCGCGCGGGTCGAATATCAGGAGTCCCAGCTCGCGGTGGTGACCGATCCAGTACCGGATTCCGCCGTGGTGCATGCTGCGGCCGAGTCGTCCGCGTTCGCGGAGAAGCCGGAGGCGCGCGGCCTTGTTCTCGATCGCCATCCTCTGGTCGCCCGGTCCCGCATGAAGCCGCCCAGCGAGCCGGAATCGGCCCATGGTACACCTCCGGTCCACGCCACGGCGTCCGACGCGTCCGACCCCGTCGCCATCGTTGCGGTCTTCCAGGTTCCCCCGAAACAGCCGGCCGGTGCCCTGGCGGGATGTATCCGGCTACCAAATGCCTGGATATCGGCGTTTATCGATAGTTGACTACAATATCTGGCAATCAATGGGCCGCAGAACGTACACCCCGTCCGTCCAGCGCGCGCTGCGCGCCCTCGGCCGCGACATCGGCATCGCGCGCCGGAAGCGGCGCATGCCGGTGGCCGACTTCGCGGAGCGCATGGGGGTGTCGCAGGGCACGCTGATCCGCCTCGAAAAGGGCGAGGCGGGCGTGTCGATCGGGGCGTTCGCCATGGCCCTCCTGGCCCTGGGCGAGCTGCACCGGCTGGAGGATCTGCTGGATGTCTCGCGCGACGAAACGGGCCTGCTGCTCGACCTCGACAGCCTGCCACGGCGCATCCGGCGGCGGAAGCCACGGCTCGGGTGAGGGAGTCCCGCCGCATGGCGAAGACGACGCGGCGCGTGCGGGTGGCGTTCGGCGAACGGCTGCGGCCGGTCGGCGAACTCGTGTTCGAGGCCGACGGGCGGCGGCAGGCGGGCATGTTCCGCTACGCCGGCGAGTGGCTCGACGGGCCCGGGGGGTTCGCCATCGCCCCGTCCATGCCGTTGTCGGAGTCGCCGTTCCACGCGTCGTCGTCGCGGGAGCGTCCCCGTTCGGCTCTGTTGGGACCCTTCGCCGACGGCGCGGCGGACTCGTGGGGGCGCGGACTGCTGCGCAAGGCGCTCTCCGGTCCCCTCACGGAGTTGGACTACCTGCTCGCGGCGGACGACGAGACGCGACAGGGCGCGCTGCGGTACCTCGACGACGAGGGGAAGCCGCTGGCGCGTTCGTACCCGCCCGTGCCCCGGTTGAGCGAGCTCGACGAGCTGCGGCGGCTGGCCGGCGCGGCCGAGGACGACCCGGGCGGGGCCGCGTCGATTCGGGACCGGCTGGTGGGCAGCGCCAGCTCGCTCGGCGGAGCCCGGCCCAAGGCGAACATGCGGGACCGGGGCGGCGGCCTCGCGATCGCGAAGTTCACCTCGGAGCGCGACACCATGCCGGTCGAGCGGGTCGAGGTGGCGACGCTGGCCCTCGCGCGGGCCGCCGGCGTGAACGCGGCGCGGGCGCGGATCGAGCTCGGGTCCACCGACCGGCCGGTGGCGCTGATCAAGCGGTTCGACCGGGCGGCCGGCGACCGCGTCCACTATCTCTCGGCGCAGTCCTTCATCGGCGCCGAGGCGGGGACCGGCGCGTACTACACGGACATCGCGGACGCGTTGCGCGCGCATGCGTTCGATGCGCCGGCGCAGCTCGCCGAGCTGTACCGGCGCGTGCTGTTCGCGATCCTCGTCTCGAACAACGACGACCACCTGAAGAACCACGGCCTCCTCCACGCGGGCGGGGGGCGCTGGGTGCTGTCGCCGGCCTTCGACGTCAATCCGCAACCGCAGCGCCATCGTCACCTCGAGACGGGCATCAGCGAGCTCAGCGGACACGCCGCCTCGATCGAGGCGGCGGTGGATGCCGCGCCGTTCTTCGACATAGAGCGCGACGCCGCGGTCGCGATGCTGTCCCGCATCGTGTCGACCATCGACGAACGGTGGCGGGCGTGCTGCGGCGAGGCGGGGATGACGGCGCGGGAGATCGAGCGTTACGAGCCCGCGTTCGACCATGCCGAGAGCCGTCTCGCCCGCCGGATCGCGCGCGGGCGCCGGTGACGCGCCGCGAAACGCCGTTGGACCGGACACCGCCTCGCCGGCCGAAGCCGCCCGGCTCCGCGTTCACATCCGGCGCCATTCGCAGGAATGCCGATCTTGACGGTGGCGATCAGTCCCACAGGTCACCCAGCCGGAACGTGATCGCGTCGAACGGTGGGATCTGCACCGGGTCGTCGTGCTCGACCGCCGCAATCAACCGCCACTGTCCGCCGTCGAGCTCGAAGGCCTCGAGGATCTGCTCGACGGGGTCGATGATCCAGAGATGCGGGGTCGCGGCCGCGGCGTAGATGGGGCGCTTGTGCACGAGATTGAGCCTGCGAGTCGAGGGCGAGAGGATTTCGCAGATCCAGTCCGCGGCGGCCGTGAAGTACGCGGTCTCCGGGAGCGCGGTCATGCGCTCGCGGCGCCAGCCGGCCAGGTCCGGGACCAGGACTTCGTCGTCGCGGTGGAGCTCGGGCTCGTAGAAAATCCGCCACCCGCCCGGGCCGCCGTTGCCGTCATGGAATGCGGGTCCGAGCTTGCGCATGAGGCCGGCGCCGGCGCTCGCGTGGCGCGGCGCCGGCCTCGGGTGGGTGTGCAGCGTGCCGCCGATGAGTTCGGCGACGAGGTGCTCGGGAGCGTCGAGGACATCCTGATAGGTCGCCGGCGCCGCCGGTGTGGCGGTGGCGTCGGAGACATGGCTGCTCGGCTCGTTCATCCGGTTCCCCCTTGTGGTCCTCACATTTACATGGCGGGCTCCGGCCTGCGGAGACCCCGGCTCTACGAGTCGATCGACCACGCCAGGAGGGCGGCCGGCGCCGCGACGACGTCGGGCCGGCGAGATCGAGCTCGGAGCGGATGGCGACGATCCTTGCCTCCGACTGTACCCGCCTCGCCGGCCGTAGCGCAACGCTTGCGCCCGGCCTTGTCGGGCGGGCCGGCGGTGGCACTGGCGGCTCTGGTCCCCGATCGGCTTCCGCCGATGTGCCGGTGGTGCGAACGCCGGGCTACGGACTCACGGTTGCGGCGACTTCCGAGACGGGCCGGACTTGGGCGCGGCCGGCCGAGGGGTGGCTGGTGCCGCCCGAGCGCACGGAGAGGTATCGCCCGGAGTCACGCTCCGGGCCAGGATCTCCCTCTCGGCTGGCGCGGAGCCCCGATCTTCGGGTACCCGCGCGATGTCGTGCCGGCCGGGGTCGTCTCGGACCCCCCGGACCTCCCGGACCCCCCGGGATTCCGACCACCCTGGTCGACGGGTGCTACAATGCGGACGATTCGCAAGGACCACTTTCCGAGGAGCCGCCATGCTGCCAGTCCGCCTTCTCCGGACGCTCGCGCCCCTTTTCGTCGCTGTGCTGGGCGTCGCCGCCGTCGCCGGTGCCCAGGTTCTCGACGCGCCGGATCCGGCGCAGATGGAGGACGCGCCCGACCTCGGCTATCACCCCGTGCCGCACGGCCTGAAGATTCCCGCCGACCAGGAGATGGGGGCGCCGTCGAGCGTCGTCTGGACCACCAAGAACACCCTGCTCGTCTTCAACCGCGGGCCCAACCCCCTGATGGAGTTCAATCCCGACGGCAGCTTCGTCCGGTCGTGGGGGCAGGGCGAGTACATCCGGCCGCATGGCTTGCGACTCGATCCCGACGGCAACATCTGGAGCACCGACGTCAACGGGAACACCGTGAGGAAGATGGACCCGGACGGCAAGGTGCTGATGACCATCGGCACCCACGGCAAGGCCGGCGAGCCCGAGGACGGGCTGCTGACCGAGCCGACGGACCTGACCATCAACGCGGCCGGCGAGATCTTCGTCCTGGTGGGGCACGGGCGGGGCATCCCGCGGCTGGTGAAGTTCGCCCCCGACGGCTCGTTCATCAAGGCGTGGGGCGGCCAGGGCACCGCGCCGGGCGAGTTCGACACGCCGCACTCGATCGTGGTCGACGAGGCGGGGCTGCTCTACGTGGCGGACCGGCAGAACCGGCGCGTGCAGATCTTCGACGACGACGGGGCCTACATCAAAGAATGGGCCTACAAGGGTCTGCCTTGCGGCTTGCACATCCACAGCGACGGGACGATGTACATGGTCAGCGGTTTCGCGGGCGAGATCCTCAAGCTCGACGCGAACGGCAAGGCGGTGGGGGCCAACGGGCAGCCGGGCAAGGGCCTCGGCGAGTTCGGCGAGGCGCACTACATGACGATGGCCCCGAACGGGGACATCTGGGTTGCCGACACCGTGAAGCCCGAGCTGCACAAGTACGTCATGAACTGAGGCTCCGCCGGCAGGACGGCGCAGGTTGAGATGACTTCGCCCCTCGTCGGCCGCCCCGCGGTTCCGTTCGAGTTGCCCGACGCGGACGGCCGGGTGCACCGGCTCGACGGCTACCGCGGCCGGTGGCTGCTGTTGGTGATGCACCGGCACCTGTTCTGACTGCCGTGCCGCCGGCACCTGCTGCAGTTGCGGCAATCGGAGGCGGATCTGGCGCGGCTCGGCGTGCAGCCGCTCGCGGTGACGTTCGAGGACGCGGCGGCGGCCCGCGCCTATGTGGCCGAGACGGGGCTGCCGTGGCCGCTGCTCGTCGACACGGGCCGCTGCCTCTACCGCGCCTACGGCATGCGGAAGGCGCGGCTGCGGCATCTCTGGGGGGCGGCGACCTTCCGCGTCTACTGGCGCGAGGCCCGCCTCGGGCGGTTCCCGCGCCTGCCGCGGGCCGATACCCGGCAGCAGGGGGGCGACGTGTTGATCGACCCCGGCGGTCTGGTCCGGTTCCACCATGTCGGCCGCGGACCCGCCGACCGGCCGGCGGTCGCCGAGCTGCTGGCCGCGCGCAACGCCTTCCCCGTATCACGATGATTCCGCCCAAGACCATCCTCGTCCCGACCGACTTCAGCGACGCGTGCGGGCTCGCCCTGGCCTACGCCAAGGACCTGGCCCGGCGGTGCGGCTCGGCTCTCCATCTCGTGCACCTGGTGACGGACGCCGACGTCAGCCCGGGGACCGAGGCGCTGTGGGGGTTCTCGGAGACCGACGTCCAGCGGCGATGGGTCGACGAGGCGGCGGCGAAGCTCGCCGGCCTGTGCTCGGCGGAAGAGCGGGCGGCGTTCCCGGTGACCACCGCGGTCGAGATCGGACCGCCCGCGGACGGCGTTCTGCGCTACGCCGGCGAGCACGGGGTCGACCTGATCGTCATGGGCACGCGCGGCCGCGGGGCCGTCCAGCAGTTGCTGCTCGGCAGCGTGGCGGCGGAGGTCGTGCGGCGCGCGCCCTGCCCGGTCCTCACGGTGCGCGACCCCGGCGGCGGGGCGGAGTAAGACAAACGCAAGGCATGCCTGACGTTCTGCCGGCCCCGGGGGTTCTCGACGGGGTCCGGGTGCTCGACTTCGGCCGCTACATCGCGGGGCCGTTCTGCGCGGCCCTCCTCGCGGACCTCGGGGCCGACGTGGTGCGGGTCGAGAAGGTCCGCGGGGGGGAGGACCGCTTCCTGGTACCGCTGACCCCGGCCGGCGACGGCGCGCTCTTCATGCAGGTGAACCGGAACAAGCGGGGGATGACCTTGAACCCGCTGAAGCTGGAGGGCCGCGGAGTGCTGCGGCGGCTCGCGGCGGGGGCGGACGTGGTGGTGGCCAACCTGCCCGACCCCGCCTTGCGGGCGCTGGGGCTCGACTACGCGTCGCTCGCGGCGGTCAACCCCCGCCTCGTCCACACCAGCGTGTCGGCGTTCGGGGCGGGGGGGCCGTACTCGGACAAGGTCGGCTTCGACGGCGTCGGCCAGGCGATGTCGGGGTCGATGTACCTGTCGGGGCAGCCGGGCCAGCCCACAAAGAGCTACGTGCCGTGGGTGGACTTCGCGACGGCGCTCTCGGCCGTCGTCGGCACCCTGGCCGCGCTCATGGCGCGCGAGCGGACCGGGCGGGGGCAGGAGGTCAGGGGATCGCTGCTCGGCACGGCCCTGACGGTGGCCAACGCGGTGCTGATCGAGCAGGCGGTGCACGCGCCGGATCGGATCGCCTCGCTGAACCGCAGCCAGGTGTCGGCGCCGTCCGACACCCACCGCACGCGCGACGGCTGGATTCTCGTGCAGACCATCGGCCAGCCTCTCTTCGAGAAGTGGGCGGCGCTGGTCGGCGTCCCGGAGTGGGTGGACGACCCCCGGTTCCGCGACGACATGGCGCGCGGCGACCACGGCGAGGTCATCAGCGGGCGGATGGCCGAGTGGTGCGCCGGGCGCACGACGGCGGAGGCGCTGGCCGCGCTCGAGGAGGCGCGCATCCCCGCCGGCCCGGTGCTGTCGCCGCAGCAGACCCTCGACGATCCGCACGTGGCGGCGGTGGGCGCCCTCAAGGCGCTGGCGTTTCCGGGCGCCTCCGCCCCGGCCCCGGTCGCCGACACGCCGTTCGCGCTGACCACCGGGGCGCCCGGCATCCGGCAGCGGGCGCCGCGGCTTGGCGAGCATACCGACGAGATTCTCGCCGAGCTCGGCTACGATGCGGCGGAGATCGCGTCCCTGCGCGCGGCCCGGGTGGTGTAGTCGCCCGGCTGCATCGAGCGCATTGACCGAGGGCGCACACGATTCGAGCGGCGGGACGGCGGCAGGCGTCTCGTCCCTCGGCCGGCGGTACGTCATCGGCGCCGCAGCCGGGTGCCGGACGCCGCTCGACGATCCCGCGGTCCGGAGCCCTCCCGCTACTCTCACGCGCCCAGCTTGGCCGACGCCCTCGGACGGATGCCTGCTTGGGTTCGTGACGCCGCTGCACGGCGACCCCGAGCGGGGTCACGGCGTCGAGAAGGAGTGGGATTAGGACGAGGGGCCCGCGCCGGAGCGGCGCAGGCCCCCGAAGTTCGGTTGGCGCCCGACGGGAGCCCGGGCGACGATAGGCCTAGCGCGGCGTGGCGGTGCCGACGGACCCGCCGCCGCCGCCCGACGTATAGCCGCCCGAGCCGATGCTGCCGCCCCCGCTCGATCCGCCGCCTCCCGACGAGCCTCCTCCGCTCGATCCGCCGCCGACGAACCCGCCCCCGCCCGATCCGCGCCGCTGCGCGCGGCGACCCCCGTTGTCCTGCCGCGTGGCGACCCGGGTGTAGCCGTATCCCTGGGAGATCCGCCCTCCGCCTACGTCGGGCCCGTCCGTGGACGATCCCGGCAGACCGTAGTAGCCCGGGTTCAGGTAATAGTAGTCGCCCCAACCGTACAGGGAGTTGTAGGGGGACCACCCGTAGTAGTAGCCGAACGGTGCCGCGTAGTACGGGTACCAGGTGTTGTAGCCGTAGCTGCCCCAACTGCCCGGGAACCCGCCGCCGCCCCCGCCGCCGCCCCCCGCCGAGCGGCGCACCTCGAAGTCATCCGGAAACGAGAGCGCCACCAGCATGTCGATGATGTTCCCCGGCACGCCCCCGTCGTCGAGCCGGATCAGGGTGCGCCCGTCGAGGTCGAACCACGTCCCGGTCTCCACGAGCAGCGCTTCGAGCACCGGGGCCTCGAGGGTGGCGGCGGCCTCGATGACCGCGTCGATGGACAGGTCGGCGTCGCCCGTCCGGCCCGCCGCCGTCCGCGCCCGCGCCAGCAGGTCGGCGGTGAGGGTCGGGCCGGCCGCGCTCAGGGTCGTGACGTCGCCCGTGCGGCGGTAGCGCCTGACGGTGACCGCGGCCCGCTCTCCGGCCTCCAGCATCTCAAGCGCGAGCCAGGTGTTGCCGTCCGCCATCAGTCCGACCGCGGACAGCCGGCGGGCGTCGTCCAGGGCGCTGCACGTCAGCTCCGCCCGCGTGTACAGGCGCGCGCCGTCATCCGACCACGTGATGCGCCGCCGTCCGCGGCACTCGGTCTGGTCCACGGCGTGCTCCAACCCGTCGGACGAGAGGGTCTCCACCAGCACCTGCTCGCCGTCGGCCAGCGTCGTCACCACGACGTCGGTGGCGGGGGCCGGGGCCGCGGCCGGCGTCACGCACACCAGAACGCTGTCCGCGAACGCGGCGAGGTCGCCCGCCCCTTCCGGCAGGGCGCCGGCCTCCTCGACGAGCTGCCAGCAGCCGATCCACGGCAGCCAGCGCTGATCCACCACGGCCGGCGGGCCGCCCTGCGGTGCCGGCTGGGCGAGCGGCGCGGCCGGCAGCGCCAGCACGCCGATGGCCGCGACGATCGCCGCGGACCACGTGATCCGCCGGTGGGGAAGGACGGCGCGAAGCCTCGAAGCGCGATCCGGAGCCTTGATTCGGATGGTCATGTCTCACCTCGTAGGAGTGGATCCGGGTTCCACTCCTAGAACACGAACTCGATGCCGCCGGTCATGTGCAGTCCGCCCAAGTCTATGTCGTCGAATTGGAAGTCGTGGCCCGCCACCGGCTGGGACCAGACCCGGCGCGCCTCGGCGACCGCGAAGACCCGTCGGCTGAGCCTCACGCTGATCCCGGCGGCGACGTGGCGGGTGAGCGCCCTTCCTTCCGACCGCAGCCGGTCATTCCAGATCGACGCATCGGCTTCGACGACGAAGTCACCGACCTGCTCGAGCCGGTACCACCGAAAGCCGAGGCCGCCGCCGACATGGAAGGCCACGGTGCTCGGCACCCACGCCAGTTGCCCGATGCGGCGTCCCCGGGGCGCCACCCAGTATCGCACGCCGGCGTTCAGCGGTATCTGCCACACCTGGGTCGACTGGGAGATCGGCTGGCCTCTGTTGGTCCAATCCCTGTACTCCGAGCGCGTGACGCTGTCGGACGGTGTGACGTCGAACACGAGGTCGAGCCGGGGGTTGACCGAGTAGCCCGCGACGATGCTGAAGAGCGCCGTGTCGTAGGCCCGCTGCGAGATGTCGATGAACTCGCCCCGGGCGTCGACTCCGCTGATCAGAAAGCGGCGGAACTCGTCGAAGATGCCGCCGCTGGTGGCCCGGAGCCAGCCGGCGGAGACACCGGCGAAGCCGCGCGGCTGGCCGAACAGGAAATCGGGCCGGCCTCGCGCCGACGGGGGCTGCGCGGCGGCGGCGGGCTCCGCCTCCGGCCCGTCCGCGGCGAACGCGGTCCCGCCGCCCGTCATCGGCGCCGCGACCGCGAGGCAGGCCGCGAGCATCAGGCGGCCGGCGGGCATCGGCGCGATCATCTTGCTCCACATGGGCTGGTTCCATCCTTGAAGGCGGCGATCGATAGATGTACGAGCCAATGTATGCACCGATCGTGCCACCGCCGAGGAGCCCGTAGCGCGATAGCCGGGGATGCACCGCGGGTCGACTGCGGCGGGGCACTCGCCCGCGGGTCCGAGAGCCATTGTATCAGCCGGGGCGGTGGGGAGGGGCGTCGCGAGAATCCGCGTCGACTCCGTTGCGGGCAGGCGTGGTCCCGCACCGGCCTCCTGACTTGTCCCCCCGCGGTGACACCCCTGTCCGTTGCCGCGGTCACCGCGCAGGGCGTCTGAAGATGTCGACCATTGACAGCCGCGCGGTTCGGCCGCGCAGGGATCGCGTACCCGCGCGCGGAGCCCGCAGGGCCGTCCAACCCGCGGGGGCCGGCACTATAATGGGACCGTTCGTTCGTCCCCTGCGGTCGCGCCCCCGGGAGGGGCGTCGCCTCCTGCGCGGAAGGCGCTGGCTCGCGGTGGGGCGGCGGGTCGGGAACTCGGAGCCGCGGCGCGGTTTCCGGGCTTGCGGAACTCGACAGCCTTATACCAGGAGCATCTGATGAAGCGATTGTTCATCGTCGCGGCGGCGTTGACCCTGCTCGCGGGCGCACCCGCGGCCGAGGCGCAGTTCGACAGCGTCGGCTCGCTCGACTTCCCGACGTCCGGCTCGCCCGAGGCGCAGCAGCACTTCCTGCGCGGGGTCGCGATTCTCCACAGCTTCGGCTGGAAGCAGGCGATCGCGGAGTTCCAGGAGGCGCAGCGGCTCGACCCCGACTTCGCGATGGCCTACTGGGGCGAGACGCTCTGCTACAACCACCCGCTGTTCGGCTCGCCGGCCGACAACGACAACCCCCGCGCGGTGCTGAAGCGCCTCGGCGCGACGCACGAGGAGCGGCTGGCCAAGGCCCCCACCGAGCGCGAGAAGGGCTTCCTCAACGCGGTCGAGATCCTGTGGAGCGAGGGCGACTACGACGAGCGGCGGGTGGCGTACATGGAGGCGATGCAGCGGCTCGTCGAGCAGTATCCCGACGACGACGAGGTCGCCGCCTTCGCCGCCGTGGCCACCCTCAGCGGGGCCCGCGCCCTCGACGACCGCACGTTCCGCTACGAGATGCAGGCGGGCTCGCTCGCCCTGCCCGTCTTCGAGCGGAACCGGGACCATCCGGGCGCCCCCCACTACGTGATCCACGCGTTCGACGATCCCATCCACGCGCCCCTCGCGCTGCCCGCGGCGCTGCGCTACGCCGAGATCGCGCCGGCCGTCGCCCACGCCCGCCACATGCCCACCCACATCTTCATCCAGCACGGCATGTGGGACCTCGTGTCGGGCCACAACCAGAGCGCGTACGACGCCGCCCGCGACCTGTGGGTGCCGGGCGACAGCGTGGGCGACACCGTGCACCCCCTCGACTGGGGCCAGTACGGCGACCTGCAGCTCGGCGACTACGCCAAGGCGCGCACCTGGATCGACCGGCTCGAGATGGTCATCGAGGAGAGCGAGGGACAGGCCCGCAGCGTCAACAGCCTGCCGCTGCTGAACGCGCGCTACGTGGTCGAGACCGAAGAGTGGAACGTGCTGCCGGTGACCGACGACTCGCGGGCCGTCGAGCTGCTCGCCACCGGCATCAGCGCCGTCAAGACCGGCGACCTCGCCACCGCCGAGGCGGCGGCGGCGCGTCTGATGGGGCTGGCCGAGGGCGGCAACCTGGGCAACCAGATCATGTACCGCGAGGTCGCGGCCCTCGTGCACGTCGCGAAGGGCGAGGCCGACGCGGCGACGGCCCTGATGGACGAGGCGCTGGAGATCACCGGCCGCATGCGGCTGCCCAACGGGGCGGCCAGCCCCGTCAAGCCGCCCTACGAGCTCTACGGCGAGATACTGCTCGAGCTCGGCCGGCCCGCCGACGCGGTGGCGAAGTTCGAGACGTCGCTGGAGCGCATGCCGGGCCGCGTGCGCTCGGTGCTCGGTCTGGCCCGCGCCGCCGCGCAGACCGGCGACAGCGCCACCGCGGCCGAGCAGTACGGCCTGCTGCTGTCCACGTGGCAGGGCCGCGACGAGCTGCCGGGCTACGACGAGGCCAGCCGGTACGTGCAGCAGACGAACGACCAGTAGCCGCCGCGGCTAATCTCGGCTTGACGATCAGGCGACGGGCGTGTCCGACGGGGCGCGTCCGCCGCTTCGTTGCGGTTTGATGTGCCCGCGCAAGTCCGTATTGCTACGATCCAGCACGATGCCTCGAAGCTACGTCCTCGGTGACCATTTCGAACATTTCATCGACAGCCAGGTCGAGTCTGGACGCTTCGACAGCGCCAGCGAAGTCGTCCGCGCCGGACTGCGGCTGTTGGAAGACCGGGAGAGCGATCCGCTGTCGTCGCTTCACGATCTGCGGGACCGGATCAGGGAAGGGATGAACGCTGGGCCCGGCACGCCTGCTGCGGCGGTCCTCGACCGTCTCGAACAGAAGTACCGCAGGACATCGGGCGGCATTTGACAAGAAGAGGCCGAGATGAGTCACAACTTGGCAACCAGGGACGATCTTGAGAAGCTTGAGTTGCGCCTTACGCTCAAGGTCTACGCTGCGGTTGCTGCGGGAGTCGCCTTGATCAAGGCGCTCGACTATCTGCTCGGCTGAACTTGGCAGTTCCCTCGAACCGGCGTCTCGACCGGATCGGGACCCGGCGACTACCACCGGTCGAACCGGACCAGCTCGCGGTCGATCATGTCGATGCGCGGGCGGCCCGAGGCGGCCATGTTCCTCGCCAGCTCGGTCTGCAGAATCTCCACCACCGTTTGCACCCCTTCGGCCCCGTAGGCGGCGAGGCCCCACATGGGGGGGCGGGCCACCATCACCGCGGCGGCGCCCAGGGCGAGGCCCTTGAGCACGTCGGTGCCGCGCCGGAAGCTGCCGTCCACGAGGACCGGAACGCGGCCGGCGACCGCGTCCGCCACCGCCGGCAGCACGTCGACGGGGAGGGCGCCGCCGATGCCGTGGTTGGAGACGACCAGCCCCTCGGCGCCCCGGTCGAGCGCGGTCTCGGCGCTCCCGACGTCCATGATGCCCTTCACGATCACGGGCACGTTCACCGCCGAGACGACCCCCGCGACGGCCGCCCAGTCGGGCGGCGCGGGGGCGCCGCCCTCGGAGACGCCCACCGTCACGCAGACCGCCCGGCAGCCCGCCTCGACCGCCCGCGCGGCGTCGTCCGGCAGCGTGGCCGCGTCGGAGTACTGCTGATACCACACCGGCTCGTCGCTCGCCGCCGCCACCGCGTCGATGGCGTGGCCGCCGCGGCCGGTGGCGACCATGACCGCCTTGCCGGCCGAGGCGCCGCGCGCGGTCGCGAGCTCGCCGTCGGGGTGCAGCTCGTCCTGGCCGCCCACCGGTCCCACGATGATCGGGGCGAACATGTCGTGCCCGTACAGCGGCGTGGTCAGGTCGAGGTCCATCGCGTAGACCATCAGCCGCTGCCGCAGGGTCATCTTGTCGAACGACCGCCGGTGCCCGCCGCTGATGGTGTCGAAGCGCCGCGGCGATAGCACGAGCCGGGCCATCGCCTCGAACTCCGGCACGTTGACCAGCTCGAGCACCGGGGCGAGCCGGTCGTTCGGGGGCGCGCCGCCGCCGGGCTGCCCCTGGGCGCGGACCACGGGCGAGCCGCCGAGGAACCGGCCGAACTGCCGCAGGGATTCCCGTCGGTCTGCATTCATCGCTCTATCGCCTTGCTGTGCGGGGGGACGCCCGCCGCACGCGAATCTATACGAGATCGCCGGGCCGCGCCACGGGGGAATCGTGACCGTTGGCGCGCCGCCAGGATCGGAATCTGCGGAGAGACCGCCAGGGCTTCACACCGCATCGCGGTCGCGGCGGCCGGCCAGGAAGCCCTCGAGGGCCCCCTCGAGCCGGGCCATCCGCTCGCGAAGGTCGCCGAACTCGCGGCTGACGTGGTCGAAGCGCTTGTTGAACTCGGCGTTGAGCTGGTCGATGCGCTTGTTGACGGCCGAGATGTCCGCCCGCAGCCAAGCGCCGAGCGCAACGATCAGAGCGGGAGTGATCCACGGAGTGAGCGCTTCCACACCCCTAGCGTAGCACGCCGGGGCTGGTTCGAGGTATCTCTAGAATCTCTAGATGAGCCCCGTGGTCCACAACAGGTACACCACCAACATCGCGGTGACCCCGTTCACTAGGGTCACCCCGCCGTAGGACAGCAGGGCCGACTTGAGGGGCATGCGGGACAGCGACGCGCAGACCCAGAAGTAGCTCGAGTTCACGTACTTGATGATCATCGAGCCGGCCGCCCCCGCGAGCATCGTCGCCTCGGGGCTCAGCCCCAGCGTGTCCATCATCGGGGCGGCGACCGAGGCGGCGGTGATGACCCCGACCGTGGTCGAGCCGGTGATCATGTTGCCGGCCACCCCGAGCACGAACGGCAGGAAGATCGCGGGCAGGCCGGTGGCGGCGACGGCTTGGGCGATGGCGTCGACGGCGGGCGTCTCCCGCAGGATCTGACTGAGGGCGCCGCCGAGGCCCGTCACCATGATGATCATCGCCGACGCGCGCAGGGCGTCCTCGATCCACTGGCCGGTGCGCGCCTTCGCCTGGTCCGCCTTCGTGTTCCGGTAGGCGAGCAGCACCCCGATGCCGAGGGCGACGACCGGCCAGCCGAGGTAGAGCATCGCGACGTTGACGATGTGGTCCTCGGGCAGCGCGAACGCGGTCACGCTCTGGCCCGCGATGAGGCCGAGGGGAATCAGGATGGGGGCGTAGGCGCGCCACGTCGACGGCAGCTCGGACGCGCGTCCCTGCTCGATGAACGACTGCCCGACGAACTCGCGCGACGGCGGCGACTCGATGTGGGGCCCCGCGAGGCGGGCGAAGACCCAGCCCGCGAGCGAGGCGATCAGGGTGACGATGCCGCCGTAGAGGATGATGCGGCCGATGTCCGCGCCGACGAGGGCGACGGCGGCCAGCGGCCCCGGCGTCGGGGGGACCATGGCGTGGGTGAGCTGCATCGCCCCCACGAGGCCGGTCGCCATCACGCTCATGTTCAGGCCGCTGTTGAGGGCGGCCGAGTGCACGAGGGGGTTGAGGATGAGGTAGCCGACGTCCGAGAAGATGGCGAGGCCGATGACGAAGCCGCTCAGGGTGAGGGCCAGCGGCATGCGCTTCTCGCCCACCCACCGGATCATCGACTCGGTGATGCGCTCGATGCCCCCGGTATGCTTGAGGGCCTCGGCGAGGATGGACCCGAGCACGATCACCACCGCGATGCCCTGGATGGTCCGGCCGAAGCCCTGCTCGAAGGCGTCGATGAACGCCTGCCGGTCGATGCCGGGAATCAGCGCGAACAGCGCGATGGGCACGAGCAGGGCGATGAAGACGTGCCAGTTGTAGCGGGTGATCAGCAGGAAGAGCAGCGCGACCACGGCGACGAGGCCGGCGATGGCGACGAGCGCGCTTTCGGTAATCATAATGGTTGGCCCCGCCCGGAACCGCCCTGTGGCTCCACTCTCGACCCGACGATCACCACGGGTTGCGGCGGACCGCGGCGCGGACGCCCCGGCCGCGAACCGACGCCCGATCCTATATCAGTCCCTGCGCCCGGCCGGGGGGGTGAAGGGCGCGTCGGAGAGCAGAGAGGACATCCGGTTCCCCGGACGGACGTTCGCGGAGACCGCGCGCCCGCGGTCGGCGGGGCGGCGACGCGGAGTGGCGAAGACGGAAGCGCATCGATGGTCGTGATGAAGTTCGGCGGCAGCTCTCTGGCGACCAGCGACGCGCTGACCCGGGTCGCGGGGTTGATAGCCGACCACGTGAGGCGCGCGCCGGTGGTCGTGGTGTCGGCGATGGGGAGGACTACGGACGGCCTCGTGGCCGCCGTCGACCTCGCCGCGCATGGCGGGCTGGCGGGTGCCCGGCGGCGGGTCGCGGCCATTCGCGGCGATCTGCTCGCGGCCGCGGCCCCGGTTCTCGCCGACGTGGCGGGTCTGGAACGCCTCGTCGACGACCACTGCGACGAGCTCGACCGCACCCTGGCCGAACTCGCGGCGGGAGGCGAGCGGGCGCGGCCGCGCCTGACCGACGCCGCCCTCTCCCACGGGGAGCGCATTTCCAGCCTCGTCATGGCGCGGCTGCTCGCCCAGCGCGGCCTCGACGCGGTGCACGTCGACGCGCGGGACGTCCTGGTGACCGACGACCGGTTCACGGAGGCGGCCCCCGCGTTCGGACCGACGAACGAGCGGCTCGAGCGCCTCGTCCGCCCGCACGCGGCGGCGGGACGGGCGGCGGTGATGGGCGGGTTCATCGCCCGGACCGCGGACGGACGGCCGTCGACGCTGGGCCGCGGCGGCTCCGACTTCAGCGCGTCCATCGTCGGCGCGGGCGTCGGGGCCGACGAGATCCAGATCTGGACCGACGTCGACGGGGTCATGACCGCGGACCCCTCGGTGGTGCCCGACGCGCGGCCCCTGCCCCGGCTCTCGTTCGCCGAGGCGTCCGAGCTCGCCTACTTCGGCGGCCGGGTGCTGCATCCCCGCACGGTGCTGCCCGCCGTCGAGCGCGACATCCCGGTGCGGGTCCTGAACTCGCGCAAGCCCGAGGTCGCGGGCACCCTGATCGTGGCCGAATGCCCGCCCTCGGGCCTCACCGTGAAGTCGATCGCCTACAAGGAGGGCATCACCGTCATCGACATCCGGTCGACGCGGATGCTCATGGCGCACGGCTTCCTCGCCGCCATCTTCGAGGTCTTCGACAAGCTGGAGACCGCCGTCGACGTGGTGTCGACCTCCGAGGTCGCGGTGTCGCTGACCATCGACCGCACCGACCGGCTGGCCGATCTCGTCGCCGGGCTGCGGCGCATCGCCGAGGTGGGCCACACCGGCGGCCAGGCCATCGTCTGCCTCGTGGGCGAGGCCATCCGCGACACGCCCGGGGTCGCCGCCACCGCCTTCACCGCCCTGCGCGGGATCAACGTCCGCATGGTGTCGCAGGGCAGCGCCCGCACCAACTTCAGCCTCGTCATCGACGAACGCGACGTGCCCGCCGCCGTCCGCGCCCTGCACGCGGCGTTCTTCGAGGCGCCGGCGGAAGCGCGATAGCGGAGGGCAGGATGAAGGCCGTCAGTGTCCGCGAGTTGAAGAGCAACCCATCGGCGGCGCTTCGCGAGGCGCGCGAGCATCCTGTCACGGTGCTGAACCGGCACCGGCCGGTTGTCCGGACTGTCCTCTGCTCGACGTATATGCGGCCGAAGCTGCACACCGGCGACTCTATATCGATTGCTGCCCCTACTAAGCGTTCGGGCTTCCATCAACGATAAAACGTTTCCTCTTCCAACACATCCCTACAGGCCTGCAGCAGATCGCTTCTACGTGACGTGGTAAAGAAATCGCCGGCGATCCCGCGTATCGGATTCAGCCCAAAGGCAGGGTTGGTCCTGGTGCCGATATCGACGATTCGCTCCTTCGCCTCCTGGTCTGTCGCAACAACCGTACCCTCATCCCGCAGAGTGCGATCCACCTCTAGAGCCACGGCGAGAGGGCACCAGGCACCGCCCACCGGATCGTAGTTGCACCCATCAACAACCATGGGACCACCACGTTCCACGTGTCCTGCCAGCACCGTCAACTGATGGCGGTTGAGTTGCTCAAGCCCTCTTCTCAACGCCAGATAACGTGGATCACTATTGGAGCCTTGAGGTTTGTTCATCATATCAAAATTCTTCCATTCAGGCCCTTGGGTCCGCCCTATTTCATCATCAACGCCGCTACAATGCTACCGAGGACGCTGAGTATGAAGGTTATCGTTCCGGTATAGATGTGTGGTGCAATCCGTGTGAGTCTCTCCGCCCACCCACTGGAAATCCCCTCCGGGTCTGGTCGACGAGTTTGCACGCTGCAGTCTCCGTCCGTCTGGCCGAAGACGACCGCACAAAAGGGGTCGTTTGGCTCAAGCGGGATGCTCCCGGTACCGGCGTTGAACACGGTGATGTAAAGCGTGTCGCTGTAGTTCGGATCCACCTTCAGATTAGAAACGATGAGCCCCTTGGATGCCAGCGAGGCCCGAGAATATATGAACCCCATCACCTTGGGTCCAGTCCTGATATGTTCTCTCGTTTCGAGAACAACACAGGTATTTGGCTTCAGGACGAATGACCTGTCCAGGTTGCGGAGGGTCGCGCCACCGTCTCCGACGCGAATGCCCTTGATGGATAGATCGCGACTCATTCCGCCCGGCGCGCTTTGCTTGATGGCTTCCAAGGCACCGTCGGGCTTCTTCTCCCATATGGTTACGCCGTGCGTTTCCCACTCGGATGTTCTGATGAACGCCAAGTTCCGCCTCCTGTCAACGGCATAGCCTCACGAACGCCACGAGAGCAGACCCGAGGCGTCGTGTGATCATTCGTCTCCATCCAATCATGCCTCTACGCATTGTACATCGTCCCCGGAGCGAGCTCCTCCCGCGAGACGCGGCCCGTGACGGCGCTACTCCAGCAGCCCGGCCAGGGCCGACGCGGCCTCAAGGCCGGTGTCCGATTCCGACAGCCGGCGGCGCTGGCCGCTCGTGAGCCATTCGGCGCGGCTGCCGGCGGGGCCGCGGGTGACGGCGATGACGTGGTCGATCTGCTCGGCGACGGCGCGGACGTGGGAGATGACGGCTACCATGCGGCCCTTGGCGGCCACCGCGCCCAGGGCCTGGACGGCGGCGTCGAGGTTGTTGCGGTCGAGGGAGCCGAAGCCTTCGTCGAGGAAGAGCGACTCGAGGCGGCCGCCGCTGCGGGCCATCATCTCGACCATGCCGAGCGCGAGCGCGAGCGAGGCGATGAACTGCTCGCCGCCGGAGAGGCTGGCCGGGGTGCGCGGCTGATTGGAGTCCCGGTCGAGGACCCGCCACTGCTCCTCCGTCTCCCCCGGGTCCACGAACGAGTAGCGGCCCGCCGTCATCTCGTCCAGCATCCGGGACGCGTGCACGAGCAGCCGCCGCGACCGCCGCAGCGTCAGCCACTTCAGGAACGCGCCCGGCTTCAGGGCGTCTTCGAGGTCGCCGAGCCCGCGTTCCTTTTCCTGGACCTCCGTCATCAGCGAGCGGAGCCGCTGGACGTCGTCGACGAGGGCGGCGAAGCGCTCCGCTTCCTCGCGGGCGCGGCGCTCCGCGAAGCGGGCGTCGTCGGCCGCGGCGCGGGCGCGGTCAACGACGGCATCGAGGTCATCCGCGTCGATGGGGGCGTCGAGCCGCTCGCCGATCGCCGTGAGCCGCACGCGGGCCGCGTTCGCTTGGGCGGCGGCCTCGCGCAGGCGATCGGAAGCCGCGCGCGCGATCTCCGCGGCGGCGGTCCGAATCGCTACGATGTGCGACTCCAGCGCGCCGGCGTCTCGCGCGGCGACGGCGGCGGGGACACCGGCGTCGACCTCCAGGCGGTTCGCCGCGTCGACGAGGACATCGCGGTTGACGTTGAGGCCGCGGGCCAGCGCGTCGAGCGGCGCGTCGACCTCGTCCGCCCGGCGGCGCGCGAGGTCGGCCAGGGCCGTTCCCGCGTCGTTGCGCTGCCGCTGCAGCCGATCTCGCTCGGTCGTCCGGTCCACCAGGATCTCCGCCCGCTTCCGCGCGGCCTTGGTGTGCTCGCGGACCGGGCGGAGGTCCACGCGGCCGAGGTCTGCGGCGTCTTCGGGCAGGGCCAGCTCCGGCCGGTAGGACGGCGGGATCGAGCCGACCGCCGTCGTCAGGCGCTCGACGGACTCCGTGGCGATCCGCTGCGACTGCGCGGCCAGCCGGTCGGCGCTGGCGGCCGCCTCCTGGGCCACGCGGGCCGCCGTTTCGCGCCCCGCGGCTTCGCGGCGTAAGGCTTCCGCGTTGCCGTCGTGCTCGGCGAGGCGCTCGGCCGCTTCGGTGCACGCCGCCTCCAGGGGGCCGAGCAGCGCGTCGCGGTCGGCCAGCGGGGCTCCTTCGTCCAGGTCCCGGGGGATGTCTCGCGCGAGTTCCCGGCGCGCCTCCCGTAGCGCGGCCTCGGCCGCGGCGGTGCCAGCCTCCGCATCTTCGGACTGACGCGCCAGGCCCTTGTGCTCGGCGCCGAGCGCTGTGGCCAACCGGGCGGCTTCCGTTGCCGCCTCGCCCGCGGCGGTGGCGGCCTGTACGGCCTCCTGCAACCCGGCGGCGTCGGGTGGTTCCCAATCGGCGGGGAGCTCACGCTGGCAGATGGGGCATGCGTCTCCGGCGTGCAGGTCGTGGGCGGCCGCCGCCGCCGACCCCGCGCGCCGGGCCGCGGCCAGGTGCTCCTCGGCCGTGCGGGCCGCTCGGGCCGCCTTGCGTTCCGCCTTCCCCGCCGCGGCCAGGCGCTTCGCGCAGTCCTCCTTCTCCGCCCGGAGGGTCTCGCGCCGCTTCCCGGCCTTGTCCGCCGCATCCGCAAGGTCGGCGCACCGCGAGTGCTTCCGCTCCACGGCGGTCCGGATCTCCTGCGCGGCGCGGACGGCCTCGTCGAGCGGTGGACGTTTCGCCGCGTGGTCTTCAGCCTCCGCCTGCGCCGCCGCGGCATGCTCCGCGAGGCGCTTCGCGTCGGCGTGCTTCGCACCCGCATCCCCCGCGCCGGCGCGGAGGGCGGCCGCCGCTTCCTCGCAGGACGTCGCCAGCGCGGGCAGTCTCTCCAGCGTCGTCAGCGCGGCCGCCACCTCCGAGCTGGAGGGCCCGTCGTCCGTGGGGATGCGGGCGATCGCCGCCTCGAGCTCGGCCTGCCGGTGCCGCAGGGCGGCTTCCTCCTCGCCGAGCTCCCTATCGAGCGCCGCGATCGGCGCCAGGCGGTCGGCGGCGTGATCGGTCTCGAGGGTCTCCAATCTCTCGCTGACACGGGAAGCCGTCCGCTCGATGTTCTCCGCGTCGCGCACGCTCTGCCGCGCCTGTTCGGCGGCCCGTTCTTCCCCGGTCGCGGCAGCCGCGCCATCGGCCGCCGCGGCGAGGTCCGCCTGCAACCGCTCCAGGTGCGCCGCCGGGTCGTCCGGGTACTCCGAGGCGGCCTGTTCGAGCCGGATCCGAAGCTCGGCGGCCTGCTGGCGCGCGCGGCCGGCGAGCTTCCCGGCCTCCTCCAGCTCGTCGGTGCGCCAGACCTGCCGCAGGATGCGGCTCCGGTCGCGGGGCTCGTCCTCCACGAGGAGGCGGGCGAAGCGACCCTGCGGCAAGACCACGGTGCGCAGGAAAGCGGCGCTGTCGAGCCCCAGCAACTGCTCGATGCGCTCGTTGACGCGCCGCACCTGCTCGACCTGCTCGACCGCGTCGCCGTCGTCGCCCAGCCGGCGAAGCTGCGCGCGCGCCTGGCCGACGCCGCCCTGGCCGCCGCGGCGCAGGGAGCGGGCGACCTCCCACGTCTCTCCGGACACTCGGAAGCGCAGCACGACGCGCAGGTCGTGCGACGTGTCGTTCATCAGCTCCTGGTTGGCGTGGGCGGTGAAGGTGGTCTGGCCGTAGAGGGCGTAGGTGATCGCTTCCAGGATCGACGACTTGCCCGCCCCGGTGTCGCCGATGATGGCAACGTGGTCGCGGCCGGTGAAGTCGATGGTCGGCTTGCGCGGTTCGGCGCCGCCCTGCCGCCGCGCGGGCGAGCGGAACGAGCGCAGGCCTTCGATGGTCAGATGGATGGGGCGCATGTCAGCTCCCCGCGCCGGTCCGTCCCGCGCCGTTCGGGTCGGCGTCCCGCTTCGCCGCCAGCCGGTCGAGCGTTTCCCGGGCTCTCGACGCCAGCGGCGTCAGCCCGAAGTCGGCCGCCGCGTCCTGACCGGCGCTGCCGAGCGCCTGCGCGAAGAGGGCGCCGACCGCCTCGTGGGGTGCCTTGACGCCGCGGGCCGCGGTCGAGCGCCACTCCTGGAAGAGGTCGTCGAGGGCGGGCTCGGCGGGGTCGTCGTCTTCGGCGGCCGAGTCGATCCGCTTCACCGGCTGGTTGGCGATGGTGTTGGTGAGTTCGAATACGGCGCACTTCGGCGACCCGTCCGTCAGCCGGTCGGCGAGGTCCGGGATGGGATCGTCGGAGACGACGCGCGCCTTCAGGATGCAGCCGTCGAGCCCGCCGTTCGCGGCCCGGCGCTCCAGCTCCGCGAGCGTGCCGGCGAACTCGGCGAGGGGGCGTCCGCCGGGAAGAGCGCGCGTCTCCCATCGCACGTCGTTCCCGATCGTGACCAGCACCGTCTGCTTCGCCTGCTGCCGCTCGCCGAAGTCGAGCGGTATGAGTGAGCCGGCGTAGCGGCCCCGCGCCGTCCCGCCCGGCAGGAGCTGGGGGTCGTGGATGTGGCCGAAGGCGCAGTACAGCGCGCGCTGCAACCCCTCGACGTGGGTCGCGAAATCCTCGCCCACGGTGATGCGCCGCTCCGACCGGCCCGGCCGGGCGCCCTGCACGTGGAGGTGGGCGGCGTAGAGCACGATGCCGCGGGCGCCGGCTTCCTCGTGGGCTTGGTCGAGGAGGCCCCGGTTCAGGGTGCGGACGCCGTCGGCGTAGTCGCCCTCGAAGCGCGCCGGATCGTCGGCGGCGTAGTCGGCGATGGCGCTCGGGGCGATGAACGGCACGCACGCCACCGCGACGGGGACGTCCGCGATCCCGGGGAACGTCAGGACCTGCGGGGCGGTGACGAGCCACAACCGACGCGGGGTCGCGGCGCCGGCCATTTCGTCGATGACCTGCAGCAGCATCGACGAGTCGTGGTTGCCGGCGATGACGACGGTGGGAGCGACCCTGGCGAGCCGCCCCAGCGCTTGCACGCCGAGCTGCAGCGCCTCGTACGGCGGGCGCAGCGCGTCGAAGATGTCGCCGGTGTGGAGGACGAGGTCGGGCCGTTCCGACTCGGCCGTCGCCAGAAGCCCCCGTAACGCGTCCACGTGGTCGGGCTTGCGGTCGTGCCGGCCGAGCTTCGCGCCGAGGTGCCAGTCCGAGGTGTGGAGCAGCTTCACGGGCGCACCTCCGGCCCGGTCAGGGCGTCCATCTTCTTCATGATGCGCCGGTCCTGTCGTGGTCCCCGGCCTCGGCCGGTCGCCGCCTCCTCGTGGTTGGCGGCGAACGGCGGGGGCGGGAAGCGGTGGGAAGGGTTTTCACAGGTCCACCTTCGGCCCCGTCAGCGCGCCCATCGTGCTCAGGATCTTGTCGGTCCTGTCCCTGTCCCCGGCTTCGTCCGCCGCCGCCTCGTCCGGATTGGTCGCGAACGGCGGGAACGGGAAGCGGACCGGGATCGGCTCGGGCACGATGGGCTGCGACACGACCAGGGTGCCGGGCATGAAGCGCGTCGCGCGGTCGCGCAACGCCGGCGTCAGGAAGCGGTAGGCGTCGGACTCGCTGGCGTCGAGCCGGCCCGCCACCTTGAGGGACGCGTTGCGCGGCAGGGCCTGGGCCACCGCCGAGGCCGCCTGCTGGGCACCGATGAGGAGCACGCCGAGCGAGCGGCCGCGCTCGGCGATGTCCACCAGCAGGTCCTTGAGCGGCGAGAAGCCCTGGGCCGGGGCGTACTTGTTCAGCTCGTCGAGGACCACGAAGCGGAGCGGGGTGCGGCCCGTGCCCTGCTTCTCGCGCCACACGCGGTCGAGCAGCGCGCCCACCACGAAGCGCTGGGCGTCGTCGTGCAGGGTCGAGATGTCGACCACGTGGAGCTTGGCGTTCTCGGCCGAGACGGGCTCGAGGCCGCAGCCGACGAGCGGACCGAGGTGGCGGCGCAGCTTGAGCAGCCGCCGCAGGAACGCCTGCCGGGTGCCGGACTGCGCGCGGCCGAACCACGCGTTCATCAGGCCCTCGTCGTCGGTGGCCACCACGCCCTCGAGCAGGTCGATGAGGTCGCCGAAGTCGCGCAGCACGTGGCCCGCCCCCGCCGGCGCGTCGTCGGGCTCGCGCTCGGCCAGCCGGTCGGGGTTGTAGCCGGTGTTCGGGGCGACCGCCTCGACGATGACGACCGCGCCCGCAGGGTCGCCCTCGAGCCGCCGCAGGCGCCGCAGGAGCTGGATGCGCACCTGCTGCTCGACGAAGCCGACCTGGGTCGAACGCTCGTCGTCGGCGGTGAAGCAGAACTGGAGGAGCTGCTCGCGGACGAACTGCTCCGGCGTCCATCCGTAGGCGCTGACGTCGGCCGTCGCGCGGGTCTGCACGTCGGCGACGACGGTTCCCGACGCCCCCGACCGCCGCGGCGCGTAGAGGCGGACGGACCGGAACGGGCCGGGGGCCTCGACGCCGAGGGCGCGCCACTTCCCGGCCTCCTCGGGCCGGCCCGCGAACTCGGCGTTGGGCCGGTCGATGTGCAGCAGGTCCTCGCCCTTGGTGTTGAAGACCAGGGCCCGCACGCTCTCGCGCCCCGCCCGGCCGCCGAGCAGGTCCATGCCCTGCCCGGTCTCCAGGAGCTGGTAGAGGAGGAACAGCGCGTAGGAGGTCTTGGTGGCGACGCCGGAGATGCCCGAGATGGACACGTGGCCGCCGGCGCGGCCGTCGACGAAGCGCATGTCCGCGTAGACGGGCGCGCCGCCGAGGTCGAGGCCCACGGGCAGCTTGCCGCGCGTCATCTCGTCCTCGAAGAGCGCGATGGCACGGTGCGCGCCGGCCGCGCGTGCGGCGGGGGCGCCGGCGTGGGGGGCGACGAAGAGCTCGGGGACCACCCGCAGGACGCGGACCTCGGCCCGCCGCACGTGCTCGGCCGGCAGGGTCGAGTCGACCACGCGGCCGGTGTCCGACGGCAGGTCGGCCCCCTCGAACCGGGACCGCAGCTCGGTCACGATGCCGTAGTGGACGACCCGCCCGCCGTCGGGCAGGTCGGTGGTGACCGCGACCAGCTCGTCGAGCTGAATCACCACCTCGGGGTCGAGCACCACCTGGAAGGTGCGCGAGTCGCTCTCCACCGACCCGTCGACGAGCCCGATGCGGTCGCCGTCTTCGCTCATGCCGTCCTTTCCCCCGCGTGGCGTTAGGGTAATGCGCCCGTCGTCTTCGCTCATGTCGTCCGCCCCCGCGGGTGTTGTGGGCGATGCGCGTCGCCGCCGTCGCTCATGCCGTCCCTTCCTCCCGGTTGCGCTTGAGCACCGCCTCGCGCACCGCGCGCAGGGCCAGCCGGGCGTCGCCCTGAAGCCGGTGGAGGTGCCGCTCGAGGCCCGCGATCGGCGTGAGGTTCACCGGTGCCCGCGCGTCGCGGTGCATGGCCGACGCGAAGCCCGGCAGCCAGCCCGCGGCCCGGTCCGCCGCTTCGACCGCGGCGTCGCGGCCGATGCCCGACGGCATCTCGATGCGGGCGATGCCCGTCCACGGGCCGGACCAGGGGCCGGGGTCGCCCACCCGCAGGTAGCAGCCGTACAACGCGTCTTCCATTGCGAAGAGGCCGGATCGTTCGCCGGCCGCCAGCTCCGGCACCCGCGCCCAGTGCCCGCGGGCGAGCATGCGGCGGTGGTGCGTCTTCACGTAGCCGACGACGGGGAGGCCGCGGCGGTGCCGGATGCCGTGCAGGGGGCCGTCGAGCACCGTCAGCCATCCCTCGTTCGCGAGCGCCTCGGCGATGTCCGCCTCGGCGTCGCGCATCAGGCGCCGGAGCTGCTGCCGCGCCGACTCGACGTCGTCCCCGTCGACCGCGTACGGCACCCAACGCCAGCCGTCGCGGTGGTCGGGCAGCGGGACGCGCCGGCCGCCCGTGAAGATGGCCGCGCGCCCCGTCGCCACCCGGTCGAAGCGGGCCGGTTCGTCGCCGTCGACGAGCACCGCCCCCGCCGCCCAGCTTCCCGCCAGCCCCAGGCTCACGTCGCCGTCGGGACCGGTGCGGGTCAACCGAGCCTCGGTGCGCAGCGTACCGTCCACGAACGCCACGCGGCGGGGGCGGTCCCCGCCGTCCGGCCGGTGCGCTACTAACGCCCCGCCGTCCTCGACCAGCTCGCACTCGACCGAGTGCGGCGAGTCGTCCGCCGCCTGGAAGCCGGCCCCGTAGGCGGCGTCGAAGGCCTCGACGCCGATCGTGCCGGTCCGGTCCGCCCGTTCAGTGGGACTCTGCATCCGTCTCGGGCCATGCGCTCGGTCTCGAAGCCTGCGAGCATACGACGAGGCCGTGGCAGATCATGACATCACGAGGCCCGGTCGTGGTTGACGGCCTTGGGACCATGCCCGTACTCTGCCGTCATGGCAGTCAGGAGTTCGCGCCGGTGACATAATCGCCCGGAATCCCCGAACCCACAGGAGGCGTCATGCCCGCATCCGCCTGCCCGTCGCGCCCGTTCCGTCCGTCGTTCATCGCCTGCGCCGTCTTCGCCGCCGCCCTCGCGGCCGACGCCGCGCCCCCGGCCGCCGCCCAGCCCGACCGCATCCGGCCCGTCACCGACGCCGAGCTCGAGAACCCGAGCCCCGACGAGTGGCTGATGTGGCGGCGGACGCTGAACGGCTGGGGCTACAGCCCGCTGGACCAGATCGACCGGGACAACGTCGGCGACCTCCGCATGGTGTGGAGCCGGGCCCTCGCGAGCGAGGGCCGGCAGCAGGGGACGCCCCTCGTGCGCGGCGGGGTGATGTTCATGCCCAACCCGCGGGACGTCATCCAGGCCATCGACGCGGTGACCGGCGACCTCGTCTGGGAGTACCGCCGCGACCGTCCCGCCGACCTCGGCGACTACATGATCGGCAGCCTCATCGACACCAACCGCAACATCGCCATCCACGGCGAGCTGATCATCGACACCACCATGGACGACCACATCGTCGCCCTCGACGCCGAGACCGGCGACGTGGTGTGGGACACCGAGATCCTCGACTACCGGGTGAACCCCGCCAACCAGACCTCGGGGCCGATCACGGCGGGCGGCAAGGCGTTCTCGGGGCGGAGCTGCGACCCCCGCGGGGGGCCGCACACCTGCGTCATCACCGCCCACGACGCGGCGACGGGCGAGGAGCTGTGGCGGCGCCGGCTCATCCCGGGGCCGGGCGAGCCGGGGAACGAGACGTGGGGCGCGGTGCCGTTCGAGGAGCGCGGCCACGTCGGCTCGTGGATGGTGCCGAGCTACGATCCCGAGCTGAACCTCGTCTACGTCGGCACGTCGGTCACCTCCCCCGCGCCGAAGTTCATGCTCGGGGGCGCGGACCTGACCCACCTGTACCACAACTCGACGCTGGCGCTCGACGGCGACACCGGCGAGATCGTCTGGTTCTACCAGCACATGAACGACCACTGGGATCTCGACCACCCGTTCGAGCGCCTGCTCGTCGACACCGCGGTGCGGCCCGACCCCTCGGCCGTGGCGTGGATCAACCCGCGCATCCAGCCCGGCGAGGAGCGGCGGGTGCTGACCGGCATCCCCGGCAAGACGGGCATCGTCTACACGCTGGACCGCGAGACCGGCGAGTTCCTGTGGGCGACGCCGACCATCACCCAGAACGTGGTGAGCGGTATCGACGGGGCGACCGGCGCGGTGACCGAGAACGCCGAGCTCATCTTCACCGCCGTGGGCCAGCAGGTGCTCGCCTGCCCCCACGCGAGCGGCGGCAAGGACTGGGAGGCGGGGGCCTACTCGCCGCTGACCAACACGATGTACATGCCCCTGCGCAACGTCTGCGCCCGCATGATGGCCGAGGACCCCGACACCCGCACGAACCGGCTCTACGCCATCGCGTGGCGCTCCGAGCTGGCCCCCGGTTACGACGACGTGGGGAGCGTGCAGGCCATCTCCGCCGAGACCGGCGAGGTGGTGTGGAACCACCAGCAGCGCGCCGCGACGATGGCCCTCGCCGCGACCGGGGGCGGCCTCGTCTTCGGCGGCGACGTCAACGGCCGCTTCCGCGCCTTCGACGACCGGACGGGGGAGATCCTGTGGGAGATCAACCTCGGCTCGCCGGTCTCCGGGTTCCCGATCACCTACGCGGTCGACGGCCGGCAGTACGTCGCGGTCAGCACCGGCTACGGCCGCTTCCTCGACCTGACGCCGGAGCTGCGCCCGAGCAGCGGCAACAACCTGTTCGTCTTTGCGCTGCCGGAGTAACCAACGGGCTTCCGTCAGCGTCCAGAGCCGTGCTGATAAGTCACGCAAGATGTTGAACGGGTGTGCGGTGAGCCGTAACGGGGTAGGCGACGCGCCCGATGTTCGCGAGAGGGGGAATTGAGGGGAATCTAGGGGAATCGATGCCGAACCGGAGCGGGTGTAGAATCTCCGGTCGCCCATGACCGCGAGCGTGCTGACCCTCCAGGAGCTGAAGTCGCACCTCTGGAACTGCGCGCAGATCCTGCGCGGCAGCGCCGTCGACCGGACGGACTGGAAGGGCTACATCCTCCCGCTCTTGTTCTTCAAGCGGATCAGCGACGTCTGGGACGAGGAGACGGCCGAGGCCAGGGAGGAATACGGCGACATCGACCTGGGCGGCTTCCCCGAGCTGCACCGCTTCACGCTGCCCGACGGGTGCCACTGGCGGGACGTCCGCGAGACGCCGGCAAGCGTCGGCGCCGCGCTGGCGCGGGCGATGCGGGCGATAGAACGGGCGAACCCCGACACCCTGACGCGCGTCTTCGGCGCGGCCGACTGGGGCAACCGCGAGACGCTCGGCGACGAGTTGCTCAAGGACCTCATCGAGGGGCTGTCCGTGGTGCCGCTGGGCAACACGGCGGTCGGGTCCGACATCCTCGGCGACGCCTACGAGTACCTGATCGGAAGGTTCGCAGACATCACGCGGCGCAAGAAGGCGGGCGAGTTCTACACGCCGCGCAGCGTGGTGCGGATGATGGTCGAGCTGCTCGATCCGCGGGAGGGCGAGAGCATCTACGACCCCGCCTGCGGCACCGGCGGCATGCTGCTCGGCGCGATCGAGCACGTCGAGCGGGCCGGCGGCGACCCGCGGACCTTCTTCGGGCGCATCTTCGGCGAAGAGAAGAACCTGACCACGTCGTCCATCGCGCGCATGAACCTCGTGCTGCACGGCGTCGAGGACTTCCGCATCGAGCAGAACGACACGCTCCGCGACCCGGCCTTCACCGACCCGTCCGGCGCCCTGGCGACGTTCGACTGCGTCATCGCCAATCCGCCGTTCTCGCTCAAGGAGTGGGGCCGCGAGGTGTGGGAGGCGGACCCGTGGGGCCGCGCCGCCTTCGGCCTGCCGCCGGCGAGCTACGGCGACTACGCCTGGGTTCAGCAGATGGTGGCGTCGATGGCGGAAGACTCGGGCCGGATGGCGGTGGTGCTGCCGCAGGGCGCGCTGTTCCGCAAGGGCGCGGAGGGCCGCATCCGGCGGGCGCTGCTGGAGCAGGACCTGATCGAGGCGGTGATCGGGCTCGCGCCCAACATCTTCTACGGCACGGGTCTCGCCCCGGCGGTGGTGACGCTGCGCCGCGCGAAGCGGCGCGGCCGGCGCGGAAGGGTGATGGTGATCGACGCGTCGAGCCTGTTCCGCAAGGGCCGCGCGCAGAACTTCCTCGACCCCGCGCATGCTGAACAAATCGTCAGGTGGGTGCGGCGTTTCCGGGACGTGGAGGACCGGGCCAGGGTCGTCTCGACGGAGGACATCGCGGGCGAGGACTGGACGCTCAACATCTCGCGCTACGTGCTGCCGTCCGTCGGCGACGACGTGCCTCCGCTGCCCGAGGCGCTGGCCGCCTTCAAGACGGCGCTGACGGAGGCCCGCTCCGCCGAAGATCGCCTGCGGCGCGTGCTGGTCGAGGACGGCTGGCTGCAGTGACTCGATCTCGCCGGATGGCGTTTACGGAAGCCCGCTCGGCCGAGAATGAGCTGCGGCGCGTGCTGGTCGAGGATGGTTGGCTGCAGTGACTCGATCGCGCCGGGCGACGGCCGCACGAGAGCACGGGAACGTGGCTGACGCGCATCCCTCCCCCGGACCCTTGGGCCAGCAGGCGCTGGAGTCGTACCTCTGGGGCGCGGCCAACCTCCTGCGGGGCCTGATCGACGCCGGCGACTACAAGCAGTACGTCTTCCCGCTGCTCTTCTTCAAGCGCCTCTCGGACGTGTGGGACGAGGAGTACCGCAACGCCCTGGACGAGACCGGCGACAAGGATTACGCCCAGGCGACCGCCAACGACCGGTTCATCATCCCGCCCCGGGCGCACTGGTCCGATGTCCGCCGTGCCGCGCGCGACGTAGGCCGGACGCTGCGGACCGCGTTCCGCGCCATCGAGACGGCCAACCCCGAGCGCCTCGCCGGCGTCTTCGGGAACGCGCCGTGGACCGACAAGGCGCAACTGCCGGACGCGACGCTCAAGAACCTGATCGAGCACTTCTCGAAGCACACGCTGAGCCTCGCCGCGGTGCCGGAGGACGAGCTGGGCAACGCCTACGAGTACCTCGTCAAGCAGTTCGCCGACGACAGCGGCCACACCGCGCAGGAGTTCTACACCAACCGGACGCTGGTGCACCTGATGACCCGGATGCTCCGGCCGCGGCCGGGCGAGCGCATCTACGACCCGACGGCCGGCACCGGCGGCATGCTCATCTCCGCGCTGGCGGAGGTGCGGCGCAACGGCGGCGACGTGCGCACGCTCGGCCTCTACGGACAGGAGATCATCGGCACGACGGCGTCGATCGCGCGCATGAACCTCGTGCTGCACGGCGTCGAGGACTTCCGCATCGCCGTCGGCAACGCGCTGAGCGAGCCCGCCTTCATCGAGCGGGACCGCCTGATGACGTTCGACGTGGTTCTCGCCAATCCGCCGTATTCCATCAAGACCTGGAACCGGGACGCGTGGCTCGACGACCCGTGGGGCCGCAACATCCTCGGCACGCCGCCGCAGGGACGGGCCGACTACGCCTTCTTCCAGCACATTCTCCAGAGCCTCGACCGGAAGACCGGCCGGTGCGCCATCCTCTTCCCGCACGGCGTCCTGTTCCGCCAGGAGGAGGCGGCGATGCGGCGCGCCCTGCTCGAGCGCGACCTCGTCGAGTGCGTGCTCGGCCTGGGGCCGAACCTGTTCTACAACTCGCCGATGGAGGCGTGCGTCGTGGTCTGCCGGACGCGGAAGCCGCCCCAGCGCCGCGGGAAGGTGCTGTTCATCGACGCGGTCCGCCAGATAGCGCGGGAGCGGGCGCAGAGCTTCCTGACGCCGGAGCATCAGAAGCGGATTCTCGCGGCGTACGACGCTTTCCGCGACGAGCCCGGATTCGCCGCCGCGGTTCCCAACGACGACGTGCTTGCCAACGACGGCAGCCTGTCCATTCTCCGCTACGTCCCGCGGATCGCTCACGCGGACACCAACACCCAGACCGCAGGGGATCTGCGAGAGGCGTGGACCGACTTCGACGCTGGTAGCGAGGCGTTTTGGTCGGAGATGGAGGACGTGGTCGCGATGGTCCAGCGGATCGCCACGGAGAGCCGAGCCGATGGGTAGCGGCAGGCTCAAGCCCGGCTGGACGCCGGTCGCCTTCGGTGATGTCGTGCGACAAGTCAAGGATCATGTTGACCCAATCGCGGCTGGTCTCGAACGCTATGTCGCTGGCGAACACATGGACACCGACGACCTCCACATCCACCGGTGGGGTATCGTCGGTAACGGGTACCTTGGACCGGCGTTCCACGCCCGCTTTCGGCCTAGGCACATCCTGTACGGGTCGCGCCGCACCTACCTCCGGAAGGTCGCCGTGGCGGACTTCGAGGGGGTCACAGCGAACACGACCTTCGTGCTCGAAACCAGGGACCCGAACGTGCTTCTGCCGGCTCTCCTGCCGTTCATCATGCAGACCGAGGCCTTTCACGGATACTCAATCAAGAAGTCGAAGGGTTCGGTCAACCCGTACGTCAACTTCTCCGACATCGCGGCCTACGAGTTCGCCCTGCCGCCGCCGGAGGAACAGCGTCGACTCGCTACGCTGCTGGCTTCCGTCGATGTTTGTCGCGAGTCGCTGCGCGGTGCCTTGGACCACCTCGGGACGGTCGAGCACGCCTTTCTTCTGCGAGCATTCGGCGAGTACGGCTCTTGCCCAAGGGACGCGACGCTGGTAAGGCTATCCGACGTAGCAGAAGTTCGGCAGGGCCTAGCCAAAGGGCGCAGGGCTAACGCTGCCACCACAACAAGGCCCTACCTGCGGGTAGCCAATGTCGAAGACGGACGCCTGAATCTTCGAGAGGTGAAGGAGATTGTAGTCAGGAAAAATGACGTCGACAGATACACGCTCAGAAACGGCGATGTCCTCATGACTGAAGGTGGCGATCTCGACAAGCTTGGCCGTGGTACCGTGTGGAAGGATGAGGTTCCGGGCTGCCTGCACCAGAATCACGTCTTCGCAGTTCGTACGGATTCCAGCCGCCTCGAGCCTCAGTACCTGGCCGCAATCGCGCGCAGCCACTACGGCCGATCGTTCTTCCTCCTGCATGCGAAGCGCACAAGCAATCTGGCTTCGGTAAACAAGGGGGAGGTCTCAGGTTTCGAGCTTCCAATGAGACCGTGGGCCGTTCAGCGCGCGTGGCTGTCGGACTATCGACTGTTCACGACGACCGCGGTTGCCATGCGAACAAGACGCGCAGTCTTGCTCAAGATGAAGGAGGTGCTCCTTCGCGACCTCACGCCGCTCGACGAGGCGGCTCGACCTGCACAGTCTCGATCGCCGGCACAGCACGGCGGCAGCGGCATCTGATGGACTCGTTCAGATGGTTGACCGCCCGGCAGCGTGGCGTCTCCTCGCCGGAAGCCGGCCGCCGCTTGACCGAGGGCGGGACGTTCCGTACGCTGGAACGGATGGCGCACTTGGACCGGATCACGATCGAGCCCGGTAAGCGCAGCGGCAAGCCCTGCATCCGTGGCCTGCGCATGACGGTCTCCGACGTGCTTGACTACCTAGCGTCCGGCATGTCCGAGGACGACCTCCTCCGAGACTTCCCGGACCTGACGCGCGAAGACATCCGGGCCTGCCTCGCGTTCGCCGCGGATCGCGAGCGGCGACTGATAGCGGTCGGCGGAAGGTGAAGCTGCTCCTCGATCAGAATCTCTCGCCGCGACTGTGCGACCGCCTTCGCGACGTCTGGACTGACGTCGTTCACGTTCGAGCGGTCGGTCTGGCGGCCGCGGACGATTCGGTCGTCTGGGCATACGCGAGGCAGCACGGCTTCACCATCGTGTCGAAGGACGGCGACTTCAGCGGCCGTTCCTCCCTGTTCGGTGCGCCGCCCAAGGTCATCTGGCTGGCTCTCGGCAACTGTTCGACCTCTGAGATCGAGCGGCGTCTGCGCGGCCATCGTCAGGAGATCGAGACGTTCGTGACGGAACCGGACGCGACGCTGCTCGTGATCGAGCCCGGCCCAGGGTAGTGGCGCGACGTAGGGGCACGTCAATCAGGTTGCCAGCATGACGTTCACCGAGTCGAACACGGTCGAGGCCCTCGTCCGCAACGTCCTCTGCGGCGGCGTCACCCACCACACGGCGGCCGGACCCGGCCTCGCGCGGCGGTACGGCGCGCTCGCCGGCCTCGGTTGGCACTACCTCGGCCCGCAGCACCTGCCGCGGCAGGCGCACGAAGTCCTCGTCGAGGACCACGTGCGCGAGGCGCTGATCCGTCTGAACCCGGAGATCGCGGCGCAGCCGGATCGGGCCGACGACGTGCTGTACCGGCTGCGGGCCATCCTGATGGGCGTGCGGACGGACGGGCTCGTCAAGGCGAACGAGGAGTTCGCGGCCTGGCTCGCCGGAGAGCGGTCGATGCCGTTCGGCGCGGACGGCGAGCACGTCACCGTGCGGCTCGTCGACCTCGAGGATGTCGAGCGAAACCAGTACGTCGTCAGCACCCAGTACACCGTCCGGTCGGGCGCGAACGAGCGCCGCGCGGACCTCGTGCTGCTGGTGAACGGCCTTCCGCTGGTTGTCATCGAGGCGAAGACGCCGGTGCGGTCGAGCCAGAGCTGGCTCGACGGCGCGACGCAGATCCGCGACGACTACGAGCGCAACGTGCCCGATCTGTTCGTGCCGAACCTCTGCTCGGTCGCCACCGAGGGGAAGGACCTGCGATACGGATCGATCGGCCTGCCGGTCGATCTCTGGGGGCCGTGGCGGACCGACGACGACGCCGACACGCCGGCCCTCGAACGAATCAAGCGGACCGTCTCGTCGATGCTGCGCCCGCACACGGTTCTCGATCTGCTGGGCAGCTACACGGCCTACGCCACCGGCAAGGGCAGGCGGCGCGCCAAGATCGTCGCCCGCTACCAGCAGGTCGAGGCGGCGAACCGCATCGTCGACCGGGTCGTCGCCGGCCACCCCAAGAAGGGGCTGATCTGGCACTTCCAGGGCTCGGGCAAGTCGCTGCTGATGCTGTTCGCCGCGCGTAAGCTGCGGCTGCACCCGGCGCTCGGCAACCCGACGGTGATCATCGTGGTCGACCGCATCGACCTCGACACGCAGATATCCGGCACCTTCCACGCGGCCGACGCGCCGAACCTCGAGAAGGCCGACAGCCGCGCCGATCTGGAGCGGCTGCTCGCCCAGGACGCCCGCAAGATCATCATCACCACGATCTTCAAGTTCGCCGAAGCCGGCGGCGTCCTGAACGACCGCGACAACATCATCGTGCTGGTCGATGAGGCCCACCGTTCCCAGGAAGGCGACCTCGGCCGCAAGATGCGGAGGGCGCTGCCCAACGCGTTCCTATTCGGACTGACCGGGACCCCGGTCAACCGGGCCGACCGCAACACGTTCTTCGCCTTCGGTGCCGAGGAGGACGAGTACGGCTACCTCAGCCGCTACGGCTTCGAGGAATCGATCCGCGACGGCGCCACGATGCCGCTCCACTTCGAGCCGCGCCTGCCTGAGCTGCACATCGACCGGGACGCGATCGACGCCGAGTACCGGGAGCTGACCGGCGGGCTGAGCGACCTCGACCGCGAGCAGCTCTCGAAGACCGCGGCGCGCACGGCGGTGCTGCTGAAGACGCCGGAGCGGGTGGAACGGATCTGCGCCGACATCGCGAAGCACTTCCAGGAGAAGGTCGCGCCCCACGGCTTCGGCGCGCAGGTGGTCGCCTACGACCGCGAGAGCTGCGTGCTCTACAAGAAGGCGCTCGACCGGGTGCTGCCGCCCGAGATGTCCGAGGTCGTCATGACCGTGAACAGCGGCGAGGACGAGTACGCCGCCTACCGCCGCGACCGCGACGCCGAGGAGCGTCTGCTCGACCGCTTCCGCGATCCCAACGACCCGCTCAAGATTCTGATCGTCACGTCGAAGCTGCTGACCGGCTTCGACGCCCCCATCCTGCAGGCGATGTACCTCGACAAGCCGCTGCGCGACCACACGCTGCTGCAGGCCATCTGCCGCACGAACCGGCCGTACGGCGGGACCAAGACGCACGGGCTGATCGTCGACTACCTCGGCATCTTCGACGACGTGGCCCAGGCGATCCAGTTCGACGAGGAGGGCATCACCCGCGTCGTCACCAACATCAACGAGCTGGTCGCCGCGCTGCCCGCGGCGGTGCGGAAGTGCCTCGCGTGGTTCCCCGGCGTCGACCGCACCGTGACCGGCTACGAGGGGCTGATCGCCGCCCAGGAACGCCTGCCCGACAATGCCGCGCGCGACGGCTTCGCCGCCGACTACAGCTTCCTCGCGCGCCTCTGGGAAGCGATCTCGCCCGACGCGAGCCTGGAGCCGCACGAGGCCGACTACCGCTGGCTGAGCCAGGTCTACGAATCGGTGAAGCCCTCGACCGGCACGGGCAAGCTCCTCTGGCACACCCTCGGCCCCAAGACCATCGACCTCATCCACCGGCACGTCCACGTCGACGCCGTCCGCGACGATCTGGAGACCCTGGTGCTCGACGCCGACGTGCTGGACGCGGTGCTCGGCACGCCCGACCCCGACAAGAAGTCGAAGGAGATCGAGATCAAGGTCGCGCGCCGCCTCCGCAAACACCAGCACGAACCCCGCTTCCGCGCCCTCGGCGAGCGGCTCGAAGAGCTGCGCCAGAAGCACGAGCAGGGCCTGCTGGTCAGCATCGAGTTCCTGAAGTCGCTGCTCGACCTGGCCCGCGACCTGGTCGAAGCGGAGCGGACCGTCGAGCCCGCGACATCCGAGGAACGCGGCCGGGCCGCGCTGACGGAGCTCTTCGAGGAGGCCCGCAACGACCGCACGCCCATCATCGTCGAGCGGGTCGTGAACGACATCGACGAGATCGTCCGGCACGTCCGCTTCGAGGGCTGGCAGACCACCCACGCCGGCGAGCGGGAGGTGAAGAAGGCGCTGCGCAGGACGCTGTTCAAGTACCGCCTGCACCAGGACCAGGAGCTGTTCGACCGAGCGTACGGCTACATCCGGCAGTACTACTGACGCCTGTGGCTCGGGGCAACCCCGTGCCACCGTGCCCATCGCGGCCGCGGCGGCAAGCCCCGCGGCGGCGCGGCGCCGTGCCGTCGAGAGGCAGCCTGGTCAGGCGAGCGAGGAAGCGATCACGCGGTGGCTCGGCCGGCCACGACACCGAGCAGCGGAGCACGCCGGCGAATGCCCCGGTCGCGAGCGGCTTGGCGGCGGTGGCGGCGCGCTCTCGCCCGAAACGGCCGCCGCGCATGACGTCGAGCACCGGAAACCGGCCCGCGCCCCGCGGGCCTCGTCGCGCGCGAACGCCTCGAGCGGCACGGTGTGAACACGCTGAGCGACGCCGAGCTGCTGCGGCTCCTCGCCGGCACGATCGGCAGCCGGACCGCCGACGCCGTGCTCGACGAGTGCGGAGCGGTGCGGCCCTGCCCCAGGAGAGCGCCGGCGACCTCGCGCGCATCGACGGCGTGACCGCCGAGGACCGCCCGCCATCATCACGGCCGCGGTCGAGCTCGGCCGTCGGACGCCCGGAAGCCCGCGAAGTGGAGCGCCCGGGGCCTCGGCCGCTTCCGGCCCGGGACGCGACGCCCTGTAGTTGATGCCAACCGTTGCCCGTGATCGGCCGCCGGTGCCGCGTTGCAGAGGCCCGGCCCGCCTGACAACGACCACGACAGCCGAAGGGCGGCGCGGTGCGGCACCCGACGCTGTGCACCGGCACGCCCCGGACGACCCCGCCGTCGCGGCCATCCTGACGACCGCGCACCGGCCCGAAGTTGCCGGCTCACCATCCCCGACGACCTTCCGCACGTAACCCTCACCCCGGTGCCGCGTTACCCCCCGGCCCATTCCCCCCTTGAGCCCATGACACCCACCCGCATCACCGCTGCCAAGGTCGTCCGCTCGATCGACAGCGACGGCCACACCATGCGGGCGTTGACGATCACGTCGAAGCTGCGACTCCTGGGTTCGGCGCTCGCCGCGGCGCTCGCGATGCCCGACATCCAGTCCACGCTGACGACGTTCAGTTGGCGGACCGGTGCCGGGCGCGTCACCGGCGCATCGGTCGTCTGCCGCGGGCTCGAGCCCCGGCTGCTCCCGGAGCGCGACACCGCCACCGGCGCGGTGGCCCAGGCCAAGGTGGTCCGCCAGGGCAGCGACGGCCCTCAAGAGCATCACCAGAGCCCTCGGTCTCGGTCACCTTCGTGCACCCGGCGCCCGGACAGCGAGTGGCAGGCTGCGCCGCCCACCACCAAACGCCCAGCGTTGGCCGACCCCACGCCTTGACCCGCATCAAGGCCGACAGCACCCTACTCCGGCTAGCATTTCCCGACCACGTGATGTGCCCCGGCGGAGAGCTGAAGTGCGACGATTCCGACCGAACACCGCGCTGCCAACGGTCGTTCTAGCGAAGCTCCGCCTCAGACCCACGAGGCATATGGGCCTCGGCGTCTGCCGCCGGTTGAAGCGCACCCCAGCCGCGGCCCGAAGGCCGCCTTCATGGTCGCACGATGGCCACGGTGGCCGTGAACTGGCCGGTGAGCCCATCGACCGCAGTCCGACCATGAAGCTAGCACGTTCCGTCGCCGAGGTGTTGACCGAGCACACGACGCTGGACCCTCGAGTCCATCGACCGCACGTACCTCAACGTCCACGTGTCCTCGCTCCAGCGCGCCGCCGGGGCGACGTACTTCTTCCGCAAAATGCGGGGTACCACCGCGGGCTGCGGCTCCGGGGCCTCATCGGCGCGCGTGCCCGGCCCCCTGTTGTGGGCTACCCTGGACGGGGAATCCAGCACGCGTCTGCCTGCCACCGTGGCCGCCTACTACGGGGAGGTCGACCACCTCTGGCCGGGTCGCGCGCTCGCTGCGTAATCGGCCGATCGCGGAGAATCGCACCAATGATGAGCCTTGACCCGACCCTTGACTCATCCGTGAAGATCACACACCTGTTCTCGCTAGACCGTTCCCATACGCCTTAAACCCATGCACCATCTCAGCAATGGTCCTACTCGTCCCTTGGAGGTTATCGCCATGCGTACGTCTCAGCCGACAACACCCCTCTCCGTCCGTCTGCGCCCCCTTCACGCGGCCATTCTACTGTCGTGCCTTCCAGTCACCCCTACCTCGACATTCGCCCAGGACACAACCGCCGTTCAAGTCGACCGTCTCGTCCTAACCGACGTCAACGAGCAGGTGACCACGGGCCTAAACCTCAGTGTCGTAGTTTCCGACTCCAACACGGAGCTCGCTCGCGGCATTCAAAAGGCAGCTGATGTCTGGGGCCTCCACGCTGACCTCTTCCTGGCCTCCGACTCCACAGCGGCAGAGAATCTGCTCCGCCAACTAGCGGCCAACGCTCCAACGGCAATCATCACCGACCAACCGGTGCCCGCCGACATCACCGCTATCCCCGTCGTCTCGGTCGCGGCCAACACATTCTCTGCCGGGTTTGGTGCCGTCCGCACGGCTCGCGCCCGTGTGCTCTCCCAAATACCTAAGTACGAAGAACTGTTCAATATTTCATTTCCAATTTCGCCACTACCCGATTCTTTTTTTCAGCCGACGAAATTTCCCTACCCTGATCCCTTGATCCGCAGTGTCAGAACGGTGTCTTCTTCAAGTGCGTCTGCCCATGCCCATACCTCCTGCCCTGCCGTCGCACTACTGGGTAACATGATCCACCGCACTAGCGCACAAGACCCCGAGGTATTCTTGCTCGGTTTTGAAGGAGGTAACGTTTCCGTAAAGGCCGAACCCGGTGCGGTTACGAACGACAAACTCAGTGCCGTAATGACTTCCTTTGTCTTCGGATTCAGAGGGCCGACCGGTGGCCGGCGACACGTGCTGTCCGAAAACGACGGCTTGGAGACGTCGGTCTTTACGCCGGCAATACACGCCACCGAGGAATTTGCGCGAGCCTTGGCCACTTGGCAAGACCAAGGCGCAATCACGACGTTCCAGTTGGTCGATAACGACCGCGTGCTACTTGGTGATTTCGAGGGTGCGGATCGACTCTTTCGCGCGTCCCTCTTCATGGTGTCCTCCGACCGCGAACTTGATACCCCAGATCTGTCTGTCGGTATAGATGGCCTTGGTCGGTGGGTTTTTGAATTTACGAGCACACAAGGCTTCGTCCAAGCTTTTGGTGAAATACCGCGCCATATCGCTGACACAGATACAGCGACGACCTCCATTCGTCACCTGCTACAGGACCTTTCCCTAGCACCCATGGCGGCCTATCGCCGTATCGTAAGCAACGGCACCTTGCGTCTCGGCGACCCCCTTAGACCTTTGGCCACCCAGCCGATTGGTGGCATGTTGACCGAAGCAGGCGCTCTACCTGGATTGACGGTCGGGCTGCCCTTGGGGAGCGTTCTTCACCGCGTTGCTGATGCCGCCCCGCGATTTCCGCCCTACATTCTGGCGCTCGACGGGGGCTTTCTCTCGGTCACACCGGAAGTGCCACTCTCGGACAGCGACCTCGCAGCTAGCATTACAAGGATTGATATCGACGAGCGCGGCCCCCTAGGCTCCGATCAGGAAGTAGTGATCAGCCTGAGTACGGGCACGCGCCGGATGTTCCGTCGCACCGTATTCAATTTCGGATACGTCGATACTGCGTTGACGGCGCTACGCGACCAAGCGTGGATTAGCGGCTGGGAATACGTCGGCGCGCGTGGCCGCGGCCTTGCAGCCAATGTGGTATTGTACAACTTGCTAGGTAAGAATCGGAAGTTTATGTCTTCACTAAACACTTGGCCTAGCAATGACCGGCCCTCGGAACCCTATTTGCGGTGGTACGTTGACGGCATGCAACGACTTAACTTCAGTATCGTATCCCCCGAGGGCTGGCGACAAGAGTTCGTGGAGGTTCCGCTACGTGTGCCGCCGATTCCGCGGGACGTGCAGCTCTACTCTGGTGTCAGCACTCTGGACTAGAAGCCATGTTTACCATTCCAAGCGCCGGTCTGCTACGGGGAGCGGTTGCCGGAGCCGGAGTTCTTGTTGTCGTCTTTTCTGCAGCAATGAGCCATGTTGCTAGCAGTTTCGAACGAGCGTTGGCTGGACATATCTCCCAGAGCGACATCGACGCCGGTGTGTACAGCGCTCGAGATCTCTTTGTTTTTGGACACCATCTGTTTGTGGCGCGATTTACTCGCCATGACGGCGTGGGGCGGCCCGGAGCCACGGGCTCCGGGCTTCCGACGCGACGGCCACTGGTCGGCGCGCGGGATTTCCTGCGGACGTCTGGGCCCGACGCGAGTTCGTGCGCGGGCTGTCATCATCAACCATTTGTTGGCGGCGGGGGTGAGTTCGCCAGCAACGTCTTTGTCGGTGCCCAAGAGCGGGAGCCGGTACTGTTCTCTATATCCCAGCAATTCAGTGCTGAGCGGGGGACGCCAGACCTGTTCGGAGCGGGCCTAATTGAACTCCTGGCGAGGGAGATGACTCACGACCTTCACGAAATTCGCAACCGTGCGATCGCGGATGCCGAACGCCGGGCTTCTGTGCGCGTGCGCAGATTGCGGGCAAAGTCGGTAGATTTCGGTACCATCAAGGCGTATCCCTGGGGCGAGGTTGATACTAGTGGGGTGCGAGGCGTGGACCGAGACCTCGTGGTGAGACCTTGGTCGCAGAAGGGTGTAGTGACCTCACTTAGGTCCTTTACGGTCACGGCTTTCAATCATCATCATGGCATGCAGGCGGAGGAGCGTTTCGGTGTAATTAAGACAGGCGCGGCAGATTTCGATCGCGACGGCGTAGAGGATGAACTCACGAGTGGGGACATAACCGCAGTCACGCTCTTTCAGGCGATGTTGCCCCCGCCGCGGTTCGTGTTGTCGAGGAACGCAGAGCAAGCGGAGAGGGAGAGGCAGGGTGAGCGGCTATTTGCCGAGCTAGGGTGCACGAGGTGTCATATTGCGAGAATGGTATTGAGGAGTGGTACGTACGCGGAACCCGGACCGTGGAATCTGGAGGGTACCCTTCAGGCGGTGGATGTTGAGGCACCGTTTGCGGTGGACTTGTTGGCACAACCGGGCTTTGAGCATCTGCGGCGCACGCCCGACGGAGGAGTAGTGGTGTCGGTACTGTCGGACTTGCGACGACATGTGATCGCCGATCGGGAAGCACCCTTTTTTGCAAATGAGATCGTATCTCAGGGATTCGCGCCGACGGATCAATTTATTGCGAGGCGACTGTGGGCGACGGGGAACACGGATCCGTACGGCCATCGGGGAGACGTGACGACCGTGGACGAGGCGATTCGACATCACGGCGGAGACGCAGCGGAGACGCGGCTTGCATACGAGGCGCTGTCAGTGGTGGAGCGGTGGGCGGTAGTGAGTTATCTCAGGGCGTGGGTGGTGCCGGATATTGAGATGCCGAACGCGGAAGAGACGCGGGACGTGGTGGCTAGGGTAAGTGCGCGGTGGCAAGCAGAACTGGGGCGGCGGACGGCAACGGTGCGAACGTTGACTGAACGCGTGGCTAGCGCGCGACGACGCGCGGCGCGACAGGTGCAGCGCAGCCGAGTTCATTCTCTACGGATTGCGCAGGAATTGCGACGGGCGGAGAGTGCAGGAGGGATGGGAGTGGTGTCGTCGGTGGACCCAGAAGCAGGGATGGTGACCGTAGATGAGCTACCGTACTTGGGAAGGGAGTTGGCGGAACTCCTGGAGGAGGAAGGGGCGGTGGGCGAGCCAGGGACGGTAGTGGGAGGTGCGTTGCGGGAGTTTGCCGATGAGGTGGCGGTGGTCGAGGGGGCTTTGAGGGAGTTGGCGGAAATATGGGCGGGGGCGTTGTCGGCGGCGCGGTTTGCGCATGCCGGGGAGGCGGATGTGGCGTATGGGTCTTTGGGCAAGGACGGTGTTTTGCGGGAGGTGGCGTCAGCCGTTCGCAGGGGGGATCTGGTGCACGCTCTGAGGCAAGTTGTAGCGTGGGCGGAAGATCAGACTTTTCGGGCGGAACAGATTGCGCAGCAGATCGCAGTCGCGGCTACGAGGGCGGAGGCAGAGGCGGAACGAGCGGTGGGCGGACGGTGACGGCCGTGAGCCCTTCGGGAGCCCGAGGTTCCCGCGTGAGGAACTGGACCGGACGAGACCGTCGCGGGTGCGCTCGGACGTCAGGTCGCGCTCGACCTCGGCGAAGAGCGTGGTCCTGACCTTCGTCTGGATGTCGCGCTTGCCTCGACCCGAATGTTCTCCTTAGTTGAGCTAGCGTCAAGGCAAAGCGACACGAAGACGCCGCTGCCGCCCCGCGGGTTGCGCTCTTCGGGGAGGTCGCCCGGGAGAATAGTCGCCCAGCTCGAGCCGCCGATGGACGGGCCGGCCACGAACGCGACGAACTGCCGGCCGTCGACGGCGTAGGTGATGGGGAACCCGTTCGCCATGGTCGGGAGCCGGCTCCGCCAGAGCGGCTCGCCGGTCCGCGCGTCGTAGGCGTGGACGCGCCGGCCCCAGTCGCCGATGAACACCAAGCCGCCGCCGGTCGTCAGCGCCGACGTGCTGTAGGGCACCCGGAGACGCTGCCGCCAGAGGGTCTCGCCGGTGCGCAGGTCCAGCGCCTGGAACTCGCCGAGCTGGTCCGGGGCCTGCGGATGGAAGTGGTTCAGCCGGCCGCGCACGGCGCCCCGCCGCCGCCCCCGGCCCGGCGCTCGACGGGCGCGAAGGCCGCGGTCTCGCAGTTGAGGTTGAGCGGCACGTACAGCGCCCCGGCCCCGGGGTGGTACGCCATCGCCCGCAGGCTCTTGAAGCCGCCGGTGCTGGGACAGAAGAATGTCTCCTCGCCGACGTCCGACAGCATCCCGTCGCGATGGGTCACCGCGCCGGTCCGCGGGTCGACGTCCACGATGTTCTGGTAGTAGCCGAGATCGATCGCGCGCCGGAACCCGCCCGTCACGCGGTCGAGCTCCCAGAGGATCCCGAGCTTGCCCATCGTGAACAGCGACTGCCGGCCGTCGTAGTCGATCAGGATGCGCTCGAACGACTCGTCCATATCGTGCGAGTCGCCGGGGATGTGCTGGTAGTACCACCTCATCTCGCCGGTCGCGGGGTCGAGCGCGAGGGTCGAGTTGCTGTAGAGGGCGTCGCCGGCGGTGCCGCGGGCGTCGCGGTTGTGCGGCTTGGGCTGCGACCTGCCCCAGTAGACGAGCCCGGTGGCGGGGTCGTAGCTCCCGGTCATCCAGGCGTCGGCGCCCGCGCGGAACATGAGCGGCAGGTCTCCCCAGGTGTGGCCGCCGCTCTCGGCGGGGTCGGGGTTCTGCAGCATCGCGTCGGTGACCGGGCTGGGCGGGGGACCTGCGCCCGGCCGACGATCCCGGTCGCCGGGGCAACGCCGGCGCATGCGAACACCGCGGGCAAGGCGCGATGATTCATCTCAACCTCCCGCGAAGCGCGGCGAGACCGCATCCAGTGTAGAGGAAGGTCACCCGCGGCTGAACACTCCCGGCCCGATGTTGCCCCGGAATGCGGCCCGCCTGCGGTCTCGTCAGCGAGCCGCTCTCGGGGTGGACGGTCTACCGGTCGACGGATCTCTGCGGGATCCCCGACGCGTTCCAAGACAGCGAGATATCGCGGGCCGAGGCTGCCGCCTCACGGCTGGGGTCGGCCCGGGGTTGACAACCGTTTACAACATTTTGTAGGCTAGCCGAACTTGGCGACCACAATATGTAGTGGATTTGCCAACCTCACCGGCAGTCCCTCCCGGCCGGATCTCCCAGGCTCCGGTTGCGAACCCGTTGTCGAGGCGATAGCATTATCGATTCCGAACTTCGTCCCAGGGAGGCTCGGATGGGTGTACTGGTGTGGCTGCTGGCACTGTCGGCGCCGGCGATCTTCGTCTGGAAGACATGGGGGCTGTTGCGCCTGGATCTGAAGGTCGGCATGAACGACAGCACGTTCGCTCGCGACACCTTTATCGACTTGCTCAACGAAGCCGAACACGGGATGTGGGTTTGCGACGACGGCAACGACTTCCCGGAGTCGATCTACAACGATCTGAAGGTCATCGCCGCGATACGCCGCCGGCTAGAACTCAATCAGGCGCTCCACCTGTACTGCCTTTTCAGTTCGACGGACGACACGAAATTCGTCAACGAGTTCATCGAGAATCCCCGGGTCCACATGAAGCGAGGCGTTCTGCCGCGCCGCGATGTCCACTTCAAGATCATCGACGACGCCAGGAAGGGCTACGTGTCGGCCCACCCTCTCGGATGCCTCGAGAGGCGGTATCGGAGCTACGACTGCTCGAACGTCCCGCCCCACATCCGGGCGGCCGCATTGGGCCGGCACCTGGACACCATGACGGGATTCTTCCGGGTGGAGGCAGCCGTTGCCTGAAACCGGTCCGTATAGCCTGCTGATCCTGTCGTTCGCGATCTTCTCGTTCGTCATGCTGCAGTTGCAAAGGCACCCCACGAGTCCGCCGCCGCTCACCCTTCTCAAACTTGGCGGCGGCTCGGCCTTGGTGATGGTGTCCGTCGCAGCTCGCTTAACCGTTTCGCAGATGCTCGCCATCCTGCCCCCCGCAGAGCCTGACGATCTGACCATGGCCGTGTTCGACGCCTTGCTGGTCTTCGCCTTCCTGGTGCTACTGACGACCACGGCGATCCACGTGGCGATCTTCGCCGCAACAGCGGATCCGCTCCCGAAGTGAGCCAGTCGGTACGCACATCGCTGATAAAGTCAGCGAACGCACTCAGGACCCAAACCTACGGGAGCGAGCACCTGGACGGACGGCCGGCCGGTAACGCGCCGCGCCGTCGAGCGCGGCGAAGGCAGCCGCCCCTTGGTCCACCTTGGCGGACACGTCCGCGAACGTCGGCACCGTCGACGGACGTCCGGACGAGGTCGCCGCCACGCGCCGCCGTCAGGCAGTTGTCGTGCGCCCGCTTCCGCATATTTGGACCGATGCGGGGCCAGCACCAGCGTCAAGGCAAAGCGAAGACGAAGACGCCGCTGCCGCCCCGCGGGTTGCGCTCTTCGGGAAGGAGGTCGGCCGGGAGGATCGTCGCCCAGCTCGAGCCGCCGATGGACGGGCCGGCCACGAACGCGACGAACTGCCGGCCGTCGACGGCGTAGGTGATGGGGAACCCGTTCGCCATGGTCGGGAGCCGGCTTTGCCAGAGCGGCTCGCCGGTGCGCGCGTCGTAGGCGTGCACGCGCCGGCCCCAGTCGCCGATGAACACCAGGCCGCCGCCGGTGGTCAGCGCCGCCGTGTTGTAGGGCACCCGGAGACGCTGCCGCCAGAGGGTCTCGCCGGTGCGCAGGTCCAGCGCCTGGAACTCGCCGAGCTGGTTCGGCGCCTGCGGATGGAAGTGGTTCAGCCGGCCGCGCACGGTGCCCCCGCCGCCGCACCCGGCCCGGCGCTCGACGGGAGCGAAGGCCGCGGTCTCGCAGTTGAGGTTGAGCGGCACGTATAACGCCCCGGTCCCCGGGTGGTACGCCATCGCCCGCAGGCTCTTGAAGCCGCCGGTGCTGGGGCAGAAGAAGATCTCCTCGCCGACGTCGGACAGCATGCCGTCGCGATGCGTCACCGCGCCGGTCCGCGGGTCGACGTCCACGATGTTCTGGTAGCCGAGATCGATCGCGCGCCGGAACCCGCCCGTCACGCGGTCGAGCTCCCAGAGAATCCCGAGCTGCCCATCGTGAACAGCGACCGCCTGTCGTCGTAGTCGATCAGGATGCGCTCGAACGACTCGTCCATGTCGTGCGAAGCGCCGGGGATGTGCTGGTAGTACCACTTCATCTCGCCGGTCGCGGGGTCGAGGGCGAGGGTCGAGTTGCTGTAGAGGGCGTCGCCGGCGGTGCCGCGGGCGTCGCGGTTGTGCGGCTTGGGCTGCGACGTGCCCCAGTAGACGAGCCCGGTGGCGGGGTCGTAGCTCCCGGTCATCCAGGCGTCGGCGCCCGCGCGGAACATGAGCGGCAGGTCGCCCCAGGTGTCGCCGCCGCTCTCGCCGGGGCGGGCGATGGTCGAGGTGCGCCAGAGCAGGCGGCCGGTGCGGCCGGCGACGCTGACGACGTAGCAGGTGTGGTCGCGGTAGCGCCCGCAGCCGGTCAGCCCGGCGACGACCGTCCCGTCGACGACGATCGGCCCGTTCGAGAAGGTGTAGCCCTCGTGGCCGCCGCCGACCGCCGTGTCCCAGCGCGGCTCGCCGGTCCGGGCGTCGAGCCCGACGACGTGCGCGTCGACGGTGTTCAGGATGACCAGATCCTGGTAGACGGCGAGGCTGCGCATCTGCGCCGCGCTTCGCCGCCGCTCGTCCATCTCGCGGCGGTACTCCCAGATGAAGTCGCCGGTGCGGGCGTCTAGGGCGTGGACTACGTTGCCCGGGTTCGCGACGTACATGACGCCGGCGTGCACGAGCGGCGTCGTCTGCGACACGCCGGACTCGAGGCCCCACGACCAGACGAGCCGCAGCTCGTCCACGTTGCCCCGGTCGATCTCGTCGAGCGGGCTGTACCCCCAGCCGTCGAGGGTGCGCCGCCAGCTCAACCAGTCGGCGGGGTCGGGATTCTGCAGCATCGCGTCGGTGACCGGGCTAGGAGCCTGCGCCGTAGCACTGGCGGGTTCGGCCGAGGCGGCCCCCCCCGGCCCCGCGAAGCGGGAAACCCCTCGCCCGCGGACGGCGGACCGCGGGGCCGGGGCGTTCGACTGAATTCAACGGGACGGCCCCGCGGGGCGGGGGGAACCCTCGCCCGGACCGGGGGCGTTCGGCGGGTTCAACGTGGCGGCCCTGGAGCGGCCCCGTGCGCCGCGCGCGGCCCTCCGGGACGTCCGGCCCGCGGGGAACCGCCCGCGCGTCGGGACGGCGGCGCCGGCGCGGCCGTGGGCACCTCGATGCCGTGCGCCGCGGGGCGAACCGCCGCATGCGGGCGCGCTCACCGGTGCAACCCCGGCGCCGTGATATGCGCGTCGAGGGTCGCCCCAATGCGCCTGACCTCCCCGCGCAACTCCGCGACCTCGAGACGCAGGGCCGACACGCCCCGCGCCGCGTAGAGCCCCCCGCCGGCGCCCGCCAGCGCGGCCAGCGCCGTGACGATCTCCAGCCACTCAACCATCACGCCCCTCCGCGTGAACGCTTCGCGCGCCCGCCCGAACCGCGGCCCGCGGCTTCCGCCCCCGGGCACCAGCGCCCGCGCCCGTTCGGTCCGGGTGGCCGCGGCCGTGTGCAGCCCGGCCGCGGCCGGATCGCCCCCGCGCTTCGCCCGGAACGATGCGGGCCACCTGGCGCCCATGGTCGGTGACCACGATAGTCGTTGCACCGGCCTCGACGTCCCGGATGTACTCCGTCAGCTTCAACCTCAGATCGCGAAGACCGACACGGCGCTCTCGCATCGCGATCCACCTCCGCGGCAACGGGGTCATCGTCGCCGCCTCACGCCCGGCGACCCAAAGTCGCCTGAATCGCCTCAACCCGAATGATACCGCCTCGCAGCACGAAGCGTCGTAAGCCGCGAGAGCGGCTCGCTGACGAGACAGCAGGCGGCGCGCTGACATTCGCCGACGCAAGCGGACACCGCGAGCAAGACGCGACGATTCATGTCAACCTCCTGCGGAGCGCTACGAGACCGTGGCGGAACTCCCCGCCGCGTTCGAACGGCGATTGCGTCCCGCCTGCGTGCGTTGTTCGTCGGTGCACATCGCGGGCCGGGGGCGGCCCCGGCCGGCGGACGGGCCGGCCGGCCGGCGCGCCGGTCGCCTCGCTGTCCCGAGAGCATAGCCCGGGAACCGCCGCCCGCGGCTCCGACGACCCGTTCCCGCCTCCCTTCGCGCATTGCAGGGGTGGAGGGATCACCATGAGACCATTCGCCGCCGCCGCACTGCTCGCCGTCATCCCGCAGCCGGCCGCCGCCCAGCACCCCGACCACTTCGCCGTCCACGTCGGGGCCCCGCTCTACGCCGCGGCTGACCCCCACTTCGGGGGCGCGGTCTCCTGGCGCAAGTACTTCGGGCAGGGCTGGGGCCTGAACGCGGAGTACAATTTCTCTGCCGTGGTCGACCACGCGGACCACGTCTGGTGGGTGGGCGCGGCGAAGAACTTCGGGCGGCTGGACGAGTCGGTGCCCTACATCGTACTGGGCGGGGTCGGCGCCTACTGGCACACGCTGCACGGAGGCCACGGCGGGGCCAGGCTCATGCCGGGCATCGGCGTGGGGCTGACACGGTGGAACGAGAGCCGGACCCGGTTCGTGGCGCCGGAGGCGCGGTTGGGCATCAACGCCCACTTGACGTTCTCGCTGGCGTTGGGGTTCGCCCTGTAGGGTGCCCCTTTCATCCACGCCGGAGTCGCATTGGATCGCATTGAACGCGAGGTTGCCATGACGACGAACGCGCATAGACCGCCGGCGGCGTTCTCCGTCCCCGTCGTGCTGTTCGCCGGGGCGCTGGCCCTCGCGGCGCCGGCGGCGGCGCTGGAGGACGGGTTCGAGCCCGTCACCGACGCGATGCTCCACGATCCCGATCCCGACGACTGGATCAACTGGCGGCGGACCCTCGACGGGTGGGGCTACAGCCCCCTGGACCAGATCACGACCGACAACGCGCACCGGCTGCAGCTCGTCTGGGGCTGGTCGCTCGGCCCGGGGCTGAGCCAGGCGACCCCCCTGGTCCACGACGGGGTGATGTACATCCCGAACCCCGGCAACGGCGTCCACGCGGTGGACGCGGCGACCGGCGAGCGCCTCTGGCAGTACGCGGGGAGCGGCGAGCGGAGCGCCGAGCGCCGGAACGGCGGCCCCAGCCGCGGCAGCCGCTCGATCGCCCTCTACGGCGACAAGGTCTACCTGAACACCACCGACGCCCACATCGTGGCCCTCGACGCGCGCACCGGCGAGGTCGCCTGGGACCACACGGTGGCCGACCGCGCCCTCGGCTACCGCTACAGCAGCGGCCCCATCGTCGTCGAGGGGCGCATCGTGGCCGGCATGACCGGCTGCGAGAACTACAAGAACGACGTCTGCTTCATCTCCGCCCACGACGCCGAGACCGGCGAGGAGGTGTGGCGCACGTCGACCGTCGCCCGGCCCGGCGAGCCGGGCGGGGACACGTGGGGCGACCTGCCCCTGATGTTCCGGGCCGGCTCGGACTCGTGGATACCCGGCGCCTACGACCCCGGGACCGGGCTCACCTACTGGTCGACCTCGCAGGCCAAGCCGTGGGCGCGGATATCGCGGGCCACCGACGGCGACGCCCTCTACACGAACAGCGTGCTCGCGCTGGACGCCGCGACCGGCGAACTGCGGTGGTACTACCAGTTCGTGCCGGGCGAGACCCACGACCTCGACGACGTGTTCGAGAGCGTGCTCATCGACCACCGGGGGCGGCGGTCGATCTTCAAGATGGGCAAGCACGGCATCCTGTGGGAGCTCGACCGGGTGACGGGGGCCTTCGTGGCCGCCCACGACCTCGGCTACCAGAACGTGCTCGACGTCGACCCGGCGACGGGCGCGGTGACCTACCGGCCGGACATGATTCCCCGGCACGGGGTCGAGCTCGAGTTCTGCCCCGACCTGGGGGGCGTGCGGAACTGGCGGGCGAGCGCCTACCACCCCGCGACGCAGCTTCTCTACATCCCCATCCACCCGACCTGCGTCACCGGCGCCTTCACCGAGCTGCCGCAGGAGCTCGGCAACAACTACTACGCCAACCGCGGGTTCCGGGCGCGGACGCGGCGCCTGCACCCCGACAGCGCGGACTTCCCCGGGCATCTCATCGCGATGGACATCGACACCGGCGAGATCCGCTGGCGGCACTCGATGGCCACGCGGCCGGGGTCGGCGGCCCTCGCCACCGGCGGCGGCCTCGTCGTCGGGGCCGACACCGACCGCCATCTGTACGCGCACGACGCGGTCACCGGCGAGGTCCTGTTCCGCACCCGGCTGCCCGGCTCGGTGCAGGGCTTTCCGATCACCTACGCGGTGGACGGGCGGCAGTACCTGGCCGCGCCGGTCGGCGGAAACCGGACGAACGCGGTGTACGCGTTCGCCCTGCCTGAGTAGCCACTTCTCGTAGACGCAGACGCCGTACCCGGCGCCGCCGGGCCTTCAATCCGAACGGCTGATCGTTCCCGTTCATCCGCGTACTGCAATGTACCGTATCAAGGTCCGGCGCCGTCGCCCGGCTCGGGCATGCGGTAGCCTGTCCCGTGCTCCGTGAAGATGTAGTTGGGCCGCCGCGCGTCGTCGCCCAGCTTGCGCCGGACCTGCTTCACGACGGCCCTCACCAGGCCCGCGTCGTCGCCGGGCCGCCGCTCCCGCCACGCTTCGCGCAGCAGGGTGTCGTAGGTCGTCATCCGGCCGGCGCGGACCGAGAGCACGCGCATCAGCTCGTACTCTTTGGCCGTCAGCGGGACCACGCGGCCGGCCACCGTCACCCGGCGCCGCTCGTAGTCGATGACCAGGTCCCCCAGCACGAAGGGGGCTTCGGGTCCGGCGCTCCGGCGCAGGGCCGCCCGGACCCTCGCCGTCAGCTCCGTCGCCGAGAACGGCTTCACGATGTAGTCGGCGGCGCCCGCCTCCAGGGCCCGGCCGATCATGTCCTCGCGGCCGTGGCAGAGGCAGATGACCGGCAGGTCCGCCAGTTCGGGGGTGCGTTCCATCAACTCGATGCCGTCGGCCCCCGGCCGCATCAGGTCCAACAGGACCAGCCGGGGCTTCCGCGTCCCGATCAGCTCGGGCAGCTCCTGCGGGTCCCCCGTCACGAGCGGGACGTAGCCCGCGCCGCCGAGGGCTTCCCGCACGCAGCGCAGGGTCCGGGGGTCGTCGTCGACCACGAGGATGCGCCTCTCCCGCGGCGGGTCCGCCGGTCCCTGGGCGGACGGGAACCGCCCGGGGGCGGAGTCGGTCCCGGCGCCGCCCCCGGCGTCTTCGGCCGTCGGCAGCGTGAACGTGAACCGGGTGCCCTCGCCGGTTCCACCGCTCTCGGCCCGGATGCGGCCCCCGTGGGCCTCGACCAGACCCTTGCAGATGGCTAGGCCTAGCCCGTGGCCGCCGGGCCCGCGTCCCCCCTCGCCGCCGGCGGTGCCGGCATGCTTCCGGAACAGGTGCGGCAACTGCTCGGGCGGCACCCCCGGCCCCTCGTTCGAGACCGAGACCGCGACGCGCGCGCCGTCCGGCGCCGCCGAGACCCGGACGGGGGATGACTCGGGGGAATGCCGGGCGGCGTTTGCGAGCAGGTTGTTCAGGACCTGGACGATGCGCTGGCCGTCGGCCATCACCCGCGGCAGGTCCGCCGGCAGGTCGACCCACACGGGGTGCCCCGCGCCCGCGGCGCCGCCCAGGAACATCTTCCGGGCCTCCTCCGCTAGCTCGGCGACCTCCGCCGCCTCAGGGGACACCGACAGCGTGCCCGTCTCGATGCGCCCGGCGTCGAGGAGGTCGTTGAGCAGCCCGCGCATGTGATGGGCCTGCTCGTCGATCATCCGGAAGTACTCGCGCATCTCGGCGGGGTCCAGCCGCGGGGAGGCGCGCAGCAGGCTGGCGGTTGACCCGACGATGGAGGTCAGCGGCGCCCGCAGCTCGTGGCCGACCATGCCCAGGAACTCGGTCCGCAGCCGCTCCAGTTCGTCGAGGTCGGCCAAGTCCTGCATGGTGACAACCACCGAGTCGACGCCGCCCTCCCCGGCGTGGATCGGCGTGGCGTTGATCAGGGCCCTGATCGTCCGGCCGCCGGGGGTCGAGAGCTCGATCTCCTCGGCGCGGACGGTCTCGGCCTTGCTCAACTGTTGCGCCAAAGGGAACTCCTTGAGGGAGACCTCCCGGCCGTCGCCGCGCCGGCACGTCATCAGCCCGAGCAGCTCCTCGGTGGAGCCGCCCCCCGCGCGCAGCCGGCCGACGATGCGCCTCGCCTCGCGGTTGAGCGACACCGGCCGGCCGGCGCGCGCGTCGAAGACCACGACGCCCACCGGAGACGTCTCGACCAACGCCTCCAGGTCGGCCCGGGCCCGCTGCTCCCGCCGGTACGTCCGGGCGTTGGCGACCGCCGCCGCCGCCTGTGACGCGAAGAGCACGAGGGTCTCCTCGTCGTCGTCGGTGAACTCCTCTCCGCCGGCCTTGTCGGCGAGGAAGAAGTTGCCGATGTGCACGCCCCGGTGCCGCATCGGCGTCGCCTGCAGGGTGCCCGGCGGCAGCAGGTCGGCGGGGAAGCCGAGCGAACGGACGTAGTCGCGCGTCTTCCCGAGCGTCAGCGGACCCGGCAGGTCCCGGAGGTGCTCGAAGAGCTGCGGCTCGTCCGACCAGGCGGCTATCCGCCGGTGTTCTTCGGCGGTGATGCCGGAGGTGACGAAGTCGCGGACCCTTCCGTCCTCGTCGATGGTCGTGATGCAGCCGTACCGGGCCCCGGTCAGGGCGCGCGCGCTCTCGACGATCTCGTGCAGAACGGCGTCGACGTCGAGGCTGGCGCTGATGCGGAGGACGGCGGCGCTCAGCCTGGAGATGCGGTCGCGCAGCGCCTCGTTCTCCCGCCGCAGGTCGTCGGGACCGGCCGGTCGTTCGCTCCGCTTCATCATGGACCACCCGGACTCGGGCTGACTGTGACGCCCCTGCTGCCGCGCGATGGAGTCCGCCTGTTACGGCGTCGTGTCGCGCGCCGTGACGGTGTGCGCGCGTTCTCGCCCGGCGTCCTTATGCGAACCGGCTCCCCGGCGGGCGCCGCGCAGAAGGGTGCAGCCCGGTTCCTCGTCCGGGGACGTTGCCGATCCCGTCGCCACCCACCGTTGCGGCCGCTGCTTTGCGGAGCGGCGGGAAGCCCCCGCAAAATAGCAGCAAGCAAGGGTGTGGCGCATCTCCCATTTGGGAGGTGGCGCAACGGGTCGGGCGATGGAAGGAGGTTCGACGGAGGAGCGGTTTAAGGCCCGCCGGCCGTCAGGGGCGCGGCGGCGCGTACGCGTCCAGGATCCGCAGGACCCGCCGCACCAGGGCGACCTGCCCGGGCAGGCCCTGCTTTCTGTAGACTTGCTTTAGAAGCCAGCGGACATAGCTTTGCCGGTAGCCCGCGGCCGCGGCGATCTCGCGCACCGGCCGGCCCTCGGCCAGCAGCGCCGACACCCGGCCCTCCGACGGCGTCAGGCCGAGCGCCGCCGACACCCGGACCGGGTCGACGCGCGGACGGCTCGCCGGGTCGACCACCAGCACCAGGGCCGCCACCCTCCGGCCTCCGAAGTCTGCCCGCGCCGCGTCCACGGGGCTTACGTGAAGCTCCAGCCGCGGCCCAGGCGAGGGGCGCCGGATCGTCATCGAGCCGCCGGTCGGCGGCTGTTCCCCAAACCCCGGCAGCGCGCGTTTCAGCAGCGTCCGCAGGCGGCCGTCATCCGCCGGCCGCGCGGCGCGCAGGGCGCCGCCCCTGTCGGACAGCCCTTCGCCGCGGCGCAGGACGTCCAGGGCGGCGGCGTTCGCCGACACCACGCGCCCGCCCCGGTCCAGGTGCAGAACGCCGATCCGGCCGTTGTCCAGCAAGCCGGCCAGCCCGGCGCTCAGCGCGTCGGCGCCGACGAGCGCCTGACGGACGCGGACGAACTGGCGGATGTGCGGGAGCAGAGACTCGATCAGCCGGACTTGTTCGGACCGCCACCCGCGGGCCGCGACGGGGTCGGCGACGCACCAGACGATGCGCAGGCCGTCCGGCCCGTCGAGGCGCGCGCCGAAGCCGTTCTGGCCGCGGTAGCGGCGCCATGCCTCGTTGTACGCCGGCGACGTCTTCAACTGCTCGTCGGTGTACAGGTGGGAGGTGGGGAACAGCCGCCCGGCGGGCAGTTCCCGGAGGCGGCGCGGCGCTTCGTCGTCGGGATAGTAGACCTCCGCGTACTCGCGCACCAGATCCGGCCGGGATTCGCCGCGGTAGAGGAATTGGCCGAACAGGACGCGCTCGTCGTCGCCGGACCCTTCGCCGACCATCAGGCCGTTGCCCGCGGCGCCGCAGGCCTCGTCGATCAGGGCGGCGGTGGCGGGCCAGCGGACGTCGTCGAGCGCGGCCTGGTGCAGCGACGCCAGGACGCGGTCGAAGGCGTCGATGGGGTTCACGACACGTCCTCTCGACGGCCGCCGTCCGGCACCGCCGCGAACTCGAAGCCCGGACGCCGGCGGAAAACGCCCGACCCGGACCGGCCCGGGGGAGATCCGGCCCATCATAAACGAGCCACAAGGCATGATCCCGTAGCTGTCGCGCCGAACGGAGCGCGACCGCTGGACGGTGAATCTGGAGGCTCCCCCTATGGATCTCGAACTGGCGGAAGAACGAAGAGGCGACGTGCTGATCCTGCTGCCCGTCGGAGGCGTGGACGCGGTCAACGCCGGAACGCTTGAATGGACCTTGATGGACCGTATCGGCGCCGGCGAGCGCCGTCTGGTCATCGACTGCAGCCGTCTCGACTTCATCAGCAGCTCGGGCCTGCGGGCGCTCCTGGTCGCGGCCAAGGCGCTGCGGGCGGTCGAGGGGACGCTGGTCCTCTGCAGCATGAAGAGCCATGTCCACGACAGTCTTCCGGATCAACGGGTTCGATCGGATCATGTCCATCGAACAGACGCGGGATTCCGCACTCGCCCCCTTGGACTGACGCCTCCGCCGCCGCTCCAGCGGCGTTCGCGAGTGTTTCCATCTCAGAAGGCCGCTCAAGGCGGACCGGCCGGCGGTCGACCCGGTGACCCGGGATCGCCGCCCGCCGTCAGGCGACGTGCGGAAGCCCATCTCCGCCGCCGCGGCCGAAGTACTCCATCTCCAGCGGCGTTCGCGAGTGTTTCCATCTCAGAAGGCTGCTCAAGGCGGACCGGCCGGCGGTCGACCCGGTGACCCGGGATCGCCGCCCGCCGTCAGGCGACGTGCGGAAGCCCATCCCCGCCGCCGCGGCCGAAGTACTCCATCGGCGCGCACCCGGGCACCCCGCCCAACGGCAGTCCCCGGAAGAAGTTCAGCGCCAACTCCATCACCGCCCGGGGCCGCTCGAAGGGCGAGAAGTGGTCGGCACCGCGAATCGTCGTGAACGCCGCGCGCGAACAGGCCGCGGCGAGCTCCCGCCCCCCGTCCGGCGGCGTGAAGATGTCGTGCTCCCCGGTGAACACGAGCACCGGCGCGTCTATGCGCCTGCCCAGGTCCTGCGGCGGCTGAATCAGCAGCCGTACCACGTTCTGTTCGTACTTCCGGTAGTCGTCCGAAGCCATCCGCCGCAAGGAGGCCCGCATGACGCGGTCGACCCACTCGCCTTTCGCAATCCGCCCGGGCGCGTCCCGACACCGGAGGTTGCTCAGGAGCCAGTCGGCGAAACCGCCCGCATGCCCGCGCCGCAACGCGCCGGCGGCTTCCCGGAGGGCGTCGCGCGCGGCACCGGCGACGCGCGCCATGGTCCCCGCCAGCACGACGCGGCGCACCCGCTCGGGATGCGACTGCGCGAACCCGAACGCGAGGGCTGTCCCGTACGAGAAGCCGAACAAATCGACCCGGGGCACGCGTTCGGCGTCCAGCACCTGCCGCATCGCCGACACGAACAACTCGAGGCCGTGGTGCGCCGGGGCCGCGTCGGCGGCCCCGTTGCCGGGCGGGTCCATCAAGATGACGGGGGCGAACCGGTTCGCATACGCCGCTTGTCTCCGCCACGAATCCATCCGCTGCCACGCGCCGTTCATGAACAGAATCGGCGCGGGCGTGCGGCCGGGGGCCGGGGCGGCTCCGTCGGGGCCGCGACGGAGTTCGGGGAACTGCCGCTTGGACGAGCGGAGCGTCCCCACGGGGTATGCGCGATAGAAGTATCGCATCCCCTCCACCTCGAGTGCGGCGGTCCCCCCGCCGGGTGCTTTCGCCATCGATCGTCGGCCTCTCGCTGCTCGGCCGGCCCGGCGTCCGCGGGCCGGTGCGGTGTCAGTAGACGCGGCTCAGCGGCGGCGGAGGCTCGTGGCCACCGGCCGAGACCCAGTAGCCGTAGCCGGTCAGCAGCGCCGCGTAGATGAGGGCGACCAGACATCGGCCGAGGATCCCGAAACGACGCCTCGGGCGCGCGGCGGCCCGGTGGGGCGCGGCGCCGCGCCGGCGCTGTTGAACGTCGGCTGCCGGGATTGCCGGGGAGAAACTGAGCGTGTTGGAGGTCACTGTCGTTCCGCCTTTCTGGAAGTTGGGTTCGGCCGCCTCGTCCGCCGCGGTCGGGAACGTCCCGCGACCCATCCGGGGGCGGCCACAACTTGCAGCAGAATCTAAAGCAAGAACCGATCCAACGCTCCCAACGAGCGCGGCCGCCGGCGGCCCGAGACCGGTGCACCGCCTCCGCGCCGCCGTCCCCGCCGCCGCCGCCCGACGTATGAGCGTCTGTCATGACGCGGAGCTGGTCATGACGACGTTTGTATGACCATCCGGGTCAAGACGTCACTTCAGGAGTGCCACGAACATCTTTTTCACATACTTGGGAGGAAACGGGCAGTACCGGCGGCCGGAGCGGGTGTGTCACTTCCTGCAACACCGCCCTGTCCGGTCCACGCACGCATCGATGCGACCTGCAACACTGCGTCGGTACGCTTGGCGTGCTTCGCGGGTCGACGAGGGAGAACGCGTCCAGCGACAGGGCCGTCAGGCTGCCCGGAAACGGCCCGGTCAGCGGATTGCCGGCCAGGGTCAGGTACTTGAGACTCGTCAGCGACCCCAGCCACCCGGGAATCGGTCCGCTGAACTGGTTGTCGTCGAGACGCAGCCGCTCGAGGCCGGCGAGGGACGCCAACGCGCTCGGGAGGGTGCCGCTCAACTGATTGCGCTGGAGAGATAGGTACTCGATCTGGTCGAGCCCGCCCAGCCAGCCGGGAATCGTCCCCGTCAGTTGATTGTCCTCAAGATTCAAGTACTCGAGCTTGTCGAGCGCCGCCAGGGAGCCGGGAATTGTTCCTGTTAATAATGTCAACGCCGCTACGGCCGGTATCCGGGCGTCGTGCGCCCGCTTCCGCATGTTGGACCGATGCGGACCGCCATGGATCAGCACCAGCGTCAAGGTAAAGCGAACACGAAGACGCCGCTGCCGCCCCGCGGGTTGCGCTCTTCGGGAAGGAGGTCGGCCGGGAGGATCGTCGCCCAGCTCGAGCCGCCGATGGACGGGCCGGCCACGAACGCGACGAACTGCCGGCCGTCGACGGCGTAGGTGATGGGGAACCCGTTCGCCATCGTCGGGAGCCGGCTGTGCCAGAGCGGCTCGCCGGTCCGCACGTCGTAGGCGTGGACGCGCCGCCCCCAGTCGCCGATGAACACCAGGCCGCCGCCGGTGGTCAGCGCCGACGTGTTGTAGGGCGCCCGGAGACGCTGGCGCCAGAGGGCCTCGCCGGTCCGCAGGTCCAGCGCCTGGAACTCGCCGAGCTGGTCCGGCGCCTGCGGATGGAAGTGGTTCAGCCGGCCGCGGACGGCACCGCCTCCGCCGCCTCCGGCCCGTCGCTCGACGGGCGCGAAGGCCGCGGTCTCGCAGTTGAGATTGAGCGGCACGTACAGCGCCTCGGTTCCCGGGTGATACGCCATCGCCCGCAGGCTCTTGAAGCCGCCGGTGCTGGGGCAGAAGAAGATCTCCTCGCCGACGTCGGGCAGCATCCCGTCCCGATGCGTCACCGCGCCGGTCCGCGGGTCGACGTCCACGATGTTCTGGTAGCCGAGATCGATCGCGCGCCGGAACCCGCCGGTGACGCGGTCGAGCTCCCAGAGGATGCCGAGCTTGCCCATCGTGAACAGCGAGCGCCGGCCGTCGTAGTCGATGAGGATGCGCTCGAACGACTCGTCCATGTCGTGCGAATCGCCGGGGATGTGCTGGTAGTACCACCGCAGCCCGCCCGTCGCGGGGTCGAGCGCGAGGGTCGAGTTGCTGTAGAGGGCGTCGCCGGCGGTGCCGCGGGCGTCGCGGTTGTGCGGCTTGGGCTGCGACGTGCCCCAGTAGACGAGCCCGGTGGCGGGGTCGTAGCTCCCGGTCATCCAGGCGTCGGCGCCCGCGCGGAACATGAGGGGCAGGTCGCCCCAGGTGTCGCCGCCGCTCTCGCCGGGGCGGGCGATGGTCGAGGTCCGCCACAGCAGCCGGCCGGTGCGGCCGTCGACGCCGACTACGTAGCAGGTGTCGTCGCGGTAGCGCCCGCAGCCGGTCAGCCCGGCGACGACCGTCCCGTCGACGACGATCGGTCCGTTCGAGAAGGTGTAGCCCTCCTGGCCGCCGCCGACCGGCGTGTCCCAGCGCGGCTCGCCGGTCCGGGCGTCGAGCCCGACGACGTGCGCGTCGACGGTGTTCAGGATGACCAGGTCCTGGTAGACGGCGAGGCTGCGCATCTGCGCCGCGCTGCGGCGTCGCTCGTCCATCTCGCGGCGGTACTCCCAGATGAAGTCGCCGGTGCGGGCGTCTAGGGCGTGGACCACGTTGCCCGGGTTCGCCACGTACATGACGCCGGCGTGCACGAGCGGCGTCGTCTGCGACACGCCGGGCTCGAGGCCCCACGACCAGACGAGCCGCAGCTCGTCCACGTTGCCCCGGTCGATCTCGTCGAGCGGGCTGTATCCCCAGCCGTCGAGGGTGCGCCGCCAGCTCAACCAGTCGGCGGGGTCGGGATCCTGCAGCATCGCGTCGGTGACCGGGGCACGCGCGGGGACCTGCGCCCAGCCGGCCCCCGCCGCCAGGGCGACGCCGGCGCATGCGGACATTGCGAGCAAGGCGCGACGATTCATGTCAACCTCCTGCGGAGCGCGGCGAGACGGTCACCGGGCCGGAGTCATGACCACGGCGGACGGGATGTTGGGGCTCTCGGGATTGACGGTCACTTCCTGCTTCCGAGGGTTGACCACGAGGTCCATGTCTTCCAGGGGAATGGCCCCCAGCAACACGCTCTCGCCCATGACGAGCGCGCCGGTGAAGCACGACCGGTTTCCGAAACCGACCTGCACGGGCCCGACGTAGGGAACGGAGACGCGGCTCCCGGTCGCCGTCGTCACTTCCCGCCGTTCCAGCTCCGACAGGCTCAACTGGACCGCGACATGCTCCGGAATGCAGAGCGTGATGGCCCCCGTGTCGACCAGCGCCACGACCCGGAGGGCGGCCAGCTCCCGGTTGCGCGGATTCGACAGCGCCAATTCCATGTGTATCAGCCCCATGACTCGTTCCGGCGAGGTCGTTACCTGCGTTGTCGTCCGTCGGCCGCACATCACGGGCCGGGGACGGTCCCGCCGGGCCGCGCCGGCCGGCGAATGGACCACAACACCTGCGGAGACAGTCGGCGAGTCGTCATCGAGCGACCTCGCCCGTCCCCGCCGGGCGGCGGACGGGCCGGCCGGCCAAGGCGCCGGTCGGCTCGCCGTCCCGTATCGCGAAGCGGCCGTTGACGAGCACGTGCACCGTCCCCTCGGACGGCTGCCGCGGGTCTTCGTAGGTGGCGCGGTCGCGGATGCGGCCGCGGTCGAACACCGCGATGTCGGCCACGGCGCCGACGCGCAGGTACCCGCGGTCGTCCAGGCGCAGGAAATCGGCGGCGAGCCCGGTCATGCTGCGGACGGCGAACGGCATGGTGATGACCTGCTCGTCGAGCACGAACTGGCGGAGCTTGCGCGTGAACGCCCCGAACACCCGCGGGTGCGTGACGTTCTGCGCGGGCGACGGGGTGCGGCCGTCGGTGCAGGTCATCATCCACGGCTGCCGCGCCAAGTAGCGCGTGTTCTCGATGTCGTAGAGGTCGAGGTTCATCACCGCCGCGTTGCCGGCGGCGAGGATGCGCCGGACCGCCGCGGGCACCGGCAGCCCCCACCCGTCCGCGACGGCGGCGAGGGTGCGGCCGTTCAGCTCGGGCCGCGGGTCGGCGAACAGGAGCTTGCCGGCGCCGCCGCGGATGGCCAGCATCTCCATCGTCTCGACGTCGAGGCGGCGGACGGTCTCGGGGTCGCGGAACCGTTCGAGCATCTCGCCGCGGCCGCCGTTCGAGGCCCACCGCGGTATCGTGTAGGCGGCGAGGCTCGACTGGGTCGCCGTGTAGACGTGCTGCGCCGCCGCCACCTCCACCCCCCGCGCACGCGCCTCCTCGATGAGGCGGGCCCCCTCGGGGGCGCGGCCGTAGTTGTGCGCGCCCTGGGCGTTGAAGTGGCTGAAGATGACCCGCAGGCCGCCCTCTTCGCCGATCCGGATCGCCTCGCGTATCGACTCGAGGTAGCCGACGCCCCGGTAGGTGGCGCCGAGGTCGCGGTCGTGCGTGTCGTAGATGCCGTCGAACGCCGCCGCGACCCGCGCCAGCTCGATGACCTCCTCCGTGGTCGCGTAGTAGCCGGGCACATAGAAGAGCCCGGTCGAGAGGCCGAAGGCCCCCTCGTTCATGGCCTGCCGGACGAGGGCGCGCATGCCGTCGAGCTCGGCCGGCGTGGGCGCGCGGTCGTCGTCTCCGATCACCCGCCTCCGGATCGTGCCGTGGCCCGCGTAGGTGAACGCGTTCACGCCGATGCGGCCGTCGAGCCCGGCGAAGAGCTCGGCGACGTCGGGCGTCCCCCCGCCGTCGAGCCCGATCGCCACGGTGGTGATACCCTGATGGAGGAACGGCAGGGCGTCGCGGCCGTAGTCCTCCGTCAGTTCGGCGTGCGAGTGCATGTCGATGAAGCCGGGCGTGACCATCAGCCCGCCGACGTCCACGACCACGGCGGCGTCGAGGCCGGCCGCCGCCGCGTCGCCGACGAAGCTGATGCGGTCGCCCGTCACGCCGATGTCGCGCCGGACCGGAGGCCCCCCCAAGCCGTCGTGGACGAGGCCGCCGGCGAGCAGGAGGTCGGCCGCCGGCTGGGCGCGAGCGGCGCCGCCGCACAACGCGGCCACGGCCGCCGCGGCCAGGAGCCGCCGGCACCGCCGGCGCATCTCGGGGTCGGTCCTCATGGGTATGATTGTCGGGCCGTGATCACGACCACGGCGGAAACGGATATCGAGCCCTCACCGGAGAATAGCACGCCGACCGTCCCCTCCCTTGCCCGGACCGCAATCGTGACCATCCCGCCGTACATGCGTCTGGCCGTCGCCCTGCCCGCCGGGCTCTTCGTGTGGTTCTGCACGATGATTCCGGCCGTCGCCGGGGGCGGGGTCCTCGTGTGGGAAGCCGAGTGGCTGCCGCAACTGGGCATCGACCTCGACTTCGTGGTCGACGGCCTGAGCCTGCTGTTCGCCCTGCTGATCACGGGGATCGGCGCGTTCATCTTCCTGTTCGCCGGCGAGTACATGAAGGGCTACCGGCAGCGCGGCCGGTTCACGCTCTTCCTCGTCAGCTTCATGCTGGCGATGCTCGGCTTGGTGTTGGCCGACAACCTCGTCGCGCTGTTCGTCTTCTGGGAACTCACCACGATCACCTCGTTCCTGCTCATCGGCTACTCGCACGAGGACGCCGGGGCCAGGCGCTCCGCGCTGCAGGGGCTGCTCGTCACCGGCGCGGGGGCCCTGGCGATGCTGGCCGGGTTCGTCGTCCTGGGTCAGGCGGCCGGCACGTTCAGCCTGCGGGAGATGCTGGCCGACGGGGCGACCCTCGCCGACCACCCGCACTACACGGCGGTCGTCGTCCTGGTGCTGCTCGGGGCGTTCACCAAGTCGGCGCAGTTCCCGTTCCACTTCTGGCTGCCGAACGCGATGGCCGCCCCGACGCCGGTCTCGGCCTACCTGCACTCGGCGACGATGGTCAAGGCCGGCGTGTTCCTGCTCGCCCGCCTGACGCCGGTCCTGGGCGGAACCGATCTCTGGATGGAGACGCTGACCGCGGTGGGCGCGGTGACGGCGGTGTACTCGGCGATCGTGGCGCTGGGCAAGACGGACCTGAAGCAGGTGCTGGCCTACACCACGGTCATGGCCCTCGGCGTGTGCGTCATGTTCCTCGGAACGCCGCCCGTCGCGGGGTCGGACGGGCCGTCGCGGGGCGTCCTGGCCGCGCTCGCGTTCCTGGTCGCGCACGCGCTATACAAAGCGGCCCTGTTCATGGTCGCGGGGACCATCGAGAAGGCGACCGGCACCCGCGACCTGACCGAGCTCGGGGGTCTGCGGAAGGCCATGCCGGTCACGTTCGCCGCCGCGGTGGCCGCGTCCGTGTCGATGGCCGGGGTGCCGCCGTCGGTCGGGTTCATCGGCAAGGAGCTCCTGTACACCGTCGGCTTCGCGCCCGGCGCCGCCGCCTGGTTGCCGGGGGCGGTGTTCTTCGCCGCCGCGCCGGTCGCGACGGTGGCGATGGTGCTCGCGATCGGGCCGTTCTTCGGTCCGCGCCCCGACTACGCCAAGCCGGGGCGCGAAGGGCATTGGGCGCTCTGGTGCGGGCCGGTGGTGCTCGGCGCGGTCGGCCTCTACTGGGGGCTGTCGCCGGCGTTCCCGTTCACGAGCCTGCTCGTGCCCGCCGCGACGATGGTGACCGGGCAGGCCCTACCCGTCGACCCCGCGCCCTGGCACAGCACCGGCGAGGCCCTCGCGCTGACCCTCGTGACGCTGGCGGCGGCGGCCCTCGCGTTCTGGCGGCGGGCGGCGGTCGCGCGGGCGCTCGCCGCCGGCCGGAAACTGGCGCCGTTCACCGGCGACCGCGCGTACGACGCGGCCATGGACGGCATCGCCGCCGTCGCCGCCTGGCAGACCCGCCGGCTGCAGTCCGGCGTGCAGCGGCACTATCTGCTGATCGTGTTCGCCACGCTCGGGCTGAGCCTGGCCGCGACGCTCTGGATCAAGGGCGTGGTCCCCGGGCCCGTGCGGCTGGGGGAAACGACGTTCCTCGACTGGTCGCTCGCCGCCCTGGTGGTCGCGGCGTCGCTCGTGATCATCCGCTCCCGGTCCCGTCTGCTCGGGATTCTGGCCCTCGGCGTGGTGGGGGTCGCCACGGCGCTGATCTTCCTCTCCTTCGGGGCCCCGGACGTCGCGATGACGCAGATGATCGTCGAGACCCTCGTCACCGTGATCGTCGCCGTCGTGCTGCTCAAGCTGCCGGACTTCAGAAACGAGGTCCAGACTCCGGGACCCAAGCGTCTGCGCAACGGCGTCGTCGCCGTCACCGTCGGGGTCAGCGTCACCCTGGTCCTGCTCGCCGTCACCGGGTCCCCGCCCCAGCCCGAGCTCAGGGACTACTTCGAGCAGACCGCGGTGCCGGGCGGTCAAGGCCGGAACATCGTCAACGTGATTCTGGTCGACTTCCGCGCCCTCGACACCCTGGGAGAGATTTCGGTGCTCGCGATCGCCGGCGCGGCGGTCTTCGCCCTCCTGATGCCGGTCCCCCGGCGGCGGGAGGGCGCAGCGGTGCCGGGCGCGGGGGGGGCGGCGGCGCACGCCCGGACGTGGCACGGCGGCATCATGAACACCATGATCCTGCGGGAGACCACCCGCCGGCTGGTGCCGTTGATTCTCGTGTTCTCCGTGTTCCTGCTGCTGCGGGGCCACGAGCACCCCGGCGGCGGCTTCGTCGGCGGGCTGGTCGCGTCGATCGCGTTCAGCCTGTACGCTTTCGTCTTCGGCCCGCGGGCGGCCCGCGGGATATTGCGCGCAGGCCCCCGCGCCATCGGCGCCGTCGGTCTCGCGGTGGCCATCGCATCGGGCCTCGTCGGACCGATCCTCGACGCCGCCCCGTTCCTGACCGGCCTATGGGGAACCCTGGCGGGGCTGAAACTCGGCACGCCGGTGATGTTCGACGTGGGCGTCTACCTCGTCGTCATCGGCGTCGTGCTGACCTTCGTCTTCGGCATCAAGGAGCGGTAGCGGGAGCCGGAGTGCGCGGAGGCTGAAGTTCTCGATGCGGCGGTTAGCGTTGAGGTGCATCAAGGAGCGGTAGCGGTAGCTGGAGTGTGCGGGAGGCGGGGGAATCACTGATGGAACCCATCATCGCGGTGCTGGTCGGCGTCTTGATGGCGGCCACCGTCTACCTGATGCTCAGCCGCAACTTCGTGCGCTTCATCTTCGGGCTGGCGCTGCTCTCGCACGCCGCCAACCTGGTGATCTTCGCCAGCGGCGGCATGACGCGCGCCCGGCCGCCGCTGATCGCGCCGGGAGAGACGCTTCCCCCGCCCGGCATCGCGAACGCCGTGCCGCAGGCGCTGATGCTGACCGCGATCGTGATCTCGTTCAGCCTGCTCACGTTCGCCCTGGTGCTCGCCTTCCGGACCTACCAGGAGCTGGAAACCGTGGACACCGACCGCATGCGGGCGGCGGAACCCTCGCCGGCGGGCACCGGGGCCGATGCGGGGCGGGGGGCGGTCGATTGAGCTGGCTGCTGGTCTGCCCGATCGTGATTCCGCTGGCCGCGGCCGTCGCCGGCTTCGCGGGCCGCGGCAGCGAGCGGACGCAACGGGCCGTGAGCCTCGCCGGCGCCGTCGGCCTGGCGGGGGCGGCCGCGGGCCTGCTGGCGGGCGTGTGGCGGGACGGCATCGCGTCGGTCCAGATCGGCGCGTGGCCCGCGCCCTACGGCATCACCCTGGTGGCCGATCACCTGAGCGCCGCGATGGTCGCGGTCTCCGCCCTGATCGGGCTGGCCACGGTGATCTACGCCTTCGGAGACACCCCGCCCGGCCCGCTCTCCCGCGCGCTGCATCCGTTGCTGCACGCGCTGCTGGCCGGCGTGTGCGGCGCGTTCCTGGCGGGGGACGTCTTCAACCTCTACGTCTGGTTCGAGGTCATGCTGATCGCCTCGCTGGCCCTGCTGGTGCTGGGCGGCAGGCCCGCGCAGCTCGACGGGGCGGTGCGCTACGCCGCCCTCAGCCTGATCGCGACGACCCTGCTGCTGAGCGGCATCGGCCTGCTGTACGGCTTGACGGGCACGCTCAACATGGCCGACCTGCACCTGCGGGTGCAGGAGGTCGAAGACCAGGGGCTGCTCACCCTGGTCGCGATGGTGTTCATCATCGCGTTCGGCCTGAAGTCGGCGGTGTTCCCGCTCTTCTTCTGGCTGCCGGCGAGCTACCACACGCCGCAGACCGCGGTTTCGGCCGTCTTCTCCGGCCTGCTGACGAAGGTCGGCGTCTATGCGCTGATCCGCTTCTTCACGCTGATCTTCCGGCACGACGTCGGATACACCCACGAGCTGCTGCTCTGGGTGGCGGGCCTGACGATGGTCACCGGCGTTCTCGGGGCGGCGTCGCGGAACGAGCTGAGGCGCATCCTGTCGTTCCACATCATCAGCCAGATCGGCTACATGATTCTGGGCCTCGCGCTCTTCACGACGTTCGGGCTGCTGGGGGCGATTTTCTACGTCATCCACCACATCATCGTGAAGGCGAACCTTTTCTTCGTCTCCGGCGCCGTCGACCGGCTGGCCGGCTCGACCGACCTTGAGAGGCTCGGCGGGCTCTACCGCGACCGGCCGCTGCTCGCGGCGCTGTTCTTCGTGCCGGCGTTCTCGCTGGCCGGCTTCCCGCCGCTGTCCGGCTTCTGGGCGAAGCTGCTGCTGATACAGGCCTCGATCGAGCGCGACGAGTTCGTCATCGCTGGCGTCGCGTTGACCGTGGGTCTGCTGACCGCGTATTCGATGACCAAGATCTGGCTGAACGCCTTCTGGAAGGCCCGCCCGGACGACGCCGGGCCGCCGCCTCCGCCCGCGCCGCCGCGGCAGCGGAAGCTGCTGCTGGCCCCCATCGCGGCGCTGGCGGGCGTCACGCTGGCCATCGGCCTCTACGCCCGGCCCCTCTACGTGCTGGCGGAACGGGCCGCCGCCGAGCTGATGGCCCCCTCGCACTACGTCGAAGCGGTGCTCGGCGGGGGCGGTCCCGTGGCCGCGCCCAGTGACGGAGGCGACGCGGAATGAAGCTCTTCCAACTCAACCTACTGTTGGCCGGCGGCTGGTGCGCGCTGTTCGGGACCTTCGACCTAGGGACTTTCGTGCAGGGATTCCTCCTGGCATTCGCGGCCCTGAGCCTGTCGAGCCCCATGTTCGGGCAGACCGCCTACTTCAAGCGCGTGCTGCTGACGGCCCGTCTGGGGGCCTACTTCCTGTACGAGCTCACGGTCTCGAGCCTGCAGGTCGCGTGGGACGTGATCACGCCCGCGCAGGGATCGCGCCCGGGCATCGTGGCCGTGCCGCTGGACCTCGACGAGCCGACGCAGATCACGGTGCTGGCGAACCTCATCTCGTTGACGCCCGGTACGCTGAGCCTCGACGTCAGCCAGGACGGCAAGACGCTGTACGTGCACGAGATGTTCCTCGACGATGCGGACGAGACGCGCAGGCAGATCAAGACGGGCTTCGAACGCCTCGTCCGGGAGGCCATGCAGTGACGGGTCCGGAGGCGCCGTCGCAGATCGTCGCGTGGGCGGTGAACGCCGCCACGGCCCTGACCGTGCTGGGGCTCGTCTGCGCGTTCGTACGCCTCATCAAGGGACCGAGCCTGCCGGACCGCGTCGTATCGGTCGACCTCATCACCGTGCTGGCGGTCGCTGTCGCGGGCCTCCTGGCCATCACGTACACCCAGCCCGACTTTCTCGACATCGCCGTGGCGCTGGCCCTGGTGGCGTTTCTGGCGACGGTCGCCTTCGCCTGGTACGCCGAGCGCACGACCGAGCGGCTCAACCGCGACCGGGGGGCGGCCGAAGGGGCGGAGGAAACCGATGGCCGGTGACATCGCGTGGTCGGACCTGGTCGTCGCCGCGTGCCTGCTGGCCGGCGGCTTCTTCCTGTTTGTCGCCGGGCTCGGCATCCTGCGCCTGCCCGACGTGCTCATCCGCATGCACGCCTCCACGAAGGCGGGCACGCTGGGCGTCGGCCTGGTGTTCGCCGCGGCCGCCCTGTACTTCGGGAATCCGGCCGAGACGGCCATCGCGGTCCTGACCGTCGTCTTCCTGCTGGTGACGGCCCCGGTCGCCGCCCACGCCATCGCGCGCGCGGCGTACCGGATGGATGTCCCGCTGTCGGACCGGACGCATGTCGACGAGTGGCAGGGGAAGTACGGCGGGGACGGGGAGGGCCCCACCGACGGCGCCGGCACGCCGTAGCCGCCCCTCTAGACCGGGGTCCTGACCACGGCGGACGACGACGGCGCCTACCCCCGGGGACGGCCGGGCGGCCGGCACTGGCTGGACGGAAGGGCGGCGCCTCGGGCTCCGTCCGCCGCCCAGCCAAGCTTGTCGGGTTCCGACGAACTCCTGCTACGGCGCGGACTGTTCGCGCTTCCGCGCTTCGAGCAGCTCCTGCCGAGTCTCCAGTTCGTTGGTCACCCGGACCACCCCGTAGGCCCGGCGGGCGATGCTCTCCGCGAGAATCCGGTCCGCCTGGTCGAAGACCACGCCCTTCAGCGTCACGTAGCCGTTGCGGACGATGATCGACGTCCGGGGCGCGAGCCCGAGATAGCGGTCGAACTGCGGATGGCCGAACAGCGCGCGGGCGATGCTATGCCGCAGCCGCTCGTCGTGGAGGCCCGGCGGCAGGACCGCGAGCTCGTCGACGATGGCCTGCACCCCGCGCACCTTCGCGATCCGCTCGTAGAGGTCGGCCGGCTTGTCGGGGCGCGCGGTCACGTCGCCGCGCAGGGTCACCACCCCGTCCTCGACCGTGACGTCCACGTAGTCGAACACCGAGTAGTAGGGATAGCGCACGATGGCCTGCCCCACCGCGTTGCCGAGCTCCTTGTCGTTCTCGGGCGTCCCGATGAGCAGATCGCTCATGACGCTGCGGACGCCGTCGGTTTCCCGCGCCCGCTCGATCGCCCACTCCTTGTCCCAGAGCGTCGCGAGGGTGCCGGCCAGGATGACCTCGCCGTTGCGGACGGTCACCGCGACCCGGTCCGCCACCGCCGCCTCATCCGCGAGCCGCCGCTCCACCGCGTGCCGCAGCGCGTCGTCCGCGTCGTTCGCTGCGGCCCCGGAGGCGGCCAGCGTCAACGCCAGCATCCCCGCCATTCCCACGATACCCACTCGACCCACCCGCCTGCGAACCGTCGCTCTCATGTTCTCCTCCGATTCGTCCGAGTAATCGCAACTGAACCTATGGGAAGCATGAAGCGTGCCAACCCTGGCGTAGAGACGCGGGCCTTCGTATCGTGCAGGAATCAGGGGACTTCATCGGATGGCCACACCGCCTCGGGGCGACGAACGTCCTCACGAGTGGACACTCGGCGCACCGATCGGGGGCCGCCCCGGCCCGGCCTGTCCGCTTCTCCGGCGTCCGGCCCGATGCGACGCCCAGGCGCAGACCGACAGGAGGCCACCCCGGCCCGGCGCCTGTCCGGAATGTCCCGCGCTGCAGGCCGGCCGCGACGCGCTTCCGCCTTGTCGGTCCGCTCCCAGGTGCCGTCGGGCCTTCGAGGCCCCTCATCCCGACATCGAGTGCGGCCTTCGTCCACTCGCGCCGGCGTCACCGGGCGGGCGGACTGCTATGATTGGAGGCGCATCCGTTACCCAAGGGAGGCTGCCATGAGTCATCGCTGTCGCAGGTTCGTCGGCGTCGCGGCGCTCGTGTTCGCGGTCGGGTCGCTCGCGCCGGCCGTCGCGCTGGCCCAGGACGAGGCCCCGCGGACGGCGTGGGGGCGGCCGGACCTCCAGGGCGTGTGGGACTTCCGCAGCATCACGCCGCTGCAGCGGCCCGAGGACCTCGCCGACCGCGAGTTCCTGACCGAGGAGGAAGCGGCCGAGATCGAGCAGAACGCGGTGGCCCGCGACATCCGCCTGTGGGAGGCGGCCCCGCGCCGGACCGAGGCGGGCGGGAGCGTCGGCGGCTACAACAACTTCTGGATGGACCGGGGGCTGCGGGCGGTCGAGACCCGGCGCACCTCGCTCATCACCTATCCGCCGAACGGCCGCATGCCGGCGATGACCGTCGACGCGCAGCGGCGGGCGGACGAGCGGCGCGACCACCTGCGCGAGAACCCCGCCGGCTCGTGGGAGGACTTCAGCGCCGGCGTGCGCTGCATCCTCGGCTTCAACGCGGGCCCGCCGTTCACGCCGAGCGCCTACAACAACAACATGCAGCTCTTCCAGACCGAGGACCACGTGGTCATCGTCACCGAGATGGTGCACACCGCGCGCATCGTCCCCCTCGACGGCCGGCCCCGGCTCGACCCCGACGTCCGGCAGTGGTCGGGCGACTCGCGCGGCCGCTGGGAGGGCGACACCCTCGTCATCGAGACCCGCAACTTCGACGCCAAGCGGCGCTGGCGGAACACCACCGACGGCGCGCGCCTCGTCGAGCGGCTGACCCGCGTCGACGCCGACACCCTGAACTACGAGTTCACAGTCACCGACCCCGAGACCTGGACGAGCCCGTGGACCGCGTCGGTGCCGCTGGCCCTGAACCCCGAGCCGATGTTCGAGTACGCCTGCCACGAGGGCAACTACTCGATGCCGCTCATGCTCGGGGGGCAGCGGAACATCGAGCTGGGCGCGTCGAACGAGCCGTAGGAGTCGGTGCCGCAAGCGGCACGGGACTGCTGGCGGGTTGGTCGCCGCCGACTCGGAATGAAGGGTACGGCCGTCTGAACGCTCCGACGACCGGGGCAACGTGCTCAGTGGTTCCGGTCGACGATGAAGACCTCGACCCCGCTCGCGCCGGCGAGCTCCCGGTGCTCGGCGCGGATCGCGTGCCCCATGACCGCGGCCGTCGACGGCTCCCCGAAGACCGCCTGAAGCGCGTCCGCGGCCTCGCGCGCCCGTTCGATGTCGCGCCTGTCGAGGGTGTTGGACGCCTCCACGGCGACCCACACGGGGGTGCGGCCGTTCTCGCGTTGCGCCCGCAGGATGAGGTCGGTCGCGAAGACGCGCACCTCCTGCCCGGCCGTGATGCGCTCCGCATCGACGGCTTCGTATACCGCCTCCTGCAGCTCGCGATCCGCCTCTCCGACCGCGCCGTACACGATGTGCGGCCGGCGCAACCCCATCTTCTGGCTGAGGAACGGACGGATCCACTTGTGCATCCGGACTTCCAGGCTGTCTCCCTTGAGGGCCGCCAGATCGATCTTGATCTCGGCGACGTCGCGCTCCAACGTGCCGACGCGGCCCTTGGTCTCGGCGACGTCGCCCTTGATCTCGGCGACGTCGCGCTCCAACGTGCTGACGCGGCCCTTGATCTCGACGACGTCGCGCTCGATGGCGTGCAGGCGCACCGGCATGCCCAGGAACTCGTTGGTCAGCATCGCGCTCAGCAGCATCTGCTGCGCGGCCGGGTTTGCCTCGAGCTCGGCGATTATCCGCGCCACCAACGATTCCGGAGCGAGCTGCTCGGCCGCCTGCTTAGGCATCGTCCCAGTATAGCCTCCGTCACCGATCGGCTGACCAATCTCCGACCCGGTTGACATCGTGCCCCGCGGAGCGCAACACGGACGCGGCACGGCCCCACACGCAGGCGTCGAGCAGGACCCTCACGACTCCGCCGACTCGACGACCGGCTGCTCAGCGCGTTTCGTGTTCCACCAGGCACCTGGCGTATACCAGGCATGCACGAATATCGTCGGGCTCCAACCACGGGTAGCCCTGCAGGAGGACCTCAGGAATGTCGCCGGCCGCCAACATCCCGAGCACATGCTCGACGGCCAGACGGCGGTTCCGGATGACCGGCTTGCCCCCGAAGAAGTCCGGGTTCTACTCCGCCTGCAGGGCCTGCCGCGGGTCGGCCAGCGCGGCCCGGCGCGCGGGGAGGAACGACGCGGCCAGGGCCACCGACAGCAGCACCAAGGCGGCAGCGGCGAAGGCCAGGGGATCGCGCGGGCTGCGCCCCTCGAAGAGCAGCGGCCCGACGAACCGGCCGGTCCAGAGCGCGGCGAGGGCGCCGGCGGCGACGCCCGCCGCCACCAAGCCGACGCCGCGCGCCATCACCTGGCGCAGGAGGTGCCACGACTGGGCGCCGAGGGCGCGCCGGATGCCGAACTCCAGCTCGCGCTGGCGCACCCCGAAGGCGACGACGGCGTAGAGGCCGACCGCCGCGAGCAGCAGCGCCAGCAGGGCCGCGGCGCCGAACAGCGCGGTGCCGATCCGCCAGGTTCGGAGGTGCGGCGCAAGGGCGGCCGGCAGGCTCTGCACGTTGCTGCGCGGCAGGTCCGGGAACACCTCGGCCAACGCCAGGAGCACCGGCCGCACCATCCGTTCGGGGTCGCCGCGGGTTCGAACCACCAGCGCGCGTTGCGACGTGGCCGTGCCGGACGTGGCGGGGTCGGGACGCCCCTGCGCGATCGGCAGGTAGTACTGCGGGATGCTGTCCGCATCCAGACCCCGCTCGAGGGGTGTCTCCACGACCCCGACGACCGTGGAGCAATCGGCGCCATTCCTGCCCACGAACAGGCACCGGCCGATGGCGCGGGCACCCGGCCAGGCCTGCCGCGCGAACGCCGTGTTGACCACCGCGACCTTCCGCGCGCCCGCGCGGTCCGCCTCGGCGAAACCCCGGCCCTCCCGGATGCCGAGACCCGCCACCCGAAAGAAGCCGGGCGTCACGAAGCTCACGTAGGGCCCCTCCACGAACGGGATATCTTCGACCCCTTCGACGCGAAGGAAAATCGCCCTGCGGTTGTACCACGGCGTGCTGGTCGCCTGGGCGACCTCCACGACCCCCGGCATCGAGCGCACGCGGGCCTCCATCGTCAGGACGGCGGTCTCGTCGAGCGGCGTCGCGTTCATCAGGCTTCTCAGGCTCGTCAATCCGCCGGCGAGTGTGACCGTGAGCAGGTTCTCCTTGGCGTAGCCGATGTCCACGCTTCGCGCCGCCTCGAAGGAACGGAGAAAGAGCCCGCCGCCGACGAGGAGCACGATCGACAACGCCGCCTGCACGACGATGAGGCCGTTGCGGACCGGCGATCCGGCCCGGGCGCCGCGTAGCCCGTCGAGCCGGTCGAGCCCCCGGGCACGGGCCGCGTAGAGGGCCGGCGCGAGGGCGGCGGCGAGTCCCACCAGGAGCACCGTGACCCCCGTGAACGCCATCAGCGGGACATCCACCGGACCGCCCGCCCAGTTGTAGCCCGGGAGCAACGTCGTGCGGAGCACCCTTCCGGCGGCGGAGGCCACGGCCAGCGCGGCCACGCCGGAGAGTGCCGCGAGCAGGACGCTCTCGATCGCGAGCAGGCGTCCGACCGCCCACCGGCCGGCGCCGAGGGCGTTGCGCACGGCCAGTTCGCGGCGGCGCGCGGCCACCCGCAGCATCAGCAGGTTGGTGACGTTGGCGACGGCGACCAGGAGCACGACCAGCGCGACGCCGCCGACGACGAGGGGCAGCCGCAGGTCCCTCGCGCCGTCGGCGGACGGTCCGCGGTTCAGCAGAAGGGGACCCAGCAGCAGCGTCGCCTCCGTATCCACGCGGTCCGCCCTCCGCGAGTCGGCGCGCGACGCGCGCAGGGCGGCGGTCGCGGCGGCGCCGGCGGCCTCCGCCGTCACGCCGGACGGGAGACGCACGAACGGCATTAAATAAAAGCCGCTCCCCGAGCGCCTCCAGGTCTCCCCCCGGCTGGCCGTCGCCGCGTGTCGAACCGGCAGCCAGACGTCCGCCGCGCTCGGATCGGGGCCGGAGAAGCCGGGCGGCAGCACCCCGACGATCTCGTAGGCGACGTCGTCGAAGCTGACGGTCGCGCCGAGGGCTTCCCGGGCGCGCCCGAACCGCCGCCGCGCGTAGCCGTCGCCGATCAGGGCGACCGGCGTCGTCGAGAGGTCGTCGTCCTCGGGGCCGATGAGCCTCCCGAGCGCGGGACGAACCCCGAGGAGCGGGAAGAACTCGCCGTCGACCCAGGCCACGTGGAGCTCCTCGGCCGCCTGACCCCGGCCGTTCGGCATGGCCCTCGGATAGGTGCTGCCCGCGACGGCGGCGATGCCGGCCGGGTCGGCGCGGAGGGCCGTGAACTCGCTCCATTCCATCCGGTTCCTGGTCGAGAGTCGCCCGCTGAAGACATCGCGCTGCCGCACGTACACGCGGTGGATGCCGTCCGGATCGGCGATGTGCGGCGGCGCCTGCAGGAACAGCCGGGACAGCAGCCCGTACATCGCCGCGTTGAGTCCGATGCCGAGGGCCAGGGTGACGACCACGGCGCAGGTGTAGCCGGGGTTGCGCCGCATCATGCGGACGGCGGCGCGCGCGTCCTGGCCCAGGCGCTCGGCCGCCCCCCACCCCCAGGTCTCGCGCGTCAGCTCGCGGACGAGCGGCACGTTGCCGAAGTCGCGCCGGGCCGCCGCGCGCGCCTGCTCCGGAGACAGGCCCCCGGCGATTCGCTCCTCGATCTCCTCGGCGAGATGGAAGCGGATCTCGTCATCCAGCTCCGATTCCTGCTTCCGCCAGCGCCAGAGCGAGCGCAGGCGGACGTAGATCTGTCGCCACATCGCCGTCTCCCCCCTCAGCCCGGAAACCGTCGCCTTCCCGCACTGCCTTCGGCGCGACCGACCGTCGAAGGCGTTCGCGCCGCCGACCATCGCCGAGGTGTTGTCTCGGCCGTTCGTCGCGAGTCATGGTTTCGTAGACACGCTACTCTATTGGCAAGTAGCTTGTCTACATAAAACGCATCGTCGATCGCGGCGTCGCCCACGTTCGCCGCGGCGGGAGTCCGACGGCGGGGCGCTTCGGCCCGGCCCGGGGTCAGTCCACGTCCTCCAGCAGCCAGCGGGCGGCCGGGGTCCAGACGATGCGATCGGGAAGCGGGCGCGGCGGCGGGGAAGCGTCGAGGGTCACGAGGACGAGGCGCGCGTCGCCGTATGCGCGGCCCGCCGACCGGAGCGCCCGCACCTCCCGTTCCCAGGTCTCGTCGTCGGCGGTGTCGAGGCAGACCTGCACAAGCAGCGGCGCCTCTCCCGCCCGGTGCGCGAAGAAGTCGACCTCCCACCCGTCGGCCGTGCCCAGGTAGGAGACGGCCCAGCCGCGCCGCTCCAGCTCCAGGAGGACGGCGGTCTCCAGGGCGCGGCCCTGGTGGCTGCGGCCGCTCCGCGCGAACAGGGAGATCAGTCCGGGGTCCACCGGGTAGGCCTTCCGGGGGTTGACCATCCGCTGCCGTTCCGAGGCGGCGTGCAGGGATACGGTGCGGACGAGGAAGGCGTCCTCCAGGTAGCCGAGGTACGCGTGCAGGGTGTCCTTGCCGACCCGCACGCCCTGCGAGCGCAGGGTGTCGTAGTGCTTCTTCACCGAGAAGGCGCCGCCGGGGTGCGCCAGCAACTGCCGCTGCAGCCAGCGCAGCGCGACCGGGTTGGTGACCGCGTGCCGGTCGATCACGTCGCGCAGGACGACGACATCGACGTAGCCGGCGAGCAGCGCGTTGCGGTCGCGCGGGTCCGCGCCCTGCGCCTCGGGGAAGCCGCCGTCGACGAGGTAGCGCCGCAGGCGCGCGTCGAGCGCCGCCGACGGCCCCGTCCCCGCGCCGGCGGGCACCGGCGGTTCGTCCCCGGTGTGGCGCAGCGCTTCGCGGAAGCTGAACGGATGGACCAGCACCTCCATCGCCCGGCCGCGCAGGCTCGTTGCGACCTCCCGGCTCAGGAGGCGGGCCGAGGAGCCGGTGACGAAGAACTCGACGCCGCCGGTGTCCATCAGCCGGCGGACCAGCCCCTCCCATCCCGGCACGACCTGGACCTCGTCCAGGTACACGGTGACCCCGTCCGCGCCCTGGAGGTGGGGAAACCGGCGGACGTGTTCCTCCAGCAGCCAGCCCAGATCGGCGACGGTGAGGCCGGCGAGCCGTTCGTCTTCGAGCAGCAGCAGCGGCTGGGACTCGGGGAGTGCGCCCGCGGCGAGGCGCGTGGCCCGGCGCTGCGCCAGAAACGACGTCTTGCCGCTGCGCCGCACGCCGATGACGGCGAACGCCTTGCCGGGGATGGCGGGAACACGCACGTCCCGGCGGGTCAGGCGCCGGGGCGGCGCGGCGAGCGACTCGTCGAGCTTGGCGCGCAGGATCTCGCGGGATATTGTCACTACGAGAGTGACAATATCTCAGGATTGGTCACTGCGTAAAGGACAAATGGGCGAGGCGGGGGGGCAGGCACCCGCCCCCCGCACTTTCGATCAGCCGTCCGACGTCAGCGACAGCGGCTCGAGGTCGACGCGGCCGGTGCTGTCGCCGAAGCGGTCGGCCGGCACCCCCGCCTTGTCGAGCAGGCCCAGGAGCAGGTTGGCCATCGGGGTCAGCTCGGGGAACTTGATGTGGCGGCCGCCGCGCAGCCGGCCCGCCCCGCCGCCGACGAGGACCAGGGGCAGGTTCTTGTGGTCGTGGAGGTTGCCGTTGCTCATGCCGCTGCCGTGCAGGACCATCGAGTGGTCGAGCAGCGACCCGTCGCCGTCGGGGCTCGCGGCCAGCTTGTCGACGAAGTAGGAGAGCAGCGCGATGTGGTAGGCGTTGATCTTGCCGATGGCCGCGATCTTCTCGGGGTTGTCCTGGTGGTGGGACACGGCGTGGTGCCCCTCGTTGACGCCGATCCAGGGGAACGTGCGGGCGCTCTGCTCGCGCCCGAGCTGCAGGCTGAAGACGCGGGTGATGTCGGCCTGCCAGGTCAGGAGCAGGAGGTCGAACAGCAGCTTGGCGTGCTCGTCGTAGGTCTCGGGAATGCCGACGGGCCGGTCGGGCAGGGCCAAGGCCGACTCGCCGGCCTGGGCCTCGGCGCGCTGGATGCGGCGCTCGACCTCGCGGACGGCGTCGACGTACTGGTCGACCCGCGCGCGGTCGCCGGGGCCGAGGCTGCGCACGAGGCGGGCCATGTCGTCCGAGACCGAGTCGAGGATGCTGCGGTCGCGGCGCATCTCGGCCCGCCGCTCGTCCACGGTGCCGCCGTCGCCGAAGAGCCGCTCGAACACCATGCGGGGGTTGTTCTCCATCGGCAGCGGCGTCGTCGGCGACGACCACGACAGCGTGTTCACGTAGACGCAGTTATAGCCGTTGTCGCAGTTGCCGACGAGGAAGCTGTTCTCCAGGGTCAGCTCGAGCGACGGCAGACGGGTGTCGCGGCACAGCTCGCGGGCCGCGATCTGGTCGACGGTGGTGGCGAGCCGGACGTCCGCGCCCTCGGTCATCTTGGGCCGCGCCGCGCTCAGCCAGCTCGCGTTCGAGCGCGTGTGCTCGGCGTTGCCGTCGGTGCCGTTGCCCTGCGCGTTCTTGTGCTCCATGTTGGTGAGCACCAGCGTCTGGTGCTTCACCGCATCGAGCCCCTGCAGGATCGGCGAGAGCTCGAGCCGGCCGCCCCCGCCCGGCGGCGTCCAGTGGTTCTGGCCTCCGGGCGCCCATGTCACCGAGCCGTGCGGGAAGTAGATGAAGCCGAGCCGGCGCACCGGGTTGGCCGAGGTCTTGGCGGCGGCGGTCAGGGCCGGCACCATCGCGTCGAGCAGCGGCAGGGCCAGGGTGGCCCCCATCCCCCGGATGAACGTCCGTCGAGGCAGATGCGTCTTGGTGATGATCATGGGATCGGTCTCGCTTGGTGGACGGCGGCCCCCGCCGCGGGCGTAGCGGCCGCAATCGTCGCGACGTCCGACATGGCGTCGGGGCGCCGCATCTGGAACGGGGTGCTGCGGACGATGCCGAGGACGAGGTCGGAGAACCGGTAGCCGCCGGCCTTCGCCTCGCGCTCGACCGCGCGGACCGCGGGCGCGTCGTAGTGTTCGGTCGCGCGGCCCAGGGCATAGGTCATCAGCTTGTCGACGAGCGTGCGCACGAACTGGTCGGAGCGGTCGAGCAGGGCCTGCCGCAGCCCCGCCACTCCGTCGAAAACGGTCCCGTCGGGCAGCCCGCCCGACGCGTCGATCGGGGCGAGCCCCGCCGTCAGGGTGCGCCAGCGGCCGATGGCGTCGAAGTTCTCGAGCGACAGCCCCACCGGGTCCATCAGGGCGTGGCAGGCGGCGCAGGCCGGGTTGCGGCGGTGCTCCTCCATGCGCTCGCGCATCGAGAGCGCCGCGGCCGACTTCTCTTCGTTCAACGGCGGCACGTTCGGGGGCGGGGGCGGCGGCGGCGTGCCGAGCAGGTTCTCAAGCACCCACTTGCCCCGCACCACCGGCGAGGTCCGGGTCGCGTAGCCGGTCACCGCGAGGATGCTGCCGTGCCCCAGCAGGCCGCCGCGGGGGCTGCCCGGGGGCAGAGAAACCCGCCGGAAGTGGCTGCCGGCGACGCCGGGCATGCCGTAGTGGCGGGCCAGCCGCTCGTTCACGAACGTGTAGTCGGCGGTAACGAGGTCGAGGACGCTGCGGTCCTCGCGCACGACGCTCTCGAAGAAGAGCTCCGTCTCGCGGCGGAGGGCGCGGCGCAGGGTCTCGTCGAAGTCGGGGAAGACGATGAAGTCGGGCGACACCGCGGGCAGGTTCCGCAGATAGAGCCACTGGGCCGCGAAGCTCGTCACCAGCGACGCCGAGCGCTCGTCGGCGAGCATGCGGCGGACCTGCGCATCGAACACGGCGGGCTCGCGGAGCCCGCCGCGCGACGTCGCCTCGATCAGCTCGTCGTCGGGCAGGCTGCTCCAGAGGAAGAACGAGAGCCGCGACGCCAGCTCGAGGTCGCTCACCGGGTACGGCCCGTCCGCCCCGGCGGGGTCGCGCTCGACCCGCAGCAGGAACTCGGGGCTCACGAGCAGCCGGCGCAGGGCCATCTCGACGCCCGCGTCGAAGCCGCCGTCGGCCCGGCCCTCGTCGAAGAAGCCGAGCAGCAGGTCGACATCGGCGTCGGTCGCCGGCCGCCGGTAGGCGCGGCGGGCGAGGGTCCGCAGGATCTCGGCCGCGCAGGCCCGTTCATCCGCGGATACGGCGGCGGCAGGCCCGGCATCGGTCGGCGCGGTGTCCGCCGACGCGGAACCGTGCGCCGCCCGGCGGGGTGCCGCGGGCGATGACGCGGAGGCCGGCGCGGCGTCCTCCCCAGACCGGCACGTGAAGATGCGGCGGCGGCTCGGGGTGTCGCCGGGGCCGGTGGCCTCGAACGGCCCCGTCACCGAGATCGAGTACACGTTCGGCTGCGTGCGCTGGTCGCCGCCGACGGTGATGTGCACCTTCTCGAACGGCTGCCGGTGGCGCTCGACGAGCTCGCCGCCGTGGCTGACGAACGCCGCCCCGACGGTGTGGGGGCCCGCCGCGACGGGCACCCGCACGAAGAGGTCGGCGTCGGCCGGCCGGTCCGCCGTCTGGTAGAGGACGCTCTGGGTCGCGGCCTGCCGTCGCGCCGGCGGCGACACCGTCAGCACCTCGACGGGGGCTCCGTCGAGGAGGATGGCGACATCGTGCGGCTCGCGCAGGCCGCCGATGCGGTTGGTGTTCCAGCTCTTGCCCAGCTCGACCCGCAGCTCGTACTCGGCGTCGACCGGGAAGTTGTAGTCGAACTGCGCCCCGCCCCGGGTGCCGAACGGCATCCCGTCGACGTGGCCGGTCTGGTTCAGGTCGGACGGCACGATGAACGTGTCGGCGACCGGCGACCGCACCGGCGCGCCGACCGCCAGACGGGCGATCCGGCGCGCCGCCGCGAGGTAGCGCTCGAACCGCCCGGGGTCGAGCCCCCCCAGGCTGACGTTGTCGAAGCCGGCGCTCGAGTCGTCGGCGGGCAGCAGCGTGGCCACATCGACATCGAGGTCGAGCAGGTCGCGGACGGCGTTGCGGTACTCGGTGGCGTTGAGGCGCCGCAGGGCGGCGCTCCGCCCGGGGTCGGGATGGGCGGCGGCGGCGCGGTCGAGCTCGGCCTCGAGATACGCGACCAGCCGGCCCAACGCCTCGCCGTCCGGCCGCGGCCGACCCGCCGGGGGCATCATGCCCGCCCGCAGCTTGCCGACGACCTTCTCCCAGACGTCCGCGTGGTCGCCCACGCGGTCGAGATCGAGGTTGTCGAGGGCCAGCCCCGCCGTGCGCAGAGCGTCGTTGTGGCAGGTCACGCAGTAGCGGTCGAGTAGCGCGCGCTCCGCCGTGTCGGACGGCTGGCCGGCGGCGGGCCACGCCGTCAGCAGCACGGCGGCGACCAGTGCGGACAGGATTCTCACGAACGCCCTCCCCCGAGCCGCGACCCGCTTGCGGCAACGGGGCAGTCTATCACGCGACTCCCCCGCGCTGCGTATGTCGACCTTCCCGAGTTCGCTCAGCCGGTGCTCTGGCTCGAAGCCGTCCGCCCCTACTTCGCGCGCCAAGTCATCGTCGGGCGGGACCTCCTGGAGATCGCCCGTTGGCCGGGTCGGACTTGCCGGCGTCCGGTGTTGACGTGCCGTCGCTCTACTCCCATCGAGCAAACGAGCTGCGACGCGGCTCAGCCATCGCAGCAAACGAGCCGTGACGCGGCTCAGCGCCCGAACTCGACGACGACGCGGGCGGACATCCGGGGGCGCCCACTCGACTCCCCAGTCTCGGTTCACGAGCCCGAGCACGTCCATCAGCCGCCTGCGCCTCGACCAGTTCGAGGTCGGGAATGTCGAGCGTGTCCTCAGAACAACTGTCGAGCGTGTCCTCAGAACAACTGTGTAAGGGCTTCCCGCGGGGTCGTGGCGGGGATCGGCGAGCGCGCGAAGTCCCTGACATTCCTCGTCACGATATGGCGAGCCCCGCACGCGCGTGCGGCGGCGACCTGCATCGCGTCCTCGAAGTCCGCCATCGGCAGCGATAGGGCATAACGGAGAGTGGCGGTGTCGGCGGGCGCCACCGCCACGAAGTGGATCAGCTCGGCGATGAAGTCACGCGTGTCGGCATCCCCGCGCTCGCGAGTCACGAGGTAGTAGAAGTTCGACAGCGTGTGCCACGCGACGAACGCGCGTCGGGCACCGCGCTCGACCCGATCGAGGAGCTCGGAAGACGGTCCCGAATGCGGGTGCCGATCGAGGGCGACGTCGATCAGCACGTCGGTGTCGAGCAGCATCAGAGGTACTTCCGGGCAAGCGCCTCGTAGCGGGCGTCGTTCCGGCGGGCCGGTTCGAACCGGCCCCTCCACCGCGACGCGAACGAGGGAGTGTCCTCTGCCGCGATCTGTCGGAGCGACGCTTCGATGAGCGACGACAGCGACACGCCGCGAGAACGCGCGTACTGCTTGGCCCGGGGAACCAGTTCACCGTCTACCGTAATCGTCAGCTTTCTCTTCATCGTGGGTCACCGACCACCGCGGTACGTAGTGGCACGTATGGTCCGCATCGTATACGTATTCGGTCGGAAGGACAACCGGCGGCGACATCCTGAGCGTCGTTGGTGCCGCCGGCAGGAACCGCCGATCGTCGATGACTGGTGCCACCATGCACGCCGAGCGGTGGTGCCGGCGGCGTCAGAACGCGAAGCGGACGCCGGTGCCCACGCGGAAGCCGCCGAGGTCGAGCCCGTGGAGCGCGGCCCGCACGTAGCGGAAATCCATATCGAGCATCGGGCCGACGTTCGGGAACCGCACCGTGAAGCCGCCGTAGAGCTGCACGTTCGGTGTCCATGCGTCAAACAGGGCATGGTCGAGCACGCCCACGGCCGGCTGGCGTTCAGCCGCGAGCCCGAGGGTGGTGTAGCCGGATGCCCCCGGGAAGTACCGCGACACCCCGGCCCCGAAGCCGAGGTAAGGCTTGCCGACGGGCAGGGTCGCGGGGGTCGGGGCCGGCCCGTCGTGGTTGCCGAAACGGTACGTGAACCGGCCCGCGAGATCGACCTGCAGGGCGCGGTCTCCGGTGAGGACCTGCGCCGCGTGCTCTCCGGCGGAGAGTTCGCCGAGCCCGCCGACCGGCGACGCGCGTGACGCCAGCGACGCGACGGACTGGGTGCTCACCACGGGGTGTGTCGTCAGGTCGAGTCCCGCGCCGGCCTCGACACCCGACGTTATCAGCCGGCCCGCATAGAAAGCGACCCCCTCGACGAAGTGACGGTCCCCCGGCACGGGGCCGAGCGGCTTGCCCGCCTGCGACCGCAGGTCGTTGGCCGGGCAGGCCCCGCCCGGCAGGCAGCTTCCGCGGAAGGAACCGCCGCCGCCACCGGCCGAGACGCCGAACGAACGGAAGATGGCGCGGACACTGACCGACCACGGGTCGCGGAGCGGCCCGCGGAGGGATCGCCGGACACGTCGCGCCTCGTCGCTGTCCTGCCGCGGCCGCGAGCCCTCGTCACGCTCGTCGGCGACGTGGGCTTCGGCGGCACCCGCGGCGCGGGGCTCGGTTGGAGCCGCGGCGGCCGGGCGGCCGGCTAGCACGGCAAGGGCGACCACGACGAGGACGAACCGGGCGTTCGGCTGAATCCAACGCATGCTGCACCTCCGCTACTACGGCCGTCCGGATAGGCGTCTCGGCGACGGCCCGCATTGAGGATGCCGCCGGCCGGTATGTCGAATCCGGGTGACTCGCTCAGTCGTCGCCGGCGCCGTTCCGCAGGCGGCGAACATCCCGGTCCGCGCCGCGCGCCAGGTACGCCAGGGCGATCCGCGTCAACAGTCCGGATCTCGTGGTTCCCGCACGCCGTGCCGCGTTGTCGAGCGGACCCACGATGCGGCTCGGCAGCGTGATGTTCAGCCGCACCGCACGGTCCGACAGCAAGCCGTCGTCCACGTTCACCGCCGCCACGATGCCCCCGTCTGCGTCGATGGTCGGCGCCGGAGCGGGTACCGGTTCCCCGTCCGACAGCAGCCCTTCGACGTGCAGCGCGATCGCCTCCTGCGTGTTCTCCAGGGCATCCGCCAGGGTGTCGCCGGCCGAGAAGCAGCCCGGGAGATCGGGCACGGTCACGCCGAAAGGCCCTTCCGGGCGGTCGTGATGCACGATGGCCAGATATCGCATGTCTACGGCCGCACTGTGACCATCTCTGCCGCCGCCGGCACCTCCTCCTCGATCTCACGGCCCTTCTCGCGGTTCACGGCGGCGATCTCGTACGCGCTCTGCAGGGTCATCCAGAACTCGGGACCGGTCCCCAGGTAGCGCCCGAGCCGTACCGCCGTCTCGGCCGTCACCGCGCGATCTCCACGCAGGATCGCCGTGATGCGATTCGCGGGAACACGAATGGCGAGCGCCAGCCGATGAGCGCTCATCCCCCTCTCCTCGAGCTCCGCGCGCAGCATCGCCCCGGGATGAGTCCGCGATCGTCCCATGGTTCCCCCAGTCTATCCCCGGTGGTAGTCCTCAATGCTCACGTCGTGCGCGTCGCCTTCGTCGAACCGGAACGTGATCCGCCACCGTGCATTCACCGTCATGGCCCACTGTCCTTGTCGCGGTCCGGTCAGTGGGTGGAGCCGGACGGCCTGCAGGGCGCGCAACGGCGTGAGCGACTTCGCCGCATCGAGAGCATCAAGGAGCATCAGTGCCCGGTCGTAGTCGAGCCCGCGGAACCCCCTCTGGCGCCCATCCTCGAACAGGCGCCGCGTCCTGCCGTCCCCGAACGACCGGATCACGATGCGAGTCTAGGACGGTTGGCGTAATACGTCAAACGTCAGGCGCGCCCAAGGCTGCTGCCGCAGGTGCTGCCGCCGGCGGCACGCAATCGCGGTAGGATAGGCGCATCGTCCAAGGAGCACGCTATGCATCTTCCGTCCCGCACTCAACGCCGCGGTCCGGCCGTATCGGGTCCGCTCGCCACGGCCTGCGTTCTCGTCTACCTACTGGCCGCAGGACCGGCCGCCGGCGCCGCGGCCGATCCGCCGCTGCTCGACGCCGTCCGGGACGGAGACGCGACGGCCGTACGGGCGCTCCTCGCGGACGGAGCGGACGTGAACCGCCCCGCGGCGGACGGCGCGACGGCGCTGCACTGGGCGGCGCGGCTCGACCTTCCGGCCGTGGCGCGCGTCCTGCTCGAGGCGGGGGCCGACCCCGCCGCGGCCAACGCGTTCGGGGCCACCCCCCTCGGCCTCGCCGCCGTCAACGGCTCGGCCGCGATGCTGGACACCCTGCTGCGGGCCGGCGCCGACCCCAACGCGGCGGGGGCCGGCGGCGAGACCGCCCTGCTGACGGCGGCGCGGGCGGGGCGGGCCGACGCCGTACGCACCCTCGTCGCCCACGGGGCAGACGTGAACGCGGCCCAACGGGCCGGGCAGACGGCGCTGATGTGGGCGGCGGCGGAGGGTCACGTCGAGACCCTGCAGGCCCTGATCGACGCGGGGGCGGACGTCCACGCGCGTACGGTGGTCCCCGAGACCCCTCTCCGCACCGGGCTGGAGGGCCCCGCCCCCCACGGCTTCACCGCCCTGCTCTTCGCGGTGCGGGCCGGCCATGTCGAGGCCGTCCGCCGGCTCGTCGCGGCCGGCGCCGACCCCGACGACAAGCTGCCCGACGGCATGAACACCGTGGTGCTGGCCGCGACCAACGCCCACTGGGAGCTCGGCGTGCTCCTCGTCGACCTCGGGGCCGACCCCGACGGGGCCGGCCAGGGATGGACCGCCCTGCACGCGATGACGTGGGTGCGGATGCCGAACTTCGGCTTCAATCCGCCGGGCCCGGTGACCACCGGCACCATGGACAGCCTGACCTTCGCCCGCGCCCTCGTCGAGCGCGGGGCCGACGTCGACGCCCGCATGACCGCGGAGCCGCGGAACGGCTACCGCAACGCCCTCAACCGCGTCGGGGCCACGCCCCTGCTGATGGCGGCCCGCCTCGCCGACGCCCCCCTCATGCGGGTGCTCGTCGACCTCGGGGCCGACCCCACCCTGACCAACGAGGACGGCACCACCGTGCTGATGGTCGCCTCCGGCGTCGGCATCCACTCGCCGGGCGAGGACCCCGGCACCGAGGCCGAGGCGCTGGCCTGCGTCGAGTTCGCCCTCGAGCTCGGCGGCGATCCCAACGCCGTCGACGGGCGCGGCGAGACGCCCCTGCACGGCGCCGCCTACCGGGGCGCCAACTCCATCGTGGACCTACTGGTGGCCCACGGCGCCGACACCTTCGACCAGGAGAACGTCGAAGGCTGGACGCCCCTGCGCATCGCGCGGGGCGTCTTCCGCACCGCCACCTTCAAGGAGGCCCCGCACACCGCCGCCCTGCTCGGCGAGCTGATGGCGGCGCGGCGCTAGGATGACCCGGACACCGACCCCACCGACCGCGCCCGACCGGACGCGTCTCGACGCGACCGTCGCCCAGGTCGTGAGGAAGCTGGACCCCGAGCAGATCGTGCTGTTCGGGTCGGCCGCCCGCGAGGAGATGGCCGCCGACAGCGACGTCGACCTCCTGGTGATCAGAGAGCGTCTGAACGGCGAACCCGAAACACAGCGCGAGTGCTGGCCCCCCGGGGACGGCACCGCCTACGAGGCCGACCTCGTCCTGATGGACCGGACGACGGCCGAGGCCGGACGGGCAAGCATCACCCGCATCCAGGGCGTCGCGCTTGAGGAAGGACGAACCCTCTACGCCCGGTCCGGCGTCAAACCCATCCCGACGGGACCCACGTACTCGTGGAACGGGCGCGAAATGGTCAAGGTCACGAAGTTCGAACCGGAAGAGGCGACGCGGCTGCTCGGGCACGCCGGCGAGTACTGGGAAATCGCGAACGACCAGAAGCGCAGCCCGATCATGCGGTGCGTGCAGTTGCAGGCCTCGCTGGAACACGCGCTCAAGGCGCTGACCATCGCCCTCGGCGAGCGGGTGAAGCACAAGCACACGCTGAACGCGCTGTGGGACGACGTGGAGCGGGCCGGGGAAACGATTCGGGCGACCAGAGACCGAAAAGCCCTGGACGTGCTGACCCGCTACGGAGGAGAACTCCAGTACGGCAGCCCGGGGCGGGAACACGATCCCGAAGCCACCTGGAACGACACCAGGGCGACGGGCGAAGACCTGCTGAACCACGCGAGGGCGCGAGTCCCGAAACTGATCGAGCGGACGACCGAGCGGCTCCGGCAACTGAACGCGGCCTCCACGGCGTAGTGGGACTCCTGATCGCGGGCGACCTCGTCGACGCTACAGCCCCACCTGCGGACCGGGGGCCGCGAGGTCCGGCCGGCCCTGACGCGCATGAAGAGGATTGGCACCGTCGCGCTCAAAGCCGCAGCCGAAGGCGCATGAGGGAATCTCGCCGGTCCCGGCTTGGTTGCATCAGGTCGGACCTCCGTGACCCGCATCGCCGGCAATCGAGGCCGTCAGACCGATTGCGGCCAGGACCGCGAGGTCGCCGAACAGCAGCGGCGCGAAGACCGGCGCGCCGTGGACGAAGTTCTCGTAGAGGCTGCTCGACAATCCGTTCACGTCGGCCGCGACGTGCAGGTAGAAGCCGGCCAGACCGATGACCGCCTGCATGCCGAGCACGCCGAGGCAGATCCTCGCGAACGCGCCACCACGGTCGACCAGGGCTACCGCGAGGAAGCCCACCGCGAGCGCGCCCGCGGCCACCGGCCACCACTCGCTCGGGTGGAAGAACCCGTTCTGCGCGTGGTCGCAGAGGGCGAGGACGAAGACGCCCAGGAACCCGCCGAGGGCGAAGAACCGCACCCACCAGTCCCACTCCCCGGTCTCTTCCGGCACCATCCGGTTGACGAGCAGCAGGAAGCCGAGGCCGGCGTAGGCGAGGGGGGCCGCGAACGGCGCCGTGTAGACGAGGCTGCGGAGGGTCCACTGCGAGAAGAACTGGCTCTCCAGGTGGTAGGCGACTCCGGCCACGCCGAGCGCGATGGCGCCGGCGCCCACCACGATGCCGGCACCGTGCGCGTAGGAACCTCGGACCGTGCGTCGGCGGCCGGGCAGCGCCGGCGCGAGCAGCAGGGTCGCGGCTATCGAGAAGACGAAGGGGAGCCACTCGGCCCGGTGGCGGAAGTCGTTGACCGAGTGGGCCAGGTAGATGTCGAGGACGAGGAACGCGAAGTTCGCGAGGACGAACGCCTCCAGCAGCGCGCCCCGGCGGCGCGCCAACCGGTCAACGAGCCGCACGGCGTTCCCGCAGCCCGGCGGCCGTCTCCTCGAGCTCGGTCAGCTTCAGGAGCAGCTCGTAGTTGCCGTGCCACTGCACGAAGTCGGCCCCGCCCATGAACGCGCCGTGCTTGGCGGTGCGTCCGTAATAGTGCCAAAAGTCGAAGTAGAGGAACTCGATGGGCTCGTCGAACGGCTCGGGGGTCAGCAGCCCGTCGGCGCGCAGGCCCGCCATCAGCGCCTCGCCCGCGCGGACCCGCTCGTTGGTCGCGGCCACGACCGCCTCCGCCTCGTCGTAGAAGCGGGCGACGCTCGACGAGGCGTGGCACCGGCGGCAGGTCTCCCGCATCTCGGTCCGGGCGCGCTCGTAGCCGGGGCGCCGCTCGGAGACCGGGGCGAAGAGCCACCACGACAGCCGCTCCGTCGTGTCGTGGGTCACCCGCAGACCGTCGAGGCCGCTCAGGTGGCAGGTGGCGCAGGTCGGCACCGGCATGTCCGCGGTCGTCAGGCGCTTGGGGTCGGCGCCCAGGTCGAACGTGTCGCGCTGCGCGGCGTAGAGCGCGCCGTGCTTCGACTCGGTGTAAATCTCCAACTGCGCGTGGTCGGGCCCCATGTGGCACTGCCCGCATGTCTGCGGCTCGCGGGCGAGCGCGATGGACGTCGAGTGCCGCGAGTGGCACTCGGTGCAACTTCCGACGGAGCCGTCGGGGTTGGGGCGACCGATCGCGTGGCAGCCGAGGCAGCCGGTCTCGGTGGCGGCCGCGCCCTCCAGGGCGGCCAGGGCGTTGGCGGGCCGGTCCACGGCGCCGGGATGGTGCCGCTCGCCGAAGGCGATCTGCTCGGGCGACATCCCGAGGGTGCCGCTGACCGCGGCCCACGCCGGCAGCGCGTGCCGGCTGCGGGCGAACTGCTCGTACTCGGTGAGGTGGCAGCCCCGGCAGCTCAGCGCCGTGACGTCGCGGGCGAGGCGGAAGTTGTAGTGGTCGACCGCGTCCTGCCCGTCGTGCGGCTGATGGCAGTCGAGGCAGGTCACGTTGGCGAAGCTGTGCTCGCTCCGCTCGAACTGGTGGACGACGGCCGGGGTCTCCTCCCGGTGGCACTGCGCGCACCGCCCCGCCGCCCGCACCAGCTCGGGCCGCGCCCGCCCGACCTCCGACGCCGGCCGGGCGCTGTTGACGAGCAGCGCCGCCAGCAGCAGGGCGCCGCTGATGGTGACGGCGACGAACACCGACGTGAAGGGCGTTCTCATCGGATCCTGCCGCCCGCCCCGCCGCCCCGGGCGCTCGTGCGGGCCGCGCCGGGCTCGGCACCGGTCGGGGTTGCTCCCGCGGCTGCCTCCCGCTTCATCATCGTCGGATTCCCGCGCGGCGTTCGCGGCTTCTCTCTTCGTTCCTCCTGACGACCTCTTCTTCGTCGATGCCCGCCGCCTTCCAGATGGGCTCGAGCTGCCGCCGGACCTCCCGTGCCGCGGTCTCCGCGATCTCCCTGAAGAGACGGTCGTCCACCGCCTTCACGTACGGCGGCTCGTCGTACCCCTCCACGTGCCCCGCCAGCCTAAGGTTCTCCAGGTCGCGCCGGTCCCACGCCGGCATGTTCTTCAGCCCGTTCTTCCGGGCATCCCGCAGCAACCGGTTCACGTCGTGAACGTGAGGCACCGCCTGTTCCTTGGCCGCCAGCCAGGCCTTCAGGGCCATCTCCGTCGCATGCAAGCTGTCCCCGGCGATCCAGTCGTGGTCGGCCTCGGTCGTCGACTTGAGGCGCTCCAGGCTCCGCTCGCCGCTTCGGAGCAGTCTGATCGATTCCTCCAGGCCGTACCGCGTTCGCCGCGTCATCATCTCCGCCGTCAGCCTCCGCGCCGGCCTCGCCCATCCCGCCGCCGTCGTTTCCCAGGGGATTGCCCGCGCTTCCTGGTCGTACAGCACCCATCCGTGGCGGACGGCCTCCGCCTCCACCGACCAGGGCCGCAACGGGCTCTCCTTCAGGGCGGCCGCCGTCGTCACCACGACGTCCGTCTCGTGGCTGTACTTGCGTAGGCCCCGCCCCCCGCCGTCCGCCGTCACCGCCATGAGGTCCACGTCGGCGTGAGCACCGTGGTCGCCCCGCGCCAGCGACCCGAACAGGATGACCGCCTCCGCCTCCAGCAGCCTCCCGAGCGCCCGCGCCCGACGCTCGATCGCGTCGCGCCGCAGGGCTCCCTCGGCACCGACCCATCGTGTCTCCATCGCCCTTCATTCCCGTATGCCCGCTGCCTCCATTCTGACACGCGTTCAGGATCGACGTGTCGGTACAAGGACTGCCCGCCAACGAGGCAGGTGCGGCGCTGATCGAGACCGCGCGCCAAGTCGGCATGGGCCTCGAGATCACGTTCAAGTGGCGCGACAAGGACGGTGCCGCCTACCCCACAGAAACCGCGCGCTTGACCATGCTTGCGGATGACGACTAGTGTGGCGTCTGGCAAATTCGCAACATAATTCTGCGCTCACGCAAGCCGGTTCGGTTCACCGTCGTCTACGCCGTCGTCTGGGGATGTCGCGTCTCGATCCCGTCATTGGCATCGGCACGGATGGCACCTATTGCGATACGCATTTCGGGGACTGCACACTAGCGAGCCGTGACCGTGGCCCCCACCCCGCCAGCCGTCGCACCGAGCTCGGCGAGCAGCACCGCGGTGGCGCCCGAGGCCAAGCCCAATGGGGTCTGCCCGTTCTCGTTTCGCGCGTCGAGGGCGGCACCGTGCTCGGCGAGGAGGGCGACGACGTCGTCGAGTCCCCGCGACACGGCGAGGTGCAGGGCGGTGTCGCCGTTGCCGTTCCGGGCGTCGACATCGGCACCCGCGTCGAGGGCGGCGGTCACCGACTGGAGGGTGCGGCGGGCCTCTTCGTCGGCGTCCGGCGGCGCGATGCCGAAGCGGCCTCGGTTCGAGCCGCCCTGAATCGCGGCCATGAGCGCCGTCTGGCCACCGACCTCGTGCGACGGGTCGGCACCGTACTCGGCGAGGGCCCGGAGGACCGCCGGCTCGCGGAACCGGGCCGCGATCCACAGCGGCGTCGCCCCGATCATGTTGTGGGGCAGGCGCCAGTCGGCGCTGACCCGGCGGGCCGGGGTGCCGCGCACGAGGATGGCATCGGGGTCTGCGCCGTGGGCGAGCAGAGCGCGGACGAGGGGCGGGTCGCCGCGCAGGACCGCCGCGTGGAGGGCCGAGTAGCCGGCGTCCATTGCGCCGGGGTCGGCGCCGGCCGACAGGAGGAAAGCGGCGAGGGCGCCGTGGCCGCTGTGAGCGGCGACCACGAGCGGGCTGGTGCCGCTCGCGGCGGCGGCGTCCACGTCGGCGCCGGCCGCGACGAGCAGCCGGGCCGAGTCGGCGTCGCCGCGGCGCGCCGCGAACAGCAGCGGCGTGTAGCCGCCCTGCATGACCTCGAAGACCCCGTTGCGGTCGGCGTTGCCGGACGAGCTCACGACCTGTGGGTAGACCAGCGACCGGTCGTCCACGCGGGCCCCGGCCGCGAGCAGCAGCCGCACGACCTCGGGATGTCCCTGGGCCGCCGCCCACATCAGCGCCGTCTGCTCGTGGGCGTGCTCCCGCGCGTGGGGGTCGGCCCGGCCGGCGAGCAGGGCGCGCACCGCCCCCGCGCTGCCGGTGCGCGACGCGGTCATCAGCGGCGTCTCGCCCGACGGCAGGGCCCGGTTCGGGTCGGCACCGGCCGCGAGCAGGGCCTCGACCACGTCGGAGCTGCCGTTGTTAGCGGCCAGCCACAGCGGCGTGACCCCCAGCACGTTCGCGGGGTCGACGGCGGCCCCGGACGCGTGAAGCAGCCGGACCGTCTGGACGTCGTCGCGATAGGCGGCCCAGTGCAGGGCCGTCGCCCCGTCTCCCTGCGGGCGGTCGACGTCGGCCCCGGCGCGCAGCAGCGCCCGCAACGCCGCCGCGTCCTGCCGCTTCGCGGCGTCGGCGAGAGGGCTGTCCCCGCTCTGGGCGCGGGCCGGGCCCGCCCCGGCGAGCGCCAGCGCCAAACCCGCGACGACTGCGGCCATTCGCGCAACGGATCCGGTCAATGCCTGCATGACGCCCATGCTACCGTGGCCCCCGTCCTCTGGCAACGCCCGGCCGCCGACGTGCCCCGAGCCGCAGGGGGATGCGGGCGCGGCCCTCCCTGCTCCGCCCCAGTTCCTGGCAACACCCGGCCGCCGACGCGCCTCGGTCGCCCCCCGGGCCGCGCCGGCCCGTTGACAACGCCCCGGTCATCGGGGACGATGGGCTCGCGCGTGTAGAAGGGCGCAGATTCCATGACAGCCAGTCTTTCCGCCATGGTGCGGAGCGTGTCCGTAGCAGCCGTCCTCGCCGCCGTGCTGTCGGCGCCCACCAGCGCCGCGGTGGCGAGCGCCCAGCCGGCGGCAGACGCCTCGCCGCACCGGGCGATGCTCGACCGCTATTGCGTCGTCTGCCACAACGAGCGGCTCCGCACGGCCGGGCTCGCCCTCGACGCGGCCGACCTGTCGGACCTCGCGGGCGACGCGGCGATCTGGGAGCAGGTGATCCGCAAGCTACGCATCGGCGCGATGCCGCCCCCCGGGCGGCCCCGGCCGGACCGCGGCGACGCGCGGGCCTTGGTGGCGTATCTGGAGACGGGGCTCGACCGGGCCGCCGCCCTCGACCCCGGCGTGGGCCGCACCGAGACGTTCCACCGCCTGAACCGGGCCGAGTACCGCAACGCGGTGCGCGACTTGCTCGGGGTCGAGGTCGACGTCTCGGCCCTGCTGCCGGCCGACGACGCCGACGAGCACGGCTTCGACAACATGGCGGCGGTGCTGTCGGTCTCGCCCGCTCTCCTGGAACGCTACCTCTCGGCGGCGCGCAAGATCACCCGGCTCGCGGTGGGGCTGGCCCCGCCGGTGCCGAGCGTCGAGACCCACCGCATCCCCCTGCTGCTGTACCAGGACGACCGGCTGAGCGAGGACCTCCCGTTCGGCTCGCGCGGGGGCATCGCGGTCCGCCACCGCTTCCCGGTCGACGGCGAGTACTCGGTGCGGCTGCGCCTGCAGCGCACCTACACCGACTACATCCGCGGCCTCGGCACGCCGCAGCACCTCGACGTGCGGGTCGACGGCCGCCTCGTGACCCGGTTCACGGTCGGGGGCGGGGCACCGGCCCACGCCACCGCCGCGCCGGCCAGCTTCGCCGGGAACACCCCGCTCTTCGGGCATCCCGACTGGGAGACCTACGTGCTCGGGGCCGACGAGGACCTTGAGGTGCGCTTCCACGCCGAGGCGGGCGAGCGGGTCGTCGGCGTCTCGTTCGAGCGCAAGCAGTGGGAGACCGAGGGCGTCCTCCAGCCCCGGCAGACCGGCTTCCCCCTCGCCATCAACGAGCGCTGGCAGGGGAACGCGGCCGTCGACAGCGTCGAGATCGGCGGACCGTACTCGGTGGACGGCCCCGGCGACACCGCGAGCCGCCGCGCCGTCTTCACGTGCCATCCCGACCGCGGGGACGCGGCCGACGCGTGCGCGCGCGAGATCCTGGGACGGCTGGCCCGGCGGGCCTACCGCCGCCCCGTCACCGACGGGGACGTCGACCTGCTGTTCGGCTTCTACCAGCGCCGGCAGGGGACGGACGGCTTCGAGGCGGGCGTCCAGCTCGCGCTGCAGCGCCTGCTCACCGACCCCGAGTTCCTGTTCCGGGTCGAGCGCGACCCCGTCGACGCCGCCCCGGGCACGGCGTATCCGGTGAGCGACCTCACCCTGGCGTCGCGGCTGTCGTTCTTCCTGTGGAGCAGCATCCCCGACGAGGCCCTGCTCGACGACGCGGTCCGGGGCGGGCTGCGCGAGCCCGGGGTGCTCGAGGGGCACGTCCGGCGCATGCTCGCCGACCCGCGGTCGTCGGCCATGGTCGAGAACTTCGTCGGGCAGTGGCTGCTGCTGCGCAACATCCCGAGCGTCACCCCCGACCCCAACATCTTCCCGACCTTCGACGAGAACCTGCGCGACGCGTTCCGGCGCGAGTCGGAGCTCTTCGTCGAGCACGTCATGCGGGAGGACGGCAGCCTCGTCGACCTCCTCGACGCCGACTACACGTTCGTCAACGAGCGGCTCGCCGAGCACTACGGCATCCCCGGCGTCTACGGCAACCGGTTCCGCAAGGTGACCCTCGACCGACGGCGGGGCGGCCTGCTGGGGCACGGCGGGCTTCTCACCGTCACCTCGTACCCGAACCGGACGTCGCCGGTGCTCAGGGGCAAGTGGGTGCTCGAGAACCTGCTCGGCACGCCGCCGCCCCCGCCCCCGCCCGACGTGCCGTCGTTCCCCGAGCGCGGGCCGGGCGGCGAACCGGCGTCGGTGCGCGAGCTGCTCGAGATGCACCGCGAGAGCCCCGCGTGCGCCGGCTGCCACGCGCCGATGGACCCCCTCGGGTTCGCGCTCGAGAACTTCGACGCCATCGGCCGGTGGCGGACGACGGACGGCCACGAGGCCATCGACGCGCGCGGGGCCATGCCCACCGGCGACGCCTTCGAGGGCCTCGACGGCCTGCGGGCGCTGCTCGTGGACGACCCCGGGCCGCTGGTGCGGACGGTCACCGAGAAGCTGCTCGCCTATGCCCTCGGCCGCCGCATCGAGCACTACGACTACCCCACGATTCGCAAGATCGCCCGGGACGCGGCCGCCGACGGCCATCGCTGGTCGGCCGTGGTCCTCGGCATCGTCGACAGCCCCCCGTTCCAGCTTCGGAGCACAGGCTCATGATCATGCCGCGCAGTGATCGGAGTCTGCACATCCAGCCCATTCGAACTGCGGAGCAAGGCTCATGATCATCACGAAGAAAGCGATTCCCCGCCGCACGGTCCTCCGCGGCCTCGGCGCCACGCTGGCCCTGCCCCTGCTCGACGGCATGGTCCCCGCCCTCTCGGCCGTGCGGAACACCGCGGCCCGCGGGATGCGCCGGTTCGGGGTGGTGTACGTGCCGAACGGCATGGCGATGGAACACTGGACGCCGGCCGCCACCGGCCGCGACTTCGCGTTCTCGCCGATCCTGCAGCCGATGGCCCCGCACCGCGACCGCACGCTGGTGCTGACCGGCCTGAACCCCGGGCCCGGCGGGGGCGCCCACGCCGGCGCGTCGACCAAGTTCCTCACCGGCGTGCCCGGCCGCAAGACCGACGGGGCCGAGATCCAGTCGGGCACGTCCATCGACCAGCTCCTCGGGCAGGCCCTCGGCCGCGAGACGCAGCTCTCGTCGCTCGAGCTCGGCCTCGACAGCCGCGACTTCGCCGGCTCGTGCGACGCCGGGTTCAGTTGCGCCTACACCAACACCATCTCGTGGCGGAACCCGACCACCCCGCTGCCGATGGAGAACGACCCCCGGGCCGTCTTCGAGCGCCTCTTCGGCGATAGCGGCACGACCGACCCCGCGGTGCGGCGCACGCGGCTCGACGAGGACCGCAGCATCCTCGACTCGGTGACCGAGAAGGCCGCCGACCTCGAGCGCGGGCTCGGCCCGGGCGACCGGCAGAAGCTCGCGCAGTACCTCGACGCGGTCCGCGACGTCGAGCGGCGCATCCAGATGGCGGAGGAGCAGAGCAACCGCGACCTGCCCCTCGTGCAACAGCCGGCCGGCGTGCCCGCGACCTTCCAGGCCCACATGCGGCTGATGTTCGACCTGCAGCTCCTCGCGTGGCAGACCGACCTCACCCGGGTCGCCAGCTTCATGGTGGGCCGCGAGATCAGCGGCCGAACGTACCCCGAGATCGGCATCCCCGACGCCCACCACCCGCTGTCGCACCACCTCGACGACCCGGTGAAGATCGCGACGATGTCGAAGATCAACACCTACCACGTGTCGCTCTTCGCCGAGTTCGTCGACCGGCTGCGGTCCACCCCCGACGGCGACGGCTCGCTCCTCGACCACTCGCTGCTGCTCTACGGCGCGGGCATGTCGAACTCGAACGCGCACGCGCCGGTGAACCTGCCGATCATGCTGGTGGGCGGCGCGGGCGGCGGCCTGCGCGGCGGGCGGCACCTGGAGTACTCCCAGGACACGCCGATGGCCAACCTGCTCGTCGCCGTCATGGACGCCCTCGGCGTCCCGATGGACCAGGTCGGCATCAGCACCGGCCGGCTCGACGTGCTGTCGCTGGCGTAGGAATCCGCGCCGTGGAACGGCGCGGATTCCTGGAGGGTTGGTTGGGCGCCAAGCGGAGCCGCAGGCGACGCTTGGCGGGCTAGGAGTCAGCGCCGTGGAACGGTGCCGCCTCCGGAGGAGGCGCAGACTCCCTGGAGGGTCGGTTGGGCGCCAAGCGGGGCCGCAGCGCGGCCTCGCGGTCGCGTTCGGCGACGATTGGCGGGCCAGGCGGGCAGTTCCGCGCAACTGCGAGCACGTCCCCTGCATTCGCTACCTGGAGGGGCGCCGAGGCGCTGGGGCAGTCGGGGCAGGCCGGTCGCGGACAAGGATATCGGGTACCCTGTCCTTGGGTGAACCGGCCTGACCAGGTTGACGCCATGCGACGCCTCTATCGCGCCGAGGCCGCCGGGCGGGCAAGGGTGGTGCGCGCAGTCACCTCCGCGCTGCAGACCGAGCCGGATGTGATCTTCGCCTACCTTCATGGCTCGTTCCTGTCCGGCGGCGCCTTCCACGACATCGACGTGGGCGTCCGACTCGCCGCGCCGGCGGATCGGCGTCTGCCGCTCACGCTCGACCTCGCGGCGCGACTGACCGGCGAGGCCGGCTACCCGGTCGACGTGCGCGGGCTCGACGACGCCCCGCTCGCCTTCCGCTTCCACGTCTTCCGCACCGGCCGCCTGCTGATCAGCCGCGACGACGAGGGACTGGTGGACTGTCTGGAACGGACGATGCGCGAGTACCTGGACATCGCGCCCCTGGCGCGGCGGGCCGCCGTCGAGGCGTTCGGCGGGTGACCCTCAACCCCGACCTCGTGCGCGCGCGGTGCAACGAGATCGAAGAGTCCGTCCAGCGCCTCGAGGCGCTCGCGAACACGCCGCTCGGCGACTTTCTCGCCGACCGCGACGCCAGGGACGTGGCGTGCTACCGCCTCCTCGAGCAGGTGCATGCGCTGATCCGACGGGACCTCGGCGACCTGCGGGCGTTCACGGCGGCGGTCGTCGCGTTGCTCTGACCGGCCGGCGGGGCCGCGTATCAACGAAGACCTTCACGGTCGTGCACGTCGTCCCGGCTCAGTGGGCGCTCCCCTCCCAGGTCGCAGCCACGCCTCAGGCGAGCCAACGCCCGCCGTCTGGCCGCCGCGTAGGTCGTCTGTTCGCCGCGGACCAGCGCCTCCAACTGCTCGGCAACGAGACGACTGAGCGACGTCCCTCGCCGCGCCGCAAGTACCCTGGCATCCTTGGCCAGATCCGCGTCGACCCTGATGGTGATGTTCGTCCGATCATCTGCGTGCGCCCCGGGTTTCGCGAGTCCGCCAACTCGCACACATCGACGGTGCGGCACATTCTGTCCATGTGCAACGCGGACATCGGATGCGCCCACCTGCGAACTCGTCGCACGCGGCTCGCGGGCGCGCTCGACATGCGCCCGGCTTCCATCCGACCGCACCCCGGAGTATGCTTGCGTCCCGCGAGGGAGGCACACCATGGAGACCGGCCGCAGGAGGTTCGTCAAGACCGTGGGCGCGGCTGCCGGTGCCCTGCCGGTGGCCGGCGCGGGGATCGCGGCGGCGCCCCCCCGGAGAGCCGGCGGCGCGGGGACCGCGCCGCTCGCGTTCGACTTCCTGGACCCGCGGCGCCATCAGGCGGCTCCCGCCGGCCGCGTGCAGGAACCCGCGGAGGGGATCGAAGCGTTCGCGTTCGACGCCTACGGCACCCTGTTCGACGTCTTCTCGGTGACCGCGCTCTGCGAGGAACTGTTCCCCGGCAACGGAGACGCGCTGGCGCAGCGGTGGCGGGCCAAGCAGCTCCAGTACAGCCTGCTGCGCAGCCTCATGGGCCGCCACCGGGACTTCTGGCTGGTCACCGGCGACGCCCTGGTCAACGCGGCGGCGGGCCTCGGGCTGGATCTGACCCCGGCGCGGCGCGACCGGCTGATGGAGGCGTACCTCACGCTGGCGGCGTTCCCGGACGTGAGGCCGGGGCTCGAGGCGCTCAGGGACCGTGGCGTGAAGCTGGCGATCCTCTCGAACGGCGAGCCGCGAATGCTCGAGGCGGCGGCGCGCAGCGCGGGCATCGACACTCTGCTCGACACCATCATCAGCGTCGAGGAGGTCAAGATCTTCAAGGTCAGCCCGCGCGTCTACAACCTCGGCCCGGAGCGGCTCGGGGTCGACCAGTCCGCCCTCGGGTTCGTGTCGTCAAACGGTTGGGACATCGCCGGCGCCACGTCGGCCGGACTGACCACGTTCTGGATTCAGCGAGCGGCGGGCGAGCCCCCCGAGGAGCTCGGCTTCGAGGCGCATCACGTGGTGTCGGCGATCACCGATCTGGTGCCACTCGTGGGCGCATAGCCCGCCAATCGTCGCCGCAGGAGTTTGCGCGAGCGAAATCCCAACGCGACCGCCAGGTCGCGCAGCCGACCTCCGCTCGGCACCGAAACCGACGCTGCGGGAACCGGCGCCGTTACGGCCCGGCCGCCCGCAGGGACATCGGCGCCGCGCCGCCGGCTCCCTCCCCGGAATTCAACCCGATTCCAGGCGAAGATGACGACGTTCGCCGACCGATCGCGGGACGACCGGGCCGTCGTTCCGGGAATCCACCCCGCTCCAGGCGAAGCGGTCGGAACTCCCGGCGCTGCTTCCTCGGAATGAGGACCTGCCGAACCGCGCGTGGCCGGCAGGTACTCGCCTTCAGGTCCCGCGACAGCTCCCGGTGGCCCGTCGTCAGAAAGATGCCGGCTCGGCTCCCCGGCCCGGCGACTACTCCGCCTGGAGCGCCTGCCGGGGGTCGGCCCGCGCGGCCCGGACCGCCGGGAGGAACGAGGCGGCCAGGGCCGCCGTCACCAGCACCGCGGCCGCGACGGCGAACGTGAGCGGGTCCCGCGGGCTGTGGCCGTCGAAGAGGAGCGGCGCCACCCACCGCTCGGCCCAGAGCACCCCCAACGCGCCGGCGGCAATCCCGGCGACGACCAGCGAGAGCGCCCGCAGGAGCACCGTCCGCAGGAGGTCTCCCGCCCGGGCGCCGAGGGCGCGCCGTATTCCGAACTCCAGCTCGCGCTGGCGCACGCCGAACGCGATGACCGCGTAGAGGCCGAACGCGGCGAGCAGCACCGCCAGCAGGGCCGCCGCGCCGAATAGACCGGTCCCGAGCTGCCACGGGCGGATCCGCGGCGCGAAGACGGCCGGCAGGCTCTGCACCCGGTCCGCCGGCAGGTCTGGAAACAGTTCGGCCAGCGCGGCGAGCACCGGGGCCGTCGTCCGTCCGGGATCGCCGCGGGTCCGGACGATCAGGTTGCGAAGCAGGGTCAGGTTCCCCGCGGCCTCGGCGTCCGCCGCCGCCTGGTCGAGGGGCAGGTAATAGTGCGGAAGCCGATCGACGTCCTGCAGACCGAACTCGAGGGCCGATTCGGTCACGCCGACCACGGTCGTGCAATCCGACGCCTCCCGTCCCACGAACAGGCAGCGGCCGACGGCGCTCCGCCCGGGCCAGACGAGCCGGGCCAGCGCCGTGTCGACGACCGCGACCTTCTGCGTCCCCGCGCGATCCCACGCCGTGAAGCCGCGCCCGGCGCGGATGTCCAGGCCCGCCACGCGGAAGAAGTTCGGGGTCACGTAGTTGACGTAGGGCCCGTTCATGCGGGGAAACCGGTCGAGGCCCTCGGCGCGCAGCCCGCCCAGCGCCCAGGCCGTCGTCAAGGGCGCGCTGGTCGCCTGCGCCACGTCCAGCACGCCGGGCAGGGACCGCACGCGGGCCTCCAGCGCGTCGACCCCGCCCTCGGCGATCGGCGGTTCGTTCCACCCGCCCAGCTCCACCGTCAGCAGGTTCTCCCTGGCGTAGCCCACGTCGACCCCGCGCGCCGCCTCGAACGAACGGTAGAACGTGGCCGTGCCGTCGAGCAGCACCAGCGTCAGGGCCGCTTGCGCGGCGATCAGCACGGTGCGCACCGGCCCTCCCAGAGCGCGGGCGCCCCGCAGGCCGTCGAGCCTCGTCAGGCCCCGGCTCCGCGCGGCGTACACGCCCGGCAGCAGCGCCGCCCCGAAACCGACCGCGAGCACCGCGACGCCGGTGAACCCGATCGCGGTGAGGTCGAGGGGACCGGGATCCCACGCGTGGCGCGGAAGCAGCGTGACGCGCAGCAAGCGACCGGCCGCCGCGGCCACGCCCAGCGCCGCCACCCCGGAAACCGTGGCGAGCACGACGCTCTCGGTCACCAGCAGGCGTCCGACGCCCCACCGGCCCGCGCCGAGGGCGTGGCGCACGGCCAGCTCGCGCCGGCGGGCGGCGACGCGGAGCATCAGCAGGTTCGACACGTTCGCGGCCGCGATGAGCAGCACCGCGAGGGCGACCCCGCCGACGACCAGCGGCAGCCGCACGTCGCCGGCCAGGGCGGCCGGTCCGCGGGTCCTCAGGAGGGGGCCGAGCACGACGACGGCCTCGGGGTCCCTCCGGGGCGAGCCGGCGCGGGCCGCCCGCAGCCTGGCGGTCGCCGCCGACGCCGCGGCCTCGGCCGGGACGCCCGGCGCAAGGCGCACCAGCGTGCCGAGCGACCAGAGGTTGGACTCGCGCCAGCTCTCGTAGTCGTTCGGTGCCGCGATCTGCAGCGGCAGCCAGACGTCCGTGGCGTCCGGATCGGGTCCCGAGAAGCCGGGCGGCATCACGCCGACGATCGCGTAGGCGAGGTCGCCGATGGTGACGGTGGCGCCGAGCGCCTCGCGGGCCCCGCCGAAGCGGCGTTCCCAGTAGCCGTGGCCGATGACCGCGACCGGCGGTGCCGCGAGATCGTCGTCGTCGCGCGCGATGGGCCGCCCGAGGGCCGGCCGTGCGCCGAGCAGGGCGAAGAAGCCGCCGGTGACCGAGGACACCTGCAGCGCCTCGCCGGCCTGGCCGCGGCCGTCGTGGAAGCGCCTCGGCGCCGTGTAGCCGGCGACCGCCGCGAGCTGCCCGGCGTCGGCGGCGAGGGCGGCGAAGTCGGCCCAGCGGACGCGGTCGCGCGGGACGGCCGCGAGCGGGGGCGCCAGCATGTCGCCGCGGTCCCGCACCCAGACGCGGTGAATCCCGTCCGCGTCCTCGACGTGCGGCGGCGCCTGGAGAAACAGCCGCGACAGCAGTCCGTACATCGCCGCGTTGAGGCCGATGCCCAGGGCCAGGATGAGGACCACGGCGGAGGCGTAGCCGGGGTTGCGGCGCATGCCCCGGAGCGCGGTCCGCACGTCCAGGAGGAGGCGCTCGGCGGATGCCCCGGCCTTCGCACCGAGAAGCTCGAGCCGCCGGTTCATGGGAGGCACTGGTCTCATCGACACTCTACTCAATCTTGACGAGCGCCGCGTCCTTGACGACGATCTGGTGCGGGAATTCGCGGCGAGCGGCCCGCACCGGAGGCGGCGAAGCGTGAAGCGGTCGCCGGGGCCGCCGGCGCGGGTCAGTCCGACGCCGGCGTCACGACGACGCGGATCGAGGTGGGCGACTTCACGTTCGACGTGAGGACGGCCGGCCCCGACGACGGCGAGGTCGTGCTGCTCCTCCACGGATTCCCGCAGACGTCGTACGAGTGGCGGCATCAGCTCCGCGCCCTCGGCGAGGCGGGGTTCCGCGCGGTGGCCCCCGACCAGCGCGGTTACTCGCCCGGGGCGCGCCCGGCCCGCGTCGAGGACTACGCGCTGCCCCTGCTCGTCGGCGACGTCATCGGCCTCGCCGACGCCATCGGCGCCGAGCGCTTCCACGTCGTCGGCCACGACTGGGGGGCGGCGGTGGCGTGGGGGGTGGCGGTCGCCGCGCGCGACCGCGTCATCACCGCGAACCCGGTGTCGGTGCCGCATCCCGACGCTTTCGCGCGGGTCCTGAACGACCCCGACTCGTGCCAGGTCGCCGCGTCGTCCTACTTCGATGTGTTCGTGCAGCCCGACTCCGAGGACGCCTTCCTCGCCAACGACCACGCCCTGCTGCGCGGCGTCTTCGCCGGCATCGACGCCGGGGCGGTGGAGGAGTACGTGCGGGTGCTCGGTACCAAGCCGGCCCTCGGCACCGCCCTGAACTGGTACCGCGCGAACGTCGCCGACCGGAACCCGCAGCCGCCTGGACAGCGCAGGGTGTATCGGCCGACTATTCCGCCTGAAGAACCTGACGGGGCGCCGGCACGGTACGCGGCCGCCGGCCACGGGTGTGACCCGCATGCGCCCGGGAGCCGCCCGATGCCGCGAGCATCCCACTCTGGTCGTGCTTGACGACCATCGCAGACAAGACGAGGATCTACCCGGAAGTCTGCGGTGCGGAGCCGCGGGAGCACGGCGCGCGCCGGTCGCCGAGATCGGCGGCGGGTTTGCGTCGCGCGGGACCAGATTCGATTCGTGGGCGGGGACAGCGGGTCCGGCGCCCGCAGCGGGAGTGCAAATGCGAGCGACGAAGCGGGAATCGACTCGGTGGATGGCGGCGGTCTGTTGCATGTGGGCGGTCTTCGTCGTGGGCGGGCCACCCGACACGGTCCCGCACGCGGCGGGACTCCGTGAAGCGGTCGCCGAAGCCGCCGGCGGCGCGAGTCAGGCCGGTGGCGGAATCACCCTGACGCAGGTCGAAGTCGGCGGCCTCACGTTCGACGTGCGGACGGCGGGGCCGGCGGACGGCGAGGTCGTCATCCTCCTCCACGGGTTCCCCCAGACGTCCTGGGAATGGCGGCATCAGATGCGCGCCCTCGCCGAGGCGGGGTTCCGCCCGGTGGCGCCCGACCAGCGCGGCTACTCGCCGGGGGCGCGGCCGGCGGGGATCGAGGACTACGCGCTGCCGCTCCTCGTCGCCGACGTCATCGGCCTCGCCGACGCCATCGGCGCCGAGCGGTTCCACGTCGTCGGCCACGACTGGGGGGCGGCTGTCGCGTGGGGGCTGGCCGTCGCCGCCCGCGACCGCGTGATCACCGCGAACCCGGTGTCGGTGCCCCACCCCGACGCGTTCGCGCGGGTCCTCGCCGACCCCGAATCTTGCCAGGTCGCCGCGTCGGCGTACTTCGACGTGTTCGTGCAGCCCGACTCCGAGGACGCCTTCCTCGCCAACGACTACGCGCTGCTGCGCGGGGTCTTCGCCGGCATCGACGCGGAGGCGGTCGACGAGTACCTGCGGGTGCTCGGGTCGAAGGCCGCCCTCGGCGCCGCCCTGAACTGGTACCGGGCCAACGTCGCCGACCGCAACCTGCAGCGTCCTCCGATCGGCCCCGTCCAGGTGCCGACCATGTTCACCTGGAGCGACGGCGACACCGCCCTGTGCATAGACGGGGCGCTGCTCACCGAGGAGTACGTGGAGGGACCGTACCGCTTCGAGGTCCTGGAGGGGGTCAACCACTGGATTCCCGATCTGGCGGCCGAGGCGATGTCGTCGCTGCTCGTCGATCACCTGACGCGGTACTCGGAGCGTTGACCCCACGCCGCCTCCTGCCGCATGGACTCCACGACCGTAACCGCGCCGCCCCGTTCCCGTCCCAAGGGGCGGCGCAAGACAGACTCCGTTTTGCGACAGGGGTTCGATGGACGAGCCTGCGCAGGGCTTCCGTGAAGTTATTCTTGCGCGGACCCTAACCCGAGCAGGGTCGCCGCGAACAACTCGTCCTGCTCCGTCGGCACGGTTCGGAGGTCGAGCAGGACGCGGTCCTGGTCGATGCGCGCGATGACCGGCGGCCGCAGTCCGCGCAGCCGCTCGGCCAGCCGCGACGCCGAGTGCCCGCGCGGGGTCAGCCGGACCAGCCTCGTCGGCAGCGCGGACCCCGGCGCGCCGCCGCCCCCGACCGTCGACACCCCGTCGATGATGGCCGCCTCGAACCGGACATGGCCCTCGAGTCTCTCCGCCAGCGCCCGGGCCCGGCCGTCGATCTCCTCGACCGGGGCGGCGAGCATGCGGACCACGGGCACCGTCGCCGCCGCCCGACCGCGGGCGTGCTCCGTCAGCGTGGCCTCGAGGGCCGCGTAGGTCATCTTATCGACCCGCAACGCCCGCATCAGCGGGTGGCTCCGCACCCGGGCCAGCGGCTCCTCCTCGCCGACGATGATGCCGGCCTGGGGACCGCCGAGGAGCTTGTCGCCGCTGAAGCAGCACACCGCGGCGCCGGCCCGCACGCTCGCGGCCACCGACGGCTCGTCGACGCCGCCGGTGGGCACGCCGGCGAGATGGCCGCTCCCGAGGTCTTCGACCACGGGCACGTCGAAGCGCCGTCCGAGCGCCACGAGTTCGTCGAGCGCGGGCCGCGCCGTGAACCCCTCGATGCGGAAGTTCGACGGGTGGACGCGCAGGATCAGCGCCGTCCGATCGTTGATGGCCGCCGCGTAGTCGTCGATCCGCGTCCGGTTCGTCGTGCCGACCTCCCGGAGCGCCGCCCCCGACTGGCGCAGGATGTCGGGAATGCGGAAGCCGCCGCCGATTTCGACGAGCTCGCCGCGCGAGACGACGGCCTCGCGCCCCTGCGCGAGGGCGGCGAGGACCAGCAGGACCGCGGCCGCGTTGTTGTTGACGACCGCCGCCGCCGCCGCCCCCGTCACCTGGGTGAGGAGCCGGGCGGCGTGGACGTGGCGGGCGCCGCGCCCGCCCGCCGCGAGGTCGTACTCGATGTTCGTGTAGCCGGCGGCGAGCTGCGCGACCCGCGCCGCCGCCGTCTCGGAGAGCGGGGCCCGGCCGAGGTTGGTGTGCACAATGACCCCGGTCGCGTTGATGACGGGGGTGAGGGACGGCTCGAGCCGCGCCGCGAGCTCGGTCGCCGCGCGCCGCTCGATCGCCGTCGCCGCCTGGTCGCGGTCCCGGATGGACGTCGCCGCGGCGCGGGTCAGCTCGCGCCGCACGTGGTCGGCCGCCGTCCGTAGCGCGTCGAGGGCCGCGTCGGTGCCGTACTCGGCCTCCAGGGAGCTGACGACGGGGCGCCGACGGAGGCTGTCGATGGACGGCAGAATGCGGGGCGTCGTCATGGGGCGGGCGTGCCGGGGCGGCGGGCCGCCGCCTTGCCGGTCCGCGGGGATTCGGATACCATCGCCTGCCGCGCGCGGTCGGCGCGGGCCGGCGGCCAGAGGCTTGGCCCGGAGAGCGTCGCCTACGGCCCCGCCCGCCGCCCAACCCGCTGGGGGTCTGCACCGTTCTGCGGCGCGGACTCCCAAAGCCAGTCTATCACCGCTCGGGCGGTCGGCCGGTGTTGGCGTCCTGCGTGATTGTGGTCTCGGTGGGTTGCGCGTGAGGGTGGGGGAAGGCGGGGTGGGAACGGCCCGGACGCGGCGCGTCCGGGCCGGAACGGGCGCTACTCGCTTCGGGTCACGCTGCCCGCCTGGGGGCCCTTGGGCCCGTCGACGATCTCGAACTCCACCGCCTGGCCTTCTTCCAGCGTGCGGAAACCGTTGCCCTGAATCGCCGAGAAGTGCACGAAGACGTCGCTGCCGCCCTCACGCTCGATGAATCCGTACCCCTTGGCGTTGTTGAACCACTTGACCTTGCCTGTGATGCGCATCGTACTGCCTCTGTTTTGCATGGGGGTGCCGCGGCACGCCCCGACTTCCGGACCCGCGGCGGCGTTCACGCCGCGGGCGCATAAAAAAAGACCGCATGAGCGGTCTGCGGGTCGAACCCCTCTGCTGAACTCGGGCTTCAACCCGGGAGCCGAAAGGGCATCGTAGTCAGGCCGTCCGGCCTTTGTCAAGGCGGCTTCCCGCCGGGTTCGTCCCGCGCCGCACGGGGCCGGCGGCGGTGGGGCGGCGGCTTCCGGCGGGAGTCGCCGCCGGGGACGGCGCGGACGCCGCCGGGTCGGTGGGGCGGTGCGGGCGGCGCCGGGGGCGCCCCCCGCGCCGGGACGGAAAGGAGAGTGAGCCGTTGAGACGAGCGCTGCTGAGCGTATCCGACAAGACCGGGGTCGTCGACTTCGCCCGCGGTCTCGCCGCCGGGGGCTTCGAGATCGTGTCCACCGGCGGCACCGCGCGCGCGCTGGCCGACGCCGGGGTCGCGGTGACCCAGGTGTCGGCGGTGACGGGGTTCCCCGAGATGATGGACGGCCGGGTCAAGACCCTGCATCCCGCCGTCCACGCCGGCATTCTCGCGCGCCGCGACCGGCCCGGCGACGCGCGGGCCCTCGAAGCGCACGGCATCCGGCCCATCGATGTCGTGGCCGTCAACCTGTATCCGTTCGCCCGCGTCGCGGCCGACCCGGGCGCCTCGGTCGAGACCCTCGTCGAGGAGATCGACATCGGCGGACCGACGCTGGTGCGGGCGGCCGCGAAGAACTTCCGCGATGTGGTGGTGGTCGTCGATCCGGGGGACTATCCCGAGGTCCTGGAGGCGCTGCGGGGCGCCGGCGGGCCGGGCCTCGACCGCCGGTTGTCGCTCGCCCGCAAGGCGTTCGCGCACACCGCCTCGTACGACGGCACGATCGCGTCGACGCTGTCGGCGGTGGGGGCCGCGGACGGCCGCCTCACGCGCGAGCCGGCCCCCGCCGACGACATCGCGCCGGACACCCTGGCGCTGCGGGCGGACCGGCTGCGGCGCCTCCGCTACGGGGAGAACCCCCACCAGGCGGCGGCGCTCTACGCGGCCGGCGACGCGGGGTTCGGGGGGGCGCGGGTGGTCCAGGGCAAGCCCCTGTCGTTCACCAACCTGCTCGACCTCGACGCGGCGGCGCGGCTGACGCGGGAGTTCGACGAGCCGGCGGCGGTGGTCATCAAGCACACCAACCCGTGCGGGGCGGCGACCGCCGGCGCGTTGCGCGACGCCTACGTGGCCGCGCGGGAGGTCGACCCGCTGTCGGCGTTCGGCGGCATCGTGGGGTTGAACCGCCCCGTCGACCGGGCGACGGCGGAGGCGATCGCGTCCACCTTCGTGGAGGCGGTGGTGGCGCCGGACGCGGACGACGAGGCCCGAGAGGTCCTCGCGGCGAAGAAGAACCTGCGGCTGGTGCTCGCGGACTGCTCCCCGGCCGGGGGGGGCGGGATGGACCGCGAGGTCCGGTCCATCCTCGGCGCGCTCCTCGTGCAGGGCGCCGACCGCGTGACGGAGGCGGCGGCGCCGTGGACGGCGGAGACGGCGCGGGGGGCCGATTCCGGCCTCCGCGTGGTGACCCGGCGGCGGCCGACCGGCGCGGAGTGGGCGGCCCTGCGGCTGGCCTGGCGGGTCTGCGCCCACGTGAAGTCGAACGCGGTGGTGTTCGCGCGGGCGGACCGGCTCGCGGCGATCGGCGCCGGGCAGATGAGCCGGGTCGACGCGGTCAAGGTGGCGGTGATGAAGGCGGCGGGGGGGCTGACCGGCACGGCGGCCGCCTCCGACGCGTTCTTCCCGTTCCGCGACGGCCTCGACGCCGTCGCCGCGGCCGGCGCCACCGCGGTGGTCCAGCCCGGGGGCTCGGTGCGGGACGGGGAGGTCACCGCCGCCGCCGACGAGCACGGCCTCGCCATGGTGTTCACGGGGCGGCGGCACTTCCGGCACTGACCGCGGCCGGGCGGGAGGCCGCCGCCTGCGGCAGGGTGAGGATGACGAGGAAGAGCATCAGGAACTCGGAGTCGCCGAAGTTGTACTCGAACAGGCCGCCGCTGAGCATGCCGGCGACCGCCGCGAGGCCGGCCGCGGCCAGCGGGCGGGCCTCTTCGTCGCGGAGGAGTCGGAACAGGCCGCGGACCGCCGCCGCCACGAACAGGCACCAGACGGCGAGCGCGGGCAGCCCCCGCTCGGCCGCGATGTGCACCGGCACGTTGTGCAGGTGCGGGTTCTCGTCCTGCACCGCCCCGTCGTCGCGGTACTCGGGATACACCTCCTTCACCATGTCCGGCCCCACCCCCGTCCAGGGGTGGTCGCGGATGATCCGCATGCCCGCCCGCGCCATCGCGAACCGGTCCCGGACCGTGGGGTCCTGCAGGTCGAAGGCGGAGTGGATGCGGCTCGTGATCTGCGGGGGGGCGAAGACGAGCACGAGGGCCGCGAGCACCGGGACCACCGCCACCAGCCGCAGGTCCTTCACGAGGCACAGCACGGCGACGGCGGCCCCCGCGCCCACCCAGTAGCTCCGGGTCAGCGTCACCGCCAGCGCGACCAGCAGGGCGGGCATCACCAGGGCGGACCACAGGCGTCGCCGCCGGTCGAACAGGACGCGGGAGGCGGCGAGGGCGATCGTCAGCATGAGGAGGCCGGAGTAGGTCATGTAGTGCCCCATCGTGCCGTCCGGCCGCTGTCCGAGGCTGTCGTACTCGAGGACGCCGTACTGCGCCACCCCCCAAACCGCGGTGGCCGCGCCCACGGTCACGACGAGGGTCGCCACGGTCTGCGCCCGCCCGCCGCGGGCCAGCCGGTGCACTATCGGGACCACGACGAAGAGCAGCACCTCGCGCGAGTCGACGAGGCTGGCCGCCGGGTCGAGGGAGAAGGCGGCCGAGACGAGGGTGGCCGCCGCGTAGGCGAGCAGGGCGGCCAGGAACGGCGGCCCCGACGGACGCTCGCGCTCCCTGGCCAGCAACGCGATCCAGAGTCCGATGGTGAAGGTCAGGAGGATGCCGGCGGCGGCGATCGAGATCTGCAGCGCGGCCACGAACCCGAGGAGCGTCGCGAAGGCCGCGGCTTCCAGTCCCGGCCGTCTGGAGGCGGTCATTCCTCGGTGCCGGGCGCTTCCCCGGTGCCGGGCCGCTCCCCGGCCTCGGGCGGCTCTTCGACGGTCGCCTCGTCGATGAGCATGACCGGGATGTCGTCGGTGATCGGGTAGACCCGATGACAGGTCCCGCACTTCAGGCCGGCGCCGCCGCGCACCGGCGTCACCGGCGTCTTGCAGCTCGGGCACGCGAGGATTTCGAGAAGCTCCGCGTCGACCGCCATCATCCCTCCCTCCGGGACGATTCAGACTATATCAGACCGCCGCGGCCGCGCCGGGGGCGGCCGGGCACCGTCGGGGAACGCCCCCGGACGCGGGGCGGGGGCGCCGCCGGGTTGTTACGGTCGTGTCGTTGTGGAACAATGCGGCCCCTATGCGGTTCTCAATCAGCGCTCTGTTCGTCGTGGGCGTCGTGGCGCCGGGAGCCATCGCCCAAGCCCAAGCGCCGGCGCCCGAGCCCCCGGGCCTGGACGATCGCGCCGCCGCGTACCACGCGTTCATCCTCGGCCGGTCCCTGGAGCGGGAGGGCGACGTCGAGGAGGCGGTCGCCGCCTACCGGCGGGCGGCCGAGCTCGATCCGGCGTCGTCGGGGATCTGGGCCGAGCTGGCCGGCCTCTACGCGCGCCGCAACCGGCCCGACGAGGCGATCGAGGCCGGGAACGAGGCGTTGGACCGGGATCCCGGCGACCGAGAGGCCCACCGCACGCTGGGCCTCGTCTACGCCGCCCGGGTTGAGTCCCGGGAGGCCCCCGCGCAGTCCGACGTGGACCTGGCCATCGACCACCTCGCGCAGGCCCGCAACCCCGGGTCGTCCGACCTGATGCTATCCATCACCCTCGGTCGGCTCTACCTGTCCACCCGGCAGCCCGCGCCGGCCGTGGAGGTTCTGACCGACATGCTCGACCGGGCGCCGCAGTTCGCCGACGGGCAGGTGCTGCTGGGCCGCGCGCACGAGGCCCTCGACCAGTGGGCCGAGGCCGCCGCCGCCTACGAGCGGGCGGTGCTCTACGCCCCCCGGCGGGCCCGCTACCGCCGCCGGCTCGCCGACGCGCTGGCGAACGCGGGACGCGCCGGCCGGGCCATCGAGGTGCTGGAGGATCTCGTCCGGCTGCGGCCCGACGACACCGACGGCTGGTACCGGCTGGCCGTCCTGGAGCTCGACGCCGGCGACTTCGACGCGGCCGAGGCCGCGGCGCGGCGGGTGGTCGAGCTGGCGCCGGACGAGCTGCGGGGTGCCTACACGCTGTCGCGGGCCCTCGGGGGGAAACGGCAGTACCGGGAGATGGCCGAGGTCCTGGCCCCGGTCGTGCAGCGGGCGCGGGCGGGCGGCGTCGATCCCCGCCAGGTCGCCGTGCTCCTGCAGCAGCTCGCGTTCGCGCAACAGAACGTGGGCGACTTCGCCGCCGCCGCCGGCGCGCTGGAAGACGCGCTGGCGCTGGCGCCGTCCAACCTCGGGCTGCAGGTACAGCTCGTGCAGGTCTATCTCGACGCCGGGCGCCTCGACGCGGCGGGCGGCCTGCTGGCCGAGGCGCGGGGCCGCCGGCGGGACAGCCTGCCCCTCCTCCGGCTTGAGGCCCAGGTGCTCTCGGCCCGCGGATCGGTCGACGACGCGGTCGCGGTGCTCGAGCGGGCGCGCGACCGGTACCGGGACGAGCCGATCGCGCACGTGGCCCTGGCCGGGCTGTACAGCCAGCACGACCGGGTCGACGCGGCGGTGGGCGTCCTGCGGGCGGCCGAGGAGCGGTTCCCCGGCGACACCCTCATCCTGTTCCAGCTCGGCGCCGTCTTCGAGCGCGGCAGGCGATACGACGAGGCGGAGGGCGCGTTCCGGCGCGTGCTCGAACGGGACCCCGACGATGCGCAGACGTTGAACTATCTGGGCTACATGCTGGCCGAGCGCGGCGAACGGCTCGACGAGTCGGTCGATCTGATCCGCCGCGCCCTTGAAATCGACCCCCACAACGGGGCCTACCTGGACAGCCTGGGGTGGGCGTACTTCATGCAGGACGAGCTCGAGCTCGCCGAGTCGCCGTTGCGGGCGGCCAGCGATCAGCTCCCGCGGAACTCCGTCGTGCAGGACCACATGGGCGACCTGCTGTTCCGCTTCGAACGCTACGCGGAAGCCATCGACGCCTGGGAGCGCGCCCTCGCCGGGGACCGCGAGGGGGTCGATGCGGCGGCGGTCGAGGCCAAGATCCGCGACGCGCGTGACCGCCTCGAACCCTAGCCCGCCGATCGTCGCCTGCGGCTCCGCTTGGCGCCCAACCAGCCCTGCTAGGGGTCTGCACCGTTCTACGGCGCAGACCCCTAGCCCGCAGAGCGTCGCCTACGGCGGCGTCCCAGCGGCGCGGGACGGGTTGCGGCGAACGATGAGCGGTCTCCGCGTGCTGGGGATCTGTTCCGCCGTCGCCTTGGCCGCCGCGTGCGGGTCGACGCGGCTGGTTCTCCCCGCGGGTCCCGGCGTCCCCTATCCCGACTACCAGCCCATCTTCGGCGCCGCGGTCTCCGAGTGCCGGGGGGTCAGGTCCGTCGAGACGTTGATCGCGCTCAGCGGGCGCGGCGGGGGGGCTAGGCTCAGGGGGCGGGTGCGGGCGGGGCTGGCCGAGCCCGCGTCGATGCGCCTCGAGGGGCTGGCGCCGTTCGGTGCGCCGGTCTTCTACCTCGTCGTGTCGCCGGCCGACGCGACGCTGTGGCTGACGCGGGAGGCGCGCGTGGTGACGGGGGTGCCGGCCCCCGATCTCTTCGCGAGCCTGACCGGCATCCCGTTCGGGCCCGACGACCTGCGGGCGGTGCTGACGGGCTGTCTCGTGCCCGATCCGCGGCCGATCCGGGGGCGGCGCCACGGCGACTGGATCGCCGTCGACCTGACCGGCGGCGCGGTCGCCTGGCTGCGCGAGATCGAGGGCGGGCACCAGCTTATCGCGGGCACGCGGGACGGGTTGACGATCGAGTACGGCGAGTTCCGCCGCCGGCTGCCCCGGCTCGTGCGCGTGGTGTCGGACGCGGCGGGGGGCGGGGGCGGGCCCCTCACCGATCTGACGGCCCGCCTCTCGCAGGTCAGCGTGAACGTGGCCCCCGTTCCCGGGGCTTTCTCGCTGACGGTTCCCGCCGACGTCGTGCCGGCGACGTTGGAGGAGTTGCGCGGGGCGGGACCGCTGGAGGTCCCGGTCGAGCCGACATGAGCGCGCCGCCGCCTCCCGGGCCCCTCCGGCGGGTGACGGTCCGGGCGCATGCCAAGGTCAACCTGGACCTGCGGGTCGGCGGCCGGCGCCCCGACGGCTTCCACGACCTGCGGACCGTCCTGCAGTCCGTCGGATTGCACGACACGCTGACGTTGCGGGCCGTCGAGGGCGGCTGGCGCATACGCTGCTCGGCCCCCGGGGTGCCGTCGGGCACGGACAATTTGGTTCACCGCGCCGCCCAGGGTTTGTGGACCGAGCTCGGGGGGACCGGCGATGTGCGGGGCGTGGCGGTGACGATCCGCAAGCGGATCCCCGTGGCGGCGGGGCTGGGGGGCGGGACCGCCGACGCGGTGGCCGCGCTGAGGGGCCTGTGCCTCCTGTGGGGACGGACGCCGCCTCCGGCCCGGCTCCACGCGCTGGCCGCCGGGGTGGGGGCCGACGGCCCCTTCTTCCTGGTCGGCGGCACGGCCCTCGGGGTGGGCCGCGGCGACGAGGTCTACCCCCTCGCGGAGCAGCCCCCGCGCTGGGTGGCGGTGGCCGTCCCCCCGCACGGCGTCTCGACCGCCGCCGCCTACGGCTGGCTCGACGAGGACCGGGCGGCCGGGAGGCGGGGAGGCGCGGCGGTGCCGGAGCCGCCGGTGCGGTTCGACGGGTCGGCCCTCGTGCTCGACGGCCTGCGGAACGACCTCGAGGGGCCGGTGGCGCGGCGCCGGGCCGGGATCGCGGGGGCCATCCGGCGGCTCTCGGACGCGGGCGCGCGCCGGGCGGGAATGACCGGCAGCGGCTCCGCGGTGTTCGGCCTCTTCGAGCGCCGCGGCGCGGCCCTCGGCGCGGCCCGGGATCTGCGCGACGGGCCGGGGGGGTGGACGGCGTGGGTCACCCGCACGATGGACCGTGCCGGGCTCGAACGGAGCTTCCGGGCGTGACCGCGGGCGGCGGCGGGGGGCGCGGCCGGGGCGCAGGCCAGGAAGGTTGGGGGATTTGCCGTTCGCCGAGCCTTGATGGGGGGCGGACGGCCGGGTACAATATCGGGTTCGCAGCAGTCAGGGGATGCGGCGTTGCGGGACCGGCTTCGCTTGATGGGGCGTCGCCAAGTGGTAAGGCGCGGGACTTTGGATCCCGTATCGAAGGTTCGAATCCTTCCGCCCCAGCCATACCCGCCTTCGGCGCCTCTTGTGAACGGCCCCGCCGGGCCGGACCGACGGCGATGGTGAACGGGCAGCTCAAACTCTTCTCGGGCAGCGCGCACCCGGACTTGGCGCGGGAGATCGCCGACTACCTGGGCGCCCCGCTGGGCCGCGCGAACCTCCGGCGCTTCGCCGACACCGAGGTCTCGTTCCGGATCGACGAGAACATCCGCGGTGCCGACGTGTTCATCCTGCAGCCGACCTGCACCCCCGTCGATGCGCACCTCGTCGAGCTTTGCGTCATGATCGACGCGTTCCGGCGGTCGTCGGCGGCCCGCATCACCGCCGTCATGCCCTACTACGGCTACGCCCGGCAGGACCGGAAGGACAAGCCCCGCGTCCCGATTTCGGCGAAACTCGTGGCGAACCTGCTGTGCGCGGCCGGCGCCAACCGGGTCCTCACCATCGACCTGCACAAGGCGCAGATCCAGGGGTTCTTCGACATCCCCGTCGATCACCTGTTCGCCGCCCCCGTGTTCATCCAGCATCTCGCCGCCTATCACGATCCGGGTCTCGTGTTCGTGTCGCCGGACGCCGGCGGCGTCGAGCGCGCGCGCGCCTACGCCAAGCGCCTGGGGGCGGACCTGGCGATCATCGACAAGCGGCGCTCCGAGGACGGGCGGGCCGAGGTGATGCACGTCGTGGGCGATGTCCGCGACCGCGTCTGCATCATCCAGGACGACATCGTCGACACCGCGGGGACGCTCGTCCAGAGCGTGTCGGGGCTGCGCGAGAACGGCGCCGCGCGGGTCATCGCGTGCGCCGTGCACGGCGTGCTCTCGGGGCCGGCGCTGGAGCGGATCGAGGGATCGCCGCTCGAGAAGCTGGTGGTCACGAACACCATTCCGCCCCGCCCGGAGGTCGCCGCGTCGGACAAGGTCGAGGTGCTGTCCGTCGCCCCGTTGCTGGGGAAGGCGATTCAGAGCATTCATCAGGAGACGTCCGTGTCGTCGTTGTTCGTCTAGAACGAGGCGGCTCGGCTCGCTTGCCAGGCAGGTCAGTCATGGAAACCACGTTGAACGCAGAGGTTCGGTCCGGACGCGGGAAGGGCGTCGCGCGCGCGCTCCGCCGCGGCGGCCGCATTCCCGGCGTCGTCTACGGCGAGGGGGGCGGGGCGGACGGGTCGGGTCCGCTCGCCGTCAGCGTCGAGCCCGAGGCGGTGTCGCGGGTGCTCCACTCGGAGGCCGGCGCCAACACCCTGATCGGCCTCACCGTCGGGGACGGCGACCCGGGCAAGGTGCTGATCAAGGACTATCAGGTCGACCCCGTCTCGCACCGGCTCCTGCACGTCGACTTCTATCGGGTGGCGATGGACAAGGTCATCACCGTCACCGTGCGCATCGATCTGACGGGGGAGGCGGAGGGGGTCAAGGTGCAGGGCGGCCTGATCGACTTCGTGCAGCGGGAGGTCGCCGTCGCCTGCCTGCCGTCCGAGATTCCCGAGCACATCGTGGCGGACGTCTCGGCGTTGAGGATCGGCCAGGGCATCCGTCTCAAGGACCTCCTCGAGGGGGCGTCGTGGCAGCCCGTGAGCGATCCCGAGACCCTCATCGTCCACGTCATCGCGCCGAGGCTCGAGGCCGAGGAGGCCGAGGGCGAGGCGGAGGAGGAGGCCGAGGGCGAGGCGGAGGCCGAGGCGGGAGGCAAGGCGGAGGGTTGACGTTCGGGCCGCGGGCCGGCGCAGCTCCCTCGCGGGCAGGACCGTGAAGCTGATCGTGGGACTCGGCAACCCCGGCGACGAGTACCGGGGGACCCGGCACAACGTCGGCTTCGAGGTGGTCGAGGAGACGGCCCGGCGCTGGGACGTCGCGTTCCGGTCCGCTCCCGCCGACGCCCTGCTCGCCAACGCTCCGGCCGCGCCGGGGGGGCGCGGCGCGGTCCTGCTGGCGAAGCCGCAGACCTACATGAACCGCAGCGGCTTCGCGGTCGGGGCGCTGCTGCGGTACTACCGGATCGAGCCGGGCGACCTGCTGGTGGTCACCGAGGACGTGAACCTGCCCCTGGGCCGGCTGCGGGCGCGCCGCCGGGGGTCGTCCGGCGGGCACAACGGCCTGCGCTCGATCATCGAGGCCGCCGCCGGGGAGGAGTTTCCGCGGCTCCGCGTCGGCGTGGGGCGCGGAGACCCGCGGCAGAAGCTGTCGGGGCGGGTGCTCTCGCGCTTCAGCCGCGCGGAGCGGCCGGCGATGGACGACATCGTGCGGCGGGCGGCCGACGCGGTGGCGATGTTCGCGGAGGCCGGCATCGGTCCGGTCATGAACACGTTCAATCGGCGCGACGCCGAGAACGTCGGGGATCCGGCGCCCGCCGCCGACGCCGGTTGACGTCGATTCGCGGGTCCGTTAATCTCGTGAGCCGGGGGGCGGCGCGTTCGGCGCCGGCCTCGTTCACTCCTTGCCACCCCGGGTGGCCGTCAGTCCAGAAGGAGCCGCATGCCCAACGACAGACAATACGAGTTCGTGTACGTCCTCGCCCCCACCGTCACCAACGCCGGGGTGGAAGCCCTGCACCGCGAGCTGGGGGACCAGGTCGGAAAGCTCGGCGGAGCGGTCGAGAACACCGATCTGTGGGGCCGCCGCAAGCTCGCGTACCCCATCGACAACTTCACGGAGGGCATCTACGTCGTCCAGCTCATCCGGGGGCCGGGCACGATGGTGACCGAGCTCGAACGCCGCATGCGTGTCCGCGACGACGTCCTGCGGTACCTCACGGTGCGGGTCGACGACGACCTCCGCAAGGCGCGGCGGGCGGCCGAGAAGCGCAAGGCGGACGCCGAGCGCCGGCGCGCCGCGCGCGCATCGGGGGAGGTGCCGCCGCCTCCGCCCGCGGCGGAGTCCGTGGAAGCGCCGCCGGCGGACGGCGGGCCCGCGCCCGCGGCGGACGGCGGGCAACCGGCGGAGAGTGCGTCTCGGGCAGAGAGCGCGTCCCCGCCGGCGGGTGGCGGGCCTCCGGGAGAGAGCGGGCCGCAGGCGGAGGTGAAGCCGGCGGAGGCGTCGGCGCCGCCGTCGGTGCCCGAGTCGGCCGCGCCGGCCGCGCCGGCCGCGCCGCCGTCGGCCCCGGCGCCGGATGAGGTGCCGGCGGCCGGGGCGGCGACGGCGGCGTCTTCTCCCCCCGGTGCGTCCCCGTCGTCGCCGGAGCCGCAGGCGGGCGGGGATCCGCCCCCGGCCCCGGCGCCGGATGGGCCGGCCGGCCGGGAGCCTGCGCCGTAGCCTGGCGCGCACCCTCGGGATGACGACGATTCCCGCCGCCCGCCGTCCGGCGCGCGGCGTTCGGAGGTGAACGATGAAGAGCGATCGCGGCGCCGCCCGCAAGCCGAAGTTCGATCGACCCCGGCGCGGCATGTTCCGTCGGAAGCGGGTCTGCCGCTTCTGCGTCGACAAGGTCCCGTACATCGACTACAAGGACGTTCGGATGCTGATCGCCAGCATTCCCGAACGGGGGAAGATACAGCCCCGGCGCCTGTCGGGAACCTGTGCGCCCCATCAGCGCAAGCTGCAGACGGCGATCAAGCGCGCGCGGCAGTTGGCCCTGATCCCGTACGTGACCGACTAGCGCCCGCGGTGAAACCATGGCAGTACAGGTCATACTCAGAGAGCCGGTCGACCATCTCGGGCGCCGCGGCGACGTCGTGAAGGTCGCCGACGGATACGCCCGCAACTATCTCCTCCCCCGGCGGCTGGCGTTGCCGGTGACCGAGGCCAACCGCCGCCAGGTCGAGCGCGAGCGGGTCATCGCCGACGCCCGCGACGCGGCCGAGAAGGAGAGCGCGGAGGCGTTCGCGGCGCGGCTGAGCCAGGCGGTCTGCGTCATCGCGCGCCGGTTCGGCGAGACCGAGACCATGTACGGATCGGTCACCGCGGCCGACGTCGCGGCCTCGCTGCTCGACCAGTCGTTCGAGATCGACCGGCGCAAGATCCAGCTCGCCGAGCCGTTGAAGCAGCTCGGCGAGCACCGGGTGGCGGTCAAGGTGCACCGCGAAGTGACGGCCGAGGTGACGGTCCGCATCGTCAAGGAGGGGGCCGAGGACGAGGTGGCCGCCGACGTGGACGGCGGGGACGGCGCGGCGCCCGCGGCGGCGCCGGACGGTCCCGCCGAGCAGGAGTCCGCGCCGCAGGAGTCCGCGCCCCAAGGGTCTGCGCCGTAGAACGGTGCAGGCCCCCGGCCGGGCGGACCGCTTCACGACACGGGCTGAAGTCCCGCCGCCCCGCGGTGTCGGGCCGGGGGGTGTGAGGTCATCCCGCGCGTCCTCCGTGGGCGCGCCTCGGGTTCCCCCGGCCGTCCCCTTCCCGCGACGAGGGTCAGGTCATGGCCGAAGTCGTTTCCTTTCCCGCCGAGCGGACGCTCCCCCACAACCTCGAGGCGGAGCGTTGCGTGCTCGGCGCGGTCCTGATCCACAACGACGCCTTCAACCAGGCGGCCGAGCTGATCGACGCCGACGACTTCTTCCGCGACGCCCACCGCCGCGTGTTCGACAAGATGGTGGACCTGAACGAGCGGGGCGAGATCATCGATCTCGTCACCCTCAAGGACGAGCTCGCGCGGTCGGGCGACCTCGACGGCGTGGGCGGACCGGCGTACATCGCGGGGCTCGTCGACGGCGTGCCCCGCTCCACCCACGTGGAGTACTACGCCCACATCGTCAAGGAGAAGTCGACGCGGCGAAAGATCATCACCGCCGCCAACGGGATCCTCGAGACCGCGTACACCGGCGAGGGCGGCGCCGACACCGTTCTCGACCAAGCCGAGCAGGCGATCTTCCGCATCGCCGACGACAGCGTCCACACCGGGTTCGTCGCCCTCCACGACCTCGTCGAGGCCAGCCACACGACCATCGACAAGCTGCAGTCGGGCGAGGGCGCGGTCACCGGGATCCCGAGCGGGTTCGTCGACCTCGACAAGCTGACGCGGGGGTTCCAGCCGGCCGACCTGGTCCTCGTCGCGGCGCGGCCGTCGATGGGCAAGACCGCCCTCGTCCTCAACATCGCGCAGCATCTCGGGGTGAGCACCGACAAGACGGTCGGGGTCTTCAGCCTGGAGATGTCCAAGGAGCAGTTGTTCATGCGCATGTTGACGACCGAGGCGGGGATCGACTCGCACAAGTTCCGGGGCGGGTTCCTCGGGCAGCGCGACTACGACGCCCTGGCCGAGGCCCTCGCCCGCCTGGACGACGCGAAGGTGTTCATCGACGACAGCCCCTCGATCGGGGTCCTGGAGATGCGGGCGAAGGCGCGGCGGCTGAAGGCCGAGCACGACCTGCATCTCCTCGTGATCGACTACCTGCAGCTCATGACGGGGCGCGGCCGGTTCGACAACCGCACGCAGGAGCTCGCCGCCATCTCGCGGTCGCTCAAGGGCCTCGCCAAGGAGCTCGACGTGCCGGTGGTGGCGCTGTCGCAGTTGAGCCGCGCCCCCGAGAGCCGGTCCGACCGCCGCCCCCAGCTCTCCGACCTGCGGGAGTCGGGCGCGCTCGAGCAGGACGCCGACCTCGTCCTCTTCATCTACCGGGAGGAGCAGTACGACCCGAGCCCCGAGAACGAGAACCTCGCCGAGATCATCATCGGCAAGCAGCGGAACGGGCCGACCGGCGTCGTCAGGCTCGCGTTCCTGAAGCAGTGCACGAAGTTCGCCAACCTCGCCGGCGATGCCTACGAGTCGTGAACGGGGGGCGTCGGGCCGGGGGGCCGCGGGCCGCGGCTTCCGGCGTGACCGCGGCGTCGGGCGACGCCCGGGGACGGACTCGTCCGGCGAGCCGGCGTTCCCCGCCGTCCGGCCGACGTTCGCCCGCGTCGACCTCGACGCCGTGCGGGCCAACTACGCGGCGGTGGTGCGTCACGTGGGCGGCGCGGGGGCGCCCCGGGTGATCGCGGTCGTCAAGGCGAACGCCTACGGGCACGGGGCGGTGCCGGTGGCGCGGGCCCTGGAGTCGGCCGGGGCCGGCATGCTCGCCTGCGCGGACATCGAGGAGGCGGTGACCCTGCGCGAAGGCGGCGTCCGGACCCCCATCCTCGTCTTCGGCGCCCTCGCCGTCAGCGATCTGGACGGCGTGTTCGCCCACGGCCTGACGCCGACGGTCTCCTCGCCGTTCGCCGCCCGCGCGCTGGGCGACGCGGCGGCGCGGCGGGGCGCGACCGTCCCGTGCCACCTGAAGATCGACACCGGCATGAACCGGCTCGGGTTCCGCTTCGACAACCTCCGGCACACCATGCCGGACGTGCTGGGGCGGCCCGGGCTCGAGATCGCGGCGGCGTACACGCACTTCGCCACCGCCGATGAGCCGGCGCACCCCCTGTTCGAGCGGCAGCGGAAGCGTTTCGACGAGTCGCTGCGCTGCCTCGCCGCGCTGGGGATCCGGCCGGGGCTGACGCACGCCGCGAACAGCGCCGCCCTGCTGCGCGACCGGCGGACCTGGTACGACGCGGTCCGGCCGGGGCTCCTGCTCTATGGCCTCGTGCCCCCGGGGGTCCGGGCGCCGGTGCCGGTGGCGCCGGTGATGACGATGCGCAGCCGGGTCGTCGCGGTGAAGGGCATGCGGGTCGGTGAGACGACCGGCTACGGCGCGCGCGCCCCGGTCGGGCGTCCGACGACGATCGCGGTGGTGCCGGCCGGCTACGCGGACGGCCTGGACGTTCGCCTGGCGGGGCGCGGCTCGGTGCTCGTCCGCGGACGGCGGGCGCCGGTGGTGGGCGCGGTGTCGATGGACTCGATCACCATCGACGTGACCGGTCTCGACGTCGACCCGGGGGACGAGGTGGTGCTGATGGGCGAGCAGTCGGGCGGGCGCATCGACGCCGGCGAGATCGCGGCGGCGCTGGGCACGGTGCCGCACGAGGTCCTGTGCCGCACGGGAAGCCGGATCGTGCGCGCTTACGCCGGTCGGGGGGCCCGCCCGGCCGAGCAGGGATCGCGGACGCGGGCGCCTCTCCCGTGAAGTCACCCAACACCGTCTTCGTGTGCCGGGCGTGCGGCGCCCAGGCGCGGAAGTGGCTGGGGCGGTGCCCGGACTGCGGCGAGTGGAACTCGCTGGTCGAGGAGCAGGCGGCGGCGCGGAACGCTCCGGCCGCGGGGCCGGCCCCCGCCGGCGGGGGGGCCCGGCTCTTCGCCGACATCGAGTCGTCGGAGGCGGACCGGGTCTCGACCGGGGTGAGCGAGCTCGACCGCGTGCTCGGCGGCGGCCTCGTGCCGGGGTCGGTGGTGCTCCTGGGGGGCGAGCCGGGCATCGGGAAGTCGACGCTGCTGCTGCAGGCGGCGGCCGAGGTCGCGACGGCGGGGCGGTCCGTCCTCTACTGCTCGGGCGAGGAGTCGCCGCACCAGGTGCGCCGGCGGGGGGAGCGCCTCGGCCTGTCGCCGCCGCGGCTGCACGTGCTGGCCGAGACCTGCCTGGAGCGGGTGATCGACGCGGTGTCGAAGCTGGCGCCGGACCTGGTCATCGTCGATTCCATCCAGACGCTCTTCTCGGTCAAGCTGGAGTCGGCGCCGGGAACCGTCGCCCAGGTGCGCGACGCGGCGAACCGGCTCCTGTTCGTCGCGAAGGGGCGCAACGTCCCGGTCCTCGTCGTCGGACACGTGACGAAGGACGGCGGTCTCGCCGGCCCCAAGGTGCTGGAGCACGTGGTCGACACCGTGCTCTACTTCGAAGGGGACCGGCATCACGCGCACCGCATCGTACGGGCGGTGAAGAACCGGTTCGGGGCGGTGAGCGAGATCGGGGTGTTCGAGATGACGCGCGGCGGCCTGCGCGCGGTGGCCGACCCCTCCGCGCAGTTCCTCTCGGAACGCCGCCCGGACGCGCCGGGGTCGGTGGTGCTGTGCTCGCTCGAGGGGTCGCGGCCCATCCTCGTCGAGGTGCAGGCCCTGGTCGGCGCCGGCGCTTACGGCAACGCCCAGCGGGTGGCGAACGGCGTGGACCGCCAGCGGCTGTCGCTGCTGCTCACGGTGCTCGAGAAGCGCGCGGGGCTCTCGCTCGCGGGCGAGGACGTGTTCGTAAACGTGCCCGGGGGCATCCCCGTGCTCGAGCCGGCCGCCGACCTCGCGGTGGTCGCGGCGGTGGCGTCGAGCCTGCGCAACCAGCCGGTGACGGCCGGCGCCGCCCTGTTCGGCGAGGTCGGGCTGGCGGGGGAGATCCGGGGCGCGACGCAGCCCGGACTCCGCGTCCGCGAGGCGGCGCAGCTCGGGTTCACGCGCTGCTTCCTGCCGCGGGGCGACTGCGGGGGCCTGTCCGCGCCGGGATGCGAACTGATCCCGGTAGACGACGTGGGCGGGGCCCTGGAGGGACTGTTCGCATGAGGGACGGCATCATGGTGAGCGCGATCATCGCGGCCGGCGGGGCGGGGACGCGTCTCGGCGCGGACCGCCCCAAGCAACTGGTGCGCCTCGGCGGGATCACCATCCTGCAGCGCGCGGTCGTGGCGTTCGACCGGTGCGACCGCATCGACGAGATCGTGCTCGTGCTGCCGCCCGCGCTGGCCGCCGGTCCCGCGCCGGTCGACGCGCCGGGCGGCACGCCGCTGCGGGTCGTGGCCGGGGGGGCGCGGCGGCAGGACTCGGTGGCGCGGGGATTCGAGGCGGTCGGCGGGAGCGGGATCGTCGTCGTGCACGATGCGGCGCGGCCGTTCTGTTCGTCCGAGGTGATCGCGCGCACCATCGACGCCGCGCGCCGCCACGGCGCGGCGGTGGCGGCGCTCCCGGTCCGGGACACCCTGAAGCAGCGGTCGGTGGGCGGGGGCCGGTTCGTGGGCCGCACCCTCGCGCGCGACCGCATCGTGCGGGCGCAGACGCCGCAGGCGTTCCGCTTCGACGTGCTCGCCGACGCGGTCCGGCTGGGCCGGAGCGGCGTGGAGGCGACCGACGAGGCGGGGCTCGCGGAACGGGCCGGGCATCGGGTGGCCCTCGTGGAGGGCGACCCCCGGAACGTGAAGATCACCACGCCGCGGGACCTCGCCGTCGCCCGGCGATTCGTGGAGGAGACGATGGCGACCGTACGCGTCGGGCTCGGGTACGATCTGCATCGGTTCGAGGCGGGGAGGCCGCTCCGGCTCGGCGGGGTGGCGATTCCCCACGACCGCGGACTGGCGGGGCATTCCGACGCCGACGCGGTCTGCCACGCGGTGACCGACGCGATTCTCGGCGCCGCCGCCGCGGGCGACATCGGCCGCCACTTCCCGGACACCGACCCCCGCTGGAAGGGGGCCGCGAGCCTCGAATTGCTGCGGTCGGCGGCGGATATGGTGCGCGCCCGCGGCTTCGTCGTCGTGAACGTCGACGTGGTGGTGGTGACGGAGCACCCCCGGCTCGCGCCCCACGTCGAGCGGATGCGGGAGGCGCTGGCCGCCGCGGTGGGGGTCGATCCGTCGGCGGTCGGCGTCAAGGGCAAGTCGAGCGAGGGCGTCGGGCCGATCGGCCGCGGCGAGGCCCTCGAGGCGCAGGCGGTCGCCCTGCTGGACGCCGTCCCGTCCGCCTGACGGGCGGGAGTCCGCGCCGTAGAACGGCGCTGATTCCTGGAGGGTTTGGGCTGGGGCCGAGCGGAGCCGAAGGCGGCGATTGGCGGGCTGGGCCGGCGACGACGGGGCAGCGGACCGGTGGGCGGGGCCCGAGTCGATCGGCCGGCCCCGCCGCGGCAGCCGCCGGCCCGGCCGCGGGCGGGGGGCATCGTGATCGTCTACGGCGTCAACCCGGTGCTCGAAGCGTTGCGGGCGGGGCGGGTGCGGACCGTCCGCCTCGTTGCGATCTCCCGGAAGACGGCCGAGATCCGCCGCTTGGCGGCGGAGCGCGGCATACCGGTGGTCCGCGTCCCGCCGGCGGCGCTCGACCGGACGGCGGGGGGCGCGGCGCACCAAGGGGTGGTGGCCGACGCCACGCCGCCGGAGGCGGTCACCCTGCCGGCGTTGGTCGGCGGCCTGCGCGAGCCGGCGCTGCTGCTCGTGCTCGACGGGATCGAGGACCCCGGGAACCTCGGGGCGATCCTGCGCAGCGCCGAGGCGGCCGCCGTCGACGGCGTCGTCCGGCAGACGCGGCGGGCCGCCCCGATCGGCCGGATCGAGAAGTCGTCGGCCGGCGCGGCGTCGCACGTCCGGGTGGTCTCGGTCGTCAACGTCGCCCGCGCGCTGAGCGATCTGCGGGCGGCGGGGGTGTGGACGGTGGGGCTCGAGGCGGACGGCGACGACCTGTACCGCGACGTCGACCTGACCCTGCCGACCGCCTTCGTGGTCGGCGGCGAGGGGCGCGGGTTGCGGCGCCTCGTGCGCGAGCGCTGCGACCGCGTGGCGTCGATACCGATGCTCGGGCGGGTGAACAGCCTCAACGTCTCGGTGGCGGCCGGCATCGCGCTCTTCGAGGCGGTGCGTCAGCGCCGCCCTCCCGCCCGCGCCGCCGGGGCATGACGAGGCGTTGCGGTGGCGGCGTCGCGATCGAGGTGCCGCGGTCCCGCCCGGGGCATGACGATGGGCCGTGCGCCCCAGGCCCGGCGGGGGCGGGAACCCGGCCGGTGCGCCGCGCCGAAGATGCGCCTTGCGCCGGAGGGGCCGGTCGTGCTAAATTCTCCGTTTGGTCCGGCTGGCGTAGCTCAGTCCGGTAGAGCGGCTGATTTGTAATCAGCGGGTCGGGGGTTCGAATCCCTTCGCCAGCTCCAGCGGATTGCTTCCACGTGACAGGTGGGTCTCGGCGGGTCGGTGTGATCTCCCGTTTGCGAGGTGACCACGGCATCGGTGCGTCCGCCGCGCGCCGGACGGCCCCCGGAGCGTGCGTCGCGGGTGTTGGGCTTGAATCGTTGTGGGGTTGCGGCGAGGTTGCGGAGCGGTCAAACGCAACAGACTGTAAATCTGTCGCCCCAGAGGCTTCGGAGGTTCGAATCCTCCCCTCGCCACCAGCATCCCGTCGGGCAGCGTGCGGCGGCGCGGCGCACGCCCGGCGGCAGACCGCGGAGGCGGGAGTAACTCAGTGGTAGAGTCACAGCCTTCCAAGCTGTTGGTCGCGGGTTCGATCCCCGTCTCCCGCTCCAGTTCCTCGCGTGCGGCCGGCGCTCCGGCCGCGGGCGGGCCGCCTCGGGGCGGCCGGCGGCGGCGCGGCCTTCGGTCGCCTCGGGAGCTTCGCCGGCGCGAGGCTCCTGCGGCGCAAGCCCCGGCGGCGTCCCGGCCGGTCGGCGGGCGTGCGGCGGCGTGCCGATGTAGCTCAGGAGGTAGAGCGCGTCCTTGGTAAGGACGAGGTCACCGGTTCGAGTCCGGTCATCGGCTCCAGCCTCGCGGGGGGAGGCCGGTTTCGGCGGCGGATACGGCGTGCGGGGCGTCCGGCGGCGGCGGGGGAATCCCGGCGGAGTCGGGCGGCGGCGTTCCGGGATCCGCGGATGGCGGTTCCCGGGCGGGGGCGCGGACGGGCGCGGGTCTTCATTTCGAGAGCGAGCGGAGAAATGGCGAAGGAGAAGTTCGACCGGTCGAAGCCGCACGTGAACATCGGGACGATCGGGCACATCGACCACGGGAAGACGACGCTGACGGCGGCGATCACGTCGGTGCTGGCGAAGCACGACGCGAAGAACGTGGTCCGTTCGTTCGACTCGATCGACAACGCCCCGGAGGAGCGCGAGCGGGGCATCACGATCGCGACGGCGCACGTGGAGTACACGACGGCGAACCGGCACTACGCACACGTGGACTGCCCGGGCCACGCGGACTACATCAAGAACATGATCACCGGCGCGGCCCAGATGGACGGGGCGATCCTGGTGGTGGCGGCGACCGACGGGGTGATGCCGCAGACTCGGGAGCACATCCTGCTGGCGCGGCAGGTGGGGGTGCCGTCGCTGGTGGTGTTCATGAACAAGGTGGACATGGTGGACGACGAGGAGCTCTTGGACCTGGTGGAGCTGGAGGTCCGGGAGCTGCTGTCGTCGTACGAGTTCCCCGGGGACGACCTGCCGGTGGTTCGGGGGTCGGCGCTGAAGGCCCTGGAGGGCGACGGGCAGTATTCGTCGGGCATCGAGGAGCTGATGGCGGCGGTGGACGACTACGTTCCGCTGCCGGTGCGGGACGTGGACAAGCCGTTCCTGATGCCGATCGAGGACGTGTTCTCGATCTCGGGTCGGGGGACGGTGGTGACGGGGCGTGTGGACCGGGGCGTGGTGAAGGTGAGCGACGAGATCGAGATCGTGGGTTTCCAGGAGACGCAGAAGAAGGTGGTGACCGGGGTGGAGATGTTCCGGAAGCTGCTGGACGAGGGGGTCGCGGGGGACAACATCGGGGTTCTCCTGCGGGGCCTGGAGAAGGACGAGGTCGAGCGCGGGCAGGTGCTGGCGAAGCCGAAGTCGATCACGCCTCACACGAAGTTCAAGGGCGAGGTGTACGTGCTGACGAAGGACGAGGGTGGCCGCCACACGCCGTTCTTCAACGGGTACCGCCCTCAGTTCTACCTTCGGACGACGGACGTGACGGGTGTTGCGACGCTGCCGGACGGGGTGGAGATGGTGATGCCCGGGGACAACGTGGCGATGGCGGTGGAGCTGATCACGCCGGTGGCGCTGGAGAAGGGGCTGCGGTTCGCGATCCGTGAGGGCGGCCGCACGGTGGGGTCGGGGGCGATCACCGAGATCGTCGAGTAGGCGTCCGCGCGCCGTCTCGGGACGCGCGCCGCCGTTTGGAGTAGCCCAGGGCGATGCGGGACATCATCTTGTTGGCGTGCACGGACTGCAAGCGCCGCAACTACAGCACGACCAAGAACAAGCGGAAGACCACGGGGCGGCTGGAGTTCAAGAAGTACTGCCGCTGGTGTCGCTCGCACACCGTGCACCGGGAGTCGAAGTAGGGCTCCGCGGACGCTGCCGGTTTCCGCGATGCGGTTCCGCGGCTTGCGTCGGCCGCGGGCGGGAAGCCGCCCGCCGGCCGGAGCCGGGCGGCGGCGTTCCGGGTCGGGACACCAGGAGCACAGGCCAGTAGCTCAATTGGCAGAGCACCGGTCTCCAAAACCGGGGGTTGGGGGTTCGATTCCCTCCTGGCCTGCCACCCGCGTCCGGGGCGGCCGGCCCGGCGCGCATCCGGGGCGCGCGCACGCAGGAAAGGCGCACGCAGGAAAGGATCGGGCACGTCGTGAAGACAGCACGACTCGACAACGTCAGAGACTCGTCGGTGCACGTCACCGGGTGGTTCGGCCGCGCCCGCGTCTTTCTCGCCCAGGTCAAGAACGAGATGGAGCGGGTGACGTGGCCGACCCGCAAGGAGGTCTACGCCACCACGCTGGTCGTCATCCTCACCTCGGTGTTCTTCGGCATCTACCTCTGGAGCATCGACCTGGTCCTGACCCGGGTCGCCAGGTTCATCTTCGAGACCTTCGGAGCCCAATGACCGACGACACCACCCGGCCGTGGTACATCGTGCACACCTACTCGGGCTTCGAGAAGAAGGTGTCCGAGTCGCTCCGGCAGCGGGTGCAGGCCTACGGGCTGCAGGCCGATATCGGCGAGGTCCTCATCCCGACCGAGGACGTCGTCGAGATGCGGGGAGGCAAGCGGGTCGTCAGTTCGAAGCGGTTCTTCCCCGGCTACATCCTGGTCGAGATGAACATGACCGACCACGCGTGGCACGTGGTGCGGAACACCCCCAAGGTGACCGGGTTCGTGGGCGCGGGCTCGAAGCCGACGCCGCTGACCCGCGAGGAGGTCGACCAGATTGTCCATCAGATGACGGAGGCGGCGGAGAAGCCGAAGCCGAAGTACACGTTCGAGAAGGGCGACCAGGTGCGCATCAACGAGGGGCCCTTCAACAGCTTCAACGGCGTCGTGGACGATGTGAACCTCGACCGGAACACGCTGAGGGTCATGGTGACGATCTTCGGCCGGTCGACCCCGGTGGAGCTCGATTTCCTGCAGGTCGAGAAGCTGTAGAGTCGGTCGCGCGTGATCGGAGGTTGGACGGGACATGGCGAAGAAGGTCATCGGGATGGTGAAGCTCCAGATCGCGGCCGGCAAGGCGACGCCGGCGCCCCCGGTCGGGACCGCCCTCGGCCCCCACGGGGTCAACATCATGGACTTCTGCAAGGCCTTCAACGCCCGGACGGCCAGCCAGGAGGGGCTCGTCATTCCGGCGGTGGTGACGATCTACGCCGACCGGACCCTCAGCTTCATCACCAAGACCCCCCCCGCCGCGGTGTTGCTCAAGCGGGCCGCCAACATCGCCAAGGGCTCGGCGGAGCCGAACCGCAGCAAGGTCGGCACGGTGACGGCGGCGCAGGTCGAGGAGATCGCGAAGACCAAGATGCCGGACCTGAACGCCAACGATCTGGCCGGGGCGGTGAAGGTGGTGTCGGGCACGGCCCGCTCCATGGGGATCGAGGTCTCGGGCTAGCGGCCCGTACCGAATCCCGAGTTGCACGGCGCCCGGGAGGGCGCCGGCCGATGCCGGGGGCCGCCGGAGCGGCGGGGCTTTCGCCGGGGCTGCCGGGCTTCGCCGGGGCTGCCGGGCGTTTCGGAGAGGCGGAGATGGCGAGAAAGAGCAGGAAGTTCAGGGCGGCGGCCGGGCAGGTCGAGGATCGGCTGTACAGCCTCGCCGAGGCGATGCCCCTTCTCCAGAAGGTCGGGTACGCGCGCTTCGACGAATCGGTCGAGGTGGCGGTCCGTCTCGGCGTGAACCCGAAGCACGCGGATCAGATGGTCCGGGGCACGGTCATCCTGCCGCACGGCCTGGGCCGGTCCAAGCGCGTGCTCGTCATCGCGGGCGGCGAGAAGGTGAAGGAGGCCGAGGACGCCGGCGCGGACGTCGTCGGCGGCGCGGAGATGGTCGAGCGCATCCAGGGCGGCTGGTTGGAGTTCGACGCCGTCGTCGCCACCCCCGACATGATGCGGGTGGTCGGGAGGCTGGGCAAGGTGCTGGGGCCGCGGGGCCTGATGCCGAACCCGAAGACGGGGACGGTGACGTTCGAGGTGGCCCAGGCGGTGAAGGAGATCAAGGCCGGCAAGGTCAACTACCGCGTCGACAAGGCCGGGGTCGTGCACGCGCCGGTGGGCCGGTGCTCCTTCGACGCCGGGGCCCTCGTCGAGAACGCCGAGGCGCTGATGGCCAGCGTCGTCCGCGCCAAGCCGGCGGCGGCGCGGGGCAAGTACGTTCGGAGCGTGACCGTGTCGTCGACGATGGGGCCCGGGGTCAGGATCGACGCATCGAGGGTCGATACGCTGGTGCGGTGACGGCGTCGGCGGAACGCGCCGGACGGTGGGGCCCGGCGGCTCGGGCCGCCGTTCGCGCGGATGCCCGAGGATGCCCGTTCATGCCGCCGTCACGAGGATACACAGAGAGATGCCGGTCAGTAGAAGCGCCAAGAGTGAACGGGTCGGGGAGCTGGGCGAGGCATTGGCCGGCGCGGAGAGCGTGGTCCTCCTCGACTTCAGCGGACTCGACGTGCCGAAGGCCACCGAGCTGCGGCGCCAGGTCCGCGCGGCGCGGGGACGCTACCGCGTGGTCAAGAACACGCTGGCCCGGCGCGCCGTGGCCGGCACCGCCTTCGAGCCGTTGGGCGACTCGTTCCGCGGGACCACCGCGGTCGCGTACACCGAAGACGACCCCGTCGGGCTGGCGAAGGCGCTCGTGGCCTTCGCCAAGGAGACCCCCGAGCTCAAGGTCAAGACGGGGATGGTGTCGGGGCGGCGGATGGCCCCGGCCGAGGTCGAGAGCCTCGCGACCCTGCCCGGCAAGGAGGAGCTGAGGGCGACCCTGCTCGGGACCCTGCAGGCCCCCATGAGCCAGCTCGTCAGGGTGTTGAGCGGGGTGCCGCGCGACCTGGTCAGCGTGCTCGTCCAGGCGGAGAAGAAGCGGAAGGAATCGGAGGAAGGACAGGCGGGCGGCTAGCCGCCCTCCGGGGTTTCAGTGCGAGGAGTGGTCATGGCCGAAGTGACGCAGGAACAGGTCGTCGAGTACATCAAGGGGATCTCGGTGCTCGAGCTCTCCCAGCTCGTCAAGACGCTCGAGGACGAGCTGGGGGTCTCCGCCGCGGCGGCCATGCCGGTCGCGGTGGCGGGCGCGGCGGCGCCGGGCGCGGCGGCCGAGGCGGCGGAGGAGCAGACCGAGTTCACGGTCATGCTCGTCGAGGTCGGTCCCAAGAAGATCAACGTGATCAAGGCGGTCCGCGAGGTGACGAGCCTGGGGCTCAAGGAAGCCAAGGACCTGGTCGAGAGCGCGCCGAAGGCCGTCAAGGAGGACATTCCCAAGGACGAGGCGGAGGCCATCGTGAAGAAGTTCGAGGACGTGGGGGCCAAGGCCGAGGTGAAGTAGAGCCTCGCCTCGGGCGGGGCGCGCGCGCCGCGCACGCCCACACTACGCGGTCGGCCGGGCGGGGGCGTCGCCCCTCCGCCCGCCGGGTCGAATCATCCCATCCTGGCCGCCAGTCCGAGGATGCAGAATGCAGAGTCAGCCCAAGAACGTCTACCGGGAGCGCATCGAATTCTCGAAGATCCGGACGACGATCCCGATTCCCAACCTCATCGAGATCCAGAAGAAATCCTACGAGCGCTTTCTGCAGATGACCCGGCTCCCGTCGGAACGGGAGGATGCGGGACTGCAGTCGGTGTTCAAGTCCGTCTTTCCGATCAGCGACTTCAGGGAGAACTCCTCCCTCGAGTTCATCGAGTACTCGATCGGCAACTGGGAGTGCAAGTGCGGGCGGCTCTCGGGCCTTCACCATCTCCGGCAGCCCTGCTCGGCCTGCGACGCCACCCTGATTGCCGAGCCCTACGGGCAGCACGAGGTGCTGTGCCCCAAATGCGGCGCCGCCAACCACGCGCGGGGGGTGATCTGCGACATCTGCGAGAACACCGTCTCCCTCAAGCTCAAGTACGACGTCGAGGAGTGCCAGGAGCGGGGCGTGACCTACGCGGTGCCCCTCAAGGTCACGATTCGGCTGGTGGTGTGGAACAAGGACCCCGACACCGGTGCCAAGACGATCCGGGACATCAAGGAGCAGGAGGTCTACTTCGGCGACGTGCCGCTCATGACCGACAACGGCACGTTCATCATCAACGGCACCGAGCGGGTCGTGGTCTCCCAGCTCCACCGATCGCCGGGGGCCTTCTTCCACTCCGAGGACCGGCAGCTCCACGTCGCGCAGATCATCCCGTACCGGGGGTCGTGGGTCGAGTTCGAGTACGACGCCAAGAACCTCCTCTACGTCCGCATCGACCGCAAGCGCAAGTTCCTCGCCACCGTCTTCCTGCGCGCCCTGGGCCTGCGCGGCGCGGACGAGATCATCAAGACCTTCTACGCCGTGGACCGGATCTCGCTGAGCGACGGGGTGCCGCGTTGGGCGGTGAGCCGGAACCTCATCGGCCGGCGCGCGGCCGGCGACGTGGAGATCGACGCGACCCACCGGGTCGGCGCCGGCAAGAAGATCAGCGCTTCGGCGGTCACCGCTCTGCAGAAGGCCGGCATCGAGTGGATCGAGGTGGCGGAGGCCGAGCTCGAAGGCGCGTACGCGGCCGCCGACGTCGTCGATCCGTCGACCGGCGAGGTGATCCTCGAGGCCAACGAGGAGGTGATTCCCCGGAAGGTGTCGGAGGCCCAGGAGAAGCAGGTCGAGGAGGTCGAGGTTTTCTGGCCGGAGCGCGACGACATCGGGAACGTGCTGTCGACGACTCTGCGCAAGGACACGATCCGGACGCACGAAGAGGCCCTCATCGAGATATACCGGCGCCTGCGCCCCGGGGACCCGCCGACCCTCGACAGCTCGCGGTCGCTGTTCGAGGGCATGTTCTTCAACGCGCAGAAGTACGACTTCTCGCGGGTCGGGCGCCTGAAGCTGAACACGAAGCTCGGTCTGGACACGCCGCTCGACGAGAAGATCCTGCATCCGCCCGACTTCTACGCGGTCATCAAGTACCTGCTGGAGCTGCGGCGGAACCCGGCGAACGCCGACGACATCGATCACCTCGGCAACCGGCGCGTCCGGTCGGTCGGCGAGCTCCTCGAGAACCAGTTCCGGATCGGCCTCGTCCGCATGGAGCGGGCGATCAAGGAGAAGATGTCGGTCTACCAGGAGATGGCGACGGCGATGCCGCACGACCTGATCAACGCCAAGCCGGTGATGGCCGCGATCCGGGAGTTCTTCGGCTCGTCGCAGCTCTCCCAGTTCATGGATCAGACGAATCCGCTCTCCGAGATCACCCACAAGCGCCGGCTGTCGGCCCTGGGGCCGGGGGGCCTGTCGCGGGAGCGGGCGGGATTCGAGGTCCGCGACGTCCACCCCACCCACTACGGGCGCATCTGCCCCATCGAGACGCCGGAGGGGCCGAACATCGGGCTGATCTCGTCGCTGTCCTGCTATGCCCGAATCAACGAGTTCGGCTTCATCGAGTCCCCCTACCGCCGCATCAAGGACGACCGCGCCGTCGACTTCGTGCAGATCGTCAACGCGGGCGCGACCCGCTACCAGGTGGGCGACGTCGTCGACCTCGTCGAGGCCGAGCAGGTGAACGAGGCGGCCCGGGGGAAGAAGAAGAAGGCGGCCGAGTACGAGCCGTACTCGTTCTACCTGTCCGCGTGGGAGGAGGACCGCTACATCATCGCGCAGGCGAACGCCCGCCTCGACGACGGGGGCAACCTCATCGACACGCGGGTCAACTCCCGGCAGGCCGGCGACTTCATCCTCGCGCCGCGCGACAAGGTCGAGTTCATCGACGTGTCGCCGAAGCAGCTCGTCTCGGTGGCCGCGTCCCTCATCCCGTTCCTCGAGCACGACGACGCCAACCGGGCGCTGATGGGGTCGAACATGCAGCGGCAGGGGGTGCCCCTGCTGCAGGCGCGGGCGCCGTTCGTCGGCACCGGGATGGAGCACATCACCGCCCGCGACTCCGGCGCCGTCGTCGTCGCGCGGCGCAGCGGGGCCGTCGACTACGTCGACTCGCAGCGCGTCGTCGTGCGGGTCGAGGGCGAGTCGGGCGAGATGTCGCGCGAGATGGGCGCCGACATCTACACCCTGACCAAGTTCCGCCGCTCGAACCAGAACACCTGCATCAACCAGAAGCCGATCGTGCAGGTGGGCCAGAAGGTCGCGCGGGGGCAGGTGCTCGCCGACGGGCCGTGCACCGAGCTCGGCGAGCTGGCCCTGGGCCGCAACGTGCTCGTCGCGTTCATGCCGTGGCGGGGATACAACTTCGAGGACGCCATCCTGGTGTCCGAGCGCATGGTCAAGGAGGACTACTACACGTCCATCCACATCGAGGAGTTCGAGACGGAGTCGCGCGACACGAAGCTCGGCCCCGAGGAGATCACGCGGGACATCCCGAACGTGTCGGAGGGCTTCCTGGCCGATCTCGACGACAGCGGCATCATCCGCATCGGCGCCTACGTCAAGCCCGGCGACATCCTCGTGGGCAAGGTCACCCCGAAGGGGGAGACGCAGTTGACCCCGGAGGAGAAGCTGCTGCGGGCCATCTTCGGGGAGAAGGCCGGCGACGTGCGCGATGCGTCGCTGCTGTGCCCGCCGGGCATCGACGGCATCATCGTCGGGGTCAAGATCTTCTCGCGCAAGGGCATCGAGAAGGACGACCGGGCCAAGGCCATCGAGGCCGAGGAGCTCGAGATGATGGAGAAGAATCTCGAGGACGAGATTCGGATCCTGCACGAGGAGGTCAAGAAGCGGATCTCGGCGAAGCTGGACGGCCACGAGCTCGCGGGCGACCTGTTCGACGACCACGGGCGGGACGTGCTGGTCGCCGCGGGGACGGTCCTGACCCCGCAGATCGTCCTCGCGCTGCCCTACCAGGCGGTGACCCGCATCCGGCTCGCGGGGTCGGAACGGCAGCTCGGCAAGGAGCTGCGGACCCTGGAGGAGCGGACCGAGCGTCAGGTGGAGGTGATCCGCCGGATGTTCGAGGAGAAGAAGGAGAAGATCCGCCGCGGCGACGAGCTGCCCCCCGGGGTGATCAAGCTGGTGAAGGTCTACGTCGCGATGAAGCGGAAGCTGTCGGTGGGCGACAAGATGGCCGGCCGCCACGGCAACAAGGGGGTCATCGCGCGCGTGCTGCCGGAAGAGGACATGCCGCACCTGCCGGACGGCACCCCGGTCGAGATCGTGCTGAATCCCCTGGGGGTCCCGTCCCGGATGAACGTGGGGCAGATCCTCGAGACCCACCTGGGCTGGGCCGCGGCCGCCCTCGGGCTCCATTTCGCGACGCCCGTCTTCGACGGCGCGACCGAGGCCGAGATCAAGGGCTGGCTCGGCAAGGCGGGGCTGCCGAGGAGCGGCAAGAGCCGGCTCATCGACGGCATGACCGGCGAGGAGTTCGAGCAGGACGTGACCGTCGGCTACATCTACATGCTGAAGCTGTCCCACCTCGTCGACGACAAGATCCACGCCCGGTCCATCGGACCGTACTCGCTCATCACCCAGCAGCCGCTGGGGGGCAAGGCGCAGTTCGGGGGGCAGCGCTTCGGCGAGATGGAGGTCTGGGCCCTCGAGGCGTACGGGGCCGCGCACACGCTCCAGGAGCTGCTGACCGCCAAGTCGGACGACGTCACCGGGCGGTCGAAGATCTACGAGGCGATCGTGAAGGGCGACGCGTCGTTCACGCCGGGGCTGCCCGAGTCGTTCAACGTGCTGATCCGCGAGCTCCAGGCGCTGTGCCTGGACGTCGAGCTGCTCAAGACGCGGGCGCCGATGCCCGCGCCCGATCCCGGCGCCGCGGAGGAGCGGGAGGACGCGTCGGCGGAGACGGCGGAGACGGCGGAGACCGAGACCGTGCCCGCCTTCGACGAGGCGTAGGAGAGCATCGCATGAGATCCATTTTCTCGGATCGGGGCTCGCTGACGGCCGACTTCGACGCCATCCGGATCAGCCTCGCCTCGCCGGAGACCATCCGTTCCTGGTCGCACGGCGAGGTCAGCAAGCCCGAGACCATCAACTACCGGACGTTCAAGCCAGAGCGCGACGGCCTGTTCTGCGCCAAGATCTTCGGTCCGGTGACCGACTGGGAGTGCCTCTGCGGGAAGTACAAGCGCATGAAGCACCGGGGCGTGATCTGCGACAAGTGCGGCGTCGAGGTCACCCAGGCCAAGGTCAGGCGCGAGCGGCTCGGGCACATCACGCTGGCCACCCCGGTCAGCCACGTCTGGTTCTTCAAGGGGCTGCCGAGCCGCATCGGGCACCTGCTCGACATCTCGCTCCGCGATCTCGAGCGCATCCTCTACTTCGAGGCGTTCGTGGTGATCGACCCGGGCGACAGCGAGTTCGAGCCGCACCAGCTCCTCACGGAGGAGCAGTACCGGAAGGCGATCGAGGAGCACGGTCCGAAGTTCCGGGCCCGCATGGGGGCGGAGGCCATCAAGGAGCTGCTGAAGCGGGCCGACATCCACGACCTCGCGGACCAGTTGCGGGTGGACATGCGCCGGGAGAACTCGGTGCAGAAGAAGCTGAAGTACGCCAAGCGCCTGAAGGTCGTCGGCGCGTTCCAGAAGTCGACGAACCGTCCCGAGTGGATGATCCTCGACGTGATTCCCGTCATTCCGCCGGAGCTGCGCCCCCTCGTCCCCCTCGACGGGGGCCGCTTCGCGACCTCCGATCTGAACGACCTCTACCGCCGGGTCATCAACCGCAACAACCGCCTGAGGAAGCTGATCGAGCTCAAGGCGCCCGACGTGATCATCCGCAACGAGAAGCGGATGCTGCAGGAGGCGGTGGACGCGCTGTTCGACAACGGCCGCCGCGGCCGCGTGCTCCGCGGCGCGAACAACCGCCCCCTCAAGTCGCTGTCCGACACGTTGAAGGGCAAGCAGGGGCGGTTCCGCCAGAACCTGCTCGGCAAGCGCGTCGACTACTCGGGGCGGTCGGTGATCGTCGTGGGGCCGGAGCTCCAGCTCCACCAGTGCGGGCTCCCCAAGAAGATGGCCCTCGAGCTGTTCAAGCCGTTCATCTACAACAAGCTCGAGGGCCGGGGCCTCGTGTCGACCATCAAGCAGGCGAAGGAGATGGTGGACCAGCAGCTCCCCGAGGTGTGGGACATCCTCGAGGAGGTGATCCGCGAGCACCCGGTGCTGCTGAACCGGGCCCCGACGCTGCACCGGCTGGGGATTCAGGCGTTCGAGCCGGTCCTCGTCGAGGGCAAGGCGATCCGGATCCACCCGCTGGTGTGCACGGCGTTCAACGCCGACTTCGACGGCGACCAAATGGCGGTGCACATTCCGCTCGCGCCGGAGGCCCAGATCGAGGCCTCGGTGCTGATGAAGGCGTCGAAGAACATCCTGTCCCCGGCCAACGGCGCCCCCATCACCGTGCCCTCGCAGGACATCGTCCTGGGCTGCTACTACGTGACCAAGGCCAAGAAGGGGGCCAAGGGCGAGGGGCGCGTCTTCGGCTCCGTGGAGGAGGTCGAATTGGCCCTCGCGGCCCGCGAGATCGAGACGCTGAGCCCGATCCGCCTCCGGCTCAGCGGCGAGCTGATGGACCTCACCGCCGCCCGCGACGACCAGGACGTGCTGAGGACCCGCGTCCAGCAGGTCGAGCGCAGGATCATCGACACCACCGTGGGCCGCGTGGTGTTCAACAGCGCCCTGCCCGGCGAGCTCCCGTTCGTCAACGGCATCCTGAAGAAGAAGGGGCTCGGGCAGCTCGTCCAGTACTGCTACCTGAGGCACGGCGTCGCCAAGACGGTGGAGATGCTCGACCGGCTGAAGCAGCTCGGGTTCGGATACGCGACCCGGTCGGGCCTGTCGATCGGCATCGACGACCTCATCGTGCCCGCCCAGAAGGCGTCGATGATCAAGGAGGCCAACGACGAGGTCATCCGGGTCGAGCAGCAGTATCTGGAGGGGGCGATCACCAACGGCGAGCGGTACAACAAGGTCATCGCCATCTGGTCGGACGTGACCGAGAAGGTCGCCGACGAGATGTTCAACGAGATGGAGGGCCTCGACGACGGCGGCCGGGACTTCAACGCCGTCTACATCATGGCCGACTCCGGCGCCCGCGGCAGCAAGCAGCAGATCCGTCAGCTCGCGGGCATGCGGGGGCTGATGGCGAAGCCGTCCGGCGAAATCATCGAGGTGCCCATCACGTCGAACTTCCGTGAGGGGCTGACGGTGCAGCAGTACTTCATCTCGACCCACGGCGCCCGGAAGGGGTTGGCGGACACCGCGTTGAAGACCGCCGACTCCGGGTACCTCACGCGGCGGCTGGTGGACGTGGCCCAGGACGTGATCATCTCCGAGGGGGACTGCGGCACGACGGAGGGGATCGAGTCGAAGGCCATCGAGGAGGGGGGCGAGATCATCGAGCCGCTGCGGGACCGCATCGTCGGGCGGGTGGCCCTCGAGGCCATCGTCGATCCGGAGACCAACGATGAGATCGTGCCCGCCAACGCGCTGATCGTCGAGGATCTCGCCTCGGACATCGAGGACTGCGGCGTCGAGAGGGTCAAGATCCGGTCCGTGCTCACCTGCGAGGCCCGCCGCGGGGTGTGCGCCAGGTGCTACGGCCGCGATCTGGGCACCGGCGACCTGGTCGAGCTGGGGTTGGCGGTCGGGGTGGTCGCCGCCCAATCGATCGGCGAGCCGGGGACCCAGCTCACGATGCGGACCTTCCACATCGGCGGGACCGCGTCGCGGGTGTCGGCGCAGTCGACGCGCGAAGCGAAGCACAAGGGCACCGCGCGGTTCGACGGCATCCAGTGGGTCAAGGCGAAGGACGGCGCGCTCGTCGTGATGAACCGCACCGGATCGCTCGTCGTCCACGACGAGAACGGGCGGCCGCGCGAGAAGCACCCCGTGGTGTACGGGGCCCATCTGAAGGTGTCGGACGGCCAGTCCGTCGAGCCGGACCAGGTCCTGGTGGAATGGGATCCCTATACGTTCTCCATCATCACGGAGAGACCGGGGACGGTCCGCTTCAAGGACATCGTCGAGGGGACGACGGCCCACGAGGAGGTCGACGAGGTGACCGGCCTGTCCCGCCTCGTCATCATGGACTCGCCGGACGAGAAGAAGCAGCCGACGGTCGAGGTCCGGAACGCGGCCGGCAAGCTCGAACGCAAGTACAACATGCCCTCGCACGCGCACCTCATGGTGGCGGACGCGCAGGAGGTGACGGCGGGCGAGGTGCTGGCCAAGATTCCCCGCGAGACCACGAAGACCAAGGACATCACCGGCGGGCTGCCCCGCGTGCAGGAGCTGTTCGAGGCGCGCAAGCCGCGCGAGCCCGCGGTCATCAGCGAGATCGACGGCATCGTCAAGATCGGCAGCATCGTCAAGGGGATGCGCAAGGTCACCGTCACGCCGGAGGAGGAGGGCGCCGAAGAGCGCGAGTACTCGCTGCCGCGGGGCGTCCACGTGAACGTCCAGGACGGCGACCGGGTCCGGGCCGGCGAGCAGCTCATGGACGGTCCGCGCAACCCCCACGACATCCTGAGCGTCCTCGGTCCGAAGGCCCTGCAGAACTACCTCGTGGACGAGATCCAGGAGGTCTACCGCCTGCAGGGCGTCACCATCAACGACAAGCACATCGAGGTGGTGGCCCGGCAGATGATGCGGTGGGTGAAGATCGAGGACGTGGGGAGCACCGACTTCCTGATCGACGAGCAGGTGGACCGGTCGCGGTTCCTCACCGAGAACGAGCGCGTCGTCGCCGAGGGCGGCCAGCCCGCCCGGGGGCGGCCGCTGCTGCTCGGGATCACCAAGGCCTCGCTCTCCACCGACTCGTTCATCTCGGCCGCTTCGTTCCAGGAGACGACCCGGGTGCTGACGGAGGCGTCGATCTCCGGCAAGGTGGACCATCTGCGGGGGCTGAAGGAGAACGTGACGATGGGCCGGCTGATTCCCGCCGGCACCGGGTACGACTTCTACCGCGGGGTTCGGATCCAGCCCGACGAGCCGCCGCCGCCCCCCCCGCCGACGCTCGAGGAGATGGAGATCGAACGGGAGATGGAGTATCTCGTCGAGCCGGAGACGGCCGGCCGCGATCAAGCGATCGAGTAGGGGGCGGGGCCGGGTCCGCCCGCGCGGGGCCGATGTCCCCCTTGCGTCGGCGGAAGTTCCGTGTTAATCTCGCAAGGTTTCGGCCGGAGTCGGGACACCCTATCTGGCTCCGACCCACGGAGGGAGGCGTGCGGGCCGCCGCGCAACCCGCCTCTTTCTCGCATGGAGCAGGTCCGGGGGCGCCCCGAGGGGCGGCCGGTCTCTTCTTCACGGCGCGCATACACAAATAGGGTCAACCGCGTCGGGCGCCAAGCTGCCGCTTTCAGGCCCGACGCAAACCGTCGCGGGCGTCCCGGCGCCGGCCGGGGGGGCCGTGGCGCGAATCGACGCGAGGAGCGGGTGGTGCCGACGATCAGCCAGCTCGTGAGGAAGGGCCGTCACCGGGTCGAGGCCAAGACCAAGAGCCCCGCCCTGCAGCGCTCCCCCCAGCGGCGGGGGGTGTGCGTGCGGGTGTTCACCCAGACCCCGAAGAAGCCGAACTCGGCGCTGCGGAAGGTCGCCCGCGTCCGGCTGACCAACCAGATCGAGGTGACCACGTACATACCGGGCGAGGGGCACAACCTTCAGGAGCACTCGCTGGTGCTCATCCGCGGAGGCCGCGTCAAGGACCTGCCCGGGGTCCGCTACCACGTGGTGCGCGGGACGCTGGACACCACCGGCGTGCAGGGACGGAAGCAGAGCCGGTCGAAGTACGGGGCGAAGCGGCCGAAGGCGTAGGGCCGGGCTCCCGACCGCCGGGCTTTCGACGAGGACAGTGCCATGCCACGCAGACGCGAGGTGCCGAAGCGCGAGGTGCCGCCGGATCCGCTCTACAACAGCACGCTCGTGACGAAGTTCGTGCGCACGATCATGAAGAGCGGCAAACGCAGCACGGCCGAGGGGCTGCTGTACGGCAGCCTCGACATCATCCGCGAGCGGACCGGCGACGATCCGCTCAAGGTGTTCAAGAAGGCGGTCGAGAACGTGAAGCCCAGCCTCGAGGTCAAGTCGAGGCGCGTCGGCGGCTCGAACTACCAGGTGCCCATCGAGGTGAACCCGAACCGCCGCCTCTCGTTGAGCCTGCGGTGGCTGTCGGGCTACGCGCGGGCCCGCAGCGACGGCAAGACGATGCGCGAGAAGCTCGCGAACGAGTTCATCGACGCCTCGAACCTGCGGGGCGGGTCGGTGAAGAAGCGCGAGGACACGCACCGGATGGCCGAGGCGAACAAGGCGTTCGCCCACTATCGGTGGTGAGGACGGGAGCGGCGCCTCGGGAGTCTGGAGCCGTGGAGCGGCGGCGACTCCCGGCCGGGTTGGTTGGGCCGCATGCGGCGCCGCAAGGCGACGAGTCAGGTAGAAGCAGACAAGTGGTTGGAACGGAGTTGGAGACGGCCCCGGCGACCGCGGACCGCGGCGCCGCGCGGGGCCGGCAGTCGCGGACGGGCAGGGTGATGTCGAGGCAGGTGCCGCTCGATCGGACGCGGAACATCGGCATCATGGCCCACATCGATGCCGGCAAGACGACGACCACCGAGCGCGTCCTGTTCTACACCGGCATCACCTACAAGATCGGGGAGGTGCACGACGGGACCGCGGTCATGGACTGGATGGCCCAGGAGCAGGAGCGGGGCATCACCATCACGTCCGCCGCGACCACGTGCCTGTGGCGCGACCACCGCATCAACATCATCGACACGCCGGGCCACGTGGACTTCACGGCCGAGGTCGAACGGTCGCTGCGGGTGCTGGACGGCGCGGTGGCGGTGTTCGACGCGGTGGCGGGGGTCGAGCCGCAGTCCGAGACGGTCTGGCGCCAGGCCGACAAGTACCGGGTGCCGCGCATCTGCTTCGTCAACAAGATGGACCGCGTCGGGGCCGATTTCCGGCGCACGCTGACCCAGATCCGCGAGAAGCTCCAGGCGAATCCGGTCGCGGTCCAGCTTCCGCTGGGCGCCGAGGACGGCTTCGCCGGCGTGATCGACCTCGTGGCGATGAAGGCGGTCCGGTACCGGGACGAGTCGCTCGGCGCCGAGTCGGCGATCGAGGAGATTCCGGCAGACCGCCTCGAGGAGGCGACGGCGGCGCGCGAGACGCTGATCGAGAAGGTCTGCGAGGTCGACGACCGGCTGCTCGAGAAGTACCTGCGCGGCGAGCCCATCGGGGCCGCGGAGATCGCCCCGGTCCTGCGCCGGCGGACCGTCGAGTCGGTGCGCAGCGAGGAGGCGCCGTTCGTGCCGGTGTTGTGCGGCAGCGCCTTCAAGAACAAGGGCGTGCAGCCGCTCATCGACGCGGTGGTCGACTACCTGCCGTCGCCCGCCGACATCCCCGCCGTGACCGGGGCGGCCCCGGACGGCGGCGGGGCCCTCGAGCGGCCGGCGCGGGACGACGCGCCTTTCTCGGCCCTCGCCTTCAAGATCATGACCGACCCCTACGTGGGTCAGCTCGCCTTCATCCGCGTGTACTCCGGCGTCATGGCCAGCGGCGCGACGATCTACAACCCGCGGCTGGGCCGCCGGGAGCGGATCGGCCGCCTGCTCAAGATGCACGCGAACAAGCGGGAGGAGATCGCCCAGGTTTACGCCGGCGACATCGCGGCCGCGGTGGGGTTGAAGACGGTCGCCACCGGCGACACGATCTGCGACCGCGCCCATCCGGTCCTGCTCGAGGCGATGGAGTTCCCGACGCCGGTCATCACGCTCGCCATCGAGCCGAAGACCAAGGCCGACCAGGAGAAGCTCGGCCAGGGGCTGGCGAAGCTCACCACCGAGGATCCGACCTTCCAGGTCCGGACCGACGACGAGACCGGGCAGGTCGTGGTGTCGGGGATGGGCGAGCTCCATCTCGAGATCATCGTCGACCGGCTCCGCCGCGAGTTCGGGGTGGCGGCGACGGTCGGCCGCCCGCAGGTGGCCTATCGGGAGACCCTCACGCGCGCCGGCGAAGCCGAGGGGCGGTACGTCAAGCAGACCGGCGGGCGCGGGCAGTACGGCCACGTCAAGCTCCGGGTCGTGCCCGGGCAGGCCGGGGAGGGGTTCGTCTTCGAGAGCCGCATCTTCGGCGGCGCGATTCCGAAGGAGTTCATCGCATCGGTCGAAGCGGGAGTTCGGGAGGCGGCGACGACCGGCATCCTCGCCGGCTATCCCATCGAAGACGTCACCGTCGTCCTGCTCGACGGCTCGACGCACGAGGTCGACTCGTCGGAGATGGCGTTCAGGATCGCGGCGTCGATGGCGTTCCGGGACGCCGCCCGCCGCGCCGCCCCGGTGCTGCTGGAGCCGATCATGAAGGTCGAGGTGGTGGTGCCGGAGGTGTACATGGGCGACACCATCGCCGACATCAACGGCCGCCGCGGCAAGGTGAGGTCCATGGAGGCCCACGGCGGCACGCAGATCGTCAACTCGCGCGTGCCGCTGGCGGAGATGTTCGGCTACGCGACCGAGCTGCGTTCCCGCACGCAGGGGCGCGCCACCTACACGATGCACTTCGATCGCTACGATCAGGTTCCGCGGGCGGTCAGCGAGGAGATCGTCGCGCGGATTCAGGGCAGATAAGAGGCTATCGCATGGCGAAGGAAAAGTTCGACCGGTCGAAGCCGCACGTGAACATCGGGACGATCGGGCACATCGACCACGGGAAGACGACGCTGACGGCGGCGATCACGTCGGTGCTGGCGAAGCACGACGCGAAGAACGTGGTCCGTTCGTTCGACTCGATCGACAACGCCCCGGAGGAGCGCGAGCGGGGGATCACGATCGCGACGGCGCACGTGGAGTACACGACGGCGAACCGGCACTACGCGCACGTGGACTGCCCGGGCCACGCGGACTACATCAAGAACATGATCACGGGGGCGGCCCAGATGGACGGGGCGATCCTGGTGGTGGCGGCGACCGACGGGGTGATGCCGCAGACGCGGGAGCACATCCTGCTGGCGCGCCAGGTCGGTGTGCCGTCGCTGGTGGTGTTCATGAACAAGGTGGACATGGTGGACGACGAGGAGCTGTTGGACCTGGTGGAGCTGGAGGTCCGGGAGCTGCTGTCGTCGTACGAGTTCCCCGGGGACGACCTGCCGGTGGTTCGGGGGTCGGCGCTGAAGGCGCTGGAGGGCGAGGAGGCGTATTCGGCGGGGATCGAGGAGCTGATGGCGGCGGTGGACGACTACGTTCCGCTGCCGGTGCGGGACGTTGACAAGCCGTTCCTGATGCCGATCGAGGACGTGTTCTCGATCTCGGGTCGTGGGACGGTGGTGACGGGGCGGGTGGACCGGGGCGTGGTGAAGGTGAGCGACGAGATCGAGATTGTGGGGTTCCAGGAGACGCAGAAGAAGGTGGTGACCGGGGTTGAGATGTTCCGGAAGCTGCTGGACGAGGGTGTCGCGGGGGACAACATCGGGGTTTTGCTCCGGGGCCTGGAGAAGGACGAGGTTGAGCGCGGGCAGGTGCTGGCGAAGCCGAAGTCGATCACGCCTCACACGAAGTTCAAGGGCGAGGTGTACGTGCTGACGAAGGACGAGGGTGGCCGTCACACGCCGTTCTTCAACGGGTACCGTCCTCAGTTCTACCTTCGGACGACGGACGTGACGGGTGTTGCGACGCTGCCGGACGGGGTGGAGATGGTGATGCCCGGGGACAACGTGGCGATGGCGGTGGAGCTGATCACGCCGGTGGCGCTGGAGAAGGGCCTGCGGTTCGCGATCCGTGAGGGCGGCCGCACGGTGGGGTCGGGGGCGATCACCGAGATCGTCGAGTAGGCGTCCGCGCCGCATGACGGCGCGGCCCGAGTAGACGCGCCGCCCGGATGCGGCCCGGCAGGAAGCCATGTTCAGCGACAAGATTCGGATACGCCTGAAAGCCTACGACCACCGGGTGCTCGATCAGTCGACGCACGAGATCGCCGACACCGCCCGGCGCACGGGGGCGCGCCTCGCCGGACCGATACCGCTGCCGACGGACCTGAACAAGTGGACGGTGCTGCGGTCGCCCCACGTCGACAAGAAGTCGCGCGAGCAGTTCGAGATCCGCACCCACAAGCGGCTGATCGACATCTTCGAGCCCACGTCGCAGACCGTCGACGCGTTGATGAAGCTCGACCTCCCGGCCGGGGTCGACGTGGAGATCAAGGCGTTCGGGAAGGACAGCAACGGATAGGGATCCCCAGCACGGGCGCAGACGATCATGGTGACCGGAATCCTCGGGCGGAAGATCGGGATGACCCAGTTGTTCGGCGACGACGGCGCGATCATGCCGGCGACGGTCATCAAGGCCGGCCCCTGCGTCGTCGTGCAGCGCAAGACGGTCGAGCGCGACGGCTACGCCGCGGCGCAGATCGGGCTCGTCGAGGACGCGCCGGTCCACGCGAACCGGCCCACCGCCGGGCACCACAAGAAGGCCAACGTGCCGCCGACCCGGATTCGGCGGGAGGTCGGCGTGGACGGCGACGGACCGGCGGAGGGCGACCGGGTGGCGGCGTCGGTCTTCGCCGGCGGCGACCGCGTGGACGTCGTGGGGGTCAGCCGGGGCAAGGGGTTCCAGGGGGTCATGAAGCGCCACGGCTTCGGCGGCGGGCGCGCGACGCACGGCTCCATGTTCCACCGCGCGCCGGGGTCCATCGGGGCGTCGTCGTATCCGTCCCGCGTCATCAAGGGCATGCGGGGACCCGGGCGGATGGGCGGCGACCGGGTCACGGTTCGGAACCTGGAAGTCCTGCGGGTGGACGCGGACCAGCACGTGCTGGTGGTCAAGGGGGCGGTTCCGGGCGCGCCGGGCGGGGTCGTCATGATCAGGAAGGCCGTCGCCGCCAAGCCGGCACGCGCGCCGGCGGCCGAAGCGCCCGCGAAGAAGCGCAAGTAGCGGCGCGACCTTGCGGGTCGCGGGCGACCTTGTGGTCGCGTGGAGTTTCGCTGGCGCGAGACTCCCGCGGAGAAGATTGACGATTGAACGGGCTGGGTTGCGGTCATGACACTGGATGTCGTCGACTTGCGGAACGAGAAGATCGGGGCGGTCGAGGTCAGCGACGCCGTCTTCGGCGGCCGGCCGAACCGGGACGTCATCTGGGAGTCGGTGGTGCACCAGTCGGCCGGTGAACGCCGCGGCACCCACGCGACGAAGACGCGGGGGCAGGTCAGCGGCACCGGGAAGAAGCCGTGGCGCCAGAAGGGCACCGGCCGCGCCCGGGTCGGCGAGAGCCGCAATCCGCTCTGGCGTACCGGCGGCGCGGTGTTCGGGCCCCAGCCCCGGAACTATGCGTACCGCCTGCCGAAGAAGGTCGTGCGGGGCGCGCTGCGGGCCGCGCTGACGGAGAAGTTCGGGGACGGCGGCGTCCTCGTCGTGGATCAGCTCGCCGTCGACGAGCCGCGCACGCGTCGGGCGGTCGAGCTGCTGGACCGACTCGACGCGGCATCGAAGGCGCTGCTCGTCGACGTGAGGCCCGACGCCAATCTGGCGCTGGCGGTGCGCAACATCGGCGGCGTCCGCCTCGTCGCGACCCGTCAGCTCGGCGCGAGGGACGTCGTAGACGCCCGCCGGGTGGTGATGACGCGCGCCGCGGTCGAGCGGATCACGCAGGTGCTGGGATCATGAGAGAGACCGAGGTCATTCGGCGGGCCCTCGTCACCGAGAAGACCACCATCCAGCGCGAGGACACGGGGACGATCGTCCTCGAAGTGGCGATGCGCGCGACGAAGGTCGAGGTCAAGCAGGCGGTCGAGCGGCTGCTGGGGGCGAAGGTCGCCAGCGTGCGCACGTCGATCAACCACGGCAAGATCAAGCGGCAGGGGCGGTTCTCCGGCCAGCGTCCCGACTGGAAGAAGGCCTACGTGCGGCTGCGCGACGGCGAGAGCGTGCCCGAGTTCCTGGAGGGCGCCTAGACGATGGCTATCCGAAAGTACAAACCGACGTCGGCGGGTCGGCGGTTCCAGACGGTGCAGACGTTCGACGAGATCACCGCGACGAAGCCGTACAAGCCGCTGACCGAGCCGTTGCCGAAGTCGGGCGGCCGGAACAACAAGGGCCGCGTCACCATCTGGCAGCGCGGCGGCGGGCACAAGCGCACCTACCGCATCATCGACTTCAAGCGGGACAAGCGCGACGTGCCGGGGCGGGTGACGACCGTCGAGTACGACCCCAACCGGTCTGCGCGCATCGCGCTGGTGACCTACGCCGACGGCGAGAAGCGCTATATCCTCCACCCCGCCGGCGTCGCCGTGAACGACACCGTCGTCGCGGGCGAGCGCGCCGACATCCTTCCCGGCAACACCCTGCCCCTCAAGAACATCCCCCTGGGCACGCAGCTTCACAACGTGGAGCTCAGGCCCGGCAAGGGCGGCCAGATTGCCCGCAGCGCGGGGGCGAGCGTCCAACTCGTCGCCAAGGAGGGCGACTACGTGTCGGTGCGGATGCCGTCGGGCGAGGTCCGGCGGATTCTGAGGGAGTGCGTGGCCACCGTCGGCCAGGTCGGCAACGTGGACCATGAGAACGTGTCGCTGGGCAAGGCGGGCCGGAAGCGCTGGCTCGGGCGCCGGCCCAACGTGCGGGGGGTGGCGATGAACCCGGTCGACCACCCCCTCGGCGGCGGCGAGGGCAAGGCCGCGGGCGGGCGCCACCCGGTGTCGCCGTGGGGCGTCCCGACCAAGGGGTACAAGACCCGCAGCCGGAAGCCGTCGGACAAGTTCATCGTCCAGCGCCGGCGGCGGAAGTGACGAGGCGTCAATGAGTCGATCGCTGAAGAAGGGACCGTTCGTCGACATACCGCTGCTCGAGAAGGTCGAGCGCATGAACAACAGCGGGGACCGCCGGGTCATCAAGACCTGGTCCCGGCGGTCGACGGTCATCCCCGAGATGGTCGGCCACACCATCGCGGTGCACAACGGCAAGAAGTTCATTCCGGTGTACCTGACCGAGAACATGGTCGGGCACAAGCTGGGCGAGTTCTCGCCGACCCGGTTGTTCCGGGGGCACACGAGCAAGCGCGACAAGGCCGCCTCCGTCGGCAAGGGCAAATGACGATGATCGAAGGGCGTGCCACGGCGCGTTATGTCCGGACCTCGGCCCAGAAGGCCAAGCTCGTCATGGACCTGATCCGCGGTCAGAGCGTGGACCGGGCGCTGGCCACCCTGCGTTTCTCGCAGAAGCGCGTCGCCGGCCACATCGCCAAGGTGCTCCGTTCGGCGGTGGCGAACGCGGAGCAGAAGGAGGGCTCGGCCGGCGACATCGACCGCATGGTCGTGTCGGAATGCTACGCCGACCAGGGGCCGTCGATGAAGCGCATCCGCCCCGCGCCGATGGGCCGCGCTTTCCGCATCGTCAAGCGGACCGCGCACCTGACGGTGCGCGTCGTGGAGCGGCCGGAAGGCGCCGCGCGTTCCTCCCGACGGGGGGCGAAGAAACGGCCGTCGCGGCGGCCGGCGAAGGGATCGAGCGACTGAGCGGGGGGCGCGGCGGGGGTTGGTCGGGCGGCAGGCGGCGCCGCGGGAGCCCGCGTCGGCGAAACCGTCCGACGCGACGGCAGGGGTCGCGCGGCCAGAGGTTGACGAGATGGGGCAGAAGGTTCACCCGTACGGGTTCAGGCTGGGGTTCAACAAGACGTGGCGGTCGCGCTGGTACGCGGACCGCGACTACGCCAAGCTCCTGCACGAGGACCTCTCCCTCCGGTCCGATCTGAAGAAGCGCTTCAAGCACGCCGGCGTGTCCAAGATCGAGATCGAGCGGGCCGCCAACAAGCTGAAGATCGACATCTGCACGTCGCGGCCGGGCATCATCATCGGACGCAAGGGCACCGAGGTCGACAAGCTCAAGACCGAGATCCAGCGGCGGACCAAGCGCGAGGTCTTCATCAACATCCAGGAGATTCAGAAGCCCGAGCTCGACGCGCAGTTGATCAGCGAGTCGGTGGGCCTGCAGTTGGAGAAGCGCGTCGCCTTCCGCCGCGCGATGCGCAAGGCGGTCGAGTCGGCCCTGCGCTTCGGGGCCCGCGGCATCAAGGTGCGGGTGGGGGGGCGCCTGAACGGGGCGGAGATCGCGCGCACCGAATGGTACCTGCACGGGCAGTTGCCGCTGCAGACGCTGCGGGCGGACATCGACTACGGATTCGCCGAGGCCAACACCACCTACGGCCAGATCGGCGTGAAGGTGTGGCTGTACAAGGGCGACCGTCACGAGCCGCGGCTGGCCCGCGACGAGGAGTACCGGGTGCCGCGCCGCGGAGCCCGGGCGTAGAGCCCGCGCGTAGACAGAGGCGCGCGGCGCCTGCGAGGTAGCAGTCATGTTGATGCCGAAGAAGGTCAAGCACCGGAAGCAGCACCGCGGCCGGATGACCGGCAAGGCGTGGCGGGGCTCGGCGGTGTCGTTCGGCGACTACGGCCTGCGGGCCATGGAGCCGTGCTGGCTGACAGACCGCCAGATCGAGGCGGCGCGGGTGGCGATGACGCGGTCGATCAAGCGCGGCGGGAAGATCTGGATTCGGGTGTTTCCGGACAAGCCGATCACCAAGAAGCCCCAGGAGACCCGGATGGGCAAGGGCAAGGGCGCGCCCGAGCAGTGGGTCGCGGTGGTGAAGTCGGGCCGCATCCTCTTCGAGATGGAAGGGGTCGAGGCGGAGGTGGCGCGGAAGGCGATGCGCCTCGCCGCCGCCAAGCTGCCCATCCACACCAGGTTCGCCACGCGGTTCGGGGCCGAAGAATCATGACGTCGATTACGGAACTGCGCGAGCTCGGCGTGTCGGACCTCGAGCAGCGCGAACGCGAGCTGGCCGAGGAGCTGTTCCGCCTGCGGCTCCAGAAGTCGATGGGGCAGCAGGAGGCGGCCAACAAGCTGCGTCGGACCCGGCAGGACCTCGCCCGGGTCAAGACGCTCCTGCGCGGCTACGCGCTCGGCATCGAAGCGCCGGCCAGCGAAGCGAAAGAAGCAGCGGATGGGGACTAAGGCAGAAATCCAGGGCGTCGTGGTCAGCGACAGGATGGACAAGAGCGTCGTCGTGGCCGTCGAGCGCCGCGTGCGCCACGGCCTGTACGGCAAGATCCAGCGCCGCACGTCGAAGTTCATGGCGCACGATCCCGGCAACTACGCGAAGGCGGGCGACGTCGTCGCCATCGTGGAGACCCGGCCCCTGAGCCGCCGCAAGCGGTGGGCCGTCGTGCGGATCGTCGAACGGGCGAGGGCCGTCTAGCGGGCGCGCCCGTTTCCCGGCAGAGCGAGCAGAGCCATGATCCAGATGCAAACGATCCTCGAGGTCGCGGACAACTCCGGGGCCCGGAAGATCGCGGTCATCAACCCGGTCGGCGGGTCGACCGGTCGCTTCGCGAAGCTGGGCGACCTCGTGACGGCGTCGGTGAAGGAAGCGGCCCCGCGTTCCGCGGTCAAGAAGGGCCAGGTCGTCCGGGCCGTCATCGTGCGGACGGCGAAGGAGCACCGCCGGCGCGACGGCAGCTACATCCGCTTCGACCGCAACGCGGCGGTCCTCGTCAACGAACAGGGCGAACCGATCGGGACGCGGGTCTTCGGGCCGGTGGCGCGCGAGCTTCGGGAACGCAAGTTCATGAGGATCATCTCTCTGGCCCCGGAAGTACTCTGAAGCCGGCAGGCGGGCGGCCGGGCCGCCCCGCCGCGGCGGGCGTATGAGCCATGTCGAGACTACAGACCCCCATCCGGAAGAACGACAACGTGGTCGTCATCACCGGCAAGGACCGGGGGAAGCGCGGGCGCGTCCTGCAGTTGGTGCCGGCCAAGAACCGGCTGATCGTCGAGGGCGTGAACATCGTCAAGCGCCATACCCGCCCGAACCCGAGGCAGAACGTCAAGGGGGGCATCGTGGAGCGCGAGGCGGCGTTGCACGCGTCGAACGTGCAGCTCGTCTGTCCGGAGTGCGGCGCGCCGACGCGGATCGGCCGGCGCCTGCTCGGCGACGGCCGCAAGGTTCGGATTTGCCGGAAGTGCGACGGGGTCGTGGATCGATGATGAGTCGACTGAGGACGCGCTATCACGAAACCGTGGTTCCCGCGCTCACCAAGGAGTTCGGGTACGCCAACGTCATGGCGGTGCCCAAGATCCAGCGGATCGTCGTGAACATGGGCCTCGGCGAGGCCACGCAGAACGTGAAGCTGATCGACGCCGGTAGCGACGACCTGACCCGCATCACCGGCCAGAAGCCGCTGACGACGCGGGCCCGGAAGTCGGTAGCCCAGTTCAAGCTCCGGCAGGGCATGCCGATCGGTGCGGTGGTCACCCTGCGCCGGGACCGCATGTACGAGTTTCTCGACCGGCTGATCTCCATCGCGCTGCCCCGCGTCAGGGACTTCCGGGGCGTGTCCCCCAAGGGGTTCGACGGACGCGGCAACTACACGCTGGGGCTTCCCGATCAGTTGATGTTCATCGAGATCGACTACATGAAGGTCGACAAGTCGCGGGGGATGAACATCTCCGTGGTGACCACCGCGAAGACCGACGAAGAGGGGCGGCGGCTGCTGCAGCTCATGGGGATGCCGTTCCGGACCAACTAGAGGTAGCTCGATGGCGACGATTGCGAAGATGGTCAGGGAGGACAAGCCGCCGAAGTTCAAGGTGCGGCTGCGCAACCGATGCCGCCTCTGCGGGCGGCCGCGGGGGTTCATCCGGAAGTTCGCGCTGTGCCGCCTGTGCTTCCGGCGGCTCGCCCTCGAGGGCGACATCGCAGGGGTGACCAAGAGCAGTTGGTGAGAAGACAAGAGAGACATGACTGATCCGATCGCCGATATGTTGACGAGAATCCGCAACGGGACCGCCGCGCGCCGGCGGCGGGTGGACGTCCCGGCGTCGCGGCTCAAGACGGAGATCGCGAGGATTCTGCAGAGCGAGGGGTACATCCAGTCGTACCGGATGGTGGAGGTCGTCGTCGAGCGGGGGCAGCAGGCGCGTCCGATGATTCGGATCCAGTTGAAGTACGGGTCGCGCGGCGAGAACGTCATCTCCGGCATCCAGCGCGTCAGCCGGCCCGGCCGGCGCGTGTACTGCGGCCGGGACAACGTGCCCCCGGTTCTCGCCGGCCTCGGCACCGCCATCCTCACCACCTCGCGCGGGGTCATGACCGGGCGCGAGGCGGTGAAGATGGGCGTGGGCGGCGAAGTGTTGTGCAACGTCTGGTGATCCGGACGGTGGAGTGACGAGATGTCGCGAGTGGGCAAGAGACCGATCCCGATCCCCGCCGGCGTCACCGTGCAGGTCACCCCGGACGCGGTGGAGGCCAAGGGGCCGAAGGGGACCCTGCGGCAGCCGCTGCCGCCGGGGATCGTGATCGAGACGGAGGACGGGGTGCTGCGCGCGCGTCCCGAGCGGGACGACCGAGCCCTGGCGAAGTTCCACGGCCTCGGGCGCAGTCTCGTCGCGAACGCCGTCACCGGCGTGTCGACGGGGTTCAAGAAGGAGCTGGACATCGTCGGCATCGGCTATCGGGCCGACGTGGCCGGCCAGCGCCTCACGTTGGCGCTGGGCTACTCGCACCCGGTGGTGTTCGAAGTGCCCGACGGGGTCTCGGTGGCGGTGGAGAACCAGACCCATCTCGTGGTGTCGGGCGTGGACCGCCAAGCGGTGGGGCAGGTCGCGGCGGACATCCGGAGCCTCCGCAAGCCGGATCCGTACAAGCAGAAGGGCATTCGGTACACCGGCGAGGTGCTCAAGAAGAAGGTCGGCAAGACGGGGGCCTGATCTGCGGGGGGCGGGCGTGTCATGAAGGTCAAGACGAAGAAGGACCGGCGACGCCGGATCGCGCTGCGTCAGCGCAAGAAGATCAGAGGCACGGCGGAGCGGCCGAGGCTGTCGGTCTTCCGGAGCCTGGGGCACATCGCCGTCCAGGTCATCGACGACTCCGTCGGCGCCACGCTGGCGTCGGCGTCGAGCGCCGAGCCGGCGGTCAGGGCGGGCTTCGCCGACGGGGCCTCGGGCGGTAACGTGGCCGGCGCGCGGGTGGTCGGACGGCTGATCGCGGAGCGGACGCTCGAGAAGGGCATCCGCAGCGTGGTGTTCGACCGGGGCGGGTTCCTGTACCACGGCCGCGTCCGCAAGGTGGCGGACGCGGCGCGGGAGGCCGGTCTGCAGCTCTAGCGAGGGTTGCCGGAAACAGTCATGAACCATACGCGAGCCAAGATCGACCCCAACGATTTCGACCTCAAGGACACGGTCGTCTCGATCAACCGCGTCACGAAGGTGGTCAAGGGCGGCAAGAACCTGAGCTTCAGCGCCCTGGTGGTCGTGGGCGACGGCCACGGCGTCGTGGGGTTCGGGGTCGGGAAGGCGAAGGAGGTGCCGTCGGCCATCAAGAAGGGCATCGAAGCGGCCAAGAAGGCGCTTCTCCGGGTGCCCCTCGACGGCACGACGATACCCCACCGGGTGGTCGGGCGCTTCGGGGCGGGCCGCGTGCTGCTGAAGCCGGCCCCCGAGGGCACCGGCATCATCGCCGGCGGCGCGGTGCGCGCGGTCCTGGAATCGGCCGGCGTGCAGAACATCCTGACCAAGTCCCTGGGGACGCAGAATCCCCACAACGTCGTGCGGGCCACGTTCACGGGACTGATGGAGTTGAAGGATCCGATCTCCGTGGCGCGGCTGCGCGGCGTCGATCTCGAGGAGCTGACGGCGGTATGACCAATACGACGGCGGCCGACGCCGGGCGGATCCGCGTGACGCTGGTGCGGAGCACGATCGGCTTCGACCGGCGCCAGGCGAAGGTGGTGCGGGGGCTGGGGCTGCGCCGGTTGAACCACACCGTCGAGCTGCAGGACCTGCCGTCCATCCGCGGCATGATCCGGAAGGTTCGGCACCTGGTCCGGGTGGCCGGGGGCGAGGACTGACGATGGGCTTGAACGATCTGAAACCGCCCCCCGGCGCCAAACGCGCGAAGAAGCGGGTGGGCCGGGGCTACGGCTCCGGCACCGGGGTCACGTCGGGGCGGGGGCACAAGGGGCAGAAGTCCCGGTCTGGATACCGCCGGAAGCGCGGCTTCGAGGGGGGCCAGATGCCCCTGCACCGCCGCGTGCCGAAGCGGGGCTTCTTCAATCCGTTCCGGGTGGAGTACGCCGTCGTCAACCTCGACGCCCTCGCCGAGCGGTTCGAGGCGGGCGCCGAGGTGACGCCCGACCTGCTGCGCGAGCGGGGGCTCGTGCGGTCGAACGCCAAGCTCGTCAAGATATTGGCGCGGGGGGGCGTGGGCGTGCCGTTGACGGTCAAGGCGCACAAGTTCAGCCGGAAGGCGGCCGAGCTGATCGCCGCGGTCGGCGGGCGGACGGAGGTCGTGACGGGGTGAGGGCCGGCGCGGACGGAAGCCCGACCGGCAAGGGGCGCATTGATGCTTGACAGCCTGCGGAACGTCTTCGCCATCTCGGACCTGCGCACCCGGGTGCTGTTCACGCTGTCCATTCTCGCGGTCTACCGCCTCGGCAGCGTCATCCCGACCCCCGGCGTGAACACCGACGCGCTCGCGATTCTCGCCGAGCAGGCGGCCGGGACCATGTTCGGGCTCTACAACATGTTCTCGGGCGGCAACCTCGCGCAGGTCACCATCTTCGCGCTGGGCATCATGCCCTACATCAGCGCGTCGATCATCCTGCAGCTCCTGACCGTCGTCTGGCCGTATCTCGAGCGGCTGTCGAAGGAAGGGGAGCTCGGGCGGCGGAAGATCACCCAGTACACCCGCTACGGCACGCTGCTCCTGTGCATGGTGCAGGCGTTCGCCATCGCCTTCTGGCTCGAGAGCCAGACCAACATCGCCGGCGGCCTGCCCCTCGTCTACGAGCCCGGCTGGGGGTTCCGCCTCCTCGTGGTCCTGACCCTCACCACCGGCACCTGCTTCATCATGTGGCTGGGCGAGCAGGTCACCGAGCGCGGCATCGGCAACGGCATGTCGCTGATCATCTTCGCCGGCATCGTCGTCAACCTGCCGGCGGCGGTGCTGAACACGCTCGACCAGTTGCGCACCGGCCAGATGGGCCTGTTCCGCCTGCTGATCCTGAGCATCCTGATGATCCTGGTCATCGGCGCCGTCGTGTTCATCGAGCGCGGCCAGCGCCGGGTCACCGTGCAGTACGCGAAGCGGGTCGTGGGGCGGCGGATGTACGGCGGCACGAGCACCCACATTCCGCTGAAGGTGAACACCGGCGGGGTCATCCCCGTCATCTTCGCCTCGTCGCTGCTCGCGTTCCCGGCGACCATCACGTCCGCGATGCCCGAGACCGCGTGGGCGCAGGGCATCACCGAGAACTTGGCGAACGGCATGCCCCTCTACTACCTGCTCTACATGGGGGGCATCATCTTCTTCGCCTACTTCTATACGGCCATCATCTTCAATCCCGACGACGTCGCCGAGAACATGCGCAAGTACGGCGGGTTCGTGCCGGGCATCCGGCCGGGGAAGCGCACCGCCGAGTACATCGACACCATCCTGACCCGCATCACGCTGGTGGGGGCCATCTACCTGGCGATCGTCGCGGTACTGCCCGACTTGATGATCGTCGGCTTCCGGGTCGCGGCCATCCCGTTCATCGGCGACTCCCTCGACGCGGTCACGCCGAGGTGGATCACCGACGGGCTCAACGTCACGTTCTACTTCGGGGGCACCTCGCTGCTGATCATCGTGGGGGTGTCCATGGACACGGTGCAGCAGGTCGAGTCGCAGTTGATCATGCGGCACTACGACGGGTTCATGCGCAAGACCCGCATCCGGGGGCGTCGCGGCTAGGGTGACCGTCTCCATGGGTTCCGCGATCAACCTCGTCGTGCTGGGTCCGCCCGGCGCCGGCAAGGGCACGCAGGGCGTCGAGTTCGCCCGCCGGCGGGGGATACCGCAGATATCGACGGGAGACATCCTGCGGGACGCCGTCAAGTCCGGCTCCGAGCTCGGCCGCCGGGCCAAGGCGACGATGGACGCGGGGGGCCTAGTCGACGACGAGCTGATGATCGCCATCGTGCGCGACCGCCTCGCCCGCCCCGACGTCGCGGCCGGGTTCGTGCTCGACGGCTTCCCCCGCACCGTCGCCCAGGCCGCGGCCCTCGACGGGATCATGGCCGGCCGCCCGCCGCTGATCGTCATCGACATCGCGGTGCCCGACGACGCGCTGGTGGCCCGGCTCGCGCGGCGGCGGGTCTGCGGGGGGTGCGGACGGGCGACCAGCGTCGACCTGTCGCCGGGGCCGCGCTGCGACCGTTGCGGGGGCGAGCTGCTGCAGCGGAGCGACGACACCGAGTCGGTCGTGCGCGAGCGGTTGCGGGTCTACGCCGACGCGACCCGGCCCCTCGTCGACTACTACTCGGAACGTCCCTCGTTCCGCGCCGTCGACGGGGACCGGAGCCCGGCCGAGGTCGGGGCGGCGCTGGCCGGCGCCGTCGAGGCGGTGCTCGCGGCGCGGGCGGCGGCGCGGGAGGCGGACGCATGATCGTCCGCAAGTCGCCGGCCCAGATCGAGCGCATGCGCCGGGCGAACGCCCTGGTCGCGGACGTGCTCGCGGAGCTCGGCCGCCGGGTGGCCCCCGGCGTCTCCACCCTCGAGCTCGATACGGTGGCGGAGCGGCGGATCCGCGCGGCCGGCGCGGTGCCCGCGTTCAAGGGCTATCAGGGCTATCCGGCGACCCTGTGCGCCTCGGTGAACGAGGCGGTGGTGCACGGCATTCCGTCGCGGGCCCCGCTCGTCGCCGGCGACATCGTGTCGCTCGACATGGGGGCGGTGCTCGACGGCTACTACGGCGATTCGGCGATCACCGTGCCCGTCGGCGGCGTCCCGGGCCACGTCACCGAGCTGCTCCGCGTCACCCGCGAGGCGCTGGAGCTCGGCATCGCGCAGGTCCGCGTGGGCGGATACGTCTCCGACATCGGACACCACGTGCAGCGGCACGTGGAGGCGCACGGTTACTCGGTCGTCCGGGAGTTCGTCGGCCACGGCATCGGGGTCGCGCTGCACGAAGAGCCCCAGATTCCGAACTACGGCGAGCCCGGTCAGGGGCCGAGGCTCGATACGGGGATGGTGCTCGCCATCGAACCCATGGTCACCCTGGGGCGGCCGGCGGTCAGGGTGCTCGGCGACGGGTGGACGGCGGTGACCCGCGACGGCAGCCTCGCGGCGCACTTCGAGCACACGGTGGCGATTACCGAGGGCGGCGCGGAGGTGTTGACGCGGGCGGGCGGCGCGCGGGGCGCGGCGGACGACGCCGACGGCCCGGCGCCGGGTCCGGCGGCGACGATGGGGCCGGCATCGGTCCACTGACGACGTTCCGGTGACGGAGCGCGCGCCGCGTCGGCGTCGCGACTCCGGCTTCCGGCATGCCGGCGGGCGCGGGCCCGGGCCGGTTCGAGGGGCGTGGCATGAAGGTACGAGCATCGGTGAAGCGGGTTTGCGACAAGTGCAAGATCGTGCGCCGCGCGGGCGTGGTGCGCGTGCTCTGCTCGAATCCGAAGCACAAGCAGCGACAGGGGTGAGGCCGGACCATGGCTCGAATTGCGGGCGTCGATCTTCCACGGACCAAGCGCATCGAAACCGGGCTGACGTACATCTTCGGCATCGGCGACCATCGTTCCGGGCTGATCCTGAAGGAGGCCGGCGTCGATCCCGACATCCGGATCAAGGACCTCTCCGAGGATGACGTCCGCAAGATCAGCCGGGTCATCGAAGAGCAGGGCCGGGTCGAGGGCGATCTCCGGAAGGAGATCACCCTGAACATCAAGCGCTTGATGGAGGTGGGGTCCTTCCGCGGGATGCGCCACCGCCGCAACCTGCCGGTGCGCGGCCAGCGGACGCAGACCAACGCCCGGACCCGGAAGGGGCCGCGCCGGGGCGCGGTGGCGAAGAAGCGGACCAGCTAGGGGTCTGCGCCGCGGAACGGCGCAGACCCCTAGCTGGGTTGGTTGGGCGGCGAGCGGAGCCGTAGGCGACGCTCTCCGGGCTAGGAAGGGAAAGGACTGTTCGCGAATGGCTAAGCTGGAGACGGTCGACGCCTCGGTTCCGACGCCGAGCAAGCGGCCGGCCAAGCGCAGGAAGACCTTCAAGAAGAAGCGCGACAAGCGGGTCGTGCACCACGGCATCGTGCACATCCAGGCGTCGTTCAACAACACCATCATCACGATCGCCGATACCGAGGGCAACGTCGTGGCGTGGTCGAGCGCCGGCGGCATCGGGTTCCGCGGGTCGCGGAAGGGCACGCCGTTCGCGGCCACCCAGGCCGCGATCAGGGCCGGGCACGGGGCCAAGGCGGTCGGCATGCGCACCGTGGACGTGCGGGTCAAGGGGCCGGGCGGCGGGCGCGAATCGGCCATCCGCGCGCTGCAGGCCTCGGCGGGGCTGAGCGTGAAGTCGATCCGCGACGTGACGCCGATCCCCCACAACGGATGCCGCCCGCCGAAGCGGCGGCGCGTTTAAGCGGGCCGACGCCGGACGATCGGCCAGGAGCGAAATCAGCATGGCACGATACGCAGGACCCGTCTGCCGGCTCTGCCGCCGCGAGGGCATGAAGCTCTTTCTGAAGGGCGAGCGGTGTTACGCCGAGAAGTGCGCCATCGAGAAGCGCAACGTCCCGCCCGGCCAGCAGGGGCGGCGCCGCCGTCCCAGCAAGGTCATGGGCTACGGGTCTCAGCTTCGCGAGAAGCAGAAGGTGAAGCGCACGTACGGCGTGCTCGAGAACCAGTTCCGCCGGTACTTCGCGGCGGCCGAACGGCAGCGGGGCATCACCGGCGAGACGCTGCTGCAGTTGCTCGAGCGCCGGCTCGACAACGTCGTCTACCGGCTCGGGCTGGCGACCTCCCGACCGCAGGCCCGGCAGCTCGTCCGGCACGGCCACGTGCGGGTGAACGGCCGGCGGGCCGACATTCCTTCGCTCTCGCTGAAGGCCGGCGACGCCGTCAGCGTCAGGCAGCGCAGCGCGAAGCAGCCGGCGATTCTCTACGCCATGGAGGAGGTCAAGGGGCGGGGAATCCCCGACTGGCTGGAGTTCGACGCTTCCACCCTGACGGGGCGGGTCGCCGCGCTGCCGACGCGCGAGCAGATCAACCTGCCGGTGCAGGAGCAGTTGATCGTCGAGCTGTACTCCAAGTAGAGAGCGGTCCCGGCCAAGGAAAGGACTGACTTGATGTTGTGGAAAGGCTTCCAGCGACCGAAACGGCTGGAGTTCGATGCGGAGACCCTGACCGATCGGTTCGGCCGGTTCTCCGCGCAGCCGTTCGAGCGCGGTTTCGGGACCACGATCGGCAACGCGCTGCGTCGGGTGCTCTTGTCCGCGATCGAGGGCGCCGCCGTCACCAGTGTCAAGATCGACAACGTGCTTCACGAGTTCTCGCCCATTCCCGGCGTCGTGGAGGACGCGACCGACATCATCCTGAACCTGAAGCAGATCCCCATCAAGCTGCACAGCGACGAGACGAAGACGCTTTACCTGCGGGCCGACAAGCCCGGCGCGGTCAAGGCGGCGGACCTCGAGATCGACGCCGCGGTGGAGATTCTCGACCCCGATCTCCACGTCGCGACGGTCGCCGACGGCGGCTCGTTGCACATGGAGATGCGGGTCAAGCAGGGGCGCGGGTACGTTTCCGCGGAGAAGAACTTCGACGAGGACCTGGGCATCGGCTGGATCCCGATCGACTCCGTCCACTCCCCGGTGCGCAAGGTCAACTACCTCGTGGAAGCGGCCCGTCTCGGACAGACGACCGACTACGACAAGCTCACCGTCGACGTGTGGACGGACGGCTCGGTGACGGCGCGGGAAGCGATCTCGCTGGGTGCGAGGCTGGTGCGCGACCACTTGAGCATCTTCATCAATCTCGACGAGTCGGGCGACTCGCCGGCCGAGCCGGACCACGAGCTGTCGCCGGCGGCCAACGAGCATCTCGACAAGAGCGTCGAGGAGCTCGAGCTCTCGGTCCGGTCCTACAACTGCCTGAAGAACGCCAACATCCGGACGATCCGCGAACTCGTGCAGAAGACCGAGGCGGAGATGCTGCGCACGAAGAACTTCGGCCGCAAGTCGCTCAACGAGATCAAGGAGATACTGCAGCAGATGGGGCTCGGCCTCGGCATGCGCTTCGAGCCGCCGGGGGCCGACGCGGAGACGGAAGGCTAACGGTCAGCGCCGGAGATCCCGTCGCCGGCGGGTTGGAGACGAGAGGAAACGGAAGCATGCGTCATCGAGTAGCCCACCGGAAGCTGGGTCGCGTGAGCGAGCATCGACTCGCCACCTTGCGCAATCAGGCCACGATGCTGTTGCGGCACGAGCGCATCGACACGACCCTGGCCAAGGCGAAGGAGCTGCGTCCGTTCGTCGAGCGCCTGATCACGGTGGCCAAGCGCGGCATCGCGGACGGGGCCGAGACCACGCGCGCGCTGCACGCGCGCCGGCTCGTGGCGCGCGACATCGCCGACAAGCGGATCGCCGGCAAGCTGTTCGGCACGATCGCGCCGCGGTTCGCCGAGCGCCCGGGCGGGTACACGCGGGTGCTGCATCTCGGCCGACGCCAGGGGGACTCGGCCGAGATTGCGCAGATAGAGCTCGTGGGCAGCGAGTACGATCCCAGTCAGGATCGGGATGCCGGCGACGGTGCCCCGGCGGAGGCCGCCGCCCCGAAGAAGAAGGGGATGGGGGGGCGCCTGCGCGCCGCCGCGAGCCGCCTGCGGCGCGGGCAGGGTGCCGAGAAGTCCGGGGACGACTGAGTCGGAGTCGCCGCGTTCCGATCCTCGGCATCCCGCTCCAGAACGACGACTCGGCGACGGCCGGCGCGGGCACGCCCCCGCCGGGGCGCCGCCCCCCCCGCCGAAGCACTTCGACCGGAACGCCGCGGCCGGGGGCCTCAGCCCTCCTGGTCGTCCTCGCCGCGCTCCGCCTTCGCCTCCGCGATGACCTTCTGAATGATGTGCGCCGGCACCTCTTCGTAGTGCGAGAACTCCATGTGGTACGACCCGCGCCCGCCGGTGGCCGAGGTCAACTGCTGCTCGTAGGTCAGCATCTCCGCCATCGGGACCTCGGCCTTGATCGAGGTCGAGGCCCCGCGCGTCTCCATGCCCCCGATCTTCCCGCGGCGGCCGTTCAGGTCCCCCATGAGGTCGCCGGCGTAGTCGCTGGGCGCGTACACCTCGACGTTCATGACCGGCTCGAGCAGCGTGGGCTTCGCGCGCGACATCGCGTCGCGGAACGCCAGCCGCCCCGCCATCTTGAACGACATCTCGTTCGAGTCGACGGCGTGGAACGACCCGTCATACAGGGTGACCTGGAAGTCCACCATCGGATAGCCCGCGAGATAGCCGCGCGTCCTCGCCTCCTGGATGCCCTTCTCGACGGCGGGGATGAACCCGCGCGGAATGGCGCCCCCGAAGATCTCGTCGACGAACTGGAAGTCCTCGCCCCGCGGCAGCGGCGCGACCTTGATCTTGCAGTCGCCGAACTGGCCGTGCCCGCCGGTCTGCTTCTTGTGGCGCCCGTGCGCCTCGGTCGACGCCTTGATGGTCTCGCGGTACGGGATGCGCGGCAGCTTCAGGTTGACCTCGACCCCGAAGCGGCGCTTGAGCTTGGCCACCGTGACCTCGATGTGCAACTGCCCCTGCCCCGACAGCAGGAGCTGCGAGGTCTGGGCGTCGCGGGCGTAGCGGATGGTCGGATCCTCCTCCTGCAGCCGCTGCAGGGCGGTGCTGATCTTCTCCTCGTCGCCGCGGCTCTTCGGCTCGATGGCGTAGGACAGCACCGGCTCGGTGAACTGGAACGGCGGAAAGCGCCACGCCGTGTCCTTCGGCGCCAGCGTGTCCCCGGTCCGGGTCTCCTTCAGCTTGGCGACGGCGCCGAGGTCCCCCGCCCGGATCTCCGAGACGCCGGTCTGGGTCTTGCCCTGCATGAGGGCGATGGCCCCCATCCGCTCGCCGACGCCGCGGCTGACGTTCTGGACGGTGGAATCCGCCGCGATCGATCCGCCGGCCACCCGGAACATCGTGATCCGTCCCGCGAACGGGTCCGCCACCGTCTTCCACACCAGGGCGCTCGCGCCGTCCGACGCGTCGGCGGTCGCCGGATTACCCTCCGCGTCGACCACCGACAGGGTCCGCTGCGCCGGGGAGGGGAGGTACGCGAGGATCGCGTCGAGCAGGGGCTGGACGCCGATGTTGGCGGTGGCCGACGTGCACACCAGGGGGAACACGTGGCGGCCGGCGGCGGCCGTCTTGAGCCCCGCCTCCAACTGCTCCTGGGTCAGGGTGCCCGCCTCGAAGAACTGCTCCATCAGGGCGTCGTCGGCCTCCGCGACGAGCTCGATCAGGGCCTCGCGCGCCGTATCGGCCTCGTCGGCCAGCTCCGGCGGCACGTCGCCGGCCGACACCGTCCGGCCGTCCGCATCGAAGGTCAACGCCTTCATGGCGACGAGGTCGACGACGCCGCGGAACGCCTTCTCTTCGCCGATGGGAAGCTGGATGGGCACGACCGTGCGGCCGAGGGCCTCGTGCAGCGACTCGAGCGAGCGGGACAGGCTCGCCCGTTCCCGGTCGAGCCGGTTGAGCACGACGACGCAGGGGAGGCCCAGCTCCTCGGCGACCGCCCACACCTTCTCGGTCAGCACCTCGGAGCCGGCCACCGCGTCGACGACCACGAGGGCGGCGTCGGCGACCCGCAGGGCGCAGCAGGCGTCGCTGAAGAAGTTCGCCATGCCCGGCGTGTCGATGACGTTGATCTTGGTCTTGTTCCACTCCGCGAACGCGGTGCTCGACGACAGCGTGTGCTTGCGCGCGATCTCCTCGTCGTCGTAGTCGGTGACGGTGGTGCCGTCGTCGACGGCGCCGAGGCGGTTCACGGCGCCGGCGTCGAAAAGGAGGGCCGAGGCGAGCTGGGTCTTGCCGGCGCCGCTGTGTCCCACCAACGCGACATTACGGATCTGGTCCGCATCGTACACTTTCATGGCTCGGGTATCCTCCCACCGCGACCGGTCCGCAGACGCGTCCGTCGGGGCCGCGGCCCAAGGGCGGCACGGGCCGCCGTGTCCCCGGTCCGCGGCCGGCGCAAACTTACATCCTACGCCAGTCCGCGCGCCCGCTCAAGGGTCGGGGAGGGTCGGGACGCGGTCGGAACCAGACGGCACCGTTCGGTTCGGCCGCCGACGGGATGGCCGGGTCATTCGGCGCGCGCCCGCGCGTCGGGCCCGGACGGCGCTGCTTGGGTCGGCCTTGGACGGGCACGGTCCGCGGACGGGCACGGTCCGCGGGCGGGTTCGGCCGCGGACGGAGCGGCTATTCGTGGCGAAGGGCTTCGATGGGGTCGAGGCTGGAGGCCTTGATGGCCGGGTACATGCCGAAGACGATGCCGACGCCGCACGAGAACCCCAGGCCGAGGGCGAACGACCACCACGGCAGCGAGACCGGGAATCCCGTCGCCCAGTGGATGCCGAGGCCGATGCCGCTGCCGAGGAGGATGCCGATTACGCCCCCGATGCCGGTGAGGCAGGCGGCCTCGAGCAGGAACTGCCAGAGAATCTCCTTCTGCTTGGCCCCGATGGCCCGGCGGGTGCCGATCTCGCGGGTGCGGTCGGTCACCGAGATGGTCATGATCGCCATTACCCCGATGCCCCCGACCATCAGCGCGATCGAGGAGATGACGATCAGGGACAGGAAGGTGGCGCTGCTGATCTGGTCCCACAGCGCGAGCATCGCGTCCTGGGTGATGAACTCGAAGTCGTTCGGCTCGTCGAGGCGCAGCCCGTGCCGGATGCGCATGACGCGCTCGATGTCCCGGATGGCGACCTCGGGGTCGACGCCCTCGCGGGGGGACGCCATGATCGCCACCGAGCGCATCTCGCCCCCGAACGCCCGCCGCGCCCTGATCCCGAACTGCTTCTGATAGGTGCTGTGGGGAACCAGGACGAAGTCGTCCTGCCCCATGTTGAAGCCGCCGGGGCTCGGCGTCTCCCCGATCACCCCGATCACCGCATAGCGGCTGGTCCCGATGCGGACGCGTTTGCCGATGGGATCGGTGTTCGGGAAGAGGGCCTGGGCCGGCGTATGCCCCAGCACCGCCACCCGCGTCCGCCGGCGGGTCTCGCCCGGCGTGAAGAAACGGCCCTCCACCAGGTCCACGGGCTGCACGTCCGGATAGTCGGCCGTGGTGCCGATGATCATGATCGGCTTCGTCCGATCCGACCGGTGGTAGACCCGCTCCTGGGTGGGGGGACCCCCCTGCCCGAGCACGATGGCCACGGAATCGAGCGAGTCGGCTTGGCGCTCGATGGCCTCGGCGTCCGCGGTGGTGAGGTTCGGGCGGCGGATCAGCTCCATGAACTCCTCGCCCGAGCCTAGGCTGACGGCCGAGAACTTCGTCAGGATGATGACGTCCGGCCCCATCGTCTCGATGGTGTCGCGCAGCGACTGGTCGAGCCCCCGGATCAGGGACGTGCTGCCGACGATGGACATGATGCCGATGACCACGCCGAGAATCGTCAGCCCCGACCGCGCCTTCTGATCACGCAGCGTGGCCACCGCCATCGTCACGATCTCGCCGAACAGGCCGCCGTAGGAGTGCTTGGCCATCGATTCGTCGGTTCCCTCGTGTCGCCCCGTCAGGCCCGGGCGTCCTTCGCCCGAGGGCGGCCCGGCAGCTCGCGGCCTCCCCCGCGGGTCTCGGTGCGGCGCAAGGTCTTCACCATGGATCAGGCGCGGCCCAGCGCCGTGATGGGATCCAGCGCCGCCGCCCTCGAGGCGGGGTACAGCCCGAAGAACAGCCCCACCGCCGCCGTCATCGTGATGCCCAGCACCACCGACCACGGGTGCACGGCGGCGGTGATCGGCGTCATCGAGCTCAGGCCGATGGCCACCCCGAAACCGAACGCGGTCCCGATCAGGCCGCCGGCGACGGACAGGATCACCGACTCGGCGAGAATCTGCCAGAGGAGGTCGCGGCGGCGCGCCCCCAGCGCCTTGCGCAGCCCGATCTCCCGCGTGCGCTCGGAGACCACCATCAGCATGATGTTCATGATGACGATGCCCCCCACCACCAGCGACAGGCTGACGATGCCCACGAGCACCGCGAAGATGCCGGTGGTGGCCTGCTGGTAGAGCCCCAGCACCGCTCCCGACGTGAACAGCCCGAAGTCGTTCTCCTCGGTGGCGCGAAGCTGCCGCTCGATGCGCAGGGCCACCGTCGCCTCGTCGACGGCGCGGTCGAACTCCTCCGGGGTGTCCGAGCGGACCCGCAGGGTGAGCGACGGGCGCGCCCCGAACAGCTTGCGGAACTGGCCCATCGGAATGATGACGAACTCGTCCTGCGACTGCCCGAACGCCGCGAGGGTCGGCTCGCTGACCCCGACGACGCGGAAGTTCACGCCCTGTACCTTGATGCGGCGGTCGATCGGGTCGAGCTGGTCGAAGAGCCGGTCGGCGGTCTCCGCCCCCAGCAGCGCGACGCCGCGGTTGCGGTCGACCTCGGTGCGGTTGACGAGCCGCCCGCGCTCGGCCGTGAAAGTCGGAAACTCGACGTAGTCGCGGGTCACCCCCCGGATGCGCACGTTCTCGAGCACCCGGTCGCGGTAGCGGACCTCGCCGCTTCGCCCCGCCTGGGCCATGACCGCCCCCACGCTGGGGCCGAAACGGCGAATGGCCTCGGCGTCGTCGAGCGACACGCGGGGGTTGTTCCTCGTCGCCTCGATGTCGGCCTCGGTCATCACCATCGGCGTGCGCTCGATGACGAACGAGTCCGGGCCGAACTGCGAGACGATGGCGTTGCCGACCTCCGCGTTGACGCCCTGAATCAGCGACACCACCGCGATGATCGACGCCACCGCCACGATGTTCCCGAGAATCGTGAGGGTGGACCTGAGCTTGTTGGCCCAGATGGCGCGTAGCGCGATGGCCGTGAGGTCAGCGGCGCGGCGCACTCTCGACCACCCGGATGGAATCGCCGTCGGCGAGGTTGCGCACCTCGCTGAACGGCCCGGTGACGATGAGGTCGCCTTCCGCCACCCCGGAGAGCGCCTCGAAGTAGCGCTCGCCGGCGATGCCGGTGTCGACGGGCAGGAACACGGCGCGGCCCTGTCGGGCCACGAAGACGCCCTCGAGCTCCTCCTCGATCTCTCCCGCCGCGAGGTCCGCCGCCTCGGCGGCGGAGACGACGCTCCGGCCCCGCGGTCCCGTGTCGGTGGGCACCACGTTCCCGTTCGCGTCCAGCACCACCTCGCGCACGGTGGACGCCTGAATCGGGATCGCCAGCGAGTCGGGCCGGATGGCGGTGGTGATGTCGGCGGTGCACGTGAAGCCGGGGCGCACGCCGGGGATGGCCTCGTCGAGGGTCACCACGACCTTGAACGTCGTCGCCTGGCTGCCCGCGCCGCCGGCCGCGGTGCCGGCGCCGACAGGGTTGATGGGGCTGTTGCCGATCTCGGTCACAACGCCCGAGAACGCGTCGTCGGGGAACGCGTCGATGGTCACGGTCGCGAACTGCCCGAGTTCGACGCTGGGGATGTCGGTCTCGTCGACCTCCACCTCGGCCTCGATCACCGACAGGTCCGCGATGGTGGCCAGCACCGTGCCCTGGTTGTTCATCGTGCCGACGACGACGGTCTCGCCCTCCTCGATGTTGCGCCGGGTGACGACGCCGGAGATGGGCGAGGTAATCGTCACCTTGGTCAGCTCGTAGCGCGCGCTCTCGAGGTTGGCCTCCTCCTGGCGGATGCGCTGGGCCTGGGTCGCGACCTCCACCTCCCGTGCCTGCAGCTCGGTCTCGCGGAGGGCGACGTCGTTCAGCGCTTGTTCGTAGGCCTCGCGCGAGACCAGCCGCAGCGCCCACAAGTGCTCCTGTCGCTCCAGGTTGTCCCTCGCCAGCTCGAGGTTGACCCGCGCCGTTTCCACCGTGACCTCCGCCTGCCGCTGGGCCGAGCGCGACGCCTGCAGCGCCGCCTCGCCCCGGTCCACGGCCGCCCGCAGGGTCTCCGGATCGATCTCGAGGAGGAAGTCGCCGACCGCGACGCGGTCGCCCTCGTCGAACTCGAGCCGGGTCACCTGGCCCATGGTGTTAGCGCTGATGTCGACGGTGAGCTGGGGCACGATGGTGCCCGGCGCGGACACGACGGCCTCGAGGTAGCGGCGCTCGACCGCCTCCACCTCCACCTGGGGACCGGTGGCGCGCTCGAACGTCAGGTTGATGTACACGACGGCGGCCCCGAGGACCACGATCGCGGCGATGAGAACGGCCTTGCGGGAAGCGGTCAACGGATCACCCTCCCAGGCGAGACATGATGAAACCGGCGGCGATCGCGATTACCGCGTACAGGCAGTAGAACGTGGTCGCGATGGGGCCCGTGCGCCGCTTGAAGAGAACCCCGGTGCCGACCGCCAGCAGGAACAGTTGCCACACGATGAACAGTTCGACGAGGCCCAGGGTCCGGTGGACGAAGCCGCCCTCCTCGAGCATCGGCAGCAGCGCGGTCAGCGTGGTGGGGACGCTCATGTCGCCGCGCGCGTAGTTGAGTGGAGCGGTGAACCACTGCTGGACGACGCCGACGACCCAGACGTGGGTGACGACGGCGTACATCGCCTTGAACGGCGCATGCGTGCCCAGAATCACGTAGCACGCGGTCCAGACGAGCCCGGCGACGATGAACATGATGATCGGCAGCGAGATCAGCGTGCCTACGCCGGCGAAGTACACCGCGTTCTCCATGCTGCGTGCTATCTCCGCATACATTTCGTCCGTCACCGTAATGCCGAACGATTCCATGCCCCCGACCTGCTGCTCGATGAGCAGTTGCTTCCCCGACTCGGTGCTCGAGAGCCAGACGGCGGGAGCGGCGGACAACAGACAGACGGCGAGCAGGGCGCCGAACGGCCGCGGGCGGTCCACGATCGCGGCGAACGTGGCCCGCGGCGACAGGAGCACTCCGAACAGTCGCGCGGCGAGGCTCGGGGAGGAGTCGCCGTCGGGGCGCGGCGCGTCGGTCTCTTCGGTCATGGTGCTCGGAATCCTGCGAGGTCGGTCGGGTTCGGGCGGCGACCGTAACCCGCTATTCTACCCCCGTACTCCCCGGTTCCGTCGCGGGCGCTCGTCGGCGGGTCCGTCCCGCGGAGCGCCCTTCCACGGTCCGGCCGACATACGGTATACGCGCCGGGCGGACGAAATGTTCACTCGCCGCCCGCCTTCCCCGCGCGGTTCGGCGCGCCAGGACTATCCCACGCTCTGCGACATCGCGTGGGGTGGGCCGCTGAAGCCGTGTTTCTGCGGTCAGCGAGGCCGGCGATCCCCGGTTCGGCTTGCCGCCGCGGGGACGACAGCCGGGCGGAGGTCAGCGTGGGACGCCCCTGTTCGGCGCGCCGCCCGTCCTTGACAGCGTACGGCCGGTTGCACTACGGTCGAACATCGCGCTTCGAACGTGCGGCGGATTCCCCCGTCGGCACCCCTGGTCGCCCGCGACTCCTCCCCGGCAGAGCCACGTGATCGAACTCGTTCCCAAAGAGCTGTTCTTCACCAAGGGCGTCGGCAAGCACCGCGAGAAGCTGACCTCGTTCGAGCTGGCGCTCCGGTCCGCCGACATCGCCGCCTGCAACCTCGTGCGGGTGTCGAGCATCTTCCCCCCGGGCTGCCGCATCCTGCCGCGGTCCACCGGGGTCCGGAAGCTGAAGCCCGGCCAGATCGCGTTCGTGGTGATGTCCGAGGCGGCCACCCGCGAACCCCACCGGCTCGTGGCCGCGACCATCGGGGTCGCGATTCCGCGCGACCGACGGCTGTTCGGGTACCTGTCCGAGCACCACAGCTTCGGCGAGAACGAGGAGACCGCCGGCGACTACGCCGAGGAGCTCGCGGCGGAGATGCTCGCCACCACCCTCGGCCTCGACTTCGACCCCGACAAGAGCTGGGACGAGAAGAAGGAAGTGTACCGGCTGTCGAACCGGATCGTCCGCACCCAGAACGTCACCCAGACCGCGGTGGGCGACAAGCAGGGGCTGTGGACCACGGTGATCGCGGCGGCGGTCATCGTCGGCTGACGCCGGTCGGGCCGCGGGGCGCCCCGCCGCACCCCCGGCGTGCGCCCCGTTCCCCTTCGTGGCGGTCGCCGGCGCCGCGCGGGCGCGCGCATGGCGCTGTCGCTGCCCGCGTGCGCCCGTTCCCCTCCGCTGGAATCGTTGTCAGTATGACAATTTGCGTCCCCATCGAAGGCCCACGGCCAATCGGGAATTGACACTAAATGTCACTTTCCGTAGAATGGTTGTCAGTCGGCCGGGCGACGCGCCCAGGCCGCGCCGCGCGGGAGGCCATGGCTGCTCGAATCGGTGAACTGCTCGTCGAGGACGGATGCGTGACCCCGGTCCAGGTGGACGAAGCGCTGGAGCGCCAGCGGTCGGCCGGCGGCAAGTTGGGCTCCCACCTCGTCGAGCTGGGCTTCGTCCGCGACGCCGAGGTCGCGTCGTGGTTGAGCCGGCAGCATGGTGTTCCTTTCATCGACCTCGGCCGGTTCGAGATCGACCCCGCCGTCATCGGGCTCCTGCCGGCGGCGACGGCCCGGAAGTACGAGACGGTGCCGCTGGCCCGGACCGGGACCGCCCTGGCCGTCGCCACCGCCGATCCGGCCAATGTCTTCGCGGTCGACGACATCGAGTTCATGACCGGAAGCCGCGTGGATACGGTCGTGGCCACGCAGACCGCCGTCGCCGCCGCGATCGAGCGGTACTACGGTGCCCGGCCGGACCGCGGCGCGCCGGCCGTCGCGGAGAACCAGCTCGCCCTCGCCGCCAAGGCCCTCGATGAGGTTCCGGGGATCGGCGGCGGCGTCGAAGTGATCGAGGAGATGGAGGAGGTCGACGTCACCACCCTGGAGACGCAGAGCGGAGAGACGCCGGTCGTTCGGCTCGTCAACGTGGTGCTGGCGTCGGCGATTCAGAAGGGGGCGAGCGACGTTCACTTCGAGCCCTACGAGAAGCAGTACCGCATCCGGTTCCGCATCGACGGCGCGCTCTACGGGATCATGGAGCCCCCGCTGAAGTACCGGGACACCATCACCTCCCGCCTGAAGGTGATGGCGAAGCTCGACATCGCCGAGCGGCGGCTTCCCCAGGACGGCCGCATCAAGCTGCGGCTGAACGCGGACGGCGGCGCGAAGGAGGTCGACTTCCGCGTGTCCTGCCTGCCGACCCTCCACGGCGAGAAGGTCGTGCTGCGGCTGCTCGACCGCGGCAAGCTGATGCTGGACATGACCAAGCTGGGTCTGGAGGCCGAGTCGCTGAACCGTTTCGAAGACGCGATTCGCCGCCCGTGGGGGCTCGTCCTCGTGACGGGGCCGACCGGCAGCGGCAAGACCAGCACGCTGTACTCGGCCATTTCCCAGCTCAACACCCCGGCCGTCAACATCGTGACGGCCGAAGATCCGGTCGAGTTCAACCTCGCGGGGGTGAATCAGGTGCAGGTGCGCGAGAGCACCGGGCTCACCTTCGCCGCCGCCCTGCGTTCGTTCCTGCGCCAGGACCCCAACGTGATTCTCGTCGGCGAGATCCGCGATCTCGAGACGGCGGAGATCGCGATCAAGGCGGCCCTGACCGGCCACCTCGTGCTCTCGACCCTGCACACCAACGACGCCGCGGGCACCGTCCACCGGCTCGTGAACATGGGGATCGAGCCGTACCTGGTGGCCGGCGCCGTCAGCCTGGTCTGCGCGCAGCGGCTGGTGCGGCGAATCTGTACGGGGTGCGTCGAGGATGAACCGGCCCCCGTGCCCTTGCTCCGGGGGGTCGGGTTCGGGGCCGACGAGGCGGCCCGCGTCGTGCCGCGCCGGGGCGCGGGCTGCGATCGCTGCAACGGCCGCGGCTACCGGGGGCGCATCGGGCTCTACGAGGTAATGGCGGCGACCGACCGGTTCCGCGACCGGGTCCGGCGGGGCGCGTCGGCCGCCGACCTCCGGCGTGACGCCGTCGAGGGCGGCATGGTCACATTGCGGGGCAGCGGTCTGAGGAAGATCGCGGCGGGGCTCACCACCATCGAAGAGGTCCTCAAGGAGACGGTGAAGTAGCCGGTCGCGAAGAAGACGGCGAGGTATCGGTCGCCATGCCTACACTCGAAGAACTGCTGAGAGCGACGGTCGAGCTCGACGGCTCGGACCTCCACGTCACCGCGGGCTCGCCGCCGCAGGTCCGCGTGGACGGCGAGCTCAGGACCCTCGACCTGCCGCGGCTGGGCCCCGACGACACGCGCGCTCTCGTATTCAGCGCGTTGAGCGACGCGCAGAAGCGGCGATTCGAGGAAACGCGCGAGCTCGACTGCTCGTTCGGCGTCGGCGGGGTCGCGGCGCGGTTCCGCTGCAACGTCTTCCGGCAGGGCGGCGCGGTGGCGGCCGTCTACCGGCTCGTGCCCGAGACGATACGCGGCCTCGGCGAGCTGGGGCTGCCGCCGGTCGTCGAGACGTGGGCCGAGCGCCCCCGCGGCCTCGTGCTGGTGACGGGGCCGACCGGGTCCGGCAAGAGCACCACGCTGGCCGCCCTCATCGACCGGATCAACACCGGTCGGCGCGCGCACATCCTGACCATCGAAGACCCGATCGAGTACGTGCACCCGCACAAGCGCTCGCTCGTCAATCAGCGCGAGCTCCACCACGACACGGCGAGCTTCTCGGCCGCCCTGCGCGCCGCCCTCCGTCAAGATCCGGACGTCGTGCTGATCGGCGAGCTCCGCGATTTCGAGACCGTCGAGGCCGCCCTGCGGGTCGCCGAGACGGGCCACCTGACGTTCGCGACGGCCCACACGAACTCGGCCTACCAAACGATCAACCGTCTCATCGATACCTTTCCCGCCGGCCGTCAGGAGCAGGCGCGCGGACAGCTCGCGCTGCTGATCGAGGGCGTCGTCTGTCAGACGCTGCTGCCCGCGGCGCACGGCCGGGGACGCGTGGTCGCGGCCGAGGTGCTGACCCCGACGCCGGCCATCCGCAACCTGATTCGCGAGCGCAAGGTGCACCAGTTGTACTCCGCGATGCAGTCGGGACAGGGGCGGCACGGCATGCAGACGATGAACCAGTCGCTGGCGTCGCTCGTGGGACGGGGGAGCATCTCGATGGAGACCGCGCTGGCCGCGTCGTCGATGCCCGACGAGCTCCGGACGCTGATCTCGCGCGCCGGGGCGCGGGGATCCCGGTTCGGGCGTCCTTCCGGCGCGGGTGCGGGCGAGTGACGCCCGTCCGGCGCCCCGCGGGCCGCGCCGGGCGGGGCGGTCGGGACGGGCGCGGGCGCGCCGCCCCCGCGGGCAGGGCGGCGCCGGCCGCCGGGCGCCGCCCGGGGGGCCACGGGGCCGCGGGGGCGCGGCGGCCGGGCGGAACGCGGTGGCCGGGCGGCGCGGCGCGGGGCGGAAAGCCGCGCGGGGGCAAACCGCCGCCGGCCCGCAACCTCGCCGTCTTCACGCGCCAGCTCTCGGTGATGATCGACGCCGGCATGCCCCTGGTGGAGTGCCTCGACACCCTGGGGCGCCAGGAGGCGCACCGGCCCTTCCGAGAGGCCATTCTGCGGACCCGCATGGCCGTCGAAGGCGGATCGGGCCTCGCGGACGCGATGCGGGAGCATCCGCGGATGTTCGGTCCCCTCTATACGAACATGGTCGCGGCGGGGGAGGCGGGCGGCATCCTCGACACGATCCTCGCCCGGCTGGCGACGCACATCGAGAAGAGCGTCAAGCTCCGGGCGCAGGTCAGGTCCGCGATGACCTACCCGATCGCGGTCGTGGCGATCGCCGCGGTCGTCGTCGCGGTCATCCTGTGGAAGGTCGTGCCGACCTTCGACGACCTGTTCGCGGGGCTGGGGGCCGCCCTGCCGCTGCCGACGCGGGTGGTCATCGCCGCGAGCGACGCGCTCGCCGCGTACTTCCCCCTGATCGTGCCCGCGGCGGCGGCCCTGGCGTTCGGCTTCCGCTGGTTTCGGGCCACGCCGCGGGGAGGGCGGGCCGTCGACGCCCTGCTGCTGCGGCTCCCCGTGCTGGGCGCCGTCGTGCGCAAGGTCGCCGTCGCCCGGTTCTGCCGCACCTTGGCCACGCTGCTCGGCTCCGGAGTACCGCTTCTCGCGGGACTCGAGATCACCGCGAAGACCGCCGGCAACGCGGTCATCGAGGACACGGTCCTCGTCGCCCGCGACGCCATCGAGCGGGGCGAGACCGTGTCCGCGCCGTTGCGGCGGGCGGGGATGTTCCCGCCCATGGTGGTCCAGATGATCGGCGTGGGCGAGGCGAGCGGGGCCCTCGACGCCATGCTCGCCCGCGTCGCCGACTTCTGCGAGGAGGAGGTCGACGCGACGTTGGCGGGGTTGCTGACGCTTCTCGAGCCCGTCATGATCGCGTTGCTGGGGCTCGTGATCGGGGGAATCGTGATCGCCATGTACCTGCCGATCTTCGACCTCATCGGCCGGATGGCGGTGTAGACGTCTGCGCCGTGGAACGGCGCCTGGACGCGCACGGCAACCGGCGTTTCCGTCGGGCGGAAACCAAGGACGACATGTCCAGCAGCGACGCGCGCGGTGCCGACCCCCGGGGAACGGGGGCGGTCGACATCGTGGGCGACAGCCCGCAACTGCGGACCGTGCGGGAGCGGATCGCGCGGGTCGCGCCCACCGGCACCACGGTGTTGATCACCGGCGGCCTCGGGGTCGGCAAGGAGCTGGTGGCGCGGGCGATTCACCAACGTTCCCCCCGTGCCGCCCTGCCGTTCGTCGCCCTGAGCGGCGGCGCGCTGCCGGCGGCGATCCGCGATTCCGACGCCGGTGGCGGGGGGCGGACGGGGCGGGCCGCGGCGGCCGAGCCGGGGACCCTCTATCTGCCCGACGTCGGAGAGCTGGGCGCGGCGGATCAGGCGGCGCTGCTGCGGTTCCTGAAGGAGCGGCGGTTCCGGCGCGCGCGCGGGGGCGGGGAAGGGGCGGTCGCCGCGCCGCGCCTCGTCGTCGCGACGACCCGGAACCTCGCGGGGATGGTCGAGGACGGCGCGTTCCGGCGCGACCTGTTCTACTGCGTCAACGTCTTCGCTATCCACGTGCCGCCGCTCGCGGCGCGCCCCGGCGATGTCGTGCCGCTGGCCCGCCACTTCGTCGACCGGTTCGCCCGCGAGACGGGACGGGACCTCCGGGGGCTCTCTCCCGCGGCCGAGCGGGTCCTCGAGACGCACGCCTGGCCCGGAAACGTCGGCGAGCTCGAGAACGTCGTCGAGCGGGCCGCCGTTCTTGAGGAATCGGACCGGTTGCAGGCCCGGAGCCTGGAGCTCGACGACGCGCCGGGTCCGGACCGTTCCCCCGGATCACGGGCGGGCGGCGAGCTGGACGCCGCGGCTGCCGCCCGCCCGCCCGGCGCGGGCATGTCCGCGGACGAACCACCGTTCCACGGTGGGCCCGACGACGGCGCCGGGCGGGCGCGCCCTGACCCGGTGGAGCCGCTGCCGGAGTCCGGTTTCGTTCTGGAGGATCACGTCCGGAGCCTCGAGCGCGACTACCTCGATCGGGCGCTCCGGCAGGCCGGCGGCGTGAAGGTCAGGGCGGCGGGGCTGCTCGGCATGAGCTTTCGCTCTTTCCGCTACTATGCCAAGAAGTACGATCTCGGGTGACGCCGGTGGTTCGGCGGACCGTCCCGCGGCAAGGCTGCCCATGTCGCGGGGGCGTTCTCGGCATGCTTGCCGGTCCGAATCGGCGGCGGGGCGGCAAAGCGGGCTCCGGGATCGTTCCCCGGCCGGCATGCCGGGGGAAACCCGGGTTGTCGTTCGGGGGCGCGGGTCGCGTACGCTCTCGTGGCCGGCGGCGTAGAATGAGTCTGGATCTCCGGCGGATTGATGTTTGCAGGGACTTCGTCGACACCCGGGAGCCTGCGCCGTTGAACGGCGCAGGCTCCTAACAGGGTTGGTTGGGCGCCAAGCGGAGCCGTCAGGCGACGATTGGCGGCTACGCGAACGGGTCGGGCCGGCGGAACGGCCATCGAAGGAGAGGCACGAATGAAGGCCAGCGGCACCAGCGGATTCACCCTGATCGAACTGCTGATGGTGGTCGCCATCATCGGCATCATCACCGCCATCGCGGCGCCGGGCCTGATGCGCGCCCGCATTTCCGCCAACGAGATCTCGGCCATCGGATCGTTGCGGGCCATCAACAGCGCCCAGGCGACGTTCGCGGCCAGTTGCGGCAGCGGCTTCTACGCGCCGAGCCTCGCCCTGCTGGCGACGCCGCCGACGGTGGGCGGGGGCGACGGCTTCATCGGGACCGACCTCGCCTCGGACCCGTCCATGAAGAGCAGCTATTCGGTGACGCTGACGCCCGGTGCGCCGGCGGAGGGGGCGCCGGCGTCCTGCAACGGCGTAGCCGCGGGCGGGGTGGTGACGACCTACTTCGTCGGGGCCTCGCCCGCGTCGGGCGGCGGCGTGCGCCACTTCGGCACGAACCAGGGGGGGACGATCTACCAGGCGACGGGGCCGGTGGCGGTCACCCAGAACGGCGCGCCGGCGGGGGCCGCGCCCATCCAGTGACCGGGCGGCGCGCGCCCGCCTCGCGACCGCGCCGGGCGTCGGCGGCGACGACCCGCCACGGCGCGGTTCCCGCGGCGCCTCCGCTCGGCGCGGCGCGGCGCGCACCCGCCCGCCGGCGCATAGCCCGACAACCGGAGTTTGCACCATGAGTCCAACCGTTCGCCGCGTCATCATCGCGCTCGCCCTCGCCGGCCTCGCCGCGTCCGCGACCTCGGCCTGGGTGCACTACCGGATCGAGCACGACCCCGCCTACGTGAGCTTCTGCGACGTCAACGCCCGCGTGAGCTGCACCGACGTCTACCTGAGCCGCTTCGGGTCGGTGGGCGGGGTGCCGACCGCCCTGTTCGGCGCTTTCTGGTTCGGCCTCGTGGCGCTGCTGACGGGGGCGGCGGGCCGGAGATCGACCGAGCTCGCCCGCAACGTGGGCGGCTACCTGCTGGTGCTGTCGACGGTCGGCCTCGCCGCCGTGTTGTTCCTCGCCTACGAGTCGTTCTTCGTCCTGCGGACGCTCTGCCTGCTCTGCGTCACCGCCCATGTCGCCGTCGCCGGCATCTTCGTGGCCGTCGGCACCATCGGAGGCGTGCCGCTGGCGTCGATTCCGGGCCGCCTGCTCGCCGACGCGCGGCGGCTCGCCGGGAAACCGGCGGCGCTGGGCGTCGCCGGCGCTTACCTGGGCGCTGCCGCGCTCGCGGTGCTCCCGTTCGTCGGCGAGCCGGCCGCGCCGGCCCCGCCGGTGGCGTCGGCGTCGTCCGGCGCGGCGCCGCCGCCGGGCTCGGCCGACGCCGAGTCCGAGTTCGTGCGCTTCTGGAACGCCCAGCCGCGCGTGGATCTGCCGGTGGCGCGCGAGGGGGCGCAGGTGCTGGTGCTGAAGTTCAACGACTACCAGTGCCCGTCGTGCGCGCGCAGCCATTTCCTGTACGCGCCGATCTTCGCGCGCTACGCGTCGAGCCATCCCGGGGCGGTCAGGCAGGTCAGCATCGACTACCCGCTCGATCCCGAGTGCAACGAGCAGACGCCGTTCGCCCGCCACATGGGCGCCTGCGAGGCCGCCGTCGCCGTCCGCCTCGCCCGCCGCGAGGGCCGCGGCGACGAGATGGCGCGCTGGCTCTACGAGAATCAGGCGACCATGTCGAGGGAGACGGTTCGGGAGGGGTTGGCCGAGGTGGCCGGCATGACCGACTTCGACGCGATGTACGACACGGTCCTCGAGGAGGTGCGCGCCGACATCGCGATGGGGCCGCTCATCGGCATCGAGGCGACCCCGACCTACGTCGTCAACGGCGTCGTGATCAACGCGGCGCTGCCGCCGCAGATCCTCGACGCGGCGATCGCGCTCGAGCTCGAGCTCGCGGCCGAGGCGCAACCATCGCCGTGATCGTCTCGGGGGCCTCGTCGACGACCGGCGCTCGAAGCGTCCGCGATGTCCGGCGGCTCCGGCGAAGCGGCCCGCCGACTCGGTTCGCCGTCATGGACGACCCCGACCCCCCGCTGCCGCGATGACCGGACCGCCGGCGCTCGGCCTCATGGTGGCCGCGGGGCTCGCGGTCGGCAGCTTTCTCAACGTCTGCATCCACCGCCTGCCGCGCGGCCAATCGGTCGTCCGGCCTCCCTCGCGGTGTCCCGCCTGCGGCCGCCGCCTGCGGTGGTTCGAGAACGTCCCGGTGCTGAGCTGGATGGCCCTGCGCGGCCGCTGTCGAACCTGCCGGGCCGCGATATCGCCGGCCTACCCCGCGGTCGAGGCCCTGACCGCGCTCGTGTTCGTCCTGCAGTACTGGCAGCTCGGTTGGCAGCCGTTGCTCGCGGTCCGTCTGAGCTTCGCGGCGTCGATGATCGTGCTGGGGGCGATCGACCTCCGGCATCGGGTTCTGCCCAACGTCATCACCCTGCCGGGGGTGGCGGCCGGGGTCGCGTGCAGCCTGTGGTGGGAGCCGGGGTGGCAGGCGTCGGTGGTCGGCGCAGTCCTGGGGTGGACGATCCTCCGGGCGGTCGGCGAGGCCTACCTCCGCGTGAGGGGCCGCGAGGGGATGGGCATGGGCGACATGAAGATGCTCGCGATGATCGGGGCCTTCCTCGGGTGGCCCCACATGCTCCTGACGCTGCTGGTCGCCTCGTTGTCCGGGTCGCTGGTCGGCGGCGCCATGGTGCTCGCGAGCCGTGACAACTCGAGTTACCCCCTGCCGTTCGGGTCGTTCCTGGCCTTCGGGGCGCTCCTATCCACGCACGTCGCCGAGCCGCTGATCGACTGGTATCTCGGACGCTTCTGGTGACCGGCCCCCGGGGCGGGAACGGGCCGGATTCCGGTGCGCGCCTCCGCTCCGCGGCTCTGCATCGCCGCCCCGCGGATACGGGCCGGATTCGGGTGCGCACCGCCGCTCCGCGATCCTGCGCCGCCGCCCCGCGGGAACGGGCCGGACTCGAGTACGCGCGGCCGCTCCGGGACCCGGCCCCCGCGCGGGTGCGGGCCGGTTCGGCGGCCGACCGGCCGTCGCCGGGGTGGTTCGGATCTTGCTTCTGGAATAGGCATGCAGCGCCGGTGGGCTCGGCGGTCCGGCGGCTCGTGGGCCGGGGGCGTGCGCCGCGGAACGGGGCCGACCCCCGGGCTGTGGGGCGGACGCCGAGGAGCGGGTGCCGGGCGGGGTCCGGGCGGACCCGGGGCGGAGCCGCGACGCGACCGCGGGCGGGCCGGGTCCGCCCGTGGTATCGGTCTGGTCGAGGTGCTGGTGGCGGCCGGCCTGTTCGCGGCCCTGGCCGCCGGCGTCGCCCACTTGTTCGCCGTGTCGGCACGATCGCTCGTACAGGCCCGCCACCGGACGTCGGCGCTCGTGTTCGCGGTCGACAAGGTCGAGCAGCTCCGCGCGGGGGGCGCGCCGTGGGGGCCGCCCGCCGCGGCGGGGACGGTGCAGACCGAGTTCCTGGGTGCCGGGGGGCATCTGCTCGGCCGGGGCGGGGCCCCGCCGGCCGGCGCCGTGTACCGGCGGGTGACGTCGGTCCGCGGGAGCGCGGCCCGGCCGGGGACGCTGGTCGTGGAGGTCCGGGTCGCGGCCGGTCCCGCCGCCGGCGCCGCCGCTTCGGGAGCGCCCGCGCCGAACGAGGTCGTCGTGATCACGCTGCTGCCGGTGCCGGAAGGGTCCCGATGATGGGAATACGGCGCGTCGGCCGCCGCAGGGCATGCGGCGGCTTCGGGGCGTCTCGGCCCGGCGGCCCGCGGCGGGGGCCCCGCCCGCATTCGCGCGGGGCCGCATGCCGCCCGAGCCCGGCCCCCGCGCCGTGCCGGGCGGGCGGCCCGGCGGTTCGCGGGCGCCCTTCCGGCAAGGTACGACGCGGCGTCTCCCCACGGGCGGCCGCTCGGTCCGCCCGACCCGAGGCGGGGCTGTCGCTCGTCGAGGCGGTCGTCGCCCTCGCCCTGACCCTGGTCGTGGTGGCCGGGCTCTACGGCGCCGTGCGCCCCGCGCTCCGGCTGAACCGGTCGCTCCCGGCGATGGCCGACGCGCATCAGCGCCTGCGGCACGCGTTCGATCGCCTGCACGCGGACCTGATGGCCGCGGGCCGGGGGACCGCGCGGGTCGAGCCCGGGCCGCTCCGGCGGATGATGCCCGCGGTCGTGCCGTACCGCGTGGGGCGCCGGGCCCGCGACGGCGAGCATCGGCGGGTCCGGTCCGATGCGGTCACGGTGCTGTGGGTGCCGCCGACGGGCGGGGCCGAGACCCGGCTGCTGGAGGCCCTGGGCGGATCCGCCCCGGAGGCGCAGCTGGCTCCGGCGCCGGGCTGCGCCGGGGCCGCCTGCGGCTACCGCACCGGCGACCTCGTGCTGGTCTTCGACGAACGGCCCGCGTGGGGCCTGTTCCGGGTGCGGAACGCCGGCGGAATGACGCTGCGGCTCGAGCCGGCGGGTCCGACCGCGGCCACCTTCGAGGCGGGGGCGGTGGTGGCGCCGATCGAGGTCGGTCACTACTATCTCGACGGGGAGCGGCGGCAGCTCAGGCGCTACGACGGGTGGCGGGGGGACTTTCCCCTGCTCGACGGCGCGGCGGCGCTGGAGTTCCGCTTCTTCGGCGGCCCGGCGGCCGGAGAGCCGTGCCGGGGCGGGGAGCCGGACGCGCCGCGGGGAGGGTTGGAGGAGATCCCTCGGGATCGCTTCACGGACGGACCCTGGTGCGGGCCGGCGGGGTCGCCGTTCGACGCCGACCTCCTGCGGGTGCGGGCGATCCGCGTCGACATCGGCGTCGATGGCGCGGCCGGCCGTCCGCGGGCGGCGGGGCCGCGGCCTCCCGCTTCCGGTCCGGCGCCGGGCGGCGCCGCGGGCGCGCCGGACTACCGCGCCGCCGTCGTGGTGGCGCCCCCCAACCTGCAGATCGCGGGGCCTCGTGCGCCGGAGTGAGACGGGCGACGCCCCGCCGGTGCCGATGGCCGCAGGGACCCAGGTGCCCGCGCCGCCGGGCGCGCGCGCCGCCGCCGCGGCGTCCCCGACCCGCGGATCGCGGGGCCCCGTGCGCCGGAACGAGGCGGGGAGCGCCCTGCTGGTGACGATGGCGGCGGGGGCCCTGGTGTCCGCGCTGGCCGGCGCCCTCGTCGCCGTCGTCATGATCGAGGAGGCGGTCGAGGCGAACCACCGGCGCGGCGTGCAGGCTTTGTACGCCGCCGACGGCCTGCTGGCGAGCGTGGTCGCGGAGCTGACGGAAGCCGCCGACTGGAACGCGCTGCTCGGCGGCTCGGCCTTCTCCGGCTTCCACGCCGGGCCGGGCGCGGCGACCCTGCCGGACGGGTCGAGGGTCGACGCCGCGGCGGAGACCCGGGCCTTGGCGGGCGGTGGAGCCGGAGCGCCGCGGTGGCGTCTCTTCGCGCGGGGATGGCTCGGCGATCTCGTCGGCGTCCAGGACCGGGTCCCGCGGCTCTATCTGCTGGCGTGGATCCGCGGCGACCCCGCCGACCCGGCCGCGGATCCGCCGGGTCGCGCGGGCGGACGCCTCGTGGTGCGGGCCGCCGCGTTCGGCCCCTTCCGCGTCGAGCGCGCGGTCGAGGCGACCCTGGTCAGGGAGACCGGCGGGGTCCGGGTGGCGGCGTGGGACGTCGTGCGCTGAGCCGGCGCGGCGGACCCACGGGCGGTTAGGCGCGGCCCCGGATGCCGATCGTGCCGAGGGCGCGCCGGATTTCTTTCTCGCTCACGTCGTCGACGATGACGGTGTCGCCGAGGCCGCGGGGGAGCACGAAGTGCAGGCGGCCCGCGACGACCTTCTTGTCGCGCTGCATGGCCGCGAGCACGTCCGCGGGCGACAGGTCGGTCACCGACGGCAGCGGCCCCATGCGGCCGATGAGCTCGGTCAGGGCGCCGTGGTCGCCCTTCGTCATCAGGCCGCGGTCGGCCCCGATGCGGGCCGCCGCCAGCATGCCGTAGGCCACCGCCTCGCCGTGGCGGAGGCGCCGGTACCGGGTGACCGCCTCGAGGGCGTGGCCGGCGGTGTGGCCGAAGTTCAGGATGCGGCGCCGGCCGCCCTCGCGCTCGTCGGCGGCGACGACCTCGGCCTTGATGCGGCACGAGGCGGCGACGATGTCCACGAGGATCTCCGGCTCGCGCGCGAATACCCTCGTCAGGCCGTCCGCGAGCCGGTCGAAGAGCGGGCGGTCGGCGATGACCCCGTACTTGACGACCTCGTAGAGGCCGGCCCGCAGCTCGCGGCGGGGCAGGGTGTCGAGGAGCCGGGGGTCGGCGATGACCGCGGCGGGGGGGTGGAACGCGCCGATGAGGTTCTTGCCGAGGGGATGGTTGACCCCGACCTTGCCCCCCACGGCGCTGTCCACCTGGGCGAGCAGGGTGGTCGGCACGTGCACGAGGTCGACCCCGCGGAGATAGGTGGCGGCCGCGAACCCGGCGGTGTCCCCGAGCACCCCGCCCCCGACCGCGATGACCGTCGAGCGCCGGTCCGCCCCGGCGCGGATCAGGGCCTCGTAGAGGCGCGACACGGTGTGCAGGGTCTTCGAGCGTTCTCCGTCCGGCACCAGGATGGTCTCGACCTTCGGCAGCGCGCCCTGCACCGTCTGGCCGTGCCGGGTCCAGACCGTCGGGCTGGACACGAGGAACCTCTGCTCGCCGATGCCGGCCGCCGACAGCCACCGGTCCATCGCGGCGGCGAGGCCGTGGCCGACGAAGACGGGGTAGGTCCGCGCGGCGCTGGAGACGTCGATCCGGGTCGGTTCCATGGAGGTCCGTCCTGGGAGTCTGCGCGTAGAACAGGGCAGACGCCCAGCGGGTTGGTTGGGCGGCGAGCGGAGCCGCCGGCGACGCTCTCCGGGCTGGCCGCGGACCCGCGGGGGCCGCCCCCGACGCGGGCCGCCTCTTCCGCGCGCTCCGCGCGCCGTCCCCGGCGATCAGGGTGGTAGGATAACAGTTTTGCCCGGAGGACCCGCCGCCGATGCCGGAGAAGGACGCCCCGCTCGTCAAGGAGATCACCCCCCGGTCCGAGGACTTTTCGCGGTGGTACACCGACGTCATCCGCCGTGCCGAGCTCGCCGACTACTCGCCGGTCAAGGGCAGCATGGTCATCCGCCCGTACGGCTACGCCATGTGGGAGCTCATGCAGCAGGCCCTCGACCGCCGCATCAAGGCGACGGGGCACGTCAACGCGTACTTCCCGATGTTCATCCCCGAGGGACTGCTCAAGAAGGAGGCCGCCCACGTCGAGGGGTTCGCCCCCCAGGTGGCCTGGGTGACCCACGGCGGCGAGGAGAAGCTCGAGGAGCGGCTGGTCGTGCGTCCGACGTCCGAGGCCATCATCGGCACGATGTACTCGAAGTGGATACAGTCGTGGCGCGACCTGCCGGTGCTCATCAACCAGTGGGCCAACGTGGTGCGGTGGGAGAAGGTGACCCGGCTCTTCCTGCGCACCACCGAGTTCCTGTGGCAGGAGGGCCACACCGTCCACGAGACCGAGGAGGAGGCGCAGGCCGAGACGCTGAAGATGCTCGGCGTCTACAAGGACTTCTGCGAGACCGAGCTGGCGATGCCGGTGCTGGAGGGCCGCAAGACCGAGAGCGAGAAGTTCGCGGGGGCCGACAAGACCTACTCGATCGAGGCCCTGATGGGCGACGGGCGGGCCCTGCAGGCGGGCACGTCGCACAACCTCGGCCAGAACTTCGCCAAGGTCTTCGACATCACGTTCCAGGGGCGCGACAAGACGGTGCAGTACGGGTGGCAGACGTCCTGGGGCGTGACGACGCGGCTCGTCGGCGGGGTCGTCATGACCCACGGCGACGACAGCGGGTTGATCCTGCCGCCGCGGATCGCGCCGTACCAGGTCGTCATCGTGCCGATTCCGCGGGGCGACTGGCGCGAGACGGTGCTGCCGCCCGCCGAGCGCATCCGGGAGGAGCTTGAGGCCGCCGGGGTCCGCGTGATGCTCGACGACCGGGAGGAGCATTCGCCCGGCTGGAAGTACGCCGAGTGGGAGATGCGCGGGGTGCCGCTGCGCCTCGAGATCGGCCCCCGCGACGTCAAGAAGGAGCAGGTCATGCTGGTCCGCCGCGACACGCGGGACAAGGCGCCGACCCCCATGGACGGTCTGGCCCCGCGTGTCGATGAGCTCCTCGCCACGATTCAGCAGGCGCTGTTCGACCGCGCGGTCGCGTTCCGGGACGAGCACACCCACCGCACCACCGACCGGGCCGAGTTCGACGCGGTTCTCGAGGGCCGCCCCGGATACGTGATCGCGCCGTGGTGCGGCGACGCCGGCTGCGAGGCGCAGATCAAGACCGCCACCCAGGCGACCATCCGCAACCTGCCGCTCGAGCCGCCTCCCGCGTCCGGCGGCTGCATCCAGTGCGGCAAGCCCGGCCGGGTGGACGCGTGCTTCGCCAAGTCGTACTGAGGGGCATTCCCATGGAGCACCCGACCGCCATCGACCCCCGCGAGCACGCCGTCTACGCCTCCGGCAAGATGGGCAAGAGCACGCTGTTCCGCTCGGAACGCGTGATGGTGGGCCTGAACGCGTTCGAGCCCGGCCAGTCCCACGCCCTCCACGCGCACGAGGACATGGACAAGGTCTACCACGTCGTCGAAGGCCGGGGCGTGTTCCTCCTCGAAGGCCGGGAAGTGCCGATGCAGGCCGGCGCGCTGCTCGTGGCCCCCGCCGGCGAGCCCCACGGCATCCGCAATCCGGGACCGGACCGGCTCCTCGTCCTGGTCGTTCTCGCCCCGGCGCCCCGCTGAACGCGTCAGAGGTCGTCGCCGCCCTGGTTTCTGGGCGCCACGAGCCAGGCGATGCCGATGCTCAGGCCGTAGAGCACCATCATCGGCGCCGCCATCATCGTCAGGGTGGCGGGGTCCCCGGTCGGGGTCAGCACCGCCGCGATGATGAAGATGATGAGGATGGCGTACTTGGTGTTCCGTATCAGGTAGCGCGCGGTCAGCAGCCCGATCCGCGCGAGGAAGAACACCACCGTCGGCATCTGGAACACGATGCCGCAGGCGAGCGTCAACCGGACGTAGAGCGAGAACGTCGTCTGCAGGCGCGGCTGGAATACGACGTACTCGGTCGCGAAGCCGCTCAGGAACAGCCACGCCACCCGGAACAGGATGTAGTGGGCGAAGAGGCATCCGCCGACGAAGAACAGCGTCGAGAGGCTGACGAACGGAATCGCGAACTTCTTCTCGTGGGCGTACAGCCCGGGGGCGACGAAGAGCCAGAACTGCGTGAGCACGACGGGCATCGCGAGGATGAGCCCCGTGAGGGCCGCCACCTTGATGGAGAGGAAGAACCCCTCCGTCGGATCGATGATGCTGAAGCCGCTCTGCCTGCCCTCGGCCTCGGGGAGTATCTCGACGAGGGGCACCATGATGAACGCGGTGAGCTCCTCGTGGAAGAAGTACGAGGCGACGAACGCGACGAAGATCGCGGTGACCGAGGTGATGAGCCGCCGGCGCAGCTCGTCCAGGTGGTCGAGGAACGACATCCGCCCGCCGGCGCCGTCGAGCTCGTCCTCCTCGAGCGCTTCGCGGTCGTCGTCGGGCCGGGTCGCGAGCTGGGTTTCGGGGTCCGTCTCCGGGGGGTCGGGAGCGGGTACCGCGGACGTGGCCATGGTTTCGATCGATCAGACCGCGCCGGGCTGCTCCTGGTGCGGGTCGTTCGCGGTCGCGGCCGACGCGGTCGCGGCCGGGGTCGGCACGGTCGCGGCGGCTTCGCCCGCGGCGGCTTCGCCCGCAGCCGATGCTTCCGGATCGAACTCCTGTCCGAGGGTGTTGGGCACCGGATTCTGGTCCCGGACGTTCGCGCGAGCCGGTGCCGGCGCGGGGGCCGGGGCCGGCGCGGGCTTAGCGGCTTCGCGCCGGGTCTGCTCCTCGACGTGGATTTCGTCCTCGAGGGTATGGCGGAGATCGTTCGATGCGCGCTTGAACTCGCCCAGGCTCTTGCCGATCGAGCGGCCGAGCTCGGGCAGCTTGCGGGGGCCGAATACCATCAGGGCGATGACCAGAATGACGATCAACTCCATCGTCCCGATCGAACCGATCATGATCGCGCTCCTTGCTGCGGGCGCGCCGGCCGGCGTCGGCACGGCGGTCATGCCGCGGGGATGAGGCGGCGTGACACAAATCCCCGTCTCGCCATTATAATCATAGCCATGACTCCAAGGCGAACGCTGACGATGGCGGTGTCGGTGGTGGTCGGGTCCGCGGTCCTGGGCGGATTCTTCGGCGGGCGCGTGCTGGCGGGCCAGGACCGCCTCGACGACCGGTACGAGGTGTTCGCGACGGCCCTCGCGGCGGTCGAGACCACGTACGTCGGCGAGGTCGATTCCGAGCAGCTCGTCTACCGCGCGACGGCAGGCATGCTGCAGCGGCTCGACCCCCACTCGAACTTCATGGACCCCCGCAACTACGCGCGCCTCCGCGAGCGGCAGGGGGGGCGCTACTACGGGCTCGGCATCTCCATCCTCGTCATCAACGGGGACATCACCGTGCGGGACCTCTTCGAAGGGTCGCCCGCCTATCGCCGGGGCATCCGGAGGGGAGACGTCATCGCGCGCATCGAGGGCGAGGACGCCAGCGGCATCACCAGCGACGACGCGGTCCGGCAGCTCCGGGGCCCCAAGGGCAGCACCGTCACGGTGTCCATCCGGCGGCGGGGCTACGACGAGCTGATCGATCTGGAGGTGGAACGGGACGAGATCCACATCCCCACGGTCGAGGGGGCGTTCATGATCGACGACGCCACCGGGTACCTGCGCCTGGGCGACTTCTCGGAGACCAGCTCCCGCGAGTTGCGGCAGGCCCTGCGGAGGCTGGACGACCTCGGGATGGAGCGTCTGCTGCTTGACCTGCGCGACAACCCCGGCGGCCCGCTCGACCAGGCGATCCGGGTGTCGAACCAGTTCCTGCCGCGCGGGGACCTCATCGTCTACACCCGCGGCCGGATAGAGAACTCCGACCAGGATTACCACGCGCGGAATGACGGCGACCACGTCGACGTCCCCCTCGTCGTGCTCGTGAACCGCCAGAGCGCGAGCGCGGCCGAGATCGTGTCCGGCGCCGTCCAGGATCACGATCGCGGCATCATCGTCGGGGAGACGACGTTCGGGAAGGCGCTGGTGCAGTCGGTCTACCGGGTGGGCCGCGAGGCCGGCCTCGCGTTGACGACGGCGCGCTACTACACGCCGAGCGGACGCATGATCCAGCGGCCGTGGGACGGGACCTTCGACGAGTACCTGACCTACGCCCTGCGGGACCAGGAGCGCGCCGAGCCCGACCCGGGCCAGCGGCGGCTGACCGACGGCGGCCGCGAGGTGTACGGGGGCGGCGGCATCGAGCCCGACTACTTCCTCGCCGGGCCGGTCGAGGGCTTCGACCCGACGCGGTTCGGACGGCTGCTCTTCGCCCGGCAGGAGTTCGCCACGTTCGCCGAGCGGTTCTCGGCCGTGGGCGACACGCGCTTCGAGGATCCGGGCGAGGGCCGCGAGCGGCTCGCGCAGGGGTTCGCGATCGACGACGCCATGATGGGTGCGTTCCGTTCGCAGCTCGAGGAGCGGGGCCTGACCATCGACGACGAAGCGTTCGACGCGGACATCGTCTTCATCAAGGCGATGATGCGGTACGAGATCGACCTGGCCCTCTTCAGCGTGGAGGAGGCGCGGCGCAACCTGGTCGCGGCCGACCCCCAGGCGCAACTCGCCCTGAGCCTGTTTCCCGAGGCCGAGCGTCTGCTGCGGCGGTCGCGGCGGGGCGGCGCCGCGGTGGCGGCGGGGCAGTAGCGCTTCAGGGCCGGCCCGGGCCGCGGGCCGGCCGCGCGAATCGCTTGCCCGCCGGACGCCCTCCTGCTACACTGCCGACGGGCCGTCCGGTTCAGGCGGCGTCGGCGGTTCGCGGCGGCGTCCGCAGAGCGTCAGTCTTTTCGCAGCGATCCCAGCCGCTCGAAAAGGGGTGATATCCGTACCCCATTTCGGGCGGCTGTTTCGTTGTACGGCATTCCCATGCGATTGCATCAGCTCGCCATCTCCGGGTTCAAGAGCTTTCCCGAACGGGCCGACCTGGTGTTCGACGACGGGGTGACCGCCATCGTCGGCCCCAACGGCTGCGGCAAGAGCAACGTCATCGACGCCATCACGTGGGTCCTCGGCGAGCAGAGCGCCAAGAGCCTGCGCGGCGAGCGCATGGAGGACGTGATCTTCGCGGGCAGCGACGGCCGCAAGCCCATCGGCACGGCCGAGGTCAAGCTGCATCTCGCCCAGGTCGCGGCCGCCCCGGGGCAGGTCGGGGGACCCGACCCGAACGCGGGCGCGGCTCCGGCGCCGGCCGACGGCGCCCCCGCGCCCCCGGCCGCCGGGGCTTCCGACTCCCCGGCCGCCGGTCCCGTGTCGGACGACGCCGACATCGACGACCTCCTTCTGCCCCTCATCACGCGCGACATCGAGGTCGGCCGGCGGCTGTACCGGTCGGGCGAGAGCGAGTACCTCATCGACGGCCGGGCCTGCCGCCTGCGCGACATCCAGGACCTGCTGATGGACTCGGGCGTCGGGGTCAAGGCCTACGCGGTGATCGAGCAGGGCAAGATTGGCCAGATCCTAGGGGCGCGGCCGACGGAACGGCGGCAGCTCCTCGAGGAGGCGGCCGGCGTCACCAAGTACAAGAACCGCCGGCGGTCGGCCGAGCTCAAGCTCGACGCGGCCCGGCAGAACCTGACCCGGGTCGACGACATCGTCTACGAGGTCGAGAAGCAGCGGCGCTCGCTGAAGCGCCAGGCGGCCAAGGCCCGGCGCTACCGCCGGCTGCGCGACGAGCTGCGGCGCTGGGAGACGGTGGGGTTCGCGCGGCGGCGCCGGACCCTCGACGCGGATCTCGCGTCGGCCCGCACCCGGCTCGAGGCGGCGCGCGAGCTGGAGGTGGCGGCGGCGGCGCGGGTGGAGGCGGTCGAAGGGGACCGCGGGCGTCTTCAGATCGAACTCGCCGAGGCGGAGAACGCGGCCACCCGCAGCCGCGACGCCGCCCACGCCCTCGACCTCGCGGTCCAGCGGCGCCAGCAGAAGCTCACGTTCGACCGTGGGCAGATCGAAACGCTGGCCGAGTCGCTCGGCGGGATGGCGGGCGAGGTCGAGGCGTTGCGGGCGCGGCGCGACCCCGCCCGGCGGGAGCTCGAGGCCCAGATCGCCGAGGCGGGCCGTTGCCGCGCCGAGCGCGACGAGGTCGGGGCCGGCCTGCAGTCGAAGGAGGCGGATCTCGCGCAGGCCCAGCGCGCCCTGGACGGGCTGGACGGCGACGTCGAGGCGGCCCGGAGCGAGGTTTTCGCGGCCGGCAACGCGGCCACGGCGCTGCACCACGCCATTGAGCACGCGACGGCCAGCCACGGGAAGCTGGGCGAGTCGCTGGGCAAGCTCGAGGCCGAGGCCGCGGACCTCGCCATCGAGTCCCGGACGCTCGACGCCGACCGGACGCGCCTCGACGCCGCGGAACGGGAGACGGCGGCGGCCCTCGAACGGGACCGGTCGGCCTGCGCCGAGCTTGATGCCGATCTCGCCGCCGTACGCGCCGAGCGCGCAGCCCTGGAGAAGGACCTCCGCGGGCGCGAGCAGGGTCTGGCGGGCCTGACGGGCCGGCTGACCTCGCTGCGCGACCTCGAGGCGACCCGCGCCGGCTACACCGACGCGGCGCGGCTGCTGCTGTCCGCCGACGGGGCCGGGGTTTCCCACCTGGGGTCGGTGGCCGATCACCTGGAGGTCGCGCCGGGCCGCGAGCGGGCGGTCGAAGCCTGCCTCGGCGACCTGCTGCAGCACGTCGTCGTCGCCTCCCGTTCCGACGCCGAGGCGGGCATCGCCTTCGTGCGGGAGCGCGGCGCGGGCCGGGTCGGCTTCCTCGTCGTGGACGCGGCTGGCGCGGTGCCGCCGGCCCCCGACCCGCCGTCGGCGGCCGTCGAGCCGGTGGCGGGCGTGGTCGAGGTCGCCGGTCCGGGCGCCGCCGCCGTCGGCGCGGCCATCGCCGGCCACTGGCTGGCCCCGTCGTTCGACGCGGCGGCGGCGGCGGCCGAGCGGACCGGCGCGCCGGTGGCCACCCCCGAGGGCGACGTGTTCCGCGGTCCCGCGCGGGTGGACGGCGGTGCCAAGGCGGAGTCGCTCGGCATTCTCGCGACGAAACGCGAGATCCGAGAGCTCGAAGGGCGCATCGCGACCGAAGAAGCCGCGGTGGAGGAGCTCGCCGCCGCCGTCGCCGAGCGGGGCGGGGCGGCGGCGGCCGCCGAGACCGCCCTCGGCGAGCTGCAGGGGCGGCGGCATCAGCTCGAGAAGACCATGCTGGGCCACGACATGCAGCGGACCGCGGTCGGCGAGGCGGCGGAGCGTCTCGCCCGGAAGCGGGCCCTCATCGACACCGAGCGGCGCACGGTGGGCGAGGAGCGTGCCGCCATTGAGGCGCGCCGCGACGAGGCGCGGGCTTCGATCGAGCGGATCGAGGGCGAGCAGCGCGTCGCCGACGAGCGGCTGGCGGCGGCGCAGCGCCGGGTCTTCGACGGGCGCGAGTCGATAGAGCGGCAGCGGCGTGACATGGCCGACGTGAAGGCCGGACACGCGGCGCTGGTCGAGCGGGCCTCCGCCCTCGAGGCGGGCGTCGCGCGCATCGAGCGCGCCAACCGCGAGCTTGATGAGCGGCTCGATCACCGCACCGCCGAGCACACGCGGGTCACCGCCGAGCGCGAGGCGTTGATCGCCTCGGTCGGCGACTCCGAGGGGCGGCTCGACGGCGAGGTCCGGAAGCTGACGGCCCTGCGGGACGAGGTTCGGGCCGCCGACGAGCAGGTCCTCGACCTGCGCGGCCGGCTCGAGACCGGAGAGGGGGCGGTGCGGGTCGCGCGCGCCGCCCTCGATGAGCGGCGCGGCGAGGCGGGGGCCATCGACCTCGCCCGCGCCACCGCCGAGCGCGACCTCGCCCATCTGGCCGAGACGTGCCGCGACGCGCTTCAGTCGACCCTCGACGAAGTCTCGGCGCAGGCGGAGGAGATCGAGCGCGAGGGCCTCGCCGACGCCGCTCGGCTCGCCGGCGGCCCGGAGGAGGGCGAGTCGGAAGAGGCGGACGGGTCGGAAAAGGCGGACGGGTCGAAAGAGGCGGACGGGTCGGAAGAGGCGGGCGGGGTTTCCGGGGACGCCGGTCAGGCCGTCGCCGCGGCGACCGGAGACGGTTCCGGGACGATCCCGGAGTCCGTCTCAGCCCCGGGCGGAGCGGCGGTCGACATCGAGGCCACGGTCGCGGGCCTGCGGGAGAAGATAGAGCGCCTCGGGTCCGTGAACATGACGGCCATCGAAGACTTCGACGACCTCGACAAGCGGTACGACTTCCTGACCGCACAGCGGAAGGACCTGGTGGAGTCGATCGACGCCACCGTCGACGCCATCGCGCGCATCAATAAGACCACCCGCGAGCGGTTCCGCGCGGCGTTCGACGCCATCAACCTCCACTTCCAGCAGACCTTCTCGACCCTGTTCGGGGGCGGCCGGGCGGGGCTCGCCCTCCTCGACGAGACCGACCTGCTGGAGAGCGGCATCGACATCATCGCCCAGCCCCCCGGCAAGCGCCTCCAGAGCATCCAGCTCCTGTCGGGCGGCGAGAAGGCGCTGGCGGCCATGGCCCTGATGTTCGCGATCTTCAAGTTCAAGCCGAGCCCCTTCTGCCTCCTCGACGAGATCGACGCCCCCCTCGACGAGGCCAACATCGGCCGCTTCGTCGAGATGCTGCGCGGCATGCAGTCCGAGACGCAGTTCATCCTCGTCACCCACAACCGCAAGACGATGGAGATCGCCGACCGCCTCTACGGCGTGACGATGGAGGAGCCAGGCGTCTCGAAGCTGATCTCGGTGGAGCTGGGCCGGGCTTGAGACCAGGGGGGAGGACCGCCGCACGCCAGACGGCGCTTGGGTTCAGCCGGAGCGAATCTCTCCGCCAGACCTACCCATCCTCGTGTTCGCCGGCGGTTCCCGTAGCCGTCAACTCCTCGAGACGGTGCCGGGCCAGCCGCTCCAGTCGGCGCGCCTGCGTCAACAGCGTGCGCCGCAGGCCGGTGGACACGTCCCGTTCGCTGATCACCTTCGCCAAACGGGCGATTGTCCCGGCGCGACGAGCGATCCTGACATCCGAGTGCTTGCGGATCTCGTACAGCTCGTCCGGCACGATCCGTCCTCGAAGCGCCTTCGGGAGGCTCACGATGGACGCTTCGGGGATCTCGCCCTCGTTGAGAACTGCCTTCAGCGCCGACTGCGCCAAGACCCGCTGGAAGAGGGTGTACTCGGCGGCGGCCAGAAGCGCCTTTCGTCGCGTTTCGTAGGAGATCCGGGTCTCCCCGTCGGCGGGTTTCTCGAGCTCGTAGAACGGGTACACCTCGATTTCGGCCACCTCGAACGGATCGAGGACGTTCATCGCCACGGCGTCGGTCCGCTGGTTGGTGAGGTGCCTGCGGATCCTCGTGCGAAGCCTCTCGACGGTCTGCCCAACGTAGATCGGCTCGCCGTCGTAGTCGTAGAAGACGTACACGCCGCACCGCGCGTTGCAGGGCTCCCGGCCGTCCTCGTCCCGCGAGTCGAGAAACGCCGCAAGTCCCTTCAGGATCGCGTGGACGTCATGCGGCACGCGTGGCATCGGAACTTCGCCATCGACCCGCCAAGGGTGCCAGCAGGTGGCGCGTCAGCCAGCGGACCACCGGTACGGCCACCGCGTCGCCCATCGCGCGGTACCCCTCGTTGTAGCTGCCCGGCACCCGATACCAGTCCGGGGCACCCATGAGTCGCGCGCATTCCCGGACCGTCATGAGCCGGGAGCGGACCCCGCCGTTGTCGACGATCAACACGACCTGCCTGCTGCTGCCGCCGCCCGGTGTCCGCAGGCACCCCGCCACGCCGTCGAAGCGAACCTCCAGGCGCTGCCGCTTGCGCCCATGCTCGTCCCGCCTCGTGCGGCGGTAGCCGGTGCCGACGGTGAATCGACCTGACCGAAGCTGTTCGTCGAGCCTCCGGCGACTGCCGGTCGAAAGCAGTTCCCGTCGGGCCGCGGTTTCTGCCTCGCTGTCGCAGGGCGCGTCCCGGTCGATGATCTCGGCGAGAGCCGCCGTCGGTCCCTTCGGATAGGGCATCGTCCACCAGACCCATTCTGGATCCTGAACAGCGGCCGATGCCCGGAGAATCGCCTCCGGATGGAACTGGCCGGGCCCGATCTGCGCCAACCCGGCAATCTCGATGCTAGACTCCACGGCGATCAGGAAGGCGCGGGGTCGGCTCTGGGGAACGAAGAGCCGGGCGTCGACCACGGTCGCGCCGGCTAGGTATCCCCGGTCCCTGAGTGCGGTGTAGGCGCGCTTGAAATGCGCGGAGTCCTTGCCGATGAGGAACCCCACCACGTTTTCGGCGACCAGAACCGGCGGTCGCCTCTCGCCCATCTCGTCGAGAACCCGCATCCACTCCCAGAACAACCCGGATCGAGTGCCCTGACGGATTCCGGACAGGTTTCCGGCCAGCGACAGATCCTGGCAGGGGAACGACGCCCACGCCAAGTCCGCGGTCGGCAGTTCAGAGCCGCGGACATCGGCGATGGACTCGACGTCGATGGGGTGAGGTGGGTTGTTCGCGTCGTAGACGGCCGCCTTCTTGGGGCAGATGTCGTTCGCCCACACGGTTCCGAAGTCCGGCTCCAGGCCGAGACGCACGAGGCCGCTGCCGGCGAAGAAGTCGAGAGCGCGAGCCGTGGTCATGTTCGCGACCCGTGGAGAACGACTCCGCGCGGGAATGTTCGGGCACGTACTTGCGGATGCGCGGGACGGGGTACGGAGGAGCGCTGGTGTGTCGATAATCTCGGCACAATGATGCATTGTAGCGCGGATTTCGGTGGCGGTGCCGGGCGTCGGGGGGGCACCTGGCCGCGCGCGGAGGCCGAAGACGGTAGGTGACGAGGCGTGCGGAACGGAAGCGCGCGCCGCTGGGCGGCGCTGAAGGAGCGCTCGGCCGCGGGCGCGGGTGAGAAGCCGGAGTTGAGCTGATGTTCGGGCGTGGACCGCGCCCGCAGACTCCTACGCTTGGCCCGGCCGGCGCTCGCGCCGCGGGCCGGCCTCCGCGGTGCCGGCCGGCTTGTCGAGCAGGGCCTTGCGGCTCAGGCGGATCTTGCCGGACGGGTCGACGTTGATCACCTTCACGAGCACCTGCTCGCCCTCCTGAAGCTCGTCGCGCACGTCCTTGACGCGGTAGTGGGCGATCTCGGAGACGTGCAGGAGGCCGTCGACGCCGGGCAGCACCTCGACGAAGGCGCCGAAGTCGGTGATGCGCTGCACCGTGCCCAGGTACGACTTGTTGAGCTCGGGGGTGGCGGTGAGCTCCTCGATGATCGAGATCGCGCGCTGCGCCGACTCGTCGTCGTTCGAGGCGATGTTGACCTGGCCGTCGTCCTCGACGTCGATGCGCACGCCGGTGCGCTCGATGATGCTGCGGATGGTCTTGCCGCCGGGTCCGATGACGTCGCGGATCTTGTCGACGGGGATCTTGATGGTGACAATGCGGGGGGCGAACGTCGAGATGTTCGAGCGGGGGTCCGGCAGGGTCGCGCGCATCCGTTCGAGGATGTGCAGCCGGCCGGCGCGGGCCTGTTCCAGCGCCTCGCGCATGATGGCGGGGGTGACGCCCCCGATCTTGATGTCCATCTGCAGGGCGGTGATGCCCGCCTCGGTGCCCGCGACCTTGAAGTCCATGTCGCCGTAGTGGTCCTCCGCCCCCGCGATGTCGCTGAGCACGGCGTGGCGGCCTGTCGCCTCGTCGAGGATCAGGCCCATGGCCACCCCCGCCACCGGCGCGTCGAGGGGGACGCCCGCGTCCATCATGGCCAGCGTGCCGCCGCACACCGAGGCCATCGACGACGATCCGTTCGACTCGAGGATGTCAGAGACCACCCGCACCGTGTAAGGGAACGCCTCTTCGGTGGGCAGGACCGGCAGCAGGCTGCGCTCGGCGAGGTTGCCGTGGCCGATCTCGCGGCGGCCGGGGCCGCGCAGGAACTTGACCTCGCCCACCGAGAACGGCGGGAAGTTGTAGTGCAGCATGAACCGGCGGTACATCTCGCCGTCCACCAGCTCGACCTTCTGCTTGTCGTCGGCGGTGCCGAGGGTCGCGGTGACGAGGGCCTGGGTCTCGCCGCGGGTGAACACGGCGGAGCCGTGGGTGCGCGGCAGCAGGCCGACGTCGGCGGTGATGGTGCGGATCTCGTCGAACGCGCGGCCGTCCAGCCGCTGCCCCCGTTCGAGGACCTCGTCGCGCAGCACGCGCTCCTTCAGGCCCTTGAAGACGGCCTTGACGTCGCCGCGGCGTTCGGCGTCGTCGGCCGGCAGCGTCGCCAGGTAGTCGTCGAGCACGCGGTCGACGGCGGTGTAGTTCTCCAGCTTGTCGCGGATGCGCATGGCGTCGGCGAGGGGGCCGAGCAGCGCCCCCTCGGCCTCGCGGGCCGCGTCGGGGGCCGGCACCCTCGTCTCGACGCTCAGCTTCGTCTTGCCGGCGGCCGCGGCGAGCTTGTCGATCTCGTCGATGATGCCGCGGATGGCCTCGTGGCCGGCGTCCAGCGCCTCGATCATCTCCGCTTCCGAGAGTTGCTGCGCCCCCGCCTCGACCATCACGAGGGCGTCGCGGCTGCCCGCCACCACGAGGTCGAGCCGGCCCCGGCGGCGCTGGTCGTAGGTCGGGTTGATGATGAGCTTGCCGTCGAGCATGCCGACCCGGACCGCCGCGATGGTCGCGGCCATGGGGATCTCGGAGACGGCGAGGGCCGCCGACGCGCCGGTCAGGGCGAGCACGTCCGAGTCGTTGTCGGTGTCGGCGGAGATGACGAAGGCCACGACCTGCGATTCGCGCCGCCAGCCGGCGGGGAACAGGGGCCGTATCGGGCGGTCGATCAGCCGGCTCGTCAGCACCTCCTTCTCGGGCGGCTTGCCCTCGCGCTTGAAGAACCCGCCGGGGATGCGCCCCGAGGCGTAGGTGTTCTCGCGGTAGTCGACGGTCAGGGGGAGGAAGTCGATGCCCTCGCGCTCGTTGGGCGCGTAGCACGCGGTGACGAGGACCATGGTGTCGCCGTACCGCACCACCACCGAGCCGTTGGCCTGCTTGGCCAACCGGCCGGTCTCGAGGGTCAGGGGATGACCGCCGACGTTCACTTCGCCTGAGAACATGATTCACTCCAGTACGCGCTTGCGGCCAACGGCGGGGAGGCGGGCGGGGGGAGGAACCCGCGACGGGACCGGGGCGTCTCCGCCTACTTGCGGAGTCCCAGCCGGCGGATCAGATCGGCGTAGCGCCCCGAGTCCTTCGACTTGAGGTAGTCGAGGAGCCGCCGCCGCTGTCCGACCAGCTTCAGCAGCCCGCGGCGCGAGTGGTGGTCCTTGGCGTGGATCTTGAAGTGCTCGGTCAGGTAGCTGATGCGCTCGCTCAGCAGCGCGACCTGCACCTCGGGCGAACCGGTGTCCGTCTGATGGACTTGATACGAGCCGATGAGCTCGGTCTTCTGATCCTTGTGTAGCACCACTGCCGCTCACTCCGGTCTGGGTCCCGATTCCAACGTCAGGAGAGGGCTCAGCAGTCCGTGCCCCAAGCCGCAATCGTCCTCGACGATCTCATCTCTCTCATCCGCTCAACCGGCCGATCCTACACCAGAACGATCCGGGGATGCAAAACGCCCCCGGCCGCCGGGTCGGCGATCGCCAAGAGGCGGCCGTCGGCGTCCAGCAGTCTGACCCGTCCGCCGGGGCCCCCGTGCCCGGCCGGTGGAGCCCCGCCGCCGGGGCCGTCCGCCGCCCCGCCGTCGCGGCCCTCGGGGAGCCCGCGCCCCGCCGCCGGGGGCGGTGTGGCTCCGCCGGGCGGACCCGCGTCCGGCGCGATGTCCGGGGCCGGGGAAGGACACCTCTGCCCGGACGGCCGGCGACTCCCGGGCGGATCCGCGGCCGGCGCGATGTCCGGGGGGGCGATCGGGTTGCTGTGGGCGGCCCGGCGCGCCCCCCGGTCGGTCAATACGTTCGGGGGGGCGATCGGATTGCCGTGGGCGGCCCGGCGTGCTCCCCGGTTGGGCAGCACGTCCGGGGGGGCGATCGGGTTGCCGTGGGCGGCCCGGCGCGCCCCCCGGTCGGTCAATACCACCCCGGGCAGCTCGGGGAGGAGGTCGTCGATCGGGATCAGGCGCGCCGCGGTGCCCGCGCCCTCCTCGACGAGGCGGTCCAGCGGTACCGCGTCGGCCAGGGTGAACCGGCCGTGGCGCTCGCGCCGCAGCGTCTCCAGGCATCCCCCGCAGCCCAGCGATTCGCCGAGGTCCCGCGCCAGCGCGCGCACATAGAAGCCGGCCGAGCAGGCGATTCGGCACCGCACGCGCGGGCCGTCGATCGACAGTACCTCCAGCGTGTCGACGGCGACGCGCACCGGCGCGGGTGCCGCCGGACGTCCCCGTCTCGCGAGGTCGTAGGCCCGCACCCCGCCGAGCTTCTTCGCCGACACCGCCGGCGGGCGCTGCAACTGCGAACCGACGAAGCGGGCCGCCGCCTCCTCGACCGCCCCGGGGGGCGGCGGCGGACCCGGCGCGCCGGGGTCGGCGGCGTCCCGCCCCCCGACGACCGCGCCGCCGATGTCGTCCGTGTCGGTCTCCAGACCCAGCCGGATCACCGCGTCGTACTGCTTCCCCGCCCCGGAGAACAGCGGCGCGAGCCGGGTCGCCCGCCCCACCACGAGGGGCAGCACGCCGGTGGCGGGGGGGTCGAGGGTGCCGAGATGCCCGACCTTCCGGCACGCGAGGGCGCGCCGCGCGACCGCCACGACGTCGTGGGACGTGGGGCCCGCCGGCTTGTCGACGACCAGGACTCCGGCCGGGGCCGGCGGGGCGCTCACGCCGGACCCGACTCCGCGATCGCCGCCGCCACCCCGGCCACGAGCCGGGTGCGGACGTCGGGGGCGGGATCTTCGACGATCAGCCCCGCCGCGTTGCGGTGTCCGCCGCCGCCGAACGACACCGCGACGCGCCGCACGTCGATGGCGTCCTTCGAGCGCAGGCTGACGCGCAGGCCCGCGCCCGCCTGCTTCAGCAGGATGACGGCCTTGACGTCGCCGGCGGCCAGGGGCAGGTTGACGATGCCCTCCAGGTCGTCGGGCTCGCAGCCGGTCTCCCGCAGCATCGCGTCGTCGACGGCGAGCACCGCGATGCGGCCGCCGTCCTCGAGCCGCATCCGGTCGAGCACCCGGCCCGTCAGCTTCAGCCGGCCGAGGCTGCCGTTGTTGAACACGAGGGCGGCGACGGCCGCCGCGTCGACGCCGGCGTCGGCGACGCGGCGGCAGATGTCGAACGTGCGGGGCGTGATGTTGCCGTGCCGGAACGAGCCGGTGTCGGTGAGGACGGCGACGTAGAGGTTGGTGGCAATCGACGGCGTGAGGTCCGCCCCGAGGGCCTCGACCAGCTCGAACACCAGCTCGCCGCACGCGCACGCCGACTCGTCGCACCAGTTGACGGCGCCGTACCCGGTGTTCCCGGTGTGGTGGTCGATGTTGACGATGAACCGGCCCTCGAAGCCGGACACCTCCGTCCGGCCGAGGCTGCCGCACTCCAGCACCACGACGGTGTCCGCGGGGTCGTCCACCGACCCCGCCGCCTCGATGGCCGGCGCGCCGGGGAGGAACGCGTAGCGCGCGGGCGGGGGGTCGGCGTTCACCACCCGCACCTCCTTGCCGAGCTGGATCAACGCCTCGGCCAGCGCGAGCTGCGAGCCGAGCGAGTCGCCGTCGGGCCGCGCGTGCGAGGTGACGAGGAAGCGGGCGCCGCCGAGCAGGCGGTCCCGTACGCGGTCGCGTTCAGCCGGGGGTCTGGTCATTGCGGAAGCCGAGGATCGCGAAGGGTGGGCACGCCTCCCGTATGCGGTCGCGTCAGCCGGGCGTCTGGTCATTCGGGGAGTTCGGGAGGGCCGGCCGCGTCCGGCTCGGTCGGCGGGGCCGTCCGGTCGAGGCCCAGCTCATCGAGCACGTGGGCGATCCGCTGTTCCCGCTCGATTGAATCGTCGTACACGAAGGTCAGCTCCGGCACATGTCGCAGGCGGAGCCGGCGGCCGAGGCCGCCGCGCAGGAACGACGCGGCGCGCCGCAGCCCGCGGCCCGCCTGCCGCCGCGCCGCCGTGTCGCCGAGGGTCGTGTAGTAGACGCGGGCGTGCTGCAGGTCGCGGGTCATCCGCACGTGGGTCACGGTGACGAGCGCGAGCGCGGGGTCGGACGCCGAGCTCCGCAGCAGCGCGCACAGCTCCGCGCGCACCTGCTCGCCGACGCGTTCGGGGCGGGAAGATGGCATGGCGTAGTCGTATTCCGCGAACTTCGCGAGCAGCACGCCGGCCGGGTCGCCGCCGGGGCGGAGCCCGCCGGGTCTCTCAGGTCAGCCACTCCACCTCGCTGCGCAGGATCAGGCCCGGTTCGATGCGGTCGATCTCGTCGAGGACGCCGTCGAGGGTCCGCTCCGCCGCCTCCCGATCGACGCCGATCGAGACCACCCCGAGGCCCGCGCGCTGATGCAGGTCGTGGTGGTCGACCTCGGCGAGCCCGACGTTGAGGCGCCGCACCCGGTCCTTCAGCCGCCGGAGGGTGGCGCGCTTGTCCTTCAACGAGCGCGCGCCCGCGAGATGCAGCTCGATCTCGAGCAGTCCGACGGTCATCGATGACGCCGCAGAGTCCCTGCCGGATTTCCTAGACCGTGGCCGCGACGGTCTCCGTCGAGAACACCTCGATCACGTCGCCGACCTTGATGTCGGCGTAGCGTTCGAAGGCGATTCCGCATTCCAGGCCGTTCTTCACCTCGTTCACGTCGTCCTTGAACCGGCGGAGCGATCCGATGCGGCCCTCGTGGATGACGACGTTGTCGCGCAGCAGCCGCGCCTGCGTCTCGCCCGACCGGCTGATCCTGCCCTCGACCACGAGGCAGCCGGCCGCCGCCCCGAACTTCGGCACTTTGAACACGTCCCGCACCTCCGCCTGACCGACCTGGATCTCCTTGACGGTCGGCTCGAGGAGGCCGGCCATCGCCTTCTTGATCTCCTCGGTCACGTCGTAGATGACGCGGTGGAGGCGGATGTCGATGTGTTCCCGCTCGGCCATGGCCGCCGCGTTGCGGTCGGGGCGCACGTTGAACCCGACGATGACGGCGTTCGACGCGGCCGCGAAGACCACGTCCCCTTCGTTGATGGCCCCGGCCCCGCTGCTGATCAGGCGGACCTTGACGCGCTCGTCGCCGAGCTTGCCGAGGGCGTCGGCGAGGACCTCGGCCGAGCCCTGGACGTCGGCCTTGACGATGATCGGCAGCTCCCGCGCGCCGCCTTCGGCGATCTGCTGCTGGAGCGACTCGAGGGTCAGTCGCCCGCCCTTCTCGCCGAGGGTCTTCTCCTTGGCCTGGCCCTGGCGCAGCATGGCGATCTGCCGGGCCTTGGCGGCGTCCGCCACCGCCTGGAACGTGTCTCCGGGCTGCGGCAGCCCGGTCAGGCCCAGGACCTCGGTGGGGCTCGACGGTCCCGCCTCCTTCTGCGGCTCGCCGCGGTCGTCGATGAGGGCGCGGACCTTCCCCACGATGGGGCCGGCGATGAAGTTGTCGCCGATGCGGAGGGTGCCGTCCTTGACGAGGATGGTCGCCACCGGCCCGCGGCCCCGGTCGATCTTCGCCTCGAGCACCGTTCCGCTCGCGCTCCGCTTGGGGTTGGCTTTGAGCTCGCCCAGATCGGTGACCAGCAGGATCATCTCGAGCAGCAGCTCGAGGTTCTGCTGCTGCTTCGCGGACACCTCGACGGTGACCGTCGTCCCGCCCCAGTCCTCCGGCGTCAGGCCGAGCTCGGACAGCTCCGTCTTGACCCGCTCGGGGTTCGCGTTCGACTTGTCGATCTTGTTGATGGCGACGATGAGGGGGACGTCGGCGGCCTTGGCGTGGTCGATGGCCTCCCGCGTCTGGGGCATGACCCCGTCGTCGGCGGCCACGACGAGGACGACGATGTCGGTGACCCGCGCGCCGCGCGCCCGCATCAGCGTGAACGCCTCGTGGCCGGGGGTGTCGAGGAAGACGATCCTCCGCTCGTTGATCTCCACCGAGTACGCGCCGATGTGCTGCGTGATGCCGCCGGCCTCCCGCTCGGCGACCCTGGAGTCGCGGATGGCGTCGAGGAGGGTCGTCTTGCCGTGGTCGACGTGCCCCATCACGGTGACGACGGGCGCCCGCGCGGAGAAGTCCTCGTCGGCGGCGGCGGTGGTCTCGACCTCCAGCATCTCCTCTTCGAAGGAGCGCATCTCGACGTCGGCGCCGAACTCGCGCGCCACCATCGTCGCCGTCTCGGTGTCGAGCGTCGTGTTGATGGTCATCATCAACCGCCGCTCGATCAGCTTCTTCAGGACGTCCTTGGCGCGCAGGTCCAGTTTCTCGGCGAGGTCCTTGACGGTCATGCCCTCGGCGAGCGAGATCGTGCGCGTGATCGGGGGCGGAGGCGCCGGCGTGAACGGGGCCGCCGGCCGCGGCGGCCGCCGCTTCCTCCCCCCGGGGGGGCGCGGCGGGGGACGGTACGCGGGCCGATAGCCGACGGCGGGTGCGGCCGGCCTCGCCCCCGGCGCGCGGACCGGCTGCGAGGGCAGCGGCCGCGGGCCGCCCAGGGGCGCGCTCGGCCGCGTCGGGGCCGGCGCGATGGGGCGCGACCCGGGCCGCGGGCGCGGCGGTGCCCCCGGGCGGGCCGCCCCCGGCGGAACGGGCCGGCGGGTCGGGCCCGGCGGCGCCTTCGGCGGCGGCGGCGGAATCGTCGTCGGCACCAGCGGCGGTGCCTGCTCCTCGATGCGGAGCCTCATGGTCGACGGGACCAGCCGGCCGGTGGGCCTCACGCCGGCGGTCGCGGCCGGCGATGTCGGAGCCGCGGCCGGTGACGCCGCCGCCGCGGCCGGCGGGCTCGGCGACGTCGCGGCCGGCGGGCTCGGCGACCTTGCGGCTGGCGGGCTCGGCGCCGCCGCGGCCAGCGCGGCCGGCGGTTCAGCCGGCCGCGCCGGTTCGGGCGGCGCGGCGGGGCCGGCGGGCGCGTCGGACACGACCGGCTTCCGCGGTTCGGTCGCCGGGGCGGCGGCGTCGGCGGTGGTCGGCCTCAGCCGGCCGGCCGGCGCGGGTGCGTCCGGCGTCCCCGCGGGCGTGCCCGTCGCGGCCGCCGCGGCGGGCTGGGCCGTCGCGGCCGTCGCGGTTGTGGCCGCCGCGGCGGCGGATACGGTCGGCGTTGCGGTTGCGGCCGGGGCCGCGGTTGCGGCCGGGGCGGTTGCGGCCGGGGCCGCGGGTGCGTCTGGCGTCCTCGCGGTTGCGGCCGGGGCCGCGGTTGCGGCCGGGGCGGTTGTGGCCGGGGCCGCGGGCGTGGCCGGGGCCGGTGACGGCCCGTCGGGCGACTCGACGAAGATGACCGGACGTCGGAGTCGCGCGGGGACGGTCCCGGCCGGCCGTGGCGCGGTGGGGACCGCCCGTGTTGCGCTGGCCGTCGCGGCCGACGCCGCCGGGGCTTCCGTCGCGCCGACGCGGGCTGCGGGCCGCGCTTCGGCGGCCGTCGGTGCGGGGGCGGCGGCCGGGGCCACGGCCGTCGGCCGACTCTCGTCCGCGTCGGCGGGGGGCGGCGGCGGGGCGGGGCGGGGCGACTTCACCAGCCGCGGCGGCCCCAGCCGCGGCCGGAGCGCCGGCTCCGGCGCCTTGGCGCCCCTGCGGCCCGCCGAGGCCGAGTCGGTAGAGAACAGGCGTCCCGCCGGCAGGCTCAGGTTGCGCTCGCGGGCGATGCGCTTGGCGAACTCCCGGGCGACGATCTCTTCGATGGTGCTCGATGCGCTCTTGACGTCGATGCCATGCTCGCGCGCGAGGAGGTCGATCACTTCCTGGCTCGGGATCCCGAGCACTTCGGCGACCTTGTAGATCCGGATCGTTGCCAAAGTCTGTCCTTTGTCTTCCGTGTCCGAGTGTTCCCGTGCGCCGCTCCCGTCCCGGACGGGAGCAGGCGGCTCCGTCACCGGCCGCGCCGGGACTCTTCATTCGCCGCCCGGAGCGTCGCGGCCGGGCTCGACCGCCTCCCCGGCGTTTCCCGTCACCGGGGCGAACTCGACATCCGGGGCCGCGGCGGGAACGGCGACCGGCTCGATCCCGTCCTGGGGAACCGCCTCCGTCACGCCCGTGCCGACCGCCCCGCCGGCCGCCATGGTGGCCGCCTCCGCATCCAGGCGCAGCGCCTCGGCCGCGCCTTCGGAGATGCCGAGGACGTTGCTCAGCTCGGCCGCCGAGGCCGAGATCATGCTCTCCACCGTCTCGATGCCGGCGGCGTTCAGCTTCTCCACCATCTCCTGGTCGAGTCCGGGCACCGACAGCGGCGCGGGCTCGACCCCCAGCTCGTCGAACTGCGCCTCGACCTCGCGGCGCTTCTCTTCCTCGCTCTTGATGTCGATCTTCCAGCCCGCGAGCTTGGCCGCGAGGCGCACGTTCTGTCCCTTCTTGCCGATCGCCAGCGAGAGCTGCCGGTCTTCGACCACGACCTCGATCACCCGCTCGGCGTCGTCGACGACGGACACGCGCTGGACGCGGGCCGGACTGATGGCGTTGGTCACGAAGGTGGCGGCGTCCTCGGACCACTCGACGATGTCGATCTTCTCGCCGCGCAGCTCCCGGATGATGGCCTGCACGCGCGTGCCCTTCATGCCCACGCAGGCGCCCACCGGGTCGACGTCGCGCTCGCGCGACGCGACCGCGACCTTGGCCCGGTCCCCGGCCTCGCGCACCGCCCCCCGGATGACCACGGTGCCGTCGTAGATCTCGGGCACCTCCTGCTCGAACAGCTTGATGAGCAGGACCGGATCGGTGCGCGACAGGATGATCTGCGGGCCCTTGGTGTTCTTGTTGACCTCCTTGATGACCGCCCGCACGCGGTCGCCGGTCGTGTAGTTCTCCGCCCGCGACTGCTCGCGCCGCGGCAGCATCGCCTCGACCTGTCCCATCTCCACGATGATGTCGCCGCTCTCGAAGCGCTTCACGAGGCCGTTGACGACCTCTCCCAGCCGCTGGCCGTACTCCTCGAAGACGTTCTCCCGCTCCGCCTCGCGGACCTTCTGGAAGATCACCTGCTTGGCGGTCTGGGCGGCGATGCGGCCGAGCACGTCCGTCGGCTTGGGGAACTCGATCTCCATGCCCGCCTCGGCCTCGTCGCCGTACAGCTCCCGCGCCTCCGTCAACGCGATCTCCGTCGCCGGGTTGGTGACCTGCTCCACGATCTGCCGGACCGCGAACAGCTCCACCTGCCCGGTCTCGGGATTGAACCGGGTCCGCAGGCTCTCGTCCGACTTGTAGTACTTGCGCGACGCCGTCAGCACGGCGTCCTCGATGGCGGTGACGATGATGTCCGCCTCGATGCCCTTCTCCTTGGCCAGCGCGTCGATGGTCTGCTGCAACACGTTGTTCATGGCTACATCTCGACTTCGAGCCGCGCCCGCGCGACGGCCGCCTCCGGGACGCGGCGCGTCGTGCCGCCGTCCTCGATCACGATCGTCCGATCGCGGACCGCGGCGATCCGCCCCGCGACGAAGCTCTGCCCGTCGACCGGCTCGGACGTCACGATCCGGGCGCGCCGGCCGACGAACCGCGCGAAGTCGTCGAGATGCCGCAGCGGCCGGTCGAGCCCGGGCGACGACACCTCGAGCGTGTAGGCGTGGTCGAACGCGACCTCGACGTCGAGGATCGCGCTGACGTCCACGCTCACCGCCTCGCAGTCGCTCACGGCCACGCTGTCGCCGTGCTCGGCGCCGGCCCGCGGCGACGGTAGGCGGTCGATGACGATGCGCAGGACCCAGCCGATCGACTCGCGGCGGAACTGCAGGTCGAAGACGACGAGCCCGTGGCTGTGCGCGACGCGCTCGGCGATGGAACGGATCTCACCGATCCGGTCGGCCGATGACCTGGAGAGTCCCACGGCGAACCGTCCCGAAAAACAAAAAGTGGGCCGCGAACGCCCACTCGTCGTCACCGCCGCGAACGTAACCGCGGGATCATATCATGGAGAGGCGGCCCGTGCACGCGCGCCCACGCGCGCCGGCCGTACCCGCGGCGGGCGGCGAACGCGGCCCGGGAGGGACCGCGCACCTCCGCCCCGCCGCGGGCGGCCGGTCCCTACTGGTCCGACCGCGCTTCGAGATACCGCTCGTTGCGTAGCGCGTGCTCGATCGCGTAGTTCCCCTCGTGGCAGGCGAACTCGTAGAGGACCCCGGTGCCGGGGCTCGGGCGCATGAACACCCGCGCCGTCCACGGCCGCGTCCAGGTGGACGGATCGTTCAGGGTGTACTCGTACTGCAGCAGCTCGGGGCCCACGCGGGTGAACCGCTCGGTGATCGTCACGTCGGCCGTCGAGCCGCCCACGCCGCGCGACAGGTTCGTGGTCTCGACCACCAGCGTGTCGCCTTCCCAACGGCCGCGCGAGCTCCCCATCGCCGTCGGCGGCCCGACCCGGCTCGGTGCCGCGTCGCCGATCGGGATCAGCCGCGTGTCGTGGTGCATCTCGATCTGGATGCCGACGTAGTCGGCGCTCTGGAAGACCTGGTAGGTGCTGTTGTAGCCCCGCCCGCTCAGCAGCGCGCCGCCGCCGCGGCAGCGGATCGCCGGGTCGATGCGGGCGACCTCCTCCTCGAGCGTCAGCCGCCGGTCCGGCGGCGGCGCGTTGCGCGCCTCCCGCCGCCGCCGGTCGCGCTCCTGCGCCTCGGCGGTCCGGGCGGGCAGGCGCCCGTCGGGCGGATCGACGATCAGCGACGTGCGGTTCTCGAACCATCGGCCGCTCATCCAGAACTGGTTGTAGCTGCCCGTCCCCCGGCGCCGGGCCGGCCGGGCCTGCCCGCCCTCGGGAGGCGCCTGCAGGGCGGCCAGCGCCCGCCGGAACGGCGTCTCCCCGAACACCGCGTCGCCGCCGACCGCGGAGTACTCGATCGCGTGCGCGGCCAGCGCCGCCACCTCCTCGTCCGTGAGGAACTCCCGGTCGCCCAGCGCCTCGGGCCGCTGCAGCGGCGTCGCCGAGTCGCTCGCCCAGACCCCGCCCAGGTCCGGCCGCCCGTCCGCCGTCCGCGGCGCCGTCCAGCCGTCGGGGGCCTGCCCCGCGAACGCGGACGCCGCCGCCATCACCGCCGCCGCCGCGAGCGCCACGATGGATTGCCTGCGCATCTGTAACCCTCCCTCACGCGTGGTCCCGGAATCGTTCGCTCGTCCCGTCACCTGTAACCGACCAAGATAAGCCTCCGCGCCGAATAAGGCAAGCCGGCCCGCGGTCGTCCCCGCCGTCGTGATGTCCTGAGATTGACGGTCCGTCCGAACCGCGCCGCCGCCGCTGCGCGCTTACGGCAACTCGGTGCCTTCGTTGAGGATGGCCAGGTACCGATCGTGCACGAACAACCGCCCCCGGCGCTTGCCGGTGATCTCTCGCGCGATGCCCTGTTCGGCTAGGCGCTCCATCGCCGACGCGGTGGTGCGAAACGCGAGTCCGGTCCGGGAGCTGGCCGCCGGAAGCGACAGCATCGGTTGCGCCGTCAAGGCCGTGTACACCCGCAGGGCGGAACCGGCACGGCGGCCGCAACGTTGCTGGATGGCGATCCGGTCCGCCTGGAACAGCGCCGAGAGGCGCCGCGACGTGGAGACCGCGCCGTCGGCGGTAGCTCGCACGCCCTCTATGAAGAAGTCGAGCCAGGACTCCCAGTCGCCGGTGCGGCGCACGTGGCTCAGCAGATCGTAGTACGCCGTCCGGTGCTGCTTGAAGTACAGGCTCAAGTAGAGAAGAGGCTCGCGCAACACGCCGGCGTGGCACAGGAGCAGGGTGATCAGCAATCGTCCCACGCGTCCGTTTCCGTCGAGGAAGGGGTGGATGGTCTCGAACTGCACGTGGGCGAGGCCCGCCCGGATCAGGACGGGAAGCCGGTCGTCCTCTGCGTGGAGAAAACGCTCAAGCGCCGCCATGCAGTCGGGTACGGCGGTGTGCGGCGGCGGGACGAAGGCGGCGTTCCCCGGCCGGGTGCCGCCGATCCAGTTCTGCGAGCGCCGGAACTCGCCGGGCGACTTCCTGCTTCCGCGTCCGCGGGCCAACAGCATGCCGTGGGTTTCGCGAATCAGCCGGTTCGAGAGCGGGAACCCCTCGCGCAGTCGCCGCAGCCCGTGCTCGAGGGCGGAGACGTAGTTCGAGACCTCGACGACGTCGTCGAGCGGGACGCCGGGCGCTTCCTCCAGCTCGAACAGCAGGAGATCCGACAGCGACGACTGCGTGCCCTCGATCTGGGACGAGAGCAGCGCCTCCTTGCGGACGTAGGCGTAGAGCAGGAGCGCCGCCTGGTCCGGCAGGGTCGGCGAGATGCCATCGAGCCGGCCCAGGGCGAGCACCGCGGACTCGAGCTTCTGCTGCAGCTCGCCGTTCGGATCCAGGGCGGGCACGGGCGGCAGCGGCGCCGGGACGAAGGCGCGGACCCGTTCGCCGCCCGTGATCGTCTCCTCGTATTCGCCGATGGCTCCGCGCTGCATGGCGTGGTCGAGCTTGTGTAAAAGAGTTCAATAGCCGATTCGTTCAGTGTCGATTTCGCCTGAGATTTCAATAGCGGAAGCCCCAGACGTCCGCCATGGAGAGCCCGCGAGGCGCCCTCATCCTCCCGTGGTGGTGACCCAAGTGCAAAACAGGCAACAACGATCCCATGTAGATGCAATAATCGCCAAAAATAAAAACAACGTGGATGCCGCCGCCTCAACGCAGACGAGTTCGGACCCTACTCGTCGCCCCGGTACAGCGAGCCGCCGCCGAGCTCGTGGTAGACGATGGGGACGAAGTCGTTGGCGGTCCACGTCGCCTCCCGGCCCCACCGGGCGTCGTAGTCGGCGGTGGGCGCCGCCGCCATCACCTCGTCCAGGGTGCGGCCCTCCGAGATCAGGTCGTGCACGCGGTCGCGGACGTCGACGATCATGTCGAGGAACTCGACCATGGCGTCTCGGCCGACGACCTCGAGGCCGTGGCCGGGGATGACCCGGGTGTCGGGCCCCGCGAGGTCGACCGCCATATCGAGCGCCTCGATCGTGCCGGCCAGGGTGCCGCCGTTGTAGACGTCGATGATGGGATAGCTCGTGGTCCGGAAGACGTCTCCGAGGTGCAGCACGTCCGACTCGGGGAAGTGGACGAAGGTGTCGCCGTCGGTGTGGGCGGGCGGCGCGAGGAACGCGCGCACCTCCTCGCCGTTGAGGTGGAAGCTCACGGTGTCGTTGTAGGTCACGACGGGCCGCGCCCCGGCCGCGGGCTGTCGCGAGAATCCCCCGCCCCGGCGCGGGGTGCGGAGCCGGTCGAGCATGCGGACCCGGAGATTGTCGTGCGCGAAGATCAGGACGTCGGCCGCGGCCAGCGGCGCGTTGCCGCCGATGTGGTCGGGGTGCACGTGGGTGTTGACGAGAAAGCGGATGTCGCCGTCCGAGACCGTCCGCACCGCCGCGATCAGCCGCTCGGCCAGCGGCGCGAACAGCGAGTCGACGAGCAGCACCCCGTCGGGCCCCGCGAACAGCCCGATGTTGCCCCCGCCGCCCGGCCGCGTCACCATGTGCACGTTGCCGGCCGCCGGCACGACGGTCAGCTCGACCCCCGCGAACCGGTCGCCCGGGTTCTGCTCTACCGCCGCGAGCGCCGCCACGACGCAGCCGGCCGCCGCGAGCGCGGCCGTCCAGAGACGAGGATTCCTGGTCATCTTGCTCGGCTCCCTTCGAGGGCTTGCTCTCCGCGGTGACGCGAAGCCCGGCTAGAAATCGATGGTCCCCGGCGCGCGCGGGCAGGGGATGACGTCGCGGATGTTCGCCATGCCCGTGACGAACTGCACCAGGCGCTCGAAGCCGAGGCCGAACCCGGCGTGCTCGGCGCTGCCGAAGCGCCGCAGGTCGCAGTACCAGGCGAGCTCCGAGCGGTCGAGGCCCAGCTCGTCCATCCGCTGCTCGAGCACCGGCAGCCGCTCCTCCCGCTGGCTGCCGCCGATGATCTCGCCGATGCGGGGGGCCAGCACGTCCATGGCCGCGACGGTCTCGCCGCCGTCGTCGACGCGCATGTAGAACGGCTTGATGGCGCGGGGGTAGTTCGTCACGATGACGGGGCCGCCGCATACCTTCTCGGTCAGATACCGCTCGTGCTCCGAGGCCAGCTCCTGGCCCCACGCGTGGGGGATCTCGAACGCGACGTCGGCCTTCTGCAGCGCGTCCGCCGCCTCGGTGTAGGAAAGGCGCGCGAACGTCGACTCGGCGAGGTCGCGGAGGGCGGCGGCGGAGGCGGCGTCGTAGTGCTTCTCTAGGAACGCCAGCTCGGTCTCGCACCGCTCCAGGGCCGCCGCGCACATCGCCTTGAGGAAGTCCTCGGCGAGCGCGGCGTCGTCGTCGAGGTCCGCGAAGGCCATCTCCGGCTCGATCATCCAGAACTCGGAGAGGTGCCTCGACGTGTTGGAGTTCTCGGCCCGGAAGGTTGGCCCGAAGGTGTAGACGTCGCCCAGGGCCATCGCCATGAACTCGGCCTCGAGCTGGCCGCTCACCGTGAGGTGGGCGGGCCGGCCGAAGAACTCGGCCCCGCCGGAAGCGGGGGCCGCCACCCGGAACATCTCGCCCGCCCCCTCGCAGTCCGACCCGGTGATGATCGGGGTGTGGGCCCAGACGAACCCGCGCCCCTGGAAGAACTCGTGCACCGCCGCCGCCAGCACGTTGCGGACGCGGAAGACGGCGCCGAAGGTGTTGGTGCGGGGGCGGAGATGGCCGATGTCGCGGAGGAACTCGAGGGTGTGCCCCTTCTTCTGGAGCGGGTACTCAGCCGGAGAGGGCCCCAGGAGGTCGAGCTCGTCGACCTGCATCTCGACGCGCTGGCCCGCTCCCGGCGACGCCTTCATCACGCCGCGGGCGCGGACGGCGGCGCCGGTCAGCACGCGGTCGAGGGCCGCGAACGCGGGGGTGCCCGCGTCGGCGATCAACTGCAGGGTCTCCTGCGACGAGCCGTCGTTGATCGCGAGGAAGGCGAAGCGCTTGGCCGTCCTCTTCGTGCGGACCCAGCCGCAGACGGTGACCGGGCCGTCGGACGGCGGGGCGGCGAGGACGTCGCGGATGCGTCGGCGCTTCATGGGGCGATACCCGCTCCTATTGTGTCCGAAGTCGGCGGGCCGGGTCAGCCCAGCTCGGGAAGGTGCGGCGCCAGCAGCTCGCGCAGCCGCTGGAAGCGCGGGTGGGCGCGAAGGGTCCGGCGCAGCCAGGCGAGGGTGCGGGGCACCGGCTCGGCGAAGTGTCCGCGTCCCCGCCGGGCGACCTGGTGACCGAACGTGCCGAGAGCCTTCAGGTGCCGCTGCACCGACATCAGGTCGAACCGCGCCTGGAAGTCGCCGGTCCTCTGCGCGGGCACGGCGTCGAGGAAGCGCCGGGTCAGGGCTGCGGTCAACTCGTCCGGCAGGTCGACGTAGCAGTCCCGGAGCAGCGAGACGAGGTCGTAGGTGCCGGGGCCGAGGCGGGCGTCCTGGAAGTCGATGACGACCAGGCGGCCGTCCCGAACCATGAGGTTGCGGCAGTGGTAGTCGCGGTGGCAGAGCACCCGCGGCTCCGCCGCCAGCTCCTCGGCGACGGCCGACAGCTCGCCGGCCAGCGCCGCCGTCTCGGCCGGGTTCAACACGACCCGACGGTGCGCCTCGAGGAACTCCGAGCGGAAGAAGTCGAGCTCCCAGTCGAGCTTGGCCGCGTCGAAGGCGAGGGTGAAGGGGAGTGCGCCCTCGTCGCGGAACGCGCCGCCGCGGGTCTGCAGGGCCACGAGGTGGTCGACCGCCTCGCGGTAGAGCGGCGCCGGATCGCGGCCGCGATCGCCCGCCATCCAGCTCTGCAGCGTCTCGTCGCCGAGGTCCTCGACCGCGAGGATGCCCAGGTCCGCCGCCTCGTCGAGCACCGCGGGTATCGGGATCCCCAGCCGGCGGAAGATCGACCCCGCCGCGATCTGCGGCAGCGAGCCCGGCGCGAACGGCTCCGGGTGGAGGGCCAGCACCATCGGCGGCCGGCCGGCCGGAACGATCCGCACGTAGGCGCGGCTGGAGGCGTCGCCGTGCAGGGGCTCGACCCGGGTCGCCGCGGGGGGCAGGTTCGAGCGGCGCAGGTACTCGACCACCCGCTCGTCGATGCGGCTCGGCGCGTCTCCGGACATGGTTCGAGGCCGGCTCACAGAGGCGCCATCCGCAGGTCGCCGAGCCGCGTATCGTGCGCCAGGGTCGTCGGCTCGCCATCGTGGCCGGTGCCGGCCGGCGCCACCGCCTGCCCGTCAAGGACGGTGCCGGCCGGCACCCGGACCCCGTCGGCGAGCACGCAGCCGGTCACCACGCAATCGGCCCCGACCGCCACGTCGTCCCACAGGATGGAGCGTTCCACCCGCGCGGTGGGGTGGACCTCCGAGCGATGTCCCGCCGAGAACGGCGAGCGCCCTTCCGCCGCCGCGACCGCCTGCACGGTCGCGGCATAGTCGGCCGGCGTCCCGATGTCGTGGAACGGACCCGCGACCTCGTGCACCGCCATCGGCCGCCCCGCCGCGAGCAGCGTGTCGTAGAGCCCGCCGACGGTGGCGGCGGGCACCCCGTCGGGCAGGGCCCGGAACACCGCGGCCTCCGCGATCTGCACGCCGACGAAGTGCCACGGCGTGTCGGGGCCGGCGGCGGCGCCGGCGGGGGCGAACCCGGTGACGCGGCCGCCGGCATCGGCGAGGACGCCGCCGTAGCGGCGGGGCGCCGGATGCGCCGTCACCGCCAGGGTGACCGCGGTGCCCGAGGCCCGGTGCCGGTCGAGGAGGGCACCGGGGTCGACGGCGCAGAGGGTGTCGGCGTTGACGATGAAGAACCGCTCGTCGAGCAGGGGCAGCGCCCGGCGTGGTCCGCCGGCCGAGCCGAGGACCCGCCGTTCCCACGAGTAGCGGACGCGGCACCCGAGGGCGGCGCCGTCGCCGACGACGGCGGCGATGGTCTCAGGCCGGTGGTGCAGGTTGACGACCACGTCGCGGACGCCCGCCTCCGCCAGCCCCCGGAGCTGCCGGCAGATCAGGGGCGTGCCCGCCACCGGCACCGCCGCCTTCGCCCGCGCGAACGTCAAGGGGCGCAGGCGGGTGCCGAGGCCGGCGGCGAGCACGAGGGCGGGCGGCAGGGGACCGGTCATCCTTACGCCCCGTCGGGCGGGCGCCCTGGCGATTCCCCCGCGCCCTCCGCGCGCGGGGCGTCGCGGGGCTCGGCCAGGGGCCGCGGGACGTCGAACACCATGTGGTCGCCGGATGCCCCCGTCGCCGCGCAGTGCGCGCGGAAGAGGGCCAGGTACGAGTCGAGGATGAAGTCGGCCGGCCCCCGTCCCAGGGCGGCGGCCGTGGCGAGGATGTCGGGCTCGCTGCCCTCGAGCTCGACGAAGGTCCCGATGGGCGCCTCGTCGACCGCGATCACGAGGTCGCCGCGCCGGAACTCCTCCCGGTACTTCTGGTAGCGGAACCAGACGCGGAAGCCGATCCGCTCGAGCACCCGCAGCATCAGCTCGCCGTCGCCGACCGCCGTCTCCAGCTCTTCGCGAACCTTGGTCGTCCCCAGCTTCGGGGCGCCCTTGAACGTCACCCGGGCCGCGTCGCCGTCGATGCGGACCCGCAGGGTGCAGGCCCGGTCGGCCAGGGGCTCCCGCTCGCGGTCGAGCAGGCAGTCGCTCTGCAGGCGCCGCGCCCGCAGCGGCCGCGCCCCGGCCTCGACCACCGCCCGCCGGGCCGCTTCGGGCGCGTCGTACCGGAGCTTGATCTCGCGTTCGACGGGGGCGGTCATGACGCAGCCTCCCGCCAGGTGAACGAACAGCCCTTGAGTGCCGGGCGGCCGACGCCCTTGCCGAGAATCAGCACGTGGTGGGTGCTTCCGAGCCCGCCGGGCACGAGCAGCGTCTTCAGGGCGAGCCGGTGGCGGAGGGCGCGGGCCGGGTCCGTCGGGGCGGCCGGGGCGTCGAGGGCCCCGAGGCCGAGGAGGAAGCGGGTCTGGTCGACGAAGCCCAGCACCTCGAGCCCCGCGTCCCGCGCGGCGTGCTCGACCGACGTGAAGTCCACGTGCGACGTGATGTCCCGTTCGCCCGGATCGGCGAGCCAAGCGGGTCCGTCCCGCCGGTCGGGGCCGGCGCCGGCGGCGTCGACGAGATGGCGCTGGAACGTGGTCAGGGTTCCGCTCGCGTGGTGGCCCGCATACAGCTCCCGCGCCGGATGGCCGTAGTCGATGAGGATGAGGAAGCCCCGCGTCAGGCTCCGGGCGGCGGCGCGCACCCAGTCGACGGCCGCGAGGTTGACCTCGCCCCGCCATCCCGGCCGTGGGGTGACGCCGAGCCGGTCGAAGTAGCCTGCCAGGGCCGGGCTCGACGGCGGCCCCGCCCGTTCGACGAAGCGGTGTCCGTCCGCGTCGACGTACACCTCCCGCAGGCCGTCCGGGGTCATGGTCACGGCGTGGGTGGGCAGGGCGTCGAGCAGCTCGTTGGCGACGATGACCCCGGAGACCTGTTCCGGCAGGCCGGCGGTGCCGGCGTGCAGGCGGTCCCGGTGCGGACCCAGGGTCGCCGGTTGCGCCGCCCGTGCGGCCGGGCTCGTCTCCACCAGGGTCAGCCGCGCCGCCGCGTACAGGGCGGGATACGCCGGTGCGGCCGCGTCGAGCACGTCGCGCGCGAGCTGACCGTTCCCGGCCCCGGCCTCGACGAGGTCGAACCCGGATCCCCCGGCGGCGCCGAGCACGCGGCGCATCTCGTCGAGCTGGGCGGCCAGCAGGGCGCCGAATTGCGGGCCGACGTCGACGCTGGTGTAGAAGTCGCCCGCGCGCCCCGTCCGCCGGGGCGCGCGGGCGTAGTAGCCCAGCGCCGGGTGGTACAGCGCCATCTCCATGAACGCGGCCACCGTCAGCGGTCCGCGGTCACGGATGCGCCGGACGATCAGGGTCCGGAGCGCGTCGCTCATCGCAGCGGTCCGGGTCCGCCCGGAATCCGCGCCTGCCTCCGCAGCGTGGAATCCGGGCGGACCGATCGGGCGTGAGGCGGAGCCGCGGGGCGCCGTCCCCCATGCCGTCCACGGCGCGGGCGCCTACTCCCGGGTGATCCGGACCACGCTCTGCGCTCCTCCACGGCTGATCAGGAGGAACGCCACGCCGCCCTCCTCGACCTCGTTCAGCTCCCGGATGGCGTCGGCGGCCGTCGCCACCGGCACCCGGTTGACGCTCGTGATCACGTCGCCGGGGCGCACGCCGCCGGCCTGGGCCGGTCCTCCGGGCTCCACGCCGCTGACGACCGGGCCCCGCGTGTCCCGCGGGAGGTCGAGCTGCCGGGCCGTCTCCGCCGTCAGGTCCTGGAGGTTCATGCCGAAGCCGGTGCTGACGTCCTCGACCTCGACGGCGGCCCGCCGGCCCTGGTTCTCCAGATCCAGCTCGCCCACCGTGATCGGGACCGTCGTCGGCTCGCGGTCCCGGTAGACGCCCAGGTCGACCCGCGTGCCCGGCTGCGTGTCGAAGACCTTCCGCTGCAGATCCGAGACGTCCTCCACCCGTTCCCCGTCGAAGCTGACGATGACGTCGCCCAGCTCGAGGTCCGATTCGTCGGCCGGCCCGTCCGGTTCGATGGTCGACACCATCGCGCCCATGGGTTCGCTGAGCCCGTGGTACTCGTAATCCCGGTCGGTGACCTCCTGTATCTGCACGCCGATGCGCCCCCGCGTCACCCGGCCGGTGCGGAGCTGGGGCAGGAGGTCGCGCACGGTGTTGATGGGGACGGCGAAACCGATGCCGAGGTTGCTCGGCCGGTCGCTGATGATCGCGGTGTTGATGCCGATGACCTCGCCCCGGAGGTTCAGCAGCGGCCCCCCCGAGTTGCCGGGGTTGATGGCGGCGTCGGTCTGGATGACCTGCTGGGGCCGGCCGGGGACCTGGTAGAACGGGCGGCCCACCGCGCTGACCACGCCGACGGTCACCGTGTGCCCGAGGTTGAACGGGTTGCCGATGGCCATCACCCAGTCGCCGGGGCGCATCTGGTCCGAGTCGCCGAACGTCGCCACCGGCAGCGGGCGGTCCGGCCGCTCGGTGAGCCTGAGGAGGGCGCTGTCGGTCAGGCGGTCCCGGCCGACGACCTCGGCCTCGTAGGACTCTTGGTCGTCGCCGAAGAACGAGATCTCGATCCGGGTGGCGTCGGCGACCACGTGGTTGTTGGTCACGATGAGCCCGCTCCGGTCGATGACGAAGCCGGTGCCCGCCGACTGCGTCCGCCGTTCCTCCTCCCCGTCCGGCGGGTCCCCGAAGAAGCGGCGGAACAGCTCGTCCTGATCGCCGAAGAACCGGTTCCGGTCGCGCGCCGGCCTCCGCGACTCGGTGCTGATGTTGACGACCATCGGGCTCTGGGCCTCGGCGATGTCGCGGAACGTGTTCGCCCCGAGCTGACCCGTGATCGGCTGGCTGTTCGTCTGGGGCAGGGTCATCGCCGGCGGCGCGGCGTTGAAGGTCTGCGCCGCCGAGTCCGACACCAGGTCGAGCCGGGCGGCGAGCACGAGGCCGATCGCGACCGAGGTGACCGCGATCAGCATCCCCGAAAAAAACGTGTTCCTGCCTGTAGCCATCCTTGCCCTCCACACCCGGTGTCTTCACCCCAGGGACCGGATCTCCTCCTGCCGCGGACCGGTCACCGTCGCCGTTTCCGCTCCGACGTAGAGGTTGATCTCGGTTCGAAGTCCGAAGTCCTCGAAGTACACGCCGGGCTCGATGGTCACCCCCGTGCCCGGCAGCAGCTTCCGTTCGTCGCGGGTCTCGAAATCGTCGAGGTGCACGCCGTTGCCGTGGACCTCGCGGCCCAAGTTGTGCCCGGTCCGGTGCACGAACCGGTCGCCGAGCCCGGCCGCCCCCACCCGGTCGCGGACCGCCCGGTCCACCTCCCACCCGCGAAGCTCGCGCCCCGCCTCGACCGCCCCCCGGACCAGGTCCACCGCGGCGTCGCGGCCGTCGCGGATCACGCGGAAGGCGTCGGCGTAGCGGGCGGGGACGGCGTCGCCGGTGTACCCCATCCACGTGATGTCCGCGTAGACCGCGCCCGGCGCGTCCTTCTTCTTCCCCCACAAGTCGAGCAGCAACACCTCGCTGGCGCCGATGCCGCGGTGGCGGGTCGGCGTGGGGAGGTAGTGCGGGTCGCCGGCGTTCTCCTGCGCCGCCACCACCGGCCGCGAGTCGCTGACCAGCCCCGCCTCGTCGAACCAGCCCGCCATCGCCTCCTGGACGTCGAGCTCGGTGAGGGGGCGGCCGTTGCGGAGGCGCAGCGACACGAGGTCGAACGCCCGGTCCTTGATGTCGTGGAGCGCGGCCGACGCGTCCCGGTGCGAGGCCAGGGCCTCGGCGTCCCACACCGCCTCGAAACGCTGGATAAGATCGCCGGAAGAGCGCACTTCGACGCCGAGGGCACGGACCGCGTCGACGGTGCCGGCGTCGACGCGGGACACGTAAGGGATGGCGCACCCCGGCGAGTACTCCATCGCCACCGCGGCGCAGCCGGCCAGCAGCCCGCGCAGGCCGGCGTCGAGGGCGCCGTGTCCGGCGTAGCGGGTCTTGGCGCCGGGCAGGTGGTCGAGACGGTCGGCCTCGATGGCGTGGACCAGGCCCCGCGGCGGCCCCTCGACCGGGATCAGGTAGTACCAGCGCCGCGTGGTGATCTTGGCCGCCGCGTCGAAGCCCGCGATCCGCCGGGCGATGGGGTTCGACCCGTGGAAGTCGTACAGCAGCCAGCCGTCGAGCCCGTCGTCGCGCAGGGCGCGCTGGACGGCGGCGAGGTCGAGGCTCATGGCGTGCAGTATAGCAGCGGCCCGGTCCCGGCGGGCGGACGTCGGCGTCATCTAACGGTATGGACGCCGGAACCGTCCGGAAGGTCGGCGGCTCCGGCCGGCGCGGGCCGTTCGAGGACCGTCGCGTTCGCCGAACGATTCGCCCGCGGAACGGGAGCGGTCCGCCGAACCGGAGCTTCGCGGGCCGGACGAACGCCGGTTCGCGTCGTCCTGAAAGCGCGAAGGCGCCAGACGGATCCTCCTCCGTCTGGCGCCTTCGGCCGACCAGCCCGCCGTTCGCCCGCTTCCTGACCGGTCGATGGCCGTGAAGGCCCCGTCCGTGTGCGAACGCGCTCCCGCGTCGAAGAGCCTCACTGGGCGTCTTCGACGTCTTCCGCTTCCTCTTCAAGCGGCGTCGGCTCGTCCATCTCGTCGAAGAGGGTGGCCTCGATGACGCCGTTCTTGTGGGTGAACTCGTAGTTGCTGCGGGCCATTCGCGCGCTGCGGGGGATTCGTATCTCGACCTCGATGACCTGGCCGGGGACGAACGGCTGCTGCATCCGGAACGTGCCGCCGGTCACCGTCTCGCCGGCGCGGTCGTACCAGAACTCGTCCACCTTGAACCCGGCCAGCGCGCCCGTCGAGTTGTTCTGGATGCGGAAGGTGGTGACCATCTCGTTCGCCCGCCGGTCCCGGCGGGAGACCGGCTGCAGGTAGCCGACCTGCCCGGGGCCGCGGATGGTCGCGACCAGGTCCGACTCTCCCTGGTTCTCGAGCGCTTCGCGCAGATTGATCTCGACCGCCAGCGGCCTCTCCACGGCCTCGACCTCTTCGCCGCCGCAGCCGAGGGACATCCCGACCGCCACGAAACAACCGAACAACGCCGCGAGTCTCAGGCCTCTCATTGAACTGACCTCCGCGTAAATGACGCAGTCTGCAGGAATGGCGGAATTATAGGGCGGTCCGCCGGAAACCACAACAGCATCTCACATCTCGCCGTTCCAGTCCTCGGGCTCCGCGTGGCTCGTCCGGAAGATCTCGAGGTGCCACTTGCCCCCGCCCCACGGCTCGATGACCTCCGCCGCCACCACGTCGACGAGGATCTCCGAGAAGGCCCGGCCGTCGGGGTCGCCCTCGAGGTGATACGCCGCATCGTCCCACCCGAACGTCGGATACAGGACCAGCGTCAGGAACAGGTCGTAGCCGTCGTCCACCACGATCAACTGGCCGCAGGGGCGCTTCAGCGTCGAGTGGTAGACGAGATACTTCTCGGCGCTGTGCGCGCGGATGTACCGCTTGACCGCGAACTCGCGGGCGACGACGTCCTCGACCGCGACCTTCTTGTCCCAGCAGGCGCGGCAGTACTTGGCGTCGCCGCGGGGCTCGGACACCTCCTTCGCCCCGCAGAGGGCGCAGCGGACCTGCGCGGACGAACGGGGAGCCATGCCGGGGATTCTATCAGGAGTCCGCGCCCGCGGTGCCTGGGAGCGGAGCACGCTGATCATCGGAAAACCGTCGGCGATGGGGTCCGCGCCCGCGGTCGCCCGGGAGCGGGGGGCGGGCCCGCCGTCGACGGCGGGCTTCGCCGCCCGCCTCCCCGCCGCCGGCCGGCGGGAACCGCCCGGCTGATACACTGGGCGGATGACCCCCCGGCCGGAGCATCTCGGCATTCGGCATCTCGCGCTGTTCGCGCGGGCGTTCGACGAGATGCGCCGCTTCTACGTCGAGCGGCTGGGCTTCGCGGTCGAGTGGGAGCCGGACGGCGACAACGTCTACCTGACGTCGGGCGCCGACAACCTCGCCCTCCACCGGGCCGGCCCGCGCGACGCGCCGGCCGCCGGCCGCCTCGACCACCTCGGGCTCCTCGTGCGGCGGGCGGACGACGTCGACCGCTGGGCCGCGTACCTCGACGGGCACGGGGTGCCCCTCAAGGCCCGGCCGCGCACGCACCGGGACGGCGCGCGGTCGCTCTATATCGAGGACCCCGACGGCAACACCATCCAGATCATCCACCACCCGCCCATCAGCGAGGGTTGAGGGCGGTCAGCGCGCCGCCCAGCCGAGCTTCTCCCGCAGCACCGCGTAATAGGGGCGCGCGGCGGCGCGGATCATGCGCAGCGGCCGCGGGGCGGCCTCGACGATGACGGTGTCGCCGTGCCTGAGGTCGAACCCCGTCTGGCCGTCGAACGCGGCGTACGCCTCGGCGTGCCGTTTGGCGAGGTCCGGCCGGATGCGGATCGCCGCGCTCTCTGGCAGCACGAGGGGGCGGTTGGCGAGCATGTGGGGGGCGATGGGGGTCAGGATGACGGCGTTGACGAGCGGGTGCACGATCGGGCCGCCCGTCGACAGGTTGTAGGCGGTCGAGCCGGTGGGGCTGGCGACGATCACGCCGTCGGCGCGGAGCTGCGCCACGAACTGGTCGCCCACCGACACCGACAGGTCGATCATGCCGGACAGGGCGCTCTTGGTGATGACGACGTCGTTCAGGGCGACGCCCTCCCCGGCCGTCGCGCCGCCCCGCACGATGCGCGACCGCAGCATGCGGCGCTCGTCGGTGCGGGCCGCGCCTTCGACCACCGACGCCAGCGCGTCGAACAGCTCCGGCAGGGTGATCTCGGTCAGGAAGCCGAGCCCCCCGAAGTTGACGGCGAGAATGGGCGGGTCGGCCGCCGACGCGGCGATGCACCGGGCCGTGCCGAGCAGCGTGCCGTTGCCGCCGAGCACGAGGATCAGGTCGGCGGCGTCGGGCAGGTCCGGCGCGTCGGCGGCGGCGACCGCGGTCAGCCCGGCGAGCTCCGCGGTGCGGCGTTCCACCACCGGCCGCAGGCGGCGGCGCTCCAGCCACCCCACGACGTCCCGGACCACCGGCGCGGCCTCGGCCAGGCGCGTCTTCGCGACGATGCCGACCCGGGTGACGCCGGTGACGGCCGGGGAGGTGTCGGCGCCCATCAGGGTTCGGGCGAGACCCGCAGGTGGAGGAAGAACTCCCGGTTGCCCTTGCTTCCGGTGATCGGTGAAGGGGCCGTCGCCGCGCGCCTCAATCCTACCGCAGCCGCGGCCGCGGTCACGTTCTCCACGACGCGCTCGTGCACGTCGGGGTCGGTGACGAGCCCGCCGCGCCGGACCTCCGACCGGCCCGCCTCGAACTGCGGCTTGACGAGGGCGACGAGGTCGCCCCCCGGCGCGAGGAGGGGCGGGAGCCGGTCGATGAAGCGCGCGATGGAGATGAACGACACGTCGACGGTCACGACATCGAAGCGGCGCAGGTCGGCGGGCAGGTCGGCCGGGGCGACGGCGCCGATGTGGACGCGTTCCAGGACCCGCACGCGGGGGTCCCGCCGCAGCCGCCAGTCGAGCTGGCCGCGGCCCACGTCGAGGGCGACGACGGCGCGGGCGCCGCGCCGCAGCAGGACGTCGGTGAAGCCGCCGGTCGAGGCGCCGACGTCGAGGGCGGCGGCGCCGGCGGGGTCGACGCCGAAGATGTCGAGGGCGTGGGCGAGCTTTACGCCGCCGCGCCCCACGTAGGGGTGATCGGGGGCGTCGAGGGTGACCTCGGCGTCGGCGGGGACGAGGGCGCCGGCCTTGGTGGCGGGGCGGCCGTCGACCCGCACCAGCCCCGCGAGCACCGACGTGCGTCCGCGCGTGCGCGAGCTGACGAGGCCGCGCTCGTGCAGCAGCGTGTCGAGCCGGACCCGCGGCGGCATCAGGGCGGGGCTCCGCCCGGGCCGCCGTTCCCGCCGTTCCGGGCGGCGGCCCATCGGCGATGGCTTCCCGACGTTCGCCCGGTTCCGACGGGGCGGGGGGCGGGCGGCGCTGCCCCGTCCGGGCCGCGGTCGATCACGACGTGCGCGACAGCACCCATTCGGCGATGTCCCCCAGCCGTCCGCCGAGCCCCGCCGACGCGAGGGCGTCGCGGGCGGCGTCGGCGGCGTCGGCGGCGAGCGCCCGCGACCGGTCGAGCCCGTGCACCGAAGGATAGGTGGGCTTGCCGGCGGCCGCGTCCTTCCCCGCCGTCTTGCCGAGCTGGGCGGTGTCGCCCTCGACATCGAGGACGTCGTCGACTATCTGGAACGCCAGCCCGAGGTGGCCGGCGTAGGCGTCGACCGCGCGCACCGCCGCGTCGCTCCCGCCCGCGAGTATCGCACCGATGACCGCGGCGGCGCCGATCAGGGCGCCGGTCTTGCGCTCGTGCACGTCGCGCAGCGCCGCCTCGGGGCCGGCGGCGGGCGGCCCCGCGGTGGCCGCAGTCCCGGTGCCCGCGGCGGTCCCGTTCCCTGTGCCCGCGGCGGCCGCGGCCCCGGTCCCCGTGCCCGCGACGGCCGTGGTCCCCGTCCCCGCGGCGGCGAGGTCCAGGACCTGGCCGCCCACCATGCCGGCCGCGCCGGCCGCCTCCGCGACGCGGGCGACGGCGCGGAGCTGCCGCGCCTCGAAGCCCGGCGGCGCCTCGGGCGGGCGGCGGGCGAGGAGGACGAAGGCCTGGGTGAGCAGGGCGTCGCCGGCGAGGATCGCGAGGCCCTCGCCGAACACCACGTGCGACGTGGGGCGCCCGCGCCGCAGGGTGTCGTCGTCCATCGCCGGGAGATCGTCGTGCACGAGCGAGTAGGTGTGAATCAGCTCTATCGCGCAGGCGCCGTTCCGGGCGAGGGCCCGCGCGGCGTCCGGGGCGGGGGAGTCCCGCCCGTGCCCCCTCGCCGCCTCGGCCGCGGCGAGGGTCAGGATCGGCCGCAGGCGCTTGCCGCCGGCGAAGACGCTGTAACGCATGGCCTCGGCGATCCGCGGGGGGCACGCGGGCGGCGCGGGGATGGCCGCTTCGAGGGCCGCGTCGACCTCCCGCCGCCGCGCGTCGAGGTACTCGTCGAAGGGGGTCGCGCGGCTCACGTCCCGTCGTCCCCGGGAACGGCGGCGAGGGCGTCGGGCGCAGGCTGCCGTTCGCCGCGCTCGGTCAGGATCTCGATGCGGCGCTCCGCGTCCTCGAGCCGCGTGTGGCAGAACCGCGACAGCCGCACCCCGCGCTCGAACAGCTCGAGCGATCGCTCGAGGGGCAGGTCGCCGCGCTCCAGCGTGTCGACGATCGACTCCAGCTCCTTGATCGCCGTCTCGAAGTCCTTGACGTCGTCACTCATGCGGTTTCGTCCCTCGCGGCCTCCCGCGTCTGGTCGGGCGGGCGCGTCGACGGTCTGCCGGTCGTTCCCTTGGGACTCCAGCCCACTCACCCCTCGCCGGGCGGGCGTGTCGGCGGTCCGTCGACCGGCCGACGTTCGCCCCGAACCCCAGCCTCACTCAAGCCTTGCCGGAAAGGCGCGTCTGCGGTTCGCCGTCCCCCCGTGACCCGGGGGGGCCGTTCGCCCGAACCTTAAGTCTTGTCACGCCTCGTCGGGCGGCCGCGTCGGCAGTCCGTCGGTGCCCGCCGGGCCCGGAGCGGCACCGGGTTCCGCCGCGGACTGCCGGCCGGTGACGGTGCAGTCCAGCCGCCCGCGGTGGAGCCCGACGACGAGGTCGTCTCCCACCGAGACGCCGGCCGCGTCGCGCACGATCGCCCGCCCGTCGCCCCGCCAGCAGATGGCGTAGCCGCGGCCGAGCACCCCGAGCGGGCTCAGCGCGTCGAGCCGCGCCGACAGCTCGGTCAGCCGGCCCCGTGCCCGGTCGCGCCGCCGCCCGAAAGCGGCGTCGAGGCGTCCCCCCGCGGCCACGAGCCGCGTGCGCGCCGCCGCCAGCCGCCGCCCCGGCTCGCACGCCTCCAGCCGCACCTGCAGGGTGCCGAGGCGGCGCGTCCGCGCCGCGACGCCGGTCCGGGCGAGCCGGGCGACGGCGTGGGCGAGCTCCGCCGCGCGGCGGCCGCGCATCGCCAGCCGCGCCGGCCAGCTTGCCAGGCCCGGGCGCCGGTCGAGGTCGAGCAGCCGCGCGCGCCGCCGCGTCGCCCCGGCGTGGACCGCGGCGCGCAGCCGTCCCCGGAGCCGGTCGATCCGTTCGAGCAGCTCGCCGCGCCCCGCCACCACCATCTCCGCCGCCGCCGAGGGGGTCGCGGCGCGCACGTCCGCCGCCAGGTCGGCGATGGTGATGTCGATCTCGTGGCCCACGGCCGAGATGACGGGGACCGGGGCCGCCGCGATGGCGCGGGCCACCGCCTCTTCGTTGAACGCCCACAGGTCCTCGAGCGAGCCGCCCCCCCGGCCCACGATGATCACGTCGACGCCGTCCTCGCGCGAGATCCGCCGGACGCCGCGGGCGATCTGCTCGGCCGCCCCCGCGCCCTGGACCCGCACCGGGCAGAGCACGACGTGGGCGGTGCGGTGCCGCCGCCCCAGCACCTGCAGGATGTCCCGCACGGCGGCCCCGTCGAGCGAGGTCACGACGCCGATCTGCCGCGGCAGCACCGGCAGCGGACGCTTCCGTCCGCGGGCGAAGAGCCCCTCCGCCTCGAGCCGGCTCTTCAACTGGTCGAACGCGAGCTGCAGCTCCCCCCGGCCCTTCGGCTGCAGGTGCTCGCAGACGATCTGGTACTCGCCCTTCGGATCGTAGACGGTGACCCGTCCGCGGGCGACGACCCGCAGCCCGTCCTCCGGGGCGAAGCGCAGGTAGCGCGCCGCCGACCGGAACATCACCGCCCGGATCTGGGCGTTCTCGTCGCGCAGGGTGAAGTACAGGTGTCCCGTCTTCCACCGCCGGCAGTTGGCGATCTCGCCCTCGACCCACACGTTGGCGTGCGCCGACTCCAGCAGGGTGCGGATGCGGGCGGTCAGCTCGGCGACGGTGACGACCCGCCGGCCGGGGCGCCGGCCCGGCTGGGCCGCGCCGAACGGCAGGGTGGGGTTCGCGGTCACGGCGGGCCCGGCGCCGGCGGCGCCTCCAGGTCGGCGGGGGTCAGGCTCAGCCGTTCGATGGCCGTCGCGCGGCCGGTGTCGGCGTCGGCGGTCACGAGCACGCCGTGCAGGCGCGGGTCGCCGCGGGCGGTGTCGAAGCGCCCCGGCAGGGCGGTGAGGAACCGGCGCAGCACCACCGCCTTCTCGACCCCGAGCACCGAGTCGTGGGGCCCCGTCATGCCCACGTCGGTGATGTACGCGGTGCCCTTCGGGAGCAGCCGCTCGTCCGCGGTCTGCACGTGGGTGTGGGTGCCGACCACCGCCGTCACCTCGCCGTCGAGGTGCCAGCCCATGGCGATCTTCTCGGAGGTGGCCTCGGCGTGGAAGTCGACGAGGACGACGCGGGCGGTCTCGCGGACGGCGGCGATCTCCCGCTTGACGACCGTGAAGGGGTTGTCGAGGGGCGCCATGAACACCCGCCCCATCACGTTGATCACCCCGACCCGCCCGCCGCACCGGGCGGTGACCACGACATGGCCCGCGCCGGGGGCTCCGTCCGGGAAGTTGGCGGGCCGGATGAGCCGCGGCTCCAGCTGAATGTAGTCGAGGGCCTCCTTCTTGTCCCAGATGTGGTTCCCCGACGTCATCACCTGGATGCCGTGGTCGCGCAGGCTCTCGCCGATCTCGCGGGTGATGCCGTTGCCGCCGGCCGCGTTCTCGACGTTGGCGACCACGAGGTCGATGTCGTGCCGCGCGACGAGGGCCGACACCCCGCGCCGGGTCAGGGCCCGCCCGGCCTTCCCGACGATGTCGCCGATGAACAGGATCTTCATTGGAATCGGGTCCGCACCCGGTCATGATCGCACAGGACGGAGACTTGCCGGCGCGGCGGGGCCGGGTCGGCGTCCCGTCCGGTCGACGGGGCGGCGCCTTTTGGAGTACGATTGCACGCCATGGACGACGATTTCGACCCCGTTTCGGAAGAGCGGATGGAGCCGGTCGAGGTTCCCCGGCCGATCCCGATGCCGCGGATTCCCGACGAGCCGATGCCGCCGGTGGACAACCGGTTCCTCTTCGTGGACGTGGCCGCGCAGCGCGCGAAGCAGCTTCGGCGCGGGGCGCTGCCGCGGCTCGAGCCGTTGCGGCCCGACCCCGAGACCGGCGAGCGGCCGGAGGTCGCGATCCGCCTCGAGCGCGTCGCGATGGAGGAAGTCGAACAGGGCCTCGTCGTCTACGAGCTGCCGGAGGCTAGCGCGTGAGTGACATGCTCTCGATCTTGATAGGGTTGCTGCAGGGGCTGGGCTTCTCGACCGTCTTTCTCCTCGCGGTGTTCGTCGGCTTCTGCGTGCTCGTCGGCTTCACCAAGTTCCGGCCCATCGACAAGCGCAGCCGCGTCGTGCGCAGCCTCGACGACCGCCTCGGCTCGGGGGCGCGCTACCTCCCGCCGAGCGTGCCGCGGGGACCGGCCGACCAGCTCAAGACCCCCGAGCTGCTGGAGCAGTCCGCCAACCAGGACTGATCGCATCCGCCGCGCGGGGTCCTGAACTCCGCGGCTCGGCGCGGCTCCCGCCCCGTCTTCGCGGGCGCGTAGCCCGTAGAGCGCCGGCCACGGCTCCGCTCGCCGCCCTACCCTCCGGGATTCCATGCCGCGCTACGTTGCAGATCTCGGCTGGTTCCCGCGCGAGCGGCGTCTCCGCGGATTCCCCACTATTCTTGACGCGCATCTTGGCGCGCGACGGACACCGGTGCCGGTGCCTCGCGCCACCATGGTGCCCGTTCTTCGTAGGCGGCGCCGACCCTGATCAGCGTCTCTTCGTCGAAGGCGCGCCCGATGAGCTGCAAGCCCACCGGCAGCCCCGCGTCGTCGCGTCCGCACGGCAGGCTGACGGCGGGCAGCCCGGTGAGGTTGGCGCTGGCCGTGAACACGTCTCCCACGTAGAGCTGCAGCGGATCGTCCGAGCGCTCGCCGAGCCGGAACGCGGTGGTCGGCGTGGTCGGCATGGCGACGGCGTCGACCTTCTCGAAGGCGGCGTCGTAGTCGTCCCGGATGAGGGTCCTCACCTGCTGCGCCTTCAGGTAGTACGCGCCGTAGTAGCCGGCGCTGAGGGCGTAAGTCCCCAGCATGACCCGCCGCTTGACCTCCTCGCCGAAGCCGTCGCGGCGCGTGCGGTCGTACATCCGGTCCAGCGTCGCCTCCCCCTCGTCGAGGGGCGCGCGGTAGGCGTAGCGCACCCCGTCGTAGCGGGCGAGGTTCGAGCTCGCCTCGGCCGGGGCGACGATGTAGTACGTCGGTACTGCGTACTCGGCGTGGGGCAGGGCGACGTCGACGACGGTCGCGCCCATGCCGCGCAGGGTCTCGACGGCCGCGTCGAACGCCGACGCGACGCCGGGGTCGACGCCGCTCTCCAGAATCGCCCGCGGCACCCCGATCGTCGGGTTCCGCATCGGTCGGGCGGCGGCCTCGTCGAACGCGGGCACCGCCGCGGCGGCCGATGTGGCGTCGCGGGGGTCGGGGCCGGCGATGGCCCGCAGCAGGACGGCGGCGTCGGCGACGGTCAGCCCGAACGGCCCGATCTGGTCGAGCGACGAGGCGAACGCCAGGAGCCCGTAGCGCGACACCCGCCCGTAGGTCGGCTTCAACCCCACGATGCCGCAGAACGCGGCGGGCTGGCGGATGGACCCGCCGGTGTCCGAGCCCAGCGCCCCCGGCGCGAGGCGGGCCGCCACCGCCGCCGCCGAGCCGCCGCTCGACCCGCCGGGGACGCACGCCGGGTTCCAGGGGTTGCGGGTCGGGCCCAGCGCCGAATGCTCGGTCGTCGACCCCATCGCGAACTCGTCGCAGTTCGTCTTGCCGACGACGACGGCCCCCGCCGCCGTCAGCCGCTCGACGACCGTCGCGTCGTAGGGCGGGACGTACCCGTCGAGGATGCGCGACGCCGCGGTGGTGGGGAGCCCCCGCGTGCAGATGTTGTCCTTGACCGCGATCGGGACCCCGAGCAGGGGCAGGTCCGGCGCATCGGGTCCCCGCCGGTCGATCTCCGCCGCCCGTTCCAGGGCCTTGTCGGCGGCGACGTGGGTGAAGGCCCGCAGCTCGCCGTCGCGCGCCGCGATGCGGTCGAGGAACTCCGTGCATACGTCCACCGCGGTCGCACCGCCGCGCAGCGCGGCCCGCACGTCCGCGATGGTCCCGAGCGGGGAGAGCGCCATCACCCGATGACCTTCGGCACCCGGAACAGCCGTTCCCCCCCGCGGTCCGGCGCGCCGCCGAGCGCGTCGTCCACCGACAGCGAGGGCCGCGGCTCGTCGTCGCGCATGACCGGGGCCGACGCCACCGGGTGCGTCGTGGCCGCGACCCCGGCGGTGTCGAGGCGGTTCAGCCGATCGAAGTAGTTGAGGATGTCGCCGAGCTGGCGGGTGAACTGCTCCGCCTCCGCCTCGGTCAGCTCGAGGTGCGCGAGCCGCGCGATGCGGTCGACGTCGGCCCGCGTCAAGGTGTCGGACACGGCGCGAATGGTAGCAGACGTCGGCCGCGGGCGGGTCGGGCCGTTGTCAATAACTATGCAAATCTTGACTTGCGAGTTAAATTTACATGGATCATGATCGCTAGACGGCTGAAGGCACCCCTTCACCGGCTCCTGGACAGAAACCCCGCGGTCGTGCTGATCGGGCCGCGGCAGGTCGGCAAGACGACCCTGGCGCGGGAAGTGGCGGGGGAGCGCGACGCCGTCTACGTGGATCTGGAACTGCCGAGCGATCTCGCCAAGATCAGCGACATTGAGCAGTACTGCGCCGAAAACGCCGACCGCCTGGTGATTCTCGACGAGGTTCACCGCGCGCCGGGGCTGTTCGCCCCCTTGCGCGGCATCATCGACGGGCGCCGGCTGGCCGGGAAGCGGGCGGGGATGTTCCTGCTGCTCGGCTCGGCGTCGATCGATCTCTTGAGACAGTCGGGCGAGACCCTCGCGGGCCGGGTCGCCCACTGCGAGCTGCACGCGTTCGGGTTGACCGAAGTCCCGGCCGCCGAGCAACGCCGGCTCTGGTGCCGGGGCGGTTTCCCGGAGAGCTACGTCGCGTCCAGCGACGCCGAGAGCCTCGATTGGCGCGTCGCCTTCATCCGCACCTACCTCGAACGCGACATTCCTCAGTTCGGTCCGCGCATTCCCGCCGAGACCCTCCGCCGATTCTGGACGATGCTCGCCCACAACCAGGGTCAGACCCACAACGCCTCGGCGCTCGCGCGCGGGCTCGACGTCAACGGGGTCACCGTCGGCAGATATCTCGACCTGCTCGTCGATCTCCTGCTGGTCCGGCGACTCCCGACGTGGACGTCCAACCTGGGCCGGCGCCTCGTCAAGGCGCCGAAGGTCTACATCCGGGACAGCGGGGTCTGCCACGCGCTTCTGGGCGTCGAGACCGTCGACGACCTCTTGGGACATCCGGTCGTCGGCGGCAGTTGGGAGGGCTTCGTCATCGAGAACATCGCCGGCGTCCTGCCGGCCCGCGCGTCCTGCGGCTACTACCGCACCGCCGGCGGCGCGGAAATCGACTTCGTCGTCGACGTCGGGGCGGGGGAGACCTGGGCGATCGAGATCAAGCGCAGTTCCGTCCCCAAGGTTTCCCGAGGGTTCCACAGCGCGTGCGCCGACCTCCGGCCGGCGCGCAAGTTCGTGGTGCACGGCGGCGCCGAGAGCTTCCCCCTCGCGCAGGACCTCCGGGCGATGAGTCTGCCCGCGATGGTCGAGCTGGCCGCCCGTGCGCGGTGAGCGGGCCGGCCGGGCGGCGTGCCTCGTCGCGGTCCGGGTCCTATGGTGCAGACTCCTGTGCAGGCAGCGCCAGCGCGATCAGGCGCGGGCCGCCGCCGACGGTCAGGGCGATGTACTGCCGGCCGTCGGCCAGGTAGGTCATCGGGGTGCCGATGGCGCCGCTCGGCAGGTCGACCGAGCCGACGATGCGGCCGGTGGCCTTGGCGCGCGCGACGAGGCGGGGCCCGCCGTCGCCGCCCCCCGCGGTGAGGGCGCTGACGAGCAGGGTCTTCGTCACCAGCGGTCCGCCGCGGCCGTCGCCGCCGAGGGGCGGCAGGTCGAGGTCGCGCAGCAGGGGGTGGTTGCGGAAGCGGTCGCCGTCGCCGTTGGGCTGCATCCAGGCGATGTCGCCGGTGTTCAGGTCGATGGCGGTCATGCGCGTGTAGGGCGGCTTGAAGAGGGGCAGCCCCTGGGGCATCCTCGGCTGCCGGCCGCCGCCGAACGGGCCCTGGGTGAACGGCATGGTGCCGCCCGCGGCGGGGTCCGGCGTGTAGAAGTGCAGCACCGAGAACCGGTTCTGCGACGGCACGTAGAGCAGCCCCGTCTCGGGGTCGACGCCGGCCCCGCCCCAGTTCGCGCCGCCGTCGATGGCCGGCCGCTGAATGGTCCCCTGGACGCCGCGGTCGACGCCGCGCAGCGGCGGCGTGAAGAGGGGGCCGAGCTGGAAGTCGGCCACCGCCTCCAGCGCCATCGCCCGGATCTCGGGCGTGAAGTCGACGAGGTCGTCGACGGTGACCCCCTGGTACTCGAACGGCGGCGGCCGGGTGGGGAACGGCTGCGTGGGTGCCAGCACTTCGCCCGGCAGGTTCGTGCGCTGCGGCACCGGCCGCTCCTCGATGGGCCAGACGGGCTCGCCGGTGACGCGGTCGAAGGCGTAGACGAACCCCTGCTTGCTCACCTGCGCCAGGGCCTTCACGGCGCGCCCGTCGACGGTGACGTCGACGAGGTTGGGGTGGGTCGGGAAGTCGTAGTCCCACAGCCCGTGGTGGACGGCCTGGAAGTGCCACATCCGCTGCCCGGTCTCGACGTCGACGGCGATGATCGACTGCGAGAACAGGTTGTCGCCGGGCCGGTCGGCCCCGTAGTAGTCGTTGGTGGGGGCGCCGGTGGGCAGGTACACGTAGCCTAGCGCGTCGTCGCCGGCCAGCATCGACCACACGTTGGCGTTGCCCGAGTAGCGCCACGACTCGTTCAGCCACGTGTCGGCGCCGTACTCGTCGGGGCTGTTCGGCACGGTGTGGAAGTCCCACTCGTGGGCACCGGTTCGCACGTTCCAGGCCCGCACCCACCCCGGCGGGGCCTCCTTCGTGATGCGCACGTCGGCGATCTGCGAGCCGTGGATCACCCGGTCGCGCACCACGATGGGCGGCGAGTTGATGGAGTAGAGCATGGCGTTCAGGTAGTCGCGCGCCCCGCGGTCGGCTCGCGGGATGCCGACCGTCGCGTCCACCATGCCGCTGCCGTCGGGTCCGAAGTCGGGGCAGGGCCGCCCCGTCCGGGCCCGCACGCAGACGAGGCGGCCGTTGCCGGTGCCCCAGAAGATGCGCTCGTCGCCCTCGCCGTCGGTCCAGTAGGCGACGCCGCGCTGCGTCCACGGGCCGCTCATCGAGGGCGTGCCCTCCTCGTAGCTCTTCGGGTTGAACACCCAGAGGGTCTCGCCGGTCGCCGCGTCGACCGCGACCCCCTGCGAGAGGGGCGTGTTGAAGTAGAGGACGCCGTCCACCATTAGCGGCGTCGCCTGCAGCCGCGACGGGTTCGGCGACTGGCCCTCCCTGTAGAGGTCCGGGGTGTCCGCCACGAGCGACTCGACGATGGTCTCGCGCGGCGCCCGCCACTCGCCGCCGCCCGGCGTCGACCGGCTGAGCATGGCGTCGGCCGTCGTCCATTCCCAGGCGACCTCGAGTTGCCCGAAGTTGCCGGCGTCGACCTGGTCGAGCGGCGAGTACTTCGTGCCCGCGATGTCGCCCGCGTAGCTCCGCCACTCGCCGTTGTCGGTCCCGTGGCGCTGCCACGGGCCGTCCGACGGTCCGGTCTGCGCGCCCGCGGCGGCGGCGAGAAGCGTCAGCAGGCAGGCGGGCGGCGCGAGTCTTCCTCGGGCGCGGCCGGCGGTCCGATGCGATGCGGTTCTTCGAGACATGTCCGGGTGGCCTCCAACCGGGGAAGGATAACCGACGGTCCCGGACGTCGGGCGCCACTCGCCGGGATTCGGCCGAATCACCAGGGTCTGGACGGCTTGGTTGGCCGACCCCGTGGAGCGCCGGAGGCCGACGGTATGCGACAATCGGACGGCACCATGAGCACCGAGCGACCGCTGTTCAAGCACCCGCCGTGGATGGTGGGCATCATGCTGATTCTCGGCGCGATGTCGCTCTTCGTGGGGCTCACCCTCGACCCGTTCTGGCTCGTCATGGGGGCGCCGGCCATTCTCACGCTGCTCGTCTACGTGGGCGTGCGCATCGCCCTGTCGCTCGGCTTCGGGGTGCCGCCGAGCGATCCGGCGGGCGCGGTGCCCCCGCTCCCCGAGCCGGAAGGGGGAACTGGGCCGCGGGACGCGCCCGAACCGTGACGAGGAATCCCGGTGACTCTTCAGTCTTCCGATGCGATCCGTCCGTCCGCGGTGGCGGGCACTTGGTATCCGGGCGACCCGGGCGCGTTGCGGGCGGCGGTGGGCGGCCACCTGGCGGAGGTCGAGCCGGCCCCGGCCGGTGACGTAGTCGCCGTCATCGCCCCGCACGCCGGGCTCGTCTACTCCGGACCGGTCACCGCCCACGCCTACCGCGCCGTCGCGGGCCGCCCCTACGACGTCGCGGTGCTCGTCGGCCCGTCCCACTACCACGGCTTCGAGGGGGTGGCCATCTGGCCGGCGGGGGCGTTCGAGACCCCGCTCGGCAGGGTGGCGGTCGAGGCCGGCGTCGCCGACCGGCTCCTCGCCTCGCCGGTCGTCGGCACCCATCCCGCCGCCCACGACCGCGAGCACGCGCTGGAGATGCAGCTCCCGTTCCTACAGCAGGTCTTGCCCGGCGTTCCGATCGTCCCGCTGCTCCTGGGGTACCAGGAACGCCCGACCATCGAGGCGCTGGCCGAGGCCCTCGCCGGGGCGTGCGCGGGACTCCGGTCGCTGCTGGTAGCGAGCACCGACCTCTCGCACTATTTCGACGCGGCCCGCGCCGCCGCCCTCGACCAGGTCGTCGTCGACCACGTCGCCCGGTTCGACGCGGCCGGTCTGCTCTCGGAGTACGAGAGCTACTCCCTGAACGAGCGCGGGCGGTACGTGGCCTGCGGCGGCGGCGCGGCCATCGCCGTCATGCTCGCCGCCGCTCGGCTGGGGGCCGATCGGGCGCAGGTGCTGCGCCGCGCCGACTCGGGCGACGTGTCGGGCGACAAGTTGGCCGTGGTCGGCTACCTCGCGGCGACGTTCGAACGGGGCGGGGCGGGCGGGAGGACCGCCCGGGACGGCTCGCCGCAGACGGATACCGCCTGATGGCCCTCGGGCGTGGTCGGTGCCCGGTGCCCTGCCCGCGTGCTCCCGCCGGGTTCTCACGAGGACACAGTTGCCGATGCTGACGCCGCACGACCAGCAGCGTTTGCTGCGCCACGCGCGCCGCGCCATCGCCGCCAAGCTCGAGGGACGTCGGCTCGATCCGCTCCCGTCCCCCGGGGCCCTCGCCCAGCCGGCCGCCGCCTTCGTGACCATCCAACTCGGCGGCCGGCTGCGGGGCTGCATCGGCTCGATAGAGGATGACGAGCCCCTCCACGAGGTAGTGGCGCGTTGTGCGGGCGACGCCGCGACGCGAGACCCGCGGTTCCCGCCTCTGCCGCCATCCCACCTACCTCGCGTGCACCTCGAGATCTCGGTGCTCACCCCGTTCCGCCGCGTGGACGATCCGGCCGAATTGGAGGTGGGACGGCACGGGGTGATGGTCGAACAGGGGCGGAACCGCGCGCTGCTGCTGCCGCAGGTGGCGGGGGAGTGGGGCTGGGACCGCGGCACCTTCCTGTCGCAGACGTGCGTCAAGGCCGGGCTGCCGGCCGACGCTTGGCGCACCGGTACCACCGTCCACACCTTCGAGGCGCAGGTCTTCGGCGAAGACTGACCGATTTCGCCGGTTCTGCTTGCGGCAACCTCGTTCCGGGTCCATCCGCGCATCACGAACCGGGTGGCGCGGCCCGAAATGCCTCGATGATCGCTGGCAGTCGGTACAACGCCAGACCGATCAACCCGATCAGTGCGCTGATCAGCGCGACGAAAATGCCGACAATCCAGCGTGCGAACCGGACGGCGGCGAGGAGTTCGATCACCCGATCGTGACTGGCGTCGACCTTCACGGACTGCTTCTCGACGGTTCCGGCCAGCCCCTTCACGGTCGCGGACAGCGCCTCCACGGTCGCGGACAGCGCCCCGACGGAACGCTGCAGCTCCATGACGGTCTGCAGCACCCAGCTGTGCTGGTCGGCCTGCAGCCCCGGCGGTGGCGATGTCGGGTGCTGATCCGGCGTGCTCTCGCCCTGGTCCTGCAGCCTGCCTGTATCAAGAGCCATTGTCGACCCTGCGCTTGGCGGCGAGCCATTCCCAGATCGACGCTTCACGGTAGCCGTAGTAGCCGTGAACGGCGAGTACGATGCCCGTCGGTGTCGCCGCGGCGTCGGCGTCGGTGACGAGGCGTTCCCAGACGAACATGGTGGTCGAGTCGTCAGATCGCACCAGCCACTGCGAGTCCCCGAGGGCGATCCGGTCGTCCTTCGGGAAGGCCCGCTCGACGTACGGCCCCAGTTGGTCTCCGATGACGCAGTAGATCACCGACGGCACCTCCCGGAACCATCCTACCAGCACCGGCGGGAAGCCCGGATCGAGAATCGCGACGGCACGTGCCCACGATCGAGCCACGGTCGCGCCCGCCGATCGGGTTGCGCGTGACCGAGATAGTGAAAGACAATGAGCGGTTGTCTACCTCACGTCAAGGTTCTCGATATTCTGCTGACGCCATCTCCGAAGCCCTGAACATCCTGAAGAAAGACGCTCATGAGCAACACGTTCGGCACCCTGTCCACCCTGTCGGCCGGCGACGCCACGGTGTCGTACCACAGCCTCGATGCCCTCGATCGCGCCGGCTTCCCGCGGGTCGCGCGCCTGCCGTACTCGTTGAAGGTCCTCCTCGAGAACCTCCTGCGCCGCGAGGACGGCGGCAGCGTGACCGCCGACGACATCCGGGCCCTCGCCGAGTGGGACCCGGCGGCGGGCGCCACGAAGGAGATCGCTTTCATGCCGGCCCGCGTCCTGCTGCAGGACTTCACCGGCGTGCCCGCGGTGGTGGACCTGGCGGCGATGCGCGACGGCGTGGCCCGCCTCGGCGGCGACCCCGCGCGCATCAACCCCCTGCAGCCGGCCGAGCTGGTCATCGACCACTCGGTGCAGGTCGACCACTACCGCGGGGCGGACGCGTTCGACCTGAACGCGCGGCTCGAGTTCTCGCGCAACCGCGAGCGGTACTCGTTCCTCAAGTGGGGCCAGCAGGCGTTCGACAACTTCCGCGTGGTGCCCCCCGACACCGGCATCGTGCACCAGGTGAACCTGGAGTACCTGGCCCGGGCGGTGTGCGTGGGCGGGAACGGCGGCGGCCCGCCGATGGCCTACCCCGACACCCTGGTGGGGACCGACTCGCACACCACCATGGTCAACGGCCTCGGCGTCGTCGGCTGGGGCGTGGGCGGCATAGAGGCCGAGGCGGCGATGCTGGGGCAGCCCATCTCGATGCTGATTCCCGACGTCGTCGGGTTCAAGCTCGTCGGCCGGCTGCCCGAGGGGACGACGGCCACCGACCTCGTGCTGGGCATCACCGAGCGGCTGCGGCGGCACGGGGTCGTCGGCAAGTTCGTCGAGTTCTTCGGCCCGGGGCTCGCGTCGCTGACCCTCGCCGACCGGGCGACCCTCGGCAACATGTCGCCCGAGTACGGCTCGACGGTGGCCGTCTGCCCGATCGACCAGATGACCCTCGACTACCTGCGGCTGAGCGGGCGCGACGAGGCGCAGGTGGTCCTGGTCGACGCCTACGCCCGCGCCCAGGGCATGTTCGGGGCGCCGGCCGACGACCCCGTATACGCCGATGTCGTCGAGTTCGACCTCGGGAGCGTCGAGCCGAGCATCGCGGGGCCCAAGCGGCCCCAGGACCGGGTGCCCCTCGGGGAGGCGGCGGGCGCGTTCACCCGGGCCCTCGACACCCTGCTGCCCGGCGCCACCGTCCGCCCCGGCGACGGGGACGGCCTCGACCACGGCGCGGTGGTGGTGGCGGCCATCACGAGCTGCACCAACACGTCGAACCCGAGCGTGATGATCGCGGCCGGCCTGCTTGCGCAGAAGGCGGCCGCGCGGGGGCTCAAGCCGAAGCCGTGGGTGAAGACGAGCCTCGCCCCGGGGTCGATGGTGGTGACCGAGTACCTCGAGGCGGCGGGGCTGCTCGCGCCGCTCGCCGAACTCGGCTTCAACCTCGTCGGCTACGGCTGCACCACGTGCATCGGCAACAGCGGGCCGCTGCCCGAGGCCGTTTCCGCCGAGGTGCGGTCGCGCGACCTCGTGGTGACCTCGGTGCTCAGCGGCAACCGGAACTTCGAGGGCCGCGTGCAGCCCCAGGTGCGCGCGAACTACCTGGCGTCGCCGCCGCTGGTCGTCGCCTACGCGCTGGCCGGCTCGATGACCGTCGACCTGACGACCGCCCCCCTCGGGCGGGACCGCGACGGCAACGACGTCTTCCTCGCCGACCTCTGGCCGTCGGCGGCCGAGATCCAGGCGGCGATGAGCGCCGCCGTCCGCACCGAGCAGTTCACCGACAAGTACCGCGGCGTCTTCGACGGCGACGAGCGCTGGCGGGGGCTGCCCGCGCCCGAGGGCCAGCGCTTCGCGTGGGACGACGCGTCGACCTACGTGCGCAACCCGCCGTTCTTCGAGGACCTCGCCCCCGAGCCCGCGCCGCCCGAGGACGTGCGCGGCGCGCGGGTGCTCGCCCTGCTCGGCGACAGCGTCACCACCGACCACATCTCGCCGGCCGGGGCCATCCCCGCCGACGGCCCCGCCGGGGCGTACCTCATCTCGCGGGGGGTCGAGCCCAAGGACTTCAACTCGTTCGGCAGCCGCCGCGGCAACCACGAGGTGATGATGCGGGGCACCTTCGGCAACATCCGGCTCCGCAACCAGCTCGCGCCGGGGACCGAGGGGGGCTGGACCCGCCACCAGCCCGACGGCGAGCAACTGAGCATCTACGACGCGGCGATGCGCTACCAGGCGGCCGATGTGCCCCTCGTCGTCCTCGCGGGCCGCGAGTACGGCTCGGGCTCGTCGCGCGACTGGGCGGCCAAGGGCACGAGGCTGCTCGGGGTTCGCGCGGTGATCGCGCAGAGCTTCGAGCGCATCCACCGCAGCAACCTCGTGTTCATGGGGGTCCTGCCGCTGGAGTTCCAGGAGGGCGAGAGCGCGGCCGGGCTCGGGCTGACCGGCCGCGAGGCGTTCGACATCAGCGGCATCGCCGACGGCCTCGCCCCGCGCGGCGAGGTGCGGGTGCGGGCGACCGCCCCCGACGGCGCGGTCCGCGACTTCACGGCGCGGGTGCGCATCGACACCCCCGACGAGCTGAGCTACTACCGGCACGGCGGCATCCTGCCGTTCGTGCTGCGGCAGCTCGCGGGCAACGGCCATCAGGCGCAGTGAACCCCGGACGATGACGACGACCGCCACCGCCACCGAAGTCGAGCCGTGCCCGCCCGAGCGGATCGAGTGGGACCTCGGCGAGATCTACCCCGATGTCGACGCCTGGAACGCGGCCCGCGCCGACATCGAGAAGCGGGTCGAGGCCCTCGCCGGCTACCAGGGGCGGCTCGGCGAGAGCGCCGCGACCCTGCGGGAGGCCCTCGACGCCATCTCCGCCACCGAGAAGGAGCTGTCGCGGCTCTTCGTCCACGCGTTCCTCAAGGCCGACGAAGACCGCCGGGTGGCGGCGGCGCAGGAGCGCCGCGGCCTCGCCGCCGCCCTCCGCTCGCGGTTCGGCGAGACCGTCGCGTTCGTCCCGCCCGAGCTGCTGCGCGTCGGCACCGAGACCATCGAGCGCTTCATCGCCGACGAGCCGGGCCTCGCCCCCCACGCGTTCAACCTGCGCGACACCCTGCGGCACGCGCCGCACACGTTGTCGGACGAGTCCGAGCAGGTCATCGCCGCCACCGGCCCCGTCGTGCAAGGCCCCGAGCGCATCTACGCCCTGCTGACCAGCTCCGACATGGCGTACCCCGCCGTCACCCTGTCCACCGGCGAGACGGTGACCCTCGACCAGGCCGCCTACTCGCTGCACCGGGCGTCGCCGAACCGCGCCGACCGCAAGCTCGTGTTCGACCGCTTCTGGGGCGCGTGGAAGACCTACGAGGCGACGGTCGGACAGTTGCTCGACACGCAGGTCAAGGCCCACGTCTTCCACGCCCGGGTACGCCGCTACGGCAGCGCCCTCGAGGCGGCGCTGGCCGGCCCCAACATTCCCGCCGCCGTCTACCGCACCCTGCTCGACGCGGCCGGCCGCCACCTGCCGTCGCTGCACCGCTACTTCCGCATCCGCCGGCGCATGCTGGGGCTCGACGATCTCCACTACTACGACATCTACCCGCCCCTCGCCGCCCTCGACCGCCGGTTCGGCATCGACGAGTCGGCCGCCCTCACCCTCGAGTCGACCGCGCCGCTCGGCCCCCACTACCAGGCGCTGCTGCGGGAGGGGCTCGAGGGCCGCTGGATGCACGTCTACCCGCAGGGCGGCAAGGCCCCCGGCGCGTACATGTTCGGCGACGTCTACGACGTCCACCCCTACCTGCTGCTGAACCACAACGACCGGTTCACCGACCTCTCGACCTTCACCCACGAGTGGGGGCACGCCATCCACACCCGGCTCGCCAACGAGCGGCAGCCCTACGAGACGTGCGGCTACCCCACGTTCACGGCCGAGATCGCCTCGATCACCAACGAGATCCTGCTGCAGGAGCACCTGCTGGCCCAGGACGTCTCCGACGACGAGCGCCTCTTCTACCTGGGCACGGTGCTCGAGGGCATCCGCGGCACGTTCTTCCGGCAGGTCATGTTCGCCGAGTTCGAGCTGGCCATCCACGAGACGGTCGAGGCGAACGAGGCGCTGTCGGGCGAGAAGATGACCGGCCTCTACGGGTCGCTGCTGCGGCGCTACCACGGCGCCGACGCCGGGGTCATGGCCATCGACCCCGCCTACGCCGTCGAGTGGATGTTCATCCCCCACTTCTACGGCAACTTCTACGTGTTCCAGTACGCGACCTCCATCGCCGCCGCCGCCCTGTTCGCCGAGCGCTTCCGCGGCGGCGACGCGCGGGCGCGCGACGACTACCTCGCGGTGCTCTCGGCCGGCGGCTCGCGCTACGCCTGCGAACTGCTCGGCGAGTACGGCATGGATCTGGCAGATCACGCTCCCTACGACGCCCTCATCGCGCGGATGGACCGCACGATGGACCGCATCGAGGCCATCCTCGACCGGCGGCAGGGCGGGGCGTAGAAGTCTGCGCCGTAGAACGGCGCGGACTCCCGTAGGGGCTGGGTGCTCTTGTCCGGCGAAGAACGTCGTTCAGGCGCACCCCTTGACCACGTCGGAACCGTGGTATGGTGAGGAAACCAGTGACAGACACCAGAATCATCGTCGTCTCGGTCATCGGAACGGGGATTGCCGTCGTCACCGTCGTCGTCGCGTTCATGGCGATCATCGCCAGCGGCATCAACGCCCGTTTCGATGAGGTGAACGCCCGGATCGGCGATGTGGAAGCGCGCCTCGACGCTCGCATCGACGAGGTGATCAGGAGCGTCAACTCGCGTTTCGACGACGTCAACTCGCGTTTCGACGACGTCAACGCGCATTTCGATGCCGTCCACGCCCGGATTGACGACCTGAACGAGCGGGTCGCCGCCCTCGAGGGCGACGTTCGAGAACTGCGCGGGCTGGTGATCGACGCGATCACGGACGTCGAGCCGGCCATCGACTGAGGGTTCGATATCGGCGGGCCGGCGGGCGCGGCGGGAGCCGGCCGCCCCCGGGAGCCTGGAGAGGAGTTGCCATGCGGATGCGCATTTCGGCGGTGGTCCTGGCGGTCGCGTTCGTCGTCGTCGGCGGGCCGGCGGCGGCCCAGTCGCCCGAGGCGGCCCCCACGTTCGCCAAGGACGTGGCGCCGATCCTCTACGAGAACTGCGTCACCTGCCACCGGCCGAACAACATCGCGCCGATGACCCTCATCGAGTACGCCGAGGTGCGCCCGTGGGCGCGTTCCGTCAAGGACCTCGTGGTCTCGCGCGAGATGCCCCCGTGGCCCGCCGACCCCGCCAACAGCATGAAGTTCCGCAACGAGCGGTACCTCGATCAGCACGAGATCGACACCATCGCCGCCTGGGTCGACGCCGGCGCGCCGCGGGGGAACCCCGCCGACCGGCCCGAGCCGCCCGACTTCCCGGCGGGCTGGACCTACGAGGGCGGCGAGCCCGACTACGTCTTCGAGCTGCCCGTCGAGTACACGGTGGCGGCCGAGGGCGAAGAGGACTACATCGACTTCTACACCGAGATGCCGTGGGACGAGGACCGCTTCGCCGAGGTCCTCGAGATGCGGCCGAGCGACTACCGCGTCGTCCACCACTCGGGTGCCTACACCGTCGACCTCCCGTGGGGCACCCAGGTCATCGACGGCGTGCTGCACGACCTCGACGGCAACTCGCTCCTGCGCGCGCCGCTGCCCAAGCGGCCCGAGACGGAGACCGAGGCCGCCGACGAGGCGTCGGGCCAGGTCGCGCAGCAGGTCTTCAACGAGGTCAACCTGCCCGGGTCGAGCAAGCTGCTCTCCTACGTGCCCGGCCGCGGCGTCGAGCGCCACCGCCCCGGCACCGGCAAGCGGATGGCCGCCGACAAGTGGATCCGCTGGACCATGCACTACAACCCCATCGGGGTCGAGGCCAAGGAGCGCACCAAGCTCGGCATCTGGTTCAACACCCAGCCGGTGACCCACGAGGTGCTGACCCGGCAGGCCGGCAACGCGTTCCCCACCGACCCGTTCGGCACCGACATCTACATCGTGCAGGGCGAGGAGGTGAAGCCGGTCCGCGACCCCGAGACCGGCCGGGTGCGCCGCGGGGCCATCCCGAACATCCCGCCCTACACCGACGACTGGAAGATCACCGGCATCACCCCGATCAGCGAGGCCATCACCCTCTACGGCCTCTCGCCCCACATGCACCTGCGGGGCAAGAGCCTGCGGTGGGTGGTGACGTACCCCGACGGCCGCGAGGAGACGATTCTCGACGTCCCCGAGTTCGACTTCAACTGGCAGATCCACTACGAGCTGGCCGAGCCGCTCTACCTGCCGGCGGGCAGCAAGATCACCGGCATCGGGGTCTACGACAACTCGCTCGGCAACCGGTGGAACCCCGGTCCCCACCTCGAGGTCTACTGGGGCCAGCAGAGCTGGGACGAGATGTACCAGGCGTTCACCGAGTACACCGTCGAGAGCCAGGACCTGACGAAGCTCGCGACGACCGACGACGAGTAGGGGAGGGGGCTGATTCGATGCGGCGGGCAGTAGCGTTGTCGTTCGTGCTGGGTTTCGTCGCTGCGGCGATGGCTTGGGGCCAGCCGCAGCCGCAGCGGCCCCAGGGGCAGATTCCCGACCGGGGCCGCCCCACCCAGAGCGGCGACGAGATTCCTCTCTTCGACTACGAGGCGTACTTCCCCGGCGTCTGGAACTTCGAGTGGCGGGTGCCCGAGAGCCCCCTCGGCCCCGGCGGCACCATCCGGGGCACCGAGGACTTCTCGACCGGCGACGGCCGCTACTACACCAGCCGCATCGAGGCCGACGGCCCCGACGGCTCGTTCACCGCCGACTCGCGCATCATCTACCTCGCCGAGCAGAAGGTCTTCACCCGCTACGAGGTCGACAGCCGCGGCTTCGAGCTGTTCAAGGCGGGCCGCGTCGGCGGCGACCTCGGCGGCTTCTACACCATCCACTACGAGACGCCGCCCTTCGAGGTCGACGGCCAACAGGTGCAGCTCCGGCTCGTCACCCGCCTCGTGTCGCCGGTCAACTACCGCGTCGAGTCGCGCATCTCGGTCGACGGCGGGCCGTTCCGGAACTTCGGCACCGCGTGGTGGACCAAGGACATCTCCGGGCTGACCGGAGCGGGAGCCGAGAGCCGATGACCGCCCCGGCCCCGCGCCGTCTCCCCGGCTGGCGTCCGCTCGCCGCCGCGTTGCTCTTCTCGTTGCTCGCTCCGCTGCCGAGCGCATCGGCCGCGCAGCCGATGCCCATCATGGCGACGGTCGGCTGCGTCGAGGGCGGCGACGACGGCCGCTTCCACCTAGTCCGCGCCACCGAGCCCGAGGCCCTGCAGGAACGCATGCCCGAGGAGCCCCCGGCCGACACCCCGCTCGGCGCGCGGACCATCCGCCTCATCGGCACCCTGGACGAGTTCGGCGTGCCCGCCCGCGCCGGTCACAAGGTGTGGGCGAAGGGCCTGCTCAATTCCGTCGCGTCTGGGGGTGCGGATCTGCTGAATCTCACCTCGATCACCACGCTGTCCGCTCGCTGCGAGTCTCGCACTTCGGGTACGAGGCCCGTACGGAAGTGAACTGCTCTTCAGGAGATAGACCCATCAGCAGCTTACCCACGTTTGTTCGAACCGCCTATAATGAGTATGTGAGCCGGAAAGATCTGCCGGACTACTACGCGCGTTACAGAGCTCTTGAATGCGTGTATGCAGCGACCATAAAGCACATCGGTACGACCTTCGCTCTCATTGCCGCTGACCGCGATCCCAACCTACGCGATCAGGTGTGGGGAAAGATATTTGAGTCATCAGGTCTCGGGGGGTGGCTGGACGCCACTGACGTCGTTTGCAGCAAATCCCGGAGCATGCCGGAGGCCACAAAAGCGTACTGCAACGATTATAGTGACTATAGGTCGCATCCGTCCCGCGCCACGCTCGACGGCATTGCCGACCGCATCGCATCCATTGTCAAGGAATTCACGAAGCGGGGTTACAAAATAGAGCAACCAAAATCGCTCAATATCATACGAACATTACGATATATTACAACCATCCGAAACAAGTGCGCTCATGGTGCGCTTGACGAGTTTTTCTTTAGCCGTATAGAGGACGATTTGGTCGCGGTACTCAAGAGTCTTCTGCGCCTAATTCCGTTCTCCCGATTTGTCTTTTGGGGGCGACTGGGTGGCAATGCCCTAGAGTTTCTAGACTATCCGCCAAGGCAACGTCCTGCGAAACGTGCCTGTCACTTTTGGGCTGAAAGCGGTCTTTTGCTGGGAGGATTTGCCGAGCAGATCCCTTTCTTGGTTTACAAGCAAGACTCAAGGACTATCTACTTCCTGAACGACAGCGCAACCGACGAAGAGCCTCACGCGGAGTACATCGATTATGTTACTGGACAAGTAACCTATAGAACCATAGAGTACCAATGGCCACACACCCGCAGCCGTATCTACAAGCCGGTAAATGTTGTGCAATACAAGGAGTATGTCGCAACATTGTCAAGAGTCAATCTGTCGTGGCGGGACGTGCCTCTATCCAAGGTCGCCATTGACTCTTGCGTTGGTGAGGTGGGTGTATATATGTTTACGACAACCGTTAGCCTTGGCGGTCGGCCTGCGGATGTCGTCTTGTATGTGGGAAAAACAACAAACCTGAGTGACCGACTGGCGTCGTATCTCCGGATCAAGAAAGGCTATGACGATACCCGTTCAGCCATCAGTGATATGTTTGCGTCGTATGAGGAGGCGGTGCGATTGTCATTTGCTCCGGTCTCGGCGAACGAACTTGCATCGGTGGAACGGGCAATATACGAAACCATGATTCCGGCGTACAATATGATAGCGCCACCAGCAGGCAAACTGGAAAGGACCTAGGAGAGCAATGGCAGATCTACTAGCGGTTATCAAGGGCACGATGGGCGGTCGCGACTATTACATCGGAAAGATGAATTTTCAGGAGTTGGCTTCAAAAGTGCAGTTCTTTACAGACCTGGACGAGGAGCCGAGCCTGGACACTTTGCTCCAGCGACAACTCAGCGGGCGAGCCGCCGCCATGACGGAGTATCTCTTGCGGCAACCGGAACGCTTCTATGGAGCGATAATCGTTGCCGCATGGGGAGGAAGGCCCCAGTACCTGCGCGTCAAGATGGAGGATCATCCGCTGCTTGACGATGACTTTGAATTCGGACTATTGAAATTCGATGGTAAGCAGGCATACTTCGCTCTGGACGGTCAGCACAGATTAAGGTCGATTAAGGACGCGATCGAGAAAAACGGCGCACTTCGAAATGAGGAAGTGTCAGTGATTTTCGTAACCCATGAGCGAACGGAAGAGGGCAACGTTAAGACAAGACGTCTGTTCCATACATTGAATCGACACGCACGGCCAACCACGCCGGGCGAAAACATTGCGCTTGATGAGGATAATGTTGTTTCGATCTGCACGCGTATGTTGTTGAGGAGCGGTATGAAGGTGCTTTCGCCGCCGCTCATTGAGTTGGTGCGCCAAAACGTGGGGCAGTCGGACAAAGATAAGTTTACGACCTTGGCCGCACTTTATCATTTTAATCGTTCGGTTTTGGACGCAGTATACCACTTTCCGAAAGACTATTTGCGGTTTCGTCCAGACGCGTCAGACGTAGAGACCGTGTACGGCGCGATTTCCTCTCTCTGGATCGAGTTGCGGGACCGGATCGAAGAACTGGGGGCTGTGGAGACAAACAAGAGAACACCAGGAGAGATTCGGGATCCGAAGGGCGGTGTGGCGCTAGGGCACTTGTTGTTCAGGCCGCTGGGGCTGCGGATCTACGGCGACGTGATCGCGGGGGCGGTGGCCGCGGGACAGGTGGGAACGGCGGTTGGAGTTGGGGCGGAGCTGGAACCTGACGTGTGGCGGAAGGCGTTGGATCGAGTGGTTGCCTTGCCACTGATAGTTGGTAAGGTGCCGTGGCGAGGGACGGTGTTTAGGAATGACAGAATGGAGACGGGTGCTCGAAAGCTTGCGGTTAGGCTTGCTCTCTATATACTGGACTTGGGTGATATAGATGCGGACGCGTTGCGGAAGGAGTATCGGGGTCACCTGGAAGATGAGAGGGCGGCACTGCCAAAGAAGGCAGTGTGACGCGTGGCCATGAGGGAATCCGTGCCGCGGTAGTTAGTTAGTTGAAGATTGCTGCCGAACGACGCGCGTGATTTGATGGCCGCGGATGGCGACGCCCCGGCGGTGCAACAAGGTCTCCCACTCGTGGCGCGTGCCAATGGGGTGGCCGGGTTTCAACAACCCCAGGGCGTTTTCGCGTGCAGTAAGGCGGGCGAAGCGGCGGCGGGCGGGGTAATCAGGGGGGACGAGGAGTTCCTTGCGGTGGAGTATCGGTGGGTTCGAAGCGCTGCGGTAGTTCCGGTGGTGCAAGCGTAGGTGGCCAAGGTCGGCGATGAAGGCTTCGGCAAGAGCAGGATGCCCAACACGGTCAAATTGGGGGTACAGCAAATACGAAATCCCGGGGCGGTCGCGCCGGAGTTTCACGAGGGTGACGCCGACGATGGTGCCGGCGAGTTGGCGGCCACAGCCCTCGTAGGCCCTCAGGAGTGGTGGCAAATGGGAAAGTGCACTGTGGTGAAGGTACAGTGCGTCAGGTAAAACCTTGCCGACAGGCGCTTGGGCACAGGCTTGGCTGATAGCGTGCTGGTCGCCGGCAGAGTAGAGTAGGCGGTCGGCCTCAGTGCATGCCGCCTTGTACGTGCCGAAGAATGCGCGGATGTCGTAGCGTAGAACGGCGGGTAGCTGACCGAGTTTCAGGCGGCCGCGGAAGGCCGCGAGAGCTAGGTAAACGAGTAGGTCGTCGCGACGTTGGCGACGGGTTGTGTCCCATTCCTCGGAACCCGTAACGTGGCGGATCAGAGAAAAGGCGCGGGGGATGCCACCGAAGATGTCGCGGATGCGGGGAGCGACTTCAAGTTCGGCGTCACGAGGGAGGCGACCGCGTTCGGAGACGAACTCCATGAGCGGCTGGAGGATGCTTCGGTGGTCGTGAAAGAGGTTGTCGGAGAGTCTCGCTCGGGGCAGGCGATTGGGTCGGGTTAAGCGGGCGGCGAGGAAACGCTGTTCGTCGGCGGTATCGCGGAAGACGTAGAACACGCCGGGGGCAGCGGCGACGCAGGAGCGGTCGGTTGTCGACTGGATCCATGCTCGGAGTTCTTCCTGGGCGAAGAACTTCTGGAACGTCCGGTTGTGTGTGACGATGCCGTCGCCTTGGAAGTCGCCCGAGACGGTGCGAGCTTCCCACTCGAGGCGCGCCGAGACGATGAGCAGCTTCTGAGCGAGGTCCCAGGCTGCCTGGAGGGCAACGGCTCGCTCCTGCACATTCTCGATGACGTTTACGACGTAGCCGAGGTTCACGACGTCGGCGGGAGTGCGCTCTTCGTCGGGAAAGAACGCGGGGTCCCATCCGGAGACGGACACGCCCATCTGGTGCAGACGTTTCAGGTCGCCGCCGCGGCCGCATCCGTAGTCGAAGAATGTGGTCTTCGTGGAGAGCAGACCGTCTTCAAGCGCAAGGGCGACGGGGCGCGACAGCGACCAGCGCTGGATGGCGGTTTTGTGCGGGGCGGCGGTACTCATTTCCCGAAGAGCGTGGTCATAGATGACAGATCAGGCAACCCTCCTCGTCGTTCTCCTGATCCAGGGACTCGGCGAACACCTCGATGAGCGGCCGATCCGGTCGGGACGCCTTCTCTGCCTGCAGGACCTTGAGGTGCCGGCGGCGGATTTCGTCGGCGCGTTCGGGGCTCGCGAGCTCGTCGAGGCTCTCGCTCTGCGACCACGTGAAGCGCCGGCCCGTCTCGGGGTCGGTCTTCTCGTAGGCCTTGGCGTCCTGGAAGAGCTGGGGATGGTTGTCTTTGAGCCCCAACCACTCGGCCTTGCGCTGGAAGAAGCAGAAGTAGCACCCTGAGCGGGTCCGCCACTGGTAGTAGTCGGGCACGCCCAGCCCTGACTCGTCGAGAATCCGGTACACGTCGCGCTCGGTGATGCCGTCTTCCTTGAACGGATAGCGCGGCGTGATGTTCGGCTTCGACGAGATGTAGCCGTCCCGGTGCTCGTCGCCGCGGATGCCGATGTAGCTGATCACCGGGTCGTCGCCGACGAACCGCTCGAACGGGCGGATCTTGAGCTGCCGAGTACACCACCGCATCTGGGGGGACGGCAGGTAGTGCCCGTACAGCTCCAGCCAGTGGTCGAAGCCGCGGTCGTCGTTCAGTCGGATGATCGGCTTGCCGAGGTACGCCTCGACCTTGTCGAGATAGTCGTAGGTCTCCTGGAGCTCCTTCTTGGTGTCGCAGAAGACGTACTCCATGGCGGGCTCGCGGTCGCGCATGTACACGGCGAGCGCGGTGCTGTCCTTGCCGCCGGACATGCTCAGGATGTGGCGTACGCGGTCGCTCACCGGCCGTCCTCCCCCGCCTGCCCTGGCTCTGACGCGCGGATCAACGATTCCGCGGCGAGGGCCAGGGCGACGAGCGTTTGGGTGGGATCCTGAGCACCGGCGGTGACGCCGTTCCCCCCCACAGCATCCAGAATCCGGTCGCGGAGCGCGGCGATCCGGGCCTCGTCGGCGGGTCGGAGAGGAAGTACACGGTCGCGTTCCGGATGGCCGTGTCGCGCGATCGCTAGTCTGAGCAAGTCCTGCCCGCCCTCCGCCGCGTCAGCGGCCACCGCGAGCGATTCGGCGCTGCGGAACGCTCGGGCCACACGCGCGGCTCGCACCTCGAAGCGGTCCTCGTCGCCGTCGGCCCATTCGTGGGGCGGCTTGCTCGCGAGCTGCGTGAGCAGGGAGGTTATCAGATCGTCGGGCGGGAGTGCTTCGTCGGACGCTCTCAGCACGAAGCTCTTGAGCATCGGATCGACGGCGGTGTCTTCAAGGTGGCGCGCCCGACGCCGAAGGTCGGCTGCGAGGTCCTGCGGTGCGTTGGGCAGACTCAGTTGCCCGGCCAACACGCCACAAGCCCGCGCGATCAGCGTGGGGTAGGCGTTCTGGAGTTCGCGGAGCCCGATCCTCAGAGTCGTGACGAACTCGTCGACGTGTTGAGGGGCATCGGCCCGATTGGGGCCGAACGGCGGAGACCCGCACGCCGCCGGCAGGTCGTCGAAGACGAGTTGGGCCGGCTCCCGGGCGCGGACCAGCGCTTCACGGACATCCCGCGCACGCTGCGAGATTCTCAGGGTCCGGCGTGCGTAGGGCGTCAGGCCCGCCACGAACCGTACGAGGCCCCGCACGACGTCGAGCAGCGCAGGCTTGCGTCCGCCCGAAAGCTGCAACGTCTCTGCCAAGCGGGTGAGGACCGTCCGGCGCAGACCGTCGACGCGGCACCGGCGGATCTCGAACCCGTCGGGTGAGCGCAGCAGCCGTTCGGCGTGGGACGGGGTCCAGGCTGGCATGAAGGACCCGCGCTCGTAGACCGCCACGTCGTCTCCCCGGGCGAGCAATGCGGCGACCACGATGACCGGCAGCGGGCCGTCCTTGATCCCGAACGGTGGGCGTCGGAGCCGGTCGTACAGCTCGGCCAGCGGCCGTCGCCCTGCTTCGGTGTCGCGGAAGAAGCCGTCGATCGCCGTCCAGAGCGGCTTCAGCGGTTGCCTTGGCGGTCCGAATCCCCACGCTCCCGCTCGCTGGCGGTGCAGCCCGTGAACGTCGAGTAGCGAGCGATACATGCTGAGCTCGGGCGGATTGCCCTCGAACCCCAATTGGGCGACATCGGGACGCAGGAGCATCGCCTCGATCAGGTTCCGGCGCGCTCTGGCCGCCGATGTCGAGAGCGATCGACGGTTCAGCAGCTCGTTCCTGAGCCGAGGCGCGTCGGCGTAGTGCGCGTCGCACAGGTTCGACAACGCACTCGAAGCGTCCCGCCACGATGCCACGATCAGTCGGTCGCCGCCGGTGAACCAAGCGCTCCGCCGCGGGTCGAACGAGCGCTCGACCTCCGCCGCCATCTGCCGCTGAAGCTCGTCGATGCGGCTGCTCAACTCGGTTCTCGCCGCCGGGTCGGACTGCAGCTCCGAGGTTGTCGTCTGGACGAACTGCGAGGCGTCCAACTCGCGGGCGAGCTGAGTCAGGCGCGCCGACGCCTCGGGGATGACCAGCACGACCGGCTTGCCGCCGCCGAGCCGCTCGATGGCCAGTCCCTCGATTCCCTGCTGCCGTCTGAGGTCGTTCGCCTCCTGTTCGGTACGCGGCAACGCGAGGATCACGGTGCCGTCACCTCCGCCGCTCAGGCTCGCGTCCTCACGCAGCATCAGGCGGGAGGCGTCGACGAACCGCACGTCGAAGAACCGCAGGGTGCCGGTCTCGAACAGGTGGCGCCGCGCTACGAGCGGCGTCCGCGGAGCCTGACGCTCCAGGACCTGGGCTACCGAGAAGTCGTTCGGCAGTTGACCCTCGGCGCGGACCACCAGATCGTCGAGGTCCAGGTCGCTGCCTTCCCAAATCTGGAACGCATCGCGGAACTGGCGGAACACGAGGACCGACTGCTGCTTGAGGCGTTCGAGCGCACGTTCCGCCGCGCCGCCCTCGCCGACGCACGCCGCGACGATCTCGGCCGACGCACGCAGACCGACCTGATCGCCGAGCATCCCCAGAAGGCCAACCGTCTTCAGCACCCGCTCGTCCACGGCGTCCGCCGCCGCAGGCAGCCGCCTGATCGCGGTGTCGATCTCCGCCCACTGGCGGCCATCCCGGCCGAGGACGCGGTCTCCGAGCATGCCCGTCGCGTAGTCGTACAGCCGGTCCACCGTGTACAGCCGGTCCGGCCCGTTCGTTCGGAGGAAGTCGCGGAAGCTCAGCGGTTCGCCGGCGGACAGGAACGCGAACAGCGACCGCTCGTTCTGGGCCAGACGGCCGCGGAACAGCGGACCGAGCAGGGCCGTCGTGACCGGATGGAGCGGCCAACACGCGTCGAGGTATCCGGCTAGTCGCGATTCGTTCCAGCCGGTGTCCTGGGCGACCCACGCTGCGGCGGCCGAGACGGATCGAGTCCAGTCCGCGGCCTCGCGCGGGCTGCCGGTCCGACGAATCGCGGCCGCCGTGAGCCGGATGATCTGATCGCCGCCCTCGCGGAACGCGAGCTCTCCGAAGCGGCCCTGGACCTTGGCCCACTCGTTCCGATCCGACGGCCCCAACTGGTGTGCGTATCTGTCGAACGACTGATGCAGGACGGTCAGGATCACGAACGGCACGCCGTTGCTGCGCGCCGCCGCCTCGGCCAGCGCCTGCAGTAGGTAGACGTCCCCGCGGGTCGGCTGCTGCGCCGCATACTCCAGCGCCTTGCCGGCTTCGTCGACGATGAGCAGCAGTCCCGCGCCCTTCTTGTCGCCTATCGTCTGGACTGCGTCCTCGAAGCACTCCACAACATCGGAGGTGGCGCAACGGGAGAGCGCCGGGGCCGACCCGTTCAGCAGCCGCTTGATGCTGGTCAGCACCCGCGGCTTCGCCCCCCGTTGGTTTGCCCAGATGTCCTCGACCGTCGAGTGGAGGGACTTCAGCAGCAGGGTGTCTAGGGGGGCGCGCTCCGCCGTCAGTAGCGCGGGGAACAGCGGTTGTCTCGGTGCCGAGATCGCGTCCGACCGGTCGAGGAGGCTCCTGGCCGCGTCCCCTCCCGGAGAGCCGCTTCCCGACAGCAGATCCGCCAGGAAGACGGCGAACGCGCTCTTCCCCGACCCGTAGGGGCCCACCAGGCTCCACGCGCGGTCGCCGTCCGCGTCGTCGAGCCCCTCGGTGATCTGCGAAAGCGCGCGGCGGACCGCTGGCGTAACGACGTAGCCGTCGAGAGCATCCGTGGACCCCGCGTCGCGATCGAGGTTCACCGACCGCCGGAAGCGGCGCTCGACCTCGACGAGGCTCGCGAGATTGGGCGATCCCTGGCTGGCGTCCATCGTCACGCGTTCTCGACCGATCACGAATCGTAGTAGCGGCGCAGCAGCGCCGTCGGCTCGGGCGCACGCTGCACGTAGATCTGCTTCAGGCCGGCCGTCTCGTCGAACATCACGCCGCCGTCCGTCAAGGCTTCGATGCGGTCGAGGCGGCCGAGCAGCCCGCGTTCGTCCAGGCAGAACGCCCGCCCCGGCGCGCCGTCGCCGAACGAGAGCTCCTCGAGCGTGATGGTCTGCGCCCGCGACGGCCGCCGCACGAGGTACTCCGCCAACGCGTAGGCGAAGACTTCGTCGGGCAGCGATTCGTGGTCGCTCCGCACGAGGACGAGCGCCTGCTGCTGGCTCGTCGGCCGGATCACGCCGAGCTCGACGAGTGGACAGTCGAGCGTGTCTTCGAGGAGGGCGCTGCGGCGCCGCACCGGCGCGTAGGTGCGGATGAATACGTCGATGTCGCGCTTCAGCGACGCGCTCGTGAAGCGCTTCCACCCGCTCTGCGCGCCCAGCGTCTCCAGCGCCTCCTGGATGTCGGTCCGGGTGAAGAGCGTGCCGGGGTAGCGGTTGAAGACCCACCACCACGTCGTGGCCCACTCCCGACGGCTCACGAGCTGCCAATGGAGCAGCCACAGCGTGCCGGGATCCTCCAGGAACGGGTCCCAGCCTCCGTCGTCCAGCAACGACCTGCCTAGCTCGCTCGGCACCAGCGGCCGGCGGCGGCTCCCGCCGGGCCGCGGCGCGTCCTTCAGCATGCCCGTCGCCAAGCCCCAGTGGCGGATCGACGACACCATGTTCTTGCCGACGCCCAGCTTGACCATCGCGTCTTCGGCCTCGAACGCGTACGGATCCGCGCCGGCGGCATCCACCGCCTTCTTGAGCCACGGGTACCGGAACGGAAAGGTCTCGTGACCCGAGAACGACACGCGGCCGGTCACTTCGTCTGCCCCCTGCTCTCCCGAGAACGTCTTGCAACCCACGCGCCAAGTTCCGCCCGCGCCACGCGCCACTGTTTTCCCGCCTTGAACGCGGGAAGATCGCCGGACCGGGCCATTCTGTAGGCGGTCTTCATGGAGACTTGCAGGTACTCCGCGACCTCGGCGAGTGGCAGAATATCACTCATTCGCGCCCGCTGTTGGCGGGCATCAGCGGGCGGGGATGGGCCAGAACGGGCATCAACGGCCATGACCACGCACAGCCTAGCACACACCTTGTGGTAGTCAAGCGTTCCTTGGACCACTAGATGTTGTGCACACGTATCAGAAGCCGAGCGATCCGGCGGAGGCTGGCCGGATCAGCGAACTCATGGGCATCTCCGGACGGGTGAAACTGATGGAGACGGTGGGCATCCCGAGTTTCCGGGCGACCTGCCTCGCCGTCTTGCGGCGCGTGCGCACCACGGGTCAGACGGTCCGCATCACCCGTCGCGGCGAGCCCATCGCACCAGGCGATCGGGGTCAGCCATTCGTCGATGCCGCGGAACCCATGCCGCCCTGCGCGGTGCCAGCCTCTACCCCGTCGCCTCCTGGCGCGGACTCTCGAGTTGGCCTCGGATGGCGATCGGATGCGCCCGCCAGCGAGAACGACGGCTGGAGCGACAACGCCGCCGCGATGTCCGCAATGGTCCTTAGCGTCAGGTTTCTTCCCCCGCCCAGCACCTGGGATACGAAGCCCGGCGTGCGCCCCAGGCGCCGCGCCAGTTCCGCCCGCGTTACTCCGCTGTCGTCCAGTGCTCCCGCCAGCGCCTCCGTGACGTCCAGAATCAGCCGTTCCTGACGCAGCAACCGTTCGTACGCCTCACCACGGTGTCCGGAGTGCGCATTGACCGTCATCGAAGACCTCCCGATCTCTTCCCGACGCCTCGATCGCCCAGACGACGTTGCCCCACTCGCCCGTCGCCGCAGGTTCACGCCGGCAAACCGACCGGATGTTTACATGTAGCTAAACTCCAGTCAAGTGCGCCGAGCGCGGCAAACGTCGTCCGGTGCTGACCCGGTTGTCGACAAGCAGCAAGCCCGCCGGGTCTGCCAGCCGCCCCGACGGGAGGCACGGTTCACGTGAGCTTGACTCCGCCCCCGCCGCCGGAAATACTGCGAGCCCGGAGCCCCGATCGCCCGGATGCAGGAGGGCACCATGCGCAAGCTCGCGCTCGGCGTTCTCGTCCTGACCGGCGCGCTGATCCTCGCGGCCGTTGCCGCCATGTGGCTGCGGCCGAGCCCAATCGACGTTCAGCCGCTCGACGCCGAGAGCGCGCCGCTGTCGCTCGACGGCTACGAATCGTCGCTACTCGTACCCATCTCCATCACCGCGGCCAGGCTCGCCCAGATCCTGGACGAGCAGTTGCCGAGGTTCCTCGACGGCACTGAACCCCTCGATCTCGGCGACAACTTTCGTGACGCGAAGATCGACTACACCGTCGACCGGGGCGCCGTCGCCTTCCGCGCCGACGACGGCCGCGTCCGGTTCTCCGCGCCTCTCACCGGCCGCGCGACCGGCAGCGGCGAGCTGTGCCCCCTGGGCGGGCTGCTCGGCTGCTCCGGCATCAGCGAATCGGCCGACCTGGGGGCGGTCGTGAACGGCACGCTGTCGAACATCCGCCTCGACCCGGACTGGGTTGTCCGCACCGACCCCGTCCGCGTGGACGTGGAGGTCACCCAGGCCGAGGTGCGGCTGCTCGGCGACCTCATCCCCATCAGCTTCCGGACGCCGTTGCAGCGCCTGATAGAGCGCCAGCTCCCCGACGTGGACGGCGAACTCCGCCGGCTGCTCGAAGGCGTCGACCTGCCCTCCCGGCTGGAGGCGCCCTGGGGCGCGCTGCACCGCACGGTCCGTCTGTCCGACGAGCCCCAAGCGTGGCTGGCCGTCGAGCCGCGGAGCGTGGGGGTCTCGCCCGTCGCCGTGTCCGACGACCGGCTGACCGTCTCCGTCGTGCTGTCGGCGGCCATGGCCGTCAACTTCGGCGACCGGCCCGCCGTCGACCGGCAACCCCTCCGGCTCCAGCCGATGCCCGACGACGCCCGGCCCGCCTTCCGCCTGGAGGTCCCCGTCGTCGCCGACCTCGACGATCTCGCCGCGGAGCTCGAGGCCTGCTGCACGCCCGTCTCCATTCCCGTGCCGGGCGGCGGGTCGGCGACCCTCTCGAACGTGACGATGGCCGAGTACCGGGGGCTCCTCCTGCTCGGCACCGACTTCGCCCTGTCGGGCTGGTGGGCACCGCGCGGCACCGTCCACCTGCTCGGCAACCCCGCGCTCGAAGGGAATACGCTGCGCCTGGGCGACCTCGACTTCAGCGTCGAGTCGTCCAGCGTGCTGACCGCCCTGGCCGTCGGACCCGGCCGCGGGTTGATCCTCGACCGCCTGCAGGCGGCGCTGAGGATCGACATGACCGAGTACCTCGAAGAGGCGAGGACCGTGCTCGACGCGACGGTCGCCGAGCTGGAGGTCGGCCACGGCGTCGATCTCCGCATCGAGATCGGCGACGTGCGGCTGGCCGACGTCCGCGCCGGCGACGGGATGCTCGTGGCCGTCGCCGAGGTCAGCGGCACGGCGGTCGCCGAGGTCGGGGCTCTCTGACGAGGTACGGGTTCTCGCGGTTCCGGCGAGAGGATGTCTCGATGGAGTCCAAGGCGAGTGTTCGCACGTGCCTGTGGTTCGACGGGCGGGCCGAGGAGGCGGCGCGGTTCTACGTCTCCTTGGTGCCGGGCAGTGCCATCGAAGGCGTCCATCGGTCGGCGCCCGACGGTCCCGCGTTCATCGTCGAGTTCTCCCTGGCCGGCGCGCCGTACATGATTCTCAACGGCGGCCCGAAGTACGCCCACACGCCCGCGGCCTCCATCTCGGTGTCGACCGGGGACCAGGAGACGACGGACCGGCTGTGGGCGGCGCTGACCGCCGACGGCGGCCGGGAGAGCCAATGCGGATGGCTCGTCGACCGCTTCGGCGTGTCCTGGCAGATCGTGCCCCGGGAGGCCGTTCGACTGCTGAACGATGCTGACCGGGAGGCCGCCGGGCGGGCGCGGGCGGCGATGATGCAGATGCGGAAGCTGGACGTCGCCGCGATGGAAGCGGCGTTCCGGGGCGCGTGAAGGGGCCGGCGGCGCGATGATCCGCGGGCTTGGCGCAGGCCCGGCGATTCATGGATGGCTCCCGGGCAGCGTGGCATCGAATGGCGATGGTGTCTCGATCGTAGCGGCGGCATCAAGGCTGCGGACCGGTTGACCGCCGCCCGGCCCCGTGTGCAACCCCCCGTCCCGGCGTGCTAAAGTGGCGCGTCCACTCGGCGCCGGCCACCCTCTGACGACGGATACCGACCATGTTGAGCAGTTGGCAGCAGGACTACACGCCCATCGCGGACAGTCTCGGCTACTCGACGATCGCCGCGGCCGTCCCCCTCCTCATCCTGTTCTACATGCTGGGGGTCCGCCGCAAGCCCGGCTGGATCGCCGGTCTCACCGCCCTCGGGGCGGCGGTGGTGCTGGCCGTCGGCGTGTACGGCATGCCCGTCGTGCAGGCGGGGGCGGCGATGGTCTACGGCGCCGCGTTCGGCCTGTTCCCCATCGGCTGGATCGTCATCGCGTCGCTCATCCTCTACCGGGTGACCCTCGACTCGGGCCGGTTCGAGATCATCAAGGACTCGATCGGCTCGCTCAGCGACGACCGCCGCCTGCAGGCGGTGCTCATCGGCTTCGCCTTCGGCGGATTCATCGAGGGGGCGGCGGGCTTCGGGACCCCGGTGGCCATCGCCGCCGCGATGCTCACCGGCCTCGGCTTCTCGCCCTTCTACGCCGCGTTCATCTGCCTCATCGCCAACACCGCGCCGGTCGCGTTCGGCTCGCTGGGCATCCCCGTCGTGACCCTCGCCCAGGTCACGGGGCTGCCCGAGGCGGGCCTGAGCGCGATGACCGGGCGGCTCTGCGCGCTCATCGGCATCATCATCCCCGCCTACATGGTGGTCGTCATGTCGGGGTTCCGCCGGTCGCTCGAGGTGCTGCCGCAGGTCCTGGCGTGCGCGGTCACCTTCGCGATCGTGCTGTTCGCGGTCACCAACACCCTCGGGCCGGCGCTGGCCGTCATCCTCGCGTCCATCGCCGCGATGATCGCGATGGTCGCGGCGATGAAGATGTGGCACCCGGAAGAGCCGTTCCGCCTCGAGGGCGACGTCGCGGCGACGACCCAGTCGCGCACCCACACCACCGGCGAACTGGTGTCCGCCTGGACCCCCTACATGCTGTTGGTGGCGTTCGTCCTCGTGTGGCGCTACCCGCCCATCCAGGGAATGCTGAACGCCCTCGGCACGACGATCCAGGTGCCGCTGCTGCACGACGTGGTCACCCGCATGCCGCCGCTGACTCCCGAGCCGTCGCCGTACGCCGCCGTCTACAACTTCAACTGGCTGTCCGCGGCCGGCACGTCGTGCTTCCTCGCCGCGTTCACGGCGTCGATGGTCATCGGCCTGCCCGCCGGGAAGTTCGTCGGCATCGTGCGGGCGGTCCTCAAGCAGTTGGAGAAGCCGCTCCTGACCATCGCGTCGGTCCTCGCCCTCGCGTTCCTCATGAACTACGCGGGCATGACCTCGACCCTCGGGCTCGCCTTCGCGGCGACCGGGGCACTGTTCCCGTTCTTCAGCGCCATGCTCGGCTGGACCGGGGTGTTCCTGACCGGCAGCGACACGTCGTCGAACGCCCTCTTCGGGACGCTTCAGGTGGTGACCGCCAACGCCCTGGGGCTGAACCCCATCCTCACCGCGTCGACGAACGCGGCCACCGGGGTCATGGGCAAGATGATCTCGCTGCAGAGCATCGCCGTCGCCGTCGCGGCCACCGGCATGGCGTCGTCGCAGGAGGGCCGGCTCTTCCGCATCACGCTGAAGCACAGCATCATCCTGGCCCTGAGCATGGCGGTCATCACGATGATCTTCGCCTACGTCCTCCCGCAGCTCGTGCCGCCGCCGCCGGCGTGATCGTCCGCGCCGGCCCGCCGGTCCGTTCGTCCGGTCGGCGTGTATTCTGATGATGGGGCGTAGCGAGGCGGTGTTGCAGGGAAGGCCGATGAAACTGAAGATCGTCCTGGAACCAAGCGACGAGGGCGGCTACACCGTGTACGTTCCCAGTCTTCCAGGGTGCATCAGCGAGGGAGACACCGTCGACGACGCGATTGCCAACATCCGGGAGGCAATCGAGCTGTACCTTGAGCCGGTCGAAGATGACGTCACCGCCCGGGAGGGTGCGGAGGTCCGGGAACTGGTCGTGTGACCAAGGTCCCGTCACTCCACTATCGGAAGATCGTCGCCGCGCTGTGCCGTGACGGGTGGGTTGTCCTGCGCCAGCGAGGCAGTCACGTTCGACTGCAGAAGCGGCTTGCGACGGAGACCCTGAAGGTCACGGTCCCGGCGCACACACCGGTCAAGCGGTCGACGCTTGCGCAGATTCTCAAGCAAGCGCGTCTCGATGTAGACGCACTGAAGCGCCTGCTCTGATCCAACTCACAGCGTCGACGGCACCAGCAGCATCGCGACCGCGGTGACCAGGAACAGGACCACCGCGACGAGGCCGCTGTAGCCGAGCACGTCCCCGAACTTCATCCGCGTCACGGTCAGGATGGGGATCGCCCAGAACGGCTGTATCAGGTTGCTGGTCGAGTCGCCGTAGCAGTAGGCGAGGAGGGTGGTGGTCGGCGACACCGCGAGGTCGCGGGCCGCCGGCAGCAGGTAGGGGGCCTCGATCAGCCACTTCGAGCCGCCCGAGGGGACGAAGATGTTCACGACCCCCGAGTAGATGTAGACGATGAGCGGATAGGTCTCCGTGGTCGCCACCTGCACGAACAGCCCGCCCAGCCAGTCGCCGAGGGGGGTGCTGTTGATGACCCCGAAGATGCCCGCGTAGAACGGGAACTGCAGGATGACCCCCGACGCCGTCCGCGCCCCGTTGCCGAACGCCCGCACGAGGTTCGCGGGCCGCCGCTGCAGCAGCATCGCCCCCATCAGGAACACCGCGTTGTAGGCGTTGATGGTCCAGCTCGCCCCGAACCCCTGGGTCACGATGGAGTGCCCGAGGGGATAGCCGATCAGGAGCACCGCGAGGAAGATCCACCCCGGGAACGCCTCGATGCCCGCCGCCGGCGTCGTCGGCTCGGTCTCCTCGGGCATCGACGGCATGATCTGCGCCAGCTCGCCCTCGGTCAGCGTCCGCGCGTTCCGGCGCGGGTGCAGCACCGCGACCATGACGAGGCCGACGACCGACACGACCGCGAGGTAGCCGAGGTTGAAGGCGTTGAAGAGGGTCTCGGTCACCGGCAGCAGCCGGTCGACGAGGGGCTCGGCCCCCGGCGGGGGGGTGGTGATGGGGTTGCCGGCCGTGGCCATGATGAGGGGGGCCGACCCCGAGAGCCCGCCGTGCCAGACGGTGCCGAGGCCGAGGTAGCCGGCCGCGATCAGGATGCGGATGTCCGCCCGCGGGTTCCGCCGGGCCACGAACGGCAGGAACAGGGCCGAGGCGACGACGCTCGCGGCCCAGTTAAAGTAGGCGACGACGATCGAGAACAGCCCCAGCAGCACCACCGCCTGCACCGGCCGGTCCACGTCGGGCCGGCTCGCCAGCCAGTCGAGGAAGCGGAACGCGGGCCGCGACGACACGCAGGCGTGGGCGGCGATGAGGGCGATGGCGAACTGCATGGCCAGCTCGAGCAGCGCCCACATGCCGCCGCCCCACGCCAGCATCGTCTCGTTGAGGCCGGCGCCGGCCCCGAACATGGCGAGCAGCATCGCCAGCACCGTCAGCGACATGCACACCACCCACGAGTCGGGTATCCAGCGCTGGGTGAAGCGGGACAGGCTCTCGCCGAGGTTGCCGACGAGCTGGATGATCGAGGACATGGGATCGGGTGTTGTCTAGAGCCCCGTAGCGGCGGTTCGGGCGATGCGCCGGCGCGGTTCTTCCGTGCAACTCGCGCCCGTCGTCGCCATGGAAGACGTTTCGCGATCTTCGCCCGCGCGGAATCCGCGGCCCGCGGCGTCAACCACGAAGCAACGCCTGACGGAATGCAGCGGGACCGTGGTACGGGCCGCGGGCGTCAGGCCGCCTCCTCCGCCGTCGGCGGCTTCGCCAGGTACAGGCAGACGAGCGAGCCGATCGACAGCACCGCGGCCCCGAAGAACGCCCACTGGTAGTTGCCGAAGGTGTCGAACACGAGGCCCGCGAGCCGCGCCCCGACCACCGCCGCCAGCCCCCACGCGAGGAACAGCAGGCCGTAGTTCACGCCCAGGTTCTTCGTGCCGTAGAAGTCGGCCGAGGTCGCCGCGAACACCGCGAGCAGGGCGCCGTAGCAGAAGTAGACGGCGAAGACCCCGAGCACGAAGAACGCCACGTTCGAGCCGAGCAGGTAGAGCAGGGGCATGGCCACCGCCGACACCAGCACCATCAGCCGCAGCACGTTCAGCCGCCCGAGGTTGTCCGACATCGCCCCCGAGAGCACCCTTCCCACCGTGTTGCCGACGGCGCCGACGACGAGCCCGATCAGGGCCACGCTGCCGATGCCCGCCTCGGTGCCGAACGGCACGAGCTGGCTGATCAGCCCCAGCCCCGCGATGGCGCCCATGAAGTAGGCGAGGAAGAGGAAGTAGAACGCGCTGCCCCGCAGCATCTCCGACGGCGTGAAGTCGCGGACCGTGCGGGTCACCGCCGCCTTGAGCTGGCTCGGGTCCCAGCCCTCGGGGGCGTAGCCGTCCGGGGCGGGCTTGAGCAGCCAGGCCCCGACGATCGAGATGATGAAGAAGACGATGCCGTAGAGCCGGAAGGTCGCCTCCCATCCCTGGCCCGGAATCAGCAGCTCGTCGGCGATCGGCCCGAAGATGCCCGACCCGGCGCCGTAGCCCCCGACGGCGATGCCGATGGCGAGCCCGCGCCGGTCGGGGAACCACTTCGAGACGACGGGTATCGCGATCGAGTAGCCGATGCCGTTGCCGGCCCCCGCGATGAGCCCGTAGGTGACGTACAGCCACGCCAGCGACGTCGTGTAGCTCGCGAGGAAGAAGCCCCCGCTGAAGAGGAGCCCGCCGATGGCGGCCAGCGTGCGGAACCCGACGGTGGCGTGCAGGCGGCCGGCGAGGACGAACGTCACCGCCATCGTGAAGATGCCGATGCTGAAGGTGGTCGACGTCTGCTCGCGGGCCCACTCGAACTCCCCCTCGAGGGGCAGCACGAAGACGCTCCACGCGTAGAACGAGCCGAGCACGACGTTCAGCATCGTGCCCCCGATCAACGGGAGCCATCGGTTGCCGGCCTGCGAATCAGCCATCGGTCTCTCCTGTGTCGGAGCGCCCGCCGCTGCGCCCTACTTCAGGGTGGGCATGCTCAGGCTCACCGCCTCGGGCCGGTCCGGCCAGCGGGTGGTGACGACCTTCGTCCGGGTGTAGAACCTGACCCCGTCCTCGCCGTGCACGTGGAGGTCGCCGAACAGCGAGCCCTTCCACCCCCCGAACGAGAAGAACGCCATGGGTACGGGAATCGGCACGTTCACGCCGACCATCCCCACCTGGATGTCGCGGGCGAATCGGCGCGCCGCGTCGCCCGAGCGGGTGAACACCGCCGTCCCGTTACCATAGGGGTTGCGGTTCACGATGTCGATCGCCTCGTCGTAGCTGTCGGCGCGCACCACCACGAGCACCGGCCCGAAGATCTCGTCGCGGTAGATGGGCATGTCGACCGTCACCCGGTCGAACAGTGTCGGCCCCAGGAAGTAGCCGTCGTCGTGCCCCTCGACCCGGACGCCGCGGCCGTCGACCACGAGGTCGGCCCCCGCCTGCTCGCCGAGGTCGACGTAGCCGGCCACGCGGTCGAGGTGCTCGCGGGTGATGAGGGGCCCCATCTCGACCCCCTCGCGGTCGCCGGGGCCGACCCGCACCGCGGCGGCCCGGTCGCGGATGCGCGACACGATGGCGTCGCCCGCCCCGCCCACCGCCACCACCGCCGAGATCGCCATGCAGCGCTCGCCGGCCGAGCCGTAGGCGGCGCCGATGAGGGCGTCGGCGGCGGCGTCGAGGTCGGCGTCGGGCAGCACCACCGCGTGGTTCTTGGCCCCGCCGAGGGCCTGCACCCGCTTGCCGTGGGCGGTGGCCGTCTCGTAGACGTGCCGGGCGACCGGCGTCGACCCGACGAAGGAGACGGCGGCGACGTCCGGGTGCGTCAGCAGCGCGTCGACCGCCTCGCGGTCGCCGTGCACGACGTTGAAGACGCCGGCCGGCAGCCCCGCCTCGCCGAGCAGCTCCGCCGCCATCATGCTCGCCGACGGGTCCTTCTCGGAAGGCTTCAGCACGAACGTGTTCCCGCACGCGAGGGCCACCGGGGCCATCCACATGGGGCACATGATGGGGAAGTTGAACGGGGTGATCCCCGCGCAGACGCCGAGGGGCTGCCGCGCGCTGTGCGAGTCGACCCCGGCCCCCACGTCCTCGGCGTGCTCGCCCTTCAGCAGGTGGGGGATGCCGGTGGCGAACTCGACCACCTCGAGGCCGCGCTGCACCGAGCCGGCCGCGTCGGCCAGCGTCTTGCCGTGCTCCTCGGTGACGACGCGGGCGATGTCGCCCTTGCGCTGATCGAGCAGGTCGCGGAACCGCATGAGGATGCGCGCCCGCCTCAGCGGCGTGGTGTCGCGCCACGCGGGGAACGCGGCGCGGGCGTCCCGCACCGCCGCGTCGACGTCGTCGGCCGTGGCGAACGGCACCGTCCGCACGGTGCGCCCGGTCGCCGAGTCGGTGACGACGCCCTCCCGGCCGCCGGCGGGGGCGACGCGGCGCCCGTTCACCCAGAACGGCACGGCGGGAACGGCGGCCTGTGTGGTCATGCGAACGCTGGCGTTGGTGAGCGGATGACCGCGAGCGTCAGGGCCGGCTGGTGTGCAGGCGGAGGATCTCCCGGAGGATCGCCTGCACGAGCTCCTGTGTTTTCTGGGCCTCGAGCTGGATCGCCTGCCTGATTTCGGCGTGTTCGGCTTGCATCTCGGCGTGTTCGGCTTGCATCTCCGCTCTGATCTCGGCGTGCGCGGCCTGCATTTCCGCTCTGATCTGTGCGTGCGCGGCCTGCATCTCCGCGCTGAGCGCGTTGCGCTCCGCCGTGATCCGGTTGTTGAGACTGAGAGAAACCGTGAGGAACACGCCAATCACCGCGGCGCCCACCCCGAGCACCGCGGCACCCACCCCCGCGATGGCCCGGGTTTCCTGCGACCAGGGAATTCGATTCTTCGTGACGTTGGGGGCGGCGGCCTCGGGCATTCTTGAAGTGTATCAGAAAGGGGGTGGGCCGGCCGGAAACGAAGCGGGGCCGCCGGTGCTCCCCGGCGACCCCTCCCGATGCCCCGATCCGCCGATCCCGGCCGTATCGGGGGTCGTGCGACGGCTCGGCTAGCCCGGAGAGCGTCGCCTACGGCTCCGCTCGCCGCCCAACCAACCCGCTGGGAGCCTGTACCGTTCTTCGGCGCGGACTCCTAGATGTCGAAGTACATCGCGAACTCCCACGGATGGGGCCGCAGGCGGATGGCGTCGACCTCGCCGCGCTTGTACTCGATCCACGTGTCGATGAGGTCCTGCGTGAACACGTCGCCCTTGAGCAGGAACTCGTGGTCCGCCTCGAGCGCGTCGAGGGCCTCCTCGAGGCTGCCCGGGGTGCTCGGAATCTTCGCGTGCTCCTCGGGCGGCAGGTCGTAGAGGTCCTTGTCGAGCGGCCCCATCGGCGTCAGCGCGTTCTGGATGCCGTCGAGGCCGGCCATGAGGAGCGCGCTGAACGCGAGGTAGCCGTTGCAGGTGGGGTCGGGGAAGCGGGTCTCGATGCGCTTCGCCTTCTCGCTGCCCGAGTACACGGGGATGCGGACGGCGGCGCTGCGGTTCCGCATCGAGTAGATGAGGTTGATGGGTGCCTCGTAGCCGGGGACGAGCCGCCGGTACGAGTTGGTGGTCGGGTTGCAGAACGCGAGCAGGGCCGGGGCGTGCTTCAGGATGCCGCCGATGTAGTGCACCGCCGTCTTGCTGAGCCCGGCGTAGGCGTCGGCCTCGAAGAACGTGTTCTTGCCGTTCAGCCAGAGGCTCTGGTGCACGTGCATGCCCGACCCGTTGTCCATGAAGATGGGCTTGGGCATCAGGGTCACGGTCTTGCCGTGCCGCCGCGCCACGTTCTTGACGATGTACTTGTACTTGAGCAGCTTGTCGCCCATGTTGACGAGCGAGTCGAAGCGCATGTCGATCTCGGCCTGCCCCGCCGTCCCCACCTCGTGGTGGTGCACCTCGATCTCGACGCCGACCTTCTCGAGCTCGAGCATCATCTCGGTGCGCAGGTCCTGGTGGCTGTCCATCGGCGGCACCGGGAAGTAGCCCTCCTTGTAGCGCGGCTTGTAGCCCAGGTTGCGCGAGTTGCCGGCCGCGTCGGGGTCCTCCGTCCGGCCCGCATTCCAGAAGCCCTCGGCCGCGTCGATGTGGTAGAAGCCGTGCTGATGGCCCTGGCCGAACCGGATGTCGTCGAAGATGAAGAACTCCGGCTCGGGCCCGAAGTACGCGGTGTCGGCGATGCCGGTGCTCTTCAGGTAGGCGTTGGCCTTCTGCGCGACGTAGCGGGGGTCGCGCGAGTACGACTCGCCGGTGATGGGGTCCTTGACGTTGCAGATGATGTTCAGCGTCGGCTGCTCGAAGAACGGGTCGACGAAGGCGGTCGCGGGGTCCGGGAACAGCAGCATGTCGCTTTCCTGGATCGCCTGGAACCCGCGGATGCTCGACCCGTCGAACCCGACGCCCTCCTCGAAGGCGTCCGCCTCGAACTCCTTCGCCGAGATCGTGAAGTGCTGCCAGAGGCCCGGCAGGTCGATGAAGCGGAGATCGACCGCCTGGATCCCCTTCTCCTTGATCAGTGTCATCACGTCGTTCGCTGTCATCCGTGTGTCCTCCTGAATCACCGTTCGTTCGCGACGTTTCGACTTCCGGACGGGATTCGGTCGTCGCCCTTCGAATCCCTGGTTCGATGCCGTCTACCGCCCGCGCGCGGCACGCTCAGGCCGCTTCCCCCATGCCGAGCGCCGCCTCCAGATCGGCGCGGAGGTCGTGCTCCATGTCCGTCGACAGCTTCCGGCCGTCGCGCGTCAAGTGGAACACGTCGGTCGCGCGGTCGCCCTCGGTGGAGATCAGGACCAGGTCGATGTCGCAGCCGTGCTCGGAGATGACCCGGCTGATGCGGTGCAGCAGCCCCCACTGGTTGGCCCCCCCGACCTCCAGGACGGTGTACCGGTCCGAGTAGAAGTGGTCGAAGTGCACGACGCTGGACACCCGGACCCGCCGCCGCCGTGCCCGCGCCGCCGCCTCGCGCCCCTGCAGCATCGACTCCAGCTCGACGGCGCCGGTCAGGACCTCCTGCAGCAGGCGCTTAAGCTCGGACGGGCCCGACTCGTTAAGGGCCAGGAACTTGTCGGCGTCCACGAAGCGGAACAGGTCGAGCACCACCCCCTCGCGATTGCTCATCGCCTGGCCGCGGATGATGTCCATGCCGAAGTACGACAGCACCCCGCAGATCTTCGAGAAGACGCGCGGGCGGTCGCGGGTGACGACGCCGAGGGCCCAAACCCCGTCCTCCCGCTCCAGGCTGACCCGGACGCCCTCCGGGTCGAGGTCGCGGGACAGGGCGACGTGCTCGTACACCTGCCGGGGGTCGACGAGCCGCAGGTAGCGTTGCGGCAGGCCGTCGAGGAAGCGCGTCACCTGCTCCTCGGTGACCTCGGGCGGCCGGCCGGCGACGAGCTCGGCCACGCTCGGCTCGCCCCCCGCGATCACCTCGTCGCCGTAGCCCAGCGTCAGGCGGTTCCAGGTGTCGACGTACAGCCGCCAGAGGAGCTCCTCCTTCCAGGGCGTGAGGGTCTCCCGCGTCGTGCCCTGGATGTCCACGAGGGTCAGCAGGCACAGCATCCTCAGCCGGTCCTCGGTGCCCACGAGCCGGGCGAGCTGCCGCGGCACCTCCGGGTCCTGGGTGTCGCGCCGGAACGCCGTCTTCGACATGACGAGGTGGTGGCGTATCAGGAACTCGACGGTGCGGGCCGCCGGCGGGGGGACCCGCAGCCGGCGCAGCGGGTCGGCGACCATGCGGCAGCTCTCTTCCGCGTGGTTCTTGTCGGTCCACTTGCCCACGTCGTGGAAGAGCAGCGCGAGGACGATCAGCTCGGGCTCGTCGAGCTCCGCCAGCACGGCGGCGAACCGCCGGCGCGAGGGCGCGCACGCCTCGGGGTCGGTCAGGTCCGACAGGTTGCGGATGGTCACGAGGGTGTGCTCGTCGACCGTGTACATGTGGTGGAAGTCGCGGATGACCCGGCAGTAGACCTTGCGGAACTCGGGGAACATGCGCCCGAGCAGGCCGTTCTCGTGCATCTCCGACAGCCGGTCGTAGAGGCCCGCCCGCGGCTTCAGGAAGCGCAGGAACGCCTCGCACTCCGCCCGCTCCGGGAAGAACTGCTCCGACGTGTAGCGGTCGCCGTGCCGCTCGATGAACGTGAGGGTGTCGGGGGCCACCGCGCACCCTTCGTCGATCGCGGCCTGGAACACCGGGAGCCACGTGCGCGGCTGAAGCGACGCGCGCACCGGGTCGACGAAGCCGACCCCGTCCGGCCGGCGCTCGATGTTGTCGGCGACGACCCCGGTCGCGGCGGCGGGGGGGGCGGGGGCCGTGCTCTCGAGGACGTGCGACAGCACCCGCGACACGATGCGGGCGTGGTGGAAGTAGACGCTCATCAGCGCCTCGACCGTCCGCGCCTTCGTGCCCGGCGCGCCGAAGCGCTCGGCCACCGTCTCCTGGTGCTCGTGGCTCAGGATGTTCTGGTCGCGCTTGTTGTCGAGGTGCACCATCGACCGGATGCGCAGCAGGAACTCCTCGGCCTCGTCGAGGGCCTCGTCGCGGCGGCCCGCGATGAGGGGCGCGGCGCCGCCGGCCCCGGCGGGGTTCAGCGCGGTCAGGGTCCGGATCGCGGACACGTCGCGCAGGCCGCCGGGGGCCTCCTTGATGTCGGGCTCCAGGTGATAGATGGTGTGGCCGTACTGCCCGTGCCGTTCCTGGACCAGTCCGCGCAGCGCGTCCGCGGCGGCCCGGCGCCACGGCGACCCGGCGTCGAGGACGACGGCGGCGAGCCGGTCGAAGACCGCCCGCTCGCCGGCCACGAGCCTCGCGTCGGAGACCGACACCAGGAACTCGGGGTTGTCGGTCTCCACCGTCTCGAGCTCGGCGACCCGCCGCACCTGGTGGCCGACATCGAAGCCGAGGTCCCACAGGGCGTGCAGCAGCGCCTTGGCCAGCCGCTCTTCGGCCGCGGCGATCGGGCGGTCGAACAGGATCAGCAGATCGATGTCCGAATGCAGGCAGAGGTGGCGGCGGCCGTAGCCCCCGATGGCGGCCAGCGCGACGGGGGCGGTCGAGGCGCCGGGCCGGGCGCCGGCGTCGGCGAGGATGCCGCCCAGCAGCCCGTCCACCGCGGCGGAGTAGGCGTGCGCGGCCAGCCGGCCCCCGCGCGCCTGCCGAACGTCCGCCTCGTAGCGGTCGCGCGCGGCGCTGAGGGCGTCGGCCGGGGACCGCCCTTCCGGGGGCGCGGCGCCGGGGGAGGTGCTGGTCATCGGATTCGGGACCGCGGATCCGGGCGGAACCGCAAACGGTACATCTTACCAGAGGCGGCGCGGGGATTCCGGGGCAAGGGGGCAAGGGAGGGCGGGGGCCGGTGCCGCGCGGCCGGACCCCCGCCGCGTGGACGGCTAGTAGCCGACGCTCAGGCCGAAGAGGGCGAGGACCTTCGTGCTGCTGTCGCCGCCGTCGATGGCGTGCGCGCCTTCGCCGAGCCTGATCATGTTGACGCCGAGGGCGAGCCCCCACTCGCCGTACTCCTCGCCGACGTTCAGGGGGATGCCGAGGGAGGCGCCGATGCTGAAGAAGCCGAAGCTCCCGCCGGAGTGGAGTTCCATGTGTCCTTCGTCGTCGTGGTCGTGCCCGTCGTCTTCGTGGTGGCCCTCGGCCAGCGCCATGTACTGGTAGTAGCCGTCGAGGCTCATGCCGAGCGTCACCGGGAACGACAGGCTGACCGGCGCGTCCTCGAGGGGCGCCGACGGCTCGATGCCGAGCTCGAAGTAGCTGCCCTTGTCGTAGCCGTCGGCGCCGCCGGCGGTCTCGAACGCGAACGTCGCGTACGGGGCCACGGGGTTGTCGACGCTCAGGCCGAACGCGACCTCCTTGGTCGTGCCCCAGCTTCCGCGCGGGCTCATGTACGACGTGTAGGTGATGTCGAGCCCGACCGGTCCGGCGGCGCCCCCGATGCCGGCGTAGAAGTCGGTCTCGTAGAAGCTCTCCGCCGCGCCGGGGAACCCGGCGTCCCCTCGCGAGTGCAGGCTGCTCCAGGTGCCCGCGGTTATCGAGGCGGCGCCGAAGCTGATGCTGGCGTCGAGGTACGGCTGCATGATGAAGCCGCCGGTCTCCTGCACGATGCCGCGGAAGTAGTACTTGTTGACGATGTCGGCCCCGGCGCTCATCGAGATGTTGCCGTCGTTCTGCGCGGCGGCGGGGCCGGCGAGCAGGACGGACGCCGCCGCCGCGGCGAGAATGCCGCGGGGCAGGCGGTTGGCGAAGGTGCGTGTGCGAGTCGAAGTCATCTCCCTCGTTCCTCTCCTGTGAACTGGTTTGTCATGCCCGTGACGGGCGCGGCGTTCATCGCGTTCGCATGCATCCCGCGTGAATGTTCTTCCGTCTGTCTCCGTTGACGGCGGTCGCCGGACGACCGCCGTCCCGCCGGACGACGCGTTCGCGAAATGCGGCCTTGCGCGCGCCGGGAAGGGGTGCGCCGGCGGTTCGCCGCCGCGGGCCCACCGGCCGGGACAGTCCGACCCCCGGCATTCGTCGGGAGGTGCGCCGGCGGTTCGCCGCCGTCCGCGGGCGCACCTGTCATTGTCCTCCAGGGTCCGTCAGGCCTGGTTGATCTGGAACCCGCCGTAGGCCTCCATCCCGTGCTCGCCCACGTCGAGGCCGATGCGTTCCTCTTCCGGATCCACCCGCAGCCCGAGGCTCGTCTTGAGCGCGAAGAAGATGACGAACGCCGCGGCGAAGCAGAACACGCCGTAGGCGAGGACGCCGATGAGCTGCGTCAGGAACGAGTGGTCCGCGTTGGTGCTGAAGATCCCGACCGCGAGGGTGCCCCACACGCCGCAGACGAGGTGGACCGAGATCGCCCCCACCGGGTCGTCGAGCTTCGCGCGGTCGAGCCCCAGCACCGAGCCGACGACGATGATGCCGGCGACGAACCCGATGATGATGGCGGACATGACCCCCACGGTGTCCGCGCCGGCGGTGATGCCGACGAGGCCGGCCAGCGATCCGTTCAGCACCATGCTGAGGTCGGGCTTGTGCTGCAGCCCCCACGACGCGGCCATCGCCCCGATGACCCCGGCCGCCGCCGCGAGCGACGTCGTCACGAACACGAGCGACACGAGGCCGGGGTCGGCGCTCAGCACCGACCCGCCGTTGAACCCGTACCAGCCCAGCCACAGCAGGAACACGCCGATCGTCGCCAGCGGCATGCTGTGCCCGGCCACCGGCCGGATCCTGCCGTCGACGTACTTGCCCAGCCGCGGCCCGAGCACGATGACGCCGGCCAGCGCCGCCCAGCCGCCGACCGAGTGCACCAGGGTCGAGCCCGCGAAGTCGTAGAAGCCCATCTGGTCGAGCCAGCCCGCGCCCCACTTCCAGGACCCCGCGATGGGGTAGATGATCGCGACGTACACGGTGGTGAAGACGAGGAACGACCCGAGCTTGATGCGCTCGGCCACCGCCCCCGACACGATCGTCGCCGCCGTCGCCGCGAACATCCCCTGGAAGATGAAGTCGGTGTAGTAAGTGTAGCCGGGGTTGTAAGCCGGGGTGTTGCCCTCGGCCCCGGGGTCGAGCCCGAACCCGGCGAAGCCGACGAACTCGCCGAGGCTGAAGTCCCCGGGATACATCAGGTTGAAGCCCACGATGGCGTAGGTCAGCAGCCCGATGGCGATGATCGCGGTGTTCTTGAACAGGATGTTGACGGTGTTCTTGGCCCGCGTCATGCCGCTCTCGAGGGCCGCGAAGCCGAGGTGCATGATGAACACCAGGAAGGTGGCGACGAGCATCCAGGTGTTGTTGACGGTGAACATCTCCGGGGAGACGTCCTGCGCGGACGCCGCGCTCGGCGCGAGCACGAGGCCCAGGAGCAACAGCGCGTAGCGGCCGACCCGCCGCGGCAGCGTATTCGTCATTGGTGGTTTCCTTCCGTTCTGTGCGGTCCGTCCAACCTAGCCCGGAGAGCGTCGCCTACGGCTCCGCTCGCCGCCCAACCGACCCGCTGGGGGGCACCGGCTACAGCGCTTCCTCCCCGATCTCCCCGGTCCTGATGCGGACCGCCTGCGCGATGTCGCTCACGAACACCTTGCCGTCGCCGATGGACCCGGTGCGCGCGGCCTGGGTGATGGCGTTGCTGGCCGCCTCGACGAGCTCGTCCGCGACCACCGTCTCGATCTTCGCCTTGGGCACGAAGTCGACGGTGTACTCCGCCCCCCGGTAGACCTCGGTGTGGCCCTTCTGGCGCCCGAAGCCCTTGACCTCGGTGACCGTCAGGCCCTGGACGCCCGCCTTCGCGAGTTCGTCCCTGACGTCATCGAGCACGTGGGGCTTGATGATTGCGCTGATCAGTTTCATCTCGACTCTCCTGGCTTGTCCGCGGCCGCCCTGACCGCACCCGGCCGCGACCGATGCCGAACCGCGATGCCGTTGCCGCGACCGGCGTCCGGCCGCGTCCGTTTCATGCCTGTCATACCTGCAAGCAAGTATCGGGCCACTTTTGGCCAGCGCATCCGTGAGCGCGAAAAAACCAATGAATCCGGGGTTGGATTGCCTAGCGGAAGAATTCGCCGGGCGCGAGGGATCGACGGAATTGTCGGTCGGGGCAGACCGATCCGACATGCCGTGCGCCCGCCCGCGGTGGGCGGCCGGGCGCGTTCAACGCCGGGTGATGTCGGCGAGGGCGCGCCGCGCGTACGCCTCCGTGTCGGGGTGCGGGTCGGCGTCGAGCACCGCCATCAGGTGCTGATAGGCGGCCGTCGGCTGGTCGCGCGCGTAGAGCTGCACCAGGCCTGCCCCGAGATGGGCCTCGGCCAGGTACGGGCCCAGGGGATAATCGCGGAGGTGCCGCTGGTAGACCACGAGGGCGGCGTCGGGATGGTCGTGGTTGGCCAGCCACCGGCCGAACTCGAGGGAGTCGCGCGGCATGAGCAGCCGCACCGTGCGCGCCGGGCTGAGCCGGAAGTAGGCGGGCGCCGCCGCCCCGTGCTCCCCCGCCGCGATCAACAGGCGGATGCCGCGGGTCGACGACGGATCGGCGTCGACGACCGGCGGGCCGGCGGCAGCCGGCGGGTCGGCGGCGGCGGCCGGCCGCTCCGCCGCCGGCGCCTCCGGCCCGTACTCGGCCGGCCGCGCGTGGACCTCGCGCCGCCCGCTCCACCACGCATAGGCGAGCCCGCCGACGAAGCCGCCGATGTGCGCGCCGTAGGCCACGCCGCCGCCCCCCGCCCCGCTCGTCGCGAGCAGCGGCAGCAGATTGTCGACGACGAGGTAGACGCCGAGCACGAGCCGCGCCGGGGCGTGGACGACGTTCATGAAGAACGGGAAGAGCATGATCCACAGCCGGACGCGGTTTCTCGGGAACCACACGAAATAGAAGCCGAGCACCCCGGAGACGGCCCCCGAGGCACCGACCATGGGCAGGGCCGAGCCGAGGTCGAGGACCGCGTGCGAGAGGGTCGCCAGCACCCCCGTGCCGAGGTACGCGGCGAGGTAGCGCCACCGCCCCAGCCGGTGCTCGACGTTGTCCCCGTAGATCCAAAGGAACAACATGTTCCCCGCGAGGTGCATGAACCCGCCGTGGAGGAACATCGAGGTCACGAGGGCGGAAAGACTCGGATCGGCGGGACGGAAGCCGTGCGTGAAGACGACGAGGTCGTAGGCCGACACCTGCCGCAGCAGCCCCTCGAGGGCCATGCGGCTGGACAGCCGGGGGTAGAGTTCGCGGATGTACTCGCCCAGCGCCGGGTCGTCGAGGGCCGGCCGCAGGCCGCTCAGGGGCAGCGTCACGAGTACGAAGACGGCCGCGTTGACCCCGATGAGGGTCCACGTGACGACCGGCGTCCCGCGGGGGTTCGGCTCGTCGCCGAGGGGGAGGAACATCGATCAGCCGGATGCCGCGGGGTCCGGGCCGGCCCCGCCCGGGGGCCCGCGCCGCGCGAGCAGACGGTCGAGTTCGTCCAGCCGCCGGGCGATCTCGTCACGGACGGCCCGGAACCGCTCCAGCCGCTCCGCGTCCGACCCCGACGCCCCCGCGGGATCAGGCATCGGCCAGTGCAGCCGGCGCACCCGCCCCGGGAACACCGGGCACACCTCCTCGGCGCACAGCGTGACGACCATGTCGACGGTCACCGGGTCGACATCGTCCACGCCCGTGGACCGCTGTCCGCGGATGTCGATCCCGATTTCGCCGAGGGCCGCGACGGCCAGCGGATTGACCGCGGTCGGCGACGACCCTGCGCTCGCCACCCGCGCCCGGGTTCCGAACCGCGCCCGCGCGAGCCCCTCCGCCATCTGGCTGCGGGCGGAGTTGGCGACACAGAGGAACAGCAGTCCCGTCATCGACTATTTCACCGCGCGATCATGTGAAATGGCGTCCATTGGTTACATGTGCGGTCAAGGACTGGGGCATTTGTGTCGCTGGCGGTCTGCACTCCATTCCGTCCGTGCCGCGATGAGTGTTGCGCGGACCGTGATTGGCCGTCAGGGCAGGGCGAAGACGAAGAGCCCGTTCCCGCCGTTGGGGCGCCGCTTCTCGGGGGTCAGCTCGAGGGGGATCGTTGTCCAGCTCCCGCCCCCGATGCCGGTCCCGATGGCGACGTACTGACGCCCGTCCACCGAATAGGTGATCGGGAAGCCCTGCACGGAGGTGGGGAGGCGCGTGGCCCAGAGCTCGTCGCCGGTCGCGACGTCGTAGGCGTAGGCGCGGCGGTCGAACGTCCCCACGAAGGCGAGGCCGCCCGCGGTGGTCAGCGAGGCGGAGATGTACGGCGTCCGTTTCCGGTGCGACCAGAGGATCTCGCCGCTGACGTGCATGGCCACGAACTCGCCGAGGTTGCCGCCGCTGTCGGGGTGGAGGAAGTTCTCGCGGAACAGCATGCCCGCGCCGCCGCCCCCTTCCCGCCACTCGACGTCGCCGTAGACGGTGCGCTGGCAGTTCAGGGTCAGGGGGATGTAGAACGCCTCGGTCTTCGGGTGGTAGGCCATCGCCCGCCAGCTCTTCAGGCCCGAGTGGCTCGGGCAGAACTCGAGCCGCTCGTTCAGCACCGGCATCATGCCGGGCCGGAACGACATGCGGCCGGTCGCCGGGTCGATGTCGACGATGTTCTGGTAGCCGAGGTCGGTGGCGTTGATGTACTGGCCGGTCTCCCGGTCGAGCTGCCACAGGATGCCGAGCTTGCCCATCGTGAACACCGACGGCCGCCCGTCGACGTCGACGAGGATGCGCTCGAAGGTCTCGTCCATGTCGTGCGACTCGCCCGGCAGGTGCTGGAAGTACCACCGCATCTCGCCGGTGGCGGGGTCGAGGGCCAGGGTCGAGCTGGTGTAGAGGGCGTCCCCGTCCGTCCGGCGGCTCACCTGCGCCCACGGCTTGGCCTGGGCCACCCCCCAGAACGTGAGCCCGAGCGCGGCGTCGTAGGACCCGGCGATCCAGGCGTCGCCGCCGCCCCGGAACATCATCGGCAGGTCGCCCCAGGTGTCGCCGCCGGGCTCGCCCGGCCGCGCCACCGTCGACGTGCGCCACAGCTCGCGTCCGGTGGCGGCGTCGTGCCCGGTGATGAAGCAGCCGTCGTCCCAGAACCGCAGGCAGCCGGCCATGCCCGAGATGACCACGCCGTCCACGACGAGCGACCCGCTGGTGTACTGGTAGCCCTTGGCGGCGTCGGCGACCTCCGTCTCCCACGCCACCTCGCCGGTCCGCGCGTCGAGGGCGACGATGTTGGCGTCGGCGGTGTTGAGGATGATGCGGTCGCCGTGGATGGCGATGCCGCGGTTGGGCCGCCCCCGGCCGCGCGCCGTCGGGAACTCGCGCCGGTGCTCCCACAGCAGGTCGCCGGTCGCCGCGTCGAGGGCCTGCACGACGTTGCCGGGGCTGGCGAGGTACATCACGCCGTCGTGCACGATGGGGGTCGTCTGCTGCGACCCGGTCTCCATCGCCCACGACCAGACCATGCGGAGGTCGCCGACGTTGTCGCGGGTGATCTGGTCCAGCGGGCTGTAACCCCAGCCGTCTCGCGTGCGGCGCCAGTTCAGCCAGCTCTCGGGTGGCGGGTCGGCGAGCATGGCGTCGGTGACCGGCCGCACTTCCGGCGCCTGACCGGAGGCGGGCGCGGCGCTTGCGGTGACGAGGGCGAGCGCGGCGAGAACGGCGAAACGGTGCATCGTGGTCTCCTGTGACAGCGTCCGGGGGACGACTCGCCACGCCACGATATCACGCCACCGCACGGTGCGCCGCTCCGGGGCGGCGGTGGCTCAGGTGCGGTACCGCGCGCAGTCGATCTCGTACTTCTTGACCTTGTAGCTGACGATCCGCTCGGTCGACCGGAGGAGGGAGGCGGCCTTGACGCGGTTGCCGCGGGTCACCTTCAGGGCGTCCTCGATGAGGTCCTTCTCGTAGGCCTCGACGGCCTCGCCGAGGGACTGGCTCATGACGGTGCCCGACGCCTCGGCCGTCTGCAGCGACGGCGGCAGGTCGTGGGCGTGGATGACGCTCCCGTCGCACACCAGCACCGCCCGCTCCATCGCGTTCTCTAGCTCCCGGACGTTCCCCGGCCAGTGATAGGCCATCAGGATGTCGATGGCGGGGGTCGAGATGCGCCGCACCTGCTTGCCGTGCTCGACGCCGTAGCGCTCGAGGAAGTGGTCGGCGAGCAGCAGCACGTCGGTCTTCCGCTCGCGCAGGGGCGGCACGAAGATCGCGAACACGTTGAGGCGGTAGTGCAGGTCCTCGCGGAACGTGCCGGCGGCGATGGCCTTCTCGAGGGCGGCGTTGGTGGCCGCGATCAGGCGCACGTCGACCTTGACCGGCTCGGTGCCCCCGAGCCGCTCGAACTCGCGCTCCTGCAGGACCCGCAGCAGCTTGACCTGGGTCGAAGGGTTCAGGTCGCCGATCTCGTCGAGGAACAGCGTGCCGCCCTGGGCGAGCTCGAACCGCCCCTTCTTGCGCGACTGCGCGCCGGTGAACGCGCCCCGCTCGTAGCCGAACAGCTCCGACTCGATGAGGGAGTCGGGCAGGGCGGCGCAGCTCACCTTGATGAACGGCTTCTTCGCCCGCGGCGAGTTGTAGTGGATGGCGTGGGCGATGAGCTCCTTGCCGGTCCCCGACTCGCCGCGGACGAGCACCGTGGTGTTGGCGGCCGCGACCTGGGCGACCTGGGCGTAGACCTGCCGCATGGGGCGGCTGGTGCCGACGATGTTCGCGAAGTCGTAGCGCTCCTGGAGCTCCTCGCGCAGGTGGACGTTCTCCTCCGCCAGCCGCTGGCGCTCGGCGTCCACGAGGTGGTTGACGCGGATGGCCTGGGCGATCATGGTCGCGACCACGTCGAGGAACTTGACGTACCGCTGGTAGTCGCGCCCCTTCTCGAACGGCAGGTCGATGCTGATCGCCCCCACCGACTTCTTGCTCTTGCGGGTCTTGATGGGGACGCAGATGAAGCTGATGTCGCGCCGGTCGAGGTTCTTGCGGCGGGCCCGGTTCAGGAACATCGGCTCCTTGCTCGCCCGCGGCACGATGACCGGCTTCGAGGTCTCGACGACCCGGCCGGTGACCCCCTCGCCGACGGCGTAGCGGGCCGAGCGCCCCTCTGGGGTCAGCCCCTCGGACGCCTCGACGTGGAGGAGTCCCGAGTCGGGGCTCAGCAGCGTGATCGACCCGCACACGACGCTGTCGCGCCGGTCGAGGAGCTGCATCACCCGCTGCAGGGCGGCGCGCAGGCTCGACCCGCCCGCGAGGGCGTCGTTCACCTCGGCCAGCGTCTCCAGCCGCTGGATGTCCGTCGACCCCTGTCCTCTCGCCACGTCGTGGTCCGTCCTCGTCAGTCGGCCGCGGGCCGGGCGCGGCCGGGTGCGGCCGTCGCCGACGCCGCCGGCGCGCATGCTTGCCGGAATCGCGGCCCCGTCACGCGGCTTCAGACGGGTGCCGATACGCGCCGCCGCCGTGCGACGCCGGGTTTCGCCGCGGGCTCGCACCAGGGGATGCGGAGGAGCCGCCTCAGGGCAACGGCATGGGCAGCCGGGTCTCGCCCATGAGGTGCCGGTCGATGCCCGCGGCGGCGCTGCGGCCCTCGGCGATCGCCCAGACGATGAGGGACTGCCCGCGCTGCATGTCGCCCGCCGTGAACACCCCGTCGACGCTGGTCATCCAGTTCCCGTCGCGCGACACGTTGCCGCGGTCCGTCAGCTCGACGCCGAGCTCGTCGAGGAGCCCGCCGCGGGTCGGCCCCAGGAAACCCATGGCCAGCAGCACCAGGTCGACCTCGAGCGCGAACGCGCTGTCCGCCACGGGGACGAACGAGGGCCGCCCGTTGCCGAGCTTCATCTCGACCTGCGTCGCGTGCAGCGCCGTGACTTGGCCGGCCGCGTTGCCCGTGAACCGTTCGGTCGACACCGAGTAGACGCGCTCGCCGCCCTCCTCGTGGGCACCCGACACCCGGAAGACGTTGGGCCACTCCGGCCACGGGTTGGCCGCGTCCCGCTCGGCCGGCGGCCTCGGCAGGAGCTCGAACTGGTGGATGGACCGGGCTCCCTGCCGGTGCGCGGTGCCCAGGCAGTCGGCCCCGGTGTCGCCGCCGCCGATGATGACGACGCGCTTGTCCTTGGCGGTGATGAACTCGTCGTCGCCGATCGCGTCGCCCTCGCACCGCCGGTTCTGCAGCGTCAGGTAGTCCATGGCGAAGTGGATGCCCGACAGTTCCCGCCCCGGCACCTTCAGGTCGCGCGGCTGCCCCGCGCCGCCCGCGAGCAGCATCGCGTCGTGCCCGCGCCGCAGCTCCTCCGCCGTCACCGTGACCCCGACGTCGGTGTTGGGCCGGAACTCGACGCCCTCGGCGGCCAGGATGTCGAGGCGGCGGTCGAGGAACCGCTTTTCCATCTTGAACTCGGGGATGCCGTAGCGCAGGAGCCCCCCGATGCGGTCGGACCGCTCGAACACCGTCACCCGGTGCCCGGCCCGGTTCAACTGGTCGGCGGCGGCGAGCCCCGCCGGCCCCGAGCCGACGACGGCCACCGTCTTGCCGGTCCGCGCGGCGGGAGGCTCGGGGCGGATCCAGCCCTCCTCGAACGCCCGCTCGACGATCTGCATCTCGATCGACTTGATGGTCACCGCGTCGCGGTTGATCGCGAGCACGCACGAGCCCTCGCAGGGGGCGGGGCAGAGGCGCCCCGTCCACTCCGGGAAGTTGTTGGTCTTGTGCAGTCGCTCGATCGCCGCCTTCCACTGGTCGCGGTAGACGAGGTCGTTCCAGTCCGGAATGAGGTTGCCGAGCGGGCACCCCTGGTGGCAGAAGGGGATGCCGCAGTCCATGCACCGCGCCCCCTGGGCCCGCAGGTCCGCGTCCGCGTAGGGCAGGTACACCTCCTGCCAGTCGCGCACCCGCGCCGCCACGTCGCGGCTCGCCTGCTTCTGCCGGTCGATCTCGATGAATCCCTTCAGCTTTCCCATGATGTTCTTGTACCGCTAGCCGGCGCCGGTGCCGACCAGCTCCGCGAAGCCCGGCTCGCGCGACTCCGCCCGCGCCTTGGCCTCGGCCATGAGCACCCGCTTGTAGTCGCGCGGCATCACCTTCACGAACGCCGGCCGCGCCGTGCCCCACCCGTCGAGCACCGCCTGGCCGTTGGCGCTCGCGGTGTGGTCGACGTGTCGCCTGATCAGCCGCTGCACCAGCTCGGCATCCTCGTCGGCGAGCGTCTCCAGGTCGACCATGCCGGGGTTGCACCGCTGGGCGAAGGTGCCGGTCGGGTCGAGGACGTAGGCGATGCCGCCGCTCATGCCCGCCGCGAAGTTCCGGCCCGTGCGCCCCAGTATGACGACCCGGCCGCCCGTCATGTACTCGCAGCCGTGGTCCCCGACGCCTTCCACCACCGCGTTCACGCCGCTGTTGCGCACCGCGAACCGCTCGCCCGCGACGCCGCGCACGAACGCCTCGCCCCCGGTGCCGCCGTAGAGCGCGACGTTGCCGATGACGATGTTCTCCTCGGCGACGAACGTTGAGGCCCGCGGGGGATACACGGCGAGGCGGCCGCCCGAGAGGCCCTTGCCGAAGTAGTCGTTCGCGTCGCCCTCGATGGTCAGGGTGACCCCGGTCGGCAGGAAGGCGCCGAAGCTCTGCCCGGCCGACCCCGTGAACGTGACGTCGATGGTCCCGTCCGGCAGCCCCGCCCCGCCCCAGCGGCGGGTGATCTCTGACCCGAGCATCGTACCGACGGTCCGGTTCACGTTGCGGATGGGCAGGGTGAACGACACCGGCGTCTTGTTCTCGATGGCCGGCGCGCAGCGCTCGATGAGGGTGTTGTCGAGGGCGCGGTCGAGGCCGTGGTCCTGCTCGCGGACGCAGCGGCGGGCCACCGTGTCGGGCACGTCGGGGTTCAGCAGGATCGGCGACAGGTCGAGCCCCCGCGCCTTCCAGTGGTCGACGGCGCCGGCGGTGTCGAGCCGGTCGACGCGGCCGATCATCTCCTCCATGGTGCGGAAGCCCATCTCCGCCATCGCCTCGCGCACTTCTTCGGCCACGAAGCGGAAGTAGTTCTCGACGAACTCCGGGCGCCCCGAGAAGTGCTTGCGCAGCTCGGGGTTCTGGGTCGCGATGCCCACCGGGCACGTGTCGAGGTGGCAGACCCGCATCATGATGCAGCCCTCGACGACCAGCGGCGCGGTCGAGAACCCGTACTCCTCGGCCCCGAGCAGCGCCGCGATGACCACGTCGCGGCCCGTCTTCATCTGCCCGTCGGTCTGGACGACGATGCGGTCGCGGAGCTGGTTGAGCACCAGCACCTGCTGGGTCTCGGCGAGGCCGAGCTCCCACGGCACCCCCGCGTGCTTGATGCTCGTCAGCGGCGAGGCGCCGGTCCCCCCGTCGTGCCCCGAGATGAGGACGACGTCGGAGTGGGCCTTGGCCACCCCCGCCGCCACCGTGCCCACCCCCACCTCGGCCACGAGCTTCACGTGCACGCGCGCCCGCGGATTCGAGTTCTTCAGGTCGTGGATGAGCTGGGCGAGGTCCTCGATCGAGTAGATGTCGTGGTGCGGGGGCGGCGAGATCAGGGTGACCCCGGGGGTCGAGTAGCGGATCTTGGCGATGAACGGGTAGACCTTGAACCCGGGGAGCTGGCCGCCCTCGCCGGGCTTCGCCCCCTGCGCCATCTTGATCTGCAGGTCGTCGGCGTTCACGAGGTACTCGCTGGTGACCCCGAAGCGGCCCGACGCGACCTGCTTGACGGCGCTGCGCCGCAAGTCGCCGTTCGGGTCGGGGGTGAACCGCGCCGGATCCTCGCCTCCCTCGCCGGTGTTCGACTTGCCGCCGATGCGGTTCATGGCGATGGCCAGGGTCTCGTGGGCCTCGGCGCTGATCGAGCCGAACGACATCGCGCCGGTGGAGAACCGCTTGAAGATCGACTCCACCGGCTCGACCTCGTCGAGGGGGACCGGCGCGTCGCCCGGCCGCAGCTTGAAGAGGCCGCGCAGGGTCGCCCGCTTGCGGTTCTGGTCGTTGACGAGGCGGGCGTAGTCGCGGTAGATGGCGTACTGCCCGCTGCGGGTGGCGTGCTGCAGCTTGTACACGGTGTCGGGGTTGAACAGGTGGTACTCGCCGTCGCGCCGCCACTGGTACTCGCCGCCGCTGTCGAGCTCGTCGTCCTCGCCGCCGCGGGTCGGGAACGCCGCCCGGTGCCGCTGCCTCACCTCCTCCTCGACGGTGTCGATGCCGATGCCCGCGAGCCGGGACGCCGTCCACGTGAAGTAGCGGTCGACGAACGGCTTGTCCAGCCCCACCGCCTCGAAGATCTGCGCCCCCCGGTAGCTCTGCAGGGTCGAGATGCCCATCTTCGACATCACCTTCAGCACCCCCTTGGTGAGGGCGAGGATGTGATGGCGGATGCCCTTCCGCGCGTCAACGTCGGCGGCCACGTCGCCCCGCGCGATCATCTCTTCGATGGTCTCGAACGCGAGGTACGGGTTGACCGCCCCCGCGCCGTAGCCGAGGAGCAGCGACATGTGGTGCGGCTCGCGGGGCTCGCCCGACTCGACGATGAGGGCGCATCGGGTGCGGGTGCCCTCGCGCACGAGGTGGTGGTGCACGCCGGCGGTGGCGAGGAGGGCGGGGATCGGGGCGTGGCCGGCGTCGACGCCGCGGTCCGAGAGCACGAGGACGGCGCAGCCGTCGGCGACGGCGGCGCTCGCCTGCCGGCACAGCTCGTCCATCGCCTTCGCGATGGTGCCCGCGCCCTCCCGCGGATCGAACAGGGTGGCCAGGGTCGTCGCCCGCAGGGCCGGGTCGGGGTTGTGGCGGATGCGGGCCGTCTCCTCGTTGTCGAGAATCGGGTACTCGATGCGGATCTGGTGGCAGGACGCCGGTTCCGGCTTCAGCAGGTTCCGCTCGGCCCCCAGGGTCGAACTCATGTCGGTGACGAGCTCCTCCCGGATGGCGTCGAGGGGCGGGTTGGTGACCTGCGCGAAGAGCTGCTTGAAGTAGTCGTAGAGCAGCCGCGGCCGGTCCGACAGCACCGCGAGGGCGGTGTCGGTGCCCATCGACCCGACCGGCTCCACCCCCTGCGCGGCCATCGGGCCGAGCAGTATCCGCAGGTCCTCCTCGGTGTACCCGAACGCGCGCTGGCGCCGCCGCAGCGACTCGCCGTCGACCGGCGCCGCCCCGAGGGCGGGCGGCAGGTCGTCGAGGTGCACCACCTGGGCGTCCAGCCAGTCCTGGTAGGGGTGCTCGGCCGCGAGCCCCGACTTGATCTCCTCGTCGTCGATGATGCGCCCCTGGGCGGTGTCGACGAGGAAGATCCGGCCCGGGTGCAGCCGCTCCTTGACGAGCACGTTCTCGGGCGGCACGTCGAGGACGCCGACCTCGGACGCCATCACCACCAGGTCGTCCTTCGTGACGTAGTAGCGGGACGGGCGCAGCCCGTTGCGGTCGAGGACCGCCCCCACCACGGTGCCGTCGGTGAACGCGATCGACGCGGGGCCGTCCCACGGCTCCATCAGGGCCGAGTGGTACTCGTAGAACGCCCGCCGGTCGGCCGCCATCGACTCGTGCTTCCGCCACGGCTCCGGGATCATCATGAGGACCGCGTGGGGCAGCGACCGGCCGGTCATGGCCAGGAACTCGAGCACGTTGTCGAAGGTGGCGGTGTCGCTCTGGTTCTCCTTGATGATGGGAAAGAGCTTCCGCAGGTCGTCCCCCAGCAGGTCCGACCGGCACAGCGCCTCGCGCGCCCGCATCCAGTTGATGTTGCCGCGCAGGGTGTTGATCTCGCCGTTGTGGGCGATGTAGCGGTAGGGGTGCGACAGCGGCCACGACGGGAACGTGTTGGTGCTGAAGCGCGAGTGCACGAGCCCGATCGCCGACTCGAGGTCGGGGTCCACGAGGTCGGGGAACATCGTCGTGACCTGGTCGGCGATGAGCATGCCCTTGTAGACGATGGTTTGCGACGACAGGCTGGCCGCGTAGAACGCGTCGGGGGCCTCGAGGCCGAGGTCGTCGGCGGCGTGCTCGACGCGCCGGCGGATGACGTACAGCTTGCGCTCGAACTTGGGCTGCGCGTCCGGGCCGTCCCCCAAGGCGGGGCCGCGTCCGATGAACACCTGCCGGATGACCGGCTCGCCCTGGCGCGCGGTGGCCCCCAGGGGGCTGCTGTCGGTGGGGACGTCCCGCCAGCCGAGCAGGGTCTGGCCCTCCTCGTCGACGACGCGGGCGACGAGCTCCTCGACGCGCCGCCGCTCGTCCGGCGGCCGCGGCAGGAACAGCATGCCCACCCCGTACTGGCGCTCCGGGGGCAGGGCGAACCCGAGCGCCGCCGTCTCGCGCCGCAGGAAGCGGTCGGGAACCTGCATCAGCAGTCCCGCCCCGTCCCCGGTGTTGGGCTCGCAGCCGCAGGCGCCGCGGTGGAGCAGGTTGATGCCGATCTCCAAGGCCTGGTCGATGAGCTTGCGCGAGCGTTGGCCGCGGATGTGGACGACGAACCCCACCCCGCAGGAGTCGTGCTCGTACCAGGGGTCGTAGAGCCCTTGGCCCGCTGCTTGCGGCGATCGTCTCTCGGGTCCGCTCATGGATTCGCTCCCTGCGGGCCGTTGCCCGCCTCCCCGCGGGCGGCCGGGTTGGACGGGAAAGGGTCCGTATTCGGCAGGTCGGCGCCCGCTGTCGGGATGGAGGTCCGGGGCCGCGCGCCGGAGGCCGCCGCGGTTCGGCGGCGGCCTCCGGTCCCCGCCGAAGCCTCGCTGCCGGCCGGCGCGTCTCGGCCACGCTCCGCGCGCCGGCCCGCCGCGGGGGCCGCCGACGCCTGGGTGCCGGCCGGCGCGGGCCGGCTCCGCCCCGCGCGCCGGCCCGCCGCGGGCGCGTCGGCGCCGAGCAGCTCGATGAACGCGGTGACGGCGGGGCTGAGCCGCCGGTTGCTGCGGTGCACGATGCTCAGGGGCCTTACCAGCGGCGGCTCGCCGTCGGGCAGCAGCAGCGGTGCCTGCACGAGGGTCCCGCGGCGCACCTCGCGCCGCAGTGTCGGCTCGGGCAGGATCGCGACGCCCGCCTCCTCGTCCACCGCCTGCTTGATGGTCTCGATGTTGTCGAACTCGGCCGTCACCGCCACCTCGACGCGGTGGCGCCGCAGGAAGCGGTCGACGGCCCGGCGCACCGGCAGCTTCCGGTCGAACGCCACGAAACGCTCGCCCGCGAGGTCCGCCGGCCGCACCCCGCCGCGCCCGGCCGCCGCGCGGGCCGCGAACCGGTGCGCCGGCGGGCACGCCACGACCATCGCCTGCCGCTTCCAGGGGATGACCGCGAGCTCGCGCCGCCGGGTGACGAACGACATCAGGCCCAGGTCGCACCGGTCGTTCAGCACCTGCTCGCGAATCTCGGCGGGGTGCATGTACTGCAGGTCGACCGCCGCCCCCGGCATCGCCGCGCGGAAGCGGTCGACGGTCTGCCTGAGCTGGTGGATGCCTACGGAGTAGATGGTCGCGAGCCGCACCGCCCGGCCCGACGGGTTCCGCCGGTGCCGCACCGCGGCCTCCAGCTCGTGGTAGCGCTCGACGATCTCCTGGCCGCCCTTGAAGAACAACCGGCCCTCGGCCGTGAGCTGCCACGGCCGCTTCGACCGGTCGATGAGCTGGGCGCCGAGGTGCTTCTCGATCTGCCGCACCGCCTGGCTGGCCGCCGACTGGCTGACCGAGCTGGCCCGCGCGCCCCGCGAGAAGCTCTGATGGCGCACCACGTCGCAGAAGATGCGCAACGTCTCGACCTGCATGAGGCCGACTAATCTACCACAGAACGCTAATAGCCGGGTGTTGCAGTATTAGCGATTCTGATATCGCGGCGGTTCGGGGTCACCGTGGTGCTCCCGCGCCGGCGGCCCGTGCCGCCCGTCGCCGTAGAGCTCGGCGCCCCCGGCGATGGCAGAAGATCCTCTACAAGTCCCTTCGCCTTCGCGGGTCAGAGGCGTCCGGGGGGGCTTCAACCGCAGGGAACGCCCGTCGTGGAGCCGCGCAACTGGGTGCCAGCGGTTCAGCGACCGGCCCCCGCGTCCAGCCGCGCGGCGAGGGTCGCGAGGGGTGCCCCGGCGGAAGCGCGGGCGTGGATGCCGAAGCGCGCCCCCGGCTCCGTGCGGGGGGTCAGGGTCCAGGGCGCGCCGCCGGAGAGCGCCGCGAGGAACGACTCGAACGCCGGCCGCACCGCCGCCAGGGTGTCCGGCGTGTTCGGGGCGAGGAGCCGGTCGTTCGCGACCCACTCGATCTCGTCGCCGCGGAAGCGGACCGGCCCGGGCAGGGCGGCATCGTCTTCGAGCAGCCGGGCGGCGCGGAGCAGCATCCCCGCGACGGTGCGAAGCCGGGCATCCAGCGGTCCGTCCAACGGCTGCGTCCGCACGTACTGCAGCCCGAGCCGGCCGTCGGCGTGGTCGAGGACGTAGCGCCCCTCGTGGCCCACGAGGAGGGCGAGGGGGCCGGTGGGGAGGTGGCTGTAGTCGGCGACGTCGATCAGCAGCCCGTCGACCGCCCGCGTCTGGATCCAGCGGTGGAACACCGGGATGACGTCGCGCGGCGACGGCGCCGCCCCGTCGTCGAGGAAGACCTTCAAGGCGACGCGCTGCACCGCGCTCGCGTCGGACGCGGCGGCGGCGGGGGCGGCGCTCACGCCGGACTCCCGGCGAGGGCCGGTTCGCCGGCCGCGACCGCCGCCGGGGCGCCGGCCAGCTTCGCCTGGCAGGCGTGGGTGGCCTCGAGGAAGAGCTGGGCCTCCTCGATCGACTGCCGCACGGTGTCGACGCCGGCCGGGGGGCCGGTGCGGGCGTGCCGCCGGAACAGGTACTGCGCGAACTTCCCACCCGCGAACCGGTCGAGGAAGACGCCGGTGTCGAAGAAGCGGGTGCGGAACTCGGCGACGATGCGGTCGGGGTCGTCGGGGACGTCGATGAACTCGGTCTTGACCAGCCCCCGCGCCGCCTGCAGCATCGCCGCGTAGGCGAGCTCGTCGGCCATGCCGACGTTGCCGGCCTCAAGCTGGATCTGGGCCTCGAACACCTGGCTGTCGGCCTCCGCGAGGTCGAACTCGGTCAGGCTCACGACCTCGCCCGCGCACTCGCCGATGCCCATGTCGCCGATGCCGAACTCGCGGGGGTCGCCCCAGTCGCGGTAGTAGTCGGGGGACGCCTCGTAGTCGGGCACCGCCATCAGGTCCTGGAGCATCTCGCGCAACGCGCGCTTGCCGATGCGGGCCGTGAACGCGTGGAACGTCTCGTCGGGCCCGCGGTCCGCGACGAAGCGGTCCGTGATGCGCCCGACCACCTCCGGAATCGCGCGGGCCGGCACCGCGCCGATGGCGAGCCCGTAGGCCCCGGCGTTCTCGACCCACTTGCCGCCCAGCACCACCTGGAAGTGCGGCACCACCCGCCCCCGTACGTGCCGGCTCACGCCGTAGAACCCGAGGTCGCTGACGTGGTGCTGGCCGCACGAGTTGAAGCACCCGCTGATCTTGATGCGCAGGCCGCGGACCGCGTCGTCCAGGGTGTCCAACTGCCCCCGCACCTGCTTCTCGAGCTCCGCCGCCAGCCCCCGCGACGAGGCGATGCCGAGCTTGCAGGTGTCGGTGCCGGGGCAGGCGGTGATGTCGCCGATCGACTGCGCGCCGGCCCGGCCCAGGCCGAGGGCGTCGAGCTCGCGGTGCAGCGCGGGCAGGTCGGACTCGCGCACCCACCGCAGCACGACGTTCTGCTCGACGGTGGTGCGGACGGTGTCGCCGACGTAGCGGCGGGCGACGTCGGCGAGCCCCCGCATCTGGTCGCTGCCGATGTCGCCGAGGGGCAGGCTCACCGTCACCGCCGCGTAGCCGGGCTGGCGCTGGCGGTAGACGTTCGAGCGCGCCCACGCCGCGTAGCCCGCCGCGTCGGGCGCGCCGTCGAGGGGCTCGCCGTCCTTCAGCGGCCGCTCGTCGGTCGACGCGAGGTCCGCCAGATACGCCGTCCACCGCTCGTCGGGGGCGAGGCCGCGGCGCTCCTCCGCGACCAGCCGCCGGAACTCGTCGATGCCGAGCTTGGCGACCAGGAACTTGATGCGGGCGCGGGCCCGGTTGCGCTTCTCGCCGAGGCGCGCGAACACCCGCGAGATGGCCTGCAGGGTGGGCAGCACCTCGGCCTCGGGCATGAACGGGTCGAAGAGCTTCGCCTCGTGGGGCACCGCGCCGAGGCCGCCGCCGACGTGGACCTCGAACCCGCGCTCGGTCCCCCCGGGCGTCTCCCGCGTCGCGGCGATCGCCCCGAAGTCGTGCATGTTGACGAGGCCGCAGGCGTGCTGCCGGCACCCCGAGAAGGCCACCTTGAACTTGCGGCCGAAGTCCTGCGCGTCGGGATGCCCGAGGAGGAACCGCATCGACGCCCGCGCGTAGGGGGTCACGTCGAAGGTCTCGTCGCGGCACACCCCCGCGAGGGGGCACGCGGTGACGTTGCGCACGGTGTTGCCGCACGCCTCGCGGGTGGTGATGCCCACCGCCGCGAGCCGCCGCATCAGCGCCGGGGTGTCGTCGACGTGCACGAAGTGGAGCTGCACGTCCTGGCGGGTGGTGATGTGGCAGATGCCGTCGCTGTACTCCTCGGCGAGGTCCGCGAGGGCGTCCAGTTGTTCGGGATTCAGCCCCCCGAACGGAATCTTGATCCGCTGCATCCCCGGGGCGTCCCACACCGTGTCGGGGCCCTTGGTCAGCCCGTTCGAGGGGAATTCGAGGGCCTTCACCCCGTTGCCGTCGTTCCGCTGCCCGTTGTCGTAGCGCTGCCCGTAGGCGCCGCGCCGCAGGCGGGTCTCCGCGAACACCTTGTCGTCGATGCGGCCCTGGCGCTTCAGGGCGATCTGGTTCTCGAAGGTGTCGATCTCCCGCCCGAGCGCCGCCGGGATGCGGTCGCCGAGTCTTTCCTTCCAGGTCATCTTGAACTCCAGCCCCTTCGTCGGGGTCTTCCCATACCGATCGTGGCGGGGTGCCGTCGTTCCGGGTCATCGCGATCTCCCGCGCCTCGCGGGGTCCCCGAAATCGCCGGGCCGGGTGCCGTTCCTCCCGGTCATCCCGACTGCCGTCCCTCCCGTTCGACGGCCGCCGCCGCGTCCGGCTGCGTCTCGTCGAGCACCGCCCGCAGGTCCACGACGTTGCCGACGACGATGGTCCCGGGGACGTCGGCGGCGGCCGGGGGCGGGGCCGTCCCCAACTGCGCCAGCGTGCCGGCCCAGACGCGCGTGCGCGGCGAGACCGTCGCGCAGACGATGGCGGCCGGGGTGTCGGCCGGCCAGCCGCCGTCGAGCAGGCAGTCGGCCACCGCGGCGCGGCGGGCCAGCCCCATCAGCACGACGACGGTCACCGAGCCCGGGGGCAGGGCGCCCAGCACCGGCCGGAAGCTCGACTCGTCGTGCCCCGACACGACCGCGAACCCCGACGCCGCCCCCCGGTGGGTCATGGGGATGCCGGCCAGGGCCGGCGCGGCGACCGCGGTGGTCAGTCCCGGCACCACCTCGAACCCGACCCCCGCCGCCCGCAGGGCCAGCGCCTCTTCGCCGCCCCGCCCCAGCACGTAGGGGTCGCCGCCCTTCAGCCGCACCACCCGGCGCCCGCGGCGGGCGGCGCGGATCAGGAGGCGGACGATGGTCTCCTGGCGCACCGACCGGCGCCCCGCCCGCTTGCCGACGCAGAAGCACTGCGCCCGGCGCGCGAGGGCCACGACCTCGGGGGCCACGAGGGCGTCGTAGAGCACGAGGTCGGCCTTCTGCAGCCGGTCCAGCGCCTGCACCGTCAATAGGTCGGGCTCTCCCGGCCCCGCCCCCACCAGCGACACGAACCCCGGGGTCGGGTCGGTTTCCCGGCCGGGGCCGCCGACGCCGGCCGCCGGCCGCCGGCCGGCCGACGCCGGCTGCTGCGGTCTGGGTCTCATGCTTCTCTATCTTTTCGGCCGGCCTCTGTATCGCCGTAGAGGGCGGCCAGCGCGCGCACGAGCAACGGCCGCCGCCGTTCCATCGGCACGCGGCGGGCGAGCCATCCCGCCCGCTCCCCGTCCGCCGCGGCCAGCCACCGCCGCACCTCGTCCTCGGGCAGCAGCGCCTCCAGCACTTCCCGGATCAGCCCGGCGAGGGCCGGGGCCCGGCCGTCGGTCGAGATGGCCGCGGTGACCCCGCCGCGCCGGACCACGCCGCCGAGATAGAGGCTCGCGTTCGGCGGGTCGTCCACCGCGTTCACGAACAGGCGCCGTTCCGCCGCCGCCGCCGCGACCTCGCGGTTGACCTCGGGCGGCGCTGCCGCCACCACGAGCCACGCTCCGTCGAGGTCCGACATCCGGAACGGACGGCGCCGGACGGCCGCCCCGCTCGCGGCGATCCCGGCCGTGACCTCCGGCGCGACGACGGTCACCCGCGCGCCCGCGTCGAGCAGCGCCCGCAGCTTCGACGCCGCCACCGGCCCGCCCCCGACCACCGTGACCGGCCGGCCCCTGAGCTTGAGGAACGCCGGAAACAGCGGGGTCGGCGCGGCGGACATGGTCGGCGAAAAGAAAAAGCCCGGAGCCTTGCGGCCCCGGGCTTTCGGTCTCTCGCGTTGGTGCTTGCTCGCTTCTGTCAGCGTCCTTGCATCCTCACACGACCGTCAGCATGGGGGCCTCGGCGGCCTCCGGACAACAGCAGCTTCGACAGGCGGTCCGTGTGCACAACGTCACAATCCGTATTTTCTACCCCATCGCGGTCCGTTCCGTCAAGGACCCGGTCGGGACGTCGCGGGATCGTAGTCGGACGTCTGGACGGCGGGACCGCTACACTGTGGGGCGATGGTGACCACGGAGGCCGTCTGCGAGGTCGTGTCGCGCGCCGCCGCGGCGGTGCTTGAACGGTACCGCGCCCGCGACACGTGGGTGCGGGCGAAGGCCGACGGGTCGCCGGTGACCGGCGTCGACCTCGCGGCCGACGCGATCCTGCGCGACGGGTTGAAGGCGCTCGACCCCGCGATCCCCTACCTGTCGGAGGAGGGCGGGATTCCCGCCTACGAGGTCCGCCGCCGGTGGCCCCGCTACTGGCTCGTCGACCCGCTCGACGGGACGAAGGAATTCATCGACCGCACCGGCGAGTTCACCGTCAACGTCGCGTTGATCGAGGATCGCGAGCCGGTCCTCGGCGTGGTCGCGGCCCCCGCCGCGGGGCTGCTGTACCACGCCCGCGCCGGGGAGGGCGCGTGGAAGCGCGAGGGCGGCGGCCCGGCCCGCCGCCTGCGGTCGACACTGTCCGGCCCGTCCGACCCGCTCCGTGTCGTCGAGAGCCGGTCCCACCCCAGCCCCGCCCTCGAGGCGTTCCTCGCGCCCCTGAACGTGGTCGAGCGGGTCAAGGGCGGCAGCTCCCTGAAGTTCTGCTTGGTCGCCGACGGGCGGGCCGACGTCTACCCCCGGCTCGGGCCGACCATGGAGTGGGACGTCGCGGCCGGCGACTGCATCTACCGCCACTCGGGCGACCCCGGGCCCCATCCCGGCACGCTGCGCTACAACAAGCCGTCGCTGAGGAACGGCGGCTTCGTGGTGGGCCTGCGTCCCGGCACCTACGCGCTGCCCGACGGGCGCGTCAGCGCCGGACATGGCCGGCCCACGGATTGACCGACTCGACGTCGAACGGCGCGAAGTGCTTCGTGTTCCGGGTCACCACGACGAGGGACCCCGCCTCGGCGGTGCCCGCGATCAGCGCGTCGCCGGTCTGGGCGGGGCTCCCCGCGCGGCGGGCCCGGGCGCTGAAGCGCACCGCGCGTCTTGCCGCCTCGCCGTCCACGGGCAGGATGCGGTCGTCGTAGTTGGCGGCGATCCCCGCCACCAGCATGGCGAGGCGGCGGCGCCGCCGCCCCGCCGGGAGCAGACTCACGCCGTGCTCCAGCTCGTAGAGCACGACCACGGAGAGCCAAAGGCTGTTGTGCGTCGCCCGCAGGAACTCGATCACGTCGGGGTCCGGGGCCGGCTTGAGCATCTCGGACAAGACGTTGGTGTCGAGGAGAAACCGGGTCACGCCTCCGCCTCCGGGTCGGGGGGGGCCCGATCGAGGGCCTTCCAGTCGTCCTCGGTCCAGTCGTCGAACGGTCCGGGACGCTGAGGCCGGGCGTCGCGCGGCGGGAGCTCGAGCGGGCCGGCGCCGGGCGCGTTGGCGATGAGCCACTCGCCGAGCGTCGGCCGCGGCTCGGTCTTCTCCTCCCAGACGCGGGCCGATACGACCACGAACGCCTTGCGGTGCCCGATGCGTTGCGGTCCCTCTTCCTCGGCGCGGCGCAGCACCTCGGACAGCCTGGCCTTCGCCTCGGCGACGGTCCACGCGCGCGGCTTGTGTTCGTCGTAGGTGACCATCCGTTGCCCCCCCTGACTGTCTGCTATTGACGGAACTAGTCTAGACCGGTTCAATTGTCGCGTCAAGGCGGGAGGCAGGTTCGGTCCCCGCCCCCGTTCCCCGGTCCGCCGATTCGTCGCCTGCGGCTCCTCTTGCCGAAGGATGTCTTGCCGGGATGGGCGCGTCGAGTCGGCCGCCGCGGTTCACGCGTCGGGACGGCGCCGCCGCCACCACGCCGCGGCGAGGCTGCCGACCAGCGAGTGGAAGACGCTGGCGATGGCGCTCGGGACGGCCACGAGGGGGTTCGCGAAGTTCTGCTGCGCCAGCACCACGCCGAGCCCGGTGTTCTGCATCCCGACCTCGATCGCCACCGTCCGCGCCGCCACCTCGCGCCGCAGGGCGAGCCGGCCCGCGAGATAGCCGAAAAGGAAGCCGAGGCCGTGGAGGCTGACGACGGCCAGGACCAGCCGCGGGCCGGCCTCGATGATGCGCTCGCGCCCGCCGCCGACGACCGAGCCGACGATGAGGCTGATGGCGGCGATGGCCACGAGGGGGGCGATCGGCAGGACCCGGTCGACGGCGCGGGGGAAGCGCCACTTGACCATCGCCCCCGCCGCCACCGGCACGATGACCACCTGCACGGTGCTGAGCAGCAGCCCGGCCGCGGGGACGTCGACGCGGCTGCCGGCGAGCAGGGCGGTCAGCACCGGCGTCATCAGGACCGCCAGCAGGGTGGACAGCGCGGTCAGGGTCACCGAGAGCGCCACGTCGGCCCGCGCCAGGTACGCGATGACGTTCGAGGCGGTGCCGCCGGGGCAGCACGAGACGAGCACGAGGCCCACCGCGAACGGCGTCGGCAGGGCGAAGAGATAGCCGAGCCCCCAGCCCAGCGCCGGCATGACGGTGTACTGCAGGACCACCCCCGGCAGCACGCGGGCGCGCTCGCGCCCCACCCGGCGGAAGTCGTCGAAGCCCAGGGTCATGCCCATGCTGAGCATGATGACGCCGAGGCCGACGGTGATCAGCGGCCCGCTGAACCACGTGAACCACGCCGGCCGCACGAGGGCCGCGACGCCCGCGGCGAGCACCCAGAGGGGAAACGCCGAGGTCAGCCGGGCGAGCATCGATCACCGCCCCTACGGCAGGGCCGCGACGACGGCCTGGAGCTCGTCGTAGTCGGGCTCGACGCGCAGGCTCTCGCCGACCCAGTGGTGGCGCACTACACCCTCCTTGTCCACTACGGTTACCGCGCGGTTGGCGCAGACGTAGCCGTCGAGGCCGGCCAGGTCGGGGAACGCGACCCCGTACGCGGTCACGACCTCGCGGTTGTAGTCGCTGAGGAAGGTGTAACCGACGTCGTTGGCCGCCTTCCATGCCGCCTGCACGAAGGGCGGGTCGACGGTGATGCCGACGATCTCGGCGTCGAGGGCGCTGAACCGGTCGAGACGGTCGCGCAGGGCGCACATCTCGGTGGTGCAGACCGGCGTGAAGGCCCCGGGGAAGAACACCAGCACGACGTTCCGGCCCCGGTAGTCGCGCAGGCTGCGCCGTTGCTGCGGGGACTCGTGCAGGGTGAAATCGGGGGCGGGCTGTCCGACGACGATGGCCACGGCATTTCCTCCGGGTTACGGTGACAAGACCGTCGAACGGCACCGGTTGTCCGGGGCTGCAAGCGCATCTTGGCACGCCTCCTGCCACTGCCTCTGTCGTGAGGCTCGGCGGGTCAGCCGGGCATGTTAGCATCAGCTTGGAGGGTGCCCCAGCCCGGCGCGCCGCGGACGCGCGGGGCCGGGTGCTCTCGGGCAAGAACCTGGAGGCTCCGATGCCCCCCACCGTGCTGGTGGCGAATGCCGCCCCATCCATATCCATCGAGCTCGGCGCCGCGGTAGCGTGGCTGCTCGGGGTCCTCGTGGTCCTCTTCGGCATCATCGCTTGGTTCCTGCGACGGGAGGTCACGCGCAACGACGAGGCCCACCGGGAGCTTCGAGCGGACGTCAAGGTGGTCGAGACCGACGTCAAGAAGCTGCTGGCGGGCGACGTTCCCTGGGTCGCGGCGATCGACTCGAGGTTCGCGGCGATCGACTCGAGGTTCGCGGCGATCGACTCGAAGCTCGCGGCGACCGACTCGAGGTTCGTGGCCATCGACTCGAAGCTCGCGGGCCTCGACTCGAGGTTCGTGGCCATCGACTCGAAGCTCGCGGGCCTCGGCGAGCTGATGTCGAGGCGGGCGCCCGCCGGCGGCAACGAGCAACGGTCGGAGTGAGAGATCCGGGGCGATGACGTCCAGCGACCGGTTCCGGCGCGCCGTCGAGCGGTTCGACGCCGCGAACGCGGAAGACCCGAACCGCGAGCGCGCGGCCGGGGCGGAGCAGCCGAAAGAGCTCGTCTACGCCCGGCGCATGACCGCCCGCCTCGACCGGTTCCGGCCCGACGCCCCCGAGGCGGTGCGGCTCGCCGCCCGCTGCCAGCACATCCGGCGCTGGACGATCCCCCGCGCCGACTACCCGGACGGCCGCGACGGCTACCGCCGCTGGCGCACCGACCTCGGCCGCTTCCACGCCGAGACGGCCGCCGCCATCCTGCGCGACGTGGGCTACGGCGACGACGTGGTGGAGCGGGTCGGGTCGCTGCTCCGCAAGGAGCGCCTGAAGGCCGACCCCGACGTGCAGTTGCTCGAGGACGTGATCTGCCTCGTCTTCATCGAGCATTACCTGGCCGACTTCGCGCCGAAGCACGACGGGGAGAAGCTCGCCGGCGTGCTGCGCAAGACGTGGCGGAAGATGTCGGACGACGGGCGCCGCGCCGCCCTCGCCCTCGACCTGCCCGCCGACCTGCGCGCCCTCGTCGAGCGGGCGGTGTCACCGGCCGAGTGACACGGCGGGGTCGGGCGCTGGGGTCGGGACGGGCGCCGGCGGGCGTACGATCCTGGCGGTGAACGCGAGCAGGAACAGCGCGCCGGCGAGCCGCCCGCCCAGGATCGCGGTCGCCGCCCCCACCGCGCCGACCCACGACAGCGCCTGCGTGGTCACCGTGAGGATCACGACCACGACGGCGACCTCGATCATCCCCGCCCACGTGATCGGGGCCGTCTGCCGGGCGTGGACGAGCACCGCGCGCTGGAAGCAGATCCACACCGACCCCGCCGGGAGCAGCGCGAGGATCTGCGCCGGCAGCAGCGCGAACGCCGCCAGTTCGGGCGAGAGGCCCGACACGCCCTCGAACCAGACCGCGGCCAGCGGCGTGAACACGATGAGCCCGAGGCCGCCGGCCGCGAACGCCGCGAGCGCCCACCCGAAGTTGCGGATGGGCCGGTACTGCTCCCACCGGTCGCCGAACAGGGCGATGCCGACTTCCTGGTACGACAGTCCGAGCGCGCGGAACAGGAACGTCAGCCCGTGGATGACCGGCAGCACGGCCAACGATTCCAGGGCGTACCGGCTCTGGCCTACGAAGAAGGTCACCGCCGGCTGCACCGCCAGGGCCAGGAGCGAGGTCATGGCCAGCGGCAGGTAGAAGCGGAAGATCGCCGGCATCGTCAACGCCGCCCCCGGCCGCGCCGCCGCGGGGGAGGCCGCCTCGGGTGCCGGGGCGCGGTTCCCGGCGAGGTTCGCCGCCGGGGCGGGCGCGCCGGAACCGGCCGCCGCGGGGGTGTCCGGACCGGCGTCGGCCGCCGCGGACAGGATCGGGCCGGAATGGGCGGCCCGGCCGGCTTGCAGCGCCGCCACCACGTCCCGCGTCATGACGCGGCTGGCGACGGCCTCGACGATCACCCCGACGGCGAGCGCGAGGGTCCCCACGTGCACGCCCTCCAGCCCCGGCGCCCGCGCCGCGGCGAGGGCGGCCGCGCTCATCGCCGCGAGGCGCAGCGCGGTGCCGTAGGTGACGCGGCGGGTCAGGTGGCGGCGTATCAGCAGCCCCTGCCGGAAGCGGCGGTAGCCGATGGCGATCGGCCACGGCAGCATGATGGCGAGCCCGTGGTGGGTCAGCCGGGCCACGTCGGGCGGCAGGCCGATCAGCGACACCGCGAGCCAGTCGAACACCGGAGGCATCACCACGACGACCTGCACCAGGGTCAGCCCCGCCCCCAGCGTGTAGGTGAAGCGCCGCAGCGCCGCGTAGCTCGCGGCGTCGGTGACCAGCGCGGTCGAGGCGGCCATGAGCATGATGACCGGCGCCTCGATGATGATCGCCAGCGCGAACGCCACCCCGAACGCGGCGAGGTTCTCGGTCGGCTGCTCCAGCCGGGCGATGATCGCGGCGAGGTACGGCCCCTCCGCCGCCATCATCAGCCACGTGCCGGCCAGCGGCAGCCAGAACGCCGCGATGCGGGGATAGGTCAGGGGCCCGGCGCGCATGGCAAACAGACCATGTTACCGCGCGGGGGCCGCTTGTGGGATCATGTCGAGAGTGCCCGAATCACCGTTGCCGAACCGCGGTGGCTCGTCCCCCCGCGCGCTCTTTCTCCGGCGGGCCGGTGCCTCCCTGAGGATCATCGGTGAGATCGCTGGCGTGCTGGTGCTCGTGTGCGCCCTCTATGTGTTCGCGGGCGGTCTGGGCATGCTGTTCTGGTGGCTCGTGGCGGCGTTCGCGCGCGGATTCGACCCTCCGGCCCCACCCTGACCTTCAGGCGCTTCCGATGCAATCTTCTCGCTCGCCTGCGGCGCGGTCGCGCCTGCCGCCGTTCCGGGACGTTTCGCTCTCGCAGGCGCGTTCGTTGCCACGAGGGCTGGACTGCTACGATCACCGCCATGAGTGACCAGGCTGCCCGCGAGCTCATCGCCGCCGCGTCGCGCATCGTCGGCTTCACCGGCGCCGGCATCTCGACCGAGTCGGGGGTGCCGGACTTCCGCAGCCCAAACGGGGTGTGGGCGCGGAACCGGACGGTCGACTTCCACGAGTTCGTGTCGAGCGAGGCGGGCCGCGTCGAATACTGGCGCCAGAAGGCCGAGGCGTGGCCGGCCATGCGCGAGGCGGAGCCCAACGCGGGGCACCGCGCGTTCGTCGAGCTGCACCGGCAGGGCCGGCTCGCCGCCCTCGTCACCCAGAACATCGAGCGGCTGCACCAGCGGTCGGGGCTGCCCGCGGAGACGGTGCTCGAGCTGCACGGCACCACCACCGAGGCGGAGTGCCTGACGTGCGGCGACCGCATCACGTCCGATGAGGCGTGCCGCCGCATCGAGGCGGGCGAGCGGGCGCCGCGCTGCCGCGCGTGCGGCGGGCTGCTCAAGCCGGCGACGATCTCGTTCGGCCAGGCCATGCCCCTCGACGTGATGGCGCGGGCGCAGGAGGCGGCCGAGGCGTGCGACCTGCTCATCGCCGTCGGCTCCTCGTTGGTGGTGGAGCCGGCCGCCTCGATCCCCCGTCTCGCCAAGGCGGCGGGGGCGCGCCTCGTCATCGTCAACCGCGAGCCGACCCCGCTGGACGGCATCGCCGACGCCGTGGTCCGCGGCGAGATCGGCGCCGTCCTGCCGGCGCTGGTCAGGGCGGCCGGCTGACGTCCCTGGCGCGTGCGCTCGCCCGGACACGGGAGGCGGGATGCTGCGTTGCCGCGAAGAAGCCGGCGGCCCGTGGTGAAACGCCCGCGTTGCACGGGGATCCTCGCCAAGGGTTGCCAAGCCTCGTCTCAGCCCTTTGGGGCCGTCGGCGGCGGGAGTGGCGAACTACGAACGTCCGCAACGGAATGGAAACGTAGAGTCGATACACTGCGTGCATCCCGCCTCGCGAACCCCCCGAGGTCAACGGCCTCCGCAATCGCGACGTACGGGAGGAGGGTGAACAGGTGCGGTCCCCATACACTCTGGCGGCGGTCACGGCGGTCGTTCTCGCGGCGGGGCCTTCCGTGCCGGCGCACGGTCAGGAGATCACCACGCGCGACCTGGAGCAGGCGGCGGGCGACACCTCGTCGTGGCTGATGTACGGCCGCGACTACCACGGCCACCGCTTCGTCGAGCTCGACGAGATCACCCCGGACAACGTGGACCGCCTGCACCCTGCCTGGGTGTTCGCGACCGGCGGCGAGAACCGCGGCCTAGAGGCGACGCCGCTGGTGCACGACGGCGTCATCTACCTGTCGGCCGACGAGTCGCGCGTCTTCGCCATCGACGCCCGCACCGGCGCAAGGCGGTGGGGCTTCGAGCCGGAGATGTCCGACGAGGTCGAACGCGTCTACTGCTGCGGGTCGAACAACCGCGGCGTCGCGCTGTTCGCCGACCTGGTCTACGTCGGCACGATGGACGCGCGGCTGTTCGCGCTCCACCGCGACACCGGGGCCGTCGCGTGGGAGGCCGAGGTCGTCGACTGGCGGCAGGGCTACAGCATCACGGGCGCGCCCCTGGTCGTCAACGGCCTCGTCCTCACCGGGGTGGCGGGCGGCGAGTACGGCATCCGCGGCTTCGTCAAGGCCTACGACGCGATGACCGGCGAGCCGCGCTGGACGACCTACACCATTCCCGGCCCCGGCGAGCCCGGCAACGAGACGTGGCCCGGCGACACCTGGCGGCACGGCGGCGCCCCGACGTGGACGACGGGCGCCTACGACCCCGAGCTGAACCTCGTCTACTGGAACACCGGGAACGCCGCCCCCTGGAACTGCCACGTGCGGAAGGGCGACAACCAGTGGTCGGCCGCCACCGTGGCCCTCGACGCCGACGACGGGGCCATCCGCTGGGGCTACCAGTACACCCCCTGGGACTGCTGGGACTACGACGCGGTGAGCACCCCGGTGCTCGCCGACGTGACCCTGCGCGGCCACGGGCCCGTCAAGGCCCTCTTCCACCACGACAAGAACGGCTTCTTCTACGCCCTCGACCGCACCGACGGCCGGTTCCTCTACGGCGAGCCCATCGTGCCCGGCATCAACTGGGCCTTCGGGCTCGACCCCGAGACCGGCCGCCCCGAGGTGAATCCCGACATGCTGGCGCAGTCCGGCGGGCCCGAGGTCGGACCCATCATCCCCAGTCTCGAGGGCGCCATCGACTGGCAGCCGCTCGCCTACAACCCCGACCTCGGGGCGCTCTACTTCATGTCCAACCAATGGGCGATGGGGTACCGGTTCTGGGCCGAGGACACGTTCGAGCCGCCGACCAACGGCGAGGCGTACCTCGGCGGGGACTACCAGCAGTACCTGACGAGCGACAACCCCGGCAACTTCGTCGGCTTCGACGTGGTCGAGCAGGAGGTGCTGTGGCGCGTGGTCAGCCCCGCCCCCTTCTGGGCCGGCGCCGTGGCCACCTCCAGCGGCCTCGTGTTCACCGGCGACATGCGCGGCTACTTCATGGCCATCGACGCGCGCAGCGGTGACGTGTTGTGGCGCTTCCAGACCGGCTCGGGCATCATCGGCAGCCCCGTCACCTACGAGCTCGACGGGACGCAGTACGTCGCGGTGCCGTCCGGCGGCATCGGCGGCGACATGATCTTCTACTACACCGAGCCCCGGGCCGGGAACCTGTGGGTGTTCGCGCTCGACGGGGGCCCGCGGGCCGAGCGGCGGGAGACCAACCTGACGCCGCTGCCGGGCGGCCTGCCGCGCGTCGGCGAGCCCGGCCACACCCTCGGCGGCCGCGTCCTGCCGGGCTACGGCTTCGAGCCCACCGAGGGCGGCGAGCCGATCGCCGCGCCGGCTCCCGTTCTCGGCACCCCGCCGGCGCCCGGGGACGCGGTGAACCCCGTACTCGGCGACGAGGCGGCGATCGCGGCCGGCGAGCGCATCTACCGCGCGCGCTGCGTCGTCTGTCACCGCGCCGGCGGCGGCGCCGGCGCGAACCTGTTCGGGACCGCGCTGCCGGCGGGCCGGTTCCTCGACGCGGTCGCGAGGGGCCGCGAAGGCACGAACATGCCCGCCTTCGGCGAGCTGCTGTCGGAGGACGACATCCGGCAGGTGCACGCCTTCCTCATGTCCCGCGACGGGCTCTGAGGCCGGCATCGCGGCGTCTCGATCGCGCTAAATCACCCTGGGCCGCGAGCGTGTCCCGCGGTGGGCTGGATCGCGGCGTCCTCCGCCCCGCCGCAGACGTGGCGACCGACCTTCTGTCACCGGCAAGCCGCATCCTCCGGGCCGCGGGTGTGTCCCACGGGGGTTCCCGGCACCGGTTCGCGGCGGCGGGCGGCCACGCGCCCGGCGGCGGGAGGTCCGTTTCGTGACGAAGCACGGTAGACTGTCGAAGCGAGCCCTCGACCGGGTTCCCGGAGGCCGGCGGCAACGGGAGGGAGGTCGACGATGCTGTCCAGATTCTCCGTTTGCGTCCTGGCCGCCCTCTGCCTGGCGGGCTGCGCCACGACCCAGGTCGCGCTGCCGGGCGCCACGGACCGGTTCACGACGCAGCTCGCGATGGCGAGCATGGCCCCGATCGACGGGCCCCGCCGCATCGCCGGCCGGGAGCGCGAGCGGGTCGTGCACCGGGTCGACCGGCGCATCCGGCCCGCCGTCCGGCGCGTCTGCCAGCGGTACTTCGGGGTCGAGCACCCGTGCGGCGCGCAGTTCGGCAACCGCGGCCCGACCGTCGCGGTCGGCGACAACAACATCAACGCGCACATCGACCAGGACAACAACATCCACGTGCTGGGCGGGCTCGTGGCGTGGAGCGGGAGCGACGACGAGCTCGCGTTCGTGCTGGCCCACGAGTACGCGCACGGCCTGTTCGGCCACGTGCGGTCGCGGATGTCGAACATGGGGCGCGGCCTGCTGACCGGGCTCGGTGCCGGGGCGGCGGTCGGGCTGTTGGCCGGCGTGCCGAAGGAGGACCTGGACGACGTGGCGGTGGGCGGCGCCGCGGTGGGGGCGACGGTGGGCGGGCTCGTCTTCAGCAAGTCGATGGAGCTCGAGGCCGACCACATGGCGATGTTCATCATGGACGACGCCGGCTACGACGTCGAGAAGGGCATGCACTTCTTCCAGCGCAGCATCCGCTACGAGGCCGGACAGCGGCAGAGCGGCGGCCAGGGGCGGATCGGGTTCTTCCAGACCCACCCGTCAGACCGCGACCGGCTGCTCAACCAGCTCGCGACGATCGACGCCATCCGCAACGGCGCCGTCGCGCCGGTGCCGAAGGACTAGACGCAGAGATCGCCGCGCGGGCCGAGGTGGAGTACCTCTACGACAAGCCGTACGACGACCCCAAGTGCGTCCGCGTCGCCGGTCCGTTCACCGTCGAAAGCCTCTCGCCCCACCGCCTGCTCGCCTTCGACGAGGCCGACGAGCTGATCGACCGGGTCGCCGAACGCCCGCCCGTCTACGGCACCGGGGAGGACTTCGCCGCCATGGCCCTCGGCCACCTCGCCACGAGCGGCGCGCAGCAGGCCCACAAGGCCGACCGCCTCACGTTCTCGTCCGTCGACCCGTGGCCCGGGCAGCTCATCTGCGCCCAGGGCCGCTACACCGACGGCGGCCACGGCCCCGAGCGCCGCGCCGGCATCGTCGTCGGCCCCGAGTTCGGCACCGTCGCCCGCCAGGCCCTCGTGCGCGCCGCCCGCGAGGCCGGCGACGCCGGCTTCGACGTGCTCGTCGCCTGCGCGTTCAACTTCGAGCCCCACGCCACCGAGTTCAACCGGCTCGGTGCCCTGCCGGTGCTCAAGGCCCGCATGAACGCCGACCTGCACATGGCCGACGACCTCGCCAGCGGCAAGGGCAACCTCTTCGTCATCTTCGGCGAGCCCGACATCGAGATCCGCCTCGCCGACGGCGACGACCCCGAGACCGGCCGCATCCAGGTCCAGCTCCACGGCGTCGGCGTCTTCCACCCCAGCACCGGCGAGGTCCGCAGCGACGGCCCCGACGGCATCGCCTGCTGGTTCATCGACACGGATTACAATGACGAGAGCTTCTTCGTCCGCAGGCGTACTTCCTCGGTGCCAACGACCCGTACAAGGCGCTCAGGACGACCCTGAAGGCGGAGATCGACGCCGACGCGTGGGCGACCCTGCACAGCGACACGTCCCGGCCGTTCGACCGTCCGGAGTCGGGCCGCATCGCTGTCAAGGTCATCAACCACCTCGGCGACGAGGTGATGAAGGTGTTCAACGTTGCGGAGAACGCGATCGCAGACAGGCCGAGGGGGAATCTGGGACAATAACTCTGTTTGTGCGGGCGGCACTGCGGTTCTTGGTTGGGAGTTGTCCAAATGAAGGGTTCGGCACACTTGGTGGAGGAGCTGAAGCTCATCGAAGAATCTGTTTCTTTGTCGCAACCGGAAGGGCGGCGGATTGCCATTCGTAGCGTCTTTGCCGCCATAGAAGTGCTGGTAGCAGAGATTTCCGCGACCTTGGTGGATAAGTTGCCACCGGCGGACGAAACCAGCCATGATGAGCGGCACAGGTGGTTTCTTGAAATCTGCGCGCTGTCAAATATCTCGTATCGGATCGACGACAAGGGGCAAGTCAAACGCGAAAGACCGAAGACGCCATTGAAAAACCGGGCTCTCTTTGCTCTCAATATGCGTGCACGAGTTGCCGGTGTGGAGTTGGCACCGAAAGTGAAACCGGTTGGAACGAGTTTTTGGACGCCGCGAAAATTAGGGACCGGATCACGCATCCGAAGAACAAGCAGGATCTCGACGTTTCAATGCAGGAATACGAAACCGTCAAGAAGGCGTTGCGATGGTTCGTTTGGTGCCACCATCGTGCTTGCGGCGCGGAACACAACTCAACATAAACTGACGGAGGAGTCCGACGATGGAGGCAAGACAGACGGATCCGATCATGGCTGAATTGCGGGCGATCCGGCTGGCCTACCCGCGCGGTTCAACTACGACGTTGAGGCGATGTTGGTCGGCGGGCGGGTGGTTCCGGCAGCGATTGACGGCTTGGGGTCATCAGGGGCCGCGGTTTCGATGGCGGACGAGGCGAAGAGTAGACCGGTCGCTCAGGCTCGGTGATGGCCTGGGGTCGGCATTACGGAGCAGTGTGGCCGTCGGGGCGTAGCTGCGGCCGGGGCGGCTCGGTGAGCAGAACCGCGTGAAGCAGAGCAACGAGGACGGGCCGAGCGGTGGGTAATGACGGGGCGGAAAGGCAAGGACGACGATGACGGGGTCAGGCAGGGGGGCACGATGGATGCGATGAGCAGAGAGCGGATGGCGTTGAGCGGTGGTGCGGCGCAGGCGCCGCCGCGTCGACGGTTTCCGGCCGGGTTGTCGTGGGGCCTGAGCTGCATCAGCGCGATGGTCTGCGTGGCGCTGGCGCAGGCCACTACCGTCAAGCGGATGACCTTCTCGGAGGTCATCCGGGCTGCGGAGGTGATCGTCGCGGGCGAAGTCGCCTCGATCGACGACTCCGTATGGGATGCCGAGCGGGGCATGCCGTACACGGAGGTCGTGTTCTTCGTCAATCGAGCGCTGAAGGGCGAGGTTGGGACCGGGCAGGAGCTGCGGCTGCGTTTCCAGGGCGGGACCGCGCCCAATGGCCTGACTCTCACTGTCTCCGGCATGCCCACGTTCCGGCTGCACCAGCGGGTCGTGTTGTTCGCCGCCGGCGGAACGGGCGAGCAGAGGGCGTGCCCGCTGGTGGGTTGGTGGCAGGGCCTCTACCGGCTCCGTCCGGGCGGTGGCGGTCTGTCGGTCACCGACCACGCCGGGCGCGCGGTCGTGGGCGTCGACGACGTCGACGGACAGCGGGTGGCGAGACTGGCGGACGTGGGCGAGGCGGGCGCGACAGCGCTGACCTTGGAAGCATTCGCATCGGCGGTACTCCGGGAGCTCCGAGACAGCAGGCGCTGAGGGCGGATGACGCGTGGCGGAATCGTCGTCGTGGTGTGTCTGCTGCTCATGGCCGCGGCCCATTCGTGGGTTCCGCTGCCGTACAGATGGGCTGACGTGGACATCCCGGTGGAGATGGTCCTCGACGTTGGCGACCCGTGGGACGCGGCGGCCGAGGAGGCGCTGAACGTCTGGAACGGTGCCGGAGCGCGCTTCGAGTTCACCTCGCTGAGGTCGTCTGGTGGGGAGGAGCCGTCGTGCGCCGCCGTCGATGCGGATGATCGTCACGTGGTCGTGTGGGACGACTCGATCTGTGGCGACGCCTGGGGCGAGGAGACGTTGGCCGTAACGCGGGCGTGGTGGAGGGAATCCACGGGCGAAGCGGTGGACGCGGACGTCATCTTCAACGGTACCCTGGACTGGGAAATCTATGGAGGGCCCCTGAGGCCCGGGGCCCGGGACTTCAGAAGGACCGCGATCCACGAGTTCGGTCACGTGCTTGGTCTTGACCACGCTAACGATCCGCAGGTCGCCATCATGTACCATCGCGCCACTGATGTGGACACGATCGGAGAGGACGACGTCGACGGGATCACCGGCATCTACGGGCCTGCAATTATGGACGCAAGGCGTAGCGGTAGGTAATCTCCGCGTTGGCCGGGTTCGCGGGTCAGGGCTTGGGCGTGGGGTGAACGCGGCAATGGCCGGGTTCACGGCGGCAGAAGGAGGTCGAGGTTGGGGAGGAGATCGCGGCCTCGGTGATAGCCTCGGGCTGCGATCAAGGCGAGCGCCCGTCGCGCCCGCGCGAGTTCGTGGGCGGGGGCGACGCGGAGCAGGGCTCGGAGGTCGATGAGGTCCTGGGGTCGCGTGGTGTCGTCACGGGACAGCACCTTGAGGGCGATCAGGTGTCCCGTGGTGGCGATGGGCATCGAGAGGCGCGGCAGCAGTTCGATGACCTCGGCTTGCGCGGCGACCTCCGCCTCGATGCCGGACGAGGCGAACAGGAGGTCCACGATCGGAGGTTGGGGCTCTGCTGAGCAGGCGAGGCGCACGGTCGCGAGTCGTCCGACGGCCTCTTGCTCGACGACCGAGTGGACGCGGTAGTCGAGTTGGCGGAGCCTGCGAATCAGGGCTTCGGCTTCCGCATCGCCCCCGACGGCGACGGCGAGGTCGGCGTCCCGGGTGAAGCGCGGTTCGGTTCGTGCGGAAACCGCCAGGCCGCCGACGAGCGCGAAGGGGACGTGGGCGCGCGCGAGGTCGCCGTCAATCCGCCGCAGGCTCGTCGCGAGCGAGGTCGGGCCGGGGCTCGGCCCAGGAGACGGGTCGGCCGGGGGCGTCGCCGAACTCGGCTCCGGGTGGGTGGAGGAGCCACCGGCGAAGTTGTTCCTGGATTTCCGCCTCGCTGGCATGGGGCTGGCTTCTGCGCAGGTTCTGGTACTTCAGCTTCAGGCCGACGTCGTACAAGTCGAGGGCCGCCCGAAACCTGTCGGCCGGGGTTTCTGCGGAGCGGGCATTGCCCATAGTGGCTACTGTACGGCGGGGCACCGGATTTGGCAACCGGTTGATGGGAGAACGGCTGGGGGCGGTGAACACGGTGGGGTCGGGCGGCGTGGACGGCGGGCGGTCGGAGCGTCGACGGGCGGAGCGACGGGGTTGCGGCGTCACGGTGGCTTGGAAGTCGGGCGGCGAGGACGGTGACGGAGTGAGGCAGTGGCCGTGCTGACCGGCGGGACGGCGAGGGGAAAGGAGGCTCTGATGACGACCACAGGCGCGGCGGCGGGAGAGGAGGGCCGGCTGCGGCCGGACGAGGACGGGCGGGAGATGTGCTTCAGCCAAGGCAAGCCCTGCGTGTACGAGTCCGAAACGGACGAGAACACGATCATCACGGAGTGGCCCAACGGGTTGGTCGAGCGCCTGGACGGTTCGACGAACATGGTGACGCGGACCTGGCCGGACGGATCGACGGAGAGGTTCTCGGCCGACAGCGTTCAGAACAAGACGTACCCGCACGTGAGGTAGAGCAGAGATGCCCACGCTGATGGTCGTGATCGGCGGCAACGGAGCCGGCAAATCGCAGGCGGTTCGGAATGGCACGGTCTCCGGCGGCGGCGGCGGCGGCGGCGAAGGTGGCGTTCGCTGCGATGGCGGCCGGCCATGTTCAGGACGCGGACATCGAGGGCACGGTCACGGTGACCGGCCGTGGGAGGTCGGCCGCCGCGTGGCGGAGCCCGCATAGTAGAATCGGGCGGGGCGGATTCACTCTTCGAGGATCCGTGGCCCGGGTCTTGCATCGGAGGGAGAGGACGGCGCGGAGCCACGACCGTCGTCCGCGGAGCCGGGTTCGGCGCGGCCGTCGGACGGGCCTCGTACGCGGCCTGAAGGGCCGGCGCCGGGGCCGCCCCAGGAGGGCCGTGCCGGGTTGGCGTCGGGTTTGCGGAAGGCCCCCTTCGACCCGACGTGTCGAAGGAAACCGAGCAGATGATCGGAATGCGCGCCTCGCTCGCTGAGTTCGGGGCCGACCCGTCGGCCTTGCGCCTGCTCGACGATGACGGCCCCGAGCTTCTGTCCTATGCGACGCTGCTGACGGCGCGCCGCACCGGCGACGCCGTGCTGGGCGTGGTCGAGGCGGTGTACGAATGGCAGGGCGCGCCGCTGTTGTTCCTGATCGACGCGGATTCGCTGAACGACGATCGCCAACTGCAGCCCATACGACGTCTGCTCGCGATGCGCGGGGACGCCCCGTATCTCGGCGTGGTCGCTCCGGGCCGTCTCCGGGTCTATCGCATCGGCCTCGACAGGAAGTCGTTGGGCCAGGCGCGAGTCGGCTTGGACGATGAGGATCGCGGGACGGTGTTCAGCCGGCTAGGCAACGAGCGCCCGCAAGCCGCCATCACGAGCAGGGGCTGGATCTCGAATGTCGTCCTCAACCTGTTGAGCCGCGCGACAACGAGGCTCATCGAGCTCGGCGTTTCCCACGAGGACGCGATCTCCCTGGTCGGTCGCGCGCTCTTCACCCGGTTCCTGGCAGATCGCGGCTTGCTGCCGGAGAGCCTGTCGGAACCTGCGACGGCGGCGGGCCTCTTCGACACGCCCCAAGCGGCGGAAGATACGTCCGGCTGGCTCGACACGACGTTCAACGGCGACCTCCTGCCCCTCTCCGCGGGCCTGTTCCAGGCCCTGCCGGCGCAAACCTACCGCGTCCTGGGAGACGTGCTCCGACGGGCGCCGGACGGCCAGTTGTTCCTCGGCTGGGAGGAGAAGTGGGCCAACCTCGACTTCGCGCACATCCCGGTCGGGGTCCTGAGCCAAGCGTACGAGCTCTACCTGAGGCAGCACGCGCCGGCCAAGCAGAAGCGCGAAGGGGGCTACTTCACCCCCGCACCGATCGCCGACCTGATGGTGCGGGCGGCATTCGGCGCGCTGAGGCGCCGGGATGCCGGCGAGTCCGCCAGAGTTCTGGACCCGGCCGTCGGTGGAGGCATCTTCCTGCTGACGGCCTTCCGGGAGCTCGTCGCGGCGCGATGGCGGGCCGATGGAAGACGGCCCGGCACCGAAGCGCTCAGGAGAATCCTCTACGAGAAGCTGGTCGGCTTCGACGTCAACGAAGCCGCCCTTCGGTTCGCGGCATTGGGCCTGTATCTGTTGTCGATCGAGCTCGACCCGAACCCGAGACCGGTCGACAAGCTGCGGTTCGAAGCGCTCCGCGGGAGCGTGCTGCACCGGGTCAAGGGCGCAGACGAAGATGAAGGCACGGCGCTCGGCAGCTTGGGACCGCTCGTCGGCGAAGAGCACAGGGGGCGATACGACCTCGTGATCGGGAACCCGCCTTGGGCGATCGGGACGAAGCTGCCCGAATGGAGCCGCGTCCGGGACACCGTCGCACGCATCGCCACGACCCGGGAGATCGCGAACCCGAGGCCTCCCCTGCCCAACGAAGGGCTCGACCTGCCCTTCGTGTGGCGGGCGATGGAATGGGCGCAGCCGGACGGCCAGATCGCCTTCGCGCTGCACGCGCGCCTGCTCTTTCAGCAAGGCGATGGGATGCCGGCCGCGCGTCAAGCCTTGTTCGAAGCGCTGGACGTCACGTCGGTCGTGAACGGTGCGGAGCTACGGCGGACGAAGGTGTGGCCGTGGATATCAGCACCCTTCTGCCTTCTGTTCGCCACGAACAGAACACCGGGTGTCGAGGCCGGCTTCCGCTTCATCAGCCCGCGGCTCGATACCCGTCTGAACGATGCCGGGCGCATGCGAATCGACGCGGCGAACGCGGAGGTCGTGTCTTCCCGGCAGCTTGCCGACACGCCCGAGATCCTGAAGATACTGTTCCGGGGGTCGAAGGCGGACCTCGGAATCCTCGAACGGATTCGCGCCGAGGGACATCCGACCCTGTACGACTTCTGGAAGGAGAAGATCGGCGTCGCGGACCGGGGGCGTTTGCGGGGCAGTGGGAACGGCTACCAAACGCTCAAGGCGAGCAGTCGAATCCGTCGGCGAGGCGACGGCCGCCCCGGTGCAGATGCGACCTATCTGCGTGGGCGGCGTGAGCTCGTGCCGGGAGCGTTCAGCGGCATTCTCGTCGACGCGTCGTCTTTGCCTCTGTTCTCACATGAGCGAATCCACGACCCGCGATCGACGGATTTGTTCTCCGGGCCGCAGGCTATCGTTCACCAATCCCCCCCGGCTGCGACGGGTCGAATAGGTGTGGCGATCTGCGACGAAGGCGTGGTCTATAGCGAGACGTTCTATGGATATAGTCCCCAAGCCCATGCAGATGCGACCCTGTTGGTTCGGTATCTCGCACTGGTTTTTGGAAGCAGAGTAGCTGTTTGGTTTGCGCTGGTGACGAGCGGCAAGTTCGGCTTCGAACGAGACGTTGTCGAAAAGGCCGTGCTTGATCGGATGCCGCTCCCGGACTTCGACAGTCTCGGCACATCCCGGCACGGCGAAATCGAGAGACTATTCGAGGACGTGCAATCGGGAAGAGTGGGCTGGGAGACGGTGGACGAGTGGGTCGGGAATCTGTACGGGCTGGGCGAACGGGACCTGCAGGTCATTGGCGATACGCTGGAGTTCAACCTGCCGTTCGCGGAGAACAAGCGGAACGCGCAAGCGGTGCCGAGTTCTATCGAGAGGCAACGCTTCTGCGAAGTCCTTCGAGACGAACTGACGCTCTGGTCCCGGCGCTTCGAGTCTAGGCTGGCTGTCGGTCTGATTCCGGCACCGGCTTGGTCGCCGTGGCAAGTCATCGCGGTGAGGACTGGTCGGCGGCGGCTGACGGGGAGCGTTCCGTCGACCGATTGGCTGGGGCTTCTGCGGGCGGCGGACGAGACGGCGGCGTCGGAGATCGTCGTCGATAGCGGAGCGGACGGGCTCGTGATCGGGCGTCTCGCGCAAAGGCGCTATTGGAGCGAGAGCCAAGCGCGGCTGCTGGCCCAGCGGATTGTGTGGTCGCACGTCGAGCTGCTGAAGGGGCATGCCACCGCATGAGACGACCGGCGGTTCGGCCTCGACCCGACCAAGTCGAGGAGTTGACGCGTGGCGTTCGGCTGCCGCTGGCGGCGATCGCGGACGACCATATGGAGGTAGTGGCGGATGGATTGCGGCAGGCCTTCGAGGACGTTCGACTGCGCGCCGCGTCTACGATGGCCGAGGGAGAGGAAGCAGAAGTCACCGGGTTGATGCAGGCTCGGCTGAACAGGCTGATCCGGGAGGATGGTCTCTGGGGGCAGCTTGTGCTGTACGTGGGGCGGGGAACGGAGAGCATCAGCTTTGACGGATCTCATCTCGAGAAACGCCCGGACCTCTCGATCGTCTTGTCAGGGCGAGAGCGACACTTCCCGTTGGTCGCGGAAGCCAAAGTTCTGGACGCCGCGGCGTCGAAGACGGTGGCGCAGTATTGCAGGGACGGGATTCGACGCTTCGTGGATGGCGAGTACGCGTGGGGCGGCCGGGAGGCGTTCATGATCGGCTACGTTCGGGACGGGTCGTCGATCGATGCAACGCTGGGTGGCTTCTTGGCGAGAGGCTCGCATTCTCGGCGTTACCGGGTGAAAGCGCCGCCGGTTGCGGTCGGGGCCGGCTCGTCGGACTTGGCGTATACGCGGCACGGCCGGGACTTCGTTTATGGCGGCCAGCCGTGGCCGAACAGCCCCGGGCCGATTTCGATCTGGCACTTGTGGCTGGGGTAGCACCTCGCCAGCGGGAGAGCGTTCACTGTCGTGGTCCGGTACCGCCTAGGGTGCGCTGCGGCCGTCGGGTCGGCGTTCCGCTGCGGACCTCGGTGCGGCTGCCGTGCGGCCGTCGGCGCGGTCAGACCTCAGTAGAGTCGGCCGGGGGGCGGACTTGCGGATGAGGGTGTGGTGATGGACGGATGGCGCAGGTGGAGGGCGCGGCCGGCATGCGCGGCGGCGGGCGGGTGGCTATGGCCGGGGGCGTGATCGTCGCCTTGGTGGCGGTGTTCGCCGCGACGGCGGCCGTCCACGCCCAGGACGCGGGCATTGAGGGCGCGGTCACCGACGGCACCGGCCTCGTGCTGCCGGGCGTGACCGTCGAGGCGGAACGGGCCGACGCGGACGGCCCGGCGGCCGTCGCGGTCACCGGCGGCGACGGCGCGTTCGCGATCGCCGGGCTCGCAGCCGGCCCGTACGACGTCACGTTCACCCTGCCCGGCTTCCAGGTCGAGGTGCGCCGCGGCGTGGCCGTCGGCGCGGGAGCCACGGTGACCGTCGACGCCGTCCTCTCGGTGCAGCTCGAAGAGCAGGTCGTCGTCGTCGGCAGCCGCGCCCGGCCGCGGTCCGTCACCGAGTCGCCGGTGCCCATCGACGCCATCCCGTTCCGGGAAGTCGCAAGCCAGGGCGCCGCCCCCCTCGACTACCGCCTGCGGACGCTCGTGCCCTCGTTCAACGTCGCCACCCACCCCATCAGCGGCGCCGCCGCACTGGTGCGGCCGGCGAGCCTGCGCAACCTCGCCCACGACCATACGCTGGTGCTGGTGAACGGCAAGCGCCGCCACCGCTCGGCCATCCTCGTCTGGTTCGGCGGCGTGACCGACGGCACGCAGGGGCCCGACCTCTCGCCCATTCCGTCCATCGCCCTGCGCCAGGTCGAGGTGCTGCGCGACGGGGCGTCGGCGCAGTACGGCTCCGACGCCATCGCCGGGTGATGAACTTCCTGCTGAAGGACGACCGCGCCGGCGGCAGCCTGGAGGTCGGCACCGGCGCCTACCGGGCGGGTGACGGCGAGGCGTGGAACGCGGCCGGCAACGTGGGGCTGCCCCTCGGCGACACCGGCTTCGCGAACCTCAGCTTCGAGTACGGCGACGCCGGCCCCACCGACCGTAGCGTGCAGCGCGCCGACGCCGCCGCCCTCGCCGCGGCCGGGAACACCGCGGTGGCCGACCCCGCGCAGCCGTGGGGCGACCCGACGAGCGAGGACGACCTGAAGCTCTTCGGCAACTTCGGCTACCGGTCCTCTCGGGCCCGCTTCATCTCGACCTCGAGGCGGCCGTCGCCCTCACCCCGCCGCCACCCTCTCGGTCGGCGGCCAGAACGCTCGACACCTACTCCGACCGCATGGACCTGTTCGCGACGCGCTTCGGGCTGCCCTACAGCCAGTTCACGCCGTGGGGCTTCAGCGGGGGCTACTACTACGCGCGCCTCGGCTACCGCTGGGGGCGATAGGGGCGGTCGGGCGGGTGCCGGTCATTCGTGATTCGGGGGGCCGGTGCCAGCCAGTCGTCCGCGGCGCTCTCGAGCCGCCGGTGTGCTTCTTCCGGCTCGTCCATGCGGCTGCCGGGTACTTGCGTTATGATGACACGGAACTGGGCGTCCGTCCCGCGCGGGGCTTCGTGCGTCCCGCAATCGGGCAGGCGCGATCCGGGGCGATCTCGAAACTGGAGCCGGCGGCTCTATGCCGCAGTCTCCGCTGAAGATGACCAGGAAGACGATGCGCACTTGGCTCGTGTCCGTCGGTGCCGGAATGCTGTTGCTGCTGTCGGGCGGGGCGACCGCGGGGTCGGCCGCGCCGGGCGGGTCGGCCGTGCCGATCGAGCCGGTCGCCGGCCGCCAGGCGCCCTCGGAAGGGTCGGCCGCGGCCGAGGCGTCCCGCACCGTGATCCGGCGCTACTGCGTCGCCTGCCATAACGGCCGCACCCTCACCGCCGGGCTGGCCCTCGACGACGTCGATCTGACCCGGGTCGGGGACCACGCCGAGCTGTGGGAGATGGTGGTCCGGAAGCTGCGCGCGGGGTTGATGCCCCCGGCGGGCCGGCCGCGCCCCGACGAGGCCACCTACGACCGCGTCGCGACGTGGCTCGAGACCGAACTCGACGCCGCGGCGGCCGCCTCTCCGAACCCCGGCCGCACGCAGACCTTCCACCGGCTCAACCGCGCCGAGTACCGGAACGCGGTCCGCGACGTGCTCGGCATCGCCGTCGACGTCGAGGAGCTCCTGCCCGCCGACAGCGCGAGCTACGGGTTCGACAACATCGCCGGGGTCCTGCGCGTCTCCGAGTCGCTCATGGAGCGCTATCTGACCGCGGCCCGGCGCATCAGCCGCGCCGCCGTGGGCACGACGCCGCCGACCGCGGCGGCCCGCACCTACACCGTCTCGCCGGCCCTGCCGCAGGACGACCACGTCGAGGGCCTGCCCTACGGGACCCGCGGCGGCGCGCTGCTCACCCACCGGTTCCCGCTCGACGCCGAGTACGTGCTGCGGGTCGAGGTGTCCCGCGTGGCGGGCGCGGCGCAGCTCGAGGTGACGGTGGACGGCGAGAGGGTCGAGCTGTTCCGCATGCTGCAGGGGCTGCCGTCGCTCGACATCGACGGGAACGAGGTCGGTGACAACCTCGAGGTGCGGCTGCCCGTCGCGGCCGGACCCCGCGAGATCGGGGTCGCATTCCTGAAGACGCCGGCCCTGCTGTCGGAGACGCCGCGCCGCCTCTTCCTCAACCCGACGGTGAGCCGGCGCGACCTGCCGTACCTGCGCAGCGTCACCGTCACCGGGCCGTTCGACGTGACCGGCCCCGGCGACACGCTGGCCCGCCAGCGCCTCTTCGTGTGCCGGCCCGCGGACGCCGGCGGGGAACCCGCGGACGCCGCGGAGGAGGAGGCGTGCGCCGACACCATCCTCGCCGCGTTGGCCCGGCGGGCGTGGCGCCGGCCGGTCGACGACGCCGACCTCGAGATCCTGCGCATCGCCTACGCGGCGGGGCGCGAGGGCGGCGGCTTCGAGGCCGGCATCGAGCGTGCGCTGCAGCAATTGCTGGTGAGCCCCGAGTTCCTGTTCCGGGTCGAGGCCGACCCCGCCGACGTCCCGGCCGCCGCCGTCAACTACCGCATCGGCGACCTCGAGCTGGCGTCGCGGCTGTCATTCTTCCTGTGGAGCAGCGTGCCCGACGACGAGCTGCTCGACGCGGCGGCTGGCGGCACGCTGTCCGACCCCGCGGAGCTCGGGCGGCAGGTGCGCCGGATGCTCGCAGACGACCGCGCCCGCGCCCTCACCGACAACTTCGTCGGCCAGTGGCTGCAGCTCCGGAACCTGGAGGCGGCGCGGCCGTCGCAGGTGCTCTTCGCCGACTTCGACGACGGGCTGCGGCAGGCGTTCCGCCGCGAGACCGAGCTGTTCTTCGAGAGCGTCGTGCGGGAGGATCGCAGCGTCCTCGACTTGCTCGACGCCGACTACACGTTCGTCAACGACCGGCTCGCGCGGCACTACGGCATTCCCCACGTGCAGGGCAGCCACTTCCGACGGGTGGGGGTGAGCGGGCACCGGGGCGGGCTGCTCGGGCAGGGCAGCATCCTGACCATCACCTCGCATCCGGTGCGGACGTCGCCGGTCTTCCGCGGCCGGTGGATACTGACCAACATCCTCGGCACGCCGCCGCCCGACCCGCCCCCCAACGTGCCGGCGCTGCCGGACCGGGCGGGGGCCTACGCCGACCGCACGCCGTCAATGCGCGAGCGGATGGCCGCGCACCGCGACAACCCCGCCTGCGCGAGCTGCCATGCGATGATCGACCCGCTCGGCTTCGGGCTCGAGCGCTTCGACCCCGTCGGCCGGCTGCGCGACGTCGACGAGCAGCATCTGCCCATCGACGCGTCGGGGGTGCTCCCGGACGGGACGCCGTTCGACGATGTCGCCGAGTTGAAGACGGCGCTGCTCGCGCGGCCCGACCGGTTCGTGGGCACGCTGACCGAGAAGCTGCTGACCTATGCGCTCGGCCGCGGGCTCGAGCCCTACGACATGCCGGCGGTGCGCGGGATCGTGCGAAGGGCCGCGGACGAGGACTACCGCCTGTCCGCGGTCGTCCTCGGCATCGTCGAGAGCCTGCCGTTCCGCGAGCGGCGCACGGCCGCGGCGGAGGTGCCGCCGGTCGCTGCACCTTGAGAGTGTGAACTGGATTCCGTTCGAGTTGACCTGCTGACCTGAAGGAGATCGGGATGATCATCACCAAGATGGCGCTGCCGCGGCGGAGCTTCCTGCGGGGGATGGGGGCGACGCTGGCCCTGCCGTTCCTGGACGCGATGGTGCCGGCGCTGTCGGCCGCCGCGCCGGGGCGGGGCCGGGTCAACCGCCTGGGCTTCGTGTACGCGCCCAACGGCACGTACCTGCCGAACTTCCACCCCGCCACCACCGGGAAGGGCTACAAGATGACCCCGGTGCTGCAGGCGCTCGAGCCGTTCCGCAACGACATGGTGGTGCTGAGCGGCCTGAGCAACAAGGGGGCGGAGACGCAGAGCGAGGGCGGCGGCGTCCACACCCGAGTGCACACCGCCTGGCTCAGCGGCACGCGCCCGAAGAAGACGGAGGGGGCGGACATCGAGGCGGGCACCTCGATCGACCAGATGGCGGCGGCGAAGATCGGGGCCGACACCCCGTTGCGCTCGCTGCAGCTCTCGCTCGACCACGAGAACATCGTCGGAAGCTGCGAGAACGGGTATAGCTGCGTCTATCAGCACACCTACTCGTGGAGCGACCCCACCACCCCGATGCCGATGGAGAGCAACCCCCGCGCCGTCTTCGAGCGGCTCTTCGGCGAAGGGGGCTCGCCCAAGGAGCAGGCGGCGCGGCTCGAGCGGGACCGCAGCGTCCTCGACCTCGCGATGGCCGACATGGCCCGCCTGCAGAAGCGCCTCGGCGTCCGCGACCGGGTGATGGTCGACGAGTACCTCGACTCGGTGCGCGACGTCGAGCAGCGCATCCAGCGGGCCGAGCGGCAGAGCAAGGTGTCGCCGATGCCCATCGCCGACCCGCCGGTGGGCGTGCCGGACTCGTTCGACGACCACGCGAAGCTGATGTTCGACCTCGAGCTGCTCGCGTTCCAGTCGGACGTGACGCGGGTCGTCGCCTTCCAGATCTCGCGCGAGCTGAACGGGCGGCCGTATCCCTGGATCGGGGTGCCGGAGGGCCACCACGCCGTCTCGCACCACCAGATGGACCCCGTCAAGATCGCCCAGGGGGCCAAGATCAACGCGTACCACGTGTCGCTCTTCGCCCAGTTCCTCGATCGGATGAAGAACACCCCGGACGGCGACGGGTCCCTGCTCGACCACACCCTGCTGCTCTACGGCACGGGCATGGGCGACAGCGACCACCACACGCCGGTCAACCTGCCGGCGGTGGTCGTGGGCGGCGGCGGGGCCATCGCGGGCGGGCGTCACATCCAGTACCCGATGCACACGGCGTTCACGAACCTCGGCCTGACCCTGCTCCACAAGGTCGGCGTCGAGCGCGAGCGGGTGGGCGACTCCACCGGGCTGTTGACGGATCTGTAGGCCGGAACCGTTGCCGGGCGGCTCCGATTGCCGCCCGACCAACTTCACGAGGGGGCGGTGCCTCCTGGACGAGGCGGTGCCGTCCTGCGGCGCGGTTCCTGGACGTCGGAGAATCGACCATGGAGATGAAGCGACGACGGTGGAGTTCGACATTGGCGGCGGCGGTCGCCGCCGGGGGCCTGTCGCTCGTTGCGGCGGCACCGCCCGTTGCCGCGGCTCCGGCGGAGTTGGCCGAGGTTGAGGCGTCTCTGATCGCGGCGGCGCGGGCCGGTGACGGCGCGGCGGTCGAGGCCCTGCTCGACGGCGCGGTCGACGTCAACGCGTCGGAGACCGGCGGCATGACCGCGCTGCACTGGGCGGTGCAGCGCGACGCGGCCGACGTCGTGGGCCTGCTCCTCGACGCCGGCGCCGACGCGACGGCGCCTAACCGTTACGGCGTCGCACCGCTCACCCTGGCCGCCATGAACGGCAACGCGGCCATCGTCGGCCGGCTGCTCTCGGCCGGCGCCGACCCGAACCGGCGGCTCGCGGAGGGCGAGACGGTGCTGATGACCGCCGCCCGCACCGGCCAGCCCGACGTCGTCCGGGCCCTGCTCGCGGCCCGGGCCGACCCGAACGCGTCCGAGCCGGCGCGGGGCCAGACCGCGCTGATGTGGGCGGCGGCCGAGAACAACGTCGGCGCCATCCGCGTCCTCGTCGCGAACGGCGCCGACGTCGCGGCGCGCACCGGCGATCCCGCGGCCGGGGAGCCCGGCGGGGTGTTCTCCGCCGAAGTGGGGCTGACCCGCGACGCGCGGTCGGGCCCCTCGTTCAGCGCGCTGCTGTTCGCGGTGCAGCTTGGCCAGCTCAAGGCGGTGCGAACGCTGCTCGAGCTCGGTGCCGACGTGAACGACGCGTTCCCCGACGGGACGAGCGCGCTCGTGGTGGCCGCCATGAACGGGCAGCACGAGGTCGGCATCCACCTCATCGACCAGGGGGCCGACGTGAACGCGACCGAGCAGGGCTGGAACGCCCTGCACCAGGTCATCCGCCTGCGCCGCACCAACATCGGCCACATGCCGCCCCCCGAGGGCCGGGGCAACGCGAGCAGCATGGACCTCATCCACCGGCTGCTGGCGGCCGGCGTCGACGTGAACGCGCCGATGACCGCCGACTTCCGCGACGGCTACCGCAACCGGCTGAACCGGGTCGGGGCGACCCCGTTCCTCCTCGCCTCGAAGAACGTCGACACCGAGGTCATGCGCGTGCTCCTCGACGCCGGGGCCGATCCCCTGGTTCCCAACGCCGACCTCACCACCCCGCTCATGGTCGCGGCCGGCGTCGACATGTGGAACCCCGGCGAGGACGGAGGGGCCACGGTCGAGCACGAGCCCGAGGCCCTCGAGGCCGTCAAGATGCTCGTGGCGCTCGGCAACGACGTCCACGCGGTCAACGACCGCGGCGAGACCGCGCTGCACGGGGCCGCGTACCGCGGCGCCCCGAGCATCGTCGACTACCTCGTCGGGCAGGGGGCCGAGCTCGACGCCCGCAGCGCCCAGGGCTGGACCCCGTGGACCATCGCCAACGGCGTGTTCTACTCGCTCTTCTACAAGGAGCAGCCGGCCACCGCCGCCCGCCTCGCCGAGCTCATGGCCGAGCGCGGCATCTCCACCGCGGGCATGGCCGACGAGCTGCGCACCTGCTTCGACTGCGGCCGCAACCGCGGCAACGCCCGCGACGCCGAGGGCCGCCGGGTCGCCCAGCCGACCCCCGACCGCGTCCCCTCGCAGGTCGCGCCGGCCGCCCAGGATGCGGCGCAGCCGGTACCGGAGTAGACCGGGACGTTTCGGCGCCCTCGCCTCTCACCGGGGCGGGGGTGCCGCCGTCACCTCCAGAAGCGGCCTCCCGGATCCGCGAGCGAACCGGCTCTTGCGGCGTTGATCGGCCGAGCGCTCGAGAGATGACTGGTTCGTCGTCGTCCTTCCCCCGACGCCGTGGGTTCAGATACAGATCATCGACTTCACGGGCGGATTCGAAGGTGGCTGCCGCGAGCTGCTTCGCATCTGGAGCGTCGGATACGTTCCCGCGGGTCGGCAGTTGCGAGGCTCCGGTTCGACCTATCGGGCCGGCGGCCGGCTCAGGGAGATGGCGCGCAAGGGCTCTAGCCGGGGCGGGAGCTCGGTGCCGCCGGGCGGCATGCCGTTCTGTTCGAGCAGGTAGCTGACGATGTCGATGACCACCTGGGCGCGCAGCGAATCGGGATTCTGCTGCGGCATGGTGGTGCCGATGGTGACGAACAGGTCGACGAGGGGCCGGTCCCGCCACTGGTTGAGGAAGAAGGGGCCGCGCAGGGCGGGGGCGCCGGCCTCGCTGCCCCCGCCGCTCAGGTCGTCGCGGTGGCAGTAGCCGCAGAGGGCCCGGTACCGCTCGCGGCCCCGTTCGGCCTGCGCCTCCGTGTAGACGCCGTCCCACACGGTGCCGGTCTGTCCCGTCGCCGGCGCGGCCGCGAGGGCGGCGAGCGCCGTCACGGCACCGATAACGGCCCGGGCGGGTGCTGACCCGAAACTAGCGCCTGGTGCCGATGCTGCCCGTCTCATTCGCGCTCCGCGCGGCCCCCGTCGAGCCGCTCGACCTCCCGGCCGCATGATACCGTTGATGCAGGGCGGCTATGCAGCGAATCTGCGTCTTCACGGGAGCGAGAGCCGGCGCGGGCGACGAGTATGTCGCGGCCGCGCGAGAGTTGGGTGCCCTCCTTGCAGCGCGCGGGCTCGGCGTGGTCTTCGGCGGGGCGCAGGTCGGCATGATGGGGGCGCTGGCCGACGCCGCCCTGGCCCGCGGCGGGCGGGTCATCGGGGTCATTCCCGCCCATCTGACGGCGCGGGAGATCGCCCACGCCGGGCTGACCGAGCTGCGGGTGGTCGATTCGATGCACGAGCGGAAGCGGATGATGTCGGACCTGGCGGACGGCTTCATCGCCCTGCCCGGCGCGTTCGGCACCCTCGACGAGCTGTTCGAGGCGCTCACCTGGGCCGAGCTCGGCCTGCATGGGAAGCCGTGCGGACTGCTGAACGTGGCCGGGTACTTCGACGGGTTGCTCGCCTTCCTCGACCACGTGGTCGAGCGGCGGTTCCTCGCCCCCGGGCATCGCGGCCTGCTGCTCGTCGACACCGACCCGGCGGCCCTGCTCGACCGGATGCTCGCCTGCGCGCCCCCGGCCGTCGAGACTAAGGCCGACCCCGTTGCGCCGTGACCTGGGGTTGGTCGCGGGATACCCGCCCCCCCGGGTCGTCATGGCCGGGTCGACCGCGATGGTCCGTCGCGGAGGGATGACCGCGGATGAGGTCTCGCCCATCGCGATACGCTGGCGATCGCAAGCCCCGGCGTGGGGTCGCCGACGCCGCGGTGCCGGATCGGCGGTCGCCGAGCGGTGCGGGGCTTGGTTCTCCGTGGCCGATCACGTAATCTGTTGGCCCGCAAACCGATGAAGCCGGCGGTCGCGTTGCAGGGGCGCGCCCGCCAAGTTCCCGGGGGGCCCGAGTTCCCGGGACGGTCCGAGAGACCCTGGGAGGGTGGGGAAGTTGAGCAGCAGGAACACGCCGAGCATCGCGCCGGTCGTCGCCGCGTTGGCCTGCGTCCTCGCATTGGCCGTCGGCGCGGCCGCGCAGACGGTGCGGGTCGAGCGGCTGGCGGACGCGCCGATCATCGGCCCCGGGCTGCACCCGAGCATCGGCGAGAACATCCAGGGGCCGTCGCTCATCCGGGTGCCCGACTGGGTCGAGGACCCGCTCGGCGCCTACTACCTGTACTTCGCGGACCACAAGGGGCGCTACATCCGTCTCGCCTACGCCGACGACCTCCTGGGCCCGTGGCGGGTGCATCCGCCGGGCAGCCTGCATATCGCCGGCTCGCACTTCCTGACCGAGCCGCCCGAGATCACGCCCGACGAGCTGGAGCGCGTCCAGGCGGAGCGCCGGGCGCGGGGGGCGGCGCCGATGTCGCACGACGCGCTGTTCGAGGCGTCGGCGGTCCACATCGCGTCGCCCGACGTGCACGTCGACGACGCTGACCGGCGCATCGTCATGTACTTCCACGGCCTCGACGGCATCGCCACGCAGGTGTCGCGGGTGGCGACCTCGACCGACGGCATCGCGTTCACGACGCGGCCGGAGCGCCTGGGGCGGACCTACATGCGGGTGTTCCAGCGCGAAAGCTGGACCTACTCGATGGCGATGCCGGGGCAGTTCTACCGGTCGCGCGACCCGCTGGGCGGGTTCGAGGAGGGGCCGCTGCTGTTCAACTCCCGGATGCGGCACTCGGCGCTGCTGCAGCGGGGCGACACCCTGTACGTGTTCTGGACGCAGGTCGGGGACGCGCCCGAGCACATCAAGCTGAGCACCATCGACCTCTCGGGCGACTGGATGAGCTGGTCGGAGACGCCCGGCGTCGAGGTGCTGCGCCCCGAGCACGACTGGGAGGGGGCCGACGCGCCACTCGAGCCGTCGGTGCGGAGCACCGCCTACGGCCACGTGAACCAGCTCCGCGATCCGGCGATCTACGAGGAGGACGGCCGGGTGTTCCTGCTCTACGCGGTGGCGGGAGAGAGCGGCATCGCGCTGGCCGAGGTCCGTTTCGACTGATCGAGGTCAGGCGTCTGCGCCGTGGAACGGTGCGGACGGCTGCAGGTCTGGTTGGGCGGCAATCGGAGCCGCAGGCGACGTATTGCCGGGCCGCGGGCACGTGAACGCGGCGGCCGGGTGCACCGGCCGCCCGAGGACGAGGAGAACAGCATGATCGACACGAGAAGGACATCGACACGCGCCGGCATGGTGCTGGCGGCGGCCGCGTTCGTGGTGGGGACCACCTCGATCGCCGCCGCGCAGGAGGGCGAGAGCGACTGGGTCGACCGCCCCTTGCCGAACCCGACCGGCGAGGTGATTCTGAACTGGGCCCCCCTGCCCGACAACCGGGAGTGGGGCTCGACGGCGGGTATCGACATCGGTCCCGACGGCCACGTGTGGGCCTACGACCGGTGCGGGGGTCTGGCCCTCGCGGGGGGCTGCGAGGAGAACCCCGACCGCGATCCCATCTTCAAGTTCCACAAGGACACCGGCGAGATAATGACCAGCTTCGGGGCCGGCCTCTTCGTGCTGCCCCACGGCATCCACGTCGACGCCGACGGCAACGTCTGGGTCACCGACTCGCAGGGCAACGAGGCGGGCACCAAGGGCCACCAGGTCATCAAGTTCACCCCCGAGGGCGAGGAGCTGATGCGCCTCGGCGTCGCTGGCCAGCCCGGTAGCGGCCCCGGCCAGCTCAACGAGCCGTGCGACGTGATCACCGCGCCCAACGGCGACATCTTCGTCTCGGACGGCCACAGCGGCCAGAGCCCCGATCCGCCGGCCGGGGCCACCGGCCGCATCCTCAAGTACGCCCCCGACGGCACGTTCATCAAGGAGTGGGGCGAGATCGGCTTCCGGCCCGGGCAGTTCCGCACCCCCCACGCGATGGAGATGGATTCGCAGGGACGGCTCTTCGTCGCCGACCGGGGCAACCACCGTATCCAGATCTTCAGCCAGGACGGCGAGCTGCTCGACATCTACATGCAGTACAGCCGCATCAGCGGGCTGTTCATCACCGACGACGACACCCTCTACGCCATCGACTCGGAGTCGGGCGTGGGCAACCACCCCGGCTGGAAGACCGGCGTCCGCATCGGCCCCGCGGGCGAGGACCGGCTGACCGGGTTCATCCCGCCGCATGCGCACGGCGTGCGGGTGCTGCAGGGGGTGGCCGGGGAAGGCGTCGCCGTCGACGCCGACGGCAACGTCTATGCCGCGGAGGGTCCGGGGTCGCGGCCGACCGCCGGCGGCGGCATCACCAAGTACGTGGCGAAGCAGATGGACTAGGGGACCGAGGTTGCAGCAAGCTCCCGGTCGGCCCCTTCGCCGGCCGGGAGTTTTCGTGTACGGGCTCCGGCCTCGTCGCCTTGCGGCTCGGATCGGCGGCCCGGGCAGTTCGCGCCGGGCCGCCGGGCGGGGTGCCTACTGGAACTCGACCCGCGACACGCTCGGCGGATCGTCGTCGGCGAAGTGGGGGTGCACGACGTAGACGTCGTCGCCGACCACCGCGGCGGTGGTCGCCTGCGGCTCGTAGGCCGCGACCCCGGCGAGGTCCGCCGTCATCCAGTCGTCGCCGCTCGTCAGCGCCACCACCCGGTTGCCCGAGTTGCTGACGATGGCGAGCCGGCCCGCGCTCCACACCATGCCGTCCTGGCCGGGGATGTCCTCGGGCAGCATCACCGCGGTGGCCGCGGCGGGGTCGTCGAGCGGCACCTTCCACAGCGCGTCGCCGCGCGCCACCAGCAGGTACCCGGCCGGGTGCTCGACGATGCCGTTGGGACCCGACCCGTCGTCGTCGAAGCGGTGGAACACCGAGGCCTGGTAGTCGGCGTCGACCCGGTAGATGAGGTTCATGCGGGTGTCGGTGACGTAGGCGGCGCCGTCGTCGGCCACCGCGACGTCGTTGGCGAAGAACGCCGCGTCGTCGCCGGCGTCGTCGACCGCGGCGGCGAGGTCGACCATCGCGATGCGCTCGCCGGTGGTCAGGTCGTACGCGCCGAGCATCGCCTGCCCGCGTGTCCCGCCCTGGAACACGGCGCGGTCCGAGTTGGCGACCAGCAGCCGGTTGCGCAGCTCGTCGGCTTCGATGCCGACCGACGACACGAGGTCTGGATCGCTGACGAGCGGCGTCACCCGACCGTCCTCGTGGAGCTGGAACACCGAGCCCTCGGACAGCGACCCGGTCAACAGCCGCCCGTTGTCCATGTCGTACTCCACGCCCTCGGGAATGAACCCGCCGCGCTCGGCCACGATGACGTCGGGCAACATCGGCGCGGCCGGCGCGGACGCCTCCGCGGGCGCCGGGTCGGCGGGCTCGGGTTCGGCGCCGCACGCGGCGGCGAGCGCTACTGCGAAGACGATGGCCGGCAACTGAACACGCATGACCAGGGGGTTCTCCTGTATCTGGAGGGTGGGCGGGCGCAGGCTCCCGCGACCGTTCACGACGCGCCGCCGGCCAGCAGGGTCAACACCGTCTGCATCGTGGCTTCGAGGGCATCCACCCGGCCCGTCAGCCGCGCAATCTGCCAGCCGTTGAACAGCGACGCGATGGCCGCCACCAGCGCGGCGATGGCCGCCGCCAGTGCCAAGCCCTTTTCGTTCATTGAGTGCCCTCTCGAAGCGTCCCGCATCGTCTCCAGCGTAGCACGCGCGACGGAGTTGCTCAAACGGGTGCCCGGGTCCGGCCCCGCTGTTGCCCGGTCCGTACCGTCCGCCACGGCACCCGGGGCGCCCCGGCCGCCCGTCTCGGCTACGATCGGGACCTGCCACGCGCTTCATTCTCCATACGAACGAGACGAACGATGAAGACGGCCGGTTCCCGCGTCGCCAACCCCCTGCGGCGCAACATCGCGATCATCGCCCACGTCGATCACGGCAAGACGACCCTGGTCGACGCCATGCTGCACCAGAGCGGGGTGTTCCGCGCCAACGAGCGGGTCGAGGAGCGCGCCCTCGACAACATCGATCTGGAGCGCGAGCGGGGCATCACCATCCTCGCCAAGAACACCGCCGTCCGCTACCGCGACCTCCTCATCAACGTCGTCGACACCCCCGGCCACGCCGACTTCGGTGGCGAGGTCGAGCGGACCCTGACGATGGTCGACGGCGTGCTGCTGCTCGTCGACGCCTCCGAGGGGCCGCTGCCGCAGACCCGGTTCGTGCTGCGGAAGGCGCTCGAGCGGGGGCTGCCGCCCATCCTCGTCATCAACAAGATGGACCGCCACGACGCGCGCCCCGCCGAGGTGCTCGACGAGGTCTACGACCTGTTCATCGACCTCGACGCCACCGAGGATCAGATCGAGTTCCCCGTCATCTACGCGAACGCGAAGGCGGGCGCGGCCAGCCTCGACCCCGCCGCGCCGGGCCGGAACCTGCGCCCCCTGCTCGACGCCATCGTCGACCGGATTCCGCCCCCGCGGGGGAACCCCGACGCGGGGCTGCAGGTGGTGGTGGCGAACCTCGACGCCAGCGACTACCTGGGGCGCATCGCCATCGGCCGCATCGTCAACGGCCGGGTCGCCCTGGGCGACGAGATTGCGGTCTCGAAGCTGGACGGGCGCGTCGACCGCACCCGGGTCACGAAGCTGTACCGGTTCGACGGCCTGCAGCGCGAGGAGGTCGCCTCGGCCGCCGCCGGCGACATCATCTGCCTGGCCGGCATCGACGACATCACCATCGGCGAGACGATCACCGACCCGCAGGACCCTCGGCCGATCCCGCCCCTCCGCATCGACGAGCCCACGGTGTCGATGGTCGTCGGCGTCAACACGTCGCCGATGGCGGGCCGCGACGGGCAGTACGTCACGTCGCGCAACCTCCGCGACCGGCTCGCCCGCGAGCTGGTGGGCAACGTGTCGCTGCGGGTCGAAGACACCGGCTCGCCCGAGCAGGTGCAGGTGGTCGGGCGCGGCGAGCTGCAGTTGTCGATCCTCGTGGAGATGATGCGCCGCGAGGGCTACGAGATGCAGGTGGCGCGCCCGCAGATCGTCACCCGCCGCGACGCCGGCCGCGTCGAGGAGCCGGTGGAGGAGCTGGTGATCGACGTCGCCGAGGACTACCAGGGCTTGGTCATCGCGCAGCTCGGCACGCGGCGGGCGACGATGACCAAGATGGTCAACCACGGCAGCGGCCGCGTGCGGCTCGAGTTCCGCATCCCGACCCGCGGGCTCATCGGGTTCCGGTCGCAGTTCCTCACCGACACCCGCGGCACCGGCATCCTGCACCACCTGTTCGCGGGCTGGGAGCCGTGGCACGGGCCGATCGCGGGCCGCCCCACCGGGGCCCTCGTCGCGGACCGGGCGGGCCGGGCCACCGCCTACGCCATCTCGAACCTGCAGGAGCGCGGCGAGATCTTCATTCCCGTCGGCACCGAGGTCTACGAGGGGATGATCATCGGCGAGAACGCCCGCCCCGACGACCTCGACGTCAACGTCACCAAGGAGAAGAAGCTCACCAACATGCGCGCGTCGACGGCCGAGGAGGCGCTGCGGCTGGTGCCCCCGCGGCTGCTGAACCTCGAGCAGTCGATCGAGTTCATCGACGACGACGAGCTGGTCGAGGTGACGCCGAGCAGCATCCGGCTCCGCAAGCGGATTCTGGCCGCGAACCGGCGGCCGAGGAAGGGCGGGTGACGGCGGACGCGGCGGCCGGCCCGTGCGCTATCATACGGGCGTTCGCGTGTCCGAATGCCGTTCTCTCCGGTCGGATGGACCGGGCTGCAAGGAGGTTTCGTGTGAGACGTTTCATCATCGTTGCCGTGGCCGCCGCGCTGGCCCTCGGCGCCGCGCCGGCGGACGCCCAGACGCGGGAGGCACCGGAGATCCCCTTCGTGTCGGTGCCCAACTTCCTGAAGTACCCGCCGACCATGAACCTCGGCGAGGCCCTCGGGGTGGCCGAGAACTCGAAGGGCCACATCATCCTGCTGAACCACCCCGGCACCGCCACCTCCGGGCCGCTCTACGGCAACGCCACCACGAACCTGCTCGAGTTCGACGACCAGGGCAACTTCGTGCGCGAGATCGGCCAGGGCGTCTACGGGCTGGGGTACGGCCACTCGGTGCGGTTCGACGACGACGACAACCTCTGGGTCGTCGACAAGGGGACCAACGCGGTCACCAAGTTCGACCCCGCCGGCTACGTCACCCTGAACCTCGGCCGGCGCCCCGAGGGCTTCGACCACTACGAGCACGTCGACCCCCGCGAGGCGCGGCACGTCGACGGCTACTTCCAGGGCCCCACCGACGTGGGCTGGGACGCCGACGGCAACATCTACGTCAGCGACGGCTACATGAACTCGCGCGTCGCCAAGATGAATGAGTGGGGCGACTGGATCAAGTCGTGGGGCAGCTACGGCACCGGCGACGACCAGCTCCGGCTGCCGCACGCCCTGCAGGTCGACCGCGAGGGCTTCGTCTACGTCGCCGACCGCACCAACCGCCGCATCCAGAAGTACGACTCGGACGGCAACTTCGTGAAGACGATCATGCTCAACGTGCCGTTCGACAAGTCGCGGCAGCCGGTGCTCGGCAACCCCCGGCCCAACCAGCCCGACAACACCGCGCCGTGGGCGCTGTGCATCTCGGGCGGCGAGACGCAGTACCTGTTCGCGGCCGACGAGGAGCCGGGGCGCATCTACAAGCTGACCCTCGACGGCGAGATCCTCGGCTGGCTCGGCGAGTCGGGCCGGCGGCTCGGGCAGTTCAACTGGATTCACGGCATCTCGTGCCGCGACGAGAACGAGCTGATCATCGCCGACCTGAACAACTGGCGGGTGCAGAAGATTCTGCTCTACCAGACCGCGCTGCCGACCGACGACGAGTAGACGAGCGGGCAGTTCGCGCCGGACCCCGCGCTGGCGGGGTTCGGCAAACCTCCTCCATCGCGCTCGCGGGCCGCGGAAGTCGAGCCCGAGTCGTTCGCCCCCCCAGTGCGCTCCCGGCCGTCTCCAGGCGGGGCTCTCAGCGGCGGTTGAGGTAGGCGACGAACGCCGCGAGGCCGCCGAGCAGAATCACGGCCCGCGCCACCCTGAACAAGCTGACGACCCAGGCGATCCCGATGCCCAGGGCGGTTCACTGCACCCACCAATCGCCGGGCGACGTCATCAGGTTGACGAAGAACAGGAAGACGACCAGTAGCGGAGCGGTGAACAGGAACTTCAGCGACTGATACGCACCGTACACGGCAGCCCTTCCTCGGTATGCGGGTCCGAGTCTATCAGACGGGACGCGCGGCTCGGTGTGCAGGTTGATCGTTGCGTCCGGCCGAGTGCCGACTTACCTCGGAGTGAAATTGGCCACGAATCTGAAGGACAGGCCGGTCTCGGAGCTCCTTGGCTTGCACGTAGCGCTCCTCGAGGCGTTGCGTGAGCGTGGGGTCCTGCGCTCGGAGAACAACGTGACCGCTGAACTCGCTGACTACCTGTTCTGTGCCGCCTACGGCTGGCGGCGGCCGAGCTCCGAGACGAGGTTCAACGCGATCAGCGAGGATGACCGGCGTTACCGGATCAAGGGCCGGCGCCTCACAATCGGCAACCCGTCACGTCAGTTGTCGGCGATTCGCGATCACGGGTTCGATGTCCTGGCTGCCGTTCTGTTCGACGATCTCTACAGCGTTGCGCGGGCGGCGCTGATTCCGGTCGACATCGTCCGTCGGCGTTCCACCCACGTCCGCCACACCAACAGCGACCGCTTCATGCTGCAGGACGACGTGTGGATCGAGCCCGGAGTTGTCGACGTGACCGACCGTCTCCGGCAGACCCTGTCGCAATACTGATCCGCCCAAGGTCATCAGCGAGGCCGTTTGTGGCTAGATCAGCGGATGCGTTCACCGCGATACCGGCGCTCCCGCTGGACGGGGCGGAGCATGTTCGGCGGCGGGAGATCAGAATGCGTAGACTCATGGTAACGGCGGTTGCGGCGTTGGCGATGGCAGGCCCGGCCGGTGCCCAGTCGGGGCTCCTGACCCTCAGCCGTGATCTGGCGGCCAACGCCGTTGCAGCGCTGCCCCGAGTGCCATCAACCACCAGCCGGTGGGTCATCCAGGACGTCATGGTGGACGAGTTCTCCGACGAGCGCGGGCAGAGTGCATACCTTCTGGGTCGGAATCGCCTACTGGTCCTGATCGTCGGGTGTAGCGAGGGACGCGCCACGAGCGTCGCGATCGGGGGGCTGGGCGGCAATGTTCTCTTCGGTCCCCGGATCCCCGATGTCATCTTCCAGAACGGGCGTGTGGACCTCCGCTGGGGTGTCGGCGACGTCCTGTCGCAGGACTGGACCGCCGGTGAGCTCCTCGGGCTTCCGGTTCAGGATGTGGCCGGGTTCCTGACGGCTGCGGCCCCACACGATCGGCTGCGGATGAAGACGACCTCCGTCGGTAACACGATCGTTCAGGACGAGTTCAACCTGTTGAAACATGGTGATCAGTTCGGGGCGGATTCGATTGCGTGATCTGGAGCACCGTGAGGGGCCTCGGGAACTCGTCTGCGAGCGGTGACGGGGATCCGAGCGCCTGATCGACGCACGTGATGCGCGTCGTGACCGGCTAGAGCTAGCGAGGCTCCGCCTCAGACCGACGAGGCATTTAGGCCTCGGCGCGTGCTGACGGTGGAAGCGGACCCCGGCCGCTGCTCCAGCCGCGGCCCGAAGGCCGCCTTCATGGTCGCCCTAGGGCGAGGATGGCCGTAAACTGGCCTGTGAGGAGCCCATCGACCGGAGTCCGACCATGAAGGGTAGCACGTTCCGTCGCCGAGGTGTTGGCCGAGCACACGACCCTGACCCTGGAGTGCATCGACCGGATGTACCTCAACGTCTACGTGCCCCTGCTCCAGAGGGCCGCCGGGGCGGCGTACTTCTCTTCCGCAAGATGCGGGGCGCGGCCGTGCCGTCCTCGGCCCTGATGGCCCCCATGACCCGGCGCTTCGTCGCGGCGGTCGAGCGCTACGCGGAGCGCAACGGCATCTCCATCGTCACGTTCCGGCGCGGCGAGCGCAAGGACGACCGGACGCGGGAGCGCCTCCGCGACTGGCCGGGCGGCGAGGGCGTCCTCTACATCGGCAAGGCCCAGGAGAAGGCGCGGGTGGTGCGCACCGAGCGCCGCCACGACCCCGCCACCGGCGCCGCCTACCCGTGGCTGGCCGACTCGACCGCGATGGTCAACCACTACTACAAAGGGGTTGTCACCGGAGCCCTCTTTGCCTGAATACCCCCGTATTCATTGACAACTTGAAGTGGTCGACCGGAGGCCAATAAGCCCGTTGACAGCCTACGTGACAGCCTAACCTGAATTGCCTTGGGGGGGGATGGGGGGCTGCCCGCGACCCTCGACGGGCCGTGCACGTCGACGCACGCGACGGCCACCCCGTCGACGCGCGGGCGCGGCGGCTCCGACTCGGGCGGCTCCGTCGTCGGCGACGGGCCCCGGGCCGACGAGATCCGGATCCGGACCGTGGTCGGCGGCGTCATGACCGGGGAACCGTCGGTGATCCGCAACGTCTGTCCGCTGCCGTGGTCCTCGTTCGCCAGCGATACCTCGGGGGCGGCGCGACCACCTTCGGCGCGCTGCGGGTCAATCAACGTCTGCGACGCGTCGCTGGGGAGCGCCCCGCACCAATCGACGGCGCGTCGGGCGCGGTGACCGAGAATCCCCCAGCTCATCTTCACCCGCGCGGGCCAGGAGGTGTGCTGACCTGCCGCACGCCATCGGCGGCAAGGACTTGAAGGCGGGGCACCTGCGGCCCGCTGCCCGAGTCGGTTGACGACGCTCGCCTCTAGCACCGGCTGTTTCCCCGTGGTGCCGCCGAGCCACGCGGCGCGGCGGCTGCCGGACTGGAGCGCCGCCGCGCGTCAGCCGCTCCGCGATCGACAGACTCGTCGCAGGACCACTACCCTCCTCTCGGCTTCGCGACCCGCGACAGGCCTGTGCGATGACACTCATGTCGGTGTAGCGAGCATCTCCAGGTTGAGATCAAGGCGCTGACGACGTCGAGCAGCCCCTCGGAGCGTCCACCGTGCCGCCGGCACGGGCGCGGCGCTCCTCCAGGTCGAGGACGGCCACGGCGGCGAACGCAGAGAGCAAGTTCGCTGCCAGGGCGCCGAGGAAGCGCCGGCCGATGTCGGCCGCGGAGTAGAAGGCGGTGTCGGAGCGCAGAATCGCCTACTGGGCGGACGAAGGACGCGAAGTGGGCGGTCCCTCACCTCCCGCGGCTGGCGGAAGCGTGTCCTCGGCTGGACGGCCTGCCGAACCCGCGGCTTCCAACCGCCATCCTCCGACGAACGGTCCTTGAGCCGCGCGTCGGTGGTTGCGGGCCGTCGCGAAGCGTTTGAGCGCGTCCACGCCGCCAGCAGGCGGGTTGTCGTGGACGGAGGCCCCGCGGGGCGGTGCTGGCGTCCGGCCCATCCGGCATTTTCCCCGATGCGCGCACCGTATGCCCGTCGTGTCGCCCCGGTCCGACACCCAAACGAGCGACCGTCGCGACCCCGACCAAGTCGTGGCCCGCCACCGCCAGACGGGCTACGACCCTTGCGCGCACACGACACTAGGTGTAACCTAGAGCCCCATGTTTCGGAGCAGGCGGGGAAGGAGGCGATGTGACCAACGGGCGCATTTTTGAACCGCAAGAGCTGTGGCAGCAACCCTTGCAGCGGGTCGGGTATTCCGATCGCACAGCTTGGTTTCTGGCGGCACTGAGTGAACTCGCGTACTTGAGGTTCGAGGAGACCGCCGTGGACGGCCTTATCGCTGACTTCGCGACGGCCGTAGGCAGGACAAGGCAGGATGTCTCACGCGCGGTGGAGCCGCTCTTGGGTGGTGATGGAGACGAGTCTACGGCGATTGGTGGCGAGATACGATTAGGGAAGATTTTGCGATATGCGAAACTCGAGTTGCTGTGCACTTTTAGCGCTGGTGAAACACAGGGGTTCATGGCTCGGCGCGAGGTGGGTGAGGGCGTGAACAGCATGACAGTTCTAGTTTTTCGCGGGACCGAGAAAAAACTCAGTGATTGGAAAACAGACCTGCGCATTGCGATGAAGACTGTTGAGGGAAGAACAGGACGGATTCACTCGGGATTTCTAGATGCGTACGAACAGGTTAGGGAGAAGATCGAAGCCACCATCAAGCAAGAAGTCGAAAGCGGGAGGACCGTGCGATTGTTTGTGACGGGCCATTCTCTTGGAGGAGCCCTGGCAGTAGTGGCCACGCGGTTTCTACCGGCTGAGTATCTGGCGGCCTGCTACACTTTTGGTAGTCCGCGGGTGGGAGATCGCGAACTGTCTAGGGTGTTTAAGACTCCGATCTACCGCATCGTGAATGCTAGTGATGCCGTTCCGCGAATTCCAGTTGGCGACGGTATGTGGTTTCTAGGAAAGATGCTTGATGGGCTAACCCACGTCGTCCCGCGTTGGCGATTTCTTGATAGTGTACGCGCCTTCGTGGAACGTATTACGGGATATGTTCACTACGGTGACATGCGTTACCTTACCGCCTGTGCACCGGGATGCGGAGATGGCTATCCGGACTTAGGGCCGGCGCAAGAATAAGTCCCTATAACCGCCTGTAGTAGCGCTGAAATCAGACCCGTCCCCCGCCAGAATCTCCTGCCGAGCCGTCAGTAGAACTAGGCTGTTCTCCCGGATTTTGGGTGGTGCCCAGCGCCGGGTTCTGGCATCATTACGGAATCTAGAGCCGTAATGGTGCCAGAATGAGACCACCCGAGTTCTCCGCCGACTCAATCCTCGCCCTGCTCCGCAAGCAGACCATCGCCTCGCTGCCCGAGGTCATGGCGGCGCTCGGAACCCGCGCCCGGCGCACCGCGTTCCGCAAGCTCAAGGACCTCGCCGCCCGCACCAGCTACTCGCATCGCGGCCGCTACTACACCCTCGACGAACTCGCTGCGCATTCCGGTGAAATCGATCACCCATTCCGGCCGAAACCGATCACTCATTCCGGTTGAAATCGATCACCCATTCCGGCCGAAACCGATCACCCGTCGGAGCGGGCGACCCGGGACCTGAATCATGATTCGCGGTTCTCTCGGTTCTTCTCGCCGCCGGTCAGTGGGGTTATCGCATGGAGTCTCTCTTCGTGTCGAGTCGTGGACGTTGGTGTTCGTGTCGACCGGGACTGAACGCCGCGAAGGCTCGGTGTTCAGCGCGTCGTGGACGGCCGGGACGCCCCGTCCAGGCCGGGCCGCAAGGCCCATAACTGCCATCCGAGCCGCGGGGCGGGCGGCGTGTCACCCGGAGGGCCGCAGCGTAGCGGAGGACGCGCGCAGCGCGTTGACACGCCGGCCGTCCCGCAGCTACGCGCCCCGGACCTCCCGACAAGCCGCCGCGTGTCCCGGGGGCGGGTCGGAAATGAGGGACGCCGACCCCGCGGGCACCGACGGCCTCCGGATGCCGGTGCCCGGTGCCGGTTCCTGGCCGCCAACCCGAGGCTGTCGCCGGCGGTCTAGCCGTCACGCCCGAAGCCCCTGGGCAGATCGACACCCTCCAGCACCGACAGGTCCAGTTCGCAGACCTGTTCGAGCAACGCCGCGGTCGCGGACCCGGCGAGGGATTCCGGCAACGCGTCCCGCCACTCCCGGTACTGGTCCTGCAGCGCCAGGAGCGTCCGCACCGCGTCGTCCCACTGCTGTGGCCGCGACCGCCGGTCCGCAGGCCGGCGGTATCGGACCCGGGACTCGCCGGCCTGCCGCCGCTCCCGGTAGCGCGCCTGGCGCTCCGCGTTCGTCAACGCCACAAGACCCTCCCCACACCGTTACGTAACGGCGTTCCACTTCCCCCGGAATGGATGTTCCACATCCCGGAATCGGTGTTCCACTTCGGCCGGAATCGATGTTCCGCTTCGGGCGAAACACGCGGGGCACGGACACGGGGGCACGGGGCTCGGCGCGGCCCCGTGCCCCGCCCGGACCCGCGTGACGGGTCCCGGGCGGGACGGAGGCGGTCCGGGTTGTCCGGCCGGCCGTCGGCCGTCGCCAAACAGCGCGGGACGCCGGTCATGAGTCCGGGCTCCCGGCTCGGGTCGGGGGCCGGCGCCGCTTGCGCATCGAGTCGCCCTTCAGGTCGAGCTTGTAGGCGTTGTGCACGAGCCGGTCGAGAATCGCGTCGCCGAGGGTCGGGTCGCCGACGACGTCATGCCACTTGTCGACCGGGAGCTGGCTGGTCACGACGGTCGAGCGCACGCCGTGGCGGTCCTCGAGCACCTCGAGCAAGTCGAGGCGGTTCTCCGCGCTGAACGGCGTCAGCCCCCAGTCGTCCATCACCAGGACCTCGGTCTTGGCGAGCGACTCGAGCCGCCTCGGGTAGCGTCCGTCGGCGCGCGCGGTGGCCAGTTCGCTCAACAGCCGGGACACGCGCACGTAGAGCGCGCTGTGGCCGTGGCGGCAGGCGCCGTGGGCGAGGGCGCAGGCGAGCCAGCTCTTGCCGATGCCGGTCGGTCCGGAGATGAGGACGTTGAGGTGCTCGCGGACCCAGCGCCCGTCGGCGAGGGCGAGGACGAGCTGGCGGTCGAGGCCGCGGCGGTGTCGGAAGTCGATGTCCTCGATGCAGGCGTCGTGCTTGAGCCTGGCGCGGCGCAGCCGGTTGGCGAGCTGGCGCGAGTGGCGCTCGGTGAGCTCGCGGTCGGCGAGCAGGCCGAGCCGCTCCTCGAACGAGAGGGCCTCGACCTCGGGGGCGTCGAGCTGCTCGGCGAGGGCCCTGGCCATCCCGGCGCAGCGGAGTTGCAGAAGCTTGTCGACGGTCGGATGAGTCAGCATCGGAGTCCTTTCCGGCGTCACCGGTAGTAGAGCGCGCCGCGGATGTTGTCGTGGTCGACGGGCTCGGCGGGTTCGGGCGGCCCGGCGGGGGCCTCGTCGAGCCGGTGGCGGAGGATCGATTCGACGCCGCGGTAGCTGCAGCTGTCGACGGCCAGCGCCCGCGCGGCGGCCGCTTCGAAGCGGGCGGCGCCGTAGCACTTGGCCAGGCGCTGGAGCCCGAGGCAGGAGCGGTGGGCCTGCTGGGGATGCCGCCGGGCGAGCACGGCGGCGACCAGGGCGGCGGTGTCAGGTCCGATCTGCTGGGCCCAGTCGATGAAGCGGTCGGGCGTCCAGTCGCCCATCCGGCGGTGCTTCTCGGGCCTGTGCTCGGCCGCGGTGGTGTGGCGGCCCCGGTGGGGCGAGCGGACGTGGCTGGCGACGCGCTGCCCGCGGTGGAGGCACTCGACGGTGCGGGCCGTCAGCCGGACGTCGAGCTGGCGCCGGACCAGCGCGTGCGGGACCGAGTAGTAGTGCCCGTCGACCTCCACGTGGTAGTCGGCGGCCACCCGGACGGCCTTCCACTCGGCGAAGACGTAGGGACTGTCGGGCAGCGGGCGCAGCGCCGGCCGGTCGAGCTGCTCGAACTGCGAGCGCCGCGACCCCGGAAGCTTGCGGAACGGCCGGGTGTTGAGCCGTTCGAGCAGCCCGGCGACCGCCGCGTTGAGCTCGGCCAGCGAGAAGAACGTGCGGTGGCGGAGGGCCGCGAGGATCCACCGCTCGACCACTTGAACGGCCACCTCCGCCTTCGCCTTGTCCCTGGGCCGTCGCACCCGCGCGGGTAGCACCGCCACGCCGTAGTGGCGGGCGAGGTCGTGATAGGTCGGGTTCAGGTCCGGCTCGTAGCGGTGGGCGTGGCTGACCCCCGGGCGCAGGTTGTCGGGGATCACGAGCTCGGGGCACCCGCCGTAGAACTCGAAGGCGCGCACGTGCGACGCCGTCCAGTCCGGCAGGGTCTGCGTCCACGTCGCCTCGGCGAAGGTGTAGCTCGAGGCCCCGAGGACCGCCACGAAGACCTGCGCCTGCCGCACGTCGCCGGTCTCGCGGTCGACCACCGGCACCGTCTGCCCGGCGTAGTCGACGAACAGCTTCTCGCCGGCCCGGTGGTCCTGGCGCATCACCAGGTCGAGCTTCCCGGCCCAGGCGCGGTACTGCTCGCAGAACCAACTGTACTGCAGCCCCTCGGGGTGGCTCTCCTTGTACTCCTGCCACAGCAGCGCCAGCGTCACGCTCTTGCGCCGCAACTCCCGGTGCACCTCGCTCCAGTCCGGCAGCGGCCGCTCCGCGCGGCTCGGCGGCGGCGCCGGAAACAGCCGACGCTCCAGTCCGGCGTCGTCGACCGACTCGGGCACGGGCCAACTCAGCCCCGCCACCTTGGCGCGGCGCAGGTACTCGCCCACCGTCGACGGCGACGTCCCCAGGCTGCGGGCGATGGCTCGGACGCTCAGCGCGGCCGTGAAGTACAGCCGCAGCACATCTCGAATCTTGCGCATGGACAACCTCCTGTTCGCCAGCGTTCGTCCCTCCTGAAAAGCAGGAAGGGTCTCACGGCCGGCGGGTCGTCCCGCGCCGCTCAGCTCCGACGGGGGGTGATCGGTTTGGACCGGAATCGGTGATCGGTTTGCACCGGAATCAGTGATCGGTTTGCACCGGAATCAGTGATCGGTTTGCACCGGAATACGCACTCGCCGACTTCGACGAGCTCGGACTGTGGGCGTTCGGCGGCGTCCGGTTCTCCCGCGCCGGCACCCTGGTCGCCACCGCCGAGTCGTTCGTCGACCAGGCACAGGCAGGGCATTTCGGCGAGGAGCTCGACACCCTGCTCCATGTCGGCGCCCAGGACGCGTTGCGCAAGCTCGTCCGCGACGGGCGCCTGACGCGGCACAAGCTCGCCGGCCAGTTCCTCTACTGCGCGGCCGACCGCACGCAACAGGCACGGCAACTGCGGGCCCGGCGCCTGTTGCTGGCCACGCCCGGACTCGTACGGCCCCTGCCCGATGCCGAGCTGATGCCCGCCGAGTTGCGCGCCGCCATCGTGTTGTTCGCCAGCCTGCTCGATGAACGGCAGCGGCGTCTGTTCGCCGGCCTCGAATCGCTCCAGTGCGGCTGGGGCGGCGACCGGCGTGTCGCGACCCTGCTCGGCATCGACCCCTCCACGGTCGCGACCGGACGACGGGAGCTCGTCGAGCACGACGTCGAGGTCGACCGGGTGCGCCGCGCGGGGGGCGGGCGGCGGCCGACGGCTATGCGGAGTTCGGGACTATGCTGAGTTTGGTTCGGCGGCCCGCGGGAACACGGACGATTGCGTGGAGCGGTACTCCGCATAGTCAGAGGGCTTCCAGGAAGTCGAGGAGCCGGTCGGTGGCGGTGAAGCGGAATGGCTGAGGTGCGGGATCGTCGACGCGCCGGAGTGCCGCCTCCTTCATGGCGAGGTCGGCTTCGACGTACTGGTGGGTGGTGGCGGTGTCCTCGTGGCCGAGCCAGAGAGCGATGACGGTGATGTCGACTCCGGACTGGAGGAGATGCATTGCGGTCGTGTGGCGCAGCGTGTGGGGCGAGACCCGCCGCGTCGCGAGCGACGGGTGACGCTCGGCGGCCTTTCGGCAGGCAACGCGCAGTTGATGCTCGACCCCAGACCGCGAGAGGGGCTTGCCCGCGCGATTGGGGAACACGGGGGCGTCGGGGTCTCCATCGATTCGGGGGAGCCACCTGCGCAGTTGCGCCGCGGTGCTCTTCCAGAGCGGGACGACACGCTCCTTGCGTCCCTTGCCGTGGAGAAGCAGCGAGGACGCCCGGTCGAGGAGCACATCGGCGACGTGCAGCCGGATGATCTCGGAGACGCGGGCACCGGTGTTGTAGAGCACGGCGAAGAGGACGGCGTCGCGCTGCCCGCTCCAGGTGGACCTGTCGGGCGCGTCGATGATCGCGGTGGTCTCGTCGCGGGACAGGTAGCCGAGGACGGGCCGGTCGAAGCGCTTGACGGGAATCGCGAGGACGCGTTGCGCGACGGGCAGCAGGGATGGCTCGCGCAGCGAGGCGTAGCGCATGAAGGACCGGATGGCGGTGAGCCGGAGGTTGCGGGTGCGCGCAGAGTTGCCGCGTTCGGTCTCGAGATGGTCGAGGAAGTCGAGGACCACGGGCGCGTCGAGATCCGAGAGGGTCAGCGCCGAGGGGGTGCGTCCGGTGCGCTCTGCGGCGTACCCGAGGAACAACGTGAAGGTGTCGCGGTAGCTGGCGATCGTGTGCGTGCTGGCACCCCGTTGCGCGATGAGGCGCCGGTGAAAGAACTCTTGTAGGAGTGCGGGGAACGCCCGCTCGACGGAGGTCATGACGGGCGCTCCGACGCTTGATGGGCGAAGCGTTCGAAACGCTGTCCGGTGCTGGCGAGCAACTCGGGGACGGCGGTGCAGTACCAGTAGGTGTCGGCGACCCTGCCGTGGCCGAGGTAGGTGGCGAGAGCCAGGATTTTGTGATCGACATCGGCACCCTCTTGGTACCAGCGCAACAGCCGGCGCACGACGAAGGTGTGTCGCAGGTCGTGGATGCGCGGTTGGTGGGTGCGGCCGTGCCCGATCCAGTCCAGACGCTGCCTGATCCGGCGGAACGTCTTCCCTACGGCGGTGCCCGTGAGTCGGGGTGCTTGCTCGGTGCGGAAGAAGTAGTTGGACCGAGGTGCGGCACGACACGCGTCGCGCCGGTCGGCGTAGCGGGTCAGCGCCTGGGTCGTGGTCGGATGGAGCGGGACGAGTCGGGACTTGCGGAACTTGGTCTCGCGGATGGTGAGGATGCCGTTGACGAGGTCGACGTCGTCGGTCGTGAGGCGGCAGGCTTCGGAGAGCCGCAGACCGGTTGAGGCCAGCAGCGCGAAGTAGGCGACATAGGTGGCGGGTCGCAGCCCGTTTCGGGGCGCCAAGCGGCCCGCCTGCTGCAGGAGTGCAGCCATCTCCGTCTCGCTGTAGATGTGGGGCGGCGAGCGGCGCGGGATGCGTCCCAGGAGCCCGACCGGCGGCACTTCGGTAGCCGGGTCGAAGATCGCGCGATACCGGGCGAACTGCCGCACGACGGCCAACCGCCGTGCGGCCTGGGCCGGATTGCTGGACCGTGAGGATCGTGCCCACTGGACCGCGAGCTCGATTGTCACGGGCCCGATGTGTCCGATCCCGTCTGCATGGCTGGCGAAGTTTCGCAGCAACCCCTCGGCCGTTCCGAGGTGGAAGCCCAGTCCGCGGCGCGCGGTGAGGTACTCGTCGACCAGATGATTGAAGCTCGGGGGCGTCATCGGAGCACCTCCGGCCAGGGGAGCGCGACCTCGTGCAACCTCGGCAGATCGAGCTTGGCGTAGACCATCGTGGTGTCGAGGCTGCGATGGCCGAGGACGTCAGCGACTTCCTTGAGGCTGGCTCCCTCTTGCACCATGCGGCTGGCCACTGTGTGCCGGAAGACGTAGGGGCCGGCGAGCGGCGTGTCGACCGCCGCGCGGCGAAGGGCGCGGACCACGGCGGCTGAGACGGCAGGACTCGAGAGCGGCTCGCCGCGACGCGCTCCCAGGTGCTGCACGAACACCCGGCGTTCGCTGGTCGCCGGCCGCCCTCCGCTGAGGTAGGCGACCAGCGCCTGCCCCAGCACGCTCGGCAGCGGCAGCATGGCGCCCCGCCGGTTCTTCCGGGCGCGGATCTGAATGGTGCCGTCGCGCCAGTTGATGTCGTCCAGACACAGGTCGGCCACTTCGCCGGGCCGCAGCCCCAGGGTCGCCAGGCACTGCACGATCGTCCGGTCCCGTTGCCCGCACGGGGTGGGGGCGTCGAACGACGCGAGCACCTGCTCGACTTGCTGCTCGGTCAGGGAACGCGGCAGCGTCGCAAGCCGCCAATGGGCCACGGTCGGGAGAGCCGCCTCGAGCGCGTCGCCGCAGAATCCCTCGAAGCGCAGGAACCGGAAGAACGGTCGCAACGTCGACAGCACGGTCCGCATCGACCCCGGCGAGAACCGGTGCCGTAGCGACGTGATGAATGTCGCCACGTCGGCCGGCGTAAGGCGGCTGGGCTCGATCGGGTCCGTACCGAGAGTGGCCCGGACGAGCGTCCGGGCGAACCAAGCGCGGTTGCGCAAGGTCTGAGGACGCAAGCCGCGCGTACGTCGTTGGTGGTGCGTGTACGCCTCGACCAGACGGTCGAGGGTCCACGGGCCGTGAACGGTCATGGGATGCTCCTTTCCGGCCAATCAGGCCGGACGAGAGCATCTCAACTATGCGGAGTCCTGGGAACCGGTCAGCTCACGCAACCCCCGCTTCAACAGGCACTTGAAGTTGAACGCCTCAACCGACTCAGCATAGTCCCGAACTCCGCATAGCCGTCCCTATGCAGAGCTCTGCATAGCGCCGGAAAAAAAACGCCGGAAGTCATCGCCCGCCTCGAAGCCCTGATGGCGCACGAGACGGCCGGCGACCCGCTCAGCGGGTTGAAATGGACGCGCCGTACGACCGCCAAGATCGCCGCCGAACTCGGCGCACTCGGTATCGACATCTGCGCTCGGACCGTCGCGCGGCTCCTCAAGGCCCTGGGCTTCTCGCTGCGTGTCAACCACAAGAAGCTCGCCGGCACCTCCCATCCGAACCGCGACGACCAATTCCAGTGCATCACGGCGCTCCGCGAGCGCTGCGCCGCCGAGAACACCCCGGTCATCAGCGTCGACACCAAGAAGAAGGAGCTCGTCGGCGCGTTCAAGAACGCCGGCGCCAAATGGGACCGCGCCCCCGAACTGGTGCGCGATCACGACTTCCCCTCCGACGCCGAGGGCCGCGCCATCCCCTACGGAATCTACGACCTGCAGGCCAATACCGGAACCGTCTTCGTCGGCACCACCGCCGACACTCCGGCGTTCGCCGTCGACTGCATCGAGAAGTGGTGGCGCACCGAGGGCCGCAAACGCTATCCCGAGGCCGCCACGCTGCAGATCCTCGCCGACAGCGGCGGCAGCAACGGTTGCCGGCCGCGAGCCTGGAAGTTCCAGCTGCAGCATCGCCTCTGCAACCGTCATGGACTGCGCGTCACCGTCGCCCACTACCCCACGGCCGCGTCCAAGTGGAATCCCATCGACCACCGCCTGTTCTCTGAGATCAGCAGGAATTGGGCGGGCCGCCCACTGGACAGCTACGAGACCATCTTGAAATACCTGCGCACCACACGCACGGCGGCCGGACTCCGCGTGCGCGCGCACTTGGTGAAGAAAGTCTACAAGACCGGCATCAAGGTCACCGATGCCCAGATGGAACAGCTACACATCACC